>VSSA01000001.1 GCA_008123405.1 Nocardioides sp. BGMRC 2183
GCGCGGCGGCCGGGGCAATCGGTCCGCGCGCTCCGGCTCGAGCCAGGGCGGCCAGCGCAGCCAGAGTGGTCAGCGCAGCCAGGGTGGCGGTGGTCAGGGCGGTCGCCGCCGGCCGCGTCGCTCCGGCAGCGCGCCGCGGGGCTGAGCACCGGACCAGGCGGAGCGGTCCGGCTGCCTCAGTAGCTCTTCGGGAGTCCCAACATCTGGGTGCCGATGTGGGCGAGCACCAGCTCCTCGGCGACCGGGATGTTCTTCGCGATCCGGGCGTCCCGGAAGATCCGTTCCACGGGATACTCCTTGGAGTAGGCCATCCCGCCGAGTGTCTGGAACGCCTGGTTGGCGGCTTCCCAGCCGACCTGGGCGCCGGTCAGCTTCGCCACGTTCGCCTCGTTGCCACACGGGCGACCCTGATCGAAGAGCCAGGCGGCCTGATAGGTCATCAGCCGGCCGAGCTCGGTCTTCGCCTTCAACTG
The DNA here is from genome assembly GCA_008123405.1 of Nocardioides sp. BGMRC 2183. GTDB lineage: Bacteria > Actinomycetota > Actinomycetes > Propionibacteriales > Nocardioidaceae > Nocardioides. The sequence continues at coordinate 474 of VSSA01000001.1, forward strand.
GGCGAGCGGGAACTGCAGGCCTTGGTTGGAGCCGATCGGACGGCCGAAGACCTCACGCTCGCGGGCGTAGTCGCAGGCGATCCGCAGCGCGGCGTCCGCGGTGCCGATGCCGCCGGACGCGGCCAGGATCCGCTCCGGGTTGAGCACGTCCCAGAGGACCGCGAAGCCGGCGTCGACCTCGCCGATGACGTTCTCGGCCGGCACCCGGACGTCGTCGAAGAAGACCTGCGAGGAGTGCAGGATGTTGGAGCCCATCTTCGGGATCGGTGTGTAGGAGAGGGTGCCGTCGGCGAGCGCCTGCCGGACGTCGACGAGGAAGAGAGTGAACCCCGCGGTCCGGGGCAGGCCGCGCTCCCGGGTCTCCGCTGCCGGGATGGTGCGGGTCACCGCGACCATCCAGTCCGCGTTCTCGACGTTGGAGATCCACACCTTCTGGCCCTTGATCACGAACTCGTCGCCGTCGCGTCGGGCGGAGGTGGTGATCTCGATCGCGTTCGACCCGGCATCCGGCTCGGTGAGGGCGAGGCAGAACTGGATCGATCCGTCGGCGAGGCCCGGGAGGAGTCGCTGCTTCTGAGCCTCGGTCCCGTGCCGGGTCAGCGTCATCGCGCCGAACCCGGGGGTCGTGACGTAGAAGAACGTGCCGGCCACGCCACCGGAGGCGCACAGCGTCATGTTCGCCACGGCCAGCTCGAGCAGGCCCTGCCCACCGCCGCCGTACTCCTCGGGCACGCAGAGGCCGAACCAGCCACCGCGGCCCAGGTCATCGAAGATCTCCTGGGGGAAGCGGTGCTCCTCCTCGCAGCGCGACCAGTAGGCGTGGTCGTACTTGGCGGCGACTGCCGCGACGCCGTCACGGACGGCGATGGCGGTCTCGGGGAGGTCGAAGTCCATGGGGTGCCTTCCGTGGTGGTGCGATGAAAATGGCTCAGATCAGCGGGCGGCCGAGTCGGCGGCGCATCCGGAGGTCGAACAGGTAGAGGTTGAAGGGGAAGTTCCGCACTGCCCGCGGCACGACGCGCTCCACCCTGCCCAGCAGACGCAGGATGCGGTCGAACCGGCGCTGCTGCCGATCGTTCCAGGGCAGGCTCATCGCCTCCCGCAGCGCTGGTGGCAGGAAGCCCGTGGTGAAGAAGACGACGCCGGGGCCGAGGGCACGCAGGGGTGCCGGGAGGTTCTGGAGCCGGGTCAGCTGCAGCAGATGGTCGGCCACCGGCGGGTCGATCCGCGCTGCGGCCAGGCCGTCCTCCCAGTAGCGCGCGAACGCCGCACGGTCCTTCGGCCAGGCTTCGGCGGGCATCTGCAGTGTGGTGCCGAACCGGGCGCAGTGGGCGTAGAGCGCGTCTGCCTCGGTCTCGGGCAACGGGCCGTGCATGCGCTCGATCATGTCGACGGTGCCGTAGTAGAGACAGGCTGCCACCCAGGTCTGCAGGTCCGGGTCCATCGCCCGGTAGGCGACCGGCTCGCCCTCGCGCGAGTAGACCTGCGCGTGCTGGCGGTTGACCTCGCGGCGGTACGCCGTCCGTTCGTCGTCGGTGCCGAGCATCGAGACCGCCAGATAGGTGAAGGTGGTCCGGCCGCGCTTGAACGGCCGCTTCATGGCCGAGCCGTCGTCCACGCGACTGTTCAGCACTCCGTAGCCGACGCCGGGCCAACTCAGCTGCAGGATCACATTGGCAGGCCCGGCCAGGTGGGCGCCGATCCCGCTGAAGTGGTCGCGCATGTCGAAACCGGCCGGGACCGGGAGGTCGCGTTCCCGGCGCGCGGCGGGCCTCGCGGGTGCTGCGGACGGAGCGTCGGTGGGCGTCACGGCTTGTCCTTTCACGGGTGTCCGTTCAGCCTAGACCGTTGTTGGCAGCCTGCCAATAGGTAGGGTGAGGTCATGACCTCGACAGCACCCGGGCGGCGCCGACTGGCTCCCGACGAGCGCCGTGAGCAGCTCTTGGTGGCCGCCGAACGGCTCTTCGCCGAGCGGCCGTACGCAGAGGTGTCGACCACTCGGCTCGCGGAGGAGGCGGGGGTCGCCCGCGGTCTGCTGAACCACTACTTCGGGGACAAACGAGCGCTCTACCTCGAGGTGGTCCGCCGTGCGTCACTGCTGCCCGAGTTCGGAGACCTGCCGCTCCCGCGCGGGACACTGGAGGAGCGGGTCGAGGTAGCGGTGACCTGGTTCCTGGGCTCGATCACCCGCGAGCGGGCGAGCTATCTGACGGTCCGTGCCGCCGAGGGAGTGGGGGAGGACGCCGAGATCCGAGCAATCCTCGACCAGGCCCAGGACGTCGCTGCGGCACGGGTGCTGGAGATGGTCGGAGGCGATCCGGACGATCGCGCCGCGCGGGCAGCGATCCGGGCTTACGGCGAGCTCGCCCGGGGCGCCATCCGGGAGTGGTCCCGGGAGGGGAACCTGAGTCGTGCCCAGGCCCACCTGCTGCTGCGCCAGACCTTGCTGACCATCGTCCGGGATGTATTAACCGACCTGTGAACCGGGCGGCTCGGTCAGCACGCGCAGCGCCAGCATCCGGGTCGACTCGACGTCGAGGTGGGCCACGACCCGGGACACTGTGGGCGGATCCAGCGGCAGCATCCCTGCGGATCCGGGCACCTCGGGGGTGAAGCCGAGGTCCAGGTCGTCACGGCCGGACATGATCGCCACGTTGAACTCGAACCGTTCGCGGGCGCCCTCGACGCTCAGCCGACGGACCAGACCGGCGCCGATGCGCCGTCCGCCCTGGTCGAGGCTGTAGGAGTCCACGGCGGCGGCGACCGTGGCGCCGCCGGTGTGGTCCAGGTCCGCCCAGACTGCAGCCATCGGGCCGGCGGCCTCCAACAGCAACGCGGCCGACTTCTCGCCGACTCCGGCGACACCGGGGAGGTTGTCGCTGACATCGCCGCGCAGCGCGGCGTACTCGAGGTAGTGCTCGGCCGCGACGCCGTACATCGTGCGCAGGCGGACGGGGTCGAGCAGCGGCGAGCCGTTGATGCCGCCGTTGATCAGGCGCAGCACCCGGGTGTGGCCGCTGATGTGGGCGAACGAGTCGCGGTCGGAGGTGATGATCACGCAGTCCCACCCGTGCCGGCCCGCCCAGGTGGCCGCCGACGCGTTGACGTCGTCGGCCTCGAGTCCCGGCGGAGTGAGGGTCGCCAGCCCGAGTGCGTCGAGCAGGGCGCCGGCCCGCTCGAGCTGGTCGACGAGGTCGGCGTCCTTCTCCGCGCGCCCGGCCTTGTACGCCGGATAGCGGGTCGCGCGTATCGAGGACTGTCGGTCGTCGAGCCCGAAGAGGACCGCATCCGGCGCGAACCGGTCGATCGCCTCGAGGATCTGGCGCAGCATGCCGTGCAACGCCCACGCCGGCCGGCCGGAGCGGTCGCGCAGTCCCGACTCGGCGCGGGCGTGGTGGTTGCGGTGCAGCAGCGACGGCGCGTCGACCGCGAGCAGCAGCTTGCGGGCGTCGCTGTGCCCGAGGGCCGGTGTGGTCAGCGGACCTGCTTCCGCGGGTCGTTGTCCTCGCGCAGCCGCTCGACACCGGCCTTGATCAGCAGGAACGGGATCAGCAGCGAGGCGAGTGCCGTGATCAGCCAGACGATCACCGTGGCTGCGATCCAGGTGACCGCGCCATCGATCTCCAGCGCGTCGCCGCCGAGCAGGCTGGCGATCAGCAGCGCCACCAAGGTCGCCACGAGCGCCGTACCGCCGAGGAACGCGGAGGCATGGAGCGCGGCCATCTTGGTGACGAACGGCTGCACCACTGCCTGGATCACCGAGTAGACGACGACCACGACGATGAAGCCGGACGCCTCCACACGCATGTCGTCCAGCAGGGCGTCCGCCACCAGGATGCCGACCGCGGACGAGAGGAGGAAGACCAGTGTCTTCCACAACAGACGGATCATGGGACCTCCGAGGTCAGTGCCGCGGGCTGCGGCGGCCTACCCCTTTCCTACCAGTGCAGGACGGGTGGACTGTCGTTAGGCTCGCCGCATGAGCCGCAGACCTCGGGCGTCGACCGCTCCCTTGCTGGCCGGGCTGTTGCTGATCGCGACGGGGCTGGTGATGCTGCCGGCCGCGTTGCGGGTCGAGTCGGCTCCTGCGGCCACCTTGGACCCGGTCAACCCGGTGCGGGCCACCGTGGACGGCCACCCGGCCAACAGCGGCTTCCTGGTCTTCGTCGAAGGGGACGTGACCCTCCGCAACGACGAGTCCGAGGGGACCATGGCGCTCGGTGGCGACCTGAGGATCCAGAGCAACTACCACGTCGCAGCCGGCGCCGAACCGGTCTTCGGCACCTACACCGCGCCCGGTGACGATCGACCGACCTATCTGCACGTCGGCGGCGGCATCTCCTGGGAGGAGCCGAACTCCCGGGTGTACGTCGAGAACCGCGGTTTCACCAAGATCGGTCGTGACTCCAGCTACACCGCCCACGAGCGCGACAACAACAACGCGCAGGTCAACTATCGGATCGTGCGTAACGGCTCGGACTACAACACGATCCCGCACATCGACGGCCGTACCCGGCAGTCGCCCGCCTCGATCGGGGTGCCGGTGCCCGACAGCTTGATCGACATCGGCGCCGCCTTCAGCCGCTACCGGGTGATCACCGACCAGCTCGCCGACTGCCCTGCCAACGTGGACCTCGTCAACGACTCCGGCGCGCTGCTGCCCCGCCCGATCCCCGCCGGCTCGCGCGGCCGGCTCTCGCTGGTCTCCGGCCGGACGAACGTGCTGACCCTCTCCGAGACGGACCTGGCGAACCTCGCCGAGATCACCTTCCTCGACCGGCCCACGGCAGACACCCCGCTACTGGTCAACGTCACCGGAGCGGAGTACCTGGGCAACATCCCGAACATGGCCGGCGTCTCGGGCGGCCAAGCGCCGTACATCCTGTGGAACTTCGCCGACGCCACCCGGATCGTGGTCACCGGCGGGGACAGCATCGAGGGCACGCTGTATGCGCCGAACGCGGCGCTGACCTGGGTGCCCACCCAGAACATCGAAGGCAACGTGATCGCGGCATCCTTCAACCACGGCATGCCGGAGGGCAGGACGACGCGCGAGATCCACGACTTCCCGTTCGACACCGAGCTCTCCTGCACCACCTCCGACGCGTCGCCCCCCTCACTGACCTTGGTCAAGGAGGTCGTCAACGACAACGGTGGCACTGCCGACGTCGGCGACTGGACGCTCTCGGCGAACGGGCCTACCCCGGTGGAAGGCACCAGCGGGGACGCCGAGGTGACCGGTGTCGAGGTGGAACCCGGTGACTACCTGTTGGCCGAGGACGGGCCCGGGGGATACGACACCGACGGCTGGTCCTGCGACGGTGGCGTGCTGAGCGGCAACGAACTCACGCTCGCTCCCGGTGAGGAGGTGACGTGCACGATCGTCAACGACGACCAACCGGGCGCGCCGCCGCCGGATCCGCGGCTCACCCTGGTGAAGGAGGTCGTGAACGAGGACGGTGGCCGCGCTTACGACACCGACTGGGAGCTGTCCGCCGACGGCCCCACCACGATCACCGGTCCGACCGGGGCGGTCGACGTCACCGACGTCGAGGTGCCGCCCGGCGACTACCAGTTGAGTGAGGACGGTCCACCCGGGTACGACGCCAGCGACTGGTCCTGCGACGGCGGCACCCTGACCGGCGAATCGCTGACGCTCGCTCCCGGTGAGGAGGTGACGTGCACGATCGTCAACGACGACCAGCCGGGCGCCGCTCCCGACCCGGAGGCGGAGCTGACACTGGTCAAGCGGGTGGTCAACGACGACGGTGGGACGGCGCGTCCGGGGGATTGGACCCTCGCGGCAGAGGGACCGACTGCGGTCTCCGGGCCCGCTGGCGGCCCCGCGGTCACCGCCCGACCGGTCGCACCCGGGGAGTACCAGCTCTCCGAGTCCGGCGGTCCGAGCGACTACGACGCGGGGGACTGGTCCTGTGACGGCGGCACGCTGACGGGAGCCACCGTGGTGCTCGAGGCTGGCGAGTTGGTGACTTGCACGATCGTCAACGACGACCGTGCCGGCGACGGCCCCACCGAGGGCCCTACCGATGAACCGACCGACGGGCCGACCGATGGGCCCAGCGAGGATCCCACCGACGACCCGGGCGCTGACGGATCGGACGGGGACGGGCTGCCGGACACGGGCGGGCCGGCCGTCGGCTGGCTGGCATTCGCCGTCGGCCTGGTGGGCGCCGGGCTTGGAATGGTCGCCTTCTCGGTGCGGCGACGGACCCCCTGACCTGCTGGCGGTCGGGCGCCAGATCAGAAGGGCAGCGCGTCCTGGGCGTTCTCCGCGGCGCTACCGACCTTCTTGGCGGCCCGCTTCCCGGCACGCCTGGCGCCGTTGAAGAACCCCTGCAGCGCGAGCGTCGCTCCGGCGCCGACGAGCCACACGTCCTTGGCGATCGGTACGCCGTCCTCGCTGGGGCGGATGCTGCCGGGCTGCCGCAGGCCGGGGACCTTCAGGTAGAGGCCGAGCAGACCCGCGCCGAAACCGGCGAGGGCGGTGCCGGCGACGGCGGACGGCACCTTCGGGGTGAGCAGCGCGCTGCCGAGCGCGATCTCCCCGACGGCGAGCATCTTGGTGAACTGCCCCGGCTCGATGCTCTGGAACTTCGGGTAGGCGGTCGAGGCGAAGCCGTGGAGGTTCTTGGCCGTCTCGGCGTCCGCTCCGAGCTTCGTCAGGCCCGAGTTCAGGATGAAGGCGCCGGTCGCGGCGCGCAGAGGAGCGTGCGTCAGGTTCATGGTCTCCACCATAGTTCGCCGGCATAGACGGTCCAGGGGGCGCAGTTGCACCGATAGAATGCGGGGATGGTGCTGCTGATCGACCCGCCGCTGGTGCCGTGGCGTGGGCGGATGTGGTCACACCTGGTCTCCGACCTCTCACTCGAGGAGCTGCACCTGTTCGCGGCCGGCCTGGGCGTACCGCGCCGGGCGTTCAGCAACGACCACTACGACGTGCCGAGCGAGGTTTTCGACCTCGCCGTCGAGGCGGGCGCCCACGTGGTCCGCAGCCGGGTGATCGTGCAGCGACTCAGCGCGGCGGGGCTGCGCCACCGCCCCCACCTGCTCGACTGCTGAGCCCGGAGTCGCGCCTGCTGGCGAGCGCCGTGCGCAGGGTCGCGGCGATCACCGCCGGCGTCTCCGCGGGGTCGATCACGTCGTCGATCTCGAAGACTCGCGCCACGTTGAGGGCGTGGGCGTGCTTGCGCAGCAGCGCGGTCTGCTCGGTGACCGTCTCCTCCCGCTCCGCCTCGTCCATCGCGGCGAGCTCGCGTGCCATCGAGAGCCGGACCGCGCCTTCAAGCCCCATCGGACCGAGGTGGGCCTGGGGCCAGGCGACGGTGAGCAGCGGTCGATGGGTGCTGCCCCCGAGCATCGCTTGCGCGCCGAGCCCGTAGCCACGGCGGAGCACCACGCCGACCAGCGGCACGGTGAGCCGGGCTCCCGCGCCGACCATCGCCGATGCGTGCCGGACCAATCCGCTGCGCTCGGCCTCGGGACCGACCATGAACCCCGGGGTGTCGACCAGCGAGACCACCGGCAGACCCCAGCGCTCGCACAGCGCGAGGAAGTCGGCGGCCTTCTCCGAGGCCGCTGCGGTGAGCGCGCCGGCGAGGCTGGTCGACTGGTTGGCCAGCACACCGACCGCGATCCCGTGCACCCGGGCGAACGCGGTGACCAGCTCGGGCGCCCAGGCCGCGCGCAGCCAGGTGATGCTGTCCTCGTCGGCCAGCGCCTCGATCACCGGATGTACGTCGAACGCCTCGCGGTCGTTGTCCGGCAGCAGGTCGCGCAGCGCTGCGGCATCGGCGGGCTCGCCGGGCGTCATCGGCTCGCCGGTGTAGGCCAGCAGGCGTCGTACGGTCGCGACCGCCTCGGCCTCGTCGTCCACCACCACGTCGAGGACGCCGTTGGCGGCCTGCTCAGAGACCGGTCCGATCTCCTCGGGGGCGAAGTGGCCGAGCCCACCGCCGGCGATCATGGCGGGACCGGCCATGCCCAGGTTCGCCTCCGGGGTCGCCACCCGCAGGTCGGCGCCGCCGGCGAGCACCGCGTTGCCGGCGAAGCAGCGTCCCGAGACCACCGCGATCCGGGGCGCGGCGCCCTCCAGCTCACCCCAGAGTGCGAACGAGCCGACATCGAGAGCGGAGACCAGGGGGATGTCGACGTCGCCGGGCCGTCCTCCTCCGCCCTCGGTGAAGAAGACCATCGGCAGGCCCATCCGGCTGGCCACCTCGATCAGTCGGTCGGACTTGCGGTGACCGCGCATGCCCTGGGTCCCGGCCATCACCAGGTAGTCGTAGGAGAGCACGGCGACCGGCATCCCGCCGACTGTGGCGGTGCCGCCGATGATGCCGTCCGCGGGGGTGTCGGTGACCAGCTCGGCCAGATGCCGCCGCTGCTCCTGGGCGGCGGTGACGAAACGCCCGTACTCGACGAACGAACCAGGATCGACCAGGTCGGCGATGTTCTCCCGAGCCGTACGACGCCCCTGGGCGTGCCACGCCGCGACCTTCTCCGGGCGGGCGGCGTCAGTGGTCAGGAAACGGCGGGCCACCAGCTCGTCGAGGCCGGTGGCAGGAGGGTCGGCGTGCGGAGGGGTCTCGTCGCTCACGCGGGCCATCATGCAGCAGCCCGACGATGGGCGTCGTAGCCTGCGAGATGGTCGCCGTGCCGTGCGGTGCCCGTCGTCGAGGAGGACACATGCCGATCAGCCAGCGCTCCGGCGCCGCAGCGACCGCCCTGCTGGGGTTGGGCGTCCACCGCCCCGCGCGGACGGTGGACAACGAGGAGATCTGCCGAGTGCTGGACTCCGATGACGAGTGGATCCGCACCCGGACCGGGATCGCCTCCCGCCGGTTCGCGGCGGAGGGGGAGAGCCTGGTCGACATGGCCACCGCTGCCGCGGAGCGGGCACTGGCAGCGGCGGGTGTCGCCGTCGAGCAGATCGGTCTGGTGATCGTGGCGAGCTCGACCCACGCGCAGCACACCCCGCACGCCGCTCCGCTGGTCGCAGACCGACTCGGCTCCCAGGCGGCGGCCTTCGACGTCTCAGCGGGCTGTGCGGGCTTCTGCCACGCGCTCTCGATCGCCTCGGACCTGGTCCGTGGTGGCAACACCGGCCACGCCCTGGTGATCGGCGCCGAGCGACTGAGCAGCTTCCTCGACCCGACCGACCGTTCGACGGCGATGATCTTCGCCGACGGCGCGGGCGCGGTGGTGGTGGGACCGGCCGACGAGCCGGGGATCGGTCCGGTGGCGTGGGGGTCGGACGGCTCCCAGTCACGGGTGATCCGTCAGGAGCCGGGCTGCCGCGACGTGGACCAGGCGCATCCGCCGGTGGTGAAGATGGAGGGCACAGCGGTGTTCCGGTGGGCCCCGTTCGCGATGGCCGACGTCGCACGGAGCGCGGTCGAGGCGGCCGGACTCGCCCTGGACGACCTCGACGCCTTCGTGCCGCACCAGGCGAACCTGCGGATCACCGAGACGTTGGCCCGCAACCTCAAGCTCCCCGAGGACGTCCAGGTCGCCCGCGACATCGTCGAGTCCGGGAACACCTCCGCGGCGTCGGTGCCGCTGGCGATCGAGCGGATGATCCGCGACGGCCAGGCTGCGCCGGGCGACACCGCGCTGCTGATCGCGTTCGGGGCGGGGCTGAGCTACGCCGGCCAGGTGGTCACGCTGCCACCGGTGGCGGTGGGCTGACCGCTGGGCCGACATCCTCTACGCTTCGAACATGCGTTCGGTGCGGCGTTCGGTGCGGTCCGGGGATGAGGAGCAGCAGTTGCTGCCCTTCGACGTGGCGGTCGCGGAGGGCGATCTGCCCCGGCGCGCGGCCCGTGCAGCGCCGCGGTCCTCGCTCGCACCCGCTGTGGAGGCGCCGCTGCGGCACCGGATGGCCAGCGACGCACTCGCTTCGCGCGGGTGGCCGGAAGGCACCGAGCTGCTCGTGGCCCGTGGACGCCGCCCGCGGCGCGGTGATGTCGCGCTGGTGATCGATCGCGGCCGACGACGGGTCGGGGTCTACGGGCTCGAGCTCGGCAGGGTCGCGTTGCGCAGCGACCACGGCTCCGTGTGGCTGGGGCCGACCGCCGAGGTGCTCGGGGTGGTGGTGCAAGCCGCGCCACCCCTGCCGGAGCCCCCGTGAGTCCAAGCTGAGTCTGTGCTCGCCGGTGGGCCTCCAGCCCTGTCTTCGTCCCGCTCGGACGCCTCTGACATGCTGGCCCACCACACGCGCGCGCCCGTCCGGCGCCTGCGCGGCCCGTACCGGGCTCCGAGACAGCTGGGAAGGCACGGAGGATGAGTGACATCGCCGGCGAGCTGGCGCGCGTCAAGGGCGCCTTCGCGCAGCCGACGCTCACCCTGCTGCACCAGCGCCAGGCGCCGGTGGTGATCACTGTCTTTCGTGCGGCGTTCGGTCGCAACAACCGTCCGATCCCGACCGCCCGCCTGCACACGCAAGTCGAGGAGCATCTCGCCGAGATCCGACAGAGCGGCGAGCTTGAGGTGCCCAGCGGCAGCGGGCGCGACCTCTGCCAGCGATGGATGCGCGGCCAGTGGCTGGTTCGCGCACTCGACGAGACCGGCAACGAGGTCTATTCGCTCACCTCGCACGCCCAGCAGGCGCTGGAGCTGGTGACCAGCATGACCCGGGACCGGGCCACGCTCAGTGAGCACCGGATCGCCACCATCCTGGGCACCGTGCGGCGATTCAACGCCGAGGCCAATCCCGACCGCACCGCCCGGGTCACCCTGCTCAACCAGGAGATCGCGCGCCTGCAGGCCGAGCGCGACCGGCTGGTGGACGGGGCAGCGATGGTCAGCGCCACCGAGGACTTCATGCACGAGGGGTTCACCGAGTTGCTCTCGCTGATCTCCGCGCTGCCGAGCGACTTCGCGCGGGTCGAGGAGCGCTTCGGCCAGATCCGCACCGAGATCCTCGCCGCGTTCCGGGCCGAGGACCGTCCCGCCGGCGAGGTGATCGACGACTACCTCGCCCGTGCCGATGCGCTGATGACGGCGACCCACGAAGGGCGCGCCTTCGAGGGCGCGTTCGCGCTGCTGCGCGACGACGCGCTGGTCACCCAGCTGCGTGAGGACCTCGGCGCCCTGCTCGACCACCCGCTCTCAGACCGGATCCTCGGGGATGCGGAGCGGGCCGAGCTGCGCGGCACCGTCAAGCTCGTCAGGGACGGCCTGGACCGGGTCCTGGCGCAGCGCTCCCGGGTGACGGCGACGCTGAAGGAGTACATCGTCTCCCACGACGTCGCGCGTGATCGTGCGCTCGAGCAGACGCTGCGGCAGGTCGAGTCGGAGCTGATGACCTGGATGGCCACGACCGGACCGCGGGCGAGTCACGACGTGCCGCTGCTGCCGCCGCGGGTCAGTGTCGACCATCTGCGTGAGCGGTTCTACGACCCGGCCGACGACGTGCTGCCCGAGCCGATCGGCACCACCGATCCGGACGCGGCGCCGCGCACCGCGCTGGCCGACCTCCGCGCCCAGGGTGGGCCGCAGTTCGGCACCTTGCGTCAGCGCATCGACCACGCGCTGGCCTCCGATTCGCCCGCTGCCTCACTCGGTGCCCTCTTCGACGAGCTCGAGCCCACGCTTCGCCGTCCGGTCGAGATCTTCGGGCTGCTGCACTTGGCGGCCGAACGCGGGTGGCTCGCGGCCGAGGCCGACCAAGCCGAGGTGCCGACTCCCGAGACCTACGGCGCCATCCGGCCGGACGGCACCCGCCGCGACTTCGCCATACCGCGTCTGTCGCTGCCCGACCCCGACCTCGAGCCGGCGCGCACCACCGATCAGCCCCCACCGCAGGAGACCGTCCGATGAGCGTCGAGATCGAGCCGACCGAGGAGACCGTGGCGAGCGGGGAGACCGCGACCGACGCGGAGACCTGGCCCGAGGCGGGCGAGGCCTCGGTCTCGCTCTTCGAGGGCGACGAGGGCGGTCTGGAGTACGCGCAGCGCCAGGCGCTGGTCGCACTGCTCAAGCAGCGCTTCATCAGTGCCCGCACCCACCCACGGGACTGGCAGGTGCTGCTCGACCACGAACGGGTGCTGCGTTCCCGGCTCAACGACCTGTTCCTCGAGCTCGCTGTGGACCGTACCCGCGAGGTCGCCTGGAAGCGGCAGGCCACCTCCGAGACCGGCGGACGGTTCCCCACCCTGCTCTACGACGCCGCCTGGTCGCGGGAGGAGACGCTGGTCCTGGTGCACCTGCGCGACCGACTCCGGGCCGGGCTCTCCGCCGGCGACGCACGCGTCTACATCGACCGCGAGGACATCGTCGAGTACGTCGCCAGTTTCCGCCCCACCCACGCCACCGACGAGGCGAGCGACGAGAAGCGTGCCCGCAACGCGGTGCTGAGCGTGGTCAAGGCCGGGCTGCTGATCGGCGCACCCGCCGACGACCGCTACGAGATCAGCGAAGCAGTGGAGCCGCTGTTGCCGCTGGAGCTGCTGCAGGAGCTGCTGGAGGCGCTGCGCCGATCGAACGGCACCGAGCCCGTGCCCCCAGTGGCCGACACCGACCTCTTCGACGTCGGTGGCAGCGACGTCAGCGACGTCGAAGCCGGGAAGGAGCAGCCGTGAGCAGCGAGGCCACCGAGAGCACCGAGGTCCCTGGAGAGACCCTGGCCGAGAGCGATGGGCTCTTCGAGCAGCGACTCGTCGCCACGCCGGTCGACGACACCGTGCAGTGGCGCGCCAGCCAGTTGCAGCTGGTCAACTGGGGCGGCTTCGGCGGCCTCACCACGGTGCCGCTCGGCGCCGACGCCACGATGATCTCCGGCGCCTCGGGCGTCGGCAAGTCGACGATCCTGGACGCCTACACGGCGCTCATGATGCCCTCGGACACCAAGTTCAACGGCGCATCGAACGACGCGGTCGCCGGCCGTGCCCGCAGCATCGGCCAGCGCAACCTGCTCTCCTACCTGCGTGGCGCTGTCGACGTGATCGACGACCCGAAGACCGGCCGACCGGTGGAGAAGCTGCTGCGCGGCAAGGGCGCCGACACCTGGGGCGCGGTCGCAGTGACCTTCGTCAACGACCAGGGCCGCCAGTTCACCGCGGTGCGGACCTACTACGTGCCCCGACGGGCGCAGCGTTCGGCGGACGTGCAGATGCAGCTGGCCACGCTTGAGGGACCGTTGGCACTCCAGGCCCTCGAGGTCGCCGTACCGGAGCGGTTCCACGCCACCACGCTGAAGAAGCTCTTCCCCGGCATCCGGGTACACCGCACGTATGCGGAGTTCTCCGCCGTGCTGCACGCCCGGCTCGGCATCGGCTCCGGAGGCGACGGAGCGAAGGCACTGCGTCTGCTCGCCCGGATCCAGGCAGGCAACCAGGTCCGCAGCGTGGACGAGCTGTACAAGGAGATGGTGCTGGAGCGGCCGGCCACCTATGCCGCCGCGGACCGTGCCATCGACCACTTCGACGACCTCGACGCCGCCTACACCGCGATGCGCACCGAGGAGCAGAAGCTCGAGCTCCTCGACCCGATCACCGACCTGCACCAGCGTCGGGTCGCCGCCCGGCAACGCGCTGAGGACCTGGACGCCTTCGGCGTCACCCGGTCCGGGGAGACGCCGCTGCGGCAGTGGCTGCTGCGGACCCACCTGCGGCTGCTGGAGACCGCGGTGAGCACGAACCGGGTCGACCGACTCGCCACCGCCGAGGCACTCGCCGCCGGGGCCAACGCGGAGGCAGCGCTGCTGGCCGACCTGGAGCAGGCCAAGGAGGCACACCGCGCCGCGGGCGGATCGACCCTGCAGTCACTGGGCACCGCGGTCGAGCAGGAGCAGGTCGTCAGGGACGACCGCGACGGGCGCCGAGCAGCGCTGCAGGCGCGGATCCTGCCGCTCCTCGAGGTCACCGACGAGACCAGCGAGGACCTGGAGGAGGCGCTGGTCTCAGCCGAGGCGTTCGCCGACCTGCAGCGGGTCGCCCGCGCCTGGCTGGACGGGTGGAGCGAGGAGCAGGCCGCGCTCAAGCGGGAGCGGGATGCCGTGCGCGACCGGCTCTTCCCGATCAAGCAGCGTCAGGACGAGCTCGACCGGGAGCGTGCGTCGTTGGGCCGGCGCTCAGGGCGGGTGCCCGCCCACCTGGACGACCTGCGCAGTGAGGTCGCCCGGGCCAGTGGCCTCGGGGTCGAGGAGCTGCCGTTCGTGGCCGAGCTGATCGACGTGGCCCCGGAGGAGTCCGACTGGCGCACCGCTATCGAGACGGTGCTCGGCGCGTCGGCCCGGATGATGCTGGTGCCGCTGGACCGGCTGCCCGGCTTCTCGGCCGCGATCGACGGCCTGCGACTGCGCGGCCGGTTGACCTTCGAGGGCGTCGAGCTCGACCTGCCCGACACCGGACCCGAGGATCCGGAGCGGGTCGCGGGCAAGCTGGACTTCAAGGAGTCGCGGTTCTCCGGGTGGGTGCAGGCCCACGTGGCCGAGCCGGGGCGCAACGCCCTGTGCGTCGAGAGCACCGAGGAGCTCGCCGGTGCCGGTCTCCGGGTCACCAAGGCCGGTCAGACTCGCAGTGGCCGACGCGGCTCCCACGGCCGCAGCGACGCTCGCGCCATCATCGGCTTCTCCAACGACGACGCGCTGGCCGAGATCGACGGTGAGGCGGCCTCACTCGAGCGGGACCTGGAACGGATCGATGCCCAGCTCGCCGAGCTCGACCGTCGCGCCGGCGTGCTCGAGCAGCGCCGCAGCGCGTACGACGCGGTGGCGGTCGCCCGGTTCGAGGACATCGACGTGGCGGGCAGCGAGCGACGCATCGCCGACCTGGAGCGGCGCCGTGCCGAGATCCTCGGCGCCGACGACCAGCTGCAGGTGCTCCAGGAGCAGATCGAGGACCTGAGCGGACGGCTCGAGGACGCCCGTCAGCAGCGCTACGGCCTGGACCAGCGTCAACGGGAGCTGAACGCCCGGCACGCCGAGCTCGTGGACTCCGAGGACCTGGTCAAGGACCGGATCGAGGCGCAGGAGCGCGCCGGGACGCCCGAGCTGACCGAGGCGCAGGCAGCGGCCCTCGCCGAGGAGTTCGCCGCGGCGGTGGCGCCGGGCGACCCCGAGGAGTTGGACCGGTTCACCGAGAACTCCCACCGTCTCGCCGAGCGACTGCGCTCCGCCGTCGCTGACGTCGAAGCGGAGATCCGCCGGGTGAGCGACGACCTCACCGCGATCTTCCGGATGTACAAGTTCCAGTGGGACTCGCCGAACCTCGGCGCCGGAGTCGAGTCCTACCCCGACTATGCGCGGATCCTGGAGGACATCCGGGCCACCGGCCTGGCGGAGCGGCGCGCGGAGTGGCGCCGCCGGCTGACCGAGTGGAGTGGGCAGGACCTGGTGCCGCTGCTGGGAGCGATGGCCTCGTCGGTGGAGGAGATCGAGGACCGGCTGGAGCCGATCAACGCGATCCTGCGCCGTCTGGAGTTCGGCGGGGCCGGGGACCGCCTGCGGATCCGGCTGCGGCGGCTCTCACCGGCTCATGTGCAGACCTTCCTCAAGGACCTGCGGGCTCTCTCGGCGGGTGCATCCGGTGGCACCGCCGGAGCCGAAGGCGAGGAGCTCAGCGAGGCCGACCTGGAGCGCCGGTTCGGAGCGTTGAGCCGCTTCATGGGCCAGCTGCGCCGCCCCGGACCGACCGGCGAGGCCACCGACCGGGACCGGCTGCTGGACGTGCGCCGGCACGTCGAGATCAGCGCGGAGCGGTACGACTCGCTGACCGGCGAGGTGCGAGCGACGTACCGGACGCTGGGGGAGAAGAGCGGCGGCGAGAGCCAGGAGCTGGTGGCGTTCATCGTCGGCTCCGCACTCCGCTTCCGGCTCGGCGACGAGATGCGCTCGCGGCCCCGTTTCGCACCGGTCTTCCTCGACGAGGGCTTCGTGAAGGCCGACTCCGAGTTCGCCGGCCGCGCCGTCCGGGCGTGGCGCGGACTCGGCTTCCAGCTGATCATCGGGGTGCCGCTGGACAAGGTGACCGGGTTGGAGCCGCACATGGACGAGCTGCTGGCGATCACCAAGAACAGCACGACGCACCAGTCGTGGATCACCCCGATCCGGGATGCGGGCGGAGCCTGAGCCCTACATCTCCTCGTGCGACTCCGGGTCCCCGCCGAAGAGCCGTCCGTCGGGTCGGCCGAGCGTGGTGATCGCGTCGACCTCGGTGGGGGTGAGCTCGAAGCCGAAGACGTCGAGATTCTCCCGCTGCCGCTCGGGCGTCGCGGACTTCGGGATCGGCAGCGACCCGATCTGCACCTGCCAGCGCAGGATCACCTGGCCCGGCGTCACACCGTGGGCCTGCGCCGCCTCGGCGACCGGCGCCTCGGTGAAGGGTGCCTGGCGCTTGCCCAGCGGACTCCAGGACTCGGTCCGGATGCCGCGGGCCTCATTGACCGCACGCATCTCCACCTGCGGGAAGTAGGGGTGCAGCTCGATCTGGTTGACCGCCGGCGTCACGCCGGTCTCGGCGATGATCAGGTCCAGGTTCTCCGCGGTGAAGTTCGAGACGCCGATCGAGCGGACCAGGCCCTGTTGCCGTAGGTCGACCAGGGCGCGCCAGGCCTCGCCGTACCGCCCGACGCTCGGGTTGGGCCAGTGGATCAGGTGCAGGTCGAGGTGGTCGACGCCGAGCCGGTGCAGCGACTCCTTGGTGGAGGCGATCGCGTCGTCGTACCCGTGATGTCGGCCGGGAAGCTTGGAGGCGAGCCAGACCTCGTCGCGGGGGATGCCGGAGGCGCGCAGCGCCTGGCCGACCTCCTCCTCGTTCTCGTAGTTCACCGCGGTGTCCAGCAGCCGGTAACCGGTGCGCAGGGCACTGGTGATCGCCTCCACCCCGTCGGCGCCGGACATCGGGTAGGTGCCGAAACCGATCGCAGGGAGGGTGGCGTTGTCGTTGAGGGTGATCGTCGGGATCTCACTCATGTCTCCACCGTAGGACCTGGCGCGAGGGGTGGGCGAGAATCGCGCGCATGACGCTCGCGAAGTCCGTCCTGCTGTTCGCCGTCGCCGCACTCGCCGAGATCGGAGGCGCGTGGCTGGTCTGGCAGGGGGTCAGGGAGCACCGCGGCGCCCTGTGGGTCGGCGCGGGCGTGATCGCGCTGGGCCTCTACGGATTCGTCGCCACCCTGCAGCCCGACGCGAACTTCGGCCGCATCCTGGCCGCGTATGGCGGCATCTTCGTCGCCGGATCGCTGTTGTGGGGTGTGCTCGTCGACGGCTTCCGACCGGACCGGTACGACGTCGTGGGCGCGACCATCTGCCTGGTCGGCGTCGCCGTGATCATGTATGCGCCGGGTCGGGTCTCGGCCTAGGTTCCCTAGGAGTCTGGATCGAGGTAGTCGGGCCGGTCGAGCTCCACCGCGATCCCGTCCAGGCCCAGCCGTCGGATCCCCTCCAGGAGCATGCGCCGTCCGACGTCGTCGACGCTGGCGATCCGGCTGAGGTCGAGGGTCACCTCCCGGACGTCCGGCGGGATCTCGGCCATCGTCCGCAACACCGCCTCGGCCCCGGAGAACCGGATCGCTCCCTGCAGCTCCAGCCGCTGCCGCTCGCCGTCGCGGAGGTGGCGACGGATCACGTGCGCTCCGGTGGCCGGAGTGCCCATCAGGTGCAGACCCATGTCGTTGGAGAGGCGCTCGCAGACGCGCACCCCGCGGACACTGTTGCCGAACTCGTCGAGCCGCGGTGAGAAGGTGCCGATCCCGACCTGGCCGGGCAGCGCTCCGATCAGCCCGCCGGCGACGCCGCTCTTGGCCGGGATGCCGACGTGGGAGAACCAGTCGCCGGCCGCGTCGTACATCCCGCAGGTGGCCATCACGCTGAGCACCTGCCGGGCCACCCACGGCGGTACGACGGCTACGCCGGTCAACGGGTTGGTGCCACCGTGGGCCAGCGTCGCAGCCATCACCGCGAGGTCGCGTACGTCGACGCGCACGGCGCATTGGCGGGTGTAGCCGCGGACCACCTCCTCCGGATCGGCGGTGGTCACGCCGTAGCTGCGGACCAGGTAGCCGAGGGCGAGGTTGCGGTCGGCGGTCTCCAACTCGGAGGTGAAGACCCGGTCGTCGACGTCGAGGGCGCGGCCGGCGAAGGCCGAGAGGCCGTCGAGCACCTGCTGGTCGCGCTCCTCGCGTCCGATTCGCGGATCACCGACGAGGGAGTGCGTCACCAGCGCGCCCACGTTGATCATCGGATTGCGGGGACGGCCGGTGGCGGGCTCCAGCGAGATCTCGTTGAAGGCGTCGCCGCTCGGCTCGACTCCGACCGAGGCCAGCACCGCGTCCAACCCGTGGTCGCGCAGCGCCAGCGCATAGGCGAACGGCTTGGAGATCGACTGGATGCTGAAGCGGTGCCCCGCATCGCCGGCGGCATGGATCTGACCGTCCATCGTGGCCAACGCGACCGCCAGGAGGTCCGGGTCGGCGGTCGCGAGCTCGGGGATGTAGTCCGCGACCATCCCCTCTCGGCTGTCGCCGCAGGTGTCGAGCACCTCGAGCAGATAATCGGGAACCGGTGTCTCCATGGTGAGGACCCTGCCACGTCCGCGCCACTAGGCTGGGAGTCCGGACCCGCCGCGGACACAGGAGGACGACGTGGACGGACGATCACTGGGCACCCTCGCCGACGAGCAACTCGCACTGGCACGGGAGGCGAGCAGCGGACGAGCAGCGCAGACCGTGTACGGCGGCCGCGAGCACGACCTGCGGCAGACGCTGATCGCCCTCGCGGCGGGCCGTCGACTCGGCGAGCACGAGTCGCCAGGGGAGGCGACGCTGCAGGTGCTGGTGGGTCGGGTGCGCCTGCACGCGGGCGCGGACACCTGGGAGGGCGGTCCGGGCGACCACGTCACGATCCCTCCGGCCCGTCACGACCTGGAGGCCGTGGAGGACGCGGCGGTCCTGCTCACGGTGGCGGCCCGGGCCTGAACCCAGCCTGTGTGGTGCCAGGCTCAGGCTCAGGCGGCCCGCGGAGTCGGGACGATGCCCTCGAGCTGGCCCCGCATCCGCGCCAGCGCTGCCGCGATCAGTCGCGACACCTGGGTCTGGGTGACCCCGATCCGGCGTCCGATCTCGGCCTGGGTGACGTCCTGGAACAGCCACAGCTCCACCATCGACCGTTCCTTGGCGCTCAGCGCACGCCACACCGGAGCCAACGCGGCCCGCGCCTCGACCTGATCGAAGCCGGGGTCCGTGGCGCCGATCCGGTCGCCGAGCGAGACCGGCCGGTCGTCCTCGGAGCCGGCGACACCGGCGTCCAGTGAGGTGGGGTGGAAACACCCCTCGGCCGCGCGGGCTCGGCGTACCTGGGTCGGGGCGAGGTCGAGCTCGGTGGCGATCTCCTCCTCGTGCGGGGTGCGGCCCAAGCGTTGGGCCAGGTCCTCCTCCGCCGTCCGGATCCGTGGCTGGAGCTCCTGGACCGAGCGGGGTGGGCGGACCATCCAGCCGCCGTCGCGGAACCAGCGTCGCAACTCACCGCGGATGGTGGGCACCGCGAAGGTGAGGAAGTCGTGGCCGGGCTGTGCGTCGTGGCGTCGAACCGCCTTGACCAAGCCCAGATAGGCGACCTGGCAGAGGTCCTCGCGGGCGATGCCGCGGTTCTCGAAGCGTCGTGCGATGTCGCGGGCGACCGGCATGTTGATCCGGATCACCTGTTCTTCCAGGTCCGTCGTCTCCACATCGTCGTCGCGGGCGGCGGACAGTTGCCGAAGCAGGCGTTCGGTCAGGGCGCGTCGCTCTGACCGGTCGAGTGGTTCGGCGGGATCAAGGCCCCGTGAAAGAGTCACGGTGATCACCTCCCGAGCGGGGGTGGGTTGGGTTGTGCAACCGCTCCTTTCGAACATGCCATGTCGGCCCCGGGTGCACAACCGGCCTCGGGCGGCCGCCGGAGACGTGGAGCTCACTCCTCGTCGTCGTTGGCGTCGTCGACCAGCCGTGGCACGCCGTACCAGAGGGAGGCGAAGGCCAGCACCACGACAGCGCCGGCGATCAGGCCGGCGGTGGTGCCGATGACCACGTCGAAGACCAGGAGGACGACGCCGGCCGAGACCAGGCCGAAGCAGAGCAGGCCCGCGCGGGCGCAGAGGTGGCCTGCCGCGACCAGCCAGCCGCGCTGCCGCTGACGGAAGAGGACGCGATGGAAGGAGACCGGGGCAACGATCAGCAGGGTGGTCAGCACGGCGCCCGCCAGCACGCCGAGATAGATGTAGCGCTGGTGCTGTGCCAGGTCGTCGAACCTGTCGGAGAACGGGACGGTCAACAGGAAGCCGGTGAGGATCTGCACTCCGGTCTGCATCACCCGAAGCTCTTGGAGCAGCTCGTTCCAGTTGCGGGTGAGCTGCTCGGGAGGGCGAGGCCGACCGGAGGATCGCAGGCTCTTCCAGATCACGGCAGTGCCCCCTCTCGTCTCGGCCCGCGTCGGGCTGTGTCCGTTCCTCCGCTGTACCCCGAATGCAGTGCCGCATAAGTCAGGCGACCGGGGAGGGCGGGAACGGGTGAAGTGCGACCAGTTTGGCGCAATGGCGGACGCGTCGTGTCCCGATCGCACTATCGTTGGGGTGATGTCCGGTGTCTCCCTCCCCTTCTTTCGCGGCGTGTCGACGGCCCGCGATGCATGAGTTCGTCGCTCCGGACCGCGAGGCACTCGACAGCATCACCGCGTGGATCGTCGAGCGGCTCTCCCACGCTCCCGAGGTGACCCCACAGGGACTGGCTCACGGACGTGACCCGCTGCCCGCACTCGGGCCGACCGGGATCGGCACCGAGGCGGCCTGGGTCCAGCTCCGCGACGCCGTCCTGCCGACGTCCTTCCCGACCGACCACCCGCGCTACCTGGCCTTCGTCGGCGGCGCGCCGACACCGGTGGCGGTGATGGCCGATGCGGCGCTCTCGGCGGCCTCGGTCTACGGCGGCAGCGAGTTGGAGGCGGGCGCTGTGGTCGCGGCCGAGCGTGCCGCGATCGCCTGGTTGAGCCGGGTCCTGGGCTATCCCGATGAGGCACACGGGGCGTTCGTGAGCGGTGGATCGCTGGCGAATCTGAGTGCGTTGGTCGCTGCCCGGCACGGTCGACGCGATCCGTCCGGGCGTCCGCCCAGCGTCATCGTGGCGGGCGCGTCGGCGCACTCCTCGGTGTGGTCGGCCGCAGCGATCATGGGGTGCACTGTCGGCGTCGCCGGGGAAGCCGATGCCGCCCTGCGCGCGGACCAGCTCGACCGGTTGCTGGACACCCTGGACCCTGCCGACGTGGTGGCTGTCGTGGCCAGCGCAGGAGCGACGAACACGGGCACCGTGGATGCATTGGACGAGATCGCCAGCAGCTGCGCCGAGCGCGGCCTCTGGCTGCACGTCGACGCCGCTTACGGCGGGGCGGCCATGTTGGCGCCCGCCAGTCGCGACGTCTTCGCCGGCATCGAGCGGGCGGACTCGATCACCGTCGACCCGCACAAGTGGCTGTTCACGCCCTACGACTGCGCCGCGGTGCTCTACCGGGAGCCGGCTCGGGCGCGAGCGGCCCACCGCCAGGAGGCGCACTACCTGGATGTGGTCAACGGGGAGGAGGCCGACAACCCGGCGGACTACGCCGTGCACCTGACGCGCCGGGCACGCGGCCTGCCGCTGTGGGCGTCTCTGCTCGCCAACGGCACCGATGCGTACGTCGACGCCGTCGAGCGCTGCCTGACGTTGGCGGCGTACGCGGCGAAGCAGGTCGAGGCGAGCCCGGTGCTCGAGCTCGCCCACGACCCGCAGCTCTCCGTGGTGCTGTTCCGCCGGGTCGGGTGGGAGGCGAGCGACTACGCGCGCTGGTCGCACCACGTCCGGGTGAGCGGCCTCGGGCTGGTCACTCCGACGATCCTGGCGGGGGAGACCGTGCTCCGTTTCTGCTTCGTCAACCCGCGGACCACGGAGTCCGACATCGAGATGCTGGTCGAGACCTTGAAGGTGGACCCGCCCTGACCCAGGGTGGGACGACACGCGAGCCGGCGCCCCACGGGCTCGTGCTCGCGATCGGGGGGGATAGAGCAGAGCAGCACAGCGCAGAGCGGCACAGAGCAGTGGATCGAGGGAGTCAATGCAACGCAGTGGCACGGGATCGGGCCCGGCCCCGGCCGTCGGTGCCGATCGCGGCGCGCCCGTGACCCATGCCGAGGGCCGCACCGCCGCCGCCCTGCGGGTGGCCGCCCGGCTCTCCTGGGTGGTGCTGATCGGCGGTCTGGCGATCAACCAGGTCGCCGAGACCGCGTCGTACCAGACCGGTCAGGCCATCCTGCTCTCCTCACTGGCGGTCTTCTTTCCCCTGCTCCTGCTGCGGCTCGCGTTGGCCGCGCGGCTCTACCCGGGGCGTCGTCTTCCGCTCCTGCTGCTGCTGGTCACCGTCGCTGTGTGGTCGATGGGATCGATGGCGGTCAACGCGGCGAGCTTGGAGGAGCAGACCCACTTCCCGGCGCCGGGCGAGTGGCTCTTCGTGGCCGCCTACCTCGGACTCGTCGGCTATCTGGTCACCGACGTGGATCGGCGCCAGGTGCACGGTGCCCGGGGTTGGCTCGACGTCACGGTGATCTGCGGCGCCACCTCCTGCCTCGCGTCGCTGCTGCTGGTGACACCGATCCGATTGGCCTCGCACGAGGACGGTCTGGCGTTGCTGCTGGCGCTGATGTATCCACTGGCCGCCCTCGGGCTGGCCACCGTGGTGCTCGGGCAGCATCTGCTCCAGGCACGCACCGACCGACGCAAGTCGCTGATGCTCGCCTGCGCCTTCGTGCTGCTGGCCTGTGCCGAGTCCGGGTTCGCCCTGCAGGTCTCGACCCCGACCTACGACTTCGGCAACACCAGCATCGCGCTGTGGGGTGCGGCATGGGCGCTGCTCGTGGCTGCCGCCTGCCGCCCCGAACAGCGGGTGATCCGGGCGATCCCGAAGACCGCCGGCACCCGGCTGCTGGTCTCGGCCGGAGCGGTGGCGCTTGCGGTGCTGACCATCCGTCCCGACGACACGCTCGCCTTCTACGTGGTGCCCCCGGCGGTGCTGACCATGGCCGCGGTGGGCACCCGGATGGTGATGGCGCTGCGCGACGCCAACAACGCGGCCGAGGCGCTGACGCTGTCGATGACCGACGACCTGACCAAGCTGCCCAACCGGCGGGCGGTACGTGCGCGGCTGGTGCGGTGCCTGGAGGAGCGTCAGCCGCTGGCGCTGATGCTGCTGGACCTCGACGGGTTCAAGGAGATCAATGACTCCCTCGGCCACCACGCCGGCGACGTGGTGCTCACCTTCGTCTCGGTGCGGATGCAGGAGTCGGTGGGCAGCGACGTGATGGTGGCTCGGCTGGGCGGCGACGAGTTCGCCCTGCTGCTGGAGACCGTCGACGAGATCGAGCTGATGGAGACCGCCTGGCGGGTGCTGGAGCAGTTGGCGGACCCGGTGGTCGTGGACGGCATCGAGATCAGTCCGTCCGGCTCGATCGGCATCACCGTGGTCAGCGACGGCGACACCGACAGCGGCGAGGTGCTGCGCCGTGCGGACGTGGCGATGTACCAGGCGAAGAGCTCACGGTCCGGGGCCGCCCTCTACGACGCGCATCTCGACGAGTTCTCCCGCTCGCGTCTGGAGCTGGCCGAGGACCTGCGCAAGGGCATCGCCGACCAGCAGATCGAGGTCTGGTATCAGCCGCAGGTCGACGCCACCACGCGCGAGGTGCGCGCGGTCGAGGCGTTGGTGCGGTGGCGCCATCCGAACCAGGGACTGCTCAGCCCGGTCGCGTTCCTGCCCGCTGCCCGGCGGGTGGGCTTGATGGGGCTGCTCTCGGACAACATCGCCTGGCAGGCGGTGCGTGACCTGCGGGAGTGGCTGGACGCCGGCCTGGACCTGCGGGTGG
This sequence comes from Nocardioides sp. BGMRC 2183, assembly GCA_008123405.1. Classification (GTDB taxonomy): domain Bacteria; phylum Actinomycetota; class Actinomycetes; order Propionibacteriales; family Nocardioidaceae; genus Nocardioides. The sequence continues at coordinate 24,350 of VSSA01000001.1, forward strand.
CGATCAACTGCGCCCCGCCCGAGCTGCTCAGCCAGACCTTCCTGCCGCGCCTGTACAGCTCGCTGGCGGAGTGGGACGTGCCGGCGGACCGGATCCTGGTCGAGGTCACCGAGGACTCCTTCCTGGCCGATCCGCAGCGCGCCCGCGACGTGCTGCTCGAGCTGCGCCGACTCGGCATCCAGGTCGCCATCGACGACTACGGCACCGGCTTCTCCTCGTTGACCTACCTGCGCGACCTTCCGGTCCAAGAGCTCAAGCTGGACCGGTCTCTGGTGCGCGACGTGACCACCGACGAGCGGAGTCGGATGATCGTGGCCTCGACCATCCAGCTCGCACACGCGCTGGACATGCGCACCGTGGCGGAGGGTGTCGAGGACGCCACCGACATGGCCCAGCTGGTGCGGATGGGGATCGACCGGCTGCAGGGTTATCACGTGGCGCGTCCGATGCCGGCCTCCGAGGTCGAGCCGTGGGTCAGCCGCTGGGTCGCTTCCGCCGGCGAACCGATGGAGGCAGGCGAGGACGATCGGCCCGCGGACGACGTACTGCCGGCGGATGAGGTGCGGCGGAGCCTGGTGCGGGGTGTCCGGTCGACGCCGTCCGCGGAGGGATTCGGTCGGGGGTCCGAGCAACCATGAGTCCGACCGCCACCGCTCGACCTGTGAGAAGGAGATCTGTGAACACCACCCCGCTGCGCCTGGTCCTCGACCCGGTCGACTCCGATCTGGAGGCTGCCCTGGCGTGCGAGGCCGAGGTCTTCCTCGCCACCTACGGCAACACCGCCGAGGAGTTCGAGCGCGAATACGGCCCGTACGCCGACGACACGGGGTTCATGACGGTCCTCGACGAGAGTGGGCTGGCGCTCGCCACCACCCGCTTCATCGCGCCTGGCCCGCGCGGTCTGAAGAGCCTCAACGACATCGCGCGCGAGCCGTGGGGCAACGACGGTGTGCGCTCGGCCCGCGCAGTCGGCCTCGACCCCGCGCGCACCTGGGACATCGCCACCATCGCGGTACGCCGTGTCCAGGGCCGCAACCCGCTCTGCTCCGCAGCGCTCTACCACGGCATCGTCACTGCCGCCCAGGCCAACGGCATCGAGTCCGTGGTGATGATCATGGACGCCCGCGCCCGCCGCTTGCTCTCTGCGTCCGGGCTTCATCCGAGCCTGCTGCCCGGCACCGGTGAGGGGGAGTACCTCGGCTCCGCGCGCAGCACGCCGCTGTGGGCGAACCTGGATCGCCTCTTCGACCAGCAGCGACGCACCGACCCGGATGCCTACCGGTTGATCTACCAGGGAATCGGTCTGGACGGCATCACGCTGCCCAGCGACTGGCACTGGTCCCCGCCGCGGGTGCGGCCGCCCACCCGGTAGCGGTCACTGTCGCCAGAGGGGTGTCATCGCGGCGCATGGGTACCGCAGAGCCATGGCGGTGAACGAGAGGACGACGCAGGCGACCCCCGAGGCCGTCTGGTCGGTGCTTGCAGACGGGTGGCTGTACCCGCTGTGGGTGGTCGGCGCCGCGCGAATGCGCGAGGTCGACGATCACTGGCCGGAGCGGGGTGCCCAGCTGCACCACTCGGTGGGCGCCTGGCCCCTGCTGCTGGACGACACCACCGAGGTCGTCGATGTCACGCCAGGTGTCGCGTTGACCCTGCGCGCCCGGGCCCGGCCCAGTGGGTCCGCGCAGGTGACCGTCCGCCTGGAGCAGGTCGGGGCGCAGACCCGAATGGTGATCGAGGAGGACGCGGTCTCCGGTCCGGCGAGGTTGCTGCCGAAGCCGGTCCGCGACCTCGGCCTGTCCTGGCGCAACGTCGAGACGCTGCGTCGACTCGCGTATCTCGCCGAGCGACGCCCGTCCGGCGGCGGGGTCCGATGACTGACTGGGACGCCGTGGTGGTGGGAGCCGGGCCGAACGGGCTGGTGGCAGCGAACCTGTTGATCGACGCCGGATGGTCGGTGCTGGTGCTGGAAGCCCAAGCGACCCCGGGTGGCGCGGTACGCAGCGACCGGGAGGTGGACCCGAGTTTCGTGCACGACACGATGAGCGCCTTCCATCCTCTCGCTGCGGCGTCGCCGGTGATCCGTGGGCTGGGCCTGGAGCAGCACGGACTGCGCTGGCGGCACGCGCCCGCGGTCCTCGGGCACTTCCAGCCCGAGGTCGGGGAGTGGGCCCTGCTCCATCGGGACCGAGAGGTCACCGCAGCTCTGCTCGAGAAGACAACCCCGGGAGACGGCGAGTCCTGGGCAGCGCTCTGCGCATGGTGGGACACGCTGGGAGAGTCCCTGATCGGTGCGCTCCTGACCCCCTTCCCTCCGGTGCGGTACGGCCTCGGTGTTGCGGGCCGCCTGCCGCGAGCCGGTGGTCTCGACGCGGTACGCACCCTGGTGCTGCCCGCCTCCGACCTCGCCCGCGAGCACTTCGGTGGAGAGGCCGCCCGGCTGCTGCTCGCCGGTAGCGCCTGCCACTCCGACATCCCGATGGACGCGCCCGGATCCGGACTGATGGCGATCCTGATGTCGATGCTGGGGCAGACGGTCGGTTGGCCGACTCCGGAGGGCGGAGCGGGCCGGCTCACCGATGCGCTGGTGCGACGCTTCGAGGCCGCTGGTGGGTCGGTGCGCTGCTCCGCAGAGGTCACCGGTATCGAGGTCGAGTCCGGCCGCGCGAGCGGGGTGCGGCTCGGTGACGGTGAGCGAATCGCGAGCCGCGCGGTGCTGGCCGACGTCGCCGCGCCGCGGCTCTACGGCGAGTTGGTGCGCCCCGAGGACCTGCCCACAAGGACCCGTCGGCGGATGCGCAACTTCCAGCTCGACCCCGCCACGCTCAAGGTCGACTGGGCGCTTTCCGGGCCCGTGCCGTGGGCGGTCACTCCACCGCACCAGCCCGGCACCGTGCACGTCGCCGACTCGGTCTCCGAGCTCGTCGAGAGCTCCGCCCAGATCCAGGCCGGGGCCGTGCCTGCCCGACCGTTCCTCCTGGCAGGACAGATGACGACCGCCGATCCGAGCCGGTCCCCAGCCGGCACCGAGTCGGCCTGGGCCTACACCCACATGCCGCAGCAGGTACGACGCGATGCCGGCGAGGCGGGTATCACCGGCGGGTGGGGCCACGACGACTGCGAACGCCTCGCCGACCGCGTGCAGGCACGCATGGAGCGACTGGCGCCGGGGTTCGGGTCGCTGGTGCGGGCACGCCGAGTGCTCGGGCCGCACCAGTTGGAGGCACGCAACGCCAACCTGATCGGTGGCGCGATCGGCGGCGGGACCGCTCAGCTCCAGCAGCAGCTGGTCTTCCGGCCGGTCCCCGGCACCGGCCGCGCCGGCACCCCGGTGCGCGGGCTCTTCCTCGCCTCGGCAGCGGCACATCCCGGCGGCGGCGTACACGGCGCCGCCGGGAGCAACGCCGCTCGGGCGGCGTTGGGGGCGGCACGGCTCGGCCGGCTCAGGCCCCGCCGAGCGCGGCGATCCTGACCCTGACCGAGGTCAGCCGGGCCCGCCTTCGTCGGACTCACCGCCACGCGCGAGGCGCAGCCGTCGGCCCACCTCGACGTCCTCGGCCGTCTTGCGCGCGGCCTTGTCGCTCTTCCGGGTGTCGCGCACCGGCAACTGGATGGCCTCTTCGGCGGCGATGCCGGCCTGGAGCTCTCGGCCGCGTTCGAGCTCGGCGTCGAGCTCGGCCCCGAAGAGGAGGGCGAGGTTGGTGATCCACAGCCAGAGCAGGAAGACCACCACACCCGCGAGCGACCCGTAGGTGCGGTTGTAGCTGGCGAAGTTGGCGAGGTAGAGGCCGAAGGCGGCCGAGGCCGCGATCCAGATCACGATCGCGACCACCGCACCCACGCTCAGCCACCGGAAGCGGGGTTGGCGAACGTTGGGCGTGCCGTAGTACAGCAGCGCCACGATCAGCACCACGACCACGAGCATGACCGGCCACTTCGCGATGCTCCAGACGAGCACGGCCGTGTCACCGACACCGACCGCGTCACCGACAGCCGCGGCCGCCGGCCCGGTCAGCACCAGGCTCAGCGCAACCAGAGCGGTGAGGACCACGGTGGCGATCGTGATCAGCAGCATCGTGGGACGCAGCTTCCAGATCGGCCGTCCCTCGGGCACCTCGTAGATGCGGTTCATCCCGCGTCCGAACGCGCTGACGTACCCCGAAGCCGACCAGAGCGCGAGGGCGAGGCCGAGCAAGAGGCCCAGGCCCGCGTTCGGCGCGCCGTTCAGCTCGGCGAGGGTCGGCTCGATGGTGTCGGCGACGCTGGCCGCGCCGACGTCCCGGAGGACCTGCAGCAATGCATCGACCGTCTCGTCGCCCTGACCCACCACGCCCACCAACGACAGCATCGCGATCGCGGCGGGGAACAGTGCCAGGACGGCGTAGTAGGTCAATGCGGCGGCCAGGTCGATGCACTCGTCGTCGACGAACTCGCGGACCGTCTTGCGGGCCACGTAGCGCCACGACGGCTTGGTGAGCTCGGAGGGGGAGTCCGGCTTGCTCGGGTGGTCGGGATGCGGACGGTCGCGGTGACGTCCATGCTGCGTCTCGATGGCCATCGGGCGCTCCTCTCGTCCCAGGGACGCTGTGCCCGGCCGGAGGTCACTCATGCGCGAAGGGCGCGGCGGGCGCGACGCGTCAGCGGGTAGCCGCCTGTGGGGTGGGTACCGCCCGGACATGGACGCCACCCTCCAGTTGACCGTGGACGGCACCGCTCGCAGCGTCACCGTCGACACCCGGACCACCCTGCTCGACGCGCTGCGCGAACGACTCGGCGTCACCTCGCCGAAGAAGGGCTGCGACCACGGGCAGTGCGGGTCGTGCACGGTGCTCCTCGACGGACGACGACACCTGACCTGTCTGGCCCTCGCGGTCGCCCACGACGGCGCCGAGGTGATCACCGCGGACGGACTCGCCGGGGACGGGCTGCATCCGATGCAACAGGCGTTCATCCGACACGACGGCTACCAGTGCGGCTATTGCACGCCGGGTCAGGTGTGCTCGGCGGTCGGGGTGCTGGAGGAGGCGAAGGCCGGCCATCCCAGTCACGTCACCGAGGATCTCGCGGCCGATCCGGTGCTCGGCGACGACGAGATCCGGGAGCGGATGAGCGGCAACCTGTGTCGTTGTGGCGCCTACGGCGGCATCCTCGCCGCCGTGCGGGAGGCGGCCGGCTCATGAGGACGATGGAGTACCATCGCCCGGCGACGCCGGCCGAGGCCGTCGCTGCCGTCGCCGAGCACCCCGGCGCCCGCTTCCTGGGCGGCGGCACCAACCTGGTCGACCACCTCAAGCTCGGCGTCGCCGCCCCCTCGATGCTCGTTGACGTCAGCCGGTTGCCGCTGGACCAAGTGGAGCGGTACGACGACGGCGACGGCGTCGGGCTGCGTGTCGGCACGAACGTCCGCAACAGCGACCTCGCCGCCCATCCGCTGGTGCGCGCGGACTATCCGGTGCTGGCGCGTGCCCTCCTCTCCGGCGCGTCCGGACAGATCCGCAACCAGGCCACGACCGGCGGCAACCTGCTGCAGCGCACCCGCTGCGTCTACTTCCAGGACGTGACCACGCCGTGCAACAAACGGCAGCCGGGCAGCGGATGCTCGGCGCTGGAGGGCTATGGCCGTTACAACGCCGTGATGGGAGCCGACCCCGCCTGTGTGGCCACCCACCCCTCCGATCTCGCGGTCGCCCTGGCCGCGCTCGACGCACAGGTGATGGTGCTCGGCAGCGGTGGTGAGCGGCGGCTGGGACTGGATGAGCTCTACCGGCCACCCGGGGAGGACCCTTCACGCGACACCACCTTGGCGCCCGACGACTTGGTGCTGGGGGTGGAGATCCCGTCGACGGGCGCCGGGGCGCTGTCGACGTACCGGAAGGTGCGCGACCGCGCCTCCTACGCGTTCGCGCTGGTCTCGGTCGCCGTCGTGCTCCGCCTCTCCGGGGGTGTCGTCGCCGACGTGCGGATCGCGTGGGGCGGTGTCGCCCACCGGCCGTGGCGAGCGCGGAGTGTCGAGCGGGCGCTGGCCGGGCGGGCTGTCGAGGAGGAGACGATCGTCGCGGCGATCGACGAGGAGCTCGAAGCCGCCGAGACCACCGAGCAGACGGCATACAAGGTGCCGCTGTTGCGCAGGGCCACCACGCACACGCTGCTCAAGCTGGCCGAGGAGGACCGATGAGTGTCGAGCAACCGACCACCCCGTTGCGGGTCCGCAGCGTCGGATCGTCGCTGGAGCGGGTCGACGCGGTCGCCAAGGTCACCGGCCGTGCCCGCTACGCGGTCGAGCACGGCGAGCCGGCGGGGGTGCGTGACCCGCTGCACCTGTGGCTGGTGCAGTCCACGGTCGCCAGAGGTGCGGTGACCGCAGTCGACGCCGCCGCTGCGCTCGCGCATCCAGGGGTGGTGGCTGTCATCGACCACACCAACGCCCCGCGGCTGGCCGACACCGACAACGCCGAGCTCGCGATCCTGCAGGACCCGACGGTGCACTTCCGCGGTCAGATCGTGGCGCTGGTGCTGGCCGAGACGCCGGAGTCGGCCCGCGAGGGTGCGGCGCTGGTCGAACTCTCCTACGACGTCGAGGATCACGAGGCCGAGCTGCGCGAGGACACAGCAACGCACCGACCCGACGCCGTCAACCCGAACCAGGAGACCGACACCGACGAGGGCGACGTGGACGCCGCCCTGGCCGCTGCGCCGGTGGTCGTCGCGCACACCTACCGCACGGCGATGGAGCACAACAACCCGCTCGAACCCCACGCCACGCTCGCCTGGTGGGAGGAGACGGACGGTCGTGTGCTGCTCTCCATGTTCGACTCCACCCAGGGCGTGCACGGCGTGGCCCAGACCCTCGCGCCGATGTTGGGGCTGGAGACCGACCAGGTGCGGGTGCAGGCGCCCTACGTCGGCGGCGGCTTCGGCAGCAAGGGTGAGGCGCACGCGCACGTGATGGCGGCGGCGCTGGCGGCGCGGACCACGGAGGGGCGCCCGGTGAAGCTGGCGGTGACCCGCCAGCAGATGTTCGCGCTGACCGGCTACCGCACCGAGACGATCTCGCACTTCCGACTCGGCGCCGCGGAGGACGGTCGGCTCAGCGCGATCGAGCACCGGGTGCAGGAGCAGACCTCGGCGGTCCGGGAGTTCGCGGAGCAGACCGCCTCGCCCACCCGGATGATGTACGCCGCCGACAACCGCCGCACCAGCCACCGCCTGGCGGTGCTCGACGTGGCGGTGCCGTCGTGGATGCGCGCGCCGGGGGAGATGCCCGGCATGTTCGCCCACGAGGTGGCGATGGACGAGTTGGCCCAGGCCTGCGGGCTCGACCCGATCGAGCTGCGGCTGCGCAATGAGCCCGACGTCGATCCGGAGACCGGTAGGCCGTTCGACAACCGGCGGCTGGCCGAGTGTCTGCGGCGCGGAGCGGACCGGTTCGGCTGGTCCTCGCGACCTGCTGAGGCAGGTGCCAGGACCGACGGCGACTGGTGGGTCGGCACTGGTGTCGCGGCATCGACGTACCCGGCCGCGAAGATACCGGGCAACGCCGCCCGCGTGCGCTCACTGGGGGACGGGCGCTACGCCGTCGCCATCGGCAGTGTCGACATCGGGACCGGTGCCCGGACGGTGCTCACCCAGATCGCCGCGGACGCCCTCGAGGTCGGCGCGGAGGACATCGACCTGGCGATCGCCGACACCCGGCTCCCGCCGGCCTCGGTCGCCGGCGGCTCGTCGGGCACGAGCTCGTGGGGGAGCGCGATCGTGGCGGCGGCGCAGCGCTTCCGCGCCGACCACGGCGACCACCCCGACCCCGGCGTCGAGACGACCGCCTCCGCCGCACAGGACCCCGCCGCGGAGCAGTTCGCCTTCCACTCCTTCGGTGCGGTGTTCGCGGAGACCCGGGTGCACCGCTGGACCGGTGAGATCCGGGTGCCGCGGCTCTACGGTTGCTACTCGGTCGGCCGGGTGATCAACCCCACCACGGGGCTCTCCCAGTTCCGCGGTGGACTGGTGATGGGCCTGTCCGCGGCCCTCTTCGAGGAGTCGTGGCGGGATCCGCGGTTCGGCCACGTCGTCACGCAGGATCTCGCCACCTACCACATCGCCTCGCACGCCGACGTCCTCGACGTGGACGCGGAGTGGCTCGAGGAGTCCGACGAGATCTTCACCCCGATGGGCTCGCGCGGCATCGGCGAGATCGGCATCGTGGGGACCGCGGCCGCCGTCGCCAACGCGGCCTTCCACGCCACCGGGGTGCGGGTGCGATCGACTCCGATCACCGCAGACCGGTTCCTCGGCGCCGGCTAGTGACAGGACACTAGGACACCAGGGACCTAGGTGTGGTTGGGGTCGGGAGGATCGGGAACCTCGACGTCCTCCTCGGGTTGGGCCTCCATCACCTCGGCGATGTAGCGCAGGATGGTGGCCGCGACCGCAGCCACCGGCACGGCGAGGAAGGCGCCGACGATGCCGAACAGCGAGCCTCCGATGGTGACCGACAGCAGCACGATGGCCGCGTGCAGGTTCATGCTCTTGCCCTGCAGCCAGGGGGAGAGCAGGTTCCCCTCGAGCTGCTGCACGCCGACGATGATGGCCAGGACGATGATCGCACCGGTGAGGCCGTTGGAGACCAGGGCGATGAGCACGGCGAGCGCCCCGACGACGAAGGCGCCCACGATCGGGATGAACCCGCCGAGGAAGGTCAGGATCGCCAGCGGGATCGCCAGTGGCACCCCGACGATCACCAACCCGATGCCGATCAGCACCGCGTCCACGGCGCTGACGATCGCCTGGGTGCGGATGAAGTTGCCGAGCGCCTGGTAGGAGCGGCGCATCACCTCGACGACGTGGCCGCCCGCCTCGTCGCCGGTGACCCGCGAGAGCCACGGTAGGAACCGGTCGCCGTCCTTGACGAAGAAGAACGTGAGCACCAGGACGAGTGCCGCGGTGATGATCACCGACGTCACCGCGGACACGCCGGTGAAGACGCCGGAGGCGATCGTCGAAGCGCTCGAAGCGAGCCGGTCTTGGGCAGCGTCGATCGCGGTCTGGATCTGGTCGTGGGAGACCTCGAGCGGTCCCTCGACGAGCCAGGTCTCGATCTTGCCGAGCCCCTCCGAGGCGTCGCCGGCGATGTCGCCGGCCTGGTTGACCACCGATGGCGCCAGCGCCCAGAGGACCACGACCAGCAACAGGACCGCCCCGAGCAGCGAGATCAGGGCCGCAATCGCCGCCGGGAACCGTAGCCGGGAGCGGAGGAGGTTAGCCGGCGGTGCCAGCACCGTGGAGAGGATGAGCGCCAGCACCACCGGGAGCACGATCGGCCAGGCGCGCGAGACGACCCAGAACAGGATCCAGGTCGCCGCGGCGATCAGGATCCACCGCCAGCTCCAGCGCGCCAACCAGGCGATCCCTTGACCGATCTGGTGCTCGCGCTTCGTGGCCGTCACGTCGGCATCGCTCACCGCACACCCCTCGCTCGTCGAATCCCGAATCCCGAAAGCGACAGTATGACGGGCGCCGATGGAGCGGTGGACGGTGGCGCGGCCTACCGGGCGAACGATGACCATCTCCGCACTGATTACAACGACGCCGCTACACCACTTTACATCCTTAAAGTGGTGTAGCGTCTGCCCATGGACCACGAAGCGGATGGGTTCGCCATCGGGTTGGAGATCCGCGAGTGGCAGCGCGAGGCTGATCGTGCCGCCTCCCGCCGCCAGCGCCAGTCCGCGCGAGGTCCCTACAAGGCTGCGGTTCCCGCACAGATTGCCGCCCTGCCGGTCCAGGTGAGCGCGGAGAGTCAGGCTGAAGCCGAGGACGCCATCCGGGAGATCACTCGGTTCGACGCCGACATCACCGCCCTGGCAGCCCGGCGCGCCGAATCCGAGGGCGAGGGTCTCGCGACCGAGCTGGCGCCACTTGCCTCGGTCCTGCTGCGGACCGAATCAGCGTCCTCGTCGGAGATCGAGGGAGTCACCGCTGGAGCGCGGGCGCTGGCGCTCGCCGCGATCGAGGCGAAAGCGGGCCCGAACGCGCAGTTGGTCACCGCCAACGTAGTCGCGATGCAACGGGCCGTCGGACTGGCGGACGACATCACCGTCGGTTCGATCCTGGCTGCGCACGAGACGCTCTTGGGAGGGCACGAGTACGCGGCGCCCGGCCGGTTGAGGACTGCCCAGGTGTGGATAGGCAGCAACGCGGTGAGTCCACACACGGCCTCGTTCGTTCCGCCCCATCACGCCCGAGTGGCGGGCGCGATGGACGACTTGATCGCCTTTGTCCATCGTGTCGATCTGCCGGTGCTGGTGCAGTGCGCCGTCGCTCACGCTCAGTTCGAGACCATCCACCCCTTCAACGACGGCAACGGCCGAGTCGGGCGGGCATTGGTCCACGCGATGCTGCGCCACGCCGACGTGACCCGTCGCCTGACGGTTCCGGTGTCGGCCGGACTGCTGACCGACACACCAGCGTACTTCCGTGCGCTGACCGCTTATCGCGAGGGCGACATCGAGCCGATCGTCCAGCAGTTCGCGAACGCGTCGTTCCGTGCTGTCAGCAATGGTCGTGAGCTGGTGGACGACCTGGAGCGCGTCTATGAGGGCTGGTCGTCCCGCCTGCGGTCACGACGCGGATCCGCCGCACGACGGCTGCTCCCGCACCTGCTCAACCAACCCGCCGTGAACATCGCCTACGTCGAGGCGGTCACGGGCGTAGCGCTGTCGGCGGCACAGCGGGCAGTCGAGCAACTGGAGGAGGCGGAGATCATCACGCGGGTGAGCGCAGGCAAGCGCAACCGTGTGTGGATGGCGCAGGAGGTCATCGAGGTGCTGGACGCCTTTGCCGAGCGGGTCGGCCGCCGCGGCTGATACCTGTGCGGCGCCGCCTCGCGGTCCGTGCTCAAGTCATCACCGAGGTGGCCGTTGTCGCACGCGAAACGCCGCCGAACGACCACCGGGGTCGTCGGCGGCGTTCCTTACCCCTCGACCAGCCGGGGCGGTCGCCGAACGGTCGAGTTTGATAACCCGGGAAACCCTGGGGCACATAGCCGGTTCATGAAGCCGCCGTGTGGAGCTCCAAGCGCAAGCCGAGCGCGTTGGTCACCTTGAGGATCGTCGACCACGTCGGGTTGCCTTCGGCGGAGAGTGCCTTGTAGAGCCCGTCGCGGCTCATGCCGACGCGGCGTGCCAGCTCACTCATGTTCTGTGAGCGGGCGATGACGCCAAGGGCGCGGGGGACCGCAGTTGGTTCCTCGCGGGACTCCTCGAGCGCGATCGCGAGGTAACCCGCGACGTCGTCCAGGTCGTCCAAGTAGTCGGCGGGATCGAACCGCTTGTACTTCTCAGTGGTGCTCATCGCCCCGTCCCCTCGATTCCTTGTCTGCGTGCCACTCGTCAGCGAGCTCGTGGGCCTTGCTGACGTCGACCGGGTTGCCGTTGGCCAGTCGGTCGATGTGCTCCAGGACGCGCAGTCGGCCGGCTCGGTCCTTCAGTTTCCTGAGCCACTGTCGAAGTCCTCCGTCGTGAGGATCTCGATCATGTGTCGACTATAGTTGACAGGTCGGATCGACTCCAGCCCGAAGGCAACCCGAAGTGGAGCGACTACCCGCGGCTCGCCTATCAGACCGAGACCGACCGGTTTCGCAGTTGGGTCGCCGACCGGAGGGCCCGCGAGTAGCACCTGTTGCATCGTCAACGGCGAAGGCCCCGGTTTGACAACCGGGGCCTTCGCTCGATCTGCGATCTGAGTTTGGATAGAAGTCCTACATCTGATCTCAGATGTAGTAGTGACTGACTGACCCATGCTGACCTGCGCAAACGTCGGGATTTCCCGGCCTTTTGTACCGGGCTTGTAACAGGCTAGCTCCTTGGTCAGGAGTGCTGGAGCTGATCAACCCGCCTGGATCTGGCTGGAGATCGGCCGTTCTCCGGTCCGCCCTTTATCGGGGCGATTAAGCGTCCAGGCCGGCCAGCACTCGCTGCCCGGCCCGCTCACCCGATGCCGCGGCGTCGGCCAGCGACGGCATGTCGAGCTGGTAGTCGCCCGCCAGATGAACCGGGCCGAGGGGCTCGCGCAGGGTGGCCAAGGAGGCTCGGCCGCCGGGCGCCCAGAACGGTACGACCCGGGGGTGGCGGCGCAGGATGCCGGGCTCGATCTTTCCTTCCAGCTCGGGGTAGAGGCGGAGCAGGTCGGCGGTGAACCGGGCGACGATCTCCTCGTCGCCGAGGTCGAAGAGCCGGTCGGCCTCGGCGCCGCCAGCGAAGCAGGCGAGGGCGCCACCGGGCTTGCGGACGCCGTCGCGGCGCAGGGCGGCGGCGTGGTTGAAGACCGCCTGGAAGGACAGCTCCGGTGTGGACACGGCGAGGAAGTCGTCCCACTCCTGGGGGCCTTCCTCATGAGTGAAGAAGCCGACGACGACGTACCGGCCGTAGTGGATGGCCTCGAACGCGGTCCGGTACGCCGCGGGAAGGCCGGGCATGATCTTCACGGCGATGTCTGCGGGTACGGCGACGATCGCGTGGCGGGCGTGGATCCGGGCGGGTCCGTTCGCGTCCTCATAGTCGACGACGACGCCGTCGTCGGTCCACTCGATGGTGTGGACGGGGGAGCTGAGGCGGATCCGGTCGCCGAGGTCGGCGGCGAGGATGTCGGTGAGGGTCTGGTTTCCGCCCTGAGGGAGGGTCAGGTTGTCGACTTTCTCGGGGTCGGTGAGCAGGATGCCCATGGAGAAGACGAACTGGGTCGCGGCGGTCTCCTCCGGCTCGCAGCCCATCCACTGACCCGACCATGAGCGGACCATGTCGCGGGCGAGGTCGGACTTCACGCCGCGAAGGACGAAGTCGGCGCGCCGGTCGTCCAGCTTGGCCCGGACGCGCTTAGCCCACCGGTTGTCGGGGTTCATCTCTAGGAAGGGGACGTTGGCGAGGATGCGGGTGCCGACGGCGGCGAGGCCGAGGCGGTCGCGCCAGGTCATCTTCGACCGGAACATCAGTGCGAACGGGCTCGAGGTGTCGACCTGCTTGCCCCCGAGGGAGAGCGCCACGGACTTGCCCTCGAGGGTCCCGAGCTGGACCCGGTGCCGATGGAGCGCGTCGATCAGGGGACCGGTGCCCTCGGTGAACTGGGTGCCGACGTTGATCCAGTAGTCACCCTTGCGGACCGTGTCGACCCGGCCGCCGGCGCGCTCGCTCGCCTCCAGTACGACGACGTCGCGCTCGCCCAGCGTGGTCGCGGCCATGAGTCCGGCCATGCCGGCACCGATGATGACGACCTCGTGAGTCTCCTCGCGGACCCGCTCGTTGGTCTTGTCCCTACGTGATGTGGCCATGGTCCTCAGCTCGCCTTCGTGATGGTGGGGGTGTGTTCGGTGGGCCTCAGGGCCCCGGAGATCGAGGCGACGAGGCGCTCGGTCGCCTTCCGGCAGCTCGGGCTGACCGCGGTGTAGGAGAGGTAGCCGTGGACCAGGCCCGCCTCGCGGTCCACCCGGGCCGGGACGCCGGCCTCGAGGAGGGCGGTCGCGTAGGCCAGCCCGTCGTCATGGAGCGGGTCGAAGCCGGCGAGGTTGACGATCGCGGGAGCCAGCCCCTCGAGGGAGGACGCCCGGTAGGGGGACACCCGCGGGTCCGCGACGTCGGTCCCGGCAGGGAGGTAGTTCTCGACGAACCACGCGACCTGCTTGGCCGACAAGGCGGGGGAGCCCGCGAACTCGTCCTGCGAGGGCCGGTGGTCGACGAGGTCCGTCACCGGCTGGATGAGGACCTGCAGCATCGGCTGCACGGCTTCCCCTCGCACCTGCTGGCACAGGACGGCGGCGATGTTGCCGCCGGCGCTCTCGCCTGCGACGACGATCCGGTGCGGGTCCACGCCCCACGACGGGGCGTACTTGACGACGTACCGCCAGGCGGCGAGGGCGTCGTCCTGCGCGGCCGGGAAGGGGTGCTCCGGCGCGAGGCGGTACTCGACGGACACGACGTCGGCTCCGGTGTCGTGGGCGAGCATGCGCACGGGTGCGGTGTAGCTCGCCCGGCTGCCGATGACGAACCCGCCGCCGTGGAAGAAGAGGACGAGGCCGCGCTCGGGGGTGCCGTTGCTGTAGCGCGTCGCCAGCAGGCCGTCGCCGATCGCGATCTCCTCTTCGACCGCACACGGTGCGATCCGCGAGGCGAACAGGAGCAGGTCCCGCTCCGTTGTCGCCCGTGCCTCGACGGGCGGCAGGTCGCTGTAGTCCGGACCGGACTCCCCGAGCTTCATCAGCAGCGCGACATCGGGCGCCATGGTGTCGCCGGCCGTGTTGGTCGCCGGCCGGGCCAGCAGGCGCTGGAGCGAGGCCGGCAGACGGCTGAGGAAGACGAGCAGAGTGCGCTGCAGGCGCTGCGCCACCGTGACGTGCTGCGTGCTCGGCGGGGTTCTCATGACGCGGCCTCGACGCTGACCAGGTGCGGCGCCTCGACGGCGCGCTTCGAGAACTGCAGGTCGTGGTGGATCAGGCGCCCCTTGAAGAGCCGGTTGTCCCGCACGAAGGTCGTGTGCATCCGCCACGGCTTGCCCGCACCCTGGCGCGGCAGCTCCGACTGGGCGCGCTGCATGTAGCCCGCCGAGAGGTCGAAGATGCTCTGGGTGGCCATGCCGTCCGGCGGGACGGGGAGTGCGGTGTCGTAGCCCTTGCGGTCCATCTCGCGGATCACGTCGGCGACGAGGCGGGTGACGTTCCGGATCCGCAGGGTCCAGGTCGCCTTCGTGAAGCCGAGCATCATCGCCCAGTTGGGCACGCCGGACATGAGGGCACCGTGGTAGAGGACGGTGTTGGCGACGTCGACAGGGGTGCCGTCGACGGTCGGCTTGATGCCGCCGAGCATCTGCATGACCAGGCCGGTTGCGGTGACGATCACGTCAGCCTCGAGCACCTTCCCGGAGGTGAGGAGGATGCCCTTCTCGGTGAACCGCTCGATCTGGTCGGTGGCGACGTCGGCGTTGCCGTTGCGGATCGCCTCGAAGAAGTCGCCGTCCGGGGTGGCGCACAGCCGCTGGTCCCAGGGGCTGTACGGCGGCGCGAAGTGTGTGTCCACGTCGAACCCGGGGGGGAGTTCCTTGACGGTCATGCTGCGCAGGAGCTTGCGTCCGAAGTTGGGGAACTTGACGAGCACGGTCACGAGGAAGTGGTCGCGCCAGATGTTCTTGATCCGGGTGAGGCGGTAGCCGAGCCGCTTGCCGAAGGCCTTCAACAGGAACTGGGCGATCTTGTCCACCCGGGGCATCGACGCGACATAGCTCGGCGTGCGCTGGAGCATGGTCACGTGGGCCGCCGCGCCCTCGCCGCTCAGCATCGCGGGGAGCATGGTGACGGCGGTCGCGCCGCTGCCGATGATCACCACACGCTTGCCACTGTGGTCGTAGTCCTCGGGCCAGTGCTGCGGGTGCAGGATGTCGCCATGGAAGTCCTCGCGACCCTCGAAGCGGGGCTCGAACCCTTCGTCGTACTTGTAGTAGCCGGTGCCGCTGAAGACGAAGCCGGCTCGGACGACCTTGTGCGACTCGTTGCCGGACTCGTCGGTCACCGTCACCTGCAGCGTCCACTGCGCGTCCTCGCTGGACCAGTCGGCAGCGGTGACGCGGTGCCGTAGGCGGAGGATCTCGTCCATCCCGAACTCGGTGATGGTCTCCTCCATGTAGCCGCGGATCAGGTCGCCCCCGGCGATCGCCTCCTCGTGCAGCCACGGCTTGAATTCGTAGCCGTAGGTGTGCACCGAGTCGTCGGAGCGGATGCCGGGGTAGCGGAAGAGGTCCCAGGTCCCGCCGACCGCGTCGCGGCCCTCGAGCAGAAGGACCTTCCTGTCCGGGAAGTCGTCCATCAGGTACTTCGTGGCGCCGATGCCCGAGAGGCCGGCGCCGATGACGACGATGTCGGCCGTCTCCGTCGTGTGGTCGTGGTTCATGTCAGCGCTCCGCGAGTTGGTCATTTGATTGAGTCTGTTGGCCAAGTGTGTGTCAGGGATCACCCTGCGTCAAGGGGGCAACTTGGATCGGCGGCCCGTCGCCCCCTGTTCGGGCCAGGTGGTTGACAACGTGACGCGGAGCACGCACCATCATGGTCACCCGTTCTAGTCATATGACTAACAACGAGCCGAGAGAGGGCCGAGAGATGGCTGCAACCACGACGATCGCCGCACCGGTGCGGCAGGACGTCCCGCACATCGCGATCGAGGACGACGCGACCCCGATGGTCCGGTTGGTGGGGCGCACGCTGCGCGACGCAGCCGCCGCCGGTCATGCAGAGGAGGCACTGGGCCGGGCCGCCGGCACGGTGGCGATCCGCTCCCACGACACGCCGCAGGTGGCCACCGTCGCCCTCGCCGGAGGCAGGATCGAGGTGATGGCCGGGGCGCCGGCCGAGCCCGACGCCACCGTCGTGGTCGATCTCGACGGCCGGTTCGTGCCCACCCAGGACCCGATGGGTGATCCCGAACTGGCAACACTCGTGCTGCAAGCGTTGCGTTCGCCGCTTCCGCACTGGCGTGAGGCTGCGGCGCGCTTCTGGGAGGTGACCCGTGACATCCCAGGTGTCCCGGACGTCCTCGTCGTCGAAGCGTCCGGGCCGGAAGGCATCGAACACGACCGCTTCGGTGCAGGTCTCACGTCCTATCTCGTCGCCGGACCGGCCGACCTCCTCGCCGGTGTCTTCAGTGGCGCCGACGACTTCCTCGTCTCCCTGGCGGCCGGCGTGCGGATCCAGGGCACCCTCTCGCAGCTGTCGGTCATGACTGCTGCCTCCTGGAAGGTCCGCTTCGATGTCTGAGACCACCACCGCCCGCCGCGCCGTCCGCCTCGAGGCGACGAACCACGAGGGCAGCTTCCTCGGCAAGAACGTGTCCCCGGCGAAGTTCGAGGCCGGCAAGGAGAGTGGCTTCGCGTTCGCCGACATCCTGTTCGCGATCGACCTCAACAACGAGATCGTCCTCGGCGACGCGTTCCCGGAGTGGCGCGGCAACCTCTACGACATCGCGATGGTCCCCGACATGGCGACCCTCGTGGAGTGGAAGCCCGGCCTGGACGCGGTGATCGGCGACTACTGGCTCAAGGACGGCACGCCTGTGCCGATCTGCCCGCGCAATCTCGTGAAGCGGCTGGTGGCGCGCCTCGCCGGTCACGGGTACGACGTCACGGTGGCCGTCGAGATCGAAGCGACGCTCTTCGAGGAGTCCGTCCAGGAGGCCCGCGCACGCGGCTACCGCGACCTCACGCCCCTCGGCGGCAGCACCGGGGCGACGTACCACCTGGCGCGGTCCAGCGACTGGGTCGCCTACATGGAGGCGGTCGTCGAGCGGCTGGACCAGGTGGGCATCACGTGGGAGGCGTGGACCGACGAGGCCGCCCCGGGCCAGACCGAGCTCAACCTCGCACCGACCGACCCGGTCCGGCTCGGCGACAGCTGGGCGCGCACCCGGCAGGTGATGCGGGAGGTCGCCCACGAGCTCGGTCACACCGTCTCCTTCATGGCCAAGCCCACCGCCGGCTTCGGCCAAGGCGCGCACATCAACATCTCGCTGCAGAGCGACGGCGTGAACCGGTTCTTCGCCGAGGACGGACCGTCGGAGCTGATGCGCCACGCGGTCGGCGGGCTGCTCGCCACCATGGAGGGCAACACCTCGATCGCCTTCCCGCAGATCACGTCGTACCGCCGGCTGGTCGACCTGACCGGGCCGCCGACCACGGTGAGCTGGGGCGTCAACAACAAGACCGCGGCCGTCCGCGCGATCACCGGGCACCCGAAGTACTCGCGGCTGGAGTACCGCCTGCCCGGCGCCGACGTGAACCCCTATCTCGCCCTCGCGGGCGTGCTCGCCGGTGTGCTCGCCGGCATCGAGCGGCAGATCGAGCCCCCCGTGCAGGTCACCGACATGGCATGGGGCCTCCCGGACAGCTCGGGCGTGCGCCGGATCCCCGACACCATGTCGAAGGCCGGCGCCGCGCTCGACGCCGACCCGCTGCTGCGTGAGTACCTCGGCGACGAGTTCGTCGACTTCTGGGTCGCGTCGCGCCGCTGGGAGTGGATGGAGTTCCACACCAAGGGCGGCGACCCGTTCGCCGAGCTCTCGGCGTGGGAGTCCCGGCGCTACTTCGAGTTCCCGTGAGCGCCCGCAGCTCGGCCGTTCGTCGGCCGCTCATCGGCATCACCGGCCGACGCTTCCGGCTGTCCCTCGTCCAGGGCTCCGACGCGCGGTACGGCGACCGGTGCATGGACACCGCGATGTCGGACTTCGCGACGCGGGTCGCCGAGGCCGGCGGTCTGCCGGTGCACCTGTCCTACGACACCGACCCCGTCGACGTCTGCGCCTGGCTGTCGGGCGTCGTCGTCACCGGCGGCCAGGACATGCACCCCGCCTGCTGGGGCGGGAATCCGTCGGTGGTCCGCGGCATCGACCCACGCACCGACCCGATGGTCCACGACCGCGAGCGCGACGACTACGAGGTGGCCGTCGTCCGGGCCGCGCTGGCCCGGGGGATCCCGGTGCTCGGCGTGTGCCGCGGGCTGCAGGTGCTCAACGTCGCGCTCGGCGGCACCCTCATCGCGGACCTGCCCGCAGGAGCGGTGAGCCACCTGTCCGAGGAGTGCGCGCCCACCGACGGCACCGTCGACCACCTCGTGTCCTTCGAGCCGGGATCGATCGCGGCCGGACTCTTCGACGGTGACGTCGTCACCAACTCCTGGCACCACCAGGCGGTCGACCGCTGCGGTGTGGGCGTCGTCGTCACCGGCCGCACCGCGGACGGCGTCGTCGAGGCGATCGAGGTGCCCGGCCATCCGGTCCTCGGCGTCCAGTGGCACCCGGAGTGGATGAAGAGCACCGACCCGACGTTGACCTGGGTCGTCCGCGAGGCGGCCCGACTGCTCGAGAGGAGCGACGCGTGACCACCGACCTGACCCACGAGCCCGCCGTGGCCGCCGCGCGGATGGGCGACGAGCCGACCGTGGCGACCCTGACCGGGCTGCTCGCCCATCGGGCGCAGGACGCGGGCGACCGCGAGTTCCTGCGCTTCGGCGACTGGTCCTGGACCTTCGCGGAGATCGACGCGTGGACCTCCCGGCTGGCCCACCGGATGATCGAGGTGGACGGCGTCCGCCCCAGTGACCGGGTCGCGCTGATGCTGCCGAACGTCGTGCACTGGCCCGTCGTGTGGCTGGCCGCGCTCAAGGCAGGGGCGGTCGTCGTACCGGTCAACTGCTCCTACCAGCGGGCGGACCTGGCCTTCGTCCTGCGCGACTCCGGTGCCCGGCTGGTCTTCACCGACGGCGAACGCGCCGGCCTCGTGGCCGACGTGGTCACCGGTGAGGACGAGCTCGGGGACGTGCACGTCGTCGACGTCGCCGACGACGGGTCCGAGCCCTTCCCGGACACGGCGCCCGACCTGCCGGTCGACAGCGCGACGCTGGCCAACCTGCAGTACACCTCCGGCACGACCGGCTTCCCGAAGGCGTGCCTGCTCAGCCACGGCTACTGGGTGCGGCTCGGCTGGATCTGTGCCGCGGCCACCGGCCTCGGGAGCGAGGATGTGCTGCTGACGTCGCAGCCCTTCTCCTACATGGACCCGCAGTGGAACACCGCGCTCGCGCTGACCGTTGGCGCGCCGCTGGTGGTGCTGCCGCGCTTCTCCGCGTCGACGTTCATGGCGGACGTACGCCGCCACCGCGCGACCTTCTTCTACGTCCTCGGCTCCATGCCGACGCTGCTGTTCAAGCAGCCGCCGTCGCCCGACGACCGCGACAACGACCTCCGCATGGTGTTCTGCTCCGGCATCCCGGTGGCGCTGCACGCCGCGCTCGAGGAGCGGTGGGGCGCACCGTGGCGCGAGATCTACGGGATGACCGAGTCGGGGGTCGACCTGCTCAGCCCGTTCGACGACGCCGCGGCCGTGGGCAGTGGCAGCCTGGGCCGTCCGGTGCCGACCAAGCAGGTCCGGGTCGTCGATCCCGCGGATCCCGCTGTCGAGGTCGCCGACGGTGAGCCGGGTGAGCTGGTCATGGCGGGCGTGCCGATGATGGGCGGCTACTGGAACCGCCCCGACGCGACGGCGAACGTGCTGCGGGACGGGTGGCTGCACACCGGCGACCTCGTGGTGCGCCGCCCGGACGGGGCCTTCCAGCTCGTCGGCCGGATCAAGGACATGGTCCGGCGCGGCGGTGAGAACGTCGCGTGCGCCGAGGTGGAGGCCGCCCTCGAGCGCGACGACCGGGTCGTCGCGGCGGCCGTCGTCGCCGTACCGGACGACGTGCTGGGCGAGGAGGTCAAGGCGTTCGTCCAGCTCAGGGACGGCGTCGCTGCGGATCGCGCCACGGCGCAGCAGGTCCTGGCCGGAGCCGGCGCTCAGCTCGCCCGCTTCAAGGTGCCGCGGTACGTCGAGTTCGTCACGGACTTCCCGCGCACGCCCTCCGAGCGGGTCTCGAAGCCCGCCCTCAACGCCCGGGCCGCCGAGCAGCCCGGGACCACCCACGACTTCGCCCGACCGAGGAGCTGACCATGACCGTCCCGTCCGTCACCGAGGAGCAGATCGCCGTCGACGTCGTCCGCGACGTCGCCGTGCTCACGCTCGACCGCCCCGAGAAGCTCAACGCCCTCACGGTCGCCATGCGGCGACGGCTCGCAGCCCTGGTGCGCGAGCTCGGCGCGGGCGATGCCGTCCGCGGCATCGTGCTCACCGGCCGCGGCCGCGCGTTCTCCGCCGGCGAGGACCTGCAGCAGGCGCCCACGACCGAGGCTGAGGTCCACGAGGCGTTCGAGAGCTTCCACGACGTCACCCGTGCGATCCTCGAGACCCGGGTGCCGGTGGTCGCGGCCGTCAACGGCCTCGCCGTCGGGGGAGCCTCCGAGATCACGTTGTGCTGTGACACGCGGGTCGGCACGCCCGCGACGACGTACTTCCAGCCGGAGAACGCCCGCGGCCTCACCATCTCCAACGCGACCAGCCTGCTGCTGCGTCGGCTGGTCGGAAACCACGCGATGCGGATGGTGGTCGCCTCGCCGCGGGTCCCGGCGGACGAGGCACTGCGGATCGGCCTGCTAGACGAGGTCGTCGACGCCGATGCCCTGGTCGACCGCGCCGTCGAGACCGTCCATGCCTGGACTCCGGACGGCGGTACGACGCCGCTGCACCTCGCGCTGCTGCGCCCCCTGCTGGCGGAGGTCGAGGCGGCGTTCGAACGCGAGGACGTCGCCGCCCACGAGGCATGGGCGAGCGGCCTGCTCACCGCCGGCGTCGCCGGCTTCTGGAACACGAAGGAGACCTCCGCATGATCACCACCCGAGCCGCCGTCCTCAACGAGATCGGCGCACCCCTGGAACTGGCCGACATCAGGGTCGACGACCCCGAGCCGCACGAGGTGCGGGTCGCGGTCACGCACGTGGGCCTGTGCCACAGCGACCTGCACTACATGACCGGCACCGTGCCGACGGACCTCCCGGTCGTCGTCGGCCACGAGGTCGCCGGGGTGGTCGAGTCGGTCGGCTCGGCCGTCACCTCGCTGAGCGCGGGAGACCGGGTCACGGGCGCGCTGACGCCGTCCTGTGGCCGGTGCACGAACTGCGAGTCCGGACACTCCACGCAGTGCACCCGGCTGGATGAGGTGCGCCTGCGGCAGCGGCCCGCATTCGAGACGGTGGACGGGCGGCCGATCGAGCGCCTCGCCGCCATCGGCGCGTTCTCCCAGCACATCCTGCTGCGGGAGAACGCGCTGGTGCGGCTGCCCGACGACGTACCTCTCCACGTCGGCTGCCTGCTGTCGTGCTGCATCGTCACCGGCGTGGGCGCGGTCTTCCGCGGTGCGCAGGTGCGGCCGGGCAGCACGGTCGCGGTGATCGGCTGCGGCGGCGTCGGGTCCGCGATCATCCAGGGCGCGCGGTTGGCCGGGGCCTCGGCCGTCGTCGGGATCGACCTCGACGACGACCGGCTCAAGGCCGCCCGCGCGTACGGCGCCACGCACACCATTAACGGCGCCGATGCCGACCCCGTGGCGCAGCTGCACCGCGAGCTCGGCGACGGCGTCGACTACGCCTTCGAGGCCGTCGGCTCTGCCCGCACCGCCGAGACCGCACTCGACCTGCTCCGCCCGACCGGCACCGCCTGCCTCGTCGGGATCGCGCCGGTGGGCACCGAGCTGACGGTGCCGGCCCTCGACTTCTTCTTCCAGGAGAAGCGGCTCGTCGGCTCCTACATGGGCTCGGGCCAGGCGCGCGAGGACATCGCCCAGTTCGCCCGGCTCTACCAGCAGGGACGGCTCCTGCTCGACGAGATGGTGACGCGGGTCGTCCCCTTCGCCGAGATCAACGAGGGCTTCGAGCAGATGAAGTCCGGTGACGTCACCCGCATCGTCGTCGACCTCCAGGCCTGACAGGAGATCCACCATGAATGAGACCACCATCCCGCAGCCCACCAACTACATCGCCGACGAGTGGAGCGAGGGCACGACGGGGGAGGCCTGGAACCTCGACCCCAACACTCGCGAGCCCGTCCACCGGCTCGTCGGCACCGCTCCCGACGACGTCGAGCGGGCGCTGCGCCACGCCGAGCAGTCCTACGACTCCCGCCCCTGGGGCGAGGAGGCCCGCCACGAGCGGGCGGCGATCCTGGACCGGGTCGCCGACCTCGTCGAGACGCGGATCGAGGACATCGCACGGACCGACGCCCTCACCAGCGGCACCCCGATCACCACCACCCGCCTCGTGGCGGCGTTTCTGCCCCACCGGATCCGGGCCACGGCAGCCGACCTGCGCGCGATCCCGCGCGTGCGTGCGCTGGAGGCCGGCGGGCGCGACGTGCGCCTCCACCAGGTGCCGTGGGGTCCCGCCGCGATCCTGACCCCGTGGAACGGGCCCAGCTTCATTCCGGCGGCGAAGGTCGTCAGCGCGATCGCGGCCGGCTGCCCGGTGATCCTCAAGCCGTCCGAGCACGCTCCGGGCAGCGCCCAGCTCGTCGTCGAGTGCTTCGTCGCGGCCGGGCTGCCCGCCGGCGCCCTCCAGTTGGTGCACGGTGCCGGAGACGTCGGCGCGCAACTGACAGCCGACCCGCGGGTCAAGATCGTCTCGTTCACGGGCGGCCCCGGCGCGGGCCGCGCGATCGCCCGCGCCGCGGCCGAGGACTTCAAGGTGCTGCAGCTCGAGCTGGGCGGCAACAACCCGGTCGTCGTCCTCGACGACGCGGACCTGGACGTCACCGCCGACGGCATCCTCGAAGGAATGACCAAGCTCAACGGGCAGTGGTGCGAGGGGCCGGGCAAGGTGCTCGCCCCGCCGGCGCTCGTCGGGCCGCTGGCCGAAGCGCTGACCGAGCGGATCTCCAAGCTCGTCGTGGGCCACTCGCTCGACGAGGACAGCCAGGTCGGCCCGATCTCGAACGCACCGCACTTCCAGACGCTTCAGTCGCGGATCGGGGGGCTGCGCGAACTCGGGGCCGAGACCCACCAGCCGGCGAGGCTGCCCGACCTCGGCGGGTTCTTCCTCTCGCCTACCGTCGCCGTCGGCGCCGATCCCGCAAAGGCCACGGCCGAGCTGTTCGGGCCCGTGGTCTCGCTGCACGCGGCGGACTCAGCGGAGGAGGCGCTTCGGATCGCGAACGCGAACCCCTCGGGCCTGGACGCCTACGTCTTCGGCACCGACACCGACCGGGCCCTCGACGTGGGCGCACGCATCGTCGCCGGCGAGGTCCGGGTCAACGGCGCCAAGGTCGCCGACCTCGGCGACGACTCGGCCCAGAGCTTCTGGGGACCCTCCGGCATCGGCGGCCACAGCCCGGCCGAGTCCGTGCGGGTCTTCTGTGGCGACCGGGTGGTCGGGGTCGACTCGCCAGACCTTCCGCTCTGAGCCGGACGCGGCGAGCGTCCCGGACCTCAGGCTCGGGACGCTTGCTTGCGTGGGGAGCGCTTCCCAGCGACGTGCAGTCGCTCGGACAGCCAGCTGTGGAGCACACCCGACGTGATCTCCATCTGCGTCCGGGCGGCGGTGCGGTCGCCGTAGGTGAGGTAGTTGATGGCGAAGCCGTCGGCAAGGGCTCCGATCACGTAGGGTATGTCGTCGACCACCTCGGTGCCGACGCCCTCCTCTGCTGCCACTCGTCGCAGCACGTCCAGCCCGATCGTCATCGCCTGGTCATAGACGGCGATACCCCGGTCGCCATGTTGACGGCGAGCCCAGCTGATCAACTCGATCGTGGTGGCGCCGAAGGCCGGAGACTCGAAATAGCTCTCCATGACGCCCCGCAGGATGGACTGGGCAGTCTCGAGCACCGTCGTGTGCGGATCGCTCTGCTCGATCACCTCTCGGAACCGGCCGGCGATGTGCTCGTAGACGTCGGCGAAGAGGTCCTCCTTCGAGTCGTAGCAGTAGTGCAGCATCGCGACGTTGGCCTGGGCCTGCTCGGCGATCCGGCGGGTGGTGGCGCCGTCGATCCCGTGGGTGGCGATCACCTCGACGGCCGCATCGATGAAGTCGCGACGTCGCTGTGCGACGGGGATCCGTGCCATCTGGGCCTCCGGCGGTCGTGAGCACCCGAAGTTGGGCGCTTGTCTAAGTCACTGACGAGCGTATCAGTGAGCCCTCGCTCGACTCCGCCTGGCTCTTGGTCAAACAACTTGGTCAAACATCTTGATCGAATGACCAACTCGGGCTTACCTTATGAGCCGGATCACACAGACCGCGCGAATCGGAGACCACTCATGACCCAGACCCACCAAGCAGCTGGAAGCGGTCGCCGTACGAGGGCGGGACGCACGCCGGGAAGGGGAACGCTCATCGGCATCGGCTCACTGCTGGTCGTGCTGACCAACGCGGTGATCTTCATCCTCCCGCCGCTGCTGCCGGTCATCCAGGAGCAGTACGGGCTGGCGACCGTCGCCCAGACGACGTGGCTCTTCACGCTCCTCACGCTCGCCGGTGGCGCAGGGTTCATCCTGCTGCCGCGGCTGGCCGACCTGTACGGCGACCGGAACGCCAACGTTGCTGCGGCCGCCTTCCTCACGGCCGGCGCCGTGGTGCCTGCCGTGGGCGACTCCTACGCCGCACTCCTGATCGGTTGTGCGCTCCTGGGCTTCGGCGGCTCGGCCCAAGTGCTCCCACTCGGCTTCCTGCGGCGCGGCCTCGGGGAGGGCAGCGTGACGGCGGCGGTTGCGGTCCTGGTCATCGGGACGGGTGTCGGCGTGGTCGTCGGCATGATCGGTGGAGGACTGATCGTCCAAACGTTGTCCCTGCGCAGCTTCTTCGTGGTGCTGGCCGTCGTCGGTGCGGTGACCACGCTCGCGTCCTATCTGCTCATCCCGCACGCGCCGCCGGCCGTGCGTACCGGCCGTATCGGCGTCGTCGGCACCATCTGGATGATCGCGTGGGTGGCGGCGATCCTGTTGACGCTCACCCAGGGTCTGGTGTGGGGAACGGCCGCGCTGATCCCGCTGGCGCTGGGCGTGGTGGGAGGCATCGCCTGGTTCCGGGTCGAGCGTCGATCGTCCACCGCGGTGTTCGACGTCGCCCTGATGAAGGCGCCGCTCGTGAGCGCTGCGTGCATCTGCATCGCCCTGTTCGCGGCCGTCAACTCGGCGTTCCTGCTTCTTGTCAGCACCTACGCCCAGATCGTCCCGGAGGCACTGCGCCCTGCCGACGCCTACGGCCTTGGCCTGAGCGCACTCGAAACAGGTTGGCTCATGCTGCCCTTCGCGCTCACCTTCGTCGTCGGTGGAGTGATCGTCGACGGACCCGTCAACACCGGTCGCGTGGTCCCTGTGCTCGTCAGCGGTGCACTCATCAATGTCACCGGCCTGACCTGGCTCGCTCTCGCGCACGACCGGCCCTGGCACTACCTGGTGGGTGCAGCGCTGATCGGTCTCGGCTGCAGCATCGGATACGCGGCCGGATTCGCAGTGGTGCAACTCGCCGTCTCTGAGGAGAAGGCAGGAATGGCGACGGGCGTGGCCGGCGTCTTCTTGGCCGTCGGCTTCGCCTTCGGTACCGCGTTGGTCAGCGCCGACCTCAGTGTCTCGCTGGTGCCCGTGCCCGGCACCACCCTCGAGGTGGCCGCGGAGAGCCTCTACGGAGCGGGCTACTGGCTCGCGGGCGGGCTGACGCTCTCCGTCCTTCTAACCCTCGGGGTCTCGGCTCATCGTTCCCGACGCCGCGACGCCTCGCTCGCGGCGTGACCCGCTCCAATTTCGTATCTGGAGGAACTGACATGAAAGAAGACATCTACGACCTGACCTTCCTGGTCGCCGACCTGGTCATGATCGTGTGCGGCTACTGGGCGGGCTGGCGCTTCATCAAGCACCACCGCAACTACCTGCTCGGCATCGAGTGGTTCATCGTCGCCACGTCCGGCACCAACTTCCTGATCTGGGCGTTGCGCTTCGCGGACGACCCCGAGGGCGGCGATTCCAGCGGCCAATATGCGTTCGCGTTCTTCCTCGACGCCTTCTCCCGGTCGATCGGGATCACGCTGCTGCTGGTGGTCGGCATGATGGCCGTCACCCACCGCTACAAGGCGAGCCTCGCGGTCGAGCTCGGCATCTTCGCCCTCGCGATCGGATGCGGGCTCTACTTGGCCCAGCCGGAGTACCGCTCCCACGTCGACGAGAACGGAGACTTCCTTCTGCACCAGGGCCCGGCGACGTTCTACCTCGTCGTGAACCTGCTGACCCTGGCGTTCCTCCTCTATGTCGTGAAGCGGCTGTGGGACATCGGGGCCACCCGGGTCGCGGCCGCGACCCTCGCGGTCAGCCTCGCGGCGACGGCCATCGCGTTGACCTACGACTTCTTTCCGCTGCCTGCCTCGGTCGACCCGCTCGAGGACCGCGCGCTCTTCTACACGTTCGCACTCACCGTGTGGGGCCTGCAGATGCTCACCTACCTATTCGCATATCAGGCACTCGACGACCACAACAAGGCGACGGGCGTCGCGCCGGCTGACGACCACCGCAAGGCGGTGCGGGCATGAGGACCCACAGCGTTACCTACGAGTCTTTCAGCGGTTGGGTCGAAGCGCCCACGGACCTCCGGCCTGCCGTCGAAGGCAAGGTGACCTGTCAGGTCGCCGTCATCGGCGGTGGCATCGGCGGGATGTCGACCGCGCTGCGGCTCGCGCAGCGCGGACAGGACGTCGTGCTGGTGGAGGCGGAGTTCTGCGGCCACGGCTCCAGCTCGCGCAACGCCGGCCAGCTGGCCGGCGCACCCGGCGGCGACCTCCAGCTGCTCAACCTGCTCTCACGCAAGAAGATGCCGGGCATGATGCGGCTCGCCGAGCACGCCGCCCATCACGTCGAGGACTTCATCGCCAAGCACGACATCGACTGCGAGTACGAGCCGACGGGCAACGCGTTCGCCGCAGTCTCGCGCGGACAGATGGGCCGCGTGCGGCGGGTCGCGAATATCGTCACCCGCGCCGGCGGACACGTCGAAGTGGGCACCGCCGAGGAGCTCGGCATCCCGCGCGGGCTCGTCGGCGGCATGCGCGAGACCATCGGCGGCCGGATGAACCCGGGCAAGTTCAGTCTCGGCATGCGCCGGGTCCTGCTCGACTCCGCCGCGCAGGTCTTCGAGCAGACCAGGGTCACCGACGTCGTACGGGAAGGTGGCCAGGTCGTCGTCACCACACCGCGCGGCCGGGTCCTCGCGGACCACGTCGTACTCGCGACGAACGCGTTCGCCGGCGAGTGGGACATCACCCCGAAGCACTTGTCCGTGCCCATCTACGTGATCGAGGTGGAGACCGAGCCGATCGACCCCGCGCGGATCGCCGCCCTCGGCTGGACCAGCGGGATGGGCCTGGTCACCCAGCACGCGATCATGGAGAACTACCGCCTCACGCCGCGCAACACCATCGTCTTCGGTGTCCGACGACTCGAACGCGGCACCAGCTACCCGCTCCCGGACAAGACGCCCGACCCCGGCCTGGTCGAGGAGCTGGCCGGTGCCTTCGCCCGCCGGTTCCCGTCGCTCGCCGACGTCGCGGTCGACCGGGCGTGGGGCGGATGGATCGCGATCACCTCGTCCTGGCTGCCACTCGCAGGCCGGATCGGCGACAACATCCACTACTCGATCGCCTGCAACGGCCACGGGCTCGCCCAGGCGCCGTACGTCGGAACGCTCATCGCGGACGCGATCGTCGACGGTGAGCTGCACGAGGACCTGCGGACGCTGTGGCACGACAAGCCCCGGTTCCCGCGGCCGATGATGATGGGCCGTCCCGGACTCCGGACGATCTGGGCGATCGATCGTTTCAACGACATGCTCAACGGGAGTCGCCGCAACGCCCGGCGGGGCGCAACCGTTCCATCCTGATCGCCTCACGAAATTGCCGATGGCCCCGGAACGCCCGGGGCCATCGGATCAATCAAGAGTAACTTGATCAGATTACGACCTAAATGTCGTAGTACAGCTCGAACTCGTGCGGGTGCGGCCGCAGCTGCACCGGCGCGATCTCGTTCTCCCGCTTGTACGAGATCCAGGTCTCGATCAGGTCCGGGGTGAAGACGTTGCCGACGGTGAGGAAGTCGTGGTCGGCCTCGAGGGCGTCGAGCACGGCGTCGAGGCTGGTCGGCACCTGGTCGATCTCGGCCATCTCGTCCGGCGGGAGCTCGTAGATGTCCTTGTCGATCGGGGCCGGCGGCTCGATCTTGTTCTGGACGCCGTCGAGGCCCGCGAGCATCAGCGCGGAGAAGGCGAGGTAGGGGTTCGCCGACGGGTCGGGGAACCGGGTCTCGACCCGCTTCGCCTTCGGGTTGGTGCCGGTGATCGGGATGCGCACCGAGGCGGAGCGGTTCCGCGAGGAGTAGACCAGCGAGATCGGAGCCTCGTAGCCGGGCACCAGGCGGTGGTAGGAGTTCACGGTCGGGTTGGTGAAGGCCAGCACGGCCGGGGCGTGCTTGAGGATGCCACCGATGTACCAGCGGGCCATGTCGGAGAGACCGCCGTACCCGGTCTCGTCGTAGAAGAGCGGCGAGCCGTCCTTCCACAGCGACTGGTGCACGTGCATGCCCGAGCCGTTGTCGCCGAAGATCGGCTTCGGCATGAAGGTGACGGACTTGCCCTGCTCCCACGCGGTGTTCTTGATGAGGTACTTGAACTTCATCACGTCGTCGGCGGCGCGCAGCAGCGTGTCGAACTTGTAGTTGATCTCGGCCTGACCAGCGGTGCCGACCTCGTGGTGCGCGCGCTCGACCAGCAGACCGCAGGCCTCCAGGTTCTTGACCATGTCGGCACGCAGGTCGCTGTAGTGGTCGTAGGGCTCGACCGGGAAGTAGCCGCCCTTGAGACGGGTCTTGTAGCCCTTGTTGTCGCCGTCGTCCTTGCCGGAGTTCCACCAGCCCTCGACGGAGTCGATGTGATAGAAGCCCTCGTTCACGTCGGTGGAGTACCGGACGTTGTCGAAGATGTAGAACTCGGCCTCGGGCGCGAAGAAGGCGGTGTCGGCGAGCCCGGTGCTGGAGAGGTAGGCCAGTGCCTTCTTCGCGATGTTGCGCGGGTCGCGCGAGTACGGCTCGCCCGTGATCGGGTCGTGGATGAAGAAGTTGACGTTCAGCGTCTTGGACTTGCGGAACGGGTCGAGGTACGCCGTGGTCGGGTCGGGGAAGAGCGACATGTCCGACTCGTTGATCGCCTGGAAGCCGCGGATCGAGGAACCGTCGAAGCCGAGGCCATCCTCGAACACCGACTGGTCGAAGGACGACACCGGAACGGTGAAGTGCTGCATGACGCCGGGCAGGTCGCAGAAACGGACGTCGACCATCTCGACACCCTCATCGGCGATGAACTTCAGCAGTTCTTCGCTGTTGTTGAACATTCGTTCCTCCTTGGCTGGCTACTCGGGTGCCAGCCACCAGTCAGACCAGGTGATCGTTCGCGGCGGGGAGTGGCGCGCCACTGCGCCGTACCGCTTGCCTGAACCTACCGAACGAGCAGTTTCCCACCCATGACTGAATTGTTTCGCCAATGTAACAAGATGCCGAGATACCGGGTTTCTGGTCACAGGTCCCGGTCGGCGCGGCGGGTGAGGAGCCACGCCCCTAGGCTGGTGCCGTGCCCGAGACCGAACTGCCCACCGCCTCCTGGGGTCGCCGGATCGTTGCCCTGATCGTCGACTGGACCGTCTCCACGTTGGTGGTCGTCGCGTTCGTCGGCTTGGACGAGTACAGCGAACCGGGCTCGGTCGCCTCGGCGTACACGCTTGGCGTCTACGTGCTCGAGTCCGCGTTGCTCACCTGGTTGGTCGGCGGCTCGTTCGGCAAGCTGGTCACCGGCCTGCGGGTGGTGCCGGTGGACGGACGCATCCGTCCGATGAACCCGCTCAAACTGCTGCTGAGGCAGGTGATGGTCGCGCTGGTGATTCCGCCGTTGGTGTTCCGCCCGAACGGACGCGGCCTGCACGACATGGTGGCCGACACCGCGACCGTCACGAACGAGACGTTCCGCAGCCTGGTCGCGGCCGGCTGACTGCCCGCCGAGGTCGCCTCAGCGACCGCGCATGTTGTTGCGCATGCCCTTCATGCTGGTCGGCACCGGGCCCTTCGGCAGCGGCACCTTGGGACGCTGCGCGTCGAGCGCGCGGAGGCGACTCAACAGCTCGGTGATCTCTCCGGGCTTCACCTGGCGGCCGAGCTTCTGCACGTGGCGCACCAGCTTCGGCAGCGGCACCTCGCCTTCACCGTTCCCGACCACGACCTCGTGTACGGGATAGTCCGCGGCGACCCGCTCGTGCTTCTTGCGTTCGCCGGCCATCAGCGGCTTGAGGCGGTTGGCGTTGCCCTCGCCGACGAGCACGATCCCCGGAGGCCCGACCACGCGGTGCACCATGTCCTGCTGCTTGTTGAAGGCGATGACCTCCTCGACCTTCCAGCCACGACGCAGCATGGTCAGCGCCCTCGCGCCGCCACCGACCTGCCCGTCGAGGCGGGCGTAGGCAGCCTTCTGGGCCCGACGGCTGAAGACGATCATGGTCGCGAGCAGGCCGATCAGCAGCGCACCGACGATTGACATGATCAGCTTGAGCACGCCCGAGCCGGGCAGCAGCGAGAAGATGCCGAAGCCGACCCCGCCGAAGACGACGAACGCCCCCAGCATCCACCAGCCCAGAGCAGGGTCGACCTGCTTGGACATCTTGAACGTCTCGACGATCTGGCGACGGCGGCTCATCGTCGACGGATCCGTGGGGGTGTTCTTCTTCTCTGCCATGGCGGTGGGGCGGTTGCTTCCTTCTCAGCGGATCCGGTCGTCGGGACCTGGATATGAACGAGTGCGGATCAGGCGCTCGCCTGAGCGGCGCGCGCATCCATCGCCTGACGGTACAGCCGACCGGCGCGGTACGACGAACGGACCAGCGGTCCGGACATCACACCGGCGTAACCCAGCTCCATCGCCTCGTCGCGGAGCTCGACGAACTCCTGCGGCTTGACCCACCGCTCGACCGGGTGGTGGCGCACGCTGGGCCGCAGGTACTGGGTGATGGTGAGCAGCTCGCAGCCGGCGTCGTACAGGTCCCGGATGGCCTGGGAGATCTCCTCGCGGGTCTCGCCCATGCCGAGAATCAGGTTCGACTTGGTGACCAGTCCGAACTCGCGGGCCTGGGTGAGCACGTTCAGAGAGCGGTCGTAGCGGAACGCGGGACGGATCCGCTTGAAGATCCGCGGCACCGTCTCCACGTTGTGGGCCAGCACCTCCGGGCGCGACTCGAACACCTCGCGGAGCAGGCCGGGGTCACCGTTGAAGTCGGGGATCAGGTTCTCCACCCCGGTGTCGGGGTTGAGCTCGTGGATCTGCTTCACGGTCTCGGCGTAGAGCCAGGCGCCGCCGTCGACGAGGTCGTCGCGGGCGACGCCGGTGATGGTGGCGTAGCGCAGCTCCATCTGCTGCACCGACTCGGCCACGCGGCGCGGCTCGTCGCGGTCCAGCGGCTGCGGCTTGCCGGTGTCGATCTGGCAGAAGTCGCAGCGTCGGGTGCACTGGTCGCCACCGATGAGGAAGGTGGCCTCGCGGTCCTCCCAACACTCGAAGATGTTGGGGCAGCCGGCCTCCTGGCACACGGTGTGCAGCCCCTCGGACTTCACCAGGTTCTGCAGCTCGCGATACTGCGGGCCCATCTTCGCCCGGGTCTTGATCCACTCCGGTTTGCGCTCGATCGGGGTCTGCGCGTTTCGGGCCTCGAGACGAAGCAGCTTGCGGCCTTCGGGAGCGGGTGCACTCACAGGCTCCACCCTACTCGCGGGCGTGCGGCGACCCCATTCGAGGAACTACCCACGGGTACTGACGCGCTGCCCGTCAGGGCACGTCGCGCCGGGCGAACGACAGGACCGACGCCAGGACGGCGACCACCAGCCCGCCGCCCAGCACCGTGACCCCGCGCCACAGCGGAAGCACCCGCTCGACCTCACAGCCCGGGGTGCCGTCCGGGCAGGCCGCCGTGACCCAGTACGTCGCGCCGTCCTGCACGACCGCCAGCGCGTTGAGGGAGGGGTCCCAGGCCCAGCCCACGCCGACGACGGCGAGCACGATGCCGCCAGCGATCGCGACGGCTGCGACCACGCCGAGTGCAGCGACCGTGCTGCGGAAGAGCATCGCTAGGGCGAACCCGACCAGCGCCGTGCCTGCAGCCACCGCAGCGCCGCGCCAGCCCATCTGCAGCGAGTCCAGGACCACTGCTCGGGCGGCATCACCACCACGACCGTCGACCACTGCGGTGAGGGCCAACCAGAAGCCGGTGGTCACCAGCGCCGCGGCGAGGCCGGCAACTGCGGTCACCACGACTGACTTCGCGGCCCACACGCGCAGCCGGCGCGGTTCGAAGAGCAGTTGGTTGCTCATCGAACCGCTGGCCCAGTCGTGGCCGGCGAACGTGGTGCCGACCAGGAGCATCAGCATCGACAGCACCACGACCACCGCAATCCCGCCGCCTACGCGCTCCTCGGTCAGCGTGAGCGGTTCGTACCAGAGGTACCAGTCTGCGCGGGGAAGCACCGCCTCTTCGCAGGCTTGCTGCGCGTCCTCGGCGTTGGCGACGCCGTAGCGCCCGGGCCTGTCGACACAGCGCTGCAGCTCGCGTTGGATGTAGCGGCGGTCGGCCTCCTCGGCTGCCTGTTGCTCGGCGGCGGCGACCTCCTCGGTCGAGGGCGGCTGCGTCTCCAGCACCCGCGCCACGCCGATCACGGTGGGGATCACGATCGCCGCGGCGAGCAGCACGAGGACTGCGCGGCGGGCGAGGAGCCGGGCCAGCTCGACTCTCAGCAGGCGGATCATCGGGCCTCCCCGCGCTCGGCGCCGAGATGCTCACCGGCGGTGAGATCGAGGAAGAACGACTCCAGGTCCGCTCGCAACGGG
Organism: Nocardioides sp. BGMRC 2183; assembly: GCA_008123405.1. Classification (GTDB taxonomy): domain Bacteria; phylum Actinomycetota; class Actinomycetes; order Propionibacteriales; family Nocardioidaceae; genus Nocardioides. The sequence continues at coordinate 57,673 of VSSA01000001.1, forward strand.
GTGAGCTCACTCAGCCAGAGCCCGGCCTCGCCGAGGGCACGGGTGATCGAGGCCGGGTCGTCGGTCTCCACTCGCACGGTGCCCGACCCAGGGTCGTCCAGCGTGGCGGACAGGCCGGACCGGCGCAGCAGCGTCACCGCGGCTTCGGCGTCGGGCACGCCGACCCGGAACGCGGTGGTGGCGCCGAGGAGCTCCTCGACCCGGCCGGAGGCCAACAGCCGCCCGTTGCCGATGATCGTCGCCGAGGTGCAGACCTGCTGGACCTCGGCCAGGATGTGCGAGCTCAGCAGCACGGTGACGCCGGCGGCGCCCAATCCCCTGATGGTCTCCCGGATCTCCCGGATGCCGGCCGGGTCGAGTCCGTTGGTCGGCTCATCGAGGATCAGCAGGTCCGGCTGCTTCAGCAGGGTCGCGGCGATCGCCAGCCGCTGCTTCATCCCCAGTGAGTAGCCCTTGTAGCGGTCGGTGTCCCGGCCGGTCAGCCCGACGGTCTCCAGCGCTGCGTCGACCCGGTCCGCGGGCGCACCCAGCGCACCGGCCAGGAGCCCGAGGTTGCGGCGGCCGGAGAAGTTCGGCGAGAACTTCGGCGACTCCACGACCGCGCCGACCCGATCGATCACCCGCGGCAGCCGGTGCGGCACCGGCTCGCCGAAGAGCCGCATCGATCCGCGGGTGGGACGGGCCAGGCCGAGCAGCATCCGGATGGTGGTGGTCTTCCCGGAGCCGTTCGGGCCGAGGAAGCCGTGCACGCCGCCCGCCGGCACCGCCAGGTCGAGGTCCTCGACTGCCACCTGCAGCCCGCCGCGCCGACTGCGGTACTCCTTGCGCAGACCACTCGTCTCGATCACCAGCTCGCTCAACGTGTGCCTTCCGTCGTCCGGGCGCGCGCCACGCCCCGTGAGAACAGAAGATCTGACCACGCTGTCCGGCTCGTCGGACCGTGGACACGCCGGAAACCGGCGGCGGCGTCAGGCGCCGGGGCGGATCAGTTGCACCCGCGGCTGCTTCGCCGGGTCCGGACGCGGGTCGTAGTCCGGCGTCGGCTGGTACGACGCCCAGGCGAGCAGGTCGCCCAGGTGGCGTCGTACCGGGTCGATGGCGGCGGCGACGGTGACGTCGCGACCGAGCTCGGCGCTGAGCGAGGTCACGCCGGCGTCGGAGATGCCGCACGGCACGAACCGTTCATACCAGCCGAGGTCGACGTCGCAGTTGAGGGCGAACCCGTGCATGGTGATGCCGCGGCTGACCCGGATGCCGAGTGCCGCGATCTTGCGCTCCGGGCCCTTGTCGTCGGCCCGCAACCAGACCCCGCTGCGGCCGGGGACCCGGGCGGTGGCGACACCGAACTCCGCGCAGACCGCGATCAGCGCCTCCTCGACACGGCGCACGTAGTCGACCACCTTGACGTGGCTGGGCAGGCGGACGATCGGGTAGCCGACCAGCTGACCGGGACCGTGGAAGGTGATCTTGCCGCCGCGGTCCACGTCGATCACGTCGGCTCCGCCCGGGTCCAGCGGCTTCTCGTGCGGCTCGGTGCGCTTGCCGGCCGTGAAGACCGGCGGGTGCTCCAGCAGCAGCACCCGGCCCGGACCCCCGGCGTCGACTTCGGCGTGCACTTCACGCTGTCGGTCCCAGGCGGTGAGATAGTCGACCGACCCGAGCTCTGCGAACTCCAACGACGTCACGTTGCGACCCTACTCCGCACCGGAGGGCGCCCTGCCTGTGGATGAGCGGATGCGCGAACGGCTCCATCACCGTAGGACTGTGCCATGGCGTTCACGGGTCCACGGCACGGTGCCGTCCTGATGGTGACGGTCACGATCGGGGTGGTGCTCGCCACCGTGGCGCTGGTGCTCGCGGTCAGCCGCGACCGGGCCAGTCCGGTCGCGGCGCCGCCGGAGCCCGACCGGGCCGCCGCGAGCATCGCCCCGCGTGCCGTCGACGGGCTGGACGTCCGCGGGGCCGTCGCTTCGCTGACCGTGCTGCGCAACTGGGATGCGGCCCGCGCCAGCGCCTGGGCGCGAGGCTCCCCGCCAGCCCTGCAGCGCCTCTACCTCCCGGGTTCGCGGTCCGGCGCCCGCGACGTCGCGATGCTGCGGTCCTGGCGCTCTCGCGGGCTCCGCGTCCACGGCATGCGGATGCAGGTCATGGGCGTGGAGCTGCGGACTCGCACCGAGCGCCGGATCGTGCTCGTGGTCACCGACCGCCTGGTCGGGGCGGTCGCGGTCGGCCGCGGAGGGCGTCGGATGCTCCCGCAGGACCGGATCAGCACCCGCCGCCTCACCTTCGTGCGACGCCACGGCCAGTGGCGTGTGAGCGAGGTCTACGACGGGGGCGCAGAGTCGGCGTCGAGCCCGGCCAGCCCCGAGGCGAGCACCGAGGTCACGTCCGGGTCGGCGAACCGGTAGCCGGCTTCGAGCAGCGCCGCCGGTACAGCGCGGACCGAGCCGAGCAGCTCGGGCGCCATCGGCCCGGCAGCGGTGCCGAGGACGACCGACGGCACGGCGGCGATGGCGGGTCGGTGCAGCTGCGCGGCGAGCTCCTGGGTGAACTCCCGGTTGGTCGGTGCGTGCTCGGTGGAGAGATTGAACCGGCCGGCGGCGATCGAGTGCTCGGCGAGGAAGGCGACCGCGCCGACCCAGTCACGCAGGCTGATCATCGGCATGTACTGCTCGCCCGATCCGAGTCTCCCGCCGAGTCCGGCGCGGAAGAGGAGCCGGAGCTGGGAGAGCGGAGGGCTGCGTCGATCCATCACCGGGGCGGTGCGCAGCACGCAGACCCGGGCGCCGGCAGCCACCGCGGGACGCGCTGCTGCCTCCCATGCGCGCGTCACCCGGGTGAGCAGTGCATGACCCCGGGTGTCCGCCTCCTCGGTGAGATCGGCGTCGCCGTGGTCGCCGTACCAGCTGATGCCGTTGCCGGCGAGGAAGGCCGGTGGCGTGGCCACCGCGGCGACGGTCTCGGCGAGCAGCCGTGTCGTCGAGACCCGGCTCTCCTCGAGCTCGCGGGCCCAGCGACGGGAGTGCGGATTCCCGAGCAGGGGAGAGCCGGCCAGGTTGACGACGACATCGGCCGCGCCGATCACGTCGGGGTCGATCACCCCTGTCGTGGGATCCCAGGACGACTCCTGTGGTCCGCGCGCCTCACGTCGTACCAGCGCGGTCACCCCGTGCCCGCGCCGTTCCAGCTCCTGGCGCAGATGGGTGCCGAGAAAACCGGACGAGCCGGCCAGGGCGACGTGGAGCTGTGTCATGCGCTCCACACTGCCACTGGCCGGCTCCTGGGCAAGCCCAGCGCGCGGATCCGTGCCGGTCAGACCTCGAACTGACCGGACTCCAGGCGCTTCTTGACCTCCTGCAGGAAGCGGCCGGCGTCCGCGCCGTCGACCAGGCGGTGGTCGTAGGTGAGCGCGAAGTAGACCATGTGCCGCACGGCGATCGTCTCGCCGAGGTCGGGGTCGTCGATCACCACCGGACGCTTGACCACCGAGCCCGGGCCGAGGATCGCGACCTGCGGCTGGTTGATGATCGGGGTGTCCCACAGCGCGCCGACGCTGCCGAGGTTGGTGATCGTGAACGTGCCGCCGGAGAGCTCGTCCGGTCCGATCTTGTTGGTCCGGGTGCGCTGCGCGGTGTCGGCGATCTTCTTGGCCAGACCCGAGATCGACAGATCACCGGCGTGCTTGATGACCGGGGTGATCAAGCCCTTCTCCGTGTCCACCGCGATCGCGAGGTGCTCCACGTCGTAGTAGGTGATCTCGCCCTTCTCGGTGTCGATCGTGGCATTGAGGCTCGGGTGTGCCTTCAACGCGTCGATCGCCGCCTTGGCGAAGAACGGCAGGTAGGACAGCTTGACCCCTTCCCGGGCCAGGAAGTCCTCCTTCTTCGCCGCGCGCAGCCGCGCCACGTTGGTGACGTCGATCTCGACGACCTGGGTGAGCTGCGCCGCGGTCTGCAGCGACTCCACCATCCGGTCGGCGATGATCCTGCGCAGCCGGCTGACCTTGACGGTCTGCCCGCGCAACGGCGAGGGAGCCGCCGGCGCGGCGGCCGGGGCGCTCGTCGGGCTGGGGGCGGTCGCCGCGGGTGCCGCAGCTGCGGTCTTCTGTGCGGCTGCCGCGTCCAGCACGTCCTGCTTCCGGATCCGGCCGCCGACGCCGGTGCCGCTCACCGAAGCGAGGTCCACGCCGTGCTGACCGGCGAGCTTGCGGACCAGTGGGGTGACGTAGCCCGGGCCGTCGCCGGAGGGAGCGGCCGGGGCAGGAGCCGGCTTGCTCTCGGCGGGCATGCTCTCGGCCGGCTTGCTCTCGGCCGGCTTGCTCTCGGCGGGCTTGCTCTCGGCCGGCTTGCTCTCGGCGGGCTTGGGTGCCGGTGCGGCAGGCTTCGCCGGCTCGGGCTCGGGCTCGGGCTCGGGCTCAGGCTCAGGCGCCTTCTCTTGTGCCGGCGCCTCCTCCTTGGTCGGCGCACCACTGCCGATGACGGCAAGCTCGGCGCCGACCTCGACCGTCTCGTCCTCGGCTGCCTTGATCTCGAGCAGGGTGCCAGCGACCGGCGAGGGAATCTCGGTGTCGACCTTGTCGGTGGAGACCTCGAGCAGCGGCTCGTCGACCTCGACGGAGTCGCCGACCTGCTTGAGCCAGCGGGTGACCGTTCCCTCGGTCACCGACTCGCCCAACGCGGGGAGCGTCACCGGAGTGCCGTCGCCGCCGGACGACCCGGACTGCTGGCTGGCCTTCGCGGGCTCGGGCTCGGGCTCGGCGGCCGGCGCGGCCTCAGCGGACTCCTGCGCGGGCTCCTCCGCAGCGGGCTCCTCCTCCGCCGGCGGCTCCTCTGCGGGCGCGTCGCCGCCGGAGGACGCCTCGTTCGAGTCGCCGATCACCGCGAGCACGGCACCGACCTCGACGGTGTCGTCCTCGTCAGCCTTGATCTCGAGCAGGGTGCCGGCCACCGGCGAGGGGATCTCGGTGTCGACCTTGTCGGTGGAGACCTCGAGCAGCGGCTCGTCGACCTCGACGGAGTCGCCGACCTGCTTGAGCCAGCGGGTGACGGTGCCTTCGGTGACGGACTCCCCGAGTGCCGGGAGGGGGACTTCGGTGGCCATGGGTTCCTCGACTTCGCTTCTCTACTTCGTGGACGGATGTTTGCCGTACAGGTGGTGCTGCTGGGTGATGCTGGTCGACCGTTGTCGGTCAACCGTGATTGTGGAGCGGCTTGCCGGCGAGTGCGAGGTGCGCCTCGCCGAGAGCCTCGTTCTGGGTGGGGTGCGCATGGATGAGCGGTGCCACGTCCTCGGGGTGGGCGTCCCAGCCGTAGATCAGCTGGGCTTCGCCGATCAGCTCGCCCACCCGGTCACCGACCAGATGCACGCCGATCACCGGTCCGTCGACCAGCCGCACCAGCTTCACCAGGCCCTGGGTCTTCAGGATCTGGCTGCGCCCGTTGCCGCCGAGGTCGTAGGTGAGCGTCTGCACCGCGTCGCCGTGCCGCTCGCGTGCCGCCGCCTCGGTGAGGCCGACGGAGGCCACCTCGGGCCGCGTGTAGGTGATCCGGGGTACGGCGAGATCGTCGATCGGTGCCGGCCGCAGGCCCCCGATCTCCTCGGCGACGAAGATGCCGTGGGCGAATCCGCGGTGCGCGAGCTGGAGTCCGGGGGTGATGTCGCCGACCGCCCAGACGTTCTCGGCGCTGGTGCGCAGTCGTTCGTCCACGGTGACGAATCCGCGTTCGATCGCGATGCCCTGTTCGTCGTACCCGAGGCCGGCCGTGCGCGGTCCGCGTCCCACCGCGACCAGGAGGACCTCGGCACGCAGCTCCTCGCCGCCTTCCAGCCTCACCGTGACTCCGGCATCCTCCGCACCTGCGCCGGTGACCGGTGTGCCGGTGCGGGCGGCGATGCCTCGCTTGCGGAATGCCCGTGCGAGCGCCGCCGATGCGTCCTCGTCCTCGCCGGCGAGCAGCCGGGGGAGTGCCTCGACGACGGTCACCTCGGCGCCGAAGCTGCGCCAGACGCTGGCGAACTCGCAGCCGATGACGCCGCCGCCCAGGACGATCGCCGACTTCGGGACGCGGTCCAGTCGCAGCGCGTGCTCGGAGGTCAGGATGTGCTCGCCGTCGACCTCGACACCAGGGATCAGCCGAGGCTCGGAACCGGTGGCGAGGACCATGTGGTCGCCGGTCAGTGTGCGCTGGCCGGCGGCGGTCTCGACGGTGACCTCGCGTGGGCCGGTGAGGCGACCGCGACCTTCGACGACCTCGATGCCGCGGCTCTTGATCAGGCCGGTGAGTCCCTTGTGCAAGCGGCCGACCACCGCATCGGCGTAGGTGACCACACCCGGTGCGTCGATGCCCTCCAAGCTGGCGCGCACCCCGAACTGCTCGGCCTCGCGAGCCGAGTCGGCGACCTCGGCGGCATGGAGCAGTGCCTTGGTGGGGATGCACCCCACGTGCAGGCAGGTGCCGCCGAGCCGGTCGGCCTCGACGAGTTGGACCGTCAGTCCGAGCTGGGCGGCCCGGAGCGCGCAGGCATAGCCGCCGGACCCCGCACCGAGGATCAGAACGTCGACCACGTGACCCATCCTTGCACCCTCGCCCGCACCGCGGGCAACGACCCGTCCCGCGTGCCGAAGTGACTCATCGGTAGCCCGTTGGGCGATCTGGCGGCGGTGATGCGCGGCTGTCGGGCACACTGGGACCATGGGTTTGTTCGACCGGTTCCGACGCGGGCCACGGATGAGTGGTCCGGTGCGTGATGCCGCACGGACCGGTTCGACCCGAGTACGGGGAGCCGACCGGGCCGATGAGGAGCATCTGCACAACTGGCTCGTGGCGCGCCGCGGGGTGGAGGGGTTCGTGGAGCCGCGCACCGCGGTCAGCGAGGTCACCCTGCTGCTGGTTGCACACGACGGTGAGTGGACCCGACGGCGGGTGCCCGGTGCGCAGTGGGCGCACCAGTTCTGCAACCGCCACCAGATCCCGTCTTACGACGCCGCAGTCGTCGGCGTGCCGCAGCGGATGCGGGACTACAACTCCCGGCAGAAGGCGCTCAGGAAGCAGCAGGGGTTGTAGCCCCTGCGTCCCCCGACACCGACTCCGGTACGACGCCCGCCGACCGCGCCCGCAGGAACTCCACCAGCGTGGTCACGCCATAACCGGTCGCGCCGGCGGTGAGGTGTCCGGCCGCGCCACCCTTGTTGAACGTCGGGCCGGCGATGTCGAGATGGGCCCACGGCAGACCTGCCGTGAACTCCCGCAGGAACGCGGCCGCGAAGAGCCCGCCGCCCCAGCGGATCCAGTCGTGCTGGGAGAGGTCGGCGATGGTGCTGGAGTGGATCCGGGTCTCCATGAACTCCGGGATCGGCATCGGCCAGGCGTCCTCGCCTGCTGCCTCGCCGGCTGCCAGCACCTCGGCCACGGTCGCGTCGTCGCCGAGGACGCCGGCCAGCTTCTCGCCCAGCGCGAGGACCATGTGGCCGGTCAGCGTGGCGATGTCGACCACCACGTCGGGTTCGGCCTCGGCGGCACGCACCAGACAGTCCGCCAGCACCAACCTGCCCTCGGCGTCGGTGTTGGCGATCTCCACCGTGGTGCCGCCGTAGATCGTGACCACGTCGCCGGGACGGTAGGACGAGCCACTCACCATGTTCTCGGCCAGCCCGACGAAGGCGGAGACCTGGACCGGCAGCCCGAGTCGCGCCGCGGTCAGGACCGCCTGGACCACACCGGCGGCGCCGGCCATGTCCTCCTTCATCGAGGTCATGCTGGTGGCGGGCTTGATGCTCAGACCGCCGGAGTCGTAGGTGATGCCCTTGCCGACGAGCGCGACGTGGCCGTTCGCGTCCGCCGGTCGGTAGCGGAGCTCGACGATCCGCGGGGGAGCGGCCGACCCGCCGCCGACCGCGAGGGTGCCCCCGCAGCCGAGCGCGGCCAGCTCCTCCTCGTCGAGGACCGAGACCTCGACCTTCGCCGCTCCCTTGCCGAGTGCCTTGTTGACCGCCTTCGCCGCTGCTGTGATCTCCTCCGCGAAGGTCGGCGGGGTCAGGTGTGCCGGTGGCGTGTTGACCCAGTCCCGCACCCCGATCACGGCGTCCGCGATGACCTGCGCCTCCTCGACAGCGGCGACGACCTCTTTGCGTCGTGCCGCGGGCGAGAGGAGCACCAGCTCGGCCGGGGCCGCGCTCTCGGCGGGGGCGGAGCGGAACGAGGTGAAGGTGTAGCCACCGAGTCGATAGCCCTCGATCGCGGCGGCCGCAAGCTCGGGAGTGTCAGCGGGCAGCGCGAGGGCGACCGACGCCGCGTTCGTGACCGCCCGGGCGGCGGCGCCGGCGGCGCGTCGTACCGCAGCGGGGGTGGGGTCGGCGCCCAGGCCGACCAGGACCAGCAGGGGCGAGCCGATCACGTCCTTGCTGGGCACCTTGGCGATCTCACCGGGCTTGCCGGTCACCTCCAGCGTCGAGAGCAACCCTCGCAGCTTGCGGCCGTAGGCGGCTGCGACGTCCTCGGCCCCCGGCGCGAGCGCCGGGCCGGGAACCACCCCGACGACGACCGCCTCGGCACGGGTCTTGGCGGGACTGGCACTGCGAAGGGCATACGTCGTCACCGCGGCAGGATATCCGTCATTCGGAGCGCACCGGGCCAGGAGACTGGTCGGACCCATGGCATAGATTCGCGGTATGGACCTGCGTCGCTCCCCGCTGCACGACCGACACGAGGCGCTGGGCGCCAAGTTCGCCGAGTTCGGCGGTTGGTCGATGCCGCTGGAGTATGCCGGCGTGGTCGCCGAGCACACCGCGGTGAGGACCGGGGTCGGCATCTTCGACGTCTCCCACCTCGGCAAGATCGCGATCCGCGGGACGGGCGCCGCGGACTTCGTCAACGCCACGCTGAGCAACGATCTCGGCCGCATCGGGCCGGGCAGGGCACAATACACGCTCTGCCTGGACGAGGAGACCGGCGGCATCGTCGACGACATCTTCAGCTACTACCGCAGCGACGACGACGTGCTCCTGGTCCCGAACGCGGCGAACAATGCCGAGGTCTTCGCGAGGCTGGCAGCGGCTGCGCCGGACGGGGTGGAGGTGTCCGACGAGCACGCCGACCACGCGGTGATCGCGGTCCAGGGTGCCGGCAGCGACACGGTGCTGAGCGGCGCCGGCCTTCCGGTCGGCCACGACTACCTGACCTTCGTCGACGCCGACGTGGACGGCGAACGGGTGATCGTGTGTCGGACCGGCTACACAGGTGAGCGCGGCTACGAGCTGATCGTGCCGAGCGCAGCGGCCGGCGCGGTCTGGGACGCAGTCATGGCGGCCGGGGCGGACCAGGCGATCACCCCGTGCGGCCTCGGCGCCCGCGACACCCTGCGCACCGAGATGGGCTACCCGCTGCACGGCCAGGACATCGGCGTCGCGGTCACGCCCAACGAGGCCCGTCTCGGTTGGGCGGTCGGTTGGAAGAAGCCAGCGTTCTGGGGGCGCGACGTGGTGGTCGCCGAACGCGAGCGGGGCCCTCGGCGCAAGCTCGTCGGGCTGGTCTCCACCGGTCGGGCGATCCCCAGGCCGCACATGTCGGTCAGCCTGACTCCGGACGTGCTGCTCGGCGAGGTCACCTCCGGCACCTTCTCGCCGACGCTGAAGAAGGGGATCGCGCTGGCGCTGGTCGCCACCACCGTGCCCGACGAGGCGGAGGTCTCTGTCGACGTGCGGGGGCGCCGCGAGGTCTTCGCGATCACCAAGCCACCATTCGTCGACACCTCCGTGAGGGACTCATGAACCTGCCCGAGCAGCCCGCCACCTTCCGCGCCCCCGCGGCTGAGCACCGACCCTGGCAGTGGCGATTCGAGGACGACGCCGGCAACGAGGTCGAGCTCGACGCCGAGCTCGCCGCCAGCCACGGCGACCAGCGCTTCCCGACCCAGGCCGACGCAGAGTCGTGGATCGGGGAGACCTGGAGCGAGTTGGCCGAGGGCGGCGTGGCCGCAGTGACCCTGCTCGAGGCCGACCGCGAGGTATACGGCCCGATGTCCCTCAGCGCGTGACGCCGCACGCGTGGCACGCACCTCGCTGCGTTGTCGTCGGTCGACGGCCCGCTTCGCTTGACGGCCGCGTCCCTCCTCCGCCTTGCGATGCACGCACCACACGCACGGCGGCATCGCGCTGGGTGACGTCATGAGCACGCGCGACTTCCGGCAAGTCGACGTCTTCTCCACCGAGCCGCTGCGCGGGAACCCAGTCGCCGTCGTGCACGACGCGGACGGCCTGGGCGAGGACCAGATGGCCGCGTTCGCCCGCTGGACCAATCTGTCCGAGACGACCTTCCTGCTCAGCCCCACCGATCCGGCCGCCGACTACCGGCTGCGGATCTTCACGCCGGGCGGCGAGCTGCCGTTCGCCGGACACCCCACGCTCGGCTCGTCGCACGCCTGGCTCGCCGCGGGCGGTACGACGAAGGCCGACGCACCCGTCCAGGAATGCGGCGCCGGGCTGGTGCAGCTACGCCGGACCGACGGCGGACTCGCGTTCGCCGCGCCGCCGCTGATCCGCTCCGGTCCGCTCGAGCCGTCGGTGCTCAGCGCGCTGACCGATGCGTTGGGCCTGCGGCCCGAGGAGGTCCTCGACGCTGCATGGGTGGACAACGGTCCCGGCTGGGCCGGGATCCGGGTGGGCTCGGCCGCGCAGGTGCTGGCCCTGCGTCCCGACCACGCTGCGATGCCGGTGAAGGTGGGTGTGGTCGGACCCCACCCCGAGGGCAGTGAGTGCGCGATCGAGGTGCGGGCGTTCTGCGAGCCCGCGCTGAGCATCGCCGAGGACCCGGTCACCGGGTCGCTCAATGCCTCGATCGCGCAGTGGCTGGCCGGGCACGTGCTGCCGGCGTCGTACATCGCCGCGCAGGGGACGGTGCTGGGTCGACGCGGCCGGGTGCAGGTGGAGACCGACGACGACGGTGTGATCTGGGTCGGCGGCGCCACCCGGACCTCGATCACCGGGACGGTCGACCTGTGAGCCTCGCACCCCGACCGTTCTCGTCCGACTAAACTGAGAAGCGTGCAGGCCTACCTCGATCTCGTCCAGCGGCTCCTCGACGAGGGCGTCGAGAAGAGCGATCGCACCGGCACCGGCACGCTGAGCGTGTTCGGCCACCAGATGCGGTTCGACCTGACCCAGGGGTTCCCGCTCGTGACCACGAAGAAGGTGCACACCCGGTCGGTCTTCGGAGAGCTGCTCTGGTTCCTGCGCGGCGACACGAACGTCCGCTGGCTGCAGGAGCGCGGCATCTCCATCTGGGACGAATGGGCGGACGAGAACGGTGACCTCGGGCCGGTCTACGGCGCTCAGTGGCGCTCCTGGCCGACGCCCGAGGGCCGGCACATCGACCAGCTCGCGCAGGTGATCGGGCAGCTCAGGGACAACCCGGACAGCCGCCGGCACATCGTCTCTGCGTGGAACCCGAGCCAGGTGGACGAGATGGCGCTGCCGCCGTGCCACAGCCTCTTCCAGTTCTACGTCGCGCCGACCGAGGGCGGTCGGGGGCGACTCAGCTGCCAGCTCTACCAGCGCTCCGCTGATGTCTTTCTCGGTGTCCCGTTCAACATCGCCTCCTACGCCTTGCTGACCCACATGGTCGCCCAGGTCGCCGGTCTCGAGGTCGGTGACTTCGTGCACACCCTCGGCGACGCGCACCTCTACACCAACCACCTGGACCAGGCGCGACTGCAGCTCACCCGGGAGCCACGCCCGCTGCCGCGGCTGGTGCTCAACCCGGAGATCGCCGAGATCGACGCGTTCGAGCTCGAGGACATCGCGGTGGAGGGCTACGACCCGCACCCGGTGATCAAGGCGCCGATCGCTGTATGACCACTCCCACCGGACGGCGGGTCACCTTGGTGGCCGCCGTCGCCGAGAACGGTGTCATCGGCTCCGACGCCGACATCCCGTGGAAGATCTCCGAGGACTTCGCGCACTTCAAGGCCACCACCCTGGGGCACGTCCTGGTGATGGGCCGGACCACTCACGAGGGCATCGGGCGACCGTTGCCGGGCCGCACCACGATCGTGCTCACCCGGGATCCCGAATGGACCGCCGACGGTGTGCGGATCGCGCACTCGATCACCGAGGCGCTCGACCTCGCCGACGAGCTCCTGCGGGACCAGCCCGCCGACCGGCAGGTGATGATCGGCGGTGGCGCGCACGTGTACGCCGCCGCGATGCCGTACGCCGACGAGCAGATCCTCTCCGAGATCCCGCTCGCCCCCGCGGGCGACACCCACTACCCCGAATTCAGCGAGAAGCGCTGGCGCGAGGTGCGCCGCGAGGACCGCGGGAAGTTCGCCGTGGTGTGGTGGGAGCGGGTCTTCGCCTGCGGCGCCGCCTGATCGCCTTACCACTGTCGACCCCGACGTTTCTGTCGTTCCCGCTCGTCGTGAACCACCGAAACGTCGGGATGGACGACCGTCACGCCGTGGACCTGTGGATGACTGCTACTGACGTCGTCGGCCGCGCGCACGATGGTCGTCATGCGGCCACGGACTCACCACATGACCCCGCCCGCGGTCGACCCGCGGCGCCCCGGGTTGATGTGGCCGGTCGCCATCGATCCTGGTGGCGTCACCGGTCCGACGCCGGCACAGGCCCGCGGTCGTCACTGGGAGGCGGGCACCCGGGGGCTCTACCTCCCGGTTGATCGTGATCCGGCGTTGGCGGTTGACCAGAGGATCGTCACCGCAGCCGCGTTGCTTCCTGCGGGTGGCGCCGTTACCGGGTGGGGAGCACTCAGGTGGGCAGGAGCACGCTATCTCGACGGCACGAGGGGGCGCCACGACCTCCCGGTGGACCTGGCCGTGCCTGGACCGGTGATCCGCAGTCGCGAGGGCATCCGCCCGACCGAGGAGGTCCATCTCCGCCGAGAGACCGTCGAGCTCGACGGACTGACGTTGAGTGCCCATGTCGCCTCAGTGGGTTTCGCCGTGCGTCATGCGACGACCCTGGAGGATGCCGTTGCGATGGTCGACCGTGCCTGCGCGGCCGACCTCGTGTCCATCGCCGAACTGCGGGCGTTCCGGCACTCGCTCACCGGGCAACGTTGGGTCACGCGCCTGGACAGGGCGGTGGATCTCGCAGTTGAGAACTGCTGGTCGCCGATGGAGACGGTCCTACGGCTTTGTTGGCGGTCGATGGGCATCACCAATGTCGTGTGCAACCAGCCGGTGTTCGCGCTCGATGGCACCTTCCTCGGCACGCCGGACGTGCTCGACGTCGACACCGGCACCGGCGGTGAGTACGACGGTGCGTTGCACCTCGCCGGTCCCCAGCGTGCGAAGGACATCCGGCGGGAAGGGGTCCTCCGTCGCCACGGCCTCGAATATGTGGAGATGACGGCCGGCGATCTGCGTGACACCACCGACTTCCGTCAGCGCACCATGGACGCCCGTGGCCGTGCCGAGGCGTTGCCCCGCAACTGGACGCTCGCGCCGCCGCCATGGTGGACCGAGACCCACACGGTGGAGCTGCGCCGGGCCCTCGCCCCGTGGCAGCGGGATCGGTTCCTGCGGTGGCAAGCGTCGTGACCGCCGAGCCCGACATTTCTGTCGTTCCCGCTCGTCGTGAACCACCGAAACGTCGGGCCCGCAGTGCGGCTGGCAGGGTGGAGCAATGGACCTTCGCATCTTCACCGAACCCCAGCAGGGGGCCACCTACGACGATCTCCTCCGAGTGGCGCTGACCGCGGAGGAGCTCGGCTTCGGGGCGTTCTTCCGCTCCGACCACTACTCACCCATGGGGATCGACGGCCTGCCGGGCTCGACCGATGCCTGGACCACCCTCGCCGGCCTGGCTCGGGACACCAGCAGCATCCGCCTCGGCACGATGATGACCAGCGCCACCTTCCGCCACCCCGGCGTGCTGGCGATCCAGGTCGCCCAGGTCGACCAGATGAGCGGCGGACGGGTCGAGTTCGGGATCGGTGCCGGTTGGTTCGAGACCGAGCACACGTCGTACGGGATCCCGTTCCCGGACACCGCCGAGCGGTTCGAGCGGTACGGCGAGCAGCTCGAACTGATCACCGGCCTGTGGTCGACGCCGGTGGGGGAGACCTACGACTTCTCCGGCACCCACTACCGGCTCACCGACTCCCCGGCACTGCCCAAGCCGACGCAGACCGATGGGCGTCGTGGCGGCCCGCCGGTGCTGATCGGCGGCAAGGGCCCGAAGCGGACCCCGGCGTTGGCAGCCGCGTACGCCGACGAGTTCAACCTGCCCTTCGTGGACGAGGAGTTCACCGCACTCCAGTTCGGCCGGGTACGCGAGGCCTGCGAGCGGATCGAACGGGACCCGGCCACCATGACCTGGTCCAACGCCCTGGTCCTCTGCGTCGGAGCCGACGAGTCCGAGATCGCCCGCCGCGCGGCCCGGATCGGCCGGGAGGTCGACGAACTCCGGGCGAACGGGCTGGCCGGCACTCCGGAGGAGGTCGTCGACAAGATCGGGCGCTTCGGCGAGCTCGGCGCTCAGCGCATCTACCTGCAGACCCTCGACCTGGACGACCTCGACCACCTGCGGTTGGTGGCCGAGGAGGTCCTGCCGAAGGTCTGAGTCTCGCGGCTCAGCGGCGCCGGACGGTCCGGACCCCACTCACCGCGGCCAGACCCCACGAGTCCTGGCGCACCGAGAGCCGCCACTTGCTGGTGCCCTTGGGGAGCTTGGCGACCACGCGCACCATCCCCGAGGCCTTGGTGATCGCACGGTCCTGGCTTCTCCATGTGCAGGCGCCGCGCTTGCACACGCGGGTTTGCAGGACCACGGCCCGCCGAGCGGCGGGAGCGACCTTCGCCGTCCACGCCAGCCGTGACCTGCGGGTCGTGATCGTCGCCCGCCCGAACCGGGAGACGGTCGAGACGACGTCGAGTCTCCGGACGGTCGTGGCAGGTGCGTCACGATGCAGCGGCGAGAGCTCGGTGCCGGCGTACGCGATGGACAGACGCTGGCGGGAGCGGGGGCGGAGGGTGAGCGTGCCCTGGTAGCTGCCCGGCGTGGTCTCGGTGAGATCGATGGGTGGCAGCTCGGTGCGGGTGCCGGTGGACAGTGTGACCAGTGACGCGGTGACGCCGCGGGTACCGCCGCCGGCAGCGCCCTCGAGCGTGAGCGTCACCTGGACGGGCCGACCCGGGCGCACGGTGGGGGTGCGCGGAGCGATGCTCAGCGTGGTAGCGGTGACCAGGGGGTCCTCCACCGTCGCTCGTCGCCACAGCGCGACCGTGTCGGTGTCGAACGAGCTGAAGACCAGTTCGTTGTTGCCGTCGTCGTCCAGGTCGGCGACCACCGCGCCACCTGACTGTCCGAACTCCTCGCCCGGCGCCGTCAGCGTGTGCAACACGAACTCGTGTGCGGCGACCTGCTCGATCCAGAACAGCCGCCGGTCGCCGTCGCCGGAGACGAGCAGGTCGACATCGCCGTCTCCGTCGACGTCGCCGTAGCCGAAGACGCCGGGCGCCGCCTGGCCGTAGCCGAAGCGGGAGGTGATCTCCTCGCCTGGGAAGATCGGCACGGTCGGGTAGTCGGCAGGGCATGCCGGCGCGGCGACGGACGGGTTCGAGAGCGTGACGAGCCGCCACTGCTCGGTCGGGTCCGGACCAGGGACCAGCTCGAAGACCTCCTCCGGCGGGAGGCTGGTGAGCGTGCACCTGTTGGTGTGGTTGGTGCCGACCCAGGCAACCTCCCCGTCGCCGTGCAGGTTGGGGACCGGTCGGATCTGGAAGCCCGGACCCACACCTCGTCCGGCGGGCGTGGCCAGACGGGTGGCGATCGTGTGAGGAGTGAAGTCTCCGGCGCCGAGGCCCGGCACCGCGTCGTCGCCGCGCTCCAGCCACACGAAGGTGGCCGCCTCGGCCTGCGCGCCGCTGCCGACGTCGAAGTACTGCGACGAGATGATGTCGAGGCGGCCGTCCCCGTCGACGTCGTACACGACCGGGATGCTGCCGCCGACGTCGGCGATCTGGGTCGGCGTCGCGAAGGCTCCGTCACCGAGCCCGGCGAAGAACTGCAGGGAGATCGCGTCGTCGGCCTGGTTAGCGGCGGAGCGCCCCTGCTCGCCGGTGGACAGCAGGTCGTCGATCCCATCGTCGTCCAGGTCGGCGACGATCGCGCTGTGGTAGGACCACGGCTGGTCGGTGATGATGTCGTGCCGCTCGAAGGGCAGCGGATGGCCTGAGCCGTCGACTCCCGCGTTCTCCCACCAGGCGATGCCGCTGCGCTCGAGCGGGCCGCCGACGCGGGACGGGTCGGTGTCGAAGAAGTAGCCGTAGGGGGTGATCACATCGTTGTCGCCATCGCCGTCGACGTCGTGGATGGTCGCCTGGTTGGGGAAGACGAGTCCGTCGTCGGGCTCGACCAGTCGGATCTCCGTCCAGTCCGCGAGCGTGCTGCCGGGACGGTAGACGTGCACAGTCCCGCCACCCGTGGGCGTGCCGGCTGCACTGAGGGCGCCGTAACCGGAGGTGACGATGTTCTGCTCGCCCGGGAAGACCTCTCCGACCACGGTGAACGATGCTCCATCGACGTGGTCGACGTCGATGCGCTCGAAGACCTGGTCGACGGGAGCCGGTGCACTCGCCGGGCTCGGGGTGGCGGCGAGGGTGCTCAGCCCGGTGGCGACCAGGAGCGCGCCGGTGATGGTGAGCGTGGCACGGGGGAGAGGCATGGCCGACACCGATCCTTCAGATCGTAGCGAATATATGATCTGGAATGCTGAGTGTTCGGCGGGCAGAGGTCAAGGCCTCGCTACGAGTTCCGAGATCCGAGCTCGCCCGGACGCGGGTCCGCGGTCAGCGACCGTCCCGGGTGGCGATAGCCTGCGGACATGACATCCGCGCCCTTCGGCACTGTGCTGACCGCGATGGTGACTCCGTTCCGCGAGGACGGCTCGGTCGACCTCGACGCGGTCCAGCGGGTCGCCCGTCACCTGGTCGACAACGGCCACGACGGTCTGGTGGTCTCCGGCACCACCGGCGAGTCCGCCACCACCACCAAGGAGGAGGACGGCGAGATCCTCGCCGCCGTCCGGGACGCGGTCGGTGACCGCGCGCGCCTGGTGGCCGGCGTCGGGACCAACGACACCAACACCTCGCTCTTCCTCGCGCGCCAGGCCGCGAAGAACGGCGCCGACGGGGTGCTGCTGGTCACCCCGTACTACAACAAGCCCGGTCAGCGTGGTGTGCTGCACCACTTCCAGCAGGTCGTCGAGGCCGCCGAACTGCCGGTGATGCTGTACGACGTCCCCGGCCGCACCGGCACCCAGATCGCCCTGGAGACCTACCAGGTCGCGGCGCAGTGGGAACCGGTGGTCGCGGTCAAGGACGCGGTCGGAGACCTCTCCCGCGGACTGCGGCTGCAGGACCTCGGCCTGGCCGTCTACTCGGGCGACGACGAGCTCAACCTCGCCTGGCTCGCCCACGGCGCCGTCGGGTTCGTCTCCGTGGCCGGGCACGTGCTCGGCAACGAGCTGCGCGAGATGCACGACGTCTTCGCGACCGACCCGACCCGGGCCCGGGCAGTCTTCGCGCGGATGCTGCCGGCGATCGAGGCCATCATGGGTGCCCCGAACTACGGCGCCACCACCGCGAAGGCAGCCCTCGAGCTGACCGGGGTGCTGCCGAGTCGACGGGTCCGCTCGCCGCTGGTCGAGCTCGACGACACCGAACTCGCCGACCTCCGGGCCGGCCTCACCGCGGCGGGGGTGCTCCGATGAGCCACCCGCACCCCGAGCTCAGCGCACCGCCGGCCCTGCCCACCGGCGGGCTGCGGGTCACACCGCTCGGCGGCCTGGGCGAGGTCGGCCGCAACATGACGGTCTTCGAGTACGACGGCCGCCTGCTGATCGTCGACTGCGGGGTGCTGTTCCCCGACGACCACCAGCCCGGCGTGGACCTGATCCTCCCCGACTTCGGGCCGATCCGGGACCGGTTGGACGACATCGAGGCGCTGGTGCTCACCCATGGTCACGAGGACCACATCGGGGCGACGCCGTACCTGCTGCGGGAGCGGCGGGACATCCCGCTGGTGGGCTCGGAGCTGACCCTGGCGCTGGTCAACGCCAAGATCCGCGAGCACCGGATCAAGCAGACGCCGTTCCACACCGTCAAGGAGGGCGACCGGATCAGCTTCGGGCCCTTCGAGCTCGAGTTCGTCGCGGTCAACCACTCCATCCCGGACGCGCTCGCGGTCGCGATCCGCACCGGCGCCGGCATGGTGCTGCACACCGGCGACTTCAAGATGGACCAGTTGCCGCTGGACGGTCGGATCACCGACCTGCGGGCGTTCGCGCGTCTGGGGGAGGAGGGTGTCGACCTCTTCCTGACCGACTCCACCAACGCCGAGGTGCCCGGCTTCACCACCGCCGAGCGCAAGATCACCCCGGTGCTCGACCAGGTGTTCCGCGAGTCCGACCAACGGATCATCGTGGCCTGCTTCGCCTCGCACGTGCACCGGGTGCAACAGGTGCTGGACACCGCTGCCGCGCACGGTCGCAAGGTCGCCTACGTCGGCCGCTCCATGGTGCGCAACATGGGGGTGGCCCGTGATCTCGGCTACCTGAAGGTCCCGCCCGGCGTGATGGTCGACGCCAAGCAGCTCGCCGACCTGCCCCCGGAGCGGCAGGTGCTGATCTCGACCGGCTCCCAGGGCGAGCCGCTCAGCGCGCTGGCGCGGATCGCCCAGCGCAGCCACAACTTCGTCCACCTCCAGGAGGGCGACACCGTGGTGCTCGCCTCGAGCCTGATCCCCGGCAACGAGAACGCCGTCTACCGGGTGATCAACGGCCTGGCCCGCCACGGTGCGCGGGTGGTGCACAAGAGCAACGCGCTGGTCCACGTCTCCGGCCACGCCAGCGCCGGCGAGCTCCTCTACTGCTACAACATCGTCAAGCCCCGCAACGTCCTGCCTGTGCACGGCGAGGTGCGTCACATGCTGGCCAACGGCGAGCTGGCGCGGCAGACCGGTGTCGAGAACGTGGTCTATGCCGAGGACGGTGTGGTCGTCGACCTCGTCGACGGCGTGGCGAGGGTCGTCGGCAAGGTCGAGTGTGGCTACGTCTTCGTCGATGGCCAATCGGTCGGCGACGTCACCGAGTCCGAACTCAAGGACCGCCGGATCCTGGGCGAGGAGGGCTTCATCTCGGTGATCGTGGTGATCGACTCCGTCGCCGGCAAGGTCTCCGCCGGCCCGGAGATCCACGCGCGCGGTCATGCCTGGGAGAACGCGATGTTCGAGCAGATCAAGCAGCCGATCATCGACGCCGTCAACTTCCAGCTCTCCGAGGGCAACGACGACACCCACCAGCTGCAGCAGACCGTGCGGCGCACGATCGGACGCTGGGTCAGCAACACGCACAAGCGGCGGCCGATGATCATCCCTGTGGTCGTCGAAGCCTGACGCTCCTGGCCTTCTCGCCCCCAACCCTCGACGCACACTTGACCCTCCGCGTGTTGAGCCTGTGACTCAAGTGGCTTGTGGGTAGGTTGTGAGCATGGCGACCCGTACGTCTTCCCCGACGGCGTCGCGCAGCAGGTCCACGTCCTCCAACCGCTCCACCAGTGCGCGGAAGTCGTCCAGCTCGCGGTCCCGTAGTACGACCAACAAGTCCCGTGCCAAGAAGAGCACGGCGAAGCGTCCTGCCCCGCGCGCGGTGCGCAACGGGCCTGGCCCGATCGCCCAGTTCTTCAGTGCCGTCGTCCGCGGTGTCGCCGCGGTCTGGCTCGGCATCGCCCACGGTGTCGGCGCTGTCGTCCGAGGGATCGTCGGGGGAGCGAAGGAGATCGAGCCGGAGCAGCGGCGTGACGGCGTGGGTCTGCTGTTGTGCGGGCTGGCGGTGGTCATCGGCGCCGCCGTCTGGTTCCAGGTCTCCGGCGGGTTCATGGAGTTCGTCCGGACGGTGGTCTCCGGCAGCGTCGGCAAGATCGGCTGGCTGGTGCCGCTCCTGGTGATGCTCGCGGGGTGGCGGGTGATGCGCGACCCCGTGCAGAACGGGCCGATCGGCCGGCAGGTCATCGGCTGGACCGCGCTCGCCTTCGGCATCCTCGGGATCGTCCACATCGCCAACGGCAGCCCCGAGCCGATCGACGGCGACACCGTCCCGCTGCGCGACGGCGGCGGCGCGATCGGGTACGTCGTCAGCGCCCTCCTGCTCGACCTGCTCCGCTCGCCGTACGTGGTCGTTCCGCTGCTGGCGCTGCTCTCCTTCTTCGGAGTCCTGGTGATCACCGCGACCCCCCTCTACCGCGTCCCGGACCGGCTCCGCGAGCTCTCCCACCACCTGTTCGGCCACCCCGACCAGGACGACACGCCGACATCTCGACGCCCCGACCTCGAGGACACCTTCGAGCGCTCCGGCGATCCGGCCTACGACAGCCCGGTGCTGACCGAGCCCAAGAAGAAGCGCCGCGGAAAGAAGGTCGACCCCTCCGTCGAGGAGTCCATGGAGCTGCGGGAGCCGATCCCGGCCGACACCGGAGTCTCCGACGCCCTGGGGGCCGCCGCTGCGGCCGGCAGCGCTGCGGTGGCGGACCTGACCAACACGGCCGAGAACGCCATCGACGACACCGACAGCGAGATCGAACCACCCCCGCACTCGCCGCTGCCGCAGCGGGTCGAGCAGCTCGCCCTGTCCGGTGACATCGTCTACACGCTCCCTGACGCGGGTGTGCTCAAGCCCGGTGACCCGCACCGGGCACGTTCGACGGCCAGTGACGAGGTGGTCCGGCGACTCCAGGGCGTGCTGGACGAGTTCAACGTCGACGCCCGCGTCACCGGCTACACCCGTGGCCCGACGGTGACCCGCTACGAGATCGAGCTCGGCAGCGGCGTCAAGGTCGAGAAGATCATCAACATCCAGAAGAACATCGCCTATGCGGTGGCGACCTCGGACGTGATGATCCTCAGCCCGATCCCCGGCAAGTCCGCGGTCGGCGTGGAGATCCCGAACACCGACAAGGAGATCGTCTCCCTCGGCGACGTGCTGCGCTCCGGGGTGGCCCGCAACGACCACCACCCGTTGGTCTCCGGGCTCGGCAAGGACGTCGAGGGCGGCTTCGTCGTCGCGAACCTCGCCAAGATGCCGCACCTGCTGGTCGCCGGCGCCACCGGTTCGGGAAAGTCGAGCTTCATCAACTCGATGATCACCTCGGTGCTGATGCGCTCCACGCCGGACGAGGTCCGGATGATCATGGTCGACCCGAAGCGGGTCGAGTTGAACGCCTACGAGGGTGTGCCGCACCTGATCACCCCGATCATCACCAACCCCAAGAAGGCCGCCGAGGCTCTGGAGTGGGTCTGCCGCGAAATGGACATGCGGTATGACGATCTCGCCAACTTCGGGTTCCGCCACATCAACGACTTCAACAAGGCGGTCCGCGAGGGCAAGGTCGAGGCGCCCGCGGGCAGCGAGCGGGTGCTGGCGCCGTATCCGTACCTGCTGGTGATCGTCGACGAGCTCGCGGACCTGATGATGGTGGCGCCGCGCGACGTGGAGTCCTCGATCGTCCGGATCACCCAGCTCGCCCGGGCCGCCGGCATCCACCTGGTGCTGGCCACCCAGCGTCCCTCGGTCGACGTGGTGACCGGCCTGATCAAGGCCAACGTGCCCTCGCGGCTGGCGTTCGCCACCTCCAGCCTGGCCGACAGCCGGGTCATCCTGGACACCCCGGGCGCGGAGAAGCTGGTCGGTCAGGGTGACGGGCTCTTCCTGCCGATGGGGGCCTCGAAGCCGATAAGAGTCCAGGGCTCGTGGGTCACCGAGCAGGAGATCCACCAGGTCGTCAAGCACTGCAAGGGACAGCTCGAGCCGACGTACCGCGAGGACGTGACGGCGCCGTCGGGTGGGAAGAAGGTGCTCGACGACGACATCGGGGACGACCTGGACCTGGTGGTGCAGGCGATCGAGCTGGTGGTCTCGACGCAGTTCGGGTCCACCTCGATGCTGCAGCGCAAGCTGCGGGTCGGCTTCGCGAAGGCGGGGCGACTGATGGACATCATGGAGAGCCGCGGCGTGGTCGGGCCCAGCGAGGGATCGAAGGCCCGCGACGTGCTGGTCAAGCCCGACGAGCTCGAATCAGTCCTCGTGACGATCCAGGGGGAGGCGTGAACACCCATGACCGATGATTTCGCAGAGACCGAGACCGAGACCGCACCCGAGATTCAAGTACGACGCAACGTCGCCCTCGCCGGCACCATCTCCTGCCTCGCCGCGGTGTTGGCGATCGCCTTCGCCGTGCGCGCGTTCGGCGGTGGCACCACGCTGGACTGGCTCTCCCTGGGAGTCACGCTGATCGTCGCCCTGGTGCATCTGGCGGCGATCCTCGACGCGCGAGCGCCGCTGCTCGTGGTCGACGCCCAGGGCGTGCGGGTCCGCAAGGGCGCCACCTGGCAGGGCATCGCCTGGCCGGAGATCGACTGCCTGGAGCACCTTCCGCGGCGCGGGCTCTTCCGCGACGGGCACGTCCTCGTCGCCGGGTACGACGACCAGCAGTTGATCGTCCCGCTCACGCTGGCCACCCGCGTGGTCGGCGCCGACGACCAGACCCTGAGTGACGCGCTGGCGGCACTGGCTGCCGGCCGGGCCGACGTGGTCGAGGTGGTTCCGGGTCTCGACGACCCCGGCGAGGACGAGCCCCAGGATGCCGACGACAGCTCTCCGTCCGGCTGGTCCGATGACGACCCGACCGCCGAGAGGCCGATCGTCACCGACGACGTCGCCCCCGAGCAGCCCGAGCACCCGGAGCAGCCCGGGCGCCCCGAGCGGCCTGACGCGGAGCGGCAGGAGGCCACGACCACCGCCGTGGAGGAGCCCACCGCCGTGGTGGAGCCGATTGTGCCGCAGCGCCCGACGGTGTACTCCGCACGCGTGGAGTATCCGTCCGCCCGTGAGCACCACCTGCGGGAGCGTGACGACACTCCCGAGCCCGCGACGGCGGTGACGCCCGGCGTCGAGGACACCACGACGGTGGTGCTCGAGGACCTGGAGGTTCGCCCGGCGAACAACCCGGTGATCGGCCCCCAGGTGAAGGCTGCCCGGGAGCGGCTGCGGTTGAGCGTGGACCAGCTCTCCGAGCGCACCCGGATCCGTCCGCACGTGATCGAGGCGATCGAGGTCGACGACTTCGCTCCGTGTGGCGGCGACTTCTATGCGCGCGGCCACCTGCGGACGCTCGCGCGGGTGCTCGGCATCGACGTGACCGGGCTGATCGTCACCTACGACGAGAACTACGCCGACGCACCGGTCGACCCGCGCCGGGTCTTCGAGTCCGAGCTGGCCACCGGCGTCGGCGGTTCGATCCGGAGCACCCGCGGTGGACGCAACTGGTCGGTGATGGTGGCCGCCGTGATGGCTGCGGTCCTGGTGTGGTCGCTGGCGAGCCTGCTGATGAGCAACCCGCAGCCGGTGGGGGACACGCCGGTCCTCAACCAGAGCGGCGGCATCGTGCACAAGGAGGACCAGAAGGCGGCGACGGTCACGCTGGTGCTCACCGCCGCCGGCGGTGGCGCCCAGGTGCAGGTCCGCGACGGAGGCGGCGACGTGGTCTTCGACGGCCAGCTCGCCTTCGGCCAGTCCTCCGAGCTCGACCTGACCGCGCCGATCCGGATCACCTCCAGCGACGGCTCGGTCACCTACGCGATGAACGGCGAGAAGGCTGCGCCGCTGGGGGAGACCGGCGAAGAGGTCAACAAGACACTGGTCGCGCCCTGACTCCGGGTGCCGGCACCGGTTCGGCGGCCCTCAGTTCGGCAGCGTGGCCTGCGGCGCGTCATACTTCCCGGTAGCCATGACAGCCTCGACTCCGCAGCCCTTGTCCGTCGCGATGCTCACCCTCGGGTGCGCCCGCAACGACGTCGACTCCGAAGAGCTTGCCGGCCGCCTGGCGGCCGACGGGTTCACCTTGGTGGAGGACCCGGAGGACGCCGACACGGTCGTGGTCAACACCTGCGGCTTCGTCGACGCCGCGAAGAAGGACTCCATCGACACGCTGCTCGCCGCATCCGATCTCAAGGAGACCGGACGTCCACAGGCAGTCGTCGCGGTCGGCTGCCTCGCCGAGCGGTACGGCGAGCAGCTGGCCGACTCACTGCCCGAAGCCGACGCGGTGCTGGGCTTCGACGACTACGGGGACATCGCCGGGCGGCTCCGGTCGATCGTGGCCGGTGAGCGGCCTCACCCGCACACGCCGCGTGACCGACGCCTGCTGCTGCCGATCTCGCCGGCGGAGCGACAGGGCGTGGACGCCGCCGTCGCGGGTGCCTCCGGCACCCGCACCCGACTGGACTCAGGGCCGATGGCGCCGCTCAAGCTCGCCAACGGCTGCGACCGTCGCTGCACGTTCTGCGCCATCCCGATGTTCCGTGGCTCCTTCGTCTCGCGGCGACCGTCGGAGGTGCTCGACGAGGCACGGTGGCTGGCCGGCGAGGGCGTCAAGGAGCTCTTCCTGGTCTCGGAGAACTCCACCTCCTACGGCAAGGACCTCGGCGACCTCCGGCTGCTGGAGACCGTGCTGCCGGAGCTGACCGCGATCGAGGGGATCGAGCGGGTGCGGGTCTCCTACCTGCAGCCCGCCGAGACCCGGCCCGGTCTGATCGAGGCGATCGCCACCACCCCCGGCGTGGCGCCCTACTTCGACCTCTCCTTCCAGCACGCCAGCGCCACGGTGCTGCGCCGGATGCGCCGTTTCGGTGACCCGGAGAGCTTCCTCGGTCTGCTCGACCAGGCCCGCGGGTTCGCGCCGGATGCCGGGGTCCGGTCCAATGTCATTGTCGGCTTCCCCGGTGAGACCGAGGAGGAGTTCGCCACGCTCTGCGACTTCCTGGTCGCGGCGCGGATGGATGTCACCGGCGTCTTCGGCTACTCCGACGAAGACGGCACCGAGGCCGAGTCCTTCGACGGCAAGCTCGATGAGGACGAGATCGCCGCGCGCGTCAACCACCTGGCCGACCTGGTCGCCGAGCTCAACGCCCAGCGGGCGAGCGAGCGGATCGGCGAGGAGGTCGTGGTGCTGGTGGAGGACGCCGCCCCCGAGGACGGCGTACCGGGTGAGGTCGAGGGGCGTGCGGCCCATCAGGGTCCGGAGGTGGATGGGACCACTCGGGTGCTGGACACCGGTGCCGCGGTCGGCGACCTGGTCGCCGCCGTGGTCGTCGACACCGACGGGGTCGACCTGATCGCCCGGGCGCACGGCGCCGCGGGCACGGAAGGACACCGATGAGCGAGCAGACCCCGGCTCCGGCGCAGGCGCCGAGCAACTGGAACATCCCCAACGCCCTGACCACGCTGCGGATCGTGCTGGTGCCGTTCTTCGGCTGGGCGCTGCTGTACGACGGCGGCGACTCGGTCACCGCGCGCGTGATCGCCTGGGCGATCTTCTTCGTCGCGATGGTCACCGACAAGGTCGACGGTGACATCGCCCGGGCCCGTGGCCTGGTCACCAACTTCGGCAAGATCGCGGACCCGATCGCGGACAAGGCGATCACCGGCATGGCGTTCATCGGCCTCTCCATCATCATGGACACCTGGTGGATGTGGACGATCACCGTCATCGTGCTGGTCCGGGAGTGGGCCGTCACCCTGCTGCGCCTCTCGGTGCTCAAGCGCGTGGTGATCCCCGCCGCGGCCAGCGGCAAGTGGAAGACCGCGGTCCAGGGCCTCGCCCTCGGCCTGCTGACACTGCCGCTGCTGGAGGTCGACGGTGCACTCGATGTGCCCGGCGAGGTGGTCTGGGTGATTGCGATCGGACTGCTGCTCGTGGCGTTCGCCCTGACGCTCTGGAGCGGCTATGAGTTCTTCCGCGAGGTCTGGAAGCAACGGGACGATCTCCGGGCGCCCGCGGCTGACTGAGGAGTTCTTCGATCGAATCGCGCGACATACGCATGTCCCGCATTCGTCACCAAACTGTTGCTCCGAGTTCCCGCGTGACCCTTGCGGGGGGCCCCTGCCCCGGGTCTAGGGTCAGGTTCCCGCCGGCTGCTGCTCGGTGACCGACGGGGATCTCGGGATCCCAATCTCCTCGTCACGAACTCGGAGCGACAGCCACATCATGACAAGCGCATCACGCATCGGGGCAGGCCTTCTCGGGCTCGGTCTCGCGGTCCCCACGCTCGCGATCCTCGGCTCGGCGCCGGCATCGGCCGCCGATCCCGTCGACATCCAGGTGCTCGCCACCAACGACTTCCACGGCCGGATCAAGCAGAGCGGCTCCGAGGCCGGCGCCGCGGTGCTGGCCGGGGCCGTCAAGCAACTCCGCGAGGAGAACCCGAACACCTTCTTCGCCGCCGCCGGTGACCTGATCGGCGCGTCGACGTTCGAGTCGTTCATCGCCAACGACAAGCCGACCATCGACGCCCTCAACGAGGCCGGGCTGGACGTGTCCGCGGTCGGCAATCACGAGCTCGACCAGGGGTACGACGACCTTGTCGACCGGGTGATGGCGCCCTACGACGAGACCACCAACCCCGAGGGCGGCGCGGAGTGGGAGTACATCGCTGCCAACCTGACGCTCAAGGCCACCGGCGACCCGGCGGTTCCGGCCACCTGGATGGAGGAGATGGGCGGGGTCACCGTCGGCTTCGTCGGCGCCGTGACCGAGGACCTGCCGTCCCTGGTGAGCCCGGACGGGATCGCCGACCTGCAGGTCGACGGCATCGTCGACTCGGTGAACACCCACGCGGCCGAGCTGACCGCCGACGGTGCGGACGTCGTGGTGATGCTGGTGCACGAGGGCTCGCCGAACACCGACTGCGCGACCATGGACGATGCCGGCACCACCTGGGGCGACATCGTCACCGGCGTCGGCGACGACGTGGACGCGATCGTCTCCGGCCACACCCACCTCGCCTACGACTGCGAGGTCGGTGGCCGTCCCGTGGTCTCGGCGGGGCAGTACGGCATGAACCTCAACCAGCTGAACTTCTCCGTCGACCCGGACACCGGCGAGATCCTCGACGTCGAGCAGGCGCTCCTTCCGCTGATGGGGCCGGACCCGGACGGCTCGGGCCCGCTGGTGCCGCCGGCGTTGTACCCGGTCGACGGGGCCACGAAGACCATCGTCGACGCCGCGGTCGCCGAGGCCGACGTACTGGGTGCCGAGCCGCTGGGCGAGCTGGCCGACGGCTTCAACCGCGCCCGCAAGCCGGACGCCACCGAGAACCGCGGCGGTGAGTCCACCGTCGGCAACCTGGTCGCCGAGGTGCAGCGCTGGGCCACCGACACCCCCGAGACCGGGAACGCGCAGATCGCGTTCATGAACCCCGGCGGCCTCCGTGCCGACATGCTCGGCGGCATCGAGGGCGAGACGGACTACCCGAAGACGCTGACCTACAAGCAGGCCGCGCTGGTGCAGCCGTTCGCGAACACCCTGGTCAACATGGACCTGACCGGTGCCCAGATCCGCACGGTGCTCGAACAGCAGTGGCAGCGCGACGACGAGGGCGAGGTGCCGTCGCGCCCCTTCCTGCGGCTCGGCGTCTCCGACGGCTTCACCTACACCTACGACGAGGAGCCGGTGACCGTCGCGGGCACCGACACCTTCGAGGGCACCATCACCGGGATGTGGCTCGACGGTGAGCCGATCAAGGCCGACCAGACCTACTCGGTCACGGTGAACTCGTTCCTCGCCTCCGGCGGTGACAACTTCTTCGAACTCGCCAACGGCACCGGGAAGGCCGACACTGGCAAGGCCGACCTGCAGGCGATGGTCGACTACATGGCTGCCTTCGCTCCGGCTGGATCCCCACTCGAGCCGGACTTCGCCCAGCGGGCGGTCGGGGTCTCCTTCGCCGACGGCAACTCCTTCGCGCGCGGCGACACCGTCGAGCTGGAGCTCTCCTCACTCTCCATGACCGGCCCGGGCGACCCGCAGGACAGCGAGGTTGCGCTCGCCCTGGACGGCACGGCAGTGGACACCGTCCCGGTGGACAGCTCGACCGTCTCCGAGCTGTACGACGCCACCGGCACCGCCGAGGTCAGCTTCGCGTTGCCCGCCGGCATCGCCGCTGGCGCCCACACCATGACCGTGACCGGCGAGCAGACCGGCACCAGCGTCGACATCCCGATCCGGGTGGTCAAGAACGACGCGACGATCCGGTCGATCCAGGTGACGCCGAAGAAGATCGTCGCCAAGAAGACCAAGGCGCGGATGGTGGTCCGGGTGCGGTCGGCCGGTGACGCAGCCAAGGGCAAGGTGCAGGTGAAGGTCGGGGGCAAGACCTACACCCAGCAACTGCGGGACGGCGTCGCGCGGTTCACCCTGAAGAAGTTCAAGAAGCCGGGCAAGGTCACCGCGCGGGTGACCTACCTCGGCAACGCGGCCACCAAGGCGGCACGGGACACCGTGACCTTCCGGGTCGTCAGGAAGAAGTGACGCGGGCGGGCGTGCGCCCGCTCACCGACTGCCGCTGGGTACGGCGTCCTGCGGGGCGTCGTACCTGGTGGCAGCCTCCCCGGCCGTAGCGGGCCGTTCCGTTCCATTCGGATCCTCGGAGAACACACATGCACCTGCGCAGGAACTCCATGGCGGCCGCTGCGGTCGCCGCCCTCTCACTCGGCGGCCTGGCGGCCGTCACACCCGCGGCCAGCGCCGCGCCCGACGGCACCGGCCTCGTGATCAGCGAGGTGTACGGCGGCGGTGGCAACGCCGGAGCCACCTGGAAGAACGACTTCATCGAGCTGTACAACCCGACCGATGCGCCGATCTCGGTGGAGGGTTGGTCGGTGCAGTATCGGTCGTCGAGCGGCAATCCTCCCGGGGGCGGCGTGGGCACGACCGCGCTGACTGGCAGCGTCCCTGCGGGCGGGCACTACCTCGTGGGGCAGGCCGCTGGATCCGCCGGTTCGGACGAGTTGCCCACCCCCGACGCCACTGGCTCGGCATCGATGGCAGGCACGAACGGGCAGGTCCTCCTGGTTCCGTCGACCGACCAGTACGTTGGGTCGGGTGACCTCGCGGGCGCCGAGGACCTGATCGACATGGTCGGCTACGGCTCGTCGACGTCCTATGAGACAGCGCCTGCACCCGTCCTGAGCAACACGACCTCGGGGACCCGCGCCGACGGTGTTGATTCCGACGACAACGCAACCGATTTCAGTTCCGGGGCACCCACGCCCACCAATGCGGCAGGCGAGACCGAGCCGCCGGTCAGCGACACGCTGACCGCCACGGACCCCGCCGACCTCGACCTCACCGTCGACGAGGCGATGAGCACGGTCCAACTCGAGGCGACCGGCGGTACTACGCCGTACGTCTGGACATCGACCGCGCTGCCGGACGGGTTGAACCTGTCGGCAGCAGGGGAGATCAGCGGCACGCCGAGTGCCGTCGGCACGACCACCGTCACCTTCACCGTCAGCGACGCCGAGAGCGCGACGTCCAGCGTGGAGGTCGACGTGTTGGTGTCGGGACCGCCGCAGGAGGTCGACGTGGCCGCGATCCAGGGCACCGGCGCGACGTCCCCGCTCGTCGGCCAGGACGTGACGGTCCAGGGGATCGTCACCGGCGTCTACGCAGATCCCTACGACTCCGAACCGGGGATGGGCAACTACGGGGGCCTCGACGGATTCTTCCTCCAGACCGCCGGCACCGGCGGCACGACGGACGCGACGCCGGGCGCCTCCGATGCCGTCTTCGTCTACACCGGCAACGACGTGCCGGCGAGCGTCGAGATCGGCGCCTCGGTCGAGGTGACGGGCACGGTGCAGGAGAACTTCGCAACGACACGGATCGTGGATCCGGTGGTGGTCGCGCTCGACACCGACCTCGAGCAGGTCGCCCCGCTCGAGATCGCCTACCCGACGACCGAGACCGGGCGTGAGGCGCAGGAGGGCATGCTGCTGGCGCCCACCGACGACTTCACGGTCACCAACAGCTACGGCACCAACCAGTACGGCGAGGTCGGGCTGGCGACCGGCGACAGCCCCCTGCTGCAGCCCAGCGACGTGGCCGCACCCGGCTCCTCGGCGTACGACGACGTGGTGGCGGACAACGCGGCTCGGGGTGTCGTCCTCGACGACGGCACCAGCATCAACTACCTCAGCAACGGCTCCGCCCAGCAGGACTATCCGCTTCCATGGCTCACGCTGGCCAACCCGGTCCGCGTCGGTGCGCGCGCCACGCTGACCGGTCCGGTGATCCTGAACTACGACTTCAACGTATGGCGTTTCCAGCCGACCGAGCCGGTGCTCGACCAGGGTGCCGACGTCGCCGTCTTCGAGGACACGCGGGTCGACAACGCAGCCCCGCAGGAGGTCGGAGGGGACCTCAAGCTCGCCACCTTCAACGTCCTCAACTACTTCAACACGACGGCGGAGGATTTCGTCGCCAACGGTGGCACCTGCACCTACTACACCGACCGGGACGGCAACAACATCGGTGCGAACAGGTGTAACCCGGACGGTCCGCGTGGTGCCGCCGACGATGCCAGCTTGCAGCGGCAGCAGGACAAGATCGTCGCTGCGATCAACGCGCTCGACGCTGACGTGGTCACGTTGGAGGAGCTGGAGAACTCGGTCAAGCTGCTCACCGAGACCGACCGCGACGACGCGATCGCCGAGCTGGTCGACGCGCTCAACGCCGACGCCGGTGCCGGTGCCTGGGACTACGTGCCCTCGCCGGCCGAGGCCAGCACCGAGGCGAACGTCGCGCAGCAGGACGTGATCCGCACCGGATACATCTACAAGCCAACCACGGTCGCCCCGATGGGGGAGTCGGACATCCTCTTCGACAGCCCCGCGTTCAGCAATGCCCGCGAGCCTCTCGCTCAGGTCTTCGCACCGGTCGACGGCGCGGAGTCCGACGCCTTCGCGGTCGTGGTGAACCACTTCAAGTCGAAGGGGTGCGACGGCGCCTCCGGGGACAACGTGGATGCCGGCGACGGTCAGAGCTGTTTCAACGGCGACCGGGTCCGCCAGGCGGGGGCGTTGGTCGACTTCGTCGACGACTTCGTCGACGGCGCGGGCGTCGAGAAGGTCTTCTTGACCGGTGACTTCAACTCCTACACCTTCGAGGACCCGATGACGGCCCTCGCCGACGCCGGATACAGCGTGGTCGAGTCCGACCAGGAGGGGGACTGGAGCTACTCCTACCAGGGCCTGTCCGGGTCGCTGGACCACGTGCTGGCCAACGAGTCGGCCCTTGCCGATGTCAGCGGAGCCGACGTCTGGGAGATCAACGCCAACGAGTCCGTCGCCTTCCAGTACAGCCGATACAACTACAACGTCACCCAGCTCTTCGAGGCCAACCAGTTCGCTGCCTCCGATCACAACCCGGAGATCGTCGGGATCGACACCGGCCAGGTTGCCGAGCCCGTCGCCACCTCCCGTACGACGGCGAGCACCACCCCGAAGAAGGTCGTGGTCGGCAAGACCAGGGTCAAGGTCCGGGTGCGGGTCCGGTCGGAGGGCGCTGCGGCCCTCGGACGGGTGGAGATCCAGGCGGGCGGCCGGACCTACCTGGCCCGGCTCCGCAACGGTGCCGCCACGGTGCGGCTCAAGCCGTTCGGCTCGGTGGGGAAGAAGAAGATCCAGGTGCGCTACCTGGGCAACCCCACCACGAAGCCCTCGCGCGACACCGTGACGATCAAGGTGGTCAAGCCCCAGCGCAAGGGCAAACGCTGACGCACGGACGTACGACGGCCGGTGGACCTCGGGTCCACCGGCCGTCGGCGTCCGAGCCCGACACGCGGCACACCGAGAGCGGAAGAACCAGGCCTCCGGTAGCGTTGCACCCACCGAAAGCCGGTGTCGCCCCCAGCGCACCCCAGGTAGCGTGGCCCGTAGGACGAGAGGAGATCCGCGATGGTGCTGTTCCGCCAGCGACTCGGCGACGTGCTGCGCGGTCGTCGTGCAGAGTTGGGTCTGACCCTGCGTGAGGTCTCCGGCGTCGCTCGTGTCAGCCTCGGCTACATCTCCGAGATCGAGCGCGGCCAGAAGGAAGCCAGCTCCGAGCTCCTCTCCTCCCTGTGCGAGGCACTCGACATGCCGCTCTCCGACGTGCTGCGCGACGTCGCCGACGCGGTGGCGCTCGACGAGGCCGCCCTCGCCGCCGAGATCTCTTCGATCCCCGCCCGGCCGCTGGCCGGCGAGGTCGTCGCGTCCGCTGCCTGATCCGGTCTGCCTGATCAGGCAGACCGTCAGCGACGACCGGCCATCGTCTCCAGCCGGGCGATCCGCTCCGCCATCGGCGGGTGCGTGGAGAACATCTTCGAGAGGTCCTGGGCGCGGAACGGGTTCGCGATCATCATGTGCGAGGCGTTCTGCAGCTGCGGGGTCGGCGCAAGCGGTGCGCGTGCAGTCCCCGTCTCGAGCTTGCGTAGCGCGGACGCCAGCGCGAGCGGATCGCCGGTCAGGCGGGCCCCGTCTTCGTCGGCGTCGTACTCGCGGGTGCGGCTGATCGCCATCTGGATCACGCCGGCGGCGAACGGAGCCAGCAGCGCGGTCCCGATCATGACCAGCGGGTTCGGACGGTTCTCGTCGCCACCGCCGAAGATCGAGGTGAACGCGAGGAACTGGGCGACCGAGGAGATCACGCCGGCGATCGCGGCGGCGACGGAACCGGTGAGGATGTCGCGGTTGTAGACGTGCATCAGCTCGTGCCCGAGCACTCCGCGCAGCTCACGTTCGTCGAGGAGGTTCAAGATGCCCTCGGTGCAGCACACCGCGGCGTTCTGCGGGTTGCGCCCGGTGGCGAAGGCGTTCGGCGCCTGCGTGGGGGAGATGTAGAGGCGAGGCATCGGCTGGCCGACGGTGGTGGACAGCTCGCGGACGATCCGGTGGATTGCCGGTGCCTGCGCCTCGGTCACCGGGTAGGCGTGCATCGCCTTGATGGCCAGCTTGTCGGAGTTCCAGTAGCCGTAGGCCGTCGTCGCGACACCGATCAGCGCGAAGATCCAGATGAACGCGGCGTTGCCCGTCGAGGCGGCGATCAGTCCGCCCACGGCGAGGAGGAGCGCGAAGATCGCGCCGAACAGCCCGGCCGTCTTGAGGCCGTTGAAGTGGCGGTGCATACCGGGAGAACGTTCCGCGCCTCGGCGAGGTTCCGAGCGCCGCCCGTGGTCCAGGTCTCATCGGTCCGACCCGGACGGCGGTTGGCAGGTCGGGCACCAGTAGGAGATCCGCTCCCTCCCCGGTACGTCGCCGCTGCTGCTCGACCTGATGCGCGTCCCGCACCGACGACACGGCTGGCCGCCTCGGCTGTAGACCCAGGTCGGCGCGCGCGGGTCCGCAGTGGTCACCCGTCGGGGGCGGTCGCGGTTGAGCGTGAGCAGCCGCTGGGCTTGGTCGACGATCGTGGCGAGGTCCGCGACCTCGCCGACCGGTGTCTCCGGATGGAGTCCAGCGAGGTAGCAGAGTTCGGCGGCGTAGACGTTGCCGATGCCGGCCAGGTTCGTCTGGTCGAGCAGGGCACTGCGCAGCGGCCGGTGCGGACTGGCCTGCAGCCGGTCGACGGCCCTCGCGGCGAGGTGCTCGTCCCACTCCGGGGCGAGGAGGTCAGGCCCGAGGTGGCCCACGACGTCGGACTCGGCAGCAGTGGCCAGCAGGTCGACCGCGCCGAGCGAGAATCCCACCGCTTCGACCGGCGCGCCTCGGCGGTCGAGCGGGGGCCCCGCAAGCAGCACCGCCCGCGCCGTGTGCCCGGGCCGCTCCCAGCGCGCCCCCGGTCGGTGCACCCGCCACACGCCTTCCATCTTCAGGTGCGTGTGCAGCGTGAGCAGTGCGCCGTCCAGGTCGAATCGAGTCAGCAGGTGCTTGCCGCACGGCACCGTCGCAAGGACGGCGGCTCCACTGAGGTCTGCCGTCGCATGGCGTGGGACCCGCAGGTCGGCGCGCTCCAGCACCCGTCCGGAGAGCGCGCGGTCGAGCAGCGCTGCCGTCCGGTAGACGGTGTCGCCCTCAGGCACGGAGGCGCAGTCCTCGCGGTGTGGCGACGAATCCGGCGGCGGCGAGGGCGTCGCGCAGTGCCGAGGAGGTGCCGAGCAGCGGGACACCGTCGGCCTTCTCCACGGTGAGGCGGCCGAGGTGCCCGCGGCGGACCGTCGTGGCGAGCGCCTCGGCCGCCGGACCGAGCAGCTCGGGGTCGTCGGTCCAGGTGAGCAAGGTGCGGCCGCCGCGTTCGACGTACAGGGCGGGGGTGCCGTCGACCAGCACCACGATGGCGCCGGCCTTGCGTCCTGGGCGGTGGCCGCCATCGGCGGCCGGGTCCGGCCAACCGAGCGCGGCGCCGTACGGGTTGGCCGGGTCGGTGGCGGCCAGGGCGATCGCCACCGGCTTGTCGCTGCGACCATCACCAGGTGTCGCCGTGAAGCTGCGCAACCGGTCCACCGCGCCTGCCGTCGCGAACTGGGCGGCGCCCAATCCCTCGACGAAGTAGCCACGTCGGCAGCGACCGGACTCCTCGAACGCACTCAGCACCCGGTAGACGCCGGCGAAGCCACCGACCACCCCCTCGGAGACGACAGCGCCACGGGTCACCACGCCGTGGCGCGCCAGCATCCGCTCGGCGACCGCGTGCGCCCGGCGTGTCGGGTCCTCGTCGACCGGCGGCACCAGCGCCCAACGCCCTGCTGTCTCGGGTGGGCCGCTCCGGCTGAGCCGGCCGGGTCGCGACGGCGTCGCGCGGGAGCGATGAGCCGCACGTCCGGTCCGGGTCAGCGCGCGCAGCGGCGCCAGGGTGTCGTTGGTGGCCCGACCACCCCAGACTGTCGACCACAGCGCCGCGCTGAGCGCGTCGTCGGAGGGCAGGTCCGTGCCGTCGGCGCGGCAAGCAGTCGCCACCTGGTCGGCGACTTGACGGAAGAACCACGCGCCGCCGGGGGCCAGTACGTCGAGCACCCGCCGCGCGAGCGGATCGTCGACCTCTCGAGGCGAGGGGAGGGAGAGGGGCGCCTGATCGGCCAGGTGCAGCGACACCCAGCCGTCCGCGCCGGCCAAAGGGCCGTGGCCCACCCACAGCACCTCGCCGGTGGCCGTCAGCTCGTCCAGCATCGCCGGCTCGTAGTCGCGCACTCGGCTGCCGAGCACCAGCGACTCCAGCGCCGAGGCGGGCACGGGCGCGCCGGCGAGCTGCTCGACGGCGGCAACCACCCCGTCGATGCCTCGCAGCGCCCGCCGCGTGGTGGTGATGCCGTGCCACGAGGCGGCGAAGCGAGCCAGCGTGGTCGGCTCCACTGGTTCGATCTCGTGCCGCAGCCGGGCCAGACTGCGGCGCCGCAGCCGACGCAGCACCTCCGCGTCGCACCACTCGGTCGCCTCTGCCCCGGCTGTCGGCAGGAACTCGCCCGACAACACCCGCCCCTGCGCCTCCAGCCGTCCCAGGGTGTGGCGTACCACCGCGACGCCCAGTCCGAGGCGCGCGCCGGCCTCGGCGACGGTGAACGGGCCGTGCGTGCGCGCGTACCGCCCGATCAGGTCGGCCAACGGGTCCTCGACCGGCTCGGTGAAGGCGGCAGGGACTCCCGGCGGCACCGGGACGCCGAGCCCATCTCGCAGCCGGGCGACGTCCTCGATCACCGCCCACGCGTCGCCGTACGGCATGCGGACGTCGACGACGCGGCGAGCGCGGTCGAGGTCGGCGAGCACGCTGGCGGCGTCGAGCCCTGGCACCGCTCGCGCGGTGAGCTCCGGCACCGTGAGCGGGCCGACCATCCGGAGCAGGTCGACGACCCCCTCCGCGTCCCGTGCGTGTCGATCGGGGGCTGTGCGCTGCAGCTCTGCGGTGACCTCGACCAGGACGTCGGGATCGAGGAGCTCGCGGAGCTCGGCTCGGCCGAGGAGCTCGGCCAACAGCCCTTGGTCGAGGGTGAGCGCAGCGGCACGGCGCTCGGCGATCGGGGAGTCGCCCTCGTAGAGATACTGCGCCACATAGCCGAACAGAAGGGTGCGCGCGAACGGGGAGGGCTGCGGGGTCTCGACCTCGACAACGCTGACCTCGCGGCGATCCAGGCGCTGCAGCAGACCGATCAGACCGGGTAGGTCGTAGACGTCGTTGAGACACTCCCGGACAGTCTCCAGCAGGATCGGAAACGAGGGGTAGCGGCTGGCGACCTCGAGCAGCGAGGCGGCACGTTGACGCTGCTGCCACAGCGGCGAGCGGCGTCCCGGGTCCCGACGGGGAAGCAACAGTGCCCGGGCCGCGCACTCCCGGAACCGGGCTGCGAAGAGCGCGGATCCGCCCACCTCGCGGGTGACCAGGTCTTCGATCTCATCGGGCTCGAAGACCACCAGGTCGGCAGCCGGCGGCTCGGCGTCGGTGTCGGGGATGCGAATCACGATCCCGTCGTCGGCGGCCATCGCCTGCCCGTCCACGCCATACCGCTCGCGCAGGCGCGCGTTGATCGCCAGCGCCCACGGCGCGTGCACGCTGGTGCCGTAGGGCGAGTGAAGGACCAGGCGCCAGTCGCCCAGCTCGTCACGGAAGCGTTCCACCACGAGCGCGGTGTCGCAGGGCAGGATCCGTGTCGCTTCGGCCTGCTCGCGCAGATAGCCGACCAGGTTGGCGGCCGCATAGTCGTCCAGGCCCTCGGCGCGGACCCGGGCCCGCGCCTCGTCCTCGCCGAGCGCGCCGACCTCGCGGGTGAACGCGCCGATCGCGGCCCCCAGCTCCGCCGGCCGCCCCGGGTTGTCGCCCTTCCAGAACGGCAGCCGGGCCGGCACCCCCGGTGCGGGAGTCACGATCACGCGGTCGTGGGTGATGTCCTCGATCCGCCAGGAGGTCGCACCGAGAGCGAAGACGTCGCCGACCCGGCTCTCGTAGACCATCTCCTCGTCGAGCTCGCCGACCCGGCGATTGCTGCCCTCACCGGCGAGGAAGACGCCGAACAGCCCGCGGTCCGGGATGGTGCCGCCACTGGTCACCGAGAGGCGTTGGGCGCCCGGGCGTCCGACGAGCTCACCGGTGACCCGGTCCCAGGTGATCCGCGGCCGCAGCTCGGCGAACTCGTCGCTCGGGTAGCGGCCTGCCAGCAGGTCGAGGACCGCTTCGAACGCCGAGCGCGGCAGATTCGCGTACGGCGCGGCACGTCGGACCGTGGCGAACAGCTCGTCGACCGTCCAGCTCTCCAGCGCCACCGTGGAGACCACGTGCTGAGCGAGCACGTCCAGCGGGTTGGCCGGGACCCGCAACGACTCGATCCCGCCCGTCCGCATCCGGCTCACCGAGACCGCTGCCGGCACCAGGTCGCCGCGGTGCTGCGGGAAGAAGACCCCGCGGGAAACCTCGCCGACCTGGTGCCCGGCGCGACCCACCCGTTGCAGCGCGCTGGCGACGCTGGGCGGCGCCGCGATCTGGATCACCTGGTCGACGGCCCCCATGTCGATGCCGAGCTCGAGGCTGCTGGTGGCGACCACGGCTGGGAGCCGGCCGGACTTGAGGTCGTCCTCGACCAGCGCCCGCTGCTCCTTCGACACCGATCCGTGGTGTGTGCGCGCCATCAGCGGCGCCGATCCGGCCGACGCACCCGACTGCGCCATGATCTGCGCCGGCGGCTCGAGGTCGGCCGCACTCTCCTCGGCTGCGATCTCGTTGAGCCGGGCGGTCAACCGCTCGGCGGTACGACGACCGTTGGTGAAGACGATCGTCGAGCTCGAACCCCCGATCAGGTCGGCCACCCGCTGCTCCACGTGCGGCCAGATGCTGGGGGTGGTGGTGTGGCCGATCTCGGCATCGAGGTCATCGAGCCCGCTGTCGTCGGAGCTGGTGCGGGGGAGGTCGGTCATGTCCTCGACCGGCACCTCGACCCGCAGGTCCCACTCCTTGTGCGCCGGCGGCGTCACGATCTCCACCGGGGCGGTGCCACCGAGGAATCGGGCCACCTCCTCGGTCGGCCGGACCGTCGCGGAGAGGCCGATCCGCTGTGCCGGTCGGGCCAGGCGTGCGTCAAGCCGCTCCAGGCTGAGCGCCAGGTGGGCGCCGCGCTTGGTGCCGGCGACCGCGTGCACCTCGTCGATGATGACCGTGTCGACGCCGTCCAGCGTCTCGCGCGCCTGCGAGGTCAACATCAAGAAGAGCGACTCCGGCGTGGTGATCAGGATGTCCGGTGGACGGGTGCCGAGCCGGCGCCGTTCGTTCGCCGGGGTGTCGCCGGAACGCACCCCGATCTCGACCTCCCGCAACCCGGCGCCGGACGGATCGAGGCGCGCAGCTGTCTGCCGGATCCCGGCCAGGGGTGCCCGCAGGTTGCGCTGGACGTCGACGGCGAGCGCCTTGAGCGGAGAGACGTAGAGGACCCGGGTCCGCTGCTTGCGCTCGGCCGGAGGCTCGGAGGTGAGCAGCCGGTCGAGCGCAGCGAGGAAGGCGCTGAGCGTCTTGCCGGAGCCGGTCGGCGCGACCACCAGGGTGTGCCGGCCGCGACCGATCGCCTCCCATGCGCCGGCCTGCGCCGCCGTGGGCTCGGCGAACGCCGCGCGGAACCAGGTGCTGGTCGCCTCGCCGAACCCGGCGAGCGGGTCGGAGGGATCGGTGAGCGGAGCATCGGGCACAGACTCAGTCTGGCGCAGACCTCCGACACCGTCGGCACGGTCCGGGCAAGGAGCCGTTCGGGATCACGCCCCGGGCTCCTGGAGTCCGGCGAGCAGGTCGTCGAGGGCGTCGTACCCCTCGTTGACGCCGACCTCCATGCCGCTGGCGAGCATGCCGGCGCGGGACTCGAAGTCGTAGACCACGGAGAGCGCCTCGAGCCGGGTGCGACCGCCGGGCATCTCATGGAAGAACAACGTGTCCAGGCTGACCGCCTCGGGCATCTCCTCGAAGCCGAAGGTCTGCACGATCTTCTCGTGCTCCTCCACGCGGTGAACGGCTCCGTAGAAGTGCGCTACCTCCTCGCCGTCGCGGGTCGCGGTGTAGCGGTACTCGCCGCCGGTACGGAGGTCCCACACGTCGATGTCCATGCCGATGGAGTGCGGCCCCATCCACTGGGCGACCAGCTCGGGCTCCACGTGCGCGCGCCAGACGAGCTCGCGTGGGGCGTCGAACTCGCGGACGATCCGGACGGTGGGGACGTCGGGGTCGGCCTCGATGACGGTCGTCTTCTCGTCTGTCTGCCGGGTGTTGGTGTTGCTGGTCATCCTGCTGCTCCCTCTTCTCGGGGTTCGTCGGAGGCGGTGCCCTGCATCCGGGCCAGCACAGCGTCCAACCGTTGGTAGCGCTCCTCGGCCTGGCGTTGGTAGCGCTCGATCCACTTCGTCATCAGGTCGAACACCTCGGCGTCCAGATGCACCGGGCGCCGCTGGGCGTCCCGGCTGCGTCGTACGAGTCCGGCCTCCTCCAGCACTTTCAACTGCTTGGAGACGGCCTGCAGCGACACGTCGTAGGGCTCGGCGAGCTCACTGACCGTTGCGTCACCGGCGGTCAGTCGCGCCACCATGTCGCGGCGGGTCGGGTCGGCGAGCGCGCCGAAGACCCGCGACAGGCGGTCCTCGTGTTCAACCATGTGGTTGAGTAAACGCCGCGCCCACCCTTGTTGTCAACCGCCTGGTTGAGAACAAGGCAGAAGTCAGTTTCGCACCATCGGTGGCTGGATCAGCTCCGCCGACCCTCGCCGGTAGAGCAGCGCCCGGCGTCCGCCGGTCTCGCCGGCGCCGCCGTGGTCGTCGGTGGGCACCACGAAGCCGGCTGTCCCCAGCACCTTGCGTCGGAAGTTCCCCAGGTCCGGGGA
Organism: Nocardioides sp. BGMRC 2183; assembly: GCA_008123405.1. Classification (GTDB taxonomy): domain Bacteria; phylum Actinomycetota; class Actinomycetes; order Propionibacteriales; family Nocardioidaceae; genus Nocardioides. Next base: position 97,334 of record VSSA01000001.1, read on the forward strand.
AGCGCCCCAGACCGCTGTGTAGACCCGGCGCAGCTCAGGCAGGGTGAACGGCTCGGCGACGAACTCGGTGGCCAGCGTGGTGTACTCCAGCTTCGCGCGGACCCGCTCCCGAGCGTCGAGCAGGATCTGGCGATGGTCGAAGGCGAGCTCGGGGGTGTCCGGGCCGGTGCCCATCAGGTCATCGACGGCCCACCAGCGGGCGTCGGCCGCATCCGTGCCTGCCTGTGGCTCGGGAAGGTCGGGCGCCAGCGCGACATGGGCGATCGAGACCACCCGCATCCGGGGGTCGCGGTCTGGTGCGGAGTAGGTCCGCAGCTGCTCCAGGTAACCGTCGAACCCGGCGACGCCGGTCTCCTCGGCCAGCTCGCGGGAAGCGGCCTGCTCGGCGTCCTCGTCCGGCTCGACGAAGCCGCCCGGCAGCGCCCAGGAGCCGGCGAAGGGTGGGTCGCCGCGCCGAACCAGCAGCACCGCCAGGGCGCCGTCACGGATGGTGAAGACGGCCAAGTCGACGGTGACGGCGAACGGGGGATGGGTCGTCATCGGCGCTGCACCCCCGCCGCCTCCATCTCGGCCAAGGCCGCGGTCGAGCTCTCCGGTGCCACGCCGGCGTGGAGCCCGTCGAGCAGGGTGACCGCGAAGCCCTCCTTCACCGCGTCCAACGCGGTGGCGCGGACGCAGTGGTCGGTGGCGATGCCGGTGACCTCGACCGCCGTCACTGCGGCATCGCGGAGCACGTCCGCGAGTCGGCGCCCGTCCTCGGTGACGCCCTCGAACGCCGAGTACGCCGGCTCGCCCATCCCCTTGACCACGTGGTGGGTCACCGCCTCGGTGGCCAAGTCGGGTGCGTACTCCGCGCCGGCATCACCTTGCACGCAATGCACCGGCCAGGTCTGCACGAAGTCCGGCTCGGCGTCGGGGGCGGCGAAGTGGCCGCCGTTGGTGCCCTCGGCATGGTGCCAGTCCCGCGATGCGGCCACCACGCGGTAGTCATCGGCGTGTGCGGCGAGGTGCTCGCTGATCCTGCGGGCGACGTCGTTGCCGCCGTCGACGCCCAGTGATCCGCCCTCGACGAAGTCGTTCTGCACATCGACGATGAGCAGCGCGGTGCTCTCGGTGGTCGTGTCGGTGGTGTCTGGTGTGCTGGCGGTGTCGGTGTTCATCTGGTTCTCCTCCCGGTGGGGCGTGCCGACCGTGTCGTCGGCGGTCACGGTCAGGTAGGCCGCGCCAGCGGCCACGGTGAGCTGGTCGAGCGGCAGTGCGGCAAGGGCCGCCCTCGCGTGGTCGCGGACGTCGTTCAGGTCGGGTGCGTGCACGATGCGGCCGCGGCGGATCAGGGCCGTCTGCGCGGGGCTGGCGCCAGGCGGGGACATCGCGTCGTCGGCGGTGTACCACTCGGCGACGAGCAGGCCGTCGTCGTACCGGCGCCAGGCGCGTTTCGCGCCACCGACCGAGGCCTTGGCTGCCGACCTCTTCGCCACCGGCCGCAACGCGCCGTCCGGCTCGTCGGCGACCGCGACCAGCTTGTAGACCATGCTGGCCGTGGGGTGCCCGGAGCCGGTGGCCACGCGGGTGCCGACGCCGTACCCGTCGATCGGTGCGTCGGCCAGCGCGGCGATGACGAACTCGTCCAGGTCGCTGGTGACCGTGATCCGGGTGCTCGTCGCGCCGAGCTCGTCGAGCAGGGCCCGGGCGCGCACCGACTCCTCCGCGAGGTCACCGGAGTCGATCCGGATCGCGCCGAGCCCGGTGCCGGCGACCCGGACCGCGGTGCGGATGCCCTCGGTGGTGTCGTAGGTGTCCACCAGCAGCGTGGTGCCGGCGCCGAGGGCGTCGACCTGGCTGTGGAACGCGTCCGCCTCGCTGCGGTGGGCGAGGGTGAAGGCGTGGGCCGCGGTGCCGACCGTCGGGACTCCGTGCTCGCGACCGGCGGCGAGGTTGCTGGTCGAGGCGAAGCCGGCGAGGTAGGCCGCGCGTGCCGTCGCCACCGCCGCCTGCTCATGGGTACGACGACTGCCCATCTCGATCAACGGGCGACCTGCCGCGGCGACCGCCATCCGGGCGGCGGCGCTGGCGATCGCGGTGTCGTGGTTGAGCACGCTGAGCACCAGGGTCTCCAGCACCACGCACTCGCCGAGGGTGCCGCGCACCGTCAGCACCGGACTGCCAGGGAAGTAGAGATCGCCCTCGCGGTAGCCGTCGATGTCGCCGCCGAACCGGAAGTGGCGTAGGTAGTTCGCGGTCTCCGCGCCGATCACGCCCTCGGCGACCAGCCACTCGACCTCGGCCTCGTCGAAGGTGAAGGCTGTGATCATCGGCAGCAGCCGACCCAGGCCGCCCAGCATGCCGTAGCGGCGTCCCTCGGGAAGCCGGCGTGCGAACGCCTCGAAGACCGCCGGGTTGTCGACGCTGCCGTCGCGGACCCAGGAGTCGAGCATGGTCAGCTCGTAGCGGTCGGTGAGTAGGCCGGTGCGGTCCATCGCGCCACCTCCGTGTTGTAGTCAAAGTGACTATAACACGGAGGATCATACGGCAGACCTTCGTCGACCGTCGTGTCCCCTACGCTGCCGAGCATGTCTGCGGGAGCCGAGGGCGCTGAGGCGATCGCCGCGGCCTACGAGGCCGGCCTGCGGAGCGAGGGCGAGGACCGCCGGGCGCGCGGCGCGTTCTACACGCCGCCGGCCTTGGTCGACTGGGTGCTCGATCGTGCCCTGGCCGGCGAGCCGCGCCGCGTGCTGGATCCTGCATGCGGCACGGGTCACCTCCTGGTCGCTGCCGCCCGACGGCTCGGCGACGTCCGTGCGGTCTGGGGCTCCGACCTCGACCCGGAGGCGGTGCGGATCGCCCGGCTGCGGCTCGCGGAGCTCGACCCGACGGTGCCCGCCGACGAGATCGCCGCGCGGGTGCGGGTCGCCGACGGGCTGGAGGAGTGGACCGGCGCGACCTTCGACGCCGTCGTCGGCAATCCTCCGTTCCTCGGTCAGTTGCGGCGACGCACCGCCGGGCGGACCGGCGGCATCGCCGCCTACACCGACACCAGCGCCGCCTTCCTGCACGTCGCCCTCGGACTCGCCGCTCCGGGTGGCGTCGTGGCGCTGGTCCAGCCGCTGTCGGTATTGGCCGCGCGCGACGCAGGACCGGTACGGACCGCGGTCGCCGACGTCGGCGCGATCACCGATCTGTGGTGCAGCCCGACGCCCGTCTTCGCCGACACCACGGTGCTCACCTGTGTGCCGGTGGTCCGGATCGGCGCCACCCCGGCGACCGATCCGGATGCCTGGGGAGCACTGGCCGCCCCCGCTTTCGGGACTCCCGTGGTGACCCTGCCGGCGCGCCACGGTCGTCTCCGCGATCTGGCCGACGTCACCGCCGACTTCCGCGACCAGTACTACGGCCTGCGGCCCTACGTCGCCGAGATCCCGGAGGATCTGGAGCGGGAGCGGTGGGCGCCCTTGGTCACCACCGGTCTGATCGATCCCGCCGAGCTGCGCTGGGGACACGCACCGACCCGCTTCGCCCGCCGCCGGTACGCCGCCCCGGCGGTCGACCTCACGGCGCTGGCCGCCGGCCCTGACCGTGCGCTGGCGCGGTGGGCACGTGCCCGACGTGTGCCCAAGGTGCTGGTCGCCGGGCAGGGGCGGGTGATCGAGGCGGTCGCCGATCCGGAGGGCAGGCTGCTGCCGTCGGTGCCGGTCCTCACCGTGGTGCCCCACGATCCGGATCAGGTCTGGTCCCTGCTCGCCCTGACCCTGGCCCCGCCGCTCGTGGCCTCCGCCGCGGCCCGCTACCTAGGCACCGGACTGAGCGCCGGTTCGGTGAAGGTCAGCGCACGACAGCTGGCCGGGCTGCCGCTGCCCGCCGACGATGGGGCGTGGAAGCGGGCAGCAGAGCTGGCACGTTCGGTGCAGAGTGAGCGTTCGGGGGCGGAACGGCGCGATCGGCTTGAGGAGGTCGCCGCGCTGATGACCACCGCCTACGGCCTCGATCCCCAGGGCGGCGCGGGGCGGGACGTACTGGCCTGGTGGTGTGCCCGCGCCCCGCGCTGACCCGGCGCAAACGCCCCTCTTCGGTTCAAGGGGTCGGCGGGAGCGATGAGTCCGGGCGGCGCCGCTGGTCTGTTCTCGTCATGACCGAGTTCCTCGAGGACGGCCTGGAGCTGTTCGCGACAGTGCAGGTGGCTGACTCCGCGCGTGCCTGGGAGTGGTACCGCCGACTGCTGGGCGCGGACTGGTCCTTCCGGGCACATGACGACGAAGTGGTCTGGGAGTTGGCGCCGCACCGGTGGCTGGTCGTCGTACGGAACGAGGCGTCGGCCGGCCACAGCGTGGTCACGGTCTTCGTGGACGACCTCGACGCCAGGGTCGCTGATGCGGCAGGGCGGGGAGTGGAGCCGGACCGCTGGGAGCGCTACGAGGGCGACGTCCGCAAGGCGCTCTTCGTGGATCCCGACGGCAACGAGATCGGGCTCGGCGGATAACAGGTCGGCCTCTGTCGGCCTCGCCTTCTACGATCAGCAGGTGACGCATTCGCAGGCCGGCAGCCCGGCGCCTCTCGGTGTCCCCGACAGCGCCGCCGTCCCCAGCACCGCATCGATGATCCACGCCCGCGACCTGCGAAAGAGCTTCGGCAGCTTCGAGGCGGTGCGCGGGATCGACCTGGACGTGCGTCCCGGTGAGGTCTTCGGCTTCCTCGGTCCCAACGGCGCCGGCAAGTCCTCGACGATGCGGATGATCGCCTCGGTCTCACCGGTCACCTCCGGGGAGCTGCGGATCCTCGGCATGGACCCGGCCGTGGATGGCCCGGCGATCCGCGGTCGGATCGGGGTCTGCCCGCAGGAGGACAACCTCGACAACGAGATCAACGTCGCCGACAACCTCTACGTCTACGGCCGCTATTTCGGCATCCCCAAGAGCGTGGTGCGCGAGCGGGTCGGCGAGTTGCTCGAGTTCGCCAAGCTCACCGACAAGGCCGGGGCCCAGGTCGAGGAGCTCTCCGGTGGCATGAAGCGGCGACTGACCATTGCCCGCTCCCTGATCAACAAGCCCGACCTGCTGCTCCTCGACGAGCCCACCACCGGCCTGGATCCGCAGGCCCGTCACCTGCTCTGGGGGCAGCTCTACCAGCTCAAGCAGGCGGGGGTCACGCTGGTGCTCACCAGCCACTACATGGACGAGGTGGAGCAGCTTGCGGATCGGCTCGTGATCATGGACAAGGGCGTGATCGTCGCCGAGGGATCGCCACAGGACCTGATCCGCGCCCACTCCACCAGGGAGGTCGCCGAGCTCCGCTTCGGGGTGGGGGAGCACCCCGCGCTGGAAGGACAGATCGCCGACCTGGGGGAGCGGGTCGAGGTGCTGCCCGACCGGTTGCTGGTCTACGCGACCGATGGCGAGGAGGTGGTCACCCAGGTGCACGCTCGTGGTCTCACCCCGCTGGCGACCCTGGTTCGTCGTTCCACGCTGGAGGACGTCTTCCTGCGGCTGACCGGCCGGACCCTGATCGAATGAGCAGGCACGAGGCCGTCGCCGGGTCCTCGTCGCTGGGCCTGCGCGAGGGGATCGTCCGGCAGGCCGACTATTGGGCCACCCTGTGGCGCCGGACCTGGCGTGGCGTGCTCGTCTCCTCCTTCCTCTCGCCCTTCCTCTATGTGCTCGCCCTGGGGGTACTGCTCGGTGGCTTCGTCTCCGCCGACCCCGACGTCCTCGAGGGCGCGACGTCGTACCTGGCGTTCGTGGTGCCGGGATTGATCGCCGCGCACGCGATGCAGACCGCGGTCTCGGAGACGACCTACCCGGTGATGGGCATGATCAAGTGGCAGCGGGTGTACGAGTCGATGCTGGCCACGCCGCTGGAGCCTCGGCACGTGGTCGGCGCGCACCTCTCCTCGGTGGTGCTGCATCTCGCGGTCACCTGTGGTCTCTACAACCTGGTCATGCTGCCCTTCGGCGTGTTCGAGGCCTGGTGGTCGCCGTTCCTCGCGTTCGCGGCCCAAGTGCTCTGCGGCACGGCGTTCGCGGCGATCGTCTACGGGTATGCGACCCGGGTGCGCTCGGAGGAGAGCTTCGGGGTGCTGTTCCGCGTCGGCGTCTTCCCGCTCTTCCTCTTCTCCGGTGCCTTCTTCCCGGTCGGCAATCTGGGGGAGGTCGGCGCCGGACTCGCTCGGCTCACCCCGCTGTGGCACGGGGTCAACCTCTCCCGGATGTTCACCCTCGACCACGTCACCTGGTGGGTGGCCGCGGTGAACGTCGCGGTGCTGACGGGGTTGGTGGTGCTGGGCTGGCGCTGGTCGGTCTCCGGACTGCAGCGGCGGATGATCGCATGACGATGTCGATGAGCGGCGCGGACGCCGTCTCGCCGCTGGGCTCCGGTCAGGCGGTGCGCCTCCTGCTGCTGCGCAACTACATGTCCTACCGGCGCGCGTGGCCCCTCTTCCTCACCGGCTTCCTGGAGCCGTTCCTCTACCTGCTCTCTATCGGCATCGGCGTCGGCGCGCTGGTCGACTCGTTCTCCTACGGCGGTCGCGAGATCGACTACGCGACGTTCGTCGCCCCCGGGATGCTCGCGGTCTCCGCCTTCAACGGCGCCTTGATGGACTCGACCTTCAACGTCTTCTTCAAGCTCCGCTACACCAAGCTCTACGACCAGATCCTCGCCACCCCGATGACCACCACCGACGTGGCGCGCGGAGAGATCGCCTGGGGACAGTTGCGTGGCGGAATCTACGCCGGCGGCTTCCTGCTGGTGATGCTCGCGATGGGCCTGATCGAGTCGTGGTGGGCGGTGCTGGCACTGCCTGCCGTCCTGCTGCTCGGCTTCGCCTTCAGCGCGGTCTGCATGGCGGCGACCACCTGGATGAAGTCGTTCCAGGACTTCGACAAGATCACCCTGGTCCAACTGCCCCTCTTCCTGTTCTCGGCCACCTTCTTCCCGATCGACACCTACTCGAGCCCGGTGCGGTGGATCGTCGAGTGCACGCCGCTCTACCGGGGCGTGGTGCTCTGCCGCGAGCTCACCACCGGTGCGGTCTCCTGGGAGTCCGCCGTCTCGGTGGTCTACCTGCTCCTGATGGGTCTGACGGGCCTGTGGGTGGTCCGCCGTCGCCTCGACACGCTGCTCCTCACCTGAGCCGCCCGGCGATCCGGGCGCCCACCGCTTCGGCGGTACGACGCACGGCCGTGACCGTCTGCGTGAACCAGGCTTCGACCTCCGACGTCTCGTCGGGCCAGGTCACGGCGATCGCCGCCACCGGGTGCGCGTTGTGGTCGCGCACCGCCACCGCCACCGAGGCGAACCCGGGGGTGACCTCGCCGGACTCCTCGGCGTGGCCGCGCGCCCGGGTCTCGACCAGCAGCCGACGCAGCGCGGTCGGGCCGTCGGGGCCGCGTCCGTGCCGGTCCGCGAATGCCGTGCGGTCCGGATAGAGCGCGCGAACCTGCGCCGCGGGGAGCGCGGCCAGGATGGCGCGACCGCTGGCGGTCAGGTGCGAGGGAATCCGGACCCCGACGTCGGTGACCAGCGGTGGACGACCGGGCGCTCGCTCCTCGATCACGTAGAGGACGTCGCGGCCGTGCAGCACCGCCAGGTGGGCCGACTGTCCGACCGTGTCGACGAGCGCGGCCAAGGGCCTCCGCGCGACCCGTTGCAGTGGCTCCTGGCGCACGTAGCCGGAGCCGACCTCGAACGCGGCCACGCCGACGCCGTACCGGCGTTCGTCGGGGAGGTGCACGACGAAGCCCTCCTCGACCATCGCCGCCAGCAGGTGGTACGTCGAGGAGCGGGGCAGCCCGGTCGCGCGGGCGATCCGCTCGACCGGGACCGGACCGGGCTGCGCCGCGAGGAAGCGCAGCACCCGCAGGGCCCGGGTCGCGGCCGGCACCTGGGACATCAGCGCACCTCCTTGGCCTGGAGCATGTCTCGGATCTGAGACTGTACCGCTGCCGCATGCCTTCCCGTGCTCGTGCCGCAGGCCTTTGATGGACCCATGACCTCCACCATCGCCGTCGGCACCGGGCCGGTGAGCCGCGCCGACCTCGTCGCCGTCGCCCGCCACGGCGCACCCGTCCGTCTCACCGACGAGGCAAGCAGCGCCATCGACGACGCCCGCGCCGTGGTCGAGGGGCTGGCTGCGGGCGCGACGCCGGCCTATGGCATCTCGACCGGATTCGGCGCGCTGGCGACCCGCCACATCCCCGAGGAGCTGCGGGCGCAGCTACAGCGCTCGCTGGTCCGCTCCCACGCGGCCGGCTCCGGGCCGGAGGTCGAGCGCGAGGTGGTCCGGGCCCTGATGCTGCTCCGGCTCTCCACGCTGGCCACCGGGCACACCGGCATCCGTCGTGAGACCGCGGAGCTGATGGCGAGCCTGCTCAGCCACGGCATCACGCCGGTGGTCCACGAGTACGGGTCGCTGGGCTGCTCGGGGGACCTCGCCCCGTTGGCGCACTGCGCGCTCGCGCTGCTCGGTGAGGGTCAGGTCCGTGACGCCGACGGCGTGCTCCGGCCGGCCTCCGACGCGCTCAGCGCCGCTGGACTCACTGCGGTGACGCTGGTCGCCAAGGAGGGCCTGGCGCTGATCAACGGCACCGACGGCATGCTCGGGATGCTGGTGCTGGCGCTCGCCGACCTGGAGCTGCTGCTGCGCACCGCCGACATCGCGGCCGGGATGAGTGTGGAGGCACAGCTCGGCACCGACCGGGTCTTCGCTGCCGACCTGCAGGCCCTGCGGCCCCATCCCGGGCAGGCGGCGAGCGCGGCCAACCTGGTGGCGCTGCTGGCGGACTCCGAGGTGGTCGCCTCCCACCGCGGCCCCGACTGCAACCGGGTCCAGGACGCCTACTCGCTGCGCTGCTCGCCCCAGGTGCACGGGGCGGTCCGCGACACCGTCGCTCACGCCGCCTCGGTGGCCGAGCGCGAGCTGGCCAGCGCCGTCGACAACCCGGTCGTCATCGACGGACGCGTCGAGTCCAACGGCAACTTCCACGGCGCCCCGGTCGGCTACGTACTCGACTTCCTGGCGATCGCGGTCGCCGATCTCGCCTCGATCAGCGAGCGTCGTACCGATCGGTTCCTGGACAAGGCCCGCAACCACGGCCTGCCGCCGTTCCTGGCCGACGACCCGGGGGTCGACTCGGGCCTGATGATCGCCCAGTACACCCAGGCTGCGGTGGTCTCGGAGCTGAAGCGGCTGGCGGTGCCCGCCAGCGTCGACTCGATCCCGTCCAGCGCGATGCAGGAGGACCACGTCTCGATGGGCTGGTCGGCGGCCCGGAAGCTGCGCCGAGCGGTCGACGGGCTCACCCGCGTGGTTGCGATCGAGGTGCTCACCGCGGCACGCGCCCTCGACCTGCGCGCACCGCTCCGCCCTGCGGCCGGCACCGGCGCCGTGGTCCGCCTGCTGCGCGATCGCGGCATCGAAGGTCCCGGCCCCGACAGGCATCTGGCGCCGGAGATCGAGACCTGCGTCGACCTCGTCCGCAGCGGCGCCGTCCTGGCGGCCGCGACCTCCCAGATCGGAGACCTCCAATGACCACCGACCACCCGAGCCAGCAGCCCAACCCGCGCCTGTCGATCCACGCCGCTACCGGCACCACCCTGAGTGCCCGCAGCTGGCAGACCGAGGCGGCGCTGCGGATGTTGATGAACAACCTCGATCCCGAGGTGGCCGAGAACCCCGAGGAGCTCGTCGTCTACGGCGGCACTGGACGCGCCGCTCGCTCCTGGGAGGCCTACGACGCGATCGTGCGCGCGCTGACCGAGCTGGCCGACGACGAGACGCTGCTGGTGCAGAGCGGCAAGCCGGTCGGCGTCCTGCGGACCCACGCCTGGGCGCCGCGCGTGCTGATCGCCAACTCCAATCTCGTGGGCGACTGGGCGAACTGGGAGGAGTTCCGCCGCCTCGAGGACCTCGGGCTGACCATGTACGGCCAGATGACGGCCGGCTCCTGGATCTACATCGGCACCCAGGGCATCCTGCAGGGCACGCATCTGACGTTCGCGGCGGTGGCCGACAAGAGGTTCGACGGGACGTTGGCCGGCACCATCACCGTCACAGCCGGCCTCGGTGGGATGGGTGGGGCCCAGCCGCTCGCGGTCACCATGAACGACGGCGTCGTGATCTGCATCGAGTGCGACGAGTCCCGGATCCAGCGTCGGATCGACCACCGCTACCTCGACGTCCAGGCGTCCTCCCTCGACGATGCCGTCGCGATGGCGATCGAGGCGCGCACCGAGCGCCGCCCACTGTCGATCGGCGTGCTGGGCAACGCGGCCGAGCTGCTGCCGGCGCTGCTGGAGATGGATGCCCCGATCGACATCGTCACCGACCAGACCTCCGCCCACGACCCGCTCTTCTATCTCCCAGCGGGAGTGCCGTTCGAGGAGTGGGAGGCGCGTCGTACTGCGGACCCGGAAGGTTTCACCAAGGAGGCCCAGGCGTCGATGGCCGCGCATGTGCGGGCGATGGTCGAGTTCGGCGACCGGGGCGCCGAGGTGTTCGACTACGGCAACTCGATCCGCGACGAGGCCCGCAAGGGCGGCTATGACCGGGCCTTCGAGTTCCCCGGTTTCGTGCCGGCCTACATCCGGCCGCTCTTCTGCGAAGGCAAGGGCCCGTTCCGCTGGGCGGCGTTGAGCGGCGACCCGGCCGACATCGCGGCAACCGACCGGGCGATCCTCGAGCTCTTCCCTGCCGAGGAGTCCAGGGAGAACGAGCGGCTGCGCACCTGGATCACCATGGCCGGCGAGCGGGTCCACTTCCAGGGTCTGCCCGCCCGCATCTGCTGGCTCGGGTACGGCGAGCGCCAGCGCGCGGGCCTGCGGTTCAACGAGATGGTGGCGTCGGGGGAGCTGAGCGCCCCGGTGGTGATCGGCCGCGATCACCTCGACTGCGGATCGGTTGCCTCGCCCTACCGAGAGACCGAGGCGATGGCCGACGGTTCCGACGCGATCGCCGACTGGCCACTGCTCAACGCGCTGGTCAACACCGCCTCCGGTGCCACCTGGGTCTCGCTGCACCACGGTGGGGGTGTCGGCATCGGTCGTTCCCTGCACGCCGGGCAGGTGGTCGTCGCGGACGGCACTGCGCTGGCGGCTGAGAAGATCGAGCGCGTGTTGACCAACGACCCGGCGATGGGCGTGATCCGTCACGTCGACGCCGGCTACGACCGTGCTGTCGAGGTGGCCGCCGAGCGAGGGGTCAGGGTGCCCCGATGACGCAGGCGTTGCCCGACTTCGAGCGGATGTGGGCCGACCTCGCGCCGATCGGCCGCTCCGCGGCCAGCGGCGGCTACTTCCGCCAGCCGTGGGCCGCGGCCGACCAGGAGCTGCGCGCATGGTTCGCGGAGCAGGCGGCGGCACGGGGCCTGGGACTCACGGAGGATGCGTTCGGCAACCTGGTCGCCTGGTGTGGAGCGAGCGGGGAGCCAGGAGCGCAGCGGGCAGAGGGAGAGCCGACCACAGGACGAGCCGTCCTCACCGGGAGCCACCTCGACTCGGTGCTCGACGGAGGCGCCTTCGACGGTCCGCTCGGCATCGTCTCCGCCTTCGCCGCCCTGGATCTGCTGCGGGCGCGCGGACTACGCCCGGCGCGGCCGCTGGCGATCGCCGCCTTCGCCGAGGAGGAGGGATCCCGGTTCGGCCGGGCCTGCCTCGGCTCCCGGCTCGCCGTCGGTGCCGCCGACTGGAGCGAGGTCGCGGGACTGACCGACGATCGAGGAGTGCGCCTCGGAGATCTGGTGCCCGGGGGCCCCGCCGAGCCCTGGCTGGCGGAGATCGGCTGCTACCTGGAGCTGCACGTGGAGCAGGGGCGCGCGTTGGTCGACCTCGGCGCGCCCGTCGGGGTGGCGGCCGGGATCTGGCCGCACGGTCGCTGGCGGTTCGACGTGACGGGCCGCGCCGACCATGCCGGCACCACCCGGATGGAGGACCGAGCCGACCCGATGCTCACCTATGCGATGACCGCGTTGGCGGCGAACAAGCAGGCGCGGCTGGCCGGCCAGCGGGCCACCTTCGGTCGGCTCGAGGTCAGCCCCAACGGCACCAACGCGGTGCCGGGCCACCTTCGCGCCTGGCTCGACGCTCGCGCGGACAACGAGTCCGACCTGCACGCGATGGTCGCCGGGATCCAGACGCAGGCCGAGGCGCGGGCGAAGCGGGACGGCACTCGGGTGGAGGTCACGGCCGAGTCGGTCAGTGGCGCGGTCTCCTTCGACGAGCCGCTGGCTCGCCGGGTCGCGGGCGCGGTCGCCGGCGGCGACCGCGCTCGGGTACGACGACTGCCGGTGCTGCCGACCCAGGCCGGCCACGATGCGGGGATCCTGCAGGCGGCCGGTGTCTCCTCGGCGATGCTCTTCGTCCGGAACCCGACCGGCATCTCGCACGCGCCGGAGGAGTTCGCGCCGATGGCCGACTGCCTGGCTGGGGTCGAGGCGCTGGCCGACGCGTTGGCGGAGCTGCTGGCGTGACCGGCGCGGCGTCGTACCTGTTGGAGCGGGCGTGGGTCGACGGCGCCGTCCAGGACGACGTGAGGGTGGAGGTCGAGGGCGGTGTGATCAGATCCGTCGCCGTCGGCTCGTCCGCGCGAGAAAACTCGCGCTTGCGCGACGAACCTTCGCCGCACCAGCGGGAGTTTCCCCGCTGCAGCGGGGAAACTCCCGCTCCGGCCACCCGGATCCCCGGCCTCACCCTCCCCGGCTTCCACAACACCCACAGCCACGCCTTCCACCGTGCCCTGCGCGGCCGCACCCAGGCCGGACCCGGCACCTTCTGGACCTGGCGCGACCAGATGTACGACCTGGCTGCTCGGCTCGACCCCGACGGCTACCACCTGCTGGCGCGCGCGGTCTACGGCGAGATGCTGGCGGCCGGATTCACCGCCGTCACCGAGTTCCACTACCTGCACCACCAACCCGACGGCACCCCCTACGCCGACCCGAACGCGATGGGTCACGCACTGCTGGCCGCCGCCGACGACGCCGGCATCGCGATCACCCTCGTCGATGCGTGCTACCTCGCCGGCGGCATGGATGCTCCGCTCGGGCCTGCGCAGCGACGGTTCGGCGACGGAGACGCCGATCGGTGGGCGGCGCGGGTGGAGGCGATCGGCGACCCACGGGTGGGTGGCGCGATCCACTCGGTCCGCGCGGTGCCCCGCGACCAGCTGCCCACGGTGGTCGCCGCCACTCAGGGGCGTCCGCTGCACGCGCACGTCAGCGAGCAGGTCGCCGAGAACGACGCGTGTCGGGCCGCCCACGGACTCACGCCTGTCGGCCTGCTCGCCGAGGCGGGCGCGCTCGGGCCGCGCAGCACCGCGGTGCACGCCACCCACCTCACCGCCGACGACATCACGCTGCTTGCCGACTCGGACACCGAAGTCAGTCTCTGTCCCACCACCGAACGCGACCTCGGGGACGGGATCGGCCCCGCGCGCCGGCTCGCCGACGCCGGCGTCCGGCTCAGTGTCGGCAGTGACAGCCATGCGGTCGTCGATGCATTCGAGGAGATCCGCGCGGTGGAGACCGACGAGCGGCTCGCCGCACGGACCCGCGGGCGGTTTGCCGCCGCGGAGCTGCTGGAACTCGGTGGCGGAAGGATCGCGCCTGGCGAGCCTGCCGACCTGGTCACCCTCGACCTGCTCACTCCCCGCACCGCCGGCACTGGCAGGGACGAGAACACCGCCGTCTTCGCCGCCACCGCCGCCGATGTGGTCCGGGTGATGGCTGCCGGGCGCCTCGTCCTCGGTGACGACAGCGGCGATCCGGCGAACGCCCACGCCCAGCGCGCGGAGCTCGGTCGACGCCTCGCAGATGCCGCCGGTCTCCACGGACTCCAGGAGCACTGATGACCGCGACCCTGCTGACCGGCATCGCCGAGCTGGCCACCAACGACCCGGCTCGCAGCACCCCGAGCGACCCCCTCGCTCTCCAGTACGACGCCGCGCTGGTCTGGCAGGACGGCCGGATCGTCTGGAGCGGACCCGCCGACCGCGCGCCCGCCGCCGACGACCGGATCGACGCCGCCGGCCGGGCCGTGCTGCCGGGCTTCGTGGACAGCCACAGCCATCTGGTCTTCGCCGGCGACCGCACCGAAGAGTTCCGCGCCCGGATGGCGGGGGAGCGCTACTCCGCCGGCGGCATCCGCGCCACCGTCGCGGCCACCCGCGCCGCCACCGACGATCAGCTCCGCAGCAACCTGCGTGGCCTGGTCGAGGAAATGGCCCGGCAAGGCACCACGACGGTCGAGGTGAAGTCCGGGTACGGGCTGACCGTCGAGGACGAGGAGCGCGCGCTGCGCCTGGCCCGGGAGGTGACGGCAGAGACGACTTTCCTCGGTGCGCACGTCGTACCGCCCGAGTCGGCCGACGATCCGGGCGCCTATCTCGACCTTGTCACCGGACCGATGCTGACGGCTGCGGCGCCCTACGCCCGCTGGATCGACGCCTTCTGCGAGACCGGCGCCTTCGATGCGGACCAAGCGCGGAGCGTGCTGGAGGCGGGGGCCGCTGCTGGCCTGCGTGGGCGGTTGCACGCCAACCAACTGGGGCCGGGGCCGGGTGTGGCGCTGGCCTGCGAGCTCGGGCTGGTCGCCGTCGACCACTGCACCTACCTGAAGGACGCCGACGTGGCCGCTCTCGCCGATTCCGGGACGATCGCCACCCTGCTGCCCGGCGTGGACTTCTCCACCCGGCAGCCCTACCCGGACGCTCGTCGTCTCCTCGACGCGGGGGTGCGGGTCGCCCTGGCCAGCGACTGCAACCCCGGGTCGAGCTTCACCTCCTCGCTGCCGTTCTGCGTCGCGATCGCGGTCCGCGACCTCGGGTTGACGCCCGCTGAGGCCGTGCATGCCGCGACAGCGGCCGGGGCGGACGCGCTCGACCGGTCCGACCTGGGACGCCTGGTTCCGGGCTCTCCGGCGGACCTGGTGCTGTTGGACGCGCCCAGCCACGTGCATCTCGCCTACCGCCCGGGGGTCCCGCTGGTCGCCGCCACGTGGCGAGCGGGGCGGATGGTCCCCCCGGTCGACGGCTCGAACTGGCAGCCGATCACGCACGGCTGACCGTCCTTCCCCTGCCGGGTGCCAACGTCGGCGGGGAGGATGGTCGCGATGAACGACGACACCGCCGCCCCTGCGATCGAGCCGGACACGAAGGACTGGACCTGGGTCCTGGACCGGCCGTGCGCCGAGTGTGGCTTCGACCCTGCCTGGGTGGAGCCCAGCGACGTCCCCACGTTGTTGCTTGCCGAGCTGCCGGTCTGGGCCGAGGCGCTCGCCGCGCCGTCGGCCCGGCGGCGGCCGCGGCCCGCCACGTGGTCGCCGGTCGAGTACGGCTGCCATGTCCGCGACGTCATGCGGATCTTCGCCGACCGCGTGCGCCAGGTGCTCGCGGTCGACGGCGCGACCTTCGAGAACTGGGATCAGGACGCGACAGCCGTCGTCGAGCGGTACCACGCCCAGGACCCGGGGTTGGTACGCGCCGAGTTGGAGGCGGCGACCGTCGAGGTCGCCGACACGTACGCAGCGGTCCCTGATGACGCGTGGACGCGGGCCGGCATCCGGAGCAACGGCAGCCGGTTCACGCTGGCCACCCTCGCCGCTTACCACCTGCACGATGTGGTGCACCACCGGTGGGACGTGACCGGTGTGCGGGTCGCGTGAGGCCGTCCCCGCTGTGTCGGGGATGATGGCGGGGTGCGGCACACGGAGCTCTGGGCGCGTCTGGATCACCATCTCGGTCGCGCCTATGCGGCCACTTGGGCCGAGCAGTTCGTGATCGGCGAGTTGGGCCACCGCACCGTTCGGGAGGCGCTGGACGCAGGGGTCCCGCCCAAGCAGGTGTGGCGTGCCGTCCACGGTGCGTTGGAGCTTCCGCCCAATGAGCGGTGAGCGGCCGGTGACCGGACCGGTTGCCACCTCGGACTCCGAGGCAGGCCTGGACCACGTGCAGCGACGTACCGTGCGCGTCCTGGTGCTGACCCAGGCGGTGGGCGCCGTCGGGATCACGATCGGCATCGCGACGGCCTCGTTGTTGGCCCGGGACCTGTCCGGCTCGGAAGCACTCTCCGGGCTCGCCCAGACCGCCCAGGTCCTCGGCGCGGCGGTGATCTCCTTCCTGCTCGCGGGCCTGATGCACCGACGGGGCCGACGTGTCGGTCTGACCACCGGCTATCTGCTGGGTGCCTCCGGTTCCGGGCTCGCGGTGCTCGCCGGCGCGGTGGGCTCGATGGTGCTGCTGATCCTGGGCGCGGTGCTGCTCGGTGCGGCCACCTCCGCCAACAACGCCGCGCGGTACGCCGCCACCGACCTGGCCGGCGACGCCGACCGCGCCCGTTCCCTCTCGGTCGTGGTCTGGGCGACCACCGTTGGCGCCGTCGCTGGACCGAACCTGTCCGGGCCGGCCGGTGGTCTGGCCCGTGCTCTAGGCCTGCCCGAGCTGGTCGGGCCCTTCGTGGTCGCCACGATCGGGATGTCGCTGGCCGCCCTCGTCGTGACCGTCGCCCTGCGTCCCGACCCGCTGAAGCTCGCACAGGCGCGTGGCGCCGCCGACGCCGCCCGTGACGCCGCTCCGGCCGACACCGGCTCGTCGTGGTCGCGGGCACGGGGAGCGATCACGGAGCGACCGGTCCTCGGGTACGCGATCGCCGGACTGGCGTTGGCGCACGCGACGATGATCGCGGTGATGGTGATGACGCCGTTGCACATGGACCACGGCCATGCCGGGTTGGAGGTGATCGGTCTGGTCATCAGTGTGCACGTGCTCGGCATGTTCGCGTTCTCGCCCCTGGTCGGGATGCTTGCCGACCGGGCCGGTCGTGCGCCGGTGCTGGTCTCCGGGGGAGTGGTGCTGATCGCCGCGCTCCTGCTCTGTTCCTCCGCACCGGCGGGGATGTCGTGGCAGATCACCGCGGGTCTCTTCCTGCTGGGCGTCGGTTGGTCGCTGGCGATGGTCGCGGCGTCGACCCTGATCGCCGAACACGCCCCGCTGCGTGCTCGCACCGCAGTGCAGGGCACATCGGACCTGGTGATGGGGATCACCGCCGCAGGGGCCGGCGCGCTGGCCGGGCTCGTGGTCGACCTGGCCGGCTATCCGACCCTGGCGCTGCTCGCACTGGTCCTCGCCGGTGGGGTGATCGGCGCCGGTCTCCGCGCCGGTACGACGCCTGCCGCGACTCGCGTGCCGAGCTGATCTCGACACTCCAACCCGACCTCCACTCGACCTCGACCCGACACGCCGCGGCGGCTGCCGAGATCGAACACGTGTTCGTCTATCGTGGCCGGAGACAACGAAACACCGTTACCGCGATGCGCCGAGTCGAGCGTGCTTCCTGGGGACAACACGCGCTCTCGTCGGTGCCCTCCACAGGTCCATGGCGGTCACCACGATCTGTCGGAGGACAGGACTAGCGTCCAACGCAAGATGAGCCGCAAAGACCGAAACAAGACTTCCACGTCCACGAAGCACCCCAGCACAAGGAGATCCGACATGGCCGCTGATGACCGCCTGAAGGCCCTCGACACCGCACTGCTCAACATCGAGAAGGCCCATGGCAAGGGCTCGGTGATGCGCCTGGGCGACGAGACCCGGGCCCCGCTCGACGTGATCCCGACCGGAGCGATCGCGCTCGACGTCGCCCTCGGGCTCGGTGGCCTGCCCCGCGGGCGAGTCGTCGAGATCTACGGTCCGGAGTCCTCCGGAAAGACGACCGTCGCCCTGCACGCGGTGGCCAACGCCCAGCGCGGCGGCGGCATCGTCGCCTTCATCGACGCCGAGCACGCCCTCGACCCGGAGTACGCGAAGGCACTGGGCGTCGACACCGACGCCCTGCTGGTCTCTCAGCCGGACTCCGGTGAGCAGGCCCTGGAGATCGCGGACATGCTGATCCGCTCCGGCGCGCTGGACCTGATCGTCATCGACTCCGTGGCGGCGCTGGTGCCCCGTGCCGAGATCGAGGGCGAGATGGGCGACAGCCACGTCGGTCTCCAGGCCCGTCTGATGAGCCAGGCGCTGCGGAAGATGACCGGAGCGCTCAACCAGTCCAAGACGACCGCGATCTTCATCAACCAGTTGCGCGAGAAGATCGGCGTCATGTTCGGCTCGCCGGAGACCACCACCGGTGGTCGGGCGCTGAAGTTCTACTCCTCGGTGCGCCTCGACGTGCGTCGGATCGAGACCCTCAAGGACGGCACCGACATGGTCGGCAACCGGACCCGGGTCAAGGTCGTGAAGAACAAGGTGGCGCCGCCGTTCAAGCAGGCCGAGTTCGACATCATGTACGGCCAGGGCATCAGCCGCGAGGGTGGTCTGATCGACGTCGGCGTCGAGGCCGGCCTGGTCCGCAAAGCCGGTGCTTGGTACACCTACGAGGGCGACCAGCTCGGCCAGGGCAAGGAGAACGCTCGGAAGTTCCTCACCGACAACCCGGATCTTGCCAACGAGCTGGAGAAGAAGATCCTGGAGAAGCTCGGGGTGACACCCAGCGTCGAGGACGACCTCACCGATGAGCCGATCGGCGTCGACAGCTTCTGATGTCCGGGCAGCGACCGCCGGTGCCCGAGCAGGATCCGGAGCCCGACCACGAAGCAGTGGCCCGCAAGATCCTGCTCGACCAGCTCACCGGACAGGCACGCAGCCGACACGAGTTGGCTGACCGGCTGGCGCGTCGCAACGTCCCCGACGACGTTGCGGAGCCGTTGCTGGACCGGTTCACCGAGGTCGGCCTGATCGACGACGAGGCTTTTGCGCGAGCCTGGGTCGACAGCAGGCGACGGACCCGCGGGCTGGCCCGTCCCGCGCTCGCCCAGGAGCTGCGGCGCAAGGGGGTCGCGAACGAGACCGTGCAAGTCGTGCTGGGTGAGGTCGATTCTGAGGACGAGGAGGAGTCCGCTCGTCTCCTCGTCCGCAAGAAGCTGCGCTCATTGCGCAACGTCGAGGAGACCGTGGCGGCCCGACGCCTGACCGGGATGCTCGCCCGGAAGGGATACTCGGCCGGCGTCTCCTACTCCGTGGTGCGCCAGGAGCTCGGTGCCTCAGACTGGGGAAGTGACGCCTGACAACGAGGAGCCGGACGTCCTCCTGCGACCGATGGAGCCTGGGGACCTTGCTCACCTCCTGCGCTGGTTGCTGGACCCGGAGGTGGCGCGATGGTTTCCCGGGCCAGTGGGTGTGCCGCTGGGAATGGATCACGTGGAGGCCGAGTTCGGGCCACGGCTCGATCCTGGCAGCCCGATCCGGATGAGCGTGGTCGAGGCGAATGGCCGGTCCGTCGGCTTCGTACAGGAGTACCGGGTCCGCGACCACCCGGGCGGCGGTGCCCAGCAGCCCCCGCCGGACGCCGTTGCGCTCGACTACGGGATCGGTGAGCCTGCGTGGCGCGGTCGGGGGATCGGGTCGCGGATGATCGAGGTGTGGATCGCCCAGGCTGCCCGGCGCTATCGCGACGCACCTGCCTACTTCGCAGCGGCCGACCACCGCAACCTCGCCTCGCGCCGGGTGCTGCTCAGGGCCGGCTTCGCCGAGGGCCTGTGGTTCGATCAGCCGCGACCGGACGGCACCACCGCCACCTTGGTCGGTCACCTGCGGCGCCCCGAGATGGTTGGATGAGGCGGATGACCACGAGCAGGCCCGGCTCCGGGTTCGAGTCCGCACTCCGGTTGCCGCGGGGGCCGGTCGATCTGGCCGCGATCCCGACCGGAGGCACGCCGGCGTTCGTCGGTGGCAAGGCCGAGGGTCGGTCGACACTCCAGCACCTCGCCCCCGAGCTCGCCGACCTCCAGGAGCAGCTCTTCGCCGCCGGTCGCAGCGGACAGGCGCGCGGGTTGCTGCTCGTGCTTCAGGGGATGGACACCTCGGGCAAGGGCGGGACACTCCGGGCGACCGTGGGACTCGTCGACCCGCAGGGGGTCCGGATCACCTCGTTCGGGGCACCGACCGCGCAGGAGCGCGAGCACGACTTCCTCTGGCGTATCGAGCGGGCACTGCCCCGGCCGGGACAGATCGGTGTCTTCGACCGATCCCACTACGAGGACGTCCTGATCGCCCGGGTGCGCGGGCTGGCGTCGGCCGATGAGATCGAGCGACGTTACGGCGCCATCAACGACTGGGAGCAGCAGGTGGTGGAGCGCGGCACCCCGATTCTGAAGTGCATGCTGCACATCGGCTCCGACGAGCAGCGCGAGCGTCTGCTGGCGCGCCTCGACCGTCCTGACAAGCACTGGAAGTTCGATCCCAGCGACATCGACGATCGACTGCTGTGGCCCCAGTACCAGCAGGCCTACGAGGTCGCCCTCGAGCGGACGAACACCGAGCACGCCCCCTGGTACGTCGTCCCGGCCGACCGCAAGTGGTACCGCAACCTGGCGGTCGCTCAGCTGCTGCACCATGCCCTTCTCGCTATGGAGCTCACCTGGCCGGCAGCCGACTTCGACGTGGAGAAGGAACGGGCCCGGCTGCTCACCGTGGGGTGAGCAGCCAGGCCCTCCTCATCTCGGCCAGGGCAGCCGAGGTGATGGCTCAGTACGAGTAGGTGTAGAACTTGTTGGTCTGGCTGGTCGCGAAGCCGCCACCGGCCTTGATCTTGATCTGCCAGTAGTAGCGACCGTTGCGGGGCGCCGGCAGGGCGACCTTGAAGCGGCTCTTCTTGTTGGCCTTGACGGCGCGCCAGGCCTTGTACTTCTTGCCGGACTTCTTGAGGATCGACACCTTGCCGGTGTACTTCGGGCTCACCTTGCCCGACAGCACGACCCTGTTGCCCCCGACGTCCTTGTACGCGATCTTGCGCTGGACGGCGACGGACTTGCTCGCCGACGATCCGGTCCAGCTGTTCGACCCGCTGGCGCCCCCGGCGTAGACCGCGCGGTAGGTGGCGTTCTTGATCGCCTTGACGTTGTCGTAGAGGTACGGTCCGGTCGAGGTGGCGACGGTGGTCCACTTCGAGGTGCCGGCCAGCTTCCGCTCGACCTTGACCCCGCCGGCGTACGGGTCGGAGACACCGGCAGTGGTGCTGACCACGTCGATGGAGAAGTACACGGTGTCGCCGGCGACAGCCGGACCGGGCTGCGACTTGTAGCTGGAGGTGTAGACCCAGCCGTTGTTGCTGGTGCCCACGATCTTGGTGGAGCCCGTGGCCGCGGAGGCGGGTGCGGTGCTGATGGCACCCAGCGAGACGGTGGCGACGGCGGCCGCGAGGGCGGTGCCGAGGAGTCGGCGCATGCGCATGAAGTTGTCTTTCTTCCCGTGATGACCAGCGCCGCGAGTGCGGCGCGGGATGGTCGGCGCCCGAGCTCCGCCGGCGTCAACCTATCCGGTGAATCCGAACGCTCGATCGGCGGGCCGCCACACCCTAAAGTGTCGGCCGTGGTCCCCACCGTCGCCGTCACCCGCTATGTGACCCCGCTCCGCGAGGGGGGCAGCCTCCCCGGCATCGTCGAGGCCGAGGATCTCGGCACCTACGTGTGCAAGTTCCGCGGCGCTGGGCAAGGCCTGAAGGTGCTGGTCGCGGAGCTGATCGTGGCATCCCTGGCACGTCGGCTGGAGATCCCCACCCCCGACCAGGTGCTCCTCGACCTCGATCCGACGCTGGCCCGCTATGAGGCCGACGAGGAGGTCCAGGACCTGCTCAATGCGAGTGCCGGCCTCAATCTCGGCATCGACTTCCTGCCCGGGGCCTTCGGGTTCGACTCCAGCGTCGAGCCCGATGCCGCGCTGGCCGGCCGGGTGCTCTGGCTCGACGCGTTGACCGCCAACGTCGATCGCAGTTGGCGCAACCCGAACCTGCTGGTGTGGCGGGGTGTCATCTACGCCATCGACCACGGAGCCTCGCTCTACTTCCACTACTCCTGGCCGGGCGGCCCCGGCGATCCGGCACGATTCGCGCGGCAGCCCTATGACGTCAGCGAGCACGTGTTCGCGCGGTTCACCGAGAAGTGCCGCGCCCAGGACGCCGAACTGGCTGCGCTCCTGGACCGGGCGACGCTCGCCGACGCGCTGGCCGACGTGCCGGACGAGTTCCTCGAGTCGGTCCCCGGCGCCGAGACTCCGGCAGCCCTGCGTGAGCGCTACGTCGACTTCCTCGGGGCACGCATCGACGGCGACCGCCTCTGGCTCCCGGGCGGCGCGGCATGACCAGTACGTCGTCCGCGCGTCAGCCGTACCAGTACGTCGTGCTGCGCTGCGTGCCACGCGTCGAGCGCGAGGAGTTCGTCAACGTCGGCGTGGTGCTGCACTGCCCGGCGGCGGACTTCCTGGGCTCGGCGTCCCGGGTCGACGACGCGCGGATCGAGGCGCTGGCGCCGGGCTTCGACGTCGACGGCCTGCGCAGCGCGCTGGCGGCGGTCGAGGCGGTCTGCCGTGGCGAGGCGCACGCGGCGTATGCGGCAGCCCTGCGCGCGACGGCGTACGGCACCCGGGAGGCGGCGGACACCCCGGGGACCCGGTTCGGGTTGCTCAAGGCACCGCGCAGCACGGTCCTGCAACCAGGGCCGGTACACGGTGGAGTGACCGCCGACCCCGCCCGTACCCTGCAACACCTCCTCGAGCGCCTGGTCGGTTAACGCTGACCCGGCTCAAACGCACACGAAATGGGCCGAGCCGGCAGAAGTGCACACTGCGCACCTCTGCCGGCTCGGCCATGGGCTCGGCGTACCGGCTCAGACCGGGACGAGCTCGACCGCCCCCACGGCGTAGCGGGCCAGCACGATCCGGGCGACCTCGGGGTGCGCTCCGAGCGGCTCGGAGACCGCCACCGCACCGGCCTCCAGCGCGAGCTCCGCGGCCCTATCCACAAGAGTGCCCGGTGCAAGGAAGAGCGAAGCGACGGCGATGTGCCGGCGTCCTTCGGCACGGAAGGCGCGCACCGCCTCGCCGGTGGCCGGGGGAGCGCTGGTCGCGTAGGCAGCCGACACCGGCAACTTGTGGTGAGTGCCCCAGACCCGGGCCAGTCGGGCGACGGCCTGGTTCGCCAACGGGTCGGAGGAGCCTGCCGCGGCCAGCACCAGGGCGTCGAGCTCGCGGACCCGGTTGTCCGAGAGCGCGGTGCGGAGCCGCTGGTCGAGCACCTCGAGGAAGCAGGACTCCAGACCGAGGACGGCAGTGGTGCGGATCTTCAGCCCGGGGTGGCGGGCGGTCGCCGTGGTGACCAGCTCGGGGATGTCGACCCGGGCGTGGAACGCCTCGACGAGCAGCAGCGGGACCACGACGATCTCGTCGTACCCGGCTCGGACCAGCTTGTCGACGACGGTCTGGAAGCCGGGCTTGGAGAGCTCGAGGAAGGCCTTCTCGATGCGCAGATCGGGGCGCTGCGCCTTCGCCTCGTCGACGAGGGCGGAGATGGTGGCAGCAGAGCGGGGGTCACGGCTGCCGTGGGCGAGGGCCACTAGGGCGGGAGCGGTCATCGGACGCTCCTCCTCTCGTGATTCATGAGTGAATGCCGCATTCGGTTTTGTTGGTGCCGGCCCAGCGTCCGCTGCGGGGATCGTCCCCAGGGGCGACACGGCGGGTGCACGGCGCGCAACCGATCGACGGGTAACCGTCGTAGACCAGGGGGTTGACCAGGACTCCGTTGTCGGCGATGTAGCGCTCGACCTGCTCGTCGCTCCATCGCGCGATCGGGGAGACCTTGACCTTGCCCTTCTTGGCGTCCCAACCGATCACCGGCGCGATCACACGGTTGTGTGTCTCGGCGCGGCGAAGGCCGGTCGCCCATGCGTCATAGCCGGCCAGCGACGCTGCCAGCGGCTTGACCTTCCGCAGTTGGCAGCACAGGTCCGGGTTCGTCCGGAACAGGTCCTTGCCGTACTCCGCGTCCTGCTCGGCCACGGACTGCTCGGGGGTGAGCGTGATCAGGTTGACGTCCATCGTCGCCTCGACCGCGTCGCGTGTGCCGATGGTCTCGACGAAGTGATAACCGGTGTCGAGGAAGACGACGTCGACGCCGGGCACCACCTTCGCCGCCAGGTGGGCCAACACGGCGTCACCCATCGAGGAGGTGATGCAGAACCGCTCGCCGAAGGTGGCGGCGGCCCATTCGATGATCACCTCGGCCGGGGCCAGTTCGAGCTCGGCGCCCCAGTGGGACACCAGTTCACGCAGTTCCTCCGGCGAACGGCCGGCGGTCTCGGTGCCACGTGCGCTCCGCGCACGGGCGGTGGTCGGTGCAGTCATCAGGCACCTCCCGTCACAGGTCGGTTCGGTCGGACCATGCCGAGCATGGTCACGGTGAAGGCGCGCAGGCACGCGCGGCACTCCCAGCCCTTCTCGGCCGGGAAGAGGTCGGTCTCGCCGCAGTACGGGCAGTGGTAGGGCACGGCCCGCTGGCCACTGCCGTCGGTGGCGCTCATCGCTCGCCCCTCATCCGACCGGCTCCACGACCTTGTCGCCGCGAAGCAGGTCGTCGTCGGCGCGTGCCGCCCAGGCGGCGAAGGTCTCGCCGTCGGCGCGGTCGGCCAGGAAGTTGGTGACCACGTTGGTGACGTAGTCGTCCAGACCGGCACTGGTGATCTTGTGGGCCCGCAGCTTGCGGCCGAACGCGGCGTGCAGGCCGGTGGCCCCACCGAGGTGGACCTGGAAGCCCTCGACCTGGTTGCCGTCGTCATCCAGCACGAGCTGCCCCTTGAGGCCGATGTCGGCGACCTGAGTGCGCGCACACGCGTTGGGGCAGCCGTTGACGTTGATCGAGATGGGCGTGTCGAGTCCGGGGAACCGGCGCTCGAGCTCGTCCACGAGCCGGCGGGCACGCTCCTTGGTGTCGACGATCGCCAGCTTGCAGAACTCGATGCCAGTGCAGGCCATGGTGTTGCGCCGCCACTGCGAGGGGCGCCCCGACAGTCCGATCGCGTCGAGTCGATCCAGCAGTTCGTCGACCTTCTCCGGAGCGACGCCGATCAACACGATCTTCTGGTACGGCGTCAGGCGGGCCCCGGCGACGCCGTACTGCTCCATCAGGTCGGCGAGCCGCACCAGCAGCGTGCCGCTCACGCGGCCGGCGGTCGGGGCGATGCCGATGTAGCGCTGGCCGTCCTTCTGCTCGTGGACCCCGATGTGGTCGCGGTAGCCGACTGGAGCGACCGGCGAGTCGAGGCTCACCAGCTTGTCGCCGAGGTACTCGTTCTCCAGGACCTCCCGGAACTTCTCCACGCCCCAGTCTGCGACCAGGAACTTCAGTCGAGCACGCGAGCGCAGCCGGCGGTAGCCGTAGTCGCGGAAGATCCCGGCGACTCCGGCCCAGACGTCGGGGACCTGCTCGAGCGGGATCCACACGCCGAGCTTCTGCGCGAGCATCGGGTTGGTGGACAGTCCGCCACCGACCCACACGTCGAACCCGGGACCGTGCACGGGGTGCACACTGCCCACGAAGGAGACGTCATTGGTCTCCGGGGAGACATCCATGCTCGGGTGACCGGTCACGGCGGTCTTGAACTTGCGGGGGAAGTTGGAGAACTCCGGATTGTTCAGGAAGCGCCGCTCGATCTCGGCGAGCGCCGGTGTGCCGTCGATGATCTCGTCGGCCGCGACGCCGGCGACCGGGGAGCCCAGGAACGGGCGAGGGGAGTCGCCGCAGGCCTCCATCGAGTGGAGACCGACTTCCTCGAGGCGCTCCCAGACGGTCGGCACGTTCTCGATCTCGATCCAGTGGTACTGGATGTTCTCGCGGTCGGTCACGTCGGCGGTGTCGCGCGCGAAGTCGACACCGATCGAGCCGAGCGCCCGCACAGCGGCGGGGGAGAGCAGCTTTCCGTCGGAGCGGACCCGCATCATGAAGTAGCGGTCGTCCAGCTCCTCCTCGTCGAGCGACGCGGTCTTGCCGCCGTCGATGCCGGGCTTGCGCTGGGTGTAGAGGCCCATCCAGCGGAACCGGCCGCGGAGGTCTGCCGGGTCGATCGAGTCGAAGCCCCGCTTGGAGTAGGTGTAGAGGATCCGGTCCCGGACGTTGAGCGGATCATCGTCCTTCTTGGACTGCTCGTTCTTGTTGAGCGGCTCGGTGTAGCCGAGAGCCCATTGACCCTCGGCGCGGCGCGGGCGGGGGATCTCGGTGAACTGGGCCTTCTTGGCCTGGAAGCGCAGATCGGACATGCGGATGTTCTGGTCCTTCGCTGACTTGGAGCGCGCATCGGTGCCACGGCGCGCAGAGGTGGAAGTGGTCTGCGGTGGGGATCAGCGGGGCCAACACATCATGCTGCGGGTACGCCCGAGGTCCACGTGGCGTCGTGCCACGAGGTACGCATGGGTTGCAGCGGAGACCATGTCAAGAAGTCTCAGCCTGCGGACGGCTTGCCCACAACGTTGAATCTCATGGTGTGGACTGCCGTATCAAAATACGAGACATGTGAATCCCTTTCGCCGCGTGGCCGGCGGCGTCGTGCGACGGAGGTCACACCGCCACGGATCGTCGAGAGCGGCGAGGTGCCTCGCCGCCACTACGCTGTCTGTCATGAGCGAGAACGCCGCCGCGACCCCGACTGATTCCCCCGAGGCTGTGCAGGCCGGCCTCGTCTCCAGCGCCTACCAGCAGGCGCTGGAGGTGATCGCCGGGGTCGAGCCCCGCGTCGCCGAGGCGACGCGGCAGGAGCTCGCCGACCAACGGGCCTCGCTCAAGCTCATCGCCTCGGAGAACTACGCCTCGCCCGCGGTGCTGCTGACGATGGGCACCTGGTTCTCCGACAAGTACGCCGAGGGCACTGTCGGTCACCGCTTCTACGCCGGATGCCAGAACGTCGACACCGTGGAGGCGCTCGCCGCCGAGCACGCCCGCGAGCTGTTCGGCGCTGAGTACGCCTACGCCCAGCCGCACTCGGGCATCGACGCCAACCTGGTCGCGTTCTGGTCGATCCTGGCGCACCGCGTCGAGGGTCCGTGGCTGGAGAAGTACGGCGCGAAGAACGTCAACGAGCTCAGTGAGGAGGACTGGGAGTCGCTGCGCCACGAGCTCGGCAACCAGCGCCTCCTCGGGATGAGCCTGGACGCCGGCGGCCACCTCACCCACGGCTTCCGCCCCAACATCAGCGGCAAGATGTTCCACCAGCAGCAGTACGGCACCGACCCGCAGACCGGCCTGCTCGACTACGACGCGGTGCGCGCGAAGGCCAAGGAGTTCCGGCCGCTCGTCCTGGTCGCCGGCTACTCGGCCTACCCGCGGCGGGTGAACTTCGCCAAGATGCGCGAGATCGCCGACGAGGTCGGCGCCACGCTGATGGTCGACATGGCCCACTTCGCCGGTCTGGTCGCGGGCAAGGTCTTCACCGGCGACGAGGACCCCGTGCCGCACGCGCACGTGGTCACCACCACGACGCACAAGTCGCTGCGAGGCCCGCGCGGCGGCCTGGTGCTCGCGCAAGAGGAATACGCGCCGTCGGTCGACCGCGGCTGCCCGATGGTGCTGGGTGGACCACTGTCCCACGTGATGGCGGCGAAGGCGGTCGCGCTGGCCGAGGCGCGCCAGCCCTCCTTCGCCGGCTATGCGCAGCGGATCGCGGACAACGCCACGAGCTTGGCCGACGGCTTCCTCAGCCGCGGCGCGAACCTGGTCACCGGTGGCACGGACAACCACCTGGTGCTGCTCGACGTCTCTTCGTTCGGTCTCACCGGGCGCCAGGCAGAGTCGGCGCTGCTCGATGCCGGTGTGGTGACCAACCGCAACTCGGTTCCTGCCGACCCGAACGGCGCCTGGTACACCTCCGGCATCCGTCTGGGCACGCCGGCGCTGACCACGCGCGGGTTCGGCCACGACGAGTTCGATCAGGTGGCCGCGCTGATCGTCGACGTGCTCAAGAGCACCACGCCCGGCACCACGAAGGCGGGCGGGCCGTCGAAGGCGTCGTACCGGCTGGAGGACGGCGTTGCCGACAAGACGCGCGCGGCCTCAGCCGAGATGCTCGACAAGCACCCGCTCTACCCGGGGCTCGAGCTGGTCTGATCACCGGTCAGCGGGCGGCTCGGGACGCATGCCGGGAGAGGTACGCGACGCGATCTACTCGTGGTGGCGCCGTCGGCTGCGCGAAGTGTGGCGGATCGTGGTCACCACCGCGGGCGCCTGCCTGAAGTACCGGGTGACCGGTCTGGCTGCCGAAGCCGCGTTCTTCGCGGTGCTCTCGGTGCCGCCCCTGATCTTCGCGCTGGCCGGGGCGGTGGGGTATGTCTCCGAGCAGTTCACCGCGGCCCAGGTCGACGATGTCCGCCAGGCGGTCACCGACCTGTTCTCGGCGTTCCTCACCGAGAGCGCGGTCGACCGGGTGATCACGCCGACGATGAACGAGGTCCTCGACACCGGGCGGTTCGACGTCATCTCGCTCGGCTTCGTGTTGGCGCTGTGGTCCGGGTCGCGGGCGCTGAACGTCTTCGTCGACACGATCACGATCATGCACGGGCTGGGCGGGCACCGCGGGATCGTGCGCACCCGCGCCCTGTCCTTCGTGCTCTACATCCTGGCGCTGGTCACCGGCGCGGTCTCGATACCGCTGCTGATCGCGGGGCCGAGGCTGGTGCGTCACTGGCTACCGAACCGTGCCGAGTTCCTGATGCACTTCTACTGGCCGACCGTCATCGTGGTCTGCATCTGTTTCCTGGCCACGCTCTACCACGTCTCGGTGCCGGTGCGGACCAACTGGAGTTTCAACCTTCCGGGCGCCTGCTTCTCGTTGGTCGCCTGGATCGTCGGCTCCTACGTGCTGCGGTGGGTGCTGACGGTCACGGCGGCCGACTCCCGTTCGATCTACGGGCCGTTGGCCGCGCCGATCGCCATCCTGCTCTGGCTGTACGTCGTCGCGCTCGCGGTCCTGATCGGCGCGGCGGTCAATGCCGCCTTCGACACGGTCTTCCCGCAGCAGACCACGGCGCGGGCGCGCCGCGAGCTGATGAGCCGCCTCCTCCGACGCCCCGAGCCGGACGTGGACTAGATTCGCCGCGTGAGGGACGTCCACCAGCCGCCTGCGGGCAGTGCCGCCCTGGGGAAGGTCGCTCTCCCGGAGACGGTGCGCTCCCCGTGGTGGGAGCTCGGTCGACGGCTCCTCGCGGCGGTCGCCATCCTGGTCGGCACCGTGCTGCTGGTCTACTTCGATCGGCACGGCTACCGCGACGCGGGCGACGCCACCGAGGCGAACCCGCTGGGCACCGTCTCGCTCATCGACGCGCTGTACTACACCACGGTGACCCTCAGCACGACCGGGTACGGCGACATCGCGCCGGTCAGTGACGGAGCGCGACTGATCAACGCGTTCATCATCACCCCGGCCAGGATCGCGTTCCTGGTGCTCTTGATCGGCACCACCCTCGAGGTGCTCGCACAGCGCGGCCGCGAGCAGTTCCGAGTCGCTCGTTGGAGGAAGAAGATGGACCACCACGTCGTGGTGATCGGTTACGGCACCAAGGGCCGCAGTGCGATCGACACGTTGGTCAACAACGGGCTGGACCGCGACCACGTCGTGGTCGTCGACCCGAGCCCGGCCGCGCTCTCGGAGGCCAACGCGCAGCAGTTGGCCGTGGTGACCGGGGACGCCACCCGTCGAGAGGTGCTCCGCCAGGCGCGGGTACGGGACGCCGACCAGGTGGTGATCACCACCGGGAACGATGCGACCAACGTGCTCGCCGCGCTGACGGTGCGGCAGCTGAACCCGGACGCGTGGATCGTCGCGTCGGTCAGTGAGCACGAGAACGCGCCATTGATGCGGCAGTCGGGCGCCGACTCAGTGATCACGTCCTCGGATGCAGTGGGGCGGCTGTTGGGCCTCTCGACGCTCTCACCCAAGCTCGGATCGGTGATGGAGGACCTGCTCACCTACGGCGAGGGCCTCGAGGTCGCCGAGCGCGACCTGCTGGTCTCCGAGGTCGGTCGCCCGCCGCAGTCGCTGCCGGACCAGGTGATCGCGGTGGTCCGCGACGAGAAGGTGTACCGCTACTTCGACCCCGTGGTCACGCTGCTGGCGCGCGGCGACCGGCTGGTCGTCGTACGTCCGGCCAAGGAGTTGCCGTGGGCGCCGCGTCCGGGTACCCACAACGAGGAGTCGGCCTCGGAGGAGTGAGGCTGAGCCTGGATTGACCCCAGTGGCGTCAGTCGTCTGAGGCGGCGGCCTTCGCCGCCTCGACGTCGAAGTCGCGCACTGCGGCGATCACCTGCTCCAACGCGGGAGCCGGAAGTGCGCCGGCTTGAGAGAAGACCAGTGCGCCCTGCTTGAACGCCATCAGCGTCGGGATCGAGGTCACCTTCGCGGCAGCTGCGAGCTGCTGCTCCTCTTCGGTGTTGACCGAGCCGAACACCAGATCGTCGTGCTGGTCCGCGGCGGCCTGGTAGATCGGGGCGAAGTTGCGGCAGGGGCCGCACCACGAGGCCCAGAAGTCGACGAAGACGATGTCGTTGTCGACGACCGTGGACTCGAAGTTGGCGGCGGTCAGATCGATCGTGGCCATGGTGGTGCAACGTACCCGGGCACCAGGTATTCCCGGGTGGCCGGCCCACTGAGCCCCACACCAAGGGGTGACGTCGGCGCTCAGGGGTGCCGCGGGTTGGTGGGTAGTGATTGGGTGGTGACAACCGAACATCCCTTCCAAAGGAGGCTGGTCATGTCCCGGACGGACGTCTCTGGAGAGATCAAGAACCTGGTCGACACGGCGTCGCCGAAGGTCGAGGCGGCTGCGCTGGTGGCAGCCGAGCGTGGTGCGGCACTCGCCGATCGCGCCGCTCAGCGCAGCGCCGACCTCGCCGAGGTGGCGGCGGAGCGTGGCGGTGAGTTCGCCGAGCTCGCTGCCGAGCGCGGCGCGCTCATGGCGGAGATCGCTGCCGAGCGCGGCGCCCAGTTGGCCGAGATCGTGGCGGCCAAGAGCAACGAGGCGGCCGAACGGCTCGCCGAGCGGATCCCTGACGATGTCGTGGACCGGCTGCCCGACACCATCGCCGAGCGCCTTCCCAGGAAGAGCCGCAAGGGTCGCAAGGTGCTGTTGACGTTCGTCGCCCTCGCGGCGGCCGGAGCAGTGGCCTACGCGGTCACCAGCCGGAAGAAGCCCGCGCCGCGTCCGGCTCCCGTCCCCGAGCCGGAGCCGAGGGACACCCCCGAGGGTCCGGCTGCCTGAGACGCGCGCGGAGAACGACGAAGGCCCCGGTCCTGCTGTTCAGCAGGGCCGGGGCCTTCGGTTCCGGTGGGCGATACTGGGTTCGAACCAGTGACCTCTTCGGTGTGAACGAAGCGCGCTACCACTGCGCCAATCGCCCGGGGTGCCGCACGGTCGTCGACCGCGCGGACGTGACTCTAACGCATGCCGCCCGGCCTTTCACATCGGGGAGCCGCGCGGGTCGTCAGCGATCCAAACCGAGCAGTTCGGGCTCCCGATCCCGCCACCGGGCGGCCGCCTCGCGCGTTACAGGTCCCGGCGCGGAAAGCTCACGGTCGTCCCAGACTGCCACCGCCTGGACATCGCGGGTCGTGGAGACCAGGAAGACCTCGTCGGCGTGCTGGGCGATCCCGATCGGCTCATCGACCTCGCGGCCGCCGTACCACTCCAGGAGCAGGGCGCGGGTGACGCCGGCCAGGCATCCACTGGCGAGGGTCGGGGTCCTCAACTCCCCGTCGACCACATAGAAGACGTTGGTGCCGGTGCCCTCGCACAGGTGCCCGGCGAGGTTGGTGAAGACCGACTCGCTGGCGCCACGCTCCGCGGCGTGCGCGAGCGCTACGACATTCTCGGCGTAGGAGGTCGTCTTCACGCCGGCGAGGGCGCCGCGCTCGTTGCGGGGCCACGGAGCCGTCACGATCGACGTGATGGCCGGTTGCGGTGACATCGGTGCCGCTACGACCGCGATCGTGCAGGGATCGTCGCCCCGGCCGGAGCCGAGCGGGGCATTGCCGCCGGTGACGGTGATGCGGAGACGGCCGAGAGGGAGCGGGTGGTCGGTCAGGACGGCGGCCACGCCTTCACGGACGCGGTCGATCTCGAAAGCAGGGAGCCCCAGGCCCTGGGCCGAGCGTTGCAGGCGGTCCAGGTGACGGGTGAGAGCGAACGGGCGCCCGTCGACGACCTTGACCGCCTCGAAGACTCCGTCGCCCACGGTGAACCCGTGGTCGGTGAGAGGGACGGCTGGGGCCGTCGGATCGGTCAGGAGATCTCCGTTGAGCCATGCGCGCACGCGCTCAGCCTAGGGCGGTGGAAGGGCCCTGGCGCACACCAGCGGTCAGTAGATGGTGACGGTCACCGAGTTGGAACAGCTCTCCGCATAGTCGCTGAGCACATTCTTCTCGCCGGAGTCGGCGCTCAGGCCCCACCGGATCTTGACCGCCACCCACTCCGCCACGTAGCGGCACCGTGACTGGCTGGGCAGCCACTGGGCGGGGTCCTTGTCACTCTTGGACTGGTTCACGTTGTCGGTCACGCCGACCAGCGTGCGGCGATCACCGAGATCGTTGGCATAGGCCTGCCGCCGGGCCGTGGTCCAGGACCGAGCTCCCGACCCCCAGGCCTCGGCGAGCGGCACCATGTGGTCGATGTCCACGTCGGAGGCCGCGGTCCAGGAGACCCCGTCGTAGTAGGAGTACCACCGTCCGCCCTTGACGGTGCACTTGCTCGCGCTCGTGTAGGTGAGAGGGGTGTCGGTCTCCCGCTCGCTGATCAGGACCTCCGCACGAGTGTTCTGACAGTCCCCGTTGGCGTCGACCCAGTGCGGGAACAGATCGCGGTCGTAGCCGGCGTTCGACTCGCCAGCGGTCGGGATCCGGGCGATCGCCTGCGCGAGCGTGCCGGTGAAGGTCGCGGCCTGCGCGGCGGGGGTTGGTACGACGAGCATCGTGGCGACGGCCATGCTCAAGGTCGCGAACAAGCGGGCGGACCGGGACAGCATCCGAGAACGAAGCATGGGAGCTCCTGCTGATCGGGCCGGGCCGGTTGCCCGGCGTACCTGTCCTTCCTACGTCGACGTGAGTGCGCGACGCGAGCCCAGAATCGGGGGAGTTCGCACTGTTCACCGACTGGTCGGCCGGGGGTCGCCACCGGGCCTTCGGACGGGCCGACACCCTGGATGGACCCCCGTTTTGGCCGCCCCCGACCGATCCGCTAATGTTCTTTCTCGCACGGGAACGGGCCGGAAACGGGCCGGGACAGTGACATGCGGACGTAGCTCAGTTGGTAGAGCGCAACCTTGCCAAGGTTGAGGTCGCGAGTTCGAGCCTCGTCGTCCGCTCGGAGAGGTCAGACCACTGGCTGGCCAGCGGTCAGCCTGGTCCCATCGCTCGATGGGACCAGGGCCTGACGCTCGCACGGTGGGTTGGCCGAGAGGCGAGGCAACGGACTGCAAATCCGTCTACACGGGTTCAAATCCCGTACCCACCTCCACCACCACAACTCAAGACTTGGGCGATTGGCGCAGCGGTAGCGCGCTTCCTTGACACGGAAGAGGTCACTGGTTCAAACCCAGTATCGCCCACCAGCGTTTACGCAGGTCAGAGGCCGGTTTCCGAACAGGGAACCGGCCTCGTGCCATTCCTGTGCCAGTTGGCTACGGGAACCGGCGGGAGGTCCTCACCGAGAGGAACCTCGATGACCACCACAACCACCGACTGGCGGGAGCGGTTCGCCAGCGCCCGCCGCGGGGTCGCCTTCGGGCACCCCGTCCGCATCCTCAGCGTGGCGCGCACCGGGGTCCGGTGCCGCTTTCCCGACGGTCACGTCGAGCGGGTGCACCCCGAGGACCTCGCGATTGCGTCGGACCCTGAGCGGAAGGTGCAGGCATGACCACGATCGCAGTCACCGACACCCGTCCGACCATCACGTGCCCGTCGTGGTGCACCGTGCCCTACGAGGACCACCTCGCGGACCTGCCCGCGTGGGAGGGTTTCGTGATCCACCGGAGCGACTACGAGCGCCGCGTGGGCCACAGTTGCATGGCGTACATCGACGGAACGCTCGACCCGACGAACCCGCCGTTGGTCCACCTCGTCGTCCCGCACGAGCTCAGCCTGGACGACGCGGAGGCGCTGGCCGGGGAGCTTCTCGCGGCGGTACGGGAGGCGCGGCGATGAGCGCCGGCGACTGAAGTCTTCGCATCACCAGAACCGCCCCGGCATCTGTAGCGGCCGGGGCGGTTCTGTGTTTCCTGGCGCTGGTGGGTCTGTGCGGCGAAAGGAAGGGAAGACCGCTCGCCACCATCGTTCCCGTGGTCCCGGCCGGTCATCATGGCTCGTGTCCCATCGGCCGGGCGGGTGGCGTTGACGCCAGGGTCTAGAGCGCTCGCTTGCGGTAGCGGTGCAGGATCGCGAGCTCGGGAAGCGTCCAGCCGTTGAAGACTCCGTAGCGGGTTGCGCCGTTGAAGTCGTCGAGCGCGACCTGAGTGCTCTGCTTGGCCTCGGGGTTGCCGATGGACCTTGCGCAGGCGGACACGATCACCGCGGCCAGGTCCTCGGTGGGGTGTTCGAGGTCGTTGAAGCCGTTCCCGCGCACGTAGGCCTTCACCTGCTGGGTGAGGATCGGCAGGTGTTGGGTGGCGAGCGCTTCGGTCTCCGCGTCCCCCGGCTTCCCGAGGAACGCGGAGACGTCTGCCGCGGTGGGGGCAGGCATCAGATCGTGATGCCGGTGAGCTTGACGACCGCGTCGTCGTTGAGCGGTGCGGCGTCGTAGCGGGCGACCACGCGCAGGGCCTGCTGGTCGTAGTCGCCGAAGGTCTGGTCGAGCAGCTTGACCGTGGGCGCCAGGTCGCGGGCTACCGCGATCTGGGAGAAGTCGGCCAGCACGATGTTCCCGGTGTCCGGGGTGCCGGTGGTGTCTGGGATGCGGTTGGTGACGATCACGGGCTTGCCGAAGATCACGTATCCGCCGGCCTTGGTGGGGTCGGGCTGGAGTACGTAGGCGTTGGAGCCGGTTCCCTGCTTGATCTTGCGCAGCGCGGTCAGTTCACGCGAGGTCATCGCCCACTTGAGTCGGGACGGGTCGACGTTGGCGGACAATGCGAGCGCCTCGGCGTCGAGGAGCTTGTCCAGGGTCAGTGCACCGACCCCGGTGATCGACTGTCCGGCGTAGTTCAGGATGCCCTTCGGGACGGTGGCGCTGGACCCGTTCGAGGCGCCCCAGAATTGTGTGTCGATGGTGTCGGCTACGTCCTTGACGAGCCGGTCCTTGATCGCCTGGTCGAGCGCGACGACGGACTGACGGGCCAGCTCGTTGCTGAACTTGGTCAGGGTCTTGACCGACTTCATGGTCGAGGGCAGCAGCTCGACCTCGTCGAAGGTGACGTCGTCGTCGGTGATCTGCTCGTTCTCGCCGAGCCAGCTCGGGGAGGTCGGTCCGCCGAGCTTGGGCAGTCGGATTGGGCCGGCGGTGTCGAAGATGCGGACACCCGCAGAGAGGAAGGTAGAGACCGCTTCGAGCGGCTGAACGAGGATGCGCTGAACCTGCTCGGCAGTCAGTTCGGGCGCGGTGGTGGTGTCGGTGGCCATTGTTGTCTCCTAGGGACGTGAGAGGGCTTGTATGCCGCTTCTCCGTCAGGGAGACGAGCGAGAGGGCCGGCCACCAGGGCCGACCCTCCCAGGATACCAGTCGGGGGTATCAACCCTGGG
This sequence comes from Nocardioides sp. BGMRC 2183, assembly GCA_008123405.1. Taxonomy (GTDB): domain Bacteria; phylum Actinomycetota; class Actinomycetes; order Propionibacteriales; family Nocardioidaceae; genus Nocardioides. The sequence goes on from VSSA01000001.1 coordinate 132,839, forward strand.
GTGGATGATCTCCCAACTCGACCACCTCAAGGTTGTCGAAGTGACGACGTAGGAACTGCATGCCAACGAGCTTCATGGACCTAACGACATCCTCGAAGTTGACCTCGTGAAGCAGGATCTCCTTGACCGGGATCGCACCACGCTCGGCCTCGAGTTCCTTCAGTCCCTGGTACTCATTCGCGCCTGACGTTCTCCGGTCGTGCGCGTAGACCCGGACGTCCCATGTCGGCTTTTCCCCATGACTGAAACCCGAGATCTCCAAGCCTAAGATCGTCCAGTCCTCGTCCTTCAGGCCAGCCATGTCGTAGAGGTCGGCACTCCCGGCAATGAAGCTGTCTTCGGCCGTGGTCGTTCCATGCCAGTCGGGATAGGTCGTGTCAGCGGGCTCGACGCGCTTCGGATCGATCTTCACTCGGTTCCCCTTGTCAGGATGCGTTGCGCCGGAGCAGTCCGGCGAGGTCGGTGTCTGAGCCGTTGAGGGTGGCACCTTGTCCGACGTCTCCGCTGGGCTTTCGGGAAGCCAGGTGCGGTTTGGTGGCTAGGAGTGCGTCGATCGCGGCGTCGAGTGCGTCGGAGTCGGTCAGGTGGTCCTCGGCGAACGGGAGGTCGGTGGGGTCGGCCAGGCGGCCGGTGGCGGCGACCAGGGAGGCGTGCAGGCGTTCGGCGAGGTCGTCGCGGTCTGCGGCGCGCTGACGGTACTTGGCGGACTCGTCGCGGAGCTTGGTGACGTACTCGCGGGGGAAGGTTTCGGGCTCGGTCTCTTCGGCCGGCTCGTCGTGCTGGTCGGTCTGCTGGTCGGCGGGCGGGCCGGCGGGTAGGTGTGTCTGCTCGACCTCGGGCTCGGTGATCTGCTCGGTCATGACGTTCCTTTCAGTGGTAGCGGACCGGCTTGGCGGGTTCGCTGAGGGTGACGATGCGCTGGGTGCAGTCGCATCCGGTGTGGCGTGGCATCGGGTGATCGGAGGGCCAGACTCGGCCGTCGCGATACCACCAGTGACAGAGCTGGCAGGTCGGGGCGGGCTCGAGGACGCGGACCCATCCGGTGACGCGTTCCTCGGTGCGGATCGCTCCGGCGAGCGCGTCAGCGGCGGCCTTCTTGATCTCGGCTTCGGCGAGCCGGGTCAGCCGTTTGGCGGCCTTCTCGGCGTTCTGGTCGCGGTCGAGGTCGGTGCGGATGGTCTCGGCGGCACGTTGGAGCCGGTCGACCTCGCTTTCGGGCAGCACGGTGCCGGGGAAGGCGTGCGCGGTGCCGGTGGCGGCTTGCATCTGTGCCACGAACGCGGCATCGCCGAGCGCGAGGCCTGCGGTCTTGCCGGCGGCAAGGAACGAGGCGACCAGTGCGGCGAACGCGTCCGCGGTCAGCGTCCCGGCTTGGTAGGCGGCCAGCGCGGCGAGGACCTGGTCGACGACGTCCCGACCGGTCTGCTCGGTGGCTTCCTGGACGGTCACGACGCCTCCCGCGGCAGCAGCGCGGCCAGGTCGACCCCGGCACCGTCCAGAGCCTCGGCGCGGCGAGCGGTGCGGATCTCGGCGACCTCGTCCGAGGAGTACCCCAGCCGAGCGAGTGCGACCGATGCGGGCAGCAGTCCGGCGCCGTAGAGCTTGACGATCGCGTCGGCCTCCTGAGCGACCGAGCGGGTCGCAGCATCGGCCCAGCGGGCCCGGAGTTCGACCTGGGCGGGGTCGGTGCCGGTGCGGACCGCGGTCATCAGCCTGGCGACGTCCTCCCACGACCTGCCGAACGTGGCCTGGCGGGCTTCGGCGCGTGCGGTCAGGGAGGCCTCGGAGGCGCGCAGCGCGTCGGCGGATGCGGGGTTGTCGGTGAACACTCCGACGTAGTGCGCGGGCAGCGCGGAGACGGCCATGATCTGTCCGAGCAGCACCCGGACCGAGGCCTCGTAGCCGGCGAGGTCGGCAGCGTTGAGCTGTCCGAACTTGGCGTCGGGGTTCTCCGAGATCATCGCCCGGTTGCCCTCGGGGATCGGGTTGACGGCCTCGCCCTCGTCCTCCTCGAGCTCGATGCCGGTCGCCCACCGTCGCGGCCGGCCGACGTACTCGCTGGTGACCATCATGTCGGCCAGCGACTTGTTCAACGCGTCCACGAGCGGGATCAGGTCCTCGATCTCGCTGACCCCGTCGTCGAGCAGTCGGTCGCCGTTGCGGAACCTGACCACGGGCACCACGCCGAGCGGGTTGGCGATGGTCTCCACGGTCTGGAAGCCGGTGATCGTGGCGCCGGGTGCGTTCGAGCGGAGCCGGGTGATCTGGTCGGCCTCGTAGAGAACGGCCTCGGTGGTCCTCGGGGTCTCCCACCGCTTGAGCGCTGCCACGACCTGCCGGGTTCCGGGATCGGTGAGAACCGAGACCTGGCGGGCGGACTCGACGCTGACCCGCGGGGTTCCGTCGGGGCGTGCCCACACGATCGCGAACGAGGTGCCCAGCGTGAGGGCTTCGCGGTGGGCGATGCCGGCGGTCTGGTCGAGGTCGTTGGCGATCCAGTCCGACCACAACGTGTCTGCGGCGTCGGTGGTGCCGGTGAAGCCGGTGACGCGCAGGCGCTCGGCCAGGGCGGTCACGGCTAGGCGCGGGATGTTCGAGGTCATCCGGCCGAAGCGGTTGCCCAGCGCGGTCTTGGCTTCGGGGGCGAGGAAGGCCAGCGGTTGGCGTCCCTCGTAGTAGCGGTCCAGTTCGGTGATGCGGGCGGTGGACTCGTCGAGTCGGGTCGCCAGGGTGGTCAGTAGGTCGTTCACTTGAAGCTCCTCGTCTTGCGTCGGGTGCGTCGGGTGGCGCGCCAGGTGGCGCGGGAGTGGGCCATGACCAGGCACGCGGCCAGGTCGATCTTTCGGGCGTGGCGCGATCGGGAGGCCTTGGCCAGTCGCATCCCGCGGGCGTCTTCGGAGATCACCGCGGCCGCGACGTGCGCGGCGAGGCGCGGATCACCGGAGTGGCTCATCCGGCCGTTGACGGCAGCGGAGTAGAGATCGGTGGTCGCCGCGGTCAGCCGGCTCGGGGAGTGCGGGAACTCGACCACGGGAAGCCGCTCGGCCTCCAACGCCTGCAAGGTTCGGGTCCACCGGAACGGGTCGGCCACGATCTCGACCACCGACCAGCGCCGGCACGCGTCGCGGATGGTCTGCTCGACCTCGGCGACCGGCACCCGGTATCCCTCGGTGCCGTCGTTCTCCCACACGGCCAGGACGTCGAAATGCGGCTCCGGCGCGACGGTCCCGAGCAGCAGCGCGGTGGTGTCATCGGAGAACGACCCGTCGAGCGCGACCACCACCTCGGTCCCGTCGGGGATCGTCGTCTCGATGTTGAGCCCATCCCAGCAGCCGGCCGGCAGGAACATGCCGTCGGTATCGCTGGCGAACTGGCACAACCGGGCACGTCGGAACGTCGCCTCGCGGGTCTTCGGCGGCAGCAGAGCCTGGAGCGCGTCGCGGTGCAGGAAGTCATCCAGCGCCGGATTCGCGAGCTCCCAGCAGTGGGTGCAGTCGACCGGATGGTCACCGAAGGCGGCCGCGGAGTGCTCGCGCCACACGAACGAGGTGTCCTCGGGGTGGGTGCCGGCGTATTCACGCAGATCGGTCAGCACGCTGTCGGGATTCGGGCCGGGTGTGCCGATCCCGATCAGGGTGGACTGTGCGCGCTTGCCCTGGGCCAGCGTCAGAACCTCGTAGGTGTCGCGGGACACCACGCCGATCTCGTCGAGTAGTCCGAGGGTGTAGTCCAGTCCCTCGAGCCGCTTCGGCTCGGCCGGCAGGCACACGAACGAGGCGCCACGCTCGGGCACCACGAGCCGGTCCTTGTAGGTCTGCACACGCGCGGCCAGCTCGGGGTGCAGCTCGACCATGCGCGTGGCGGTCTTGAAGATGATCCCGGCCTGGCGCTCGTCGACCGCGGCCACGACCACCGATGCGCCTTCCTCGCCGAGCATCAGGTCATACAGACCCAGCGCGGCCACCAGCGTCGACTTGCCTTGGCCGCGGGGCATCATCCATCCCGCGGTCCGCGGCCGCGGGGAGGCATCGAAGACCGATGCGACCAGCTCGAGCTGCCACGGACGCAACCGCATCGGCTCCCGCGCGCCCGTTCCCTTGGGCGTCACGATGAACTCATCGCAGAACGCGGCGAACCGTTCAGACGGCAGCAGAGACAGCGGATGGAACGGCAGCGGATCAGCCGAAACCGCCGCCTTCGGCCCGGCCTTCATGGGAGGCTCCGGCCATGTTCACGCTGAAGCTTGCTGACGACCCCCAACTGAACCACCAGATCAAGGGGAACTACACAGTCACTGATGGTGGCGTTCTGAAGGTTTGGGAGGAGGGCTTGGCGCCCCGTGTCTATGCGCCCGGGGCGTGGGTCTCCATCGAGGACTTCCGCCGCGACGAGATCCCCACCATCGACGAGGTCTTCACGGGCTGAGGTGAGTGACGGGCTCTGCGGCTTTCCCCGCAGTCCCGAAGCCGCTCCGAGGGGGTCCTCGGGGTGGTCTGTGCGGCCCGCTCCCGGCCTGCTGGAGCCTCGGCGGGAGTTGCACGGTCCGCACACCACGGCGACGTCCTGGAGCCGGATCGTCCTGCCCTGCTCCTTGCGCTCCCACGCGCTCGGCAGGTGGTCGGTGGTCAGGTCCTCGGTGGTCCCGCAGTCCAGGCACCAGGGCTGAGCGGCACGGGCGCGGCGACTGAGCTTGTCCCACGCGGTGTCATAGCCGCGAGCCCGCGCAGACCCGCGCCTCTGGTTGGCCTCGGCGCGTGCGTGGTCGGGGCAGCGGCTGGAGACGGAAGGCTCGCCGCACTCCAGGCATGGCTTCGTCATTGCTGCTCCTGAGTGACCCGAGGTTCGAGCAGGTCGGCGACGGCGTCGACGTGCGCGCAGCTGTCCCCGGTCTCGCCGAACTGCCAGTCCTCGCAGTCGCAGGTCCAACCGCGGAGGTTCCATTTCACTCGGAGGTTGTCGACGATCGCGACGACGCTGGGCTGACGGGAACGGACTCCCGCTACACGGAGGAACTTGATGTTCATGAGGCTTTCCTGTCGGCCGGCGGGCGGTCGTCGGTACGGGTGGAGATCAGAGTCATAGAGGGGTTGGCATCGCCGCAGGTCAGCGCGTCGCCGCGGGACTTCTCGAGTCCCGGTCCGGGACTTCTAAGGTCCCGATTCGCAGGTTGACCGGGACTTCCAAGGTCCCGGTTGCGTTGCCGTCGAGGGGCGTACACGTGGTGGTGACTGCACGTCTTGCCGCCCGTGCCGCCGGCCTTCTCCCACCAGGTCGGAGCGAGCAAGCAGTGACGAGATGAGTCGTCTCCGACGAGCTTGTTCTCCCGAGCCCGCTCGATCGCCTTGTTCACCTGACGAGTCGATGGGATGTGCAGCTCGCCCGTCTTCGGGTCCGAGGTCTGGAGGACCATCGCGAGTCCACCCGGCGCGAACTCGGCGTGACCGATCAGGTTCGACCAGCCGATCGCCGCGAACATCACCCGCAGGTAGACAGGGCCGACCTCGGGGTCGCGTGCGAGTTGGCGGGCGCCGTGCTGGTCGACCCCGATCCACTCGTCGAAGGAGATCCCAGTCACGCGGCCTCCCAGAAGTCGAAGTCGTCGAGCTCGGTGATCACCGCGTCGTCGTAGTAGCCGCGTTCGAGCGCGTCGGCTCGCAGGTCGCACGCCACTGCCATCGCGGTCAGCCGGCGCCACTGCTCCCGTCGAGACTCGACCGTGGTGTCACGTCCCGGCCGGTCGGTCGGCCGTGGTCGTGCCCAGCGGTAGGCCTCGGCTCGTCGGCGCCACTGCTTGGCGGATGCCGCGGTGAAGGCCTCGGTCATCAGGTCGCGCCAGACCCGTTCGGGGTCAACTCGCACGGTCGACCTCCGACTCGATCACGACCTCGAAGCCGCGGGACTCGGCCAGCGCGATCACGTCGGCCGACGTCTTCGGCTGCACGACCCAACCCCGCGGACGAGACGACCACATCGGCGGCCGGCCACGAACCTCCGTGACCAGCTCGCGGCTGCCGTATCCCGAGACCACGTCGCAGCTCGGGCTGACCTTGGTGACGGTCAGCCGGCGTGTGCTCACGCGTCCCGCTCAGTTGCAGGGATGGCCTGGAGCAACGCCTCCAGGTCCGCCGAGTTGATGCGGATCAGCCGCGAGCCACGAATGCGGCTAGCCGGGAGGACTCCGCGGGATACGTAGTTCCTCACGGCCCTCTCGGTAACACCGAGGAAATCGGCCGACTCCTGGAGTGACACCCATCGTGGGGTTGCAGTTGCGCCGTGGGCAGGGGTTACAGTCATCGCGTCTCCTGTAGCGGGAGTCAGGGAACGCGATCGGGATGATTTCTTTGGCGAGAGATACCCGGTCGTGTTCCTGTTTTTCCTGGTCAGACCGAGAGTTACATTGCTGCCATTCCCGGTTCGTTTCTGAAGGTACGCGAACGTTTTGACAGTTGCTACACCCGGATAGGAGACGGCGCACGTGGCGTTCAGATGCTCGTTGTGCAGTGGGGTGCATTGGGGTGCAGGCGATGGTCGTTCGGGTGCGTTCAGAGGAATTCAGAGGAACCCGCGAGCGCGCGGCCTGTGATGCAAGTCACAGCGTAGAAGTGGCCAATTCTCCATCGCAGGTCATGCAACGAGCTTGGAGCGTCACTCAACGTCTTCCGTCAGCGCAGACAGTCGCCGAGCGATCTCCTGATCCCGTTCCGCAGCCGCGTGCTGGTACCGGAGCGCCGCGCCAGGGGTCGAGTGTCCGAGCCTGCCCATCAGTTCGGCGAGGGTCGCGCCAGTCTGCGCAGCGAGCACTGCGCCGGTATGGCGGAGATCGTGGAAACGGAGATCAGGGCGGCCGGCGGCATCACGGGCCCGGTAGAAGACCCGGTAGAGGCTGGATGGCGCCATGTGTCCGCCGTTCGCCGCGGGGAAGAGGAGACCGTCGCGCCCCGGCTCGGTGTGCTGGAGCAGGTGCTCCCGGACGAGCGGCATCAGGTGGGGTGGGATCGCCACGTCGCGGCTGCCAGCATCCGACTTGGGTTCCTTCACGATCTTCTTGCCCTCGGCTCTGACGACCCCGCGGCGGATGCGCAGGACGCCGGTCTTGGTGTCGACGTCGCCACGCCGGAGCTCGGCCAGCTCGCCGAACCGCAGTGCGCACCACGAGGCGAGTAGAGCCATGAGCCGGTAGCGCTCGGGGAGTGCGGCGACTAGAGACTCGAGCTCGGCGAGGCTGGCCGGCCGTACCTTCTTGGCGCGCTTCGTCGTACCTCCACCGCGGACCTTGGCGGGGTTGGCGGTGGTGATGAGGTTCCGGTCCACCGCGGTGCCCAGGATCGTTCGGAGCAGGCTGTAGGCGTGCGCCTGAGTGGTCGGCCGACCCGATGCCGTCACGGCATACCAGTGGTCGACCTGCTCGGGGGTGATGTACCTAAGCGGGACCTCGGCGAAGGTGGGCAGGATGTAGGCGTCGAGCAGCGATCGGTAGTGCGCTCGGGTTCGATCGGCCAGCGGCTTCCCGCGGACGGTCCTGCCCTTGAGCCAGACCTCGGCGTACTCGCCGAAGGTCAGCGCTCGTACCTTCCCCGGCGTGCCGCTGGGGCGCCAGGTCTCACGCACGATGTCGGCGCGAACGGTGGCGAGCCAGGCCTCGGCGTCGGCCTTGGTGTCGTAGGTCGTGGGCGCCTTGTGCATCATCCCGTCGGGACCGGTGTAGCGAGCCTGCCAGCGGCCGGATGGCAGCCTGCGGAGGTTGCCGAAGGTGGCCTTGCGACCAGTGCGATTGGCCATGCTGATCCCCGTTCGTGCCATGTACGTGCCAGATCAAGGTATCAGTTGGTTCCGTTGCGTTCCCGTCGATTCCGCGCTACTGTTTCGCAACGCCGCAGGTCAGCAGCCAGAAACAGCAGGTCAGACCCAGTAGCGCATTAGAGTTCGGGAACTGGTTCAAACCCAGTATCGCCCACCACGTTCTCGCAGTTCAGAGCGAGGTTCTTCGAATCCAGTCTGAAGTCGGGAACATTCGGGGAACAAGGAGCGGCCGCTCTTGGCCGCTCCTTTCCTGTTCTCGCGGCTGTGACGATCAGCAGCTGGTCTACGCGACAGGCGCGGCCGCGGCAACGGCGCCGTCTGATCGCCATCTGAGCACGCCCGGATGGGCTCGAGCGCCGTTCGTGGGGCGAGGAATGATCTGCCGGGTGGGCACGCCTATGGCGGGACATGGCCCCGTCGAGGGTTTGCGAGACTCGTGGGGTGAGTACCTCGGGGGACTTTGAGTTGACCATCGACGAGCTGCGCGCGGTGACTGGGTACGCCGTCGCCTGTGCGACGCCGACGTTGAGCATCGTGGCGAACGCCATGCCGGACGACCTGCGCCCAGCCAGGGCGCTCGAGGCTGCGCAGGTCTTCGCTGACGGCGATCAACGCTCGAACCTGCAGCGCGTGGCCGCGGTCGAGGCTCACCGGGCCGGACGGGAGGCGCCCACTGAAGCGGCCGGCCACGCCGCGACCGCGGCAGGTGATGCTGCGGGGTCTGCGTATCTCCACCCGCTCGCGAACGCGAAGCAGGTGCGCCACATCCTCGGTGCGGCTGCGCACGCCGCCCGCGCTGCCGAGCTGGTGCGTGGCGATGACCCGGTGGTGGCCGAGTACATGCTCTACGGCGCCGCGCGGCGCCTCACGCCGTCGGTCAAGGACGTGCTGGAGCGTTATCCGCCAGCGCCCGCCGGACGTACGCGAGTGGCCCAGCTCATGTCGAGGCTCGACAACCTGATCCGCGACCCCGCGCCCGAGCCGCCGGCCGCCGACGACGCAGGGCCCTTCTTCCATGGCACCAGGGCCGCTCTGCGGCCCGGTGACCTGCTGACCCCAGGGCGCGAGACGAACTACGGGTCGGGCAAGCAATCGCGGCACGTCTATCTGACGGCATCCGAGTCCGGCGCTCCACTGGCCGCAGCGCTGGCGCTAGGCGACGGTCCGCCACGGGTCTATCGTGTCGAGCCGCTTGGTCCGATCTATGACGACCCGAACGTGACCGACAAGAAGTTTCCGGGCAACCCGACCCGGTCCTACCGCACCCGGGAGCCGCTGCGGGTGGTCGAGGAAATCGTCGGACTCCCGGTGCCCGACCCCGCGATGATCGAGCGGATGCGCGCGAACGCGGCCGAGTTGAAGGCACTCGGCATCGAAGCAATGGATGACTGAACGGGCCGAGGCTGCGGGGTCCAGCGCGCCGAATCCTCAGCGCTGCCATCTCGAGCTGCCACCGCCACGTCGCCGGTAGCGCGGAGCGCATGCAGTTCGACGTCGACGCTGTGCTCTTCGACATCGACGGGACGCTTGTGGACTCCACCCCTGCGGTGGAACGAACGTGGGCGACGTGGGTTTCGCGGCACAACGTCGACGTCGCGGAGGTGCTCGGCGTGTGCCATGGACGACGTACGCAGGACACCGTTGAGCTCTTCGTGTCCACCGACGAGCAGCCAGGTGCTGTGGCCGAGCTCGGGGAGCTCGAGCTCGCCGACCTGGCCGATGTGGTCGCATTGCGCGGCACCCGAGCCCTGCTGGCGCGGCTGCCTGCCGATCGGTGGGCAGCGGTGACTTCCGGATCCCAACGATTGATGCGTGCCCGCCTAGCTGCCGCAGGGCTGCCGACTCCCGATGTCTTCCTCGCGTCGCCCCGGGTCGATGTCCTCCGTGCGGAGGACCCGAACCGTCCTTCGGGCCGATGCGTGCCGACGGGTGCCCCGGGTTGACTGCGGGTACGCCGCGCACCGGGCAGAGCTCGGCAGGGGCGTCGGTCCGAGGCGGGACGAACGTCGACCAGCCTCGGGCCCGTATGACCACTCGCGGTCGGCCGCGTGCCGGCGATCCGTCGATCGTCGGCCACCGGTGGGGGACGGGCCGCGACGTGGGGTGGGGGATGCCGGGCACCGGTCTCGAGATTCGCGAGACTAGGTGCCCGGCACGACCAGCCCGCACTCGTAGGCGAGCACTACGGCGTGCACCCGGTCCGGCAGGTCGAGCTTGGCGAGGATCCGGGCGACATGGGTCTTCACCGTGGTCTCGGAGAGATGGAGGGCGGCGGCGATGGCAGCGTTGCTCTCGCCGCGGGCGAGGTGACCGAACACCTCGAGCTCGCGTTCGGTGAGCGCGACCAACGCTGCCGGGGTGCCGTGCTGTGCCGGTGCGCGACGTAGATAGGTCTCCACGAGGCGACGGGTCACCGAAGGGCCGAACAGTTGCACTCCGCCGTGCACGCTCCGCACGGCCTGCGTGATCTCGGCCGGAGTCGCGGACTTGAGCAGGAAACCGCTCGCCCCCGCCTGCAGCGCGCCGAAGACGTGCTCGTCGAGATCGAACATGGTCAGCATCACCACCCTCGCCTCCGGGCGCGCGGTCCTGGTCAATCTCACGCCCTCGATGCCGTCCGTGCCGGCCATCTCGATGTCCATGAGCACCACGTCGGCGCGAGCCGATCGCGCCCGCGACGCCGCCTGCCGGCCGTCGGATGCCTCGTCCACCACCTCGAGGTCCGGCTCGGCGTCGAGGATGGTCCGCAGGCCGCTGCGGATCAGATGCTGATCGTCGGCGATCACCACCCGGATCACCGGACGACCTCCGGTGTCCGATGGCATGTCGTGATCCCGGCTCCGGAGACGGGGGCCTCCGCGATCGGTGCCGGCCATCGGCCGCAGACGTGGAAGCCCGCATCGACCGCCCCCGCGTCGAGAGTGCCACCGAGGCGCGCCACCCGCTCGCTCAGCCCGGCAAGACCCAATCCAGACCCTGGTGGGGACGCACGGCCCGACTCGGGACCCGGTCCGAGACCGTTGCCGATCTCGATCGCGACCTGGCCGTCCTCGATGGCGACGTTGACATCGACCGCCGCGCCCGGGGCATGCTTCAGCACGTTCGTCAGGCCTTCCTGGATCACCCGGTAGGCGGTGTCGGCCGAAGCGCCCGGTGCCAGCTCATCGAGCCGTCGCACCTCGATCCGGACGCCACCGGCGCGGAGCCGGGCCACCAGCAGCGAGACCTCGCCGGCGAACGACCGACGGGTTACCGGCTCGAGCCGCCCCGCCAGGGCGTCGAGCTCGTGCTTCGCATCGTCCCCGACGGCCAACGCCGCTTCCAGTGCGGCGCGGGCGGCAGCAGGATCGCGCAACCGCGTCGCCTCGGCCGCACCGAGCTGGAGCAGAATGACACCCAGCGAATGGCTGGCAACGTCGTGCAGCTCGCGCACCAGCCGTGCCCGCTCGTCGGCGATGAGGGGCTCCACGATCTCGCGCAGCCGCGCCTCCCAGACCCGTACCCGCCCTGTCGCCGCGGCGTGATCTCGGATCAGTCGGCGCCACACCAACGCGGTCACCGTGACCAGGGCCAAGAGCGAGCCAGCGACGACAGCATGCTCCAGCGAGCGTTGCCCCGCCGCCGCGACGGCAGCCAGGGCGATCAGCAGCGTCGCGGCGGCGGTCCGGCCAGCTGTTCCGAGTGCGGTCCAGCTGATCAGGGTGAGCGTGGTCAGCTCAGCCACTCCCTGCACCGTCGGCACGCTGGTCACGACTGCGGTCGACAAGACCGCGGCCAGCCAGAGGGCAGCCACCATCGGGGCGGTACGACGCAGCGCCAGCGCACCACACCCGACTACGCCGAGCAGGGCAGTGGACCATCCGGCGAGCAGGTCCTCGGACAGCCTCAGCTCGACGAGCCCGAGGAGGCACACACCGGCAGCGATGACGAGATCACGTCGCCACGGGGCAGAAGGCACACGACGGTGCGCCTGCTGCGTGGCAACCGCGCCTGTCGGCGCGCGCAGCAGACCGAGCAGCTCGCGCAGTTCGGCCACGGCCACCTCGCCCCGCCGTCGTACGGCCGTCAGGACCGCTGCGTCGAGTGCCGTCAGCCCATCTCGGATGCCGAGGGTCATCTCCTCCACAGCGCTGCCCACCGAGGTCGCGCTGCGCACGGCCAGCCGACGCCGCTCGGCGGCGAGGAGGCCCGCCGACACCTCCTCCAGGTCGCGCCGCTCCAGCGCGAGCGCGTGCTCGCGTGCCTGCTCCACGTGCCGGCGTCGGTCCCCGACCAGGCGTGCCACGAGCCAGGTGCCGGTGAAGAACAGCAATCCGACCACGGTGCGCACCGGGGAGAGGCCGGTGGCGACGATGACGCCGAGGAACGCGGCGACCAACGGCAGCGCCGTGCGTGCCGGGACGTTGAGGCCCAGGACGACCAGGGTCAGCAGCGCGGGCAGCAGGCCGGCGGCATTGTCGTGATCGACGCCCAGGACCAGTCCTGTCGCCTGGGTGCCGCACACCGCGAGGGCGCCGAGCACGGGGTGGCGCCAGAGAAGGAGGCAGCCCAGCGCGAATCCGCAGGGGACCAGGACGGTGGCCGGCCACTGACCGAGAAGGAACCCGGCCGACCACGCGGTGACGGCGACGGCAGCCAACCACCACGTTCGCGGTGCCTGGCGTCGACTCACCCGGCCACAGTAGAACCGTCCCGACGTTCGCACCGGGGTTTCAGGACAGGCAGACCCACCAGACGCCTGCGACTCCCGGGAGCAGGCCGAGGAGAAGCCACCAGGAGAGCATCGGTCGGCGCAGCAGAGCCAGGGTGGCCCCGATGCCGGCCACGCCGAAGGCGGTGCCGATCGCGATCAGCCCGAGCTGGGCGTCGAGCCGGTCGGGGTCGACATGGTCGGCTGCGATGATCAGCCCGACCGCCAGGTGCAGAACGGTGGTGAGGGTGAGCGCGGCGAGCACGCGCCGCTGGACGCGCTCGAGCCGGAGCAGGTCCTCCGGGTCGGTCTTCTTGCGCGGCGCATTGGGATCCATCAGGTGCCGGCGACGGGGCGCCGGAGCCGCTGACGTCGTACTGTCGGGCCGCTCGCTCACAGGTCCAGGCTACGCCGGGACGCGGTGGCCCGGGGCCCCGAGCGGCGACCGGCGAGGTGGCGTCGAGCACAGGACGCGACGCCGCCCACCCCGCGCCACCTCCGTGCCGCCGGCCGGGGACCCGACCGCCCAGGATGCGGAGCCTCAGAGGACGTACGTCGAGACGCGGCGCAGCTCGTCGGCGGCCTCGGCGACGATCCGGGGGACCAGCTCCTCGCAGGAGGGCAGGTCGTCGATCACGCCGACCACCTGGCCGCTGGCGAGCACTCCGGCAGAGGTGTCACCGTCGACCAGACCGGCCTTGAGCATCATCGGGGTGTTCGCGGCCAACGTCATCTGCGCGAGCGTGCGTCCCTGCTGCTTGCGCATCTCCCGACCGTCCTTGAGCAGCTGCCCCCACGACATTCCCGACTCCCGCTTGAATGCCAAGGTGCGCTTGACCGTCGGGCCCATCCGCTTGACGGCGCTGGACTCCTCGAGCTCCTCGACCAACTCGGTGCGCAGCATCCGGTGGGGCATGCCGTCGACCTTCGCGGTGACCACGGTGTCGGTCAGGCCACGCTCCAGGTAGAGCTGCTTCACCGCATCCGGGACCGCGCTGTCCGAGGTCAGCAGGAATCGGGTGCCCATGCCGATCCCGGCCGCGCCGTAGGAGAGCGCGGCCGCCAGGCCACGACCGTCGAAGAACCCACCGGCGGCGACCACCGGGATGTCGACGGCGTCCAGCACGGTCGGCAGCAGCAGGGTGGTCGGCACCGGACCGGTGTGCCCGCCGCCTTCGCCGCCCTGCACCATCACCGCATCGGCCCCCCAGGAGGCCACCTTCTTGGCGTGCTTGGCCGCGCCGATCGAGGGCATCACGACGATGCCATGCTCCTTGAGGGTGGCGATCAGCTCGGGCTTGGGCGCCAGCGCGAACGAGGCGACCTTCACGTCGTGGTCGATGAGCAGCCGGCAGCGGTCGGCGGCGTCACCGGCGTCGGCGCGCAGGTTCACGCCGAAGGGCGCATCGGTACGGCTCTTGACCTCGATGATCGCCTTCTCCAGCTCGGCGAAGGTCATCGTGGCCGAGGCCAGGATGCCCAGACCGCCGGCGTTCGCCGTACCGGAGACGAGACGAGGGCCGGAGACCCACCCCATGCCGGTCTGGACGATCGGGTGGGGTACGCCGACCAGGTCGGTGAACGGGGTGCGCAGCACCTGGGGTGCCGCGGTCACGACGAGGCCTGCTCGGGCTCGGGCACCTCACGGAAGCGCAGACCCTTGGGGTCGAGCATCTCCCGGATGATGACCAGTTCCTCGAAGGTGGGCTCGCGGCTGGTCGGCACCTCTGCGGGGATGTCGAGCTCGAAGCCGGTCGCTGCGATGACCTCGTCCACGGTGACCCCGGGATGGACGCTGCGCAGCCGCATCGTCCCCCCGGCACCGGTCATGTCGAAGACGCCGAGGTTGGAGACGAGCCGATGGATGTCGTTGTACTTGGAGGCGCCGGCCCCGGCCTGCGCGGCACGGTTGGGACCGACCCCGGAGACGATGTCGACGCTCTCGACGAAGACCCGGGGGGAGTGCCGCGGCACCCAGTACGAGGTCCGGTTGTTGACGGTGTTGCCGGGGGCTCCCCGAGAGCCGAGGAGCTGGCGCTTGGGTTGGGCGAAGTCACCGATGGCGGAGATGTTCTGGTTGCCGTGCCGATCGACCTGGGTGGCGCCCATCATCACGTGCCGCTTGCCGTAGGCGACGACATCGAAGACTCGGCGGAATGGGATCCATCCCTCGACCACGTCGCCCTTGGCGAAGAGCGGGGGGACTCCGGCGAGGAAGAGCGACTCGCCGTCGGAGATGACCAGGTCGGGGTTGGCGGTCAGCTTCGCAAGGCGGACGCCGAGCATCGGCAGCATGCCCATCGGGCTGCCGAAGATCTCGCCATCCTCGGCGAACGCGTCAGCGATCGCCGCGGCACACACATCGGCACGGGTGATGTCACTCATTTCGCGGCCTCCTCGCCGAACGCCTGCACCGCGGCCTGATAGGCCGCCTCGTCACCGGCCAGGAACCGGTCGTGGAACGCCTGCCACTCGGCGTCATCGCCGCCGGCAGCCTTCGCGTAGGCCTTCTGGAACCTCTCGTCACGCTCGTAGTCGGGCACGCAGTTGGTGAAGTGCGCGCCGTTCGGGGTCTCGACCACGCCGGTCACCATCATCCGGTTCAGCAGCAGCCGCTGCACCGGGGTGTCCACGGTCAGGCCGGCGGTGTCGGTGATCTGTTCGACGCTCAGATAGGTCCGCTCCGCCGCCATCGCGAAGAGGTCGTCGAAGTAGGGGTCGGGACCGAGGTAGCTCGCGTTGCCGTGCATGTCGGCACGGTTGAGATGGACCAGCGCGGCATCCAACTTCAGAGCCGGTACGGCGACCAGGTCCTCGTAGGCGCCGTCCGCGTCGGCGTAGGGGCTGGTGACGGTCTTGATCCACTGGTTGTTGACCAGCACGTCAGAGCCCAGCCCGGCCCGCATCGGCAGGAAGGGGAGTCGCTCGGCTGCGGCCTTGAGACCGGTCTGGAACATGCCCTCGTCGAGCTCGACCACCTCGGGGATGGACTTCTCCTGGCGGGCCCTCTGGAAGTTCGGCTCCAACGGGACCGAGTCCAGGGAGACGAACGCGTAGACCAGCTTGCGGATCTTGCCCGCGCGCGCGAGCAAGCCGACATCCGCGCCGCCCCAGCTCACGATGGTGAGATCGGTGAGGTCGGAGTTGTACAGCGCCCGGACCAGGGCCATCGGCTTGCGACGCGGACCCCAGCCGCCGATGCCGATGGTCATCCCGGACTCGAGGCTGCCGATGACCTCCTCGATGCTCATCCGCTTGTCGCGCGGTTTGCGGCTCACTTCGCGTTCTCCTTGCTCTTGTCGCTCTTGTCCGTCCCCGCGAAGTCGTCGCGGAGCTCGTCGCTCACGCCCATCAGGTTGAGCTCGAAGGTGAAGCCCTGTTCCCAGCGATAGGACTTGTTGACGTTGATCGGGTCGATGCCGTTCAGGGCCTCCTTGGCCGCGCGGATCACGCGGGTGTCCTTTGCGGCGATGTCACGCGCCACCCGCATCGCGGCTTCCAACAGCTCCTCGCGAGGCACGACCTCCAGCACCGATCCGAACTGGACCAGGTCCGCGGCCGGGATGGTGCGCGCGGTGAAGTAGAGGGTGCGCATCAGGTGCTGCGGGACCAGTCGGGCCATGTGCGTGGCGGCGCCGAGGGCGCCCTGATTGACCTCGGGGACCCCGAAGAAGGCGTCGTCGCTGGCGACCACCACGTCGGCATTGCCGACCAGGCCGACACCGCCGCCCACGCAGAAGCCGTTGACGGCGGCGATGACGGGGACCGCGCACTCGTAGACCGCCTTGAAGGCCGCGTAGCAGCCCTTGTTGGCGCCGAGCAGCGCGTCGAAGCCGGTGGTGTGCTGCATCTCCTTGATGTCGACGCCGGCGTTGAAGCCCTTCCCCTCGGCGCGCAGGATCACGACCTTGGTGCTCGGGTCGTCGCCGGCCTCGTCCAGGGCGTTCGCGACGTCGAACCAGCCCTGCACCGTGAGCGCGTTGACCGGGGGAGCGTTCATCGTGATGACGCGGATGCCGTCCTCGCCGAGTTCGCTGCTGATTGTCATGCGAAGCAGCCTACCAAGCATTTGCTTGGTAGGGTATCGGCATGTCTCTCTCCATCGACCTCGCCGGGCGCGTCGCGCTCGTGACCGGAGGTGCGCGCGGCATCGGACGCGGGATCACCGAGGTGCTGGTGCAAGCCGGTGCCACCATGGTGACCTGCGGTCGATCGCCGGCCGAGCCGCCCCACGGTGCCGAGCACCGGCTCTGCGACGTCCGGGACGCCGCGTCGGTCACCGAACTCGTGGCCGGGATCGCCGAGGATCACGGGCGGCTCGATCTGGTGGTGAACAACGCCGGCGGGGCGCCGTACGCGATGGCGGCCGAGGCGTCGCCGCGCTTCCACGACAAGATCGTCAGCCTGAACCTCGACGCGACCCTGCTGGTCAGCCAGGCAGCCAACCGAGTGATGCAGGCACAAGACGGTGGCGGTGCGATCGTCAACATCTCGTCGGTCTCCGCCGAACGACCCTCGCCCGGCACCGCGGCGTACGGCGCAGCGAAGGCCGGTGTCGACGCGCTGACCACGTCGCTCGCGCAGGAGTGGGGGCCGAAGGTCCGAGTGAACGCGATCAATGTCGGATTGGTGCGGACCCCCGACACCGCTGACCACTACGGGGGCGACGCCACGGTCGCGGCCATCGAGGCCACCATCCCCCTTCGCCGGATGGCCCAGGTCGCCGAGATCGGACAGCTGGTCGCCTTCTTGGGCAGCGACCTTGCTTCCTATGTCTCCGGCGCTCGCGTCGCCTGTCACGGCGGCGGGGAGCAGCCGGTCTTCCTCTACATCGCCCAGAACGCCCACCAACAGACCGAGGAGAACTAAGTGAGCAGGTTGCTGGAAGGTCGCGTCGCCATCGTCACCGGAGCCGGACGCGGCATCGGTCGAGCGCACGCGCTCGAGCTGGCGCGGCACGGCGCCAAGGTCGTCGTCAACGACTACGGCGTCACGCTCGCAGGGGAGGACTCCACCGACACCCCCGCCCACGATGTCGTCGCGGAGATCGGCGACCTCGGCGGCGAGGCGATCGTGAACGGTGCCGACGTCGCCGACTTCGAGGCGGCTGAGGCGATGGTCCGACAAGCCATCGAGATCTTCGGTGGGTTGGACATCCTGGTCAACAACGCCGGATTCGTCCGCGACCGCATGCTGGTCAACACGTCCGAGGAGGAGTGGGACTCCGTCATCCGGGTGCATCTCAAGGGCCACTTCGCGCCGCTGCGCCACGCCGGTGCCTACTGGCGGGCCGAGGCCAAGGAGGGACGCCAGCGCGCGGCGCGGGTGATCAACACCTCCTCCGGGGCGGGTCTGCAGGGCTCCGTCGGCCAGGCCACCTACTCGGCCGCAAAGGCCGGCATCGCCGGCCTCACCCTGGTCGCCGCTCAGGAGATGGGCCGGTACGGCGTTACCGTGAACGCGATCGCGCCGGTGGCGAAGACCCGGATGACCGAGGGCGCCTTCGACACCTCGAGCATGGCACTCCCCGAGGACAACTCGCCGATCGTCGCCTGGCTGGCCTCGGAGGAGGCCGGGGACGTGACCGGCCGGGTGATCGAGATCGACGGCTCCCGACTGACCGTCGAGTCAGGCTGGCGGCATGCCGCCAGCCGGGATCGTGGTCAGCGGTGGGCCGCTGGTGAGGTCGGGCCTGCGTTGCGGGAGCTGTTCGCCGAGGCGCCGGTGCCGGAGGCGGTGTACGGGGCGTGAGCGGAGATTCACCGGCCGGCCGGTGAATCTGGCGCCCGTCACAAGGAGTTCTTCGCGTCCACCGCCAGTTTTTCGAGTCCGCCGACACTGCTGTAGCAGATCGGCAACCGTGGTCATCCACAGGCCAGGTGAGGGGGAGTGGCGCCGTTCCATCCGCGGGCTCACGCTATCGGCATGGTCGAATGGCTCGCCGACGAGAACGGGATCCTGCTGAGACGCACAGTGATCGAGGCGGGACTCGATGACAAAGCTCTCACGCGAGCGCACCGAGCAGGAAGGATTGTCCGCCTACGACAGGGCGGATATGCGCTCTGCGAGGTCTGGGAGAACGCAGACGCAGCTGGCCGGCACCGCCTGCTGGTCGGTGCGGTTCGCCAGCAGTACGACGACTCCGTGGCGATCTCGCACACGAGCGCTCACGTCGAGTACGGCGGACCAACGTGGGGGCTGGCGCTCGATGCTGCACATCTAACCCACCTTGACGGCACCGCCCCGCGCCGCGGAGCCAAGATTGTCCACCACCGAGGTGCCTGCTATGTCGGTGACTTGGGTCGGGATGATGCAGGTTGGATCACGACGACGACCCGAACTGCGCTCGACACAGCAGCGATCGGACAACTCGATCCAGCGGTCGCGGTACTTGAGTGGTATCTGAATCGTGGTCTCGTCACGAGCGAAGGGCTCTGGCACCGCCACGATTCGATGCGCTCGTGGGCTAACACGCTTCACCTCCAGGTCGCGTTGCGTCTCGCAGGTGACCGGTCGGAATCGGTGGGCGAGACACGGGTGAAGCTCCTGTGCCGCGATCAGGGCCTACCGGCTCCGCTCCAGCAGTACGAGGTGCGTCGCCCCGACGGCCGCCTGGCCGGAAGAGTCGACTTCGCTTGGCCGGGCTTGCGTGTGCTGCTGGAGTTCGACGGGCTCCAGAAGTACCACCGATTCCGACGTGCGGGCGAGTCTCTCGAGGAGATGATCATGAGGGAGAAGCGTCGCGAGGACTTGATCCGAGAGCTGACGGGTTGGGTGCTGATCAGGCTCACCTGGGCAGACCTAGGACGGCCGGCAGCGACAGCCGCGCGGATCCGGCGTGCATTCGTGGCCGCCGCTGCATGATGGTGACAACGAGCATATGAAACTGGCGCCGGTCACACGGAGTTTCGTGAGACCAGCGCCAGTTTCACCGGCCGCCCGGTGAAACTGCGGGCTCTCAGATCCGCTCCAACACCGTCCCGGTAGCCATCGCCCCACCGGCGCACATCGAGATCAGCGCGGTGGAGGCGTCGCGACGTTCGAGCTCGTGGAGGGCGGTGGTGATCAGCCGGACGCCGGTCGCCCCGACGGGGTGGCCGAGGGCGATCGCGCCGCCGTTGACGTTGACCTTGTCGAGGTCGACGTTGTGCTGGCCCGCCCAGGAGAGGACGACCGAGGCGAAGGCCTCGTTGACCTCGAAGAGGTCGAAGTCGCTGATCGCCATGCCGGTGCGGTCGAGGATCCGCTGGGTTGCGTCGATGGGGCCGTCGAGGTGGTAGTAGGGGTCGGAGCCGACCAGGCAGTGGGTGCGGATCCGGGCTCGCGGGGTGAGGCCGAGCGCGGTCGCCTTCTCCTCGTCCATGATCAGCAGGGCGGCGGCGCCGTCGGAGATCTGGGACGAGGTGCCGGCCGTGTGCAGGCCGCCCTCGAGCACCGGACGGAGTCCTGCGAGGCCCTCGACGGTGGTGTCGCGAAGGCCCTGGTCGGTGTCGACGACCCGGGTCTCACCGGTCGGCTTGCCCTCTTCGTCGAGCACGGGCGCCTCGATCGGCGCGATCTCGCGCTTGAACCGTCCCTCGGTGACGGCGACCTTCGCCTTCGCCTGGGAGGCCGCTCCGAACGCTTCGAGGTCGCTGCGGGAGAGGCCGCGGTTCTTCGCGATCCGGTCGGCGGCCTCGAACTGGTTCGGCATGTCGATGGTCCAGTCGTCCGGCCGCGGATCTCCCATGCCGGCGGGCACGTTGGCCCCGAGCGGGATGCGGGACATCGCCTCGACTCCGCAGGCGACCCCGACCTCGATGGTTCCCGCCGCCACGAGGTCGTTGATCAGGTGGGTGGCCTGCTGGCCGGAGCCGCACTGCGCGTCGAGCGTGGTGCCGCCGGTGTGCTGCGCGAGGCCGGCGTGCAGCCAGGCCCGCCGGATGGTGTCGTTGGACTGCTCGCCGGCCTGGGTGACGATGCCACCGATGACCTGCTCGACCAGGTTGGAGTCGACGCCGGCGCGGCGCAGGACCTCGGCCTGGACGAATCCCACCAGGTTGGCCGGGTGGACGCCGGCCAGGTGGCCCTTGCGCTTGCCCAGGGGAGTGCGGACTGCTTCGACGATGACGGGGGTGCCCATAGCGGCAAGGTAGCACCGAAAGTAGAACAGGTTCTGGTCCGTCCCGATGACTCGAAGACGAAACCCTTTCTTGTTTAGCCGATCATCTGTAGTCTCAATCGAGAACGTGTTCCATGTGGCGCCTGCCACAAGGTCGATGACCGTGACGAAAGGTTTCTGCGCGTGACCGAGCTGGTGCTTCCGGAGGGCTGGGACCCGACCGACCCCGACATCAATGCCGTGGCGCTGCCGCATGAGGAGTTCAAGGCGCTGCGTCGTACCGAGCCGATCCATTGGGTCGAGCAGATCCCTGAGGCGCGAGCGGGCTTCCTCGACCAGGGCTACTGGGCCTGCACCAGGCACCAGGAGGTCCGCGAGGTCTCCAAGGACAACGACAACTGGTCGACCGCCGAGAACGGCGTGATCATCCGGTTCGCGCCGGACATGACCCGCGACCAGGTCGAGCTGCAGCGGGCGATGTTGATCCACCACGACCCGCCGAGCCACACCAAGATGCGGGGGATCGTCTCTCGCGGGTTCACCCCACGTGCGATCGCCAAGTTGAAGGAGGGCCTCGCCGACAAGGCGCGCGAGATCGTCGAGACCGCCGTCGCGAAGGGCTCCGGCGACTTCGTCGAGGACATCGCTGCCGAGCTGCCGCTACAGGCGATCGCCGACTTCCTCGGCGTGCCGCAGGAGGACCGCAAGAAGCTCTTCGAGTGGTCCAACCAGATGATGGGGTACGACGACCCGGAGATCGGCGCCGACCCGGCCCTGGCCTCCATGGAGATCCTCGGCTACTTCGACCAGCTGGCCAACGACCGCCGGGAGAACCCGCAGGACGACATCGTCACCAAGCTGATCAGCGTCGGTCAGGACGACGACCACGGAGCGCTCACCAACGACGAGTTCGGCTTCTTCGTCATCCTCCTGACGGTCGCCGGCAACGAGACCACGCGCAACGCGACCACCCACGGCATGAACGCGTTCTTCCAACACCCCGATCAGTGGGAGCTGTGGAAGAACGAGCGACCCGACACGGCGGTGGACGAGATCGTCCGCTGGGCCACGCCGGTCACGGTCTTCCAGCGCACCGCGAAGCAGGACACCGAGCTCGACGGCCATCCGATCAAGAAGGGCGACCGGGTGGGCCTCTTCTACGCCTCGGCGAACTTCGACGAGGAGGTCTTCGAGGACCCGTTCAGCTTCAACATCCTGCGTGACCCGAACCCCCACGTGGCCTTCGGTGGACACGGCGCGCACTACTGCATCGGCGCCAACCTGGCTCGCTTGCAGATCAACCTGATCTTCAACGCGATCGCCGATGTCGCCCCCGGCATCAGCCTGGCGGGGGAGCCGCGGCGGCTCCGCTCGGGCTGGCTCAACGCCATCAAGGAGATGCAGGTCAACTACAAGTGACCTGACCTCCAGGCGTGCGAGGGTCGCGGTCCCAGGGAGGGGGCCGTGTCCTTCAGCGCCCGTTCAGGGTGGCTCCGTGAGAATGGAGCCACCCTGAACGCGGTGGCGGCGATGGCGCCCCGCCGCCGCAGCACGAGGAGGCGCACATGCGGGTGTTGGTCGTCGACGACGAACGTCGACTGGCGCGCTCGCTGAAGCTGGGCCTCGAGGCCGAGGGGTTCAGCGTCGATCTCGCCCACGACGGTGACGACGGCCTCTGGTACGCGCGGGAGAACAACTACGACGCGATCGTGCTCGACCTGATGCTGCCGGGCATCAACGGCTATCAGGTCTGCGCGGCGCTGCGGACAGAGCGGAACTGGACGCCGATCCTGATGCTGACCGCGAAGGACGGTGAGTGGGACCAGGTCGAGGGTCTGGACACCGGCGCCGACGACTACCTGACGAAGCCGTTCTCCTTCGCCGTGCTCGTGGCTCGGCTCCGCGCGATCGCCCGCCGGGGAGCGCGGGAGCGTCCGACGGCGCTGGAGGTCGGCGATCTGGTGATCGACCCCGCCGCCCGGACCGTACGACGCGGGGAGTCCGACGTACCCCTCACTTCGCGTGAGTTCGCGGTGCTCTCCTTCCTCGCCCGACACAAGGGCGAGGTCGTCTCGAAGTCCCAGATCCTGAACGCGGTCTGGGACTTCGACTTCGACGGCGACCCGAACATCGTCGAGGTCTACATCCGCCACCTGCGCAACAAGGTCGATCGTCCCTTCGGGCGCACCGCGATCCAGACGATCCGCGGCGCGGGCTACCGCCTCGCCAGCGACGGTGGTTGAGGTGCGCGCCCCTGCTTCGGTCCGGGTCCGCACCACGATCGCCGCGACGCTGGTCGTCGGACTGAGCCTGACGGTCGCCGCGATCGGGCTCGTCCTCGCCGTCCGCGCCACCCTGTACGACGCCGCGCAGACCAGCGCCGATCAGCGGGCCGAGGAGCTGGCTGATGACATCGACGCTGCCGGCACGGTCGACGGCGCCGTCTCGAGGGCGGAGCGGCCGGACGCGGACGATGTCGACGATGAGGCCGAGGATGGCGACGACCCGGACGACGCCGATCCCGATGAGGTCGTGTGGCAGGTCATCGACGCCGGCGGCCAGGTCCTGGCCGCGTCACAGCAGTTGGGCGTGGCACTTCCGCGTGAGGACGGCCGGGTCGAACTGCCCGGAGGTGACGCGCCGTACATGCTGGGGGTCGCCGATGCGGACATCGCCACCGACGCTGGTGAGGACGCCGAGGTCAGTGTGGTCGTCGCCACCTCGTTGGAGGACGTCCACGAGACGACGACAGCGCTCGTCGCCCCGCTGGTGCTCGGCGTACCGCTCCTGCTGCTCGTGGTGGCCGGCACCACCTGGGCCGTCGTGGGACGGGCGCTGCGACCGGTCGATCGGATCCGCAGGGAGGTCGACGAGATCACCGGTGCCCGCCTGGACCGGCGGGTGTCCGAACCGTCCTCACGGGACGAGCTGCACCGACTCGCCGTCACCATGAACCGGATGCTGGGCCGGCTCCAGGACTCCCAGCAGCGGCAGCAGCAGTTCGTCTCCGACGCCTCCCACGAGCTGCGCTCGCCCCTGGCCAGTCTTCGCCAGGCCGCCGAGGTCACCCGTGCGCACCCGGCGGCGCTACCCGAGGGGGAGCTGGCCGAGGTCGTCCTGGAGGAGGCGGTCCGGATGCAGGGACTGGTGGGCCAGTTGCTGCTGTTGGCACGGGCTGGCGAGGGGGCCTTGCACCAGCGCGAGGAGGTGGACCTGGACGACGTGGTCCTCGCCGCGACCCGACGGTACCGAGGAGCGGCTGGACCCGACGTGGACACCTCAGCGGTCAGCGCGGCCCGGGTGCACGGTGATGCCGCGGCTCTCACCCAGGTGGTCACCAACCTGGCCGACAACGCAGTTCGGCATGCCCGTAACAAGGTCGTGGTCGGGCTGACCCAGCACAGCGACCGGGCGCGGATGACGGTCGAAGACGATGGTGCCGGTGTGCCGGCGGCCGAGCGCGAGCGGATCTTCGACCGGTTCGTGCGCCTGGACGAAGCTCGTGCGCGCGACGGCGGCGGAAGCGGCCTGGGGCTGTCCATCGTGCGGGCCGTGGTGGAGGCACACCAGGGCACGGTGCACGTCGAGGGAAGCGCCGCCGGCGGCGCGCGTTTCGTCGTCGACCTGCCGGCCGCTCGCTGAATGCTCCTTCAGGTGCGTTCAGGCCCGCTTCAGCACTCCTCCGGCAACCTCAGGGCTCCAGCGAAAGGCAGGGGCCGCACGGCCCCCGACGAGAGGAAATGCCATGAGGTTCTCCGGACTCCGCCGCAAGCGCGTCTTGATTCCGGCTGTCGCCGCTCTAACGACGCTCGCGGTCGGCGCCACCGTGTGGACGGCCACCGCCGACGAGGTCGGCGGGGACGAGCGCGCTGACGTCGCCGCAGCTGCCACCGATGCCGCCGGTGGTGGTGAGGCCGTCGAGGTCGAGCGCAGCGACGACCCTGGCGAGGCCTACGAGGTCGAGGTTCGGTTGGAGGACGGTCGCGAGGTCGACGTGACCCTGGACGACGATCTGGCTGTCGTCGCCGAGGAGCGCGACGACGAGGATGACGACCGCGACGACCGCGACGACGGTGCGCGCGACGGTCGGGATGCCGACGATCGCGTACTCGCCGATGCCGAGCGGGCCGATGCCGAGGACGCCGCTCTCACTGCGGTCGGCGGCGGTACGCTTCTCGACCTGGAGGCGAGCGACGACCCGGGCGTGGCCTACGAGGCCGAGGTGCGTGATCGCCAGGGCGTTGAGTGGGACATCGAGCTCGACGCCGACTACACGGTGGTGGACAAGCGTCAGGACCGCTGACATCCGCGATGCGGGTTTCGCCGGTCAGCCGGTGAAACCCGCACGACACGCCGGGGCCGCACGGCGTGTCGCGCGGGTTCTGGGCGACAAGTCCCGCCGGACCCGCGCGGAAACGCCTGACGGGCCGGAGTGCTCAGCCCCGGGCGGTGAGCACGATCGGGTCACCGTCGGTGATCGCGATCGTGTGCTCGACGTGGGCACCGCGGGAGCCGTCGGCAGACCGGATCGTCCAGCCATCCGGGTCGAAGACGATCTCGTCCGTCGTGTGGAGGAACCACGGCTCGATCGCGATCACCAGACCGGGCTTGAGCTTCAGGCCACGGCCGGCGCGCCCATCGTTGGGGACGTGCGGCTCACCGTGCATGGTGCGGCCGACGCCGTGACCGCCGAACTGGAGGTTGACGCTCAGATCGGCCGCGCGTGCGACGTCGCCGATGGCGGCGGAGATGTCACCGAGGCGGTTGCCGCCACGGGCCTGCGCGATGCCGGCGTCGAGCGCCTGCTGCGCGGTGTCGATGAGTCTTTGGTCCTTCGGGTCCGGGGTACCGACGGTCACCGAGAGCGCCGAGTCAGAGACCCATCCGTCGATCGAGGCCGCGAAGTCGACGGAGAGCAGGTCGCCGTCGGCGAGGGTGTAGTCGTGCGGCAGTCCGTGCAGGACCGCGTCGTTGACCGAGGTGCACAGCACCTTGCCGAACGGGCTGGCTCCGAAGGACGGGTGGTAGTCGATGTAGCAGGACTCGGCGCCGGCGTCCTTGATCATTCGATGCGCGAGCTCGTCGAGCTCGAGCAGGTTCACGCCGACGGCGGCCTTCTCCGCCAGCGCAGAGATGACGGAGGCGACGAACCGCCCGGCGGGTCGCATCTGCTCGATCTGGGTCGGGGTGCGCAGTTCGATCACGGAGCCCAGCCTACGGCGCCGTCGCCGACTCGTGGGAGTCGGCGACGGCGCTGTCGATCAGTTCGTGCCCGGTCAGTTGGTGGGCTTGTCCGCGCCGACGACCCACATCGAGAAGAACTGCGAGCCGCCGCCGTACGCGTGGCCCAACGCGCGGCGCGCGCCGTCGACCTGATGGTCGCCGGCGGCGCCGCGGACCTGCAGTGCCGCCTCGCCGAAGCGGAGCATCCCGGAGGCGCCGATCGGGTTCGACGACAGCACGCCGCCCGAGCAGTTGACCGGGATCCGGCCGCCCCTCGCCGTCTCGCCCGCCTCGGTCAGCTTCCATCCCGCACCTTCGGCGGCGAAGCCGAGATTCTCCAGCCACATCGGCTCGAACCAGGAGAACGGCACGTAGATCTCGGCAGCGTCGATCTCCTCGATCGGGTTGGTGATCCCGGCCTGCTTCCACAAGGCGGCCGCCGCGTCCCGGCCAGCCTGCGGGTTGACCTGGTCCCGTTCCGCCGCGGTGGTGGGCTCCGAGCGCATCACGGTCCCGTGGATCCAGGCCGGGTTGGGCGAGGCCGCCGCCACGTCCTCCGCAGCGATCACCAGTGCGCAGGCGCCGTCGGAGGAGGGGCAGGTCTCCTCGTAGCGGATCGGATCCCACAGCATCTGGGATGCGAGGACGGCGTCGACCGTCTTCTCCTCCCGCAGGTGCGCGTAGGGGTTGTCCAACGCGTTCGTGCGGTCCTTGGCCGCCACGATCGCGCCGATGTGGGTCGGCGCGCCGGAGCGACGGATGTAGGAACGCACGTGGGGGGCGAAGTAGCCGCCGGCGCCGGCGTGCACCGGCATCACGAACGGGACCGGCACCGAGAGGGCCCACATCGCGTTGGACTCCGACTGCTT
The DNA here is from genome assembly GCA_008123405.1 of Nocardioides sp. BGMRC 2183. Classification (GTDB taxonomy): domain Bacteria; phylum Actinomycetota; class Actinomycetes; order Propionibacteriales; family Nocardioidaceae; genus Nocardioides. The sequence continues at coordinate 159,522 of VSSA01000001.1, forward strand.
CTCGAAAGCCACCGTGAGCACCTTGCGGTGCACGCCGGACTGCACCAGTGAGCTCGCCACGATCGCCGTCGAGCCGCCGACCGATCCTGCGGTGTGCACGCGGAGCAGCGGCTTCCCGGCCGCGCCGAGCGCCTCGGCGAGGTACAGCTCGGGCATCATCACGCCCTCGAAGAGGTCGGGCGCCTTGCCGACCACGATGGCGTCGATCTCGTCCAGCGTCATCCCGGCATCGGCCAGGGCTCGGTCCATCGCCTCGCGGCACAGCCCGGCCATGGAGACGTCCTCGCGCTTCGCGCGGTGGTGGGTCTGGCCCACGCCGATCACCGCTGCAGGCATCTTGGCCATCAGTTGTTCGCCCCTTCCGACGACATCACGCACACCAAGTTCTGTTGCAGTGCCGGGCCGCTGGTGGCGTGACCCAGCGTCTTGTCGGCCGAGCCGTCCCAGATCCGGCGGGCGGCCTCGCCGATGCGGATCCCGCCGCCGGTGAACATCGGGTTGCCACCGAGCGCGCCCCCGGAGGGGTTGATCCGGGTGTCCGCCCCCAGACCGAGCTCAGCGCGGAGGATCAGCTCCTGGTGGCTGAACGGTGCGTGCAGCTCGGCGACCTCGACGTCACCGAGTCCTCCTGCCGCTGCGCCGGCAGCGGCCGCCGCACGTCCGGCCGACGCGGAGCGAGTCAGGTCACGGGTGCCGAGCTGGAGCCCGTCGGTCATGTGTGCCAGCCCGGTGATCCAGGCAGGGCGGTCCCGCACCTCGCGAGCCCGGTCGCCTGCGGCGAGCACGATAGCGGCCGCGCCGTCGGTCACGGGCGCTGCGTCGTGCTTGCGGAGCGGGTCGGCGTACATCGGGCGCTTGAGGAGCTCCTCGACAGACGATCCACCGGACCGCACCGCGTATTCGTTCTTCTCGGCGTCGGTCAGCGACCGGTTCACGACCTCGGCCATCGCGGCCTCGTCCCACAGCCCGGCGTCCAGGCCGAGGCGCGCCTGGAGCGCCGCGATAGAGACCGTGTCGGGCCACAGCGGGGTCATCGTGTACGGATCGAGCTGCAGCGCGAGAGTACGTCGCAGCACACCCGCCGAGGCCTTCCCGAAGCCGAAGACCAGCGCGGTGTCCACCTCGCCGGTCTGGATCTTCAACCAGGCCTCGTAGAGCGCCCAAGCTGCGTCCATCTCCACGTGCGACTCGTTGACCGGCGGCAGCACGCCGATCGCGTCGATCGCGCTCACGAAGGAGAACGAACGTCCGGCCAAGTAGTCCGAGGAGCCGGAGCACCAGAACCCGATGTCTCTCTTGCTCCAGCCGGTCTGCTCGTAGCACTCGGCGAAGAGGGGGACGAGCATCTCCGCGCACTGCGGGGACCCGTCGTAGTCCTGCAATTGTCGCTGGGCGAACCCGACGACGGCGACGTCACGCATTAGCAGTACACCTTTCTGAAGGAACGGGGTCCCCGCGGCGTTGTTCGTGGAAGAGCGAAGCGGGGGAGCGAGGAACGTCGTGGGGTGTTCATAGGTGGTGCTGGTAGGTCTCGTACGCCGCATCCGGGTCACCGGTCGGCGCGAAGTGGCTGATGTTCTCGATGGTGGTGCCCCACTCCTCGCGTGGCTTCCAGACCGCCTTCACCCGCAGGCCCATCCGGATCTCCTCGACCGGGATGTCCAGGATCAGGTGCTGCAGCGCGATGTCCGCGCCGTCGAGCAGGATGTAGGCCGAGACGTAGGGCGGGGCGATCTTCTGGCCCAGGAACGGCACGTTCACGATGCAGAACGTCGTCACCGTGCCGGTGTCGGAGAGTTCGACCTCCTCGACGGTCGGCACCCCGTCGGTCGGGCACGCCGGCCGCGGTGGGACGTAGACCTTCTGGCAGGTCGGGCAACGCTGCCCGAGGATGCGGCCCTCGGCGAGGCCACGGAAGAACGCCGACTCCTCTGGCGAGGCGGCGTAGGTGTAGTCGAGGTGGACCGGAGTGACGATTCCGGTGACCGGGTCGTCGGCGGTGGCCCGCGCCGGAGCGTCGGTGTCGGGCGCGTCAGCGGGCTCGAACACGACGTCGGTCATCTGTCCGCTCCGCTCGGCCGCCCAGCGGGCACGCACCCGCATACCGGTGCTGATCTGCTCCGGGGACGTCACGTCGACCGCGTGCAGAAACGGTGCGTCCGCCCCGTCCAGGGTGACCAGCGCGAACGCGAACGGCCGGTCGAACGGCTGTCCTGCCACCGGCTCGCTGACCCAGGTCCACGAGGTGACGGTCCCGGTGTCGGGGAGGTCGACGAAGTCGGTGGTCGCCGCATGCGTCACCGGGTCGAACTCCGGAGGTGGTACGACGACGCGCCCGTCGCTGGTGCGGGCACCGACGAACGTTGCGTCGCGCAGGCCGGTGAGGAATCGTCCGAGCACCGGGCCGACGGATCGGGTGTAGTCGAAGGCGACCGTCACCGGCGCCGAGAGTGTGCGACTCATGGCCGAAAGTGAAACACGTTCTACTATTCTCGACAAGCATTCAGCCAGCAGTGATCGAAGGAGATCGGATGAAGCTCGGACTGCAACTGGGGTATTGGGGGGCGCAGCCGCCCACCGGCGTCGCGGATCTGGTCGCCGCCGCAGAGGACGCAGGGTGGGACGCGCTGTTCACCGCCGAGGCGTGGGGGAGTGACGCGTTCACGCCGCTGGCCTGGTGGGGGCGGGAGACCTCGACCCTGCGGCTGGGGACGTCGATCGTGCAGATGTCCGGTCGGAGCCCGACGTCGATCGCGATGCACGCGCTGACCCTCGACCACCTCACCGGCGGACGGATGATCCTCGGCATGGGCGTCAGCGGACCCCAGGTGGTCGAGGGTTGGTACGGACAGCCCTTCTCCAAGCCGCTCGCGCGGACCCGCGAAGTCGTCTCGATCATCCGTCAGGTGCTGGCGCGGGAGGCTGCGGTCACGAACGACGGTGAGTATTATCCGCTGCCGTACAACGGTCCCAGGGCCGTCGGGCTGGGCAAGCCGCTCAAGCCCATCGTGCACCCGCTCCGGGCCGATCTCCCGATCTGGTTGGGCGCTGAGGGGCCGAAGAACGTCGCGCAGACCGCGGAGATCGCCGACGGGTGGATCCCGATCTTCTACACGCCGAAGAGTGCCGGCATGTACCAGCCCTGGCTCGAGGAGGGCTTCGCCAGGCCGGGTGCGCGTCGTACCCGAGAGGAGTTCGAGATCGCCGCGACCTGCCACCTGCAGGTGGTGCCCGATGCTGCCGCCAAGCAGCAGGTGATCGACGGCATGAAGCCGGTCGTCTCGCTCTACATGGGCGGGATGGGAGCCAAGGAGCAGAACTTCCACAAGCAGGTCTTCGAGCGGATGGGGTACGGCGAGCTTGCCGACCGGGTCCAGGAGCTCTACCTGACCGGTGAGAAGGAGAGGGCGACGGCACTGATCCCCGACGAGCTGGTCGACGACATGCACATCGTCGGCACGGTCGGCGAGGTGCGCGAGAAGGTGGCGCAGTGGGAGGAGACCGGCGTGACCACCCTCCTGCTCTCCTGCCGCAGCGCCGAGGAGGTGCGTCAGGTGGCCGACGCGCTGGCCTGAGAAGGCCGCCGTTGGGCCGCGCGGTTCGGGGTCGGGCGGTAACGTGCCGACATGAGGCGGCCAGCCCACGAGAACGTCGCCACCGTGTTGGTGGACCCCCTGGTGCTGCCCGATCTCGAGCTCGAGCTGATGGAGCTCGACCTACGAGTCTGGCCGGTGGCCACCGCACCGATCGCTGTCGACGGTCCGCGACAGTCCTTCCAGATCCGGCGGAGGATGATCGAGGCGCAACGCGGGGCATGGGAATGCGCTCGCGACTGGACGCCGGTGTGGATCAGCTTCGGGGACCGGTGGTACCGCGGGGACGAGCCGCTGCCCTGGTCGGCGCATCAGGCCCTGTGGCACGCCTTGGAGGCGCGCCCCGACCATGTCCGCTACCGCAAGCGGCTGGGCGGGGTGCGACCCCTGGCCGTCCCGACCGAGTCGCGACCCGCTGGCTGAGCCTTGCCCCGGAAGTAGAACACGTTCTAATCTCCTGGGTATGGACTCGCTCTACACCGGCACGCACAACGGACACCTGATGGTCGCGGCGCTCAAGCGCCATCGTGATCGGCCGGTCATCCACCTCGGGGACGTCACGCTCACCGGCGGCCAGGTGGCGGAGCGGATCAGCCAGTACGTCCAGGCGTTCGAGTCGCTCGGCGCCGGCACCGGCACGGCTACGGCGCTGCTCGCCCCGAACCGGCCTGAGGTCCTCTTCATCCTGGGTGCCGGGCAGACACAGGGCTTTCAGCGCACAGCACTGCACCCGTTGGGCTCCGCCGACGACCACGCCTACGTGATCAACGATGCACAGATCAGCACGCTGATCGTCGACCCCTACTTCACCGACAGGGCGGTCGAGCTCCTCGGCAAGTGCGACGGCCTCAAGCAGGTGCTCACCATCGGACCGGTCCCCGAGGCGCTCGCCGAGGTGGGGACCGACCTCACCGAGGTCGCCGCTGGATTCGAGGCGCAGCCGTTGGCCGCACGTCTGCTGCCTCCCGACCACATCGTCTCGATCACCTATACCGGCGGCACGACCGGACGGCCGAAGGGCGTGATCGGCACCGCTGGCGCAATGAACACCATGGCGCAGATCCAGCTCGCCGAGTGGGAGTGGCCCGAGTCGCCACGCTTCTTGATGTGTACGCCGCTCTCGCATGCCGGCGCCGCGTTCTTCGTGCCCGTCGTGATCAAGGGCGGCACCTTGTTCGTCGCTTCGCGCTTCGATCCTGCTGAGGTGCTCCGCACCATCGAGGAGCAACGGATCACCTCGCTGATGGTGGTGCCGACCATGCTCTACGCGCTGCTGGACCACCCGGACTCCAAGACCCGCGACCTCTCCTCACTGGAGACCGTCTACTACGGCGCGTCGGCGATCAACCCGGTGCGGCTGAAGGAGGCGATCGAGCGGTTCGGCCCGATCTTCGCGCAGTACTACGGCCAGTCCGAGGCCCCGATGGCGATCACCTACTTCCCCAAGGGGGACCATGTCGACGCTCACGGAGCACCGATCGAGACGCGGCTGACCTCCTGCGGTCGACCGGCCGCGTTCCTGCGCACCGCGCTGCTCGACGAAGACGGGAACGAGGTGCAGCAGGGGGAGCCGGGGGAGATCTGTGTCGCCGGACCGCTGCTCGCCGGCGGCTACTGGCAGCTCCCGGACGAGACGGCGCAGACCTTCCGGGACGGCTGGATGCACACCGGCGACGTCGCCCGGGAGGACGAGGACGGCTTCTGGTACATCGTCGACCGGACCAAGGACATGATCGTGACCGGCGGATTCAACGTCTTCCCACGCGAAGTGGAGGACGTGGTCGCCGAGCACCCGCTGGTCGCCCAGGTCGGTGTGATCGGCACCCCGGACGACAAGTTCGGTGAACTTGTCACGGCCGTGGTGGTGCTCCGTGAGGGAGCTGCTCGGGACGAGGCCGCGGTCGCCGCGATGGCGGAGGAGATCAAGCGGACGGTCCGGGAGAAGAAGGGATCGGTGCAGGTGCCGAAGCGGATCGAGGTTGCCGATGGGCTCCCGCTCACCGCGTTGGGCAAGCCCGACAAGAAGGCGCTGCGCGCCAGGTACTGGACCGGCGAACGCTCGGTCGGCTGAGTCGGGCCGCGTCTGCCTTCCGCTGCCCGCTTCTCTCCGGTAGTAACGGAAGGTGCATCTCAGCAACGGCCCGCACGGGTACGGCGCGGTCACGCAGCTCCTGCATTGGCTGACCGTGCTGCTGCTCGGCGCGCAGCTCACCGTCGGCTACGTGATGCAGACCGATGGCGACGTCGCCAGAGTCGACTGTGATCCGCCAGGAGAGGACAGGAGCGGCGGCGACACCAGCGACGCAGAAGAAGAGCGGCTCGATCGGGCAGAGGAGGAGTGCGAGCAAGCACAGGAACTCCGCGAGGATGCCGCCGACGAGCCGGTACAGGCCGCCTGGGAGGGGCTGCGTGCGGGGACCCTGCCCGACGACGTTCCGGCGCTCCCAGTGGTCCACGTCCTGCTCGGAATCACGCTGCTGGTGGTCGCCTTGGCCCGGCTGACCTGGCGGCGGATCTCACCGCTGCCCCCGTGGGATCCGCGATTGGGGCCGAACGGCCGCCGGGTGCTGCACGCCAGCGAGATTGCGCTGCTCATTGCCCTGGTGGCGATGCCGGTCACGGGACTCGCGCTCGTCATCGGGGACCTCGACGTGGTGGTGCTCCACATCGCGTCCCACCTGCTCTTCTTCGCGGGGCTGGCGGTGCATCTGGCCATGGTCGTCGGCCGCGGCCTGGTGCCGCGGATGCTGCCCGTCGGTCGCCGCGATTGAGTCAGCGGCTCAGGTCCCGGCCGACGTTGAGCGCGGTGACCGCGTTCGCGGGGCGTCAGCGACCCTGGAACCGAGGAGCGCGCTTCTCCAGGAAGGCCTTGGGCCCCTCCTTGGCATCGGCGGAGGAGAAGACCGCGGCGCCGATCTTGGCGTCGTCGGCCCAGCACTCGTCCTCGTGCTTGCCTTCGGAGTCGCGCATCGTCCGCAGGATCGCCTGCACCGCCAGCGGGCCGTTGGCGGCGACCAGATCGGCCAGTTCGTGGGCCTTTGCCAGTGCCTCGCCGTCCGGGACGACGTGGCCGATGAGACCGAGCTCCTTGGCTTCGGGCGCCTTCAGGGTGCGGCCGGTGAGCAGCAGTTCGGCGGCGACGGTGTACGGGATCTGACGGGGGAGGCGGACAGCCGAGCCACCGAGCGGGTAGAGGCTCCAACGGGCCTCCGCGACACCGAACTTCGCCGACTCCCCGGCGACCCTGATGTCGGTGCCCTGGAGGATCTCGGTGCCGCCGGCGATCGCCGGCCCCTCGACGGCGGCGATCAGCGGCTTGGTGAGCCGGAAGCCCTTGAGCAGACCCTTGATCACGGTGGGGTCGTAGCTGCCGTCCTCGAAGCTCTCCGAGGGCGGCTTCTCGTCGGCGGCCTGCAGGTCCATCCCCGCGCAGAAGTAGCCGCCCGCACCGGTCAGGATGCAGACCCGGATCTCAGGATCGTCGTTCACCCGATCCCAGGCGCCCTCCATGATCCGCAGCATCTGTGAGGAGAGCGCGTTGCGCCGCTCGGGCCGGTTCATGGTCACGATCAGCTTGTGCCCGTCCTGCTCGACCAGGCAGTCCGGGGTCGCGTCTGCAGTGCTCATGTGAAGAACACTAGCGAGAAAGTGAAACGTGTTCTAGTCTCGGTTCGTGGCCCTCAACATCGCTGATCTCTTCGAACACGCCGTCGACGCCGTGCCCGAGAATCCGGCCGTTCAGGTCGGGGACCGCGTCGTCACCTTCGCCCAGCTCGAGTCGGAGTCGAACAAGCTGGCGCACTACCTCGCCGATCAGGGGATCGGTCAGGGCGACCATGTCGGGCTCTATGCGAAGAACAGCATCGAGCACGTCGTGGCGCTACTGGCGATCCTCAAGGTCCGGGCGACCTCGATCAACATCAACTACCGCTACGTCGCAGGCGAGCTCGACTACATCTTCGACAACGCCGACCTCAAGGGTCTGGTGCTCGACCGGGTGTACGCCGGGCTGACAGCCGATGTCGCGCCGAAACACGACAAGCTGCGGACGTTCGTCGTGCTGCCGGACCCGATCGAGCCGGACGACGTCAGTGACATCAGCGGCTTCGGCGGCGTCATGCTCGCCGACGCGACCGCCGGTCGCAGTGACGCCCGCGACTTCGGCGAGCGCAGCGCCGACGACATCCACATCATCTACACCGGAGGCACCACCGGTTTCCCCAAGGGTGTGATGTGGCGCCACGAGGACTTCTGGCGGGTGCTCGGTGGGGGCGTCGACTTCATGACAGGTGAGCTCAAGGAGGAGTTCGACCAGTCCCGTGCGGCAGCCGAAGGTGCCGGTCTGGTCACGCTCCCGCTCAGCCCGCTGATGCACGGCGGCGCCCAGGCAAGCCTGCTGATGCACCTGTTCGCCGGTCAGAACACCATCCTCGAGCCGAAGTTCGATCCGGTGAAGACCTGGGAGATCGTGGACCGGGAGAAGGTCCAGATGCTCTTCATGACCGGTGACGCGATGGCCCGGCCGCTGATCGAGGCCTACGAGGCGGGCGACTTCGACGGGCAGACCCTGTTCGCGATCGCCTCCAGCGCCGCGGTCTTCTCCAAGGCGGTCAAGGAGCGCTGGATGAAGGCGTTCCCCAACGCCGTGTTCACCGACTCGATCGGCTCCAGCGAGACCGGCTTCCAGGGCACCGGGCTGCAGGACGCCAGCGCGCTGTCGACCGACGGCCCGGTGGTGGGGATCTCCCACGGCACCGTCGTGCTGGACGACGACAACCGTCCGCTGGACCCTGCGACCGACATCGGCAAGGTCGGGCGCACCGCCAAGGCCGGCTACGTCCCGGTCGGCTACTACAAGGACCCTGCGAAGTCCGCGAAGACCTTCCTGGAGATCGACGGCACCCGCTACTCGATCCCTGGCGACCTGGCTCGGATCGAGGAGGGCAACCGGATCACGCTGCTCGGCCGCGGCTCCAACTGCGTCAACACCGGGGGCGAGAAGGTCTATCCCGAAGAGGTCGAGATGGCGATCAAGGGCCACCCGGACGTGTACGACGTACTGGTGGTCGGCATCCCCGACGACAAGTACGGTCAGGCAGTTGCCGCGGTGGTCCAGCCTCGCGAGGGCGCACGTGTCGAGCTGGAGGAGTTGCGCACGTTCCTGCGCGCCCACCTCTCCGGCTACAAGCTGCCCCGTGCGCTGACCCTGGTGGATCAGATCCCCCGCAACGCCACCGGCAAGGCGCAGTACCCCAAGGCCAAGGAGCTCGCCCTGGCCTCGCACGTCACCGTCTCGAATGGAGCAGGAGCGCCCGCCTGATGCGTACCCCCCTCTGCGATGCCTTCGGCATCGAGTACCCGATCTTCGCCTTCACCCCGTCCGAGCATGTCGCCGCAGCGGTGACGCGGGCCGGCGGGCTCGGCGTCCTCGGCTGCGTCCGGTTCAACGATCCCGACGAGCTGGACCGGACGCTCACCTGGATGGACGAGAACACCGACGGCAAGCCCTACGGCGTGGACGTGGTGATGCCGATGAAGATCCCGACCGAGGGCACCTCGACCGACCTGTCCAACTACATCCCCGAGGAGCACAAGAAGTTCGTCGACGAGACCCTGCTCAAGCTCGGGGTGCCGCCGCTGCCCGAGGGTGAGGGACGCGAGGGCGTCCTGGGCTGGCTGCACTCGATGGCCCGCTCGCACGTGGACGTCGCCCTCCAGCACCGACCGGTGCTGATCGCGAACGCACTCGGTACGCCACCCAACGACGTGATCGCCGAGTGCCAGGCGGCCGGGCTGAAGGTGGCCGCGCTCGCCGGTGCGCCGAAGCACGCCCAGAGCCATGTCGCCAACGGTGTGGACATCATCATCGCGCAGGGCTACGAGGCTGGCGGTCACACCGGCGAGATCGCCAGCATGGTGCTCACCCCGGACATCGTCGACGCCGTCGGTCCGGAGGTCCCCGTGCTCGGCGCGGGCGGGATCGGATCCGGTCGTCAGATCGCCGCCTCCCTCGGCCTCGGCGCGCAAGGCGTGTGGACCGGGTCGATCTGGCTGGGCACCCAGGAATACCGCAACCTCGCCTCGAACAAGGGATGGGAGACCGCGTTCCTGCGGGCGACGTCCTCGGACACCGTCCGGACCCGCGTCTACACCGGCAAGCCGGCCCGCCTGCTCAAGACCAAGTGGACCCAGGCCTGGGAGGAAGAAGGCGCTCCGCAGCCGTTGCCGATGCCCTTGCAGAACCTGCTGGTCGCCGACGCGCACAACCGGATCAACGCCTCCGGCGACCCGGACGTCATCTCGATGCCGGTCGGCCAGATCGTCGGACGGATGAACGAGGTGCGTCCGGTGGCCGAGGTGATGGCTGACCTGGTGGCGGAGTTCGAGGCAACGGTGAAGAACCTCCAGGGGATCGCCGGTCTCTGACGCACTGGCCTGAGCACGACCTCACGCGATCTGCTCCGACGACGAAGGCGCCGGCCCCGCAAGGGACCGGCGCCTTCGTCGTCGGTGTCGTCGCTCAGACGGCGGCGAAGCTGCGTCCGATGGCCAAGGCCTGCTCCGTTGCGCCCCCGAAGAGGAACTCGAAGCGCTTGGCTGCGGTGAAGTAGCGGTGGGCCTCGCCGTCCAGGTCGATGCCGACTCCGCCGTGGACGTGCACGGTGGTGTGGGCCAGGCGATGCCCCGCATCCGCTGCCCATAGCTTGGCGGTCGCGGCCTCCTGTGCCGCCGGAAGCCCCTCAGCGAGCCGCCAGACCGCCTGCCAGAGAGTGAGTCGCTGCCCCAGGACGTCGATGAAGCCGTCGGCCAGCCGTTGGGAGACAGCCTGGAAGGTACCGATCGGCCGCCCGAACTGCTCCCGACTCTTGGCGTACTCCGCGGTGAGGCGCAGCGCTCCCTCCGTGACGCCCAGCTGTTCGGCAGCGGCGCAGGCGATGAGCAGCTCGGCGAGCACCACGGCGGTCCCGTCGCCACCGACCTGCTCGCCCGGTGCACCCGTGAAGGTGACCAGTGCCGCGGCGTCGCCGTCGCTGGTCCGCTGCGCCTCGCGCACGACGCCGGCGGCGGACGCCTCGACCAGGTGGACCCCGACACGGCCGTCGGGACCGGTGGCGGTGACCAGGAGTGCGTCGGCTGTCATCCCGGCGCGGACCAGGGTCTTGGTGCCGGTCACGGCGCCGGCCGCGTCCACGGTCACGGTCGGCGCCGACGGCAGGTGGTCGTGGGCTTCGGCGACGGCGGCACTCAGCACTGCCTGGCCGGCGGCCGCGCGCGGGAGCCAGGTCGACCTCTGGGCGTCGCTGCCCACGCTCGCCAACAGGTACGTCGAAGCCCCGTGCACCGCGAGTGGCACGGGCGCGACCCGCTGGCCGACCTCGACCAGGATCCGCGCCAGCTCGATGAGTCCGAGTCCGGCGCCGTCGTACTGCTCGGGGAGGTGGAGGGAGAGCAGGCCGGAGGAGGCCAGCTGTCCCCAGAGGTCCCGGTCGAACCGGTCACCGGCGGCCTCGACCGCCTTGAGCCGGTCGTTGCCGGTGTGGTCGGCGAGGATCGACGCGGCCAGCTCTGCGGCCTCGTCCTGCTCGGGAGTGAAGAGGAAGTCCATCGGTGCTCCTAGGTCCGTGGTGGTTTCGAGGCTCGCTGCGCACGCACCTCAACCACCGGAGGTTCTGGTCAGGCTCGCTTGGCGGCGGGCAGGCCGAGGCCGACGTACCCGATGATGTCGCGCTGGATCTCGTTGGTTCCGCCGCCGAAGGTCATCACCAGTGAGGAGCGGTGGAACCGCTCCAGGCGGCCGGCGATCGCGGCGCCGGGGGAGTCGGCGGTGATGCCGGCGTGCGGCCCGACGATCTCCATCAGACTCCGGTAGACCTCGGTGGCCAGTTCGGAACCGTAGATCTTGGTCGCCGAGGCCTCGGCAGGCGAGAGCGCGACGCCGTGGTCGGCGTCCGCGGCGAGCTTCCAGTTGACCAGGGTGAGCGCCTCGATCCGGGCATGGGCTCGGCCCAGGGCGATCTGCACCCACTCCTTGTCGATCACTCGGCTGCCGTCAGGGGTGTGGGTCTGCGTGGCCCACTCCTTGACCAGGCTCAGTGAGTGCTGTAGCGGGGCGGCCGAGGTGAGCGCCACGCGCTCGTGGTTGAGCTGGTTGGTCATCAGGGCCCAGCCGCCGCCGCGCTCGCCGACCAGGTTGCTCGCCGGCACCCGCACGTCGGAGTAGTAGGTGGCCGAGGTGTGAACGCCGGCGACCGTGTGCACCGGTGTGTAGGAGAAGCCGTCGCTGTCGGCGGGCACCAGGATCATCGAGAGGCCCTTGTGGCGGGCGGCGTCGGGCTCGGTGCGGCAGGCCATCCAGATCCAGTCGGCGTACTGGATCAGCGAGGTCCACATCTTCTGGCCGTTGATCACCCACTCACCGGCCGCCTCGTCGAGGGCCGCCTTGGTCTGCAGGGACGCGAGGTCGGTGCCGGATCCCGGCTCGGAGTAGCCGATCGAGAAGTGCAGCTCGCCGGCGAGGATCTTCGGGAGGAAGTACTCCTTCTGCTCGTCGCTGCCGAACCGCATGATCGTCGGTCCGACCGTGTTCAGGGTCAGGTAGGGGATCGGCACGCCCGCGATCGCGGCGGCGTCGGTGAAGATCAGCTGCTCGACCATCGAGCGAGCCTGGCCGCCGTACTCCTTGGGCCAGCCGATGCCCAGCCAACCGTCAGCACCGATCTGGGCGATCACCTTCTTGTAGACGCCGGCCTCCCCGAACTCGCCGGTGGCGGAGGCGAGTCCGGCGCGGATCTCGGGGGTGACCAGGTCGGCGAAGTACTCCCGGAGCTCCTCCCTCAGCGCGAGCTGGTGCGGTTCCAGTGCGAGGTGCATAACAGTGATCTCCTGGGGCGGTGGCTTGTCTCCGTCGAGCCAAAACTATAACGTGTTCTACATGAGCAACACCCGGATGTTGGACCAGGGGACCGCGCCCGAGCGGTTCGCACGTGGTTGGCACTGCCTCGGGCTCGCGTCCAGCTTCGCTGACGGCAAGCCACACGCCGTCCAAGGCTTCGGCACCAAGCTCGTGGTGTGGCAGGACAGCAAGGGCGAGCTGAACGTGCTCGACGGGTACTGCCGCCACATGGGTGGCGACCTGACCCAGGGTGAGGTCAAGGGTGACGAGATCGCCTGCCCGTTCCATGACTGGCGGTGGGGTGGCGACGGCAAGTGCAAGGAAATCCCGTACGCCCGCCGGGTGCCGCTGCGCGCCCGCACCCAGCGCTACGAGACCGCCGTCGTCAACGACCAGCTGTTGATCTGGCACGACACCGAGGGCGCGAAGGCCGACCGGGAGATCCTGCCGCCCCAGCTGCCCGGCGTCGCCGAGGGCGAGTACACCGACTGGGTGTGGAACACCGAGGAGATCATCGGCTCCCACTGCCGCGAGCTGATCGACAACGTGGTCGACATGGCGCACTTCTACTACGTGCACTTCGCCTTCCCGACCAGCTTCCGCAACGTCTTCGAGGGCACCGAGGCGACCCAGTTCATGGAGTCCAAGGGCCGCCCGGACAAGGCCGACGGCGGCTACGGCGACTCGGATCTGTTCCTCAAGTCCGAGGCGCGGTACTACGGGCCGTCGTACATGATCAACTGGCTCGACACCGACTACAAGGGCTTCAACACCGAGGTCGTGCTGATCAACTGTCACGTCCCCACCGGGCCCGACTCGTTCACGCTGCACTACGGCATCACCGTGAAGAAGCCCGAGGGCATGGACGACCAGACCGCGAACTTCATCGCCAAGAAGTACGCCGACATGTTCGGCAGCGGGTTCCTCCAGGACGTGCACATCTGGAAGAACAAGGTCCCCGTGCAGAACCCCCTGCTCTGCGAGGAGGACGGACCGGTCTACCAGCTGCGTCGCTGGTACGAGCAGTTCTACGTCGACGTCGCGGACATCGACCCGGAGATGACCGACCGTTTCGAGTTCGAGGTGGACACCACCAAGGCCAACGAGTACTGGCAGGCCGAGGTCGCCGACAACCTCGCCAAGAAGGCCGAGCAGGACGCGGCGGCCGGAGTCTCGGCGGGTCACTGATGCCTTCGTTCGTGCCGAGCAGCCAGGAGACCTACGAGGACCAGCGGCTCTACACCTCTGCTCGGTTGGTGGAGGTCTCCTGTCTGGACTGCCTGGCGACGGTGGGTGTGAAGAAGAACAGCGACCATCACACCTCGATCCAATGGACCGCCGACGCCGTCGCCGCCTGCCCCGAGTTGGGTCGCCGAGACCACACTTCCGCTGGTCGGGACAGCTTCCGGCCGTGCCCCCGGATGCTGGCTAGCATCGAGGCCGCCGTACGGGATGGGGCCGTCGAGATCGGTGCCCACGACGGCTACTGAGCCCGACCCGTGGCCGCTCGGTCACCTGGCCGCCGCATCCGAACCCTTCGATCCGCTAGTAGAGGAACACAACCGTGGACATCGAGTCCTTCGTGCTGGACGTCGTCGACGTGGTCGACGAGACCGCCGACGCGCGGTCGATCAGCTTCGCCCAGCCCGCTGGAGCGGAGGAGCAGTTCGTCTACAAGCCGGGCCAGTTCCTCACCGTCGCGGTGCCCAGTGACCAGACCGGCATCGCCGCCCGCTGCTACTCCCTCTCCAGCAGTCCGCACGACGGCGGACCGCTGACGGTCACCGTGAAGCGGACCGCCGACGGCTATGCGTCCAACTGGCTGTGCGACAACTTGAAGAAGGGCGACACCCTTCGGGTGCTGCCGCCGTCGGGCATCTTCAGCCCTGCTTCCCTGGACCGTGAGCTGCTGCTCTTCGCGGGCGGTTCCGGTGTCACCCCGATCATGTCGATCGTGCGGACGGCGTTGGCCGAGGGAACCGGACGGATCGTGGTCTTCTACGCCAACCGCGACGAGAGCTCGGTGATCTTCGCCGGCGAGCTGACCCGGCTGGCGGCCGAGCACCCCGAGCGCCTCCAGGTGATCCACTGGCTGGAGTCGGTGCAGGGCATCCCGACGCCTGCGCAGATCAAGACCTTCGCCAGCCGGCACCTCGCCGCGGACGCCTTCGTCTGCGGCCCGGGGCCGTTCATGAAGATCGTCGTGAGCGTGCTCAAGGAGCTGGAGTTCCCTCGCGACCGGCGGCACCAGGAGAAGTTCATCTCACTGGGTGGCAACCCGTTCGGCGACGTCGAGGAGCTGCGCGCGGCCGAGGAGGAGATCGCTGCGGCGGAGGCCGACGACGATGGCGCCGCCGCTGACGTGTTCTCCGACATCGCCGCTGGCCCGGTCAAGCTCGAGGTCGAGCTCGATGGCGACAGCTACAGCTACGACGACTGGGACCCGAAGCAGACGATGCTCGACTTCCTTGAGAGCAAGGGAGTCAAGGCGCCCTACTCGTGCCGTGAGGGGGAGTGCTCGGCCTGTGCGATCCGCCTGCTCGAGGGCGACCTGACGATGGCCTACAACGATGTCCTCGACGAGGAGGATCTCGAGGACGGCATCCGGCTGGGCTGCCAGTCGCACCCGACGACGGACACGGTGAAGGTCAGCTACAGCTGATTGCTCGCACTACGGTCGCTGCGCGCTGGGCCCGCTACGCGCGCTCGGAGTTCGGCGTCGTCGCCGGACGCTAGTGGTCACCACCGACTCCACCGTCCTGCAGACCCCCGACGAACCTCCCGACCAGGGAAGAACGGGCCACATCCGACGGCGGGTGAACGAGCTGCTGTACGCCGATCTGCGGTACTCCTACGGCCAGTGAGGGCGGCCCTACTCACCCACGGGCAAATGCTCGACGTCGAGCATCGGGACGTCCTCTGAGGAGGTCGACAAGGACCGTCGAGTCGAGCAGGACCAGCACCCGCGGACGAGCGCCCACAGGTACGCCACGGGACACGACACCCCTGGTGCACGGGGAAGTCACCAGGGGTGTCGTCGCCTGTCGGCGAGTGGGGGAGCTCGTCGTCAGGCGGCCGGGGAGGCCTCGGCCATGCAGGCGTCGTAACGCTCCTGCGCCTTGGCCAGGCGCTGCTTCTGCGCCTTCTTCTCCTTCGCCACGCGCTCCTTCTTCACCTTGGCCTCGCGCAGCTCCTGGCGAGCCTTGGCCTTCTCGGAGCGGTTGTCCGCCTGGCGGACCTCCTTCTTCGCCTTCTTCACCTTGGTGGCCTGCTTCTCGAAGACCGCGGTGACGCGGGCGAGCGCGTCCTCGGCCTTCTCCACCTTGGTGGCCTGGCCCGCGCAGGGCTCCGTCGGCTCGTCGGCGTGCGCGGCCGGCGCCGCCAGCAGGACGCCGGCGCCGAGCAGTGCGGTGGACGCGGCCGCGGCGGCCGCAGTGCGGATTCGGTTCATCGGTGAACTCCGTAGGTCAGGACCCGAGGGTCCGTTGGGTACGACACCCTGCACATGTCGCGACCGCATCGACCCGTTACACCGGCGGAGGAGAATTCTCCGGCGCTTCTCGATCTGCGCGCTCGGGGGAAGGCGACCGCTCCGAGCCTCCGGACTTCGACTTGCCGTTCTGGGACTTGCCCTTCGCGCCGTCATCGACGCCTCCAGGGCCATGGCCCTTGCCCTTCCCCGTGCCGGTGCCGGGGGTCGTCTCCGACCTGGGCGTCTGCGACGAGTCTGGCTTGCCGGGCTCGGTGGGCTTGCCGTTGCCCTGCGATCCCTGGTCGTCTCCGAGCTGTCCCGGCGCTCGGTCCTGGGGACCGTTGGAACGGTGGCCGTTCGCCGTGGCGTCGGGACGGGAAGAGTCGGGGCTGGAAGAATCGGGGCTGGGCGAACCGTCGCTGGGGGAGTCGGAGGCGAGATCACCGGTCCGGGACGGCGAGGGGGTCGCTCGTTCACTCGGTTCGAGTGGCGAGTGCCGGGAGGGTCCCTCCGATGGTTGCCACGGAGCCGACACGACTCCGGTCGCGTACGACGCCCCCACACCTGCGGCCAACGCTCCGCCGGCGATCAGCACGGGCAGTCCGCGCCGCCACCGTGCCCGGGGCGTCGGGGCGGCCGGCGCCGCGCCGGCGATCACGGCGAGACGCTCGGCGGTGTGCGCGGGCGGCGCCTCACCGGTCACGTCAGCGGCCAGCGCACGACTGACGTCGGCTCTGCTGGGCCTGCGCGAACGGGTCATGCCCTCAACATGTCACAACCGGACCCGGGCGTTACATCGACGGCAGTGCGCCTGGCGACCGTGGCCGTTCTTGTAGATTGCCCGCCGGAAGAGGCGGGCCGCGTGGCGCGCAGAGCAGTCCGTAGGAAGGCGCGCCGGATGGCGGGAGACGCGGGAGACGGGGTCGCTGAGGACCTCGTCGTGCTCGCCCGCAACGGCGACGAGACCGGCTGGTCGGAGCTCTACCGTCTGCATCACCGCCGGCTCGTGGTCTGGCTGCGATCCGTCCCCAGCGGCGACCCTGCGGCCGCCGCGGAGGACGTCGCCGCCGAGGCGTGGTCCGTCGCCGCCCATAAGATCCGCGAGTTCAGCGGGTCCGCCGACGACTTCGGCGGCTGGCTCCTCGGCATCGCCCGCAACATCGCCACCAACCACCGCCGACGCAGCGCGCGGCGCCAGACCTTCGCCGCCGAACGGGCCGGGGTCGGGGAACCGGACGCTCGCCCCGGTCCCGAAGGCGCTGCGGTCGGCGAGGAGTACACCCGCTGGCTGCTGGGACATCTCAGCCCGCGCGAAGCGGAGGTCGTGGCGTGCATCGACGTGGTGGGGCTCGACGTCGCCAGCGCTGCGCAAGCGCTCGGCATGTCGACCACTGCGGTGCGGGTGGCGCGCCACCGAGCGCTCGGACGGCTTCGTCGGGTCCTTCCCGACCAGGGCGATCGGCGTTGAATCCAGGCTAAGGGGCTGCCCTCACCAGCCGCGTTCGCGCCACTCTGCGAGTTGGGGCCGTTCGACGCCGAGCTGTGAGTCGCCACCGTGGCCGGGGTAGAACCAGGTGTCGTCGGCGAAGCGACCGAAGATCTTGGCTTCGACGTCGTCGATCAGGGTGGCGAAGGCCGCGGCGTCGCCGAAGGTGTTGCCGACGCCGCCGGGGAAGAGCGAGTCCCCGGTGAAGAGGTGCCAGGTGCCGCCGTTCGGCGTGTCGTCGTACCCGAGCACGATGGAGCCGGGCGTGTGGCCGGTGATCCGTACGACGTACAGCAGTGCTGCGCCGACCTCGACCGTGTCGCCGTCCCGGACGCGACGCGCGACCGGGACGCCGGTCTGCTCGGTGATCGCGTCCGCGTCCGGCTCGCCGGCGACGACCTCGGCGCCGGTCGCCTCGACCACGGCGGCCAGCGCTCGGTGGTGGTCCCAGTGCTGGTGCGTGGTGATCACGGTGGTGAGGCCGTCGTCGCCGATCAGCCCGAGCAGCGTGGCGGGGGAGTCGGCCGCGTCGATCAGTGCCTGCGCGCCGGTCTCCCGGCAGCGCAGCAGGTAGGCATTGTTGGACATCTGCTCGTCCACGGCCACCTTGGTGATGGTCAGTGCGGAGAGCTCCCGCACCTGGGGGGCTCCACCGACGGTCACGTCTCCGCTGTAGCTCACGGTCTCGATCCTGCCATCCCGCGCGGTCTCGTTCCACGCGGGTCAGGTGGGTGACGGCGCTCTCGTGGACTCCGGGAAGAGGGTCGTCGGCAGGGTGGTTGTCGGTGGTGGGTGAGAGGGTGACGAACGGCGTGGGGGGTTGCCCGCGCGCCGTAACCTGGCAAACACTTGTTCGAAAACGGGCAGCAGGCTCGATCTCTGGAGAAGGACCGAGGACGGTAGTGACCGATCAGCTCATCATCCGCGGCGCGCGCGAGCACAACCTCAAGGACGTCTCGATCGACCTGCCCCGCGACTCCCTGATCGTCTTCACCGGGCTCTCCGGGTCCGGCAAGTCGAGCCTGGCGTTCGACACGATCTTCGCCGAGGGCCAGCGTCGTTACGTCGAGTCGCTCTCGGCCTACGCCCGTCAGTTCCTCGGACAGATGGACAAGCCGGACGTCGACTTCATCGAGGGTCTCTCGCCGGCGGTCTCGATCGACCAGAAGTCGACCAGCAAGAACCCGCGCTCGACCGTCGGCACCATCACCGAGGTCTACGACTACCTGCGGCTGCTCTACGCCCGCGCCGGCCGGCCGCACTGCCCGACCTGCGGTGCGCCGATCGAACGACAGACGCCGCAGCAGATCGTGGACCGGATGCTGACCCTCGAGGAGGGCACCCGGTTCCAGGTGCTGGCGCCGGTGGTCCGTGGCCGCAAGGGTGAGTACGTCGATCTCTTCCGCCAGTTGCAGACCCAGGGCTTCTCCCGGGCCCGGGTCGACGGCGAGACGCACAGCCTCGATTCACCGCCCACCCTGGACAAGAAGCTCAAGCACACGATCGAGGTCGTCGTCGACCGGCTCGCGGTCAAGGAGTCGGCCAAGCGGCGGCTCACCGACTCGGTGGAGACCGCCCTCGGTCTGGCCGGCGGCCTGGTCGTCTTCGACCTCGTGGACACCGGTCAGGAGCTCAAGTTCTCGGAGCGGATGGCCTGCCCCAACGAGCACGCCATCGAGACCGACGACCTCGAGCCGCGGTCGTTCTCGTTCAACTCGCCGTTCGGCGCCTGTCCGTCCTGCACCGGCCTCGGCACCCGGATGGAGGTCGACCCCGAGCTCGTCGTACCGGATGAGACCGCGACCTTGGCCGAAGGTGCGCTGCAGCCCTGGAGCCATGCCCACGTGGCGGACTACTTCGGCAAGCTGCTGATCGCGCTCGGCGAAGAGCTCGGCTTCGATGTGGACACGCCGTGGGGCGACCTGCCGACCAAGGCGCGCAAGGCGATCCTCGAGGGCCATCCGACCAAGGTGCACGTCGTCACCCGCAACCGCTACGGCCGCGAGCGCTCCTACTACGCCCAGTTCGAGGGTGTCCGGACCTACGTCGAGCGCCGTCACCGCGAAGCCGAGAGCGACACCAGCCGGGAACGGTTCGAAGGCTTCATGCGGGAGGTGCCCTGTCCGGTCTGCTCGGGCAGCCGGCTCAAGCCGGTCTCCATGGCGGTCACGCTGGGCAGCAGGGAGCAGGGCGGCAAGAACATCGCCGAGGTCTGCGCGATGCCGATCAACGAGGCCGCTGACTACCTGAACAACCTCGACCTCTCCTCGCGTGAGCGCCAGATCGGCGAACGCGTGCTGAAGGAGATCCAGGAGCGGCTCAACTTCCTGCTCGACGTCGGGCTGGACTACCTGTCGCTGGACCGGCCGTCCGGGTCGCTGTCGGGCGGCGAGGCCCAGCGGATCCGGCTGGCCACTCAGATCGGGGCTGGCCTGGTCGGGGTGCTCTACGTCCTGGACGAGCCGTCGATCGGGCTGCACCAGCGAGACAACCAGAAGCTGATCGAGACCCTGGTGCGGCTCAAGGATCTCGGCAACACCCTGATCGTCGTCGAGCACGACGAGGACACCATCAAGGTGGCCGACTGGGTGGTCGACATCGGGCCGGGCGCCGGCGAACACGGTGGCCAGGTGGTGCACTCCGGCACGGTCTCGGACCTGCTCACCCACCCGGACTCGATGACCGGTCAGTACCTCTCCGGTCGTCGCGAGATCGCGGTGCCGCCGATCCGCCGGCCGCGGACCATCGGCCGCGAGCTGAAGGTCCACGGCGCGCGAGAGCACAATCTGCAGAACATCGACGTGTCCTTCCCGCTCGGCATGTTCGTCGCCGTCACCGGCGTCTCGGGGTCCGGCAAGTCGACGCTGGTCAACGACATCCTCTACACCTCGCTGGCCAAGCAGATCTACAACGCCCGCACCATCCCGGGCCGGCACCAGAAGATCACCGGGCTCGAGCACGTGGACAAGGTGATCCACGTCGACCAGTCGCCGATCGGGCGGACCCCGCGCTCCAATCCGGCCACGTACACCGGCGTCTTCGACCACGTCCGCAAGCTGTTCGCGCAGACTCCCGAGGCCAAGATGCGCGGCTACCAGCAGGGACGCTTCTCGTTCAACGTCAAGGGCGGCCGCTGCGAGGCGTGCTCCGGTGACGGCACGATCAAGATCGAGATGAACTTCCTGCCCGACGTCTACGTGCCGTGCGAGGTCTGTCACGGCGCCCGCTACAACCGCGAGACGCTCGAGGTGCACTACAAGGGCAAGACCATCGCCGAGGTCCTCGACATGCCGATCGAGGAGGCCGTGGACTTCTTCGCGGCCGTCCCGGCGATCGCGCGGCACATGAAGACCCTGATGGAGGTCGGTCTGGGCTACGTGCGCCTCGGACAGCCCGCCACCACGCTGTCCGGCGGCGAGGCGCAGCGCGTCAAGCTGGCTGCCGAGCTGCAGAAGCGATCCACCGGACGCACGGTCTACGTGCTCGACGAGCCGACCACCGGGCTGCACTTCGAGGACATCCGCAAGCTCCTCGGCGTGCTGTCCAGCCTGGTCGACAAGGGCAATACCGTGCTGGTGATCGAGCACAACCTCGACGTCATCAAGACCGCCGACTGGGTCGTCGACATGGGCCCCCAGGGTGGGTCCCGCGGTGGCACCGTGGTCGCCGAGGGCACGCCGGAGCAGGTCGTCGCTGTCCCGGAGAGCCACACCGGGCAGTTCCTGGCCCCCCTGCTGGAGGGTCGGCAGGCGAAGCAGTCGAAGGCGGTGCGGGCGGCACCGGCCGACGCGGCTCCGGCGGGTGGACGGGCGGCGAAGAAGACCGCGACTCGCAAGCGCGCCGCCACGAAGTAGCAGGCGACGAGCACGGACCGGTCCGTACTCTGGTGGACATGGCAACTCTCGACCGTCGTCATACGCTCGGCGGGGCCGCGGCCGCCGGACTCGGCGCACCGTTGCTCGCGGCTTGCGGCGAGGACTCCGCGGACCCGGACGGGACGCAGACCGTCAGCGCCTCACCGGACGGTGGGAACACCCCGGCGGAGTCAGGGCCGGCGGAGACGGACGACGCACCGCAAGGCGGCGGCGGACTCGTCGCCGCAGCCGACGTACCGGTGGGAGGCGGCATGGTCCTCGCCGACGAGGAGTTGGTGATCACCCAGCCCAGCGACGGGGAGTTCCGCGGCTTCACCGCGATCTGTACGCATCGTCAGTGCCTGGTCACCTCGGTGACGGACGGGGAGATCGTCTGCCCCTGTCATGGCAGTCACTTCGCGGTCGCTGACGGAGCCGTGGTCGCCGGCCCGGCGCCGACGCCGCTCCCAGCGGTCGAGGTCGAGGTCGTCGACGGACAGGTGGTGCGGGCATGAACGAGGTGCGCACCTCGCGCCGGATCGTCTTCCAGGGACTGGGGGCACTCGGTGCCGCGATCGCCCTGGCCGGTTGTGGCGGCGGTGGTGAGGAGTCGGAG
This sequence comes from Nocardioides sp. BGMRC 2183, assembly GCA_008123405.1. Classification (GTDB taxonomy): domain Bacteria; phylum Actinomycetota; class Actinomycetes; order Propionibacteriales; family Nocardioidaceae; genus Nocardioides. Next base: position 181,436 of record VSSA01000001.1, read on the forward strand.
GCGCCCGCGGTGGAGAGCGGGACCGCGCTGGCCACGACCGACGAAGTGCCGGTCGGTGGCGGGATCGTGCTGACCGACGAGAAGGTCGTGCTCACACAGCCCACCGAGGGCGAGTTCAAGGCGTTCACTGCGGTCTGCACCCACCAGGGACTCACCGTCACGTCTGTGGACGGCGACACCATCCGCTGCAGCCACCACGGCAGTGCCTACTCGGCCAGCTCCGGAGAGGTGACCGGCGGCCCCGCCCCACAGTCCCTGGCGACCATCGCGATCGAGGTCGACGGCGACCGGATCGTCACCGCCTGAGCTGTTCGACCGGACCTGATCGACCGCGCCCTGATCGGTCGGTGGTCGACCGTAGGGTGAACCCGTGTCGTCCCCGCTGTCCTACCGGCCCGAGCCGGGCTCCATCCCCACCCAGCCGGGCGTCTACCGGTTCCGTGACCGCACCCGGCGCGTGATCTATGTCGGCAAGGCCAAGAACCTGCGGGCCCGGCTCTCCTCCTACTTCCAAGACCTGGGCAACCTCCACCCGCGCACCGCCACCATGGTGACCACCGCGACCTCGGTGGAGTGGACCGTGGTCAAGACCGAGGTCGAGGCGCTGCAGCTGGAGTACTCCTGGATCAAGGAGTACGACCCGCGGTTCAACGTGAAATACCGCGACGACAAGTCCTATCCCTGGCTCGCGGTCACCGTGGGCGAGGAGTTCCCCCGGGTCATGGTGGGGCGCGGCGCCAAGCGCAAGGGCACCCGCTACTTCGGCCCTTACAGCCACGCCTGGGCGATCCGGGAGACCGTGGACATCCTGCTCCGGGTCTTTCCTATGCGCTCGTGCACCAACGGCGTGTTCAAGCGTTCCGCGCAGATCGGCCGACCTTGCCTGCTCGGCTACATCGACAAGTGCTCCGCCCCCTGTGTCGGCCAGGTGTCGGCCGAGGAACACCGCGCGATCGTCGACGACTTCTGCGACTTCATGGCCGGTCGGACCAAGCAGTTCACCCGCCGCATCGAGGCGCAGATGTACGCCGCCTCCGACGCCCTGGACTTCGAGAAGGCAGCACGGCTGCGCGACGACCTCGCGGCCATGGAGAAGGCACTGGAGAAGCAGGCAGTCGTGCTCGGCGACGGCGCGGACGCCGACGTGATCGCACTCGCCGAGGACCCGCTCGAAGTCGCCGTGCAGATCTTCCACGTGCGCGGCGGCCGGATCCGCGGCCAACGCGGCTGGGTCGCCGACCGCACCGACGACAGTGGACCGGCCGAGCTGGTGGAGGACTTCCTGCTCCAGCTCTACGCCGGCGTGGCGAGGGAGGAGGCGCGTGACGTCGTACCTCGGGAGATCCTGGTGCCTGAGATGCCGGCCGACGCGGCGACCTTCGAGGCGCTCCTCAGCGACCTGCGGGGGAGCCGCGTCGACATCCGCAAACCCCAGCGAGGCGACAAGCGGACCCTGCAGGAGACGGTAGCGCGCAACGCCGCCGAGGCGCTGGCGTTGCACAAGACCAAGCGCGCCAGCGACCTGACCACCCGCAACCGTGCACTCGCGGAGATCGCGGAGGCACTGGAGCTGGAGGAGGCGCCGCTGCGGATCGAGTGCTACGACGTCTCCCACATGCAGGGCAGCGAGATCGTCGCGTCGATGGTCGTCTTCGAGGACGGTCTCGCGCGGAAGGGGGAGTATCGCCGGTTCGTGATCCGGGACCAGGACGGCTCCGACGACGTGGCCGCGATGCACGAGGTGATCACCCGGCGGTTCCGCAGGCTCCTCGACGAGCAGGCCCGCAGCGAGTTGCGCCCGGGGGATCCGAGCGACGCCGACAGCGGGCCGATGCTGGTGGACCCCGACACCGGCCGGCCACGGAAGTTCGCCTACGCGCCCGGTCTCGTCGTGGTCGACGGCGGTGCGCCGCAGGTCGCCGCCGCGCAGCGGGCGATGGACGAGCTCGGCATCGACGACATTCCGATCTGCGGTCTGGCCAAGCGGCTGGAGGAGGTCTGGCTGCCCGCCGAGGAGGACCCGGTGATCCTGCCTCGGACCTCCGAGGGTCTCTATCTGCTGCAACGGGTCCGTGACGAGGCGCACCGGTTCGCGATCTCGCACCACCGCTCCCGCCGGTCGCGGTCGATGGTGGAGAGCCTGCTCGACGACGTACCAGGTCTGGGCGAGGTGCGTCGCAAGACCCTGATCCGGCATTTCGGCTCGCTGCGCAAGTTGCGCGCCGCGACCGTCGAGGAGATCGCCGAGGTGCCCGGGATCGGTCCGCGGACCGCGGCAGCGATCAAGGGTGCCGTCGGCGAGGGATCGCCCCCACGCCACACTGAGGACGCAACATCGGACGGAGACGGCGACCGGCCGGCGGGCGGGTCGACCGGGGAGCGAGGGGCCCAATGACTGGATCGACGGTGGCGGACGACGACATCCGTCGCGGGCAGCTGGTGGTCGTCACCGGGATGACCGGAGCCGGTCGCAGCACCGCGGCCAAGGAGCTCGAGGATCTCGGCTACTACGTCGTCGACAACCTGCCGCCCAATCTGCTGCCGGAGGTGGTCCGGCTCGTCGATGAGAACCACGGACCGCTCCAGCCGATCGCCGTCGTGGTCGACGTCCGGTCCGGCTCCTTCTTCCACGGCTTGAAGAGCACGCTGGCACACGGGTTCACCGGCCGCGACGCGTCGCTGGTCTTCCTCGACGCCACCGACGAGGTCCTGGTCCGCCGCCAGGAGGCGGTACGTCGCCCCCACCCGCTCCAGGAGGGTGGGCGACTGCTCGACGGCCTGCAACGCGAGCGGGTGGTGATGGCCGACCTGCGGGCCGACGCCGATCTGGTGATCGACACCTCGAATCTCAACGTGCATCAGCTCACCGACCGGATCGCCGAGGGCTTCGGCTCCGCAGAAGCCACCCGGCTTCGGGTGATGGTGATCAGCTTCGGCTTCAAGTACGGGATCCCGGTGGACGCGGACTACGTGGCGGACATGCGCTTCCTGCCGAACCCGCACTGGGTGCCAGACCTGCGCAGCCACACCGGCAAGGACCAGGACGTGGTCGACTACGTGTTGGCTCGGCCTGGGGCCGAGGAGTTCCTCGACGCCTACCTGCCGGTGCTCACCACGGTCGCTGCCGGTTACCTGCGCGAGGGGAAGCGGTTCATGCGCGTCGCCGTGGGCTGCACCGGGGGCAAGCACCGCAGTGTCGCGATGACCGAGGAGATCGCGCGACGCCTGGCCGACCAGGGCTACGCCGTGCGCACCGTGCACCGCGACCTCGGGCGCGAGTGATGGGCGAGGGGCTGGATCGTGCGCAGGCGGTGGTCGCGCTCGGCGGCGGCCATGGACTGCACGCCAGCCTGAGCGCCCTGCGGATGCTGGTCGACGACTTGACCGTCGACGACCTGACGGCCGTGGTCACCGTCGCCGACAACGGAGGCTCCTCGGGACGGCTGCGCGGTCAGTTCGGAGTGCTTCCGCCCGGCGATCTCCGGATGGCGCTGGCGGCGCTCTGCGGGGATGACGCGTGGGGTGACACCTGGGCCAAAGTGCTGCAGCACCGCTTCGCCGGTGACGGTGACATGCGCGGCCACGTGGTGGGCAACCTGTTGATCGTCGGTCTCTGGGAACTCCTCGGCGATCACGTCGACGCCCTGGACTGGGTCGGCCGACTGTTGGGCGCCAAGGGCAGGGTGCTGCCGATGGCAGTCACGCCGATGGACATCGCGGCGGAGGTCAGCGGCGTCGCCGAGGACGATCCGACCGCGCGGGTGGTGGTCCGCGGCCAGGTCGAGGTCGCCACGACCGGAGGCGTGATCGAGTCGATCTCGCTGGTCCCGCCGGATCCCGAGGTGTCGCCAGCAGTGGTCGAGGCGATCACCGCTGCCGACTGGGTGGTGCTCGGTCCCGGCTCCTGGTTCACCTCGGTGCTGCCGCACCTGAAGGTTCCCGACCTGGCCCGCGCCCTGGTCGCTACCGACGCCAAGGTGGTGGTTGTCCTCAACCTCGCCGAGCAGGTCGGTGAGACCGGCGGCTTCGGGCCTAGCGACCACCTCGCCGTGCTGGCCCAGCACGCCCCGGACCTGGCGATCCACACGGTCCTGGCCGACCGGAGCGCGATGGCGGGCTCGGCGTCGCATCACGCCGACCTGGAGGACGTCGTACGGGCTCTCGGTGCACGGCTGGTCGTGGACGACGTGGCGGTCGACGACGGCACACCTCGCCACGACCCGGTCCGGCTGGCAGCCGCCTACGCCCGGATCCTGGGCTCGGACTGAGCCGTCCGGCCACCCGTGGTGATCCCCGTCATCATGGGCGGGGGTCCTCGCGCATCCGGCGCCGGGGTCGTTGACTCCCGTGGCAGGATCGGACCCATGGCGATGACGGCGCAGGTGAAGGCGGAGCTCGCAGCGATCGGCGTCACCAAAGCGTGTTGCCGCAAGTCCGAGGTCGCCTCCACCCTGCGTTTCGCCGGCGGCCTGCACATCGTCGGCGGCCGGATCGTGGTCGAGGCCGAGTTGGACACCGGTGCCGCCGCCCGGCGTCTGCGCAAGGACATCGCCGAGATCTACGGTCAGAGCTCCGACGTGGTGATGGTGCAGGGCAACGGCATCCGTAAGGGGAGCCGTTACATCGTCCGGGTGGTGAAGGACGGAGAGGCGCTGGCGCGCCAGACCGGTCTGCTGGATCAGCGCGGTCGTCCGGTGCGTGGTCTGCCGCCGGCGGTGGTCTCCGGCGGCGCCTGCGACGCGGTCGCCGCGTGGCGGGGTGCGTTCCTCGCCCACGGCTCGCTGACCGAGCCCGGACGCTCCTCGGCGATGGAGATCACCTGCCCGGGCTCGGAGGCGGCCCTCGCTTTGGTGGGTGTCGCCCGCCGGCTCGGGATCCAGGCGAAGGCCCGTGAGGTGCGCGGCGTCGACCGCGTGGTGATCCGGGACGGGGACGCGATCGGTCAGCTGCTGACCCGGCTGGGTGCGCACGAGACCCTGATGGCCTGGGAGGAGCGCCGGATGCGGCGGGAGGTGCGGGCGACCGCCAACCGCCTCGCCAACTTCGATGACGCGAACCTGCGCCGCTCGGCCCGAGCGGCGGTGACTGCCGGCGCTCGTGTCGAGCGCGCCATGGAGATCCTCGGCGACGAGGTCCCCGACCACCTGAAGATGGCGGGTTCCCTGCGGCTGGAGCACAAGCAGGCGTCGTTGGAGGAGCTCGGCCAGCTCCACGAACCGGTGCTCACCAAGGACGCCATCGCCGGTCGGATCCGTCGCCTGCTGGCCATGGCGGACAAGCGTGCCGAGGAGCTCGGGATCCCGGACACCGAGTCCTCCCTGACGCCGGAGATGCTCGCCGGCGACGCCTGAGCGGCCGACCCGCCGGGGGTTGCCCGGGCCATCTCTTACCCGATGTTCGTGCAGGTCATGAGTTTTTGGAACGATCTGAGACGTTCCAGCCGCCAGCCCCAGCACCATGGCGATGGGCGCTAGGGTCGAGTTACCCAGATCACCCTGTTCAACTCGGAGGAGCCCACCTGTGACCGTACGAGTAGGCATCAACGGATTCGGCCGGATCGGCCGAAACTTCTTCCGCGCAGTCCGTGCCAGCGGTCTCGACATCGAGATCGTCGCGGTCAACGACCTGACCGACAACGCCACGCTCGCGCACCTGCTGACCTACGACACCATCCTCGGCCGGCTCGGCACCGACGTGTCGGCCACCGAGGACGCGATCGTCGTCGGCGGCAACAAGATCCACGCGTTCGCCGAGCGCGACCCAGCCGCTCTCAAGTGGGGTGAGGTGGGCGCCGACGTCGTCATCGAGTCGACCGGCTTCTTCACTGACGCGACCAAGGCGCGTGCGCACGTGGACGGTGCCGGGGCCAAGAAGGTCATCGTCTCCGCGCCGGCCACCAACCCTGACCTGACCGTGGTGATGGGCGTCAACGACGACCTCTACGACCCGGCCGCCCACACCGTGATCTCGAACGCGTCGTGCACCACCAACTGCCTGGCGCCGATGGCGAAGGCGCTCAACGACAGCCTCGGCATCGTGAAGGGCCTGATGACCACGGTCCACGCCTACACCGCCGACCAGAACCTGCAGGACAACATCCACAAGGACCTGCGCCGTGCTCGCGCTGCCGCGCTCAACATCGTGCCCACCTCGACCGGTGCGGCGAAGGCGATCGGCCTGGTGCTGCCCGAGCTCAAGGGCAAGCTCGACGGCTATGCCCTGCGCGTCCCGACGCCGACCGGGTCGCTGACCGACCTCTCCTTCGAGGCAGCGCGCGAGACCAGCGTCGAAGAGGTGAACGAGGCGGTCAAGGCGGCCGCCGACGGCCGCATCCTGCGGTACTCGACCGATCCGATCGTCTCTTCCGACATCGTCACCGACCCGGCGTCGTGCATCTTCGACGCGCCACTGACCAAGGTCATCGGCAACCAGGTCAAGGTCGCCGGTTGGTACGACAACGAGTGGGGCTACTCCAACCGCCTGGCGGACCTGGTGGTGCACGTCGGCGCGTCTCTCTGAGAGGCTGCGACCCGTGACGGGACCGGACGCCGATGCGGTGTCCGGTCCCACGTCCGAGCCCAACCGAGAGTGAAGGAAGCCACCCACACCATGGCGGAGTACCCAGGCCTCGGTGAGGTCCGCGGCAAACGCGTCCTCGTCCGTTCCGACCTCAACGTCCCGCTCGACGGCGCAGCGGAGGCGAAGGTGATCACCGACGACGGACGGATCCGCGCCAGCGTGCCGACCATCAAGGCGCTGGCCGACGCCGGCGCCCGGGTCGTGGTCACCGCGCACCTCGGCCGCCCGAACGGGGAGCCCGATCCGGAGTTCTCGCTGCGGCCGGTGGCGCAGCGGCTCGGGGAGCTGCTCGACGCGTCGGTCACCTTCGCCGGCGACACCGTCGGACCTGAGGCACAGGAGGCTGTGGCGGGGCTCGAGGACGGGCAGGTCGTCGTACTGGAGAACGTGCGGTTCAACGCCGGTGAGACCAGCAAGGATGACGACGAGCGCGGTGCGTTCGCCGACCGGCTGGCCGCGCTCGCCGACGCCTTCGTCTCCGACGGCTTCGGCGTCGTGCACCGCAAGCAGGCGAGCGTGTACGACGTCGCCCAGCGGCTCCCGCACACGATGGGCGCACTGGTGGCGACCGAGGTCGAGGTCCTGCGCCGGCTGACCATCGACCCGGAGCGCCCCTACGTCGTGGTGCTCGGCGGGTCCAAGGTCTCGGACAAGCTCGGCGTCATCGACAACCTCCTGGAGAAGGCCGACAAGCTGCTGATCGGCGGCGGGATGGTCTTCACGTTCCTTGCCGCGCAGGGGCATGGGGTCGGCAACAGCCTCCTCGAGGAGGAGCAGATCCAGACCTGCCGCGACTACCTCGCGCGGGCTGCGGCCTCCGGCGTGGAGATCGTGCTGCCCACCGACATCGTGGTCGCCGACTCGTTCGGTGACGAGGCCTCGGCCCGCGTGGTCGCAGCCGACGCGATCCCCGAGACGACCCTGGGGCTGGACATCGGCCCCGACTCCGCCTCAGCCTTCGCGGCAGCACTGGCCGATGCCCGCACCGTCTTCTGGAACGGTCCGATGGGCGTCTTCGAGGTGCCCGCATTCGCCGAGGGCACCCGAGCGGTCGCCGATGCGCTGACCCGGGTCGACGGACTCTCCGTCGTCGGTGGCGGGGACTCGGCCGCGGCCGTGCGGACGCTCGGTTTCGACGAGGACGCCTTCGGTCACATCTCGACCGGCGGCGGCGCCAGTCTGGAGTATCTCGAGGGCAAGGAACTGCCCGGCATCACTGTTCTGGAGGCGAGCTGACATGGCCACGAAGAAGAGCCCGGCCGGCCGGGTGCCGCTGATGGCGGGCAACTGGAAGATGAACCTGAACCACCAGGAGGCGGTGGTACTGGTCCAGAAGCTCGCCTGGACGCTGTCGGACAAGCGCCACGACTACGGCCGGGTCGAGGTCGCGGTGATCCCGCCGTTCACCGACATCCGTTCGGTGCAGACCCTCGTCGACGGCGACCGACTCGCCCTGAAGTACGGAGCGCAGGACGTGTCCGTGCACGCCAGCGGCGCCTACACCGGTGAGGTGAGTGCCGCGATGCTGGCCAAGCTCGGGTGCAGCTATGCGCTGGCCGGTCACTCCGAGCGCCGTCAGTACCACGGCGAGAGCGACGAGCTGGTCGCCGCGAAGGCGGCCGCTGCGCTGAAAGAGGACATCACCCCGATCGTCTGCGTGGGCGAGGGACTCGAGATCCGGCAGTCCGGGGAGCACGTCGCCTACACGACCGCCCAGCTCGTCGGCTCACTGGCAGGTCTCAGCGCCGAGCAGGTCGCCGGTTCGGTGATCGCCTACGAGCCGGTCTGGGCGATCGGCACCGGTGAGGTCGCCACCCCTGACGATGCCCAGGAGGTCTGCGCCGCGATCCGCGAACAGATCCGCGAGTCCTACGGCGCCGAGACCGCGTCAGCCGTCCGCGTGCTGTACGGCGGCTCGGTCAAGGCCGCCAACGTCGCCGGCATCATGGCTCAAGCCGACATCGACGGCTGCCTGGTCGGTGGCGCCAGCCTCCAGGCCGACGAGTTCGGCGGCGTCTGCCGCTATTACGACATGCCGACGCTGGGGTGACCCCGCGGTGCTGGCCCGACCATCCCTCTGAAGTAGGATCACCCACGTGTTGTCGACCCTTCTGACCATCCTGCTCGTGATCACGAGTCTGCTGCTCATCCTCCTGGTGTTGCTGCACAAGGGACGGGGCGGCGGACTCTCGGACATGTTCGGTGGCGGCGTCTCCAGCTCCCTCGGCGGCTCCTCGATCGCCGAGCGCAACCTCGACCGGTTCACGGTCGGGATCGGCGTGATCTGGTTCGCCTGCGTCATCGCGCTCGGCCTCCTGCTGGCCTACCAGAGCTGACCCACGACCGGCCCGGTCCGGGGTCGGTACGACGAGTTTTGAGGAGAATCCGTTGGCCGGAGGCGGTAACGCGATCCGTGGCAGCCGAGTAGGCGCTGGCCCGATGGGCGAAGCCGAGCGTGGCGAGGCTGCGCCGCGACAGGCGATCACCTACTTCTGCGCACACGAGCACCGCTCGGTGATCACCTTCTCGGTCGAAGCGGCCGTCCCCGAGTCGTGGGACTGCCCCAAGTGCGGTCTGCCGGCGTCGCAGGACTCCGACAACCCGCCGCCCGCGCCGAAGATCGAGCCCTACAAGACCCATCTCGCCTACGTGAAGGAGCGCCGCTCCGACCAGGAGGCCGAGGTCATCCTCGACGAGGCGATCCAGCTCCTCCGCACCCGGCGCAAGACCGGCGAGATCATCTTCTGACCGACCCGGCTCAAACGCCGCCCTGAATCGGGTCGACCCGGCTCAAACGCAGCGCAGGATCGCGTCGACCCGGCTCAAACGCAGGGTTGACGTCCTCATCCGCGGCGTCGGCGTGCCTCGGTGACGCCGTCCCGGAGCACCTTGTCGATTGACTGGGTGTGGCCGAAGAGCTCCTTCTTGCCTACGGCGAGCACGTGCCAGTCCGCGAGGTCGCGCACCAGCTCGCGCCGGACCCGGTCGTGCTCGAGCTGTTCCGGCGACCCGTGCCACTCCTCGCCGTCGTACTCGACTGCGAAGCGGAGATCCTCGTTGGCCAGGTCCAGTCGGGCCAGGAACCGGCCGTCATGCCAGACCTCGACCTGGGGCGTCGGTGCCGGCAGTCGGGCCTCGAGCCAGCGCAACCTGAGGACGGACTCGGGCGGGGACTCTGCGCGACCATCGGCGAGTGGAGCCACGGCACGCAGGGTGGTCACCCAGCGCATGCCCCGGAACCGACGCACGCCCTCGACCAGTTGTTGCCGTTCGAAGCGACCAAGGCGCAGCATCTGGTCGATCCCCGCTATCGCACGATCAGGCCAGCGGCTGCGGCCGAGGTCCCAAGCCGTCCGGAGCGGTGTGGTCACCTGGATGCCGTCGATCTCCGTGACGTCGCCGGGCGTCAACCTCCGCTCTCCGCTGTCGCACAACCCGTTGCGCAGCCGTCGACCCGGCGGCAGAAACACCGACACCGGGCGCAGTTCCAGGTGCTCGCCTGGAGCGAGCGTCATGGTGGCACCCGCCAGCCAACCGGCGTGGCCGTCGCACACCACCGCATCCTCCGGTACGACGAGACGCAGGCAATCGCAGCGCAGCCCCAGAGTGTCGGGCAGGTGGGACGCGACATAGACGTTGTGCAGCGCTCGCCGGACGAACCCGTTGCGGACCAGCCAGGTCAGGTCCTGCCCGGCCACACCTTCGGCGCGCGCCATCGCTCGGGTGAAGGGTCTGTCGAGTGGCAGCGGGAACGACGGGGGTAGGAATGGCTCGTCCAGCAGATCGGTGAGATGCATGGCGCGACCATCGCGATCCACGGACCTGCTGCCAAGGTGCGGCGCTGAGGGCTGTGGAGAGGAGCGTGGACCGGGCGCTCGCATCCGTGCCGGCGCCACGGCATCTGAGCCGGGTCAGCGGTCCCCGAATGTGCGTTTGAGCCGGGTCAGCGGAAATCCGGTGTGCGTTTGAGCCGGGTCAGCGGAAATCCGGTGTGCGTTTGAGCCGGGTCAGAGGAGGGAGGCGGCAGGCTGATCGAGGAACCACACCGTCTCCTCCTCGCCACGAACACCCCGGGCGGGCGTGTCGGTGACGGTGGTGCCCGCACGCGAGCCCTCTGCTGCCAGTCCGCGCGCCACTGCGTCCGCCTTGCCCTCGCCTGAGACCAGGAACCAGACCGAGCGGGAGCGTGCCAGCGCCTCGAACGTGAACGTGATCCGGTCGGGCGGTGGTTTGGGGGAGTCGTGCACCGCCGTGGTGATCGCGTCGACGACCTCCAGGCCCGGGTGGTGGGGGAAGAGCGACGCGATATGGCCGTCGGGGCCGACGCCGAGCATCAGCACGTCGAAAGCGCCGCCGCCGTCGCGTCGTACCTCAGTTGCGTAAGCCTCGGCGGCCTCTTCGGCGGTCGCGACCTGATCGGAGGCCGGCACCTCGTGCACGAGCCGGGCGCCCACCGCATCGAGGAAGTCCTCGCGTGCCTGGCCGGCGTTGCGGTCGGGGGAGTCGGCTGGGACGAAACGCTCGTCGCCGAACCAGAAATGGACCGCGCCCCAGTCCACCCCCGAGCCGTCGGCGAGCCGCGCGACCTCGGCATGGACCAGGCGAGCGATGCTGCCGCCGGTGAGTCCGATGTGGGGCACGCTGCCGGCCGCCTGAGCGTCGGCGATCCGGTTGAGCAGTTCGCCGGCGATGGTGGTGGCCAAGGCGTCCGGGTCCGGGTGGACCTCGATCCGCGGCTGGTCGGTGGCGTCGAGGTTCATGCGTCGCGGTGCTCCCGGTAGTAGGCGATCAGTGAGCGGGTGGATGCGTCTTGCGTGCCCAGCACCTCCTGGTCACCGGCGACGGCCGGCGCGAGGTCGAGCGCCAGCTTCTTGCCGAGCTCCACCCCCCACTGGTCGAAGCTGTCGACGCCCCAGACCACGCCCTGGGTGAAGGTGATGTGCTCGTAGAGTGCGATCAGCTGGCCGAGCACCGCCGGTGTCAGGCGAGGCGCCATGATCGACGTGGTCGGCCGGTTGCCGGTGAAGGTGCGAGCGCTGACCAACTCCTCGTCGACGCCGGCGGCTCGCACCTCCTCGGAGGTCCGCCCGAAGGCGAGGGCCTGAGTCTGGGCGAAGAAGTTGGCCAGGAACAGCTCGTGCACGTCGCGGTCACCGTCGGTCAGCGGATGCGCCGGTTGCGCGAAGGCGATGAAGTCGGCCGGGATCAGCCGGGTGCCCTGATGGAGCAACTGGTAGAAGGCATGCTGGCCATTGGTGCCGGGCTCACCCCAGAACACCTCACCGGTCTCGGTGGTGACCGCGCTGCCGTCCCAGCGCACGCCCTTGCCGTTGGACTCCATGGTCAGTTGCTGAAGGTACGCCGGGAACCGGTGCAACGCCTGCGCGTAGGGGAGGACGGCGTGGGTCTGGGCGCCCAGGAAGTTGGTGTACCAGACGTTCAGCAGCCCCATCAGCAGCGGCACATTCCCCCCGGACTCGGTACGACGGAAGTGCTCGTCCATCGCCCGGAACCCGGCGAGCAGGTCGGCGAATCCCTCCCGCCCGATCGCGACCACCAGGGAGGTGCCGATGGCCGAGTCGACCGAGTAGCGCCCGCCCACCCAGTCCCAGAACCCGAACGCGTTGGCCGGGTCGATGCCGAAGTCGGCGACCTTGTCCAGCGCCGTGGAGACCGCCACGAAGTGACGGGCCACGGTGTCGCCCTCGTCCTCACCGAGCACGCCACGAGCACGCAGACCGTCGAGCAGCCAGGCGCGGCACAGCCTCGCGTTGGTCAGCGTCTCCAGCGTGCCGAACGATTTGCTCGCCACGATGAACAGGGTGCTGCGGGGGTCGAGGTCGCTCAGGGTCTCGGCCACGTCGGTGGGGTCGATGTTGCTGATGAACCTGCACTCGATCTCGGCCGCGCGGTACGCCTTGAGCGCCTCGTAGGCCATCACCGGGCCGAGGTCGGACCCGCCGATGCCGATGTTGACGACCGTCCGGATCCGTTCGCCCGACACACCCGTCCACGCACCCGAGCGGACCTGATCGGCGAAGGCATAGACCCGCTCGAGCTCCTCGTGCACCGCCGGCACCACGTCCGTGCCGTCCACGCTCACCGAGGCGCTCGCGGGTGCCCGCAGGGCGGTGTGCAACACGGCGCGGTCCTCGGTGGCGTTGATCGCCTCACCGTTGAACATCGCCTCGCGGCGTTCGGCCACTCTGACCTCGTCGGCGAGAGCGAGCAGTGCGCTCAGGACCTCGTCGTCAACCAGGTTCTTGGACAGGTCGACATACAGGTCCGCGGCCGCGAAGCTGAGCCGCTCGGTCCGGCCGGGATCGTCGGCGAAGGCCTGTCGCAGGTCGGCCCGCCGTGCCGTGGCGAGCTCCTCCAGCCGCGCCCAGGCCTGTGTCGTCGTCGGGTCGACCGGGTGCTGGGGCATCGACATGGTCCTCCGGGTGCGTGGTGGGGTCAGCCTGCGGCGTTGTCCAGCTGTTGTTGCACGGTCTCGGTGAGTTCGTTCCAGGAGACCGCGAACTTCTCCACGCCCTCGTCCTCGAGCACCACGAAAACGTCGGGCAGGTCGACGCCGACGGCGTCGAGGGCGTCGAAGACCCGCTGCGCCTCCGCCGCGCGACCCGACACCTGGTCACCGGTCACCTCACCGTGGTCGGCGAACGCGTCGAGCGTCTTCTCCGGCATCGTGTTGACCGTGTTCGCCACGACCAGGTCGGTCACATAGAGCGTGTCCGGGTAGTCCGGGTTCTTGACGCCCGTCGAAGCCCACAGTGGCCGCTGGACGCGCGCCCCGTCGGCCGCCAGCGAGTCCCAACGGTCGCCCGAGAAGACCTCCTGGAAGGCCGCGTAGGCGAGGCGGGCGTTCGCAACCGCCGCCTTGCCGCGCAGCTCGAGCGCCTCGTCGCTGCCGATCTTCTCCAGCCGCTTGTCGATCTCGGTGTCGACCCGGGAGACGAAGAAGGAGGCGACCGAACGGATGCCGGAGATGTCCCGGCCGGCGGCGCGGGCCCGCTCCAGGCCGACCAGGTAGGCCTCCATCACCTCGCGGTAGCGGTCGGTGGAGAAGATCAGGGTCACGTTGACGCTGATCCCCTCGCTGATCGCCGCGGTGATCGCCGGGATGCCCTCGGCGGTCGCGGGGATCTTGATCAGCGTGTTCGGTCGGTCGACCGCGGCCCACAGGGCGCGGGCACTGGCAATGGTGCCGTCGGTGTCGCGCGCCAGCGCGGGCTCCACCTCGATCGAGACCCGGCCGTCGTGCTCGGTCGCCGCCGCCACCTGGCCCAGCACGTCGCAGGCGTTGCGCACGTCCTCGGTGGTGAGCTCGAAGATCGCGCGGTCGACGTCAGCACCATCGGCGACCAGGCCGCGGACCTGATCGTCGTAACGCTCGCCGTCGGCGATCGCGCTGGCGAAGATGGTCGGATTGGTGGTCACGCCGACCACCGACTTGTCCTCGACGAGCGCGGCGAGGTTGCCGGTGGCGATCCGCTCCCGCGACAGGTCGTCGAGCCAGATGGACACCCCCGCGTCGGCGAGGGCCTTCAGACGATCACTCATGAACTTCCTCCTTGGACGGTGGGTACCCGATCGGGCGACTCTTGCTCAGCGGACCCTGATTCAGTCGGCCGCGGCCATGCTGTCGCGTGCGGCGTTGACCACCGTCTCGACGGTGATGCCGTACTCGGTGAAGATGCGCTGGTAGTCGGCGGACGCCCCGTAGGTCTCGATCGAGACGATCCGCCCCTGGTCGCCGACGATCTCCCGCCATCCCTGGGCGATCCCGGCCTCCACCGAGACCCGGGCCCGCACGGTCGGCGGGATGACCGTCTCGCGGTACGACGCCGGCTGGGCGTCGTACCACTCACGGCAGGGGAGGGAGACCACGCGGGCACGGACGCCCTCCTCGGTCAGCCGGTGGTAGGCGCCGACGGCGAGCTGCAGCTCCGAACCGGTGCCGATCAGCACCACCTCGGGCAGGCCACCCTCGCAGTCGAGCAGCACGTAGCCGCCGCGATGCACGTTGGAGGTGTCGCTGTAGCCCTGCTCGCCGCGGGGGAAGATCGGCAGGTTCTGCCGCGACAGCGCCAGGCCGGCAGGCCGGTCGGTGTGGCTCAGGATGGTCGCCCAGGCGGCGGCGACCTCGTTCGCATCGCCGGGGCGGACCACGTCGAGGCCCGGGATGGCCCGGAGCGCGGCGAGGTGCTCGATGGGCTGATGGGTGGGCCCGTCCTCTCCGAGGCCGATCGAGTCATGGGTCCACACGTAGGTGACCGGGAGTCCCATCAGCGCAGCCAGCCGGACCGACGGACGCATGTAGTCGGAGAACGTGAGGAACGTCCCGCCGAAGACCCGCGTGCCCCCGTGCAGCGCGATGCCGTTCATGATGGCGCCCATCGCGTGCTCGCGGATGCCGAAGTGGAGGACGCGCCCGGCGTACGGGTCGCCCTTCCACATGGCCGAGGAGCGCTCGGCCGGCAGGAACGAGGGGACACCCTCGATCGTGGTGTTGTTGGACTCCGCCAGGTCGGCAGAGCCGCCCCACAGCTCGGGAGCCTTCGGAGCAATCGCGTTGATCACGGCTCCCGACGCCTTGCGCGTGGCGATGCCCTTCTCGTCGGCGTCCCAGCTCGGGAGATCGGAGTCCCAGCCCTCGGGGAGGGTGCGGGTCCGCATCCGCTCGAAGGCCGCGACGTCCGCGGACGGCTTCGTGGTCCAGTGCTGGAACGCGCGGTCCCACTCGGCCTCGGCCGCTTTGCCGCGCTCGACCGCCTGGCGGGTGTGCTCGAGTACGCCGGCCGGCACCTCGAAGGACAGCTCCGGGTCGAAGCCGAGGATCTCCTTCGTCGCCGCGACCTCGTCGGCGCCGAGCGCGGAGCCGTGCGACTTGCCGGTGCCCTGCGCGTTGGGTGCCGGCCACGCGATGATGGTGCGCAGCATGATGAAGGACGGACGGTCGGTCACGGCCGCGGCCGCGCGGATCGCCTCGAAGAGGGACTCCACGTCCTCGTCGTAGCCGGTGCCGCCGTCGGTCCAGTCGACGGTCTGGACGTGCCAGCCGTAGGCCTCGTAGCGCGCGGCGACGTCCTCGGCCAGCGCGATGTTGGTGTCGTCCTCGATGGAGATCTGGTTGGCGTCGTACAGGACGGTCAGATTGCCCAGGCCCTGGACGCCGGCGATCGCGGAGGCCTCGGCGCTGACGCCCTCCTCGATGTCGCCGTCGGAGCAGATCGCGTAGATCTGGTGGTCGAAGGGGGAGGCGCCGGCCTCGGCGTTCGGGTCGAGGAGGCCGCGCTCGCGCCGGGCGGCCATCGCCATCCCGACCGCGTTGCCGATGCCCTGACCGAGCGGTCCGGTGGTGGTCTCGACGCCGGCGGTGTGCCCGTACTCGGGGTGGCCGGGGGTCTTGGAGCCCCACGTCCGCAGCGCCTGGATGTCCTCGAGCTCGAGGCCCCAACCGCCCAGGTAGAGCTGGAGATACAGCGTCAGGGAGGAGTGGCCGGCCGAGAGGACGAACCGGTCGCGGCCGGGCCAGTCCGGGTCGGCGGGATTGTGCCGCATGACCTTCTGGAAGAGCAGGTACGCCGCCGGGGCCAGACTCATCGCCGTGCCGGGATGGCCGTTGCCGACCTTCTGCACGGCGTCCATCGCGAGCACTCGAACGGTGTCGACCGCCTTGCGGTCCAGCTCGGTCCACTCCAAGTCCGGGATCATGCTTCCGAGCCTATCCACCTCGGTCGCAGCCGGCACATCGCCTCGGTGCCCGCAGAACGGCGCCTCCCCGTTACAATCGATCCGCTCTGCCCCGACCGGGCCTCTGCTGCAGTGAGGATCTCCGTGACGTACGTCGACCCCGCCAGCCCCGAGCTGAGCAGCCGGGGCGCCCAGCGCGGTGTGAACGGTGTGCTGCCCGAGGGCGAGCCCCCCAGCGCGAGCGTCAAGGACGTGGTGATGGCCTACGTAGGCCTCACCAAGCCGCGGGTGATCGAACTCCTGCTGCTCACCACGGTGCCAGTGATGTTCTTCGCTGCGCGCGGCATTCCGCCGCTCGGCCTGGTGGCCGCGACGGTGGCCGGTGGAGCGCTCTCGGCCGGGTCGGCGTCGGTGTTCAACTGCGTCTACGACCGCGACATCGACGAGCAGATGCGGCGGACCCGCCGACGCGCGCTGCCGCGCCACATCGTGACCCCGATCGCGGCACTGGTCTTCGGTGTCGTGCTGGCGGTGCTCTCGACGGCGATCCTGCTGCTCTGGGTCAACCCGCTCTCGGCCGGGCTCTCACTCGGTGCCAACGCGTTCTACGTGTTCGTCTACACGATGCTGCTGAAGCGGCGCACCACCCAGAACATCGTCTGGGGCGGCATCGCCGGCTGTTTCCCGGCGCTGATCGGCTGGACCGCCGTGACCGGCGAGATGTCCTGGGTGCCGATCGTGCTCTTCGCGGTCGTCTTCTTCTGGACCCCGCCGCACACCTGGGCGCTGGCGCTGCGCTACCGCGACGACTACGCCCAGGTGGACGTGCCGATGCTCCCCGTGGTGAAGCCGGCGCGCACCGTGGCACGTCAGATCGTGGCCTACTCGTGGGTGATGGTCGGGGTCTCGCTGCTGCTGTGGCCGGTCGCCGACACCGGATGGTTCTATCCCGCCTGCGCGGTCGTGCTCGGCGCGGTCTTCCTGGTCGAGGCGCACCGGATGCTGCACCGGACCTCCCGCAGCAACGAGCTGAGCGTGATCCAGCCGATGCGGCTCTTCCACTCCTCGAACCTCTACCTCTCCCTGCTCTTCGTCGCCGTCGCGATCGACCCGCTGCTGTTCTGAATGGCGCGAGCGTGTCGGCGCTTCGCTTGACACGCTGCCGCGCACGCGGTCGAGGTCTGCGGTGGTGGCGCCCTACTGGCGTCTTCGCGGCGCCTGCACGCGGAGAAGCTCCTCTCCTCGGCTCCGGTCGCTGCGCTCCCTGCGCTCGTCGGCTCGCGTTCTCCGCGCTAGCAGGCGCTGGTGCGATAGATGGCGCGAGCGCGTCGCTCGTTCCTCGCGCCGCGCTGCCGCGCACGCGGTCGAGGTCTGCGGTGGTGGCGCGCTCCTGGCGTCTCGCGACGCCTGCTAGTTCGATAGATGGCGCGAGCGCGTCGCTTGCGAGCGACTGTCCCGAAGGGCTGACTCAGCTGCGGGGGCGGGCGGCGAGGACGAGCCAGGTGAGGGTGGCGGAGGTGAGGGCGGCGCCGAGCATGTGCAGGCCGACCAGCAACTCGGGGAGGTCGTTGAAGTACTGGACGAACCCGACGACACCCTGCAGCAGCTCGACGACGAGCAGGAGCGTGGCCGCGCGGGCCAGGACCCTCAGGCGGCTGCGGACGGCGAGGAACAGCACCACGGCGGTCAGGCCGACCAGCAGGTAGACCGACCACGCGTGCACGTGGGACATGATCCGCGGGTCCAGGCCGGTGCGGCGGGACTCGAGGTCACCCGAGTGCGGTCCCGAGCCGGTCACCACGGTGCCCAGGTAGAGCACGACCCAGCCGACCACGAAGGTCGCCACGACGGTCCACCACAGGCGGGGTGTCACCCGCGGACGGGCGAGTGGGCGCAGGTTGTCCAACAGCAGCACGCAGACACCGATGATCGCCATCGAGACCAGCAGGTGCAGCGACACCACCCACGGGTTGAGGTCGGTGAGCACGGTGATGCCGCCGAGCACCGCCTGTGCGGGGACGCCCAGCGCGATCACCGTCGACAGCACCACCGACCGTCCGCCGCGGGTGTCACCGCGCTGACGCGATGCCAGCGCCGCCAGCCAGCAGCCGATCGCGATCGCGACCAGGACGAAGGTGAGCAGGCGGTTGCCGAACTCGATGACGCCGTGCCATCCGAGCGCGCCGTGGGCGACGTACGACTCCTCGGTGCAGCGGGGCCAGGTCGGGCAGCCGAGGCCGGAGCCGGTCAGACGCACCGCGCCGCCGGTGACCACGATGCCGATGTTGGCCACCAGGTTCGCGATGGCGGCGGGCCACAGCAGCGCCGCTGCGCGGTCGACCAGACCTCGTTGTTCACCGACCGGGGTGTCCACCTGCTGCGTCACGGTTCCTCATTCTGCTGGGTGCCGGCCGACTCGACGGCATCGGCGACGATGTGATGCGGGGCCACCGTGCGTCACTCCCAGCGGAAGGTGCGTGCGGTGAGCACCGACCCGGCACCGGCCCACCCGGCCAGGACCAGCAGATCACGCCAGGGCAGGTCGCCGGCGCAGGCCGAGCGCATCGCCTCGCCCAGGGCCCCGGACGGCAGCCAGGTCATCACCGTGCCGAGCTCCCCGTACGCCGACGCGGGGAGCACCACGGCGCCTCCCGCCATCAGCAGCAGATAGACCAGGTTGGCCGCGGCCAGCGTGGCCTCGGCGCGCAGGGCGCCGGCCAAGAGCAGTCCGAGCGCCGCGAACGCCGCGGTGCCGAGCAGCAGGGTCAGCAGGACTCCGACGACGTCGATCGACGGGGACCACCCGAGACCGAACCCAACGGAGCCGATCACGGCAAACTGCAGCAGCTCGACGGCGAAGAGTGCGCCGACCTTCCCGCCCAGCAGTGCCGCACGGGACAGCGGCGCGGTGCCGAGCCGCTTCAGGACGCCGTAGCGCCGTTCGAACCCGGTGGCGATGGCGAGGGAGGTGAACGAGGTCGACATCACCGCGAGCGCGAGTACGCCGGGGGTCATCACATCCACGGTCGGGTCGTCGAAGGAGATCCCGACGCGCTCGGAGCCGCGGACGGCGCCGACCAGGACCACGACCGGGATCACCACGGCGAGCAGCAACTGCTCCCCGTTGCGCAGCATCAGGCGTGCTTCCATCGCGGCTTGGGCGAGGACCTGGCGGGCCAGCGGAGCAGCGCCCGGGGCGGGGGAGAAGGTCGTGCTCATATCGACTCCTCCCGACCGGTCAGCTCCAAGAAGACGTCCTCGAGGTTGCGCTGGCCCAGGCTCAGTGACTCCGGAAGCACGTGGTGCTTCTCGCACCAGGCGGAGACGACCGCGAGCGTTGAGGCATCAGCCGGGCCGGAGAGCTGGAGGCTGACCGGGTCGAGGACCTGGAGTTCGGTCGCCGGTCCGAGGTCCGCGGCGAGCGCTTCGGGTGCGCCCGGGGGGAACGGCTGGGTGAGCACCAACCGGATGGTGGCCACGGTGCCGCCCCGGGTCAGCTCCAGTGGCGACCCGCTGGCGACCAGGCGGCCGCGGTCGATGATGTGCACCCGGTCGGCCAGCCGCTCGGCCTCCTCCAGGTAGTGCGTGGTCAGGACCACGGTCACTCCGGACGCGCGCAGCTCCTCGAGCAGCTCCCAGACGGTACGCCGGATCTGTGGGTCCATCCCGGCCGTCGGCTCGTCGACGAAGACCAACTCGGGTCGCCCGACCAGCGCCATCGCCAGTCCGAGTCGCTGCTGCTGCCCCCCCGACAGCCGCCGGTACGGCGTCCGCGCACACTCGTGCAACGCGAGCCGGTCCATCAGCTCCGCCACCGGCACCGGGTGGGCGTGCAGACGGGAGAGGTGGCGCAGCATCTCGGCAGGGCGGGCGCTGCTCCAGGCGCCACCGGACTGCAGCATCACCCCGATCCGGGGGAGCAGCTCCTTGCGATCCTTGAGCGGGTCGAGCCCGAGCACGCGCACCGCCCCCTGGTGGGGTCGCCGGTAGCCCTCACAGGTCTCCAACGTCGTCGTCTTCCCCGCGCCGTTGGGGCCGAGCACGGCGGTGATCGTGTGCGGTTCCACGTCGAGGGTCAGGCCGTCCACGGCGGTCTTGTCGCCGTACCTCATCACCAGGCCGTCGACGGACACGGCAGGACCAGCAGGCACCCGGGGAGTCTAGAGCCCCGGTCCCGGGCCTACGCTGGCGGCCGTGAACGCAGTCGTCTACGGGGCAGTGCTGGTGCTCGCCGGCGTCGCCGCGATCGCGGTCATCGTGCACCTGATCCGCGACGAGATCCCCTCCGACCGCACCTTCGTGCTGCTCGGCCTCGTCGAGGTGGCGCTGATCGTGCAGACGGTGATCGGCTTCGTGGCGCTCGCCACCACCGACCGCGATGTCTCCGGCGTCCTCTTCGTCAGCTACCTGATCGGAGTATTGGTGGCGCCACCCATCGGAGCGTTCTGGTCACTGGCCGAGCGGAGCCGGGGCGGCGTGGCAGTGCTGCTGCTGGCGATGCTGACCGTCGTCGCGCTCGAGGTGCGACTCTGGGACATCTGGAACGCTGCCGGTGCCTGAGCCGACGTCTCCCCGCCACGAGCTCGCCTCCGGTTGGGGGCGAGCGCTGGTCTTCACCTACGGCGTCTTCGCGGTCGCCGCGACCGGACGCTCGGCGGTCCAACTGGGCATGGAGCCCGAACGGGCTCCGCTCGCCTACGCACTCTCGCTCCTCGCTGCGGTGCTCTACCTGGTGGCCACGGGTTGCCTGCTCCTCGGCGGGCGGCTCGGGTGGCGGATCGCCGTGGTCGCAGTCTCGATCGAGCTGGTCGGCGTCCTCACCGTCGGCACCCTGAGCTACGTCGCCACCGACCTGTTCCCGGACAAGACGGTGTGGTCGCACTTCGGGCAGGGGTACGGATTCCTGCCGCTGGTCCTGCCGTTCCTCGGCATCGCCTGGCTGTGGCACACCCGTCCGGCGACAGGTAAGGCGGACCTTGCTTGAAGCACCGGAATCAATAACGCCACACTGATGTTGTGGAAATCGTGGACGGAGCACCGGAGACGGGAGATCAGCCGACGCGCGAGCGCGTGGCTCGGTCGATCCTGGTCAACGGCCCGTCGACGGCGGCAGCCCTCGCCGAGCGGTTGGACCTGACCCCGGCGGCAGTCCGCCGGCACCTGGACCAGATGCTCGCCGACGGGATCGTGGAGCCCCGCGACCCCCGTCCGACCGGCAACCGCGGGCGAGGCCGCCCGGCCAAGGCGTTCGCGCTGACCGAGCGGGGGCGTGACGGTTTCGAGGCCCAGTACGACGACCTCGCCACTGCTGCGCTGCGCTTCCTCGCCGACACCGCTGGCGACAAGGCCGTCCAGGCGTTCGCCGAGCAGCGCGCCGCGTTCATCGAGGAGCGGTTCCCGAAGGTGGCCGCGGCCAACCCGGACGCCACTCCTGCCGAGGTGCTCGCGCAGGTGTTCTCCGAGGAGGGCTACGCGGCCTCCGTGCGGGAGTTGCCGTTGGTCAGCAACGCCAGCGGGCAGCCCGCCGAGCAGTTGTGTCAGCAGCACTGCCCGGTCTCCCACGTTGCCCACGAGTTCCCCCAGCTGTGCGAGGCGGAGACCGCGGCGATCAGCCGTGTGCTCGGCACCCACGTCCAGCGACTGGCGACGATCGCCCATGGCGACGGCGTCTGCACCACCTGCATTCCCGACACCGGGGTGTCTGCGCACCCCGCGTCCACCGAAGAGACCGCCGAGAAGAAGGAGCGGGTCACGTCATGACCTCCATCGAGGAACTCAACCCCGAGCTGAAGGGCATCGGCCGCTACGAGTTCGGCTGGGCCGACCCCGACGTCGCCGGCGCCTCCGCCCAGCGCGGACTCAACGACGCCGTGGTGCGCGACATCTCGGGCAAGAAGAGCGAGCCGGACTGGATGCTCGACCTGCGCCTCAAGGGCCTGAAGCTCTTCGACCGCAAGCCCATGCCGACCTGGGGCTCGGACCTCGGCGGCATCGACTTCGACAACATCAAGTACTTCGTGCGTTCCTCGGAGAAGCAGGCGACCTCCTGGGAGGAGCTGCCCGAGGACATCAAGAACACCTACGACAAGCTCGGCATCCCGGAGGCGGAGAAGCAGCGGCTCGTCGCCGGTGTCGCCGCGCAGTACGAGTCCGAGGTCGTCTACCACTCGATCCGTGAGGACCTCGAGGCCCAGGGTGTGCTCTTCCTCGACACCGACACCGCGCTCAAGGAGCACCCGGAGCTCTTCAAGGAGTACTTCGGCACCGTGATCCCGGTCGGCGACAACAAGTTCGCCGCGCTCAACACCGCGGTGTGGTCCGGTGGCTCGTTCATCTACGTCCCGCCGGGTGTCCACGTCGACATCCCGCTGCAGGCCTACTTCCGGATCAACACCGAGAACATGGGCCAGTTCGAGCGGACGCTGATCATCGTCGACGAGGACGCCTACGTGCACTACGTCGAGGGCTGCACCGCGCCGATCTACTCCTCCGACTCGCTGCACTCCGCGGTCGTGGAGATCATCGTCAAGAAGGGCGGCCGCTGCCGCTACACGACCATCCAGAACTGGTCCAACAACGTCTACAACCTCGTCACCAAGCGCGCGGTCTGCGAGGCCGGCGCGACCATGGAGTGGGTCGACGGCAACATCGGCTCCAAGGTGACGATGAAGTACCCGGCCGTCTACCTGATGGGCGAGCACGCCAAGGGCGAGACGCTCTCGATCGCGTTCGCCGGCGAGGGGCAGCACCAGGACGCCGGCGCCAAGATGGTGCACGCCGCGCCGCACACCTCCAGCTCGATCCTGAGCAAGTCGGTGGCCCGGGGTGGGGGACGTACGTCGTACCGCGGCCTGATCCAGGTGAACGAGGGCGCGCACGGCTCGAAGTCCAACGTGCTGTGCGACGCGCTGCTGGTCGACCAGATCAGCCGCTCGGACACCTACCCCTACGTCGACATCCGTGAGGACGACGTCTCCATGGGCCACGAGGCGAGCGTCTCGAAGGTCTCCGACGACCAGCTCTTCTACCTCATGTCACGTGGCATGGAGGAGGACGAGGCGATGGCGATGATCGTCCGCGGCTTCGTCGAGCCGATCGCCAAGGAGCTGCCGATGGAGTACGCCCTCGAGCTCAACCGCCTGATCGAGCTGCAGATGGAAGGCGCCGTCGGCTGACGCCGGCATCGCCCGACCACTCCGACTTCACTCCAACGTCGAGGAAAGCCTGATAGATGACTGTGACCGAAGCATCGCGGGAGAGCGTCGCCGCCGTCCTTGAGCAGGACCGCGTCGAGTCCCACCTCAACCCGCCGCCCTCCTACGACCTGACGGACCACCCGGTGCCGACGGGTCGTGAAGAGGTCTGGCGCTTCACCCCGATCAAGCGCCTGCGCGGCATCCTGGACGGCGAGTCCTCCGCCGACGCGCTGACCTGGCAGACCGAGGTGCCCGAGGGCATCACGATCTCCACGATCACCGCCGAAGAGGCCCGCGACCTCGGCGAGCTGCCGCCGAACGAGCGGCCCGCCGCGCTCGCGGTCGCCAACGCCGGCGGCGCCACACTGGTCGACGTACCGGCGGAGTTCGCCAGCGACGAGCCGCTGGTGCTGCGCCTGTCCGGCGACTCGGTCGACGACCTGGTCTGGGGCCACCTGGTGTTCCGGGTCGGCAACCACGCCGAGGTCACCATCGTCTTGGTGCACACCGGGTCGGCGCGCTACTGCACGACCACGTCCTACGTGGTCGGGGACGGCGCCCAGGTGCGGATCCTCAGCCTTCAGGACTGGGAGGACGACGCGGTCCACCTCGGCCGGGACTCGATCCGGGTCGGTCGCGACGCGAACGTCCGGCACGCCGCGGTCACCTTCGGGGGAGACCTGGTGCGGATGCACACCAACGTCGAGTACGACGGCCCCGGCGGCGAGGCCGAGCTGCTCGGCCTCTACTTCGCCGACGAGGGGCAGCACATCGAGCACCGCCTCTTCGCCGACCACAACGCTCCCAAGACCAAGAGCAACGTGGTCTACAAGGGAGCGCTGCAGGGCGAGGGCGCCCACACCGTGTGGATCGGCAATGTGCTGATCCGCAAGGTCGCCGAGGGCATCGAGACGTACGAGGAGAACCGCAACCTGGTGCTCACCGATGGCTGCCAGGCCGACTCCGTGCCCAACCTGGAGATCGAGACTGGCGAGATCGAGGGTGCCGGCCACGCCTCGGCCACGGCCCGCTTCGATGACGAGCAGCTCTTCTACCTGCGTTCGCGCGGGGTGTCGGAGAAGGAGGCACAGCGCCTGGTGGTGCACGGCTTCTTCAACGACCTGATCCGCAAGATCGACATCCCCTCGGTCGAGGAGCAGCTGCTCGCGACGGTCGAGGCTGAGCTCGCCAAGAACGTGCTCAAGGAGATCTGAGTGACGTTCCACCGCGCCTGCGCGCTGACCGAGATCCCCGAGGACGAGGGCCTGGCCGTCGACGTCGAGGAGCTCACGGTCGTGCTGGCCCGCAACGGCGAGGAGGTCTACGCCCTCCAGGACCTCTGCTCGCACGCCGCGGTGCCGCTGAGCGAGGGCGAGGTCGCCGACTGCCAGATCGAGTGCTGGCTGCACGGGTCGATGTTCGACCTGCGCACCGGCAAGCCCACCAACCTGCCGGCCACCGAGCCGGTTGCCACCTTCCCGGTCGACGTGCGTGACGGCGACGTCTACGTCGACGTCGACACCACCCTGAACGGAGTCACCCCAGCATGAGCACCCTCGAGATCAAGGACCTGCAGGTCTCGGTCACCACTGACGACGGTCCGAAGGAGATCCTCAAGGGCGTCACCTTGACGATCTCCTCCGGCGAGACCCACGCGATCATGGGCCCGAACGGGTCCGGCAAGTCGACGCTGGCCTACTCGATCGCCGGTCACCCCAAGTACCAGATCACCGGCGGCTCGGTCACCCTCGACGGCGAGGACATCCTGGAGATGTCGGTCGACGAGCGGGCCCGCGCCGGACTCTTCCTCGCGATGCAGTACCCGGTCGAGGTCCCGGGCGTCTCGGTGGCCAACTTCCTGCGCACCGCGAAGACCGCGATCGACGGCGAGGCACCCAAGCTGCGCACGTGGGTCAAGGACGTCAACGGTGCGATGGAGCGGATGAGCCTGGACGCCTCGTTCTCGCAGCGCTCGGTCAACGAGGGCTTCTCCGGTGGTGAGAAGAAGCGCCACGAGATTGCCCAGCTCGACCTGCTCGACCCGAACGTGGCGATCCTCGACGAGACCGACTCCGGCCTCGACATCGACGCCCTGAAGGTCGTCTCCGACGGCGTGAACCGGTTCCGCGAGCGGGAGAACAAGGCAGTTCTGCTGATCACCCACTACACGCGGATCCTGCGCTACATCCAGCCCGACCACGTGCACGTCTTCGTCGACGGCCGCGTCGCCGAGTCCGGTGGTCCCGCGCTCGCCGAAGAGCTCGAGGCCAACGGCTACGAAAAGTACGTCCTGGCGCCGCGATAAGCGGCGCTGGGCGGCGTTGTCGTCGCTCGACGGCCCGCTCCGCTCAAAGGCCGCCTTCGCTCCTCCGCCTTGCCCACCACCACTTCTCGCACCGCCAGAACGCACTTTGACGAAAGGAGATCCGATGATCTCAGGACTTCTCCCTGAACTCGAAGTGATCCGCAAGGACTTCCCGATCCTCGAGCGGACGCTCGCGGGCGGGTTGCCGCTGGTCTACCTCGACAGCGCGAACACCTCGCAGAAGCCGCAGGTGGTGATCGACACGATGGTCGACCACCTCGAGCGGCACAACGCGAACATCGCGCGTGCCATGCATCAGCTGGGCGCCGAGGCGACCGAGGCGTTCGAGACCGCGCGCGACAAGGTGGCGGCGTTCATCGGTGCTCCGGAGCGCGACGAGGTGATCTTCACCAAGAACGCCTCCGAGGGGCTGAACCTGGTGGCCAACACGCTCTCGTTCCCCGGCGAGCACCAGCTCGGTCCCGGGGACGAGGTGGTGATCACCGAGATGGAGCACCACTCCAACATCGTGCCGTGGCAGCTGGTCACCCAACGCACCGGAGCCACGCTGCGGTGGTTCGGCGTCACCGACGAGGGGCGGCTGGACCTGGATCGCATCGACGAGCTGATCAATGAGCGGACCAAGGTCGTCTCGCTGACCTGGGTCTCCAACATGCTCGGCACGATCAACCCGATCGCCGAGATCGCCCGCAAGGCGCACGCGGTCGGCGCGATCGTGGTGGTGGACGCCTCCCAGGCAGCGCCCCAGCTGCCGATCGACCTGGCCGCGATGCCCGTCGAGGAGCGTCCCGACCTGCTGGTCTTCACCGGACACAAGGTGGTCGGCCCGACCGGGATCGGCGTGCTCTGGGGGAGCCGGGCCGTGCTCGACACGCTGCCGCCCTTCCTCGGTGGCGGCGAGATGATCGAGACCGTCCGGATGGAGGGGTCGACCTTCGCCGGGATCCCGCACAAGTTCGAGGCGGGGACCCCGCCGATCGCGGAGGCGGTCGGCCTGGGCGCAGCCGTGGAGTATCTCGGCCACATCGGTCTCGACGCCATCCACACCCATGAGCGGGCCATCACCGGCTACGCGCTCCAGGGGCTGGCCACGGTCCCCGGCCTGACCGTGCTCGGTCCGCTGGACCCGGCCGAGCGCGGTGGGGCGATCTCCTTCGAGCTCGACGGCGTGCACCCGCACGACGTCGCGCAGGTGCTCGACAGCCGCGGTGTCGCCGTACGGGCGGGGCACCACTGCGCCAAGCCGGCGCACGCTCGGTTCGGGGTGCAGAGCTCGACGCGGATGTCGTCGTACCTCTACACCACGCCGGACGAGATCGACGCGCTCGTCGAGGCGTTGAACTACACCCGCTCCTACTTCAAGCTGGGATGAGCATGAGTGCCGCACAGGACCTGGATGCGCTCTATCAGGAGATCATCCTCGACCACTACAAGAACCCGCACGGGAAGGGCCTGCGCGAGCCTGCCGCTGCGCAACGCTCCGCGGACGTGCACCACGTCAACCCGACCTGCGGCGACGAGATCACGCTGCGCGTCCACGTCGAAGGTGAGCCGGGCAGCGAGCGGGTGGCCGACGTCTCCTACGACGCGGTCGGCTGCTCCATCTCCCAGGCCTCGGCGTCGGTGCTGCACGAGCTGCTGGTCGGCAAGACCATCGATGAGGCAATGAACGTGCACGGCGAGTTCCTTGCGTTGATGCAGGGCAAGGGGACCGTCGAGCCGGACGAGGAGGTGCTGGAGGACGGCATCGCGTTCGCCGGTGTCGCCAAGTTCCCGGCACGCGTGAAGTGCGCCCTGCTCTCCTGGATGGCGTGGAAGGACGCCACCGTCCAGGCCCGCGGCTGACCCACGAGATTTTCGGAGGAACGAGATGACTGAGCAGAACACCGAGACTCCCGCCCCGGCGGACCACAGCGATCTTCCCGAGGTGCCGCAGGCCTCGCAGGTCCCCGGCTCCGGGACCACCGTGGAGGACGTCACCGAGGCGATGAAGGACGTCGTGGACCCCGAGCTGGGGATCAACGTCGTCGACCTCGGCCTCGTCTACGGCGTACACCTCGACGAGTCGTCCAACGCCGTCCTCGACATGACCCTCACCTCGGCGGCCTGCCCGCTGACCGACGTGATCACCGACCAGACCGAGAGCGCGCTCGAAGGCCTGGTCAATGACGTCGCGATCAACTGGGTCTGGATGCCGCCGTGGGGGCCCGACAAGATCACCGAGGACGGGCGCGAGCAGTTGCGAGCCCTCGGCTTCAACGTCTGACCTGGCACGCCCAGCGGCCGCCCTGCCGGCGTTGGAGGCGCTCGACGACCCGCTTCGCTTTGAAGGTCGCCTTCGCGCCTCCGCCTTGGCAGGACGACCGCTGAACGTGCCAGGAACCGTCGCTACCGGTGCTCGTCCCGGATGTTGGAGGCGCTCGACAACCCGTTCCGCCCAAGGCCCGGCCGCCGATGTGGAAGGGTTGGTCTGGTGAACGATGACGAGCAGGTCAATCCGGCTGTCTCCGCCTTCTGGGAGGTCGCCAAGCGGCGGGCAAAGCTGGCATCTCTCCCCGGCTACTTCGGGCCCGGTGCCCTCGAGTCGCTGATGCCGCCGGCCTGGGCGTTCGGCGGTACGCCGGAGCAGGCCGACGAGTTGCTCCGTCTGGTGCTGGACGGCACCAAGACCGCCACCGCGTCCGCGCTGTGGGACTACGAGGCCGACGACGACCCGCTTCCGGAGCCGGGTGGGCTCTCCATCGTGCTGGACGGGGAGGGGCGCCCGCGCGCCCTGATCGCCACCACCGCGGTGCGGGTGGTGCCCTTCGACGAGGTGGACGCCGACCATGCTCGCGCAGAGGGCGAGGGCGACCTCAGCCTGGAGTTCTGGCGCGAGGCACACCGCGAGTTCTTCTCCGCCTTCGCCAGCCACGACCGCGGGTTCGCCCCGGACATGCCGGTCGTGCTGGAGACGTTCGAGGTGCTCTACAGCGACTGAGCGTCCGTTCCGACGCCGTACCGCTCGTCGGTGTAGCGCCGCAGGTTCTTCAGGAACCGGCGGAACCCCAGGTCGAGCAGCGGACGGCTCGGCGTGAGCGTGACCTTCGCGAAGCCGGTGACCTCCAGCGCCAGGGTCCAGGTGAGCCGGCAGCCCTCGTGGGTGGGCACCACGTCGTAGCGCTCGGCGAAAGCCCGGATCCGCTTCTCCGAAGCCTCGTTGAAGCGGAAGGCCAGCATCGTGTGCTCTTCCCAGGCGAGGAACTCCTCGGCGCCCAGGAGGCCGCCGCGCATGGTGACCGTCCGCTTCGTCCCCACGCCGCGCGGCGGTGGCGTCGTCCAGTCCACGCGGGTGATCACCGAGGCCCACTTCGGCCAGGAGTCGGCATCGGCGAGCACCTCGAAGAGCTGCTCCGGGCTGACCGCGAGGTCGACGGAGTTGCTGAAGCGGTGCGGGGCGGTGTCGATGAAGTCGAGATCGACCCGAGCGCAGGGGTAGAGGCTGGTCACGCAACGACACTAGAACAGGTTCTCGTTCTTGGGGAGAGGTGTTCGTGGTGCGATGACCGCGGCTACCGTCGCAGCGTGACAGCGACGGACGTGCGGACGGTTCGGGTGGCGCCCGAGCGCTGGGAGCGTTGGGTCGCGGGCTTCCGGGAGCGGCACGGAGAAGTGCGTCTGCGAGTCGACGACAACGAGCTCGTCGGTCTTGGCGCGGACGAGTCCCGGTTCAACGCCAGGCTGCCGTTCGACCGCCGGTACGACGCCGCCCCCACCGCTGCCGACTTTGCCGCCGCGGCGGTGCCGCCCTCCGACTGGGGCCTGCTTCTGGTCCGCAAGGGCGGGTTCGCCGTCGCTCGGCTACACGGCGGGTCGATCGTCGCCTCGAAGGTCGGGCAGCGCCACGTGCAGGGGCGGACCAAGGCGGGTGGGCAGTCGCAGCAGCGGTTCGCCCGGCGACGGTCGAACCAGGCGAGGGTCGCCTACGAGGCGGCTGCGGACCATGCCGCGCGGATCCTGACCGCCGACGGCGGTCCGGGGCTGGTGGTGACCGGCGGCGATGTCGGCGCCATCCGTGCGGTCCTCGACGACGGGCGCCTTGCCGCGCTGCCCATCGCCGGCCAGCGCCTCCCGATCCCGGACCCGCGCCGACGTGTGCTGGAGCAGGCGGTGAGCGACGCGGCCGCGATCCTGGTCAGCGTCGAGAATCGAGCGACGCCTGAGAGATCGCGCGGGTAGGCAGCGCCTGCTGCGTCATCGTGACCGTCGGTGTCAGCTCCAGCGTCAGGAAGACGCTCGCAGGATCCTCGACGTAGTCCGCGAACGGCGTCGTCGCCACGAAGCCGTGACCCCGGTAGAGCGATCGTGCCGGCGCGAAGAAGTCCTCGCTCCCGGTCTCGAGGCTGATCCGGTGATATCCGCGCCCCCGTGCCATGTCGAGCACATGGCGCAGCAGTGCCGTACCGACTCCGTGTCCGCGGGCAGCTGCCGTGGTCCGCATCGACTTCAGTTCGCCGTGACGCGCGTCGAGCTCCTTGAGCGCGGCACATCCGAGGACGCGGCCCTCCGGCGAGCGCCAGGTCCACAACGTCATGGCCGGACCGGCGAGGGCGTCAGCGTCCAGGGCGTGCACGCTCTCGGCCGGTGACGTCGCGTACATGTCGCTCAGGTGCTCGGCGAGGAGCTCCCGGACATCGGCGCGTCGCGGATCGTCCACGGTGATCGGGGCGGCGATCGTCATAGGGTCGATGCTATGAGCGGAGAGTCGGTCATCGAGATCGAGGGGCTGGTCAAGACGTTCGGACCGGTCCGGGCCTTGGATGGTCTGGACCTGAAGGTCGCTCCCGGAGAGGTGCACGGCTTCCTCGGCCCCAACGGCGCCGGGAAGTCGACGACGATCCGGGTCCTGCTCGGTCTGCTGCGCAAGGACGCCGGCTCGGTCTCGTTGCTTCAGGGTGATCCGTGGCGGGAGGCCGCGTCGCTGCATCGTCGACTGGCCTACGTGCCGGGCGATGTCAGCCTGTGGCCGAATCTGACCGGGGGTGAGGCGATCGACCTGCTCGGCAGGCTCCGCGGCGGAATCGACCCGGCGCGCCGGGCCGACCTGATCGAGCGCTTCGAGCTGGACCCGACCAAGCGTGGGCGGAGCTATTCGAAGGGCAACCGTCAGAAGGTGGCACTGGTCGCGGCGTTCGCCGCCGATGTCGAGCTGTTGCTGCTCGACGAGCCGACCTCCGGGCTGGATCCGCTCAAGGAGGAGACGTTCACCGAGCTGGTCGAGGAGTTCCGCGCCGGCGGAGGCACGGTCCTGCTCTCCAGCCACATCCTGGCTGAGGTCGAGAAGCTCTGCGACCGGGTGAGCATCATCCGTGCCGGCCGGATCGTGGAGGCTGGCACGCTGACCGACCTGCGTCACCTGACCCGCACCTCGGTGGACGTGACGCTGGGCGGCTCGCCCGCTGGCATCGACGAGCTCCCGGGTGTGCACGACGCCGTGGTCGAGGGGCAGCGGGTGCGTTGTCAGGTGGAGACGGACCAGCTGGACGCGCTCCTCGGTGCGCTGCACCAGCGGGGAGTTCGGACGCTGGTCTGTCAGCCCCCGACGTTGGAGGAGCTCTTCTTGCGCCACTATGGCGATGAGACCGGCGATGAGGCCGGCGACGAGACCGGTGATCAGGCTGACGGCCAGCGTGGCGCCGAGGTGGGGGAGACTGCGTGAGCGGGCTGTCCGGGTCACTCCTGCTGCTGCGCGGTCACCTGCGCCGTGATCGCTGGATGATCCTGTGGTGGAGCCTGGCGTCGGCGGCGGTCTTCTGGTCGCAGGGCGGCGCGATGGCCAACCTCTACGCGACGCAGGCGGAGTTCGACAAAGCCGCTGCGAGCCTGGAGGGCAACGCCGCCTTCATCGCCATGCTCGGCCCGGCCCGGGCCCTTGACACCGTCGGCGGACAGGCGTTCTGGCAGAGCAGTGCGTTCTGTGCGGTCCTTGCCGGCCTGATGAGCATGTTCGTGATCGGCCGTCACACCCGCGCCGAGGAGGAGAGCGGCCGCGACGAGCTGGTGCGCAGCGGGGCGATCGGCCGGTACGCGCCGCTGGTGGCCGCGCTGCTGGCGGCCGTGGTGGCCAACGTGGTGTTGGGTCTCGCCACGGCGGCGGGGCTGCTCGCGCTCCGGGGCGACTCGCCGCTGCGTGGCATGCCGCTGCCGGTGGCCGACAGCGTCGCCTCGGGGGTCGGTCTGGCCGCCTGCGGGATCGTCTTCAGTGCCACCGCGCTCGTCGCCGCCCAGCTGACCCAGAGCACCCGCACGATGTACGGCATCGCGGGGATCGTCCTCGGTGCCGCCTACCTGCTGCGGGCGGTGGGTGACCTCGGCAACGGCGTCGCCAGTTGGCTCTCACCGATCGGCTGGTACCAGGCGATGCACCCCTACTCCGGTCTGCGGTGGTGGCCGCTCGCCGTGATGCTCGTCGGTGCGGCGGTGGGCCTCGGGTTGGCCGTGCTGCTGTTCGGCCGGCGCGATGTCGGGTCGGGCATTCTCGCTGCGCGTCCGGGACCGCCGACCGCCGGACGCAGCCTGCACAGCTCCCTCGGACTCGCCTGGCGGTTGCAACGCGGCAGCGTCATCGGCTGGACGTTGGGCCTGGCAGTCAGCGGCCTGGCCTACGGCTCGATGGGGGACAGCGTCGAGGA
Organism: Nocardioides sp. BGMRC 2183; assembly: GCA_008123405.1. Lineage (GTDB taxonomy): Bacteria > Actinomycetota > Actinomycetes > Propionibacteriales > Nocardioidaceae > Nocardioides. Next base: position 213,904 of record VSSA01000001.1, read on the forward strand.
TCTGGTCGGCGACAGCGGCTTCGCGGTCGACGCCGTCGCCGGTGGGCAGGCCGACAACCTCCTCGACGGGTTCTACGGCACCGCCCTGGTGATGCTCGCCCTGCTCGCCGCGGGTTTCGCCATCTCCTCGGCCGGGCGGCCACGAGCCGAGGAGGAGGCCACCCACCTGGAGTCGGTGCTGGTCGCCGGGGTCCCACGGCAGACCTGGCTGGCCGGTCACCTCCTGGTCACCGTCGCCGGGACGTTCGCCGTCCTGCTCGCCGGAGGACTGGGACTCGGCGCAGGTTACGCCGCGATGACCGGCGACCTCGACGCGTTCCGGCGTTACGGAGTGCCGGTCGTGGCCTACCTCGCGCCGGTCCTCGCGCTGAGCGGCCTGACCCGCCTGCTGTACGGCGTCGCTCCGCGGCGACTGTGGTTGGCGTGGGTGGCGCTCGGGTTCTGCGTGGTGGTGCTGATGTTCGGTGACGTGCTCGAGCTGCCGGACTGGATGCAGTCGCTCTCGCCGTTCCACCAGATGCCGTTGGTGCCGGCCGAAGAGTTCGACATCACCCCGTTCCTGCTGGTTGCGGCCGTCGCGGCGCTGCTCTCCGGGGCGGGGCAAATGGCGTTCCGCCGGCGCGACATCGGCTAGGTTCACGGGGTATGTGGCAGCCGGAGCCTCATTGGGTGGCCCTCCCGGGTGGTTCCGGCATGTCCACGGTCGGGGTCTGGCGCACCGCGCTCGGCGGTGAACCGCTGGTCGTCAAGCGCCTCGCAGCTCCGGTCCCAGGCGATCCGGCAGAGCTCTCCGACCCCGGACACGGCGGGTACTGGCGCCGCGAGGCAGATGTCCTGCTGACCGGAGTCGTGACGACCACGATCGGCCTGCGGGCCGCGCCGGCCGAGATCGAGGAGGATGCCGACGGCATCACCATCACCCGCGCCTGGATCGAGGACGACGCCACCAGCGGGCTCTTCCTCGCCCTGGCCCTCGGACGCTTCGCCGGCGCCGAACTGCCGCGGCCCCGGTTCCTGGCCCGGGACCTGTTGCGCGACCGGATGACCCGGGTGGCGCGGCACGGGGGGTGGCCGACGCTGGCCCGAACCACGGTGGCCGACGTCGCCGACCACCTCTGGCGGCGTCGTACCTCGCTGTTGGAGGCTCTGGACCTGCTGCCGCAGGTCCCGCAGCACGGCGATCCGACAGCGGCCAACCTCCCCGGCCGGGACGGGGACGACGCGGTCGCGATCGACTGGGGCACCCTCGGCCTCGGACCGATCGGTGGCGATCTCGGATACCTCTCGCTGTCGGCGCGGGAGGAGTTCGAACCGCTGCTGGACGCCTACCTGCTGGGAATGCCACCTGAGCTCGCCGATCGCGAGGACGTGATCGCCGGCGCGCGGGTGGTCGCCGTGCTCACCGCGCTCAACCGGGCCGAGTGGGCGTTGGCCAGGGTGGCGGGAGGCGAGGGCGCGTTGGCGTCGAAGTACCGCCACCCAGCGGTGGCGCCCCACCTGCGCACCCTGCAGCGGACGTTCCCGCTGATGGAGGCCCTGCTGGAAGGGTGAGTCCGGCTCACACCCGCGGTACGTCGAAGGTGCGGCACGACTCCGGTGATCCGGACCGATATCCCTCCTGGAACCAGCGCGCCCGCTGCTCCGAGGAGCCGTGGGTCCAGGACTCCTCGGTGACCTGCCCCTGGGTCTTGCGTTGGATCGCGTCGTCGCCGACTGCCTCTGCGGCGTCCTGGGCGAGCTGGACCTCCTCGGCCGAGACCGGCTCGGCGAAGAGCGGCTCACCGGAGGCATCGGTCGAGCCGTCGCTGTTGGCCATCCATGCCCCTGCGAAGCAGTCGGCCTGCAGTTCCAGACGGACGCCCAGGCTCTGCGGCCCCGTCTGCTGGTCGGTGACCCGTGCCATGTCGCCGATCAGGTTGGAGATGTGATGCCCGTACTCATGGGCGAGCACGTACCACTCGACGAAGTCTCCGTCGGGACCGCCGAGCTCACGCTCCAACACCTGGTCGAAGAAGGTCGTGTCGAGATAGATCGACTCATCGGCCGGACAGTAGAAAGGGCCGACCGCGGAGGTCGCCGCACCGCACGCGGTCTGAACCTGCCCGTCGAAGGTGACCAGGGCGTCGATCGGACGGAAGGACGTGCCGAGCGCCGTCTCCCAGTAGTCGGTCAGCGAGTTCTCCACCGCGACCCGGGCACAGTCGCGGCTCTCGTTGGCGTCCGCGCCCGTCTCACATTGCGCATAGCGGTCGGTCCCTTGCTGGGCATCATCGATCCGGGTGGCCGACAGCGAGCCGCCCAACGCGTCGTCGAGGACGCCTCCAGGTCCACCAGTGCCGCCTCCGCCGGCGCCACCACCGCCGAGCGTCTGGATCACCACGTAGACCAGCACCGCGACGACCACAGCACCGATGCCGCCTCCTGCGATCCCAGCCGGCACCGGACGGCCCGACCCGGAGCCGCCGGAGCCTCCTCGGCGTCCGACGTCGCGGGTGCGTGAGGTGTCCAGCCGCGCCTTCGGATTGAAGCGGACCACGTCCGCCAGCGTAGATCAGGAAGACAGCGGGGGTGGGCAGGCGAGCAGCGCCCGGCGTCGTCAGGATGCGGGTCCGGACGCCACCGCATGGGAGAATCGACGAGTCATGATCACGGTGCACCAGGTCGAGGTTCGGGTCGGTGCGCGGCTCCTCATGGAGGACGTCAGCTTCCGGGTGGGCCCCGGTGACAAGGTCGGTCTGGTCGGGCGCAACGGCGCCGGCAAGACCACCCTCACCAAGGTGCTCGCCGGCGACGTACTGCCCGCGTCCGGCACGGTCAGCAACAACGGGGAGATCGGCTATCTGCCGCAGGACCCGCGGGTCGGCGACCCCGAGATCGGTGTCCGTGACCGGATCCTTTCCGCCCGCGGCCTCGACGATGCGGTACGCCGCATGCGGGCCGCCGAGGTGGCCATGGGCTCCGAGGTCCCGGCCGAGCGGGAGAAGGCGTTCCGCAAGTTCCAACGGGCCCAGGACGAGCTGGACGCCGGCGGTGGCTATGCGGCCGAGACCGAGGCGCTGCAGATCGCGCAGAGCCTGGGCATCCCGGACCGCCTCATGGACCAGCCGCTGGGCACCCTCTCGGGTGGCCAGCGACGGCGCGTCGAACTGGCCCGGATCCTCTTCTCCAGCGCCGAGGTGCTGATCCTCGACGAGCCGACCAACCACCTCGATGCCGACTCGATCAACTGGCTGCGGGACTGGATGAAGTCTTACAAGGGCGGCTTCATCGTCATCTCCCACGACAACGACCTGCTCGAGGAGACCGTGAACAAGGTCTTCCACCTCGACGCCAACCGGGCGGTCATCGACATCTACAACATGGGCTGGCGCAACTACCTCAGTCAGCGCGAGACCGACGAGGCACGCCGCAAGCGCGAGCTGATGAACGCCCAGAACAAGGCGAAGACGCTCACCGACCAGGCCAACAAGATGCGCGCCAAGGCGACCAAGGCCAGCGCCGCACAGCAGATGCTGAAACGGGCCGAGCGGCTGCTCGAGGGGGTCGAAGGGGAGCGTCAGACCGACAAGGTGGCCGCGATCAAGTTCCCGACCCCGGCTGCCTGCGGCAAGACGCCACTGACCGCGCGAGACCTCTCCAAGTCCTACGGGGCGCTGGAGGTCTTCACCGCCGTCGACCTCGCTATCGACAAGGGCTCGCGGGTGGTGATCCTGGGGCTCAACGGCGCCGGGAAGACCACCCTGCTGCGGATCCTTGCCGGTGTCGACACACCGGACACCGGGATGGTGATCCCGGGCCACGGCCTGAAGACCGGCTACTACGCCCAGGAGCACGAGACCCTCGACGTGGGTCGCACGGTGCTGGAGAACATGCAGTCCTCGGCGCCTGCACTCACCGACACCGAGGCGCGGTCGGTGCTGGGCTCCTTCCTCTTCTCCGGCGACGACGTACACAAGCCGGCCGGCGTGCTCTCCGGTGGGGAGAAGACCCGGCTGGCGTTGGCGTCGCTGGTGGTCTCCGCGGCCAACGTGCTGCTCCTCGACGAGCCCACCAACAACCTCGATCCCGCGTCGCGGGAGGAGGTGCTCAACGCGATCCGTCGCTACGAGGGCGCCATCATCATGGTCACCCACGACGAGGGCGCGGTCCATGCGCTCGAGCCGGACCGGGTGCTGATCCTCCCCGACGGCGTCGAGGACCACTGGAACGAGGAGTACGCCGACCTGGTGGCGCTGGCCTGACCCACCTGGGGATGGGCCACCGCCACCAGGGCGCTGGCTACTCGGTGGAGATCGCCTCCAGCACGTTGAGCCGCGAGGCGCGGATCGCCGGGATCACCGCGGCGAGTACGCCGACCACGACCGCGATCACCAAGAACACGACCAGCTGCGTCAGCGGGAGCCCGAGGCTGGTCAGATCCTCCTTGAGCGACTCGCGCAGCAGCACGCCGATGATCAGGCCGAGCGCCATCCCGAGCACCGCCCCGAGGACGGCGATCGCCACGGACTCCAACGTGATCATCCGACGCAGCTTCGGCCGATTCATCCCGATCGCCCGGAGCAGCCCGATCTCCCGGGTGCGTTCGATGACGCTCAGACCGAGGGTGTTGATGATGCCGATCACCGCGATCACGATGGCCAGGGCCAGCAGCCCGTAGATCATGAAGAGCAGCTGGTTGACCTGGTCGCGGATCGAGTCGGCGAACTCCTCCTTGTCGTAGACCGCGACCGTCGGGGTCGCAGCGGCCGCGTCGTCGAGCGCCTCGCCCACGGCGTCCAGGTCGGCGCCGTCGGCAGCGAGGATGCTGATGGCGTTGTCCTGGCGCTGGATGCCGGCGCCCTCCAGGGCGTCCAGGGAGACGTTGACCATCGAGATGACCTCGCTGGGCTCGACGATCCCGCCGATCTCCAGGTCGAGGCTCTTGCCACCCGGCAGCGTCAACGAGAGCGGCGACCCGACCTCGAAGTCGTGGCTGGTCGCGAACTCGTCGGTCACCACCGCCTTGTCGTCGGCGACGACCGAGCTGCCCTCCACCTCGGTCAGGTCGTAGATCCGGTCGAACTCCTGGTCGAGCCCGGACACGAAGAGGGGATCTCCCTCGAACTGGGTGGAGGCCCACTGCTGGCGACTGACCACGTCGACGCCGTCGACGGCCGCGAGCTCGTCGCCGATGGAGGTGCTGAACGGGGTGAAGGTGGTGTTCTGCACCAGGAAGTCAGCGGTGAACTGCTCGTCGACCACGTCGTCCAGTGAGGTGTTCAGCGAAGCCGCGAGCACGCCGATCGTGGAGACCAGAGCCATGCCGATCATCAGCGCAGACGCGGTGGCGCCGGTCCGCCGCGGGTCGCGCAGTGCGTTCTCGCCGGCGAGCCGGCCCGTCGTACCGAAGAGACGGCCGAAAAACGCGCGACAGGCGACCAGGACCGGATGCCCGACCACCGACGCGATCGCGGCCACCGTGAGGATCCAGATCACCGCACCCACACCGATCCAGGCAGCGTCCGATCCGGGCGCACCGACCACGCCGGTGATGGCCACGCCGGCGCCGATCGCCAGCAGCAGGGAGCCGATGATGATCCGACGTCGCAGTGAACCGCGGGCCGGTGTGATGTCGGCGCGCATCGCCGCGACCGGCGACACCTGACCGGCGCGGCGTGCCGGGAGATACGCGGCGACCATGGTGACCGCGATCCCGACCACGTAGCTGGTCACCACGGCACCCACGTCCAGCGTCAGCGCACTGCCGGCGATGTCGAGGCCGACGCTGCGGAAGACCGCGGCGAGCCCACGGGCCAGCAGCAGCCCGAGCGCGATCCCCACGGTGGAGGCGAGGACGGAGAGCACGAACGCCTCGAGCAGCACCGACCGGACCACCTGACGCCGCGATGCGCCGAGCGCACGCAGCAGCGCGAGCTCCCGACTGCGCTGTGCCACCAGGATGCTGAAGGTGTTGACGATGATGAAGCCACCGACGATCACCGCGATGATCGCGAAGACCAACAAGAACGTGGAGATCACGTCGAGGAACTGGCCGATGGCGTCCTGGGACTCCTCGGCGACCTCGTCCCCGGTGACCGCCTCGAATCCGTCGGGAGCCACTGCGTCCGCCGCGTCGGCGAGTTCGCTCTGGCTCACGCCGGGAGCTGCGGTCAAGGTCACCTGGTTGAAGACGTCCTTGCCGCCGAGGAAGATCTGCTGGGCGCCCTCGGTGTCGAAGAGCAGCAGGGTGGCACCGGCAGTGCCGCCGCCGTTGAACTCGGCGATGCCGGTCAGCGTCGCGCTGCGCTCCGGGTCGCCGAACGGCGCCAGCAGCCCCACGTCGTCGCCGATCTCGTAGCCGCCGTTCTCCGCGGCGGCCTCGTCCAGCACGATCTGGTCCGCGGCGGTCGGCCACTCGCCGTCGACCAGCTCCAGGATCTTCTCGCCCTCGATGTTCGGGGCGTCGTGGTAGTTGAACGCCAGCGTCGGGGCGCCGGTGCCGCCGACGACGGTGCCGTCCTCGGCGAGCAGGCTCATCCCGAACCCGACCACGTCGCCGTCGGCGCGCTCCACCTCGGGCAGCGCGGCCAGCTCGGCGAGCTGGTCGGGAGTGATCACGGCGTCCGTCGCGGCGGGCGTGGCCTCGAACGACGCGGAGTCCTCGGCACGCACGACACCGTCCGGGGTGGACCCGTAGATGATGCCGTCGAAGGTGGAGGAGAGGCCGTTGCTGAAGACCAGCACGCCGGAGAGGAAGGCGACGCCGAGCACGATCGCCAGGCCGCTCATCAGCAGCCTGATCTTGCGCGCGAAGAGATTGCGCAGGGTCAGCTTGATCATCGTGGTCTCAGACCTCGTCGCCGGGAGAGCCGGCGGCGGCTGCGAGCGTCTGGAGGGCGGTCATGTGCTCGAGGATCTGATCGCGGTCGGGGTCACGGAACTCGTCCACCACCTTGCCGTCGGCGAGGAAGACGACGCGGTCGCAGTACGACGCGGCGACCGCGTCGTGGGTGACCATCACGATGGTCTGGCCGAACTCGTCCACGCTGCGGCGCAGGAACGAGAGCACCTCCGCACCCGAGGTGCTGTCCAGGTTGCCTGTCGGCTCGTCGGCGAAGACGATCGACGGCTTGCTCACCAGCGCGCGGGCGCAGGCCACCCGCTGCTGCTGACCGCCGGACATCTGGTTGGGCCGGTGCCCCAGTCGATCGCGCAGCCCGACCGTGTCCACCACCGTGTCGAACCAGGCCTGGTCCGGCTTCTTCCCGGCCAGGTTGAGCGGGAGCAGGATGTTCTCCTGCGCGGTCAGCGTCGGGATCAGGTTGAACGCCTGGAAGACGAAGCCGATCCGCTCGCGGCGCAGCTGGGTCAACGCCTTGTCCTTCAGCCGGCTCAACTCGGTGCCGTCGACCTCGACCTCACCGGCGCTGGGCGTGTCGAGTGCGGCCAGGCAGTGCATCAATGTCGACTTGCCAGACCCGGACGGACCCATGATCGCGGTGAACCGGCCGGCCTCCAGCTCGAGGCTGACCCCGGCCAGGGCGTGCACCGTCGCGCCCCCGGTCCCGTAGGTCTTGCGAAGGTCGACCGCACGGGCTGCGACGTGGGGCGGGCTGGCGGGGGCGCTCGTCATGGCACCAGCCTGCCCGAGTGGACCGACACCCGCCATCAGGGGCACCCCTGATCTTGGATTCACCGATTCCTCGCTACTGCGCGCCCCCATCCGGGCGCCCTGGCTGCGTCACCGACGCTCGACGGGCAACCAGCCCGCCCTCGCGCCGGGCTCCTTGCCAGCCCACCCGTCTGGTGACGCTCGCTACGCGACGAATCGGTGAATCCAAGCTGATCTTGAATCCACCGATTCCTCGCTACTGCGCGCCCCCATCCGGGCGCCCCGGGCTGCGTTGTCGCACCTCGACGGGCCTCCGGCCCGCCTTCGGCACTCCGCCTTGCCGGGACACCCGTCTGGTGCCGCTCGCTACGCGACGAATCGGTGGATTCAAGCTGATCCTGGCTCGGGCGATCAGGGTTTTCCGCACGTAGGTGGCCTCATCGCGGAGGTAGGAAGAGAGCCGCGTCGCCGAACTCATGCCAGAGGTAGCCGGTGGCGCGCGCGGCCGCGTAGGCCTGATCGGTGAGGGCATCGCCCGCTACCGCGCGCACCAACTGGAGGTGCGAGGCGCCGGTGTCGTGCCAGCCCGTGATCAGCCCGCTGACCACTTGTGGTGGCTCGGAAGGTGTGACCACCCGGTTGGTCCACCCGGATCGGGCCCGCACGGTGGAGGCGCCGTCGACAGTCGTGACGGCCGACTCGAGGGCACGGGTCACCGTGGTTCCCACGGCGACCACCCGACCCCCGCTGGCCCGGGCGGCGTTGACCACAGCCGCCGTCGTCTCCGGTACGACGAACCGCTCGGGCTGCGGTCCTTCGCCGGCCTCCTGGGAGGAGACCCCGGTGTGCAGGGTGATCGCAGCGACCACCACGCCGCCGGCCACGAGGTCGGCAACGACCTCCGGGGTGAACGGTCGGGCGGCCGACGGCATCTCGGCGCTTCCGGGACGGCGGGCGAAGAGCGTCTGGTAGTCCTGCAGCGGGAACTCCCGCTCCAGGTAGCCGTAGGAGATCGGTCGACCGGAGCGGCGCAGCAGGTCCGCCACGTCGCCGGTGACCGCGGCGCGCCACAGTCGGTTGCCGTGACCGGTGGGGGAGGAGTCCCCGTCGGGATAGGCGGTGAGCAGGCGGACCTGGACGTCGCTTCCCGGGACGGTGAGGAGGTCGTCGACCCGGGCGTCCAGGACGGCGCGGGCGGCATCCGGCGCGCGTCGTACCTCGACGATCCTGGAACCGTCGTCGAGCTGGGTGGCCAGGTGCAGTACGACCGGTCCGTGCCGGTCACTCACCGCGTCGACCTGACCGGGAACGGTGGCGGAGTCGTTGACGATCACGACGTCGCCGGCGCGCAGCTCGGATGCCAGCTCGCGGAAGGTCCGATGTCGGATCTGGTTCGAGGACCCGGCGGCGTCGGCGACGAGCAGCCGGACCGCGTCACGGGCCAGCCCGCGGCGTTCGGCGGGGGCGGGGGCGAAACTCGGATCGGTGATGGGCTGAGCGCTCATCTCAGACCTCCTGCGGACTCGTCGGGCGGGTGCTCGTGGCGGGGGGCAGGTCGGCAGCGCGGTAGCGCCCCGACGGCGGCCGGTCGGCGATCAGCCCCAGCAGGTGCGGCACCACGGACTCAGGGAGCGGGCGGTCGGAGATGTCCTCACCGGGGAACCACTCCTGGTGCATCGCCGTCCGCATGTCGCCCGGGTCGACCGCGTAGGCGGCGATCTCGGGATTCTCGGCGTGGAAGGTGGCGGTGAGGTGGTCGAGCGCGGCCTTCGAGGCGCTGTAGAGCCCCCAGCCCTGGTAGTGCTCGAGGGCGGCGTCGGAGGAGATCGAGAGCAGTGTGCCGCCGTTGGCGACCAACCGCGGGAGCAGGAGTGCGGTCAGCACGAGGGGAGCACCGACGTTGTGGCGCCACAGGTAGCCGACGTCCTCGGCGGTGACGTCGACCAGCCGGCGGTAGCGCCCTTCGCCGCTGGCCGGACCGAGCACGCCGGCGTTGTTGACCAGGAGGTCCAACCGTCCGGCGGCGTCGACGGCGACGGCGAGCGCCGCGCGGTGGTCGGCGTCGGTGATGTCGCCGACCAGCTGGGTGATCCGCGCATTCGGGACCTCGGCACGGATGGCCTGGACTGCGGCCGTCAGGCGGTCGCCGTCCCGGGCGTCGGTGATGACCTGCCATCCGTCGGCTGCGAGCGCGGCGACCACGGCGCGGCCGAGGCCGGCGCTGCCGCCGGTGACCACGGCGGTCGGTGGGTGGCTGCGGGTGGGGTGGGTCAGGGTCGTCGTCTGGTGTGTCATGCCCCCAGGTTTCAACTTGAAGCGAAGTTGAAGTCAAGGGAATTGGGCGATCAGTTCCGGGGACAGGCGGACCGGTGAGACGCCGGGACGGATCCGGCGCATCGGGTCGGACCCGTGTGCCACAGTGGCCGCATGTCAGGACAGGCGGGCTCGCTCCCTCGCTACGTGGGGGCGATCGACCAGGGCACCACCAGCACGCGGTTCATGGTCTTCGACCACGCCGGCGCGGTGGTCGCGCGGCACCAGCTCGAGCACCAGCAGATCCTGCCGAGGGCCGGATGGGTCGAACACAACCCCGTCGAGATCTGGGAGCGCACCTCGGCAGTGGTGCAGACGGCGCTGGGCCGGGCCGGTCTCGGCGCCGAGGACCTGGCCGCGATCGGGATCACCAACCAGCGCGAGACCACCATCGTGTGGGACCGGCACACCGGGCGCCCGTTGCACAACGCCATCGTCTGGCAGGACACCCGCACCGACGCCATCGCGGCGCAGCTCGAGCGCGACGGTCACGCAGACCTGATCCGTCGTCGCTCCGGGCTGACACCGGCGCCGTACTTCTCCGGCGGCAAGCTGCGCTGGTTGCTGGAGCATGTCGCGGGCTTGCGCGAGCGTGCGGAGGCGGGCGACGTGCTCTTCGGGACGCCTGACACCTGGGTGCTGTGGAACCTGACCGGCGGCACCGACGGCGGGGTGCACGCCACCGACGTCACCAACGCCAGCCGCACCATGCTGATGGACCTGGAGACCCTCGACTGGGACACCGAGCTCCTCGAGCTGTTCGAGGTGCCGCGAGCGATGCTGCCGACCATCCGGGAGTCGTCGGCGGTGGAGCCCTACGGGTTCACCCGTCGGAACGGGCCGTTCGGCGGCGAGGTGCCGATCACCGGCATCCTGGGCGATCAGCAGGCGGCCACCGTCGGCCAGGTCTGCTTCGAGCCGGGGGAGGCGAAGAACACCTACGGCACCGGCAACTTCATGCTGCTCAACACCGGCACCGAGATCGTGCGCTCCGCGGCGGGTCTGCTGACCACACCCGCCTATCGGTTCGGCGACGATCCGTGCGTCTACGCGCTGGAGGGATCGATCGCCGTCACCGGTTCGGCGGTGCAGTGGCTGCGCGACCAGCTCGGCATCATCAGCGGCGCAGCCGAGTCGGAGGCGCTGGCACGTCAGGTCGAGGACAACGGCGGCGTCTACTTCGTGCCCGCCTTCTCCGGTCTCTTCGCGCCGTACTGGCGCTCCGACGCCCGGGGCGCGATCGTCGGGCTCTCCCGCTTCAACACCAACGCCCACCTGGCGCGCGCCACGCTGGAGGCGATCTGCTATCAGTCGCGCGACGTGGTCGAGGCGATGACCGCCGACTCCGGTGTGCGACTGGAGACCCTCAAGGTCGACGGTGGTGTCACCCTCAACGACCTGTGCATGCAGATCCAGGCTGACGTGCTCGGCGTCGACGTCAGCCGTCCGGAGGTGGCCGAGACGACCGCGCTCGGCGCCGCCTACGCCGCCGGGCTCTCGGTGGGTTACTGGTCCGACGTCGACGAGCTGCGGCAGCACTGGCGGGAGGACGCCCGCTGGTCCCCGCGGTGGAGCAGCGACCAGCGCGAGGAGGGCTACGTGCAGTGGAAGAAGGCGGTCCAGCGCACCTTGGACTGGGTGGAGGTCTGAGGATGGAACCCGCCGCACTCTCGCCCCGCGCCCGCAGCGCCGCGCTGCGGCGCATGGCCCATCACCCGCTCGACGTCCTGGTCATCGGAGGTGGCGTCGTCGGCAGCGGCGCGGCGCTCGACGCGGCGACCCGAGGGCTCAGTGTCGGCCTCGTCGAAGCGCGCGACTTCGCCTCCGGCACCTCCAGCCGCAGTTCCAAGCTGATCCACGGCGGCCTGCGCTACCTGGAGATGTTGGACTTCCGCCTGGTCGCCGAGGCACTCAAAGAACGCGGCCTGCTGTTGCAGCGGTTGGCACCACACCTGGTGAAGCCGGTGCCGTTCCTCTACCCGCTCACCGGTCGCGGCTGGGAGCGGTGGTACGCCGGCAGCGGCGTCGCCCTCTACGATGCGATGTCCCGCGCCAGCGGATACGGCGACACCACGCCACTGCACCGCCATCTCACCCGCCAGGGCGCTCGCAAGCTGTTCCCCTCGTTGCGCAAGGACGCGCTGGTCGGTGCGATCCGCTACTACGACGCGCAGGTCGACGACGCGCGACACACCATGTTCCTTGCCCGCACCGCCGCGACCTACGGCGCTGCGGTTGCCTCCCGCACCCGTGTCACCGGACTGATCAAGGAGAGCGAGCGGGTCGTCGGCGCCGAGGTGATCGACCTGGAGACCGGAGAGCGGTACGCCGTCCGCGCCTCTCAGGTGATCAACGCGACCGGGGTGTGGACCGACGAGACACAGTCGATGGCCCGGGAGCGCGGTCAGTTCGCGGTGCGGGCCAGCAAGGGGATCCACCTGGTCGTGCCACGGGACCGGATCCGCGGCGAGGCAGGCCTGATCCTGCGCACGGAGACGTCAGTCCTGTTTGTGATCCCGTGGAAGCGGCACTGGATCATCGGCACCACCGACACCGACTGGGAGCTCTCCAAGGACCACCCGGCGGCCAGCTCGCGCGACATCGACTATCTGCTGGAGCAGGTCAACCGGGTGTTGGAGGTGCCGCTGAGCCGCGAGGACGTCGAGGGTGTCTACGCGGGACTGCGGCCGTTGCTCGCCGGCGAGAGTGAGGCGACGTCGAAGCTGTCCCGCGAGCACGCCGTCGCCCACAGCGTGCCGGGTCTCGTGGTGGTCGCTGGCGGCAAGTACACGACGTACCGGGTGATGGCCGCCGACGCGGTGGACGAGGCGGTGCACGGCTTGGAGGCCGTCCAAGGCCGCACGGTCGGTGGGTGCGTCACCGAGAACATCCCTCTCGTCGGTGCCGATGGCTACCAGGCGTTGTGGAACCAGCGCCGCCAACTGGCGGCGAACTCCGGGCTCGCGGTCAATCGTGTCGAGCATCTGCTCGACCGTTATGGATCCCTGGTGCTGGAAGTGCTGGACATCGTCGCCGCCGAGCCGGACCTCGCCGAGCCGCTGCCGGGCGCCGAGGACTATCTCCAGGCGGAGGTGGTCTATGCGGTGACCCACGAGGGGGCGCGCCATCTCGACGACATCCTCACCCGGCGGTTGCGGGTCTCGATCGAGACCTTCGACCGGGGCGTCGCCGCGGCACCGCACGTGGCCGATCTGGTGCGGGGGCACCTGGGTTGGGACGCCGCCCAGAAGGAGCGGGAGCTCGAGCATTACCTGAAGCGGGTGGAGGCTGAGCGGGAGAGCCAGCGTCAGCCCGACGACCACACCGCGGATGCGGCACGCAAGGGCGCGCCGGACGTGGTTCCGGTGACGCAGGTCGGCGGGTCACTGGACTCGCTCATCTGATAGGGAAGGGGCGCATGGACCTCCAATTGCGCGAGCGCGTCTACATCGTCACCGGCGGCACCCGTGGTCTCGGCAGGGCGACCGCTGCCGAGCTCCTCACCGACGGTGCCCGCGTGCTGCTCACCGGCCGCACCGAAACCAGTGTCCGCGCCGCCGTCGACGCCCTGGCGTCCGGGGCGGCCGGAGGGCACGACGCCGTGCGAGGTGTCGTCGCCGACAACGGCGACCCGGAGACACCGGCGCGTCTGGTGGGCGAGGCCGTCGCTGCCTGGGGACAGCTGGACGGCGCCCTGATCAGCGTGGGCGGTCCGCCGGCCGGCCCCGCGACGGCGATGACCGACGAGCAGTGGAGCGCAGCTTTCGAGACCGTCTTCCTCGGCGGCGTCCGACTGGCGCGGGAGATCGGCACCCGACTGGAGTCCGGCGGCTCGCTGGCGATGGTTCTCTCCACCAGCGTGCGTCAGCCGGTCGCCGGCCTGTCCATCTCCAACGGGCTCCGCCCTGGCCTGGCGATGGTCGCCAAGACCCTCGCCGATGAACTCGGACCGTCCGGCGTCCGCGTCAACACCCTGTTGCCGGGCCGCATCGGCACGGACCGGGTGGCCGAGCTCGACGCCGCGACCGGTGACGCCGCGGCCTCCCGTACGGCAGCGATCAGTCAGATCCCGCTCGGCCGCTACGGCGAGCCGGAGGAGTTCGGCCGTGCCGCGGCGTTCCTGCTCTCGCCCGCCGCCTCGTTCCTCACCGGCGTCGCGCTGCCCGTGGACGGCGGGATGACCCGCTCACTCTGATCCGCCGGTCGAGCGCCGAAGGGGCCGCGGCGGCGCGGTGGACGTCGCTCACCGCGACGGCCGTTGCGCCGCTCGTCCCACGCCAGATAGCCGAACCCGGCCGCGGCGAGCACCCCGAAGAACCACCACTGCAGGCCGTAGAAGAAGTGCGGCCCCTCGTCGAGCTCGGGCAGCTCGGCACGGGTCAGCGGCTCGGCGGGCTCCGGGTCCTCCGAGCGCAGGTCGACGAAGCCGCCGTAGACCTCGCGATCCAGAGCATCGCCGATCGCGATGCTGGAGATGGCACGGGTCGACTGGTCGTGCACCACAGTGCTGTCGCCGGTGCCGTCGGCGCGGACCCAGCCGGTGATCGTCACCTCGCCCTCGGGCGGCGCGGGCACGTCCGACCCGGTGGTGGCAGGGTCGTCCGTGCCGTACCAACCACGGTCGACGAGGAGCGCCGTACCGTCGGCAGTGACGAGGGGGACGACTGCGTCCACCCCGGGCAGGCCGTTGTCGTCGGTGCGGTAGCGCACGATGACCGTGTCGTCGACGTCGTAGGTGCCGGTGGCGGTGACCACCCGCCACTCCTCGTCGGCCGCCACCGGATCTCCCGGCGCCAGCACGTCGTTGACGGAGGCCGGGTCCTGGGTCTCGTTCGCGCGAATGATCGCATTGCGGTCCTTGCGGTCCTCGAGCCGACCGAACTGCCACTCGCCGAGCCACCAGGTGGCGTAACCGACCACGATGATGGTCAGGAAGAAAAGGACCCAGCGGCGGCTCAGCAGGAACCGCCACGAGCCGAGCCACGCACCGATCTTCACGAGGCAACGGTAGATCCCGTGCCTATGCTGGATACATGCAGGTGCTGGGTCTGGTCGACCAATACGACCGCGTCGCGACCGATCTGCGGGTCTCGCTGACCGATCGGTGCAACCTGCGCTGCTCCTACTGCATGCCGGCCGAGGGCTTGGACTGGATGCCGACCGCGGAGCAGCTGACCGACGACGAGGTGGTGCGCCTGATCGGTGTGGCAGTGGGCCATCTCGGCATCAAGGAGGTGCGTTTCACCGGCGGCGAGCCGCTGGTACGACGCGGCCTGGTCGACATCGTCGCTCGCACCCGGGCGTTGGCCGACGAGCTCGGTGTCCCGGTCGAGCAGTCACTCACCACCAACGCCCTCGGCCTGGCCCGTACGGCGTCCGCTCTCGCCGAGGCCGGGCTGGACCGAGTGAACGTCTCTCTGGACTCGGTGCGTCCCGAGACCTTCGCCACGATCACCCGCCGTGACCGACTCGCCGACGTGGTCGCCGGCCTCGAGGCGGCGGCCGCCGCGGGGCTCGGGCCGGTGAAGGTGAATGCGGTGCTGCTGCGTGGGGTGAACGACGACCAGGCTGCCGAGATGCTCGGCTGGTGCTTGGAGCGCGGCTATCAGCTGCGCTTCATCGAGCAGATGCCGCTGGACGCCCAACACGGCTGGTCCCGGGAGCAGATGATCACCGCCGAGGAGATCATCGAGCAGCTGGAGAGCCGCTACACGCTCACCCCGGCCCGGGAGCCGCGCGGCAGCGCTCCCGCCGAGCTCTTCACGGTCGACGGCGGTCCGGCCACCGTCGGCGTCATCGGCTCGGTCACCCGCCCGTTCTGCGGCGACTGCGACCGGGTCCGGCTCACCGCCGACGGGCAGGTCCGCAACTGTCTCTTCGCCCGCACCGAGTCGGACCTGCGCGGCCCGCTGCGCGCGGGCGCAGGCGACGCCGAGCTCGCCGACCTCTGGCGCGCGGCGGTCCGCCCCAAGGCCGCCGGCCACGGCATCGACGACCCCACCTTCCTCCAACCCGACCGCCCCATGTCCGCCATCGGAGGTTGAGTTGGGCTTTCGGGCCCGTTGAGTTGGGCTTTCGGGCCCGTTGAGTTGGGCTTTCGGGCCCGTTCACTGGTCATCCAGGTCCCGACGGAGGCCCCTGGATCACCACCGCCGCGTCCCGTACGACGGCTCCAACGCACGGTGAACCTCCCGGATCCAGGCATCCAGCCGCAGACCGGTGAAGTCCCCTCGCCTTACCACGATGACGGTCCATCCCAGAGCGCGCAGCTCGGCCCGGCGCTCTTCGTCGAGGCGACGCTGGAGTGGATCGTCGTGATGCTCGCCGTCGTACTCGATGCACACCCGCGCATGGCGGTAGGCGAAGTCGAGCCGATACCGCGCAACGCCATCGACCTCGACCCAGAGCTGTGCCTCCGGCGCGGGAAGGCCGGCAGAGCGGAGTTCGAAGAGGACCCACGCCTCGCGTGGCGACTCCACCTGGGGCTCGACCCAGGGTGCGAGCATCCGGCACTGGATCACGCCTCGACGTCGACGGAACCGCGGGAGCTCGCGGGTCAGTTCGGCAACACCGAAGCCACCGCGCCCGGCCAGGGCACACATCGTTGCGAAGGCGTCGCGCTGACGCAGGTGACAGCCCAGGTCGAGGGCGGTACGCAGCGGTGTCGTGACGTGCAGCCCGCCCAGCCGCATGATGTCCCACGGCGCAAGGTCCCGCGTGCGGCCATCGGCCTCGCTACGCCTGGTCGGGTTGTGACCGCGAAGCACACAGGTCTCAATCGGAGGCATGACGTCGTGCTCGTCCATCGCAAAGGCATCGGCACCATGCAGCCAGGCAGCGGTCCGATCGGTGATGATGTGGTATTCCGATGTCGCGAGTGCGACCACCGAGGCGCGCAGATCGAGCGAGTCAGTCAGTCCGGATTCGCTGTAGATGCCGCGCATCCAACGGGTCAGCAGTCCCGCGTCGGCAGCCTTGGCGATCCGCCGTCTGGTCAGTCCGAGCTGCTCGGCCTGCGCGATGGTGAACGGACGTGTCGAGAGGTCTCCGAGTTCCATGACGTACGACGATCGGCCGATCGCCACCTCGGCGCACCCCGCTCATCCGGACCTGTGGACAACACGCGCCGACCAGCCGGCGCGCCCGCTTGCGGACGTCGAACTGTGACGCATGGGGCGCATGTGGTCGTGTCGTCATCGGACGGGCGTCATGACACCGACCTGTGTGTCGTCAGGATACGAAGTCGACGGGCCCGAAACCCCAACTCAACGGGCCCAAAACCCCAAGTCGACGGGCCCAAAACCCCAAGTCAACCCTGGGCGGCGGTGTGGGGGACGGTGTCCTTGAGGAAGTTGCGGGCTCCGAGGAACGTCTCGAGCGACGTACGGTGTTCGTCGCAGGCGAGCCAGACCTTGCGGCGGTCGGGGGTGTGCAACTTGGGGTTGTTCCACAGCAGTTGCCAGACGGCGGGTGCGCGGCAGCCCTTGGCCGAGCAGACGTCAGGCTCCATGGGAGGACCCCAGCTGTCGTTGCGCGTCGCCAGCTCCGGTGAGGGGGAGGGTGGTGTCGCGGCTGTCGTTGGCGTTGGCCATCACCACCGCCACGTAAGGGAGCACCACCGCGCCGACGATGAGGAGGGGCCACAGCCAATGGATCCCGGCGACACCGGCCGCGGCGGCCGCGATGAAGCAGACCGTGCGGAGCCCCATCCAGAAGATGTAGCGACGTTGACGGCGCGCCAGGTCCGCCTGCGGGCTGGTGCCCGCGGTGGTGATCCGGATCGGTCCGGCGCCTGCACCCGCCACGCGTTCAGCGTACTAGGCTCCCTCCCATGACGAACCGCACCTATCGCGTCACCGAGATCGTCGGCACTTCCCCCGACGGGATCGACCAGGCAGTCCGCAACGGGATCGAGCGAGCGAGCAAGACCCTGCGTCACCTCGACTGGTTCGAGATCACCCAGGTCCGAGGCCAGGTCAAGGACGGCCAGGTCGAGCACTTCCAGGTCGGGATCAAGGTCGGCTTCCGCCTCGAGGATGACGAGTGACCCACGGGGCCTCGTGGGGCTCCTTGTAGGAATCCCACAAAGAAGCCTTGGCATCTTCGGCCCCACCCGCAGCGAGCGCACAGTTCCGACGCCACTAGCGTCGAAGCCGTGAACGAGCCCCGATCCGTCCTGATCACCGGCGGCAACCGCGGCATCGGCCGCGCCATCGCCGAGGCCTTCGTCGCCCAGGGCGACAAGGTCGCCGTCACCACCCGCAGCGGGGGCGCCCCGGAGGGCGCGCTCGAGATCAGAGCCGATGTCACCGACCCGGCCTCGATCGACGCGGCGTTCGCGCAGGCAGAGGCGGCCCACGGCCCGGTCGAGGTCCTGGTCGCCAACGCCGGCGTCACCGCCGACACTCTGCTGCTGCGCATGTCGGAGTCGGACTGGTCGTCGGTGATCGACACCAACCTGACCGGCTCGTTCCACCTTGCCAAGCGCGCTGCCAAGGGCATGCTGCGCCTCAAGCGCGGGCGGATCATCTTCATCTCCAGCGTGGTCGGCCTGCTGGGGTCGCCGGGCCAGGTCAACTACGCGGCGTCGAAGGCCGGCCTGGTCGGGATGGCGCGCTCGCTGGCGCGCGAACTCGGCTCGCGGAGCATCACCGCCAACGTCGTGGCACCCGGTTACGTCGACACCGACATGACCGCGGTGCTCAGCGACGAGCAGAAGTCAGCCATCCGCGGCCAGGTGCCGCTGGGCCGGTACGCCGACCCGTCGGAGGTCGCCGGAGCGGTCACCTGGCTGGCGGGAGACGGAGCGTCGTACGTCACCGGGGCCGTGATCCCGGTCGACGGTGGACTCGGAATGGGGCACTGAACGGATGAGCGACATGAAGATCCTCGACGGCAAGACCATCCTCGTCGCGGGCGTCACCCTCGACACCTCGATCGGCTTCGCGGTCGCGAAGTTCGCGCAGGAACAGGGCGCGACGGTGTTGATCTCCAACTTCGGGCAGGCCCTGCGGATCACCCGGCGGATCGCCAAGCGGCTCCCCGAGCTGCCGCCGGTCTTGGAGCTCGACGTCACCGACGAGGAGCACCTCGCGGGCTTGGCCGACCAGGTCCGCGAGCACCTCGGCCCGGATGCACGGCTGGACGGCGTGGTGCACTCCATCGCCTACGGCCACCCGGAGACCCTGCTGGGCGGCAAGTTCCTCACCGGACCTTGGCAGGACGTGGCGCAGGCAGTCCAGGTCTCGGCGTACTCGCTGCAGTCGCTGGCCAACGCCACCCGCCCCCTGATGGGCGAGGGCGGCTCCATCGTCGGCCTGACCTTCGACGCGACCGTCGCCTGGCCCGTCTACGACTGGATGGGCGTGGCCAAGGCTGCCCTCGAGTCGACCTCTCGCTACCTGGCGCGGGACCTCGGTGGCGACGGCATCCGGGTGAACCTCGTCTCGGCCGGCCCGCTGAAGACGCTCGCCGCCAAGGCGATCCCGGGCTTCGAGGAGCTGGACACGATGTGGGAGTCCAAGGCGCCGCTGGGCTGGGACAACGCCGACCAGGAGCCGACCGCGCGCGCGGTCTGTGCCCTGCTCTCCGACCTCTTCCCGGCCACCACCGGCGAGATCGTGCACGTCGACGGTGGCTTCCACGCGATGGGTGCCTGACCCGCTGCTGGATCAGGTACGGCGCGACCGCACGAGCAGCGCGGTCATCCCCGCCCACACCCCGGCGACGATGGCGATCTCGAGGAACACGTAGATCGGCCACGGTCCGAGCAGGTCCAGCAGCGACCCCGACGACGGCTTCGCCTGCAGATAGCCGTAGTTGGTCCCGGCCGCCACGTTGAACAGGTACGTCGCCACTGCCCACAGCAGCGTGATCGCCACGGTGGCCCGATACTCGCGCCATCCCGGGCGCAGCCGCGGGTCCAGGACCAGGTGTACTGCCGCCCAGACGATGAGGGTGTGCAGGACCCAGAAGGCGAAGTAGCGCCCTTCAGGGAAGTCCTCGCCCAACGACGGCGTCACCAACGCCTGCGTGGTCAGCACGACGCCCCAGTAGAAGGTGAGCGCGACGGCGACCCGATGGTGGGTCCACAACGCGAGGGCCGCGGCCACCCACGCGAGGTCGCAGAGGTGGAGCGGGAGCGAGACGCCCAGCTCGAAGTTGGTGGCGGCGTCGTAGAGCTGGAACGGCAGGGTGCACACGACGATGGCGAGCGCCCAGCACCGTTCCACCAGGCGCACCCCGGCATCGCCCTCGACCGGATAGTCCCGTCGCAGGTCGACACCGACCAGCACGACCAGCCCCACCATGAAGACCGCGAGCGGCACCAGGTGGCTCAGCCCGTACGGCGTCATCGCCGCAGTCTCGCACGGGCCGGCGTGGTGACCACTAGTCTGAACAGATGCGCAGCGTGGTGCTGATCCGGCATGCGAAGGCCGAGCCCGTCGCGGCGAGCGACCACGAGCGAGCGCTCACCGAGCGGGGGCGGCTCGATGCAGCCGCGCTGGGACGGCGGCTCACCGCACTGCAGGTGGTCCCCGGGTTGGTCTACGTCTCCAGCGCGCGTCGTACCGAGCAGACCTGGGACGAGCTGGTCCGCGCCGCCGGGTGGACGGCACCGGCGCACGCCGACCGAGGGCTCTACGGCGCCGACGAGGAGGCGGTGCTGGAGCTCCTGCGGGTCACCGACGACGAGGTCGCCACGGTCGCGGTGGTCGGGCACAACCCGACCATGGGGATGCTGGCCCACGCCCTGGACGACGGTCGCGGGCCCGCCTCGGCCGAGCTGGCGGGCGGTTTCCCGACGGCGACAGCAGCGGTCCTCGACCTCGACGGCAGCTGGACCGACCTGGGACCGGCCAGCAGTCGGCTGCGGCTCTTCGAGGTCGGCCGGGCCTGACGGCACCGACCGGACCCAGGGAGGGGAGTCAGACCGGGGGAGCCGGGGTGACGATCCCCGCCTCCGCGTCAGCGGCCTCGATCTCCTCCCGGGTGATGCCCAGCAGGTACATGATCGTGTCCAGGTAGGGCACGTTCAGCGAGGTGTCGGCGGCATCGCGCACCACCGCCCGCGCGTTGTAGGCGATGCCGAGACCGGCGGCGGCGAGCATGTCCAGGTCGTTGGCGCCGTCGCCGATCGCGATCGTCGCCGCCTCCGGTACGCCGAGGTCGGCGGCGAACTCGCGCAGCGCCCGCGCCTTCGCGGCCCGGTCCACGACCTCGCCGACGACGCGGCCGGTCAGGCGCCCGTCCACGATCTCCAGCGTGTTGGCCCGAGCCCGGTGGATGCCGAGGTCGTCGGCGAGCCGGTCGGTGATCTGGCTGAATCCTCCCGAGACGATCGCGAACCGGTAGCCCAGTCGGCGCAGCGTGCGCACCAAGGTCCGCGCGCCGGGGTTGACCACGATCGAGCCGTACACCTCGTCGAGCACCTTCGCGTCCAGGCCCTCCAGAAGCGCCACTCGTGCCCGCAGCGACTCGGCGAAGTCGAGCTCGCCACGCATCGCCCGCTCGGTCACCTCGGCGACCTCGTCGCCGTGCCCGGCGCGGCGGGCCAGCATCTCGATCACCTCACCCTGGATCAAGGTGGAGTCGACGTCCATCACGATCAACCGGACGCCGTGCCGCAGGATCGTGGCTGGCTGTACGGCGATATCGATCCCGCTCGCGGTCGCCTCGGCGGCGAGCAGGGTCCGCAACTGGTCGGGTACGGCGCCGGAGACGTGCAGCTCGATGGCGGTGACCGGGTAGCGCGCCATCCGCTCGATCCGGTCGATGTTGCCACCGGCATCGGCGATCCGGCCGGCGATCGCCGCCATCGCGCCGGCACGCAGGGGCGCACCGATCACGGTCACGTGAGTGCGACCCTCGCGCCGCGCGCGGTTGTCCCCCGAGCCCTTCTCGATCTCCACCGACATGCCCAGGTCGACCACGGTGTGCTCCACCGCGGCCCGCAGCTTCTTGGTGTCGCGCGGCGCGGTCACCAGGACGCCGAGGACGAGCCGCCGGCGCACCACGATCTGTTCCAGGTCGATCACGGTGACCCCGGCTTTCGCCAGGGTCGCGAAGACCGCTGAGGTCACACCGGGCCGGTCCTTCCCGGTGACGGTGATCAGCAGCGTGTCCTTGGCGTCGTGCGCAGCAGGCATCGCGGAGGAGGCTATCGCGCCAGCGGCGGCCAGCCGTCAGGGGAACAGCAGGCGGTCAGCGCCCGCCGCACCGCGGCCGCCAACGGCTCCAGCAGCAGGCGTCGGTGAGCGGCCTCACCGACGCCCAGGGCCCCACCGTCGTCGGCCAGCGCGAGCTCCACGACATCGCGCAGGTGCAGTGCCCGCGCCAGCAGGGTCCGGGTCCGGTCCGGCACCCACCCCGCCACCGGTACGGCGACGCCGGCCCGCAGGTCGATCAGGTCGTCGGCGAGCGTCGGGTTCCAGGAGCCCACGTCCAACGCGGCCAGACCTTCAGCGGTCTCCAACACCGCCGTGCGCAGACCCCGATCCGCATCACCGAGGTCGACCGGGAGCGGGCGGCGGGCGTCGTACTCGTGCCATTCGACGACCGGGCCGACCTGGACCGGCACCAGACCGGTGCCGAGCGCCGGCAGCAGCACCGCCTGGCCCGCCTCGATCGCGGCAGCAGTGAACGCCCGTGGGCCGCGGAGCCCGACCGGGTCGCCCGGCGTGGGGAAGGCGCCCACGATGCCGTGGCCGCCCGCGGTCCGCTCCGCGGTGAGGAAGGTGAGCAGGCTGCCCACGTGCGGATCGTCGTTGGGGGCGCCGACCACGAGGTGGCGGAGCTCGGAGCCGGCGATCGCGGCGCCCAGCGCCGGGTGGGCGACCTCGCCGCGCAGCCAGCCGGTGCCCCACCAGGACAGGCGGACGGCGGCGGGGAGGTCAGAGGTGTCGGAGGTCACGAGGCGATGACGATACCCGTTTGTGGGCCGGTTAGGGTTTCGCCCATGCCCGCTGTGCTGGAACTCGCTGACGTGACCGTGCGGCGTGGATCGGCGACGCTGCTCGATCGCGTGACGTGGGTTGTCAAGGACGGCCAACGGTGGGTCATCCTCGGCCCGAATGGCGCCGGCAAGACCACCCTGCTGCAGGTCGCGGGCGCCCAGATCCATCCCACCGGCGGTGCGGTCGGCGTGCTGGGGGAGCTGCTCGGCAGCGTCGACGTGTTCGAGCTGCGGCCCCGGATCGGGGTGACCAGCGCGGCGCTCGGTGAGCGCATCCCGCGTGGCGAGAGCGTGCGGGACGTGGTGATCTCGGCGTCGCACGCCGTGGTGGGCCGATGGCGCGAGGAGTATGAGGATGTCGACCTCAAGCGCGCCGAGGACCTGATGCGCGAGGTCGGCGTCACCCGGCTGGCCGACCGCACCTACGGGACGCTGTCGGAGGGCGAGCGCAAGCGGGTGCTGGTGGCTCGCGCGCTGATGACCGACCCCGAGCTGCTGCTGCTGGATGAGCCGGCGGCCGGCCTCGACCTGGGCGGCCGGGAGGACCTCGTCTCGACGCTGTCGGTGCTCGCCTACGACCCCGACTCGCCGGCGACGGTCCTGGTCTCCCACCACGTCGAGGAGATCCCACCGGGTTTCACCCATGTGCTGATGCTGCGCGACGGTGCGGTCGTCGATGCCGGGCCGATCGAGTCGACACTGACCGCGGCGGCGCTCTCGGCCACCTTCGGGATGCCGCTCGAGCTGGAGCACGACGACGGACGCTGGGCAGCGCGTCGGCGACGGCGACACAGGTGATGCTCGGCCGCAGAGGTTCCGCATAGACGGGCCCGATAGGGTCGAGACATGGACTGGCTTCGCGATCACCTCTGGGAGGCCTGGCTGGGTGCGGCGATCCTGCTGGGGGTCGCCGAGCTGTTCTCGCTCGACTTGATCCTGGCGATGCTCGCGGTCGGTGCGCTCGCGGGGATGGGCACGGCCTTCGTCACCGATTCGGTCGGCATCCAGGTGTTGGTCGCCTCCGTGGTCTCGGTCGCCATGCTCGCCGTCGTACGGCCCTCGCTGGCGCGACGCTTCCACGGCGGCCCGGAGCTGACACTGGGCAACGCCCGGGTGGTCGGCCTCGAGGCAGTGGTCACCGAGCCGATCAGCGCCGTCCGCCCCGGCCGGGTCAAGCTTGACGGCGAGATCTGGACCGCCAGCGCCGACATGGACCTGCGGATCGGTGAGCGCGTGGAGGTGCTCGAGATCCGTGGCGCGACGGCCGTGGTCCGGCCCCGCGCCCTGCCGGAGCCGCCTGCCTCGGACGGACCCGAGGAGCTCGGCAACACCGACGACAAGGAGATCCCGTGATCTTGCTGATCCTGCTGGCGCTGCTCTTCATCTTCGTGGTGGTGGTGCTGGCCAAGACCGTCCGCGTGGTGCCGCAGGCGCGCGCAGGCATCGTGGAGCGCTTCGGCAAGTACCGGCAGACGCTGTCGGCCGGGCTGAACTTCGTAGTGCCCTTCGTGGACACGGTGCGTTACCAGATCGACCTGCGCGAGCAGGTGGTCAGCTTCCCCCCGCAGTCGGTGATCACCGAGGACAACTTGTCGGTCGACATCGACACCGTCATCTACTTCCGGATCACCGACCCGATCGCAGCGACGTACGAGATCGCCAACTACATCTCGGCGATCGAACAGCTCACCATGACCACGCTGCGCAACATCATCGGTGGCATGGACCTGGAGCAGACGCTCACCAGCCGCGACCAGATCAACTCCGGACTGCGCGGCGTCCTCGACGAGGCCACCGGCAAGTGGGGCATCCGGGTCAACCGCGTGGAGATCAAGGGGATCGACCCGCCGGTCTCGATCAAGGACGCGATGGAGAAGCAGATGCGCGCCGACCGCGACAAGCGTGCGCTGATCCTCTCCGCCGAGGGCCAACGGCAGTCGGCGATCCTCACCGCCGAGGGCAACAAGCAGTCCGCCATCCTCAACGCGGAGGGTCAGCGGGAGTCGGCCATCCTCAACGCACAGGCGGACCGCGAAGCGGCGATCCTGCGTGCCCAGGGTGAGGGCCAGGCGATCCAGACCGTCTTCCAGGCCATCCACGACGGGCGCCCCGACCAGTCGCTGCTGGCCTACCAGTACCTGCAGATGATGCCGCGGATCGCCGACGGCGACGCGAACAAGCTGTGGATCATCCCGAGCGAGATCGGCGAGGCACTCAAGGGCCTGGGCTCCACGATCGCGGATCTGCCCGGGATCCCCACAGAGACCTCCGGCCCGCGGACGCGGGTCGACATGGGACCCAGCGAGCCGATCACCGAGCGTCGACCCGATACCGAGGTGAGCGCCGTCGAGGACGCGGTCAAGCAGGCCATCGCGGAGGCGGAGAGCGCCGCGCATCCTGGGCGGAGCACCCCGACGGATCCGGCCACCCCGGCCGACCCCGACACCCCGACCGATACCGGTGCTGACCCGAGCGAGCCCGGTCCGGAGGCGCCTGGGCGGTGAGCCCGCTCGAAGCGGCCGCGATCCTGCTCGCCGGGGTCGCGGCCGGGTCGATCAACGCCGTCGTGGGATCCGGCACGCTGATCACCTTCCCCACCCTGGTGGCGGTCGGCGTGCCGCCGTTGACCGCCAACATCTCCAACAGCCTGGGCCTGGTGCCGGGCTCGGTCGCAGGTGCGGTCGGCTACCGCCGCGAGCTGGCCGGACAGCGCCACCGGGTACGACGGCTACTGGCCTGCTCGGTCAGCGGCGCCGTCGTCGGTGCCGTCCTGCTCCTGGTCCTGCCGGCCGGTGCCTTCGAGGCCGTGGTGCCGGCGCTGATCGCTCTCGGCCTGGTGCTGGTCGTGGTCCAGCCTCGCCTCTCGGCCCGGGTGGCTCGCCGCCAGGCCGAGCGAGGCGACGACGGAGACGGCGCCTGGTGGGTGATGCCGGCGGTCTTCGGCACCGGCATCTACGGCGGCTACTTCGGCGCCGCCCAGGGTGTGATCCTGATGGCGGTGCTGGGCATCGGCATCACCGAGGCACTCCAGCGCCTCAACGCGGTCAAGAACGTGCTGGTCGCCGCGGCCAACGGCGTGGCCGGCCTGCTCTTCGTGGTGGTCGCCGAGCTCGGGCTGTTCGGGACCGACGCCGAGGTGGACTGGCTGTTGGTCCTGCTGATCGGCGTCGGCGCCGTGATCGGAGGGTTCCTCGGCGCCGCAGTGGGCCGGCGGCTCCCGGCCACCGCGCTGCGTGCCGTGATCGTCGTGGTGGGTCTGGTCGCCCTGGTCACGCTGCTGACCTGAGCCCCTCTGTGGCTCAGTCGGTACGACGCCCGCGGCCCAACCCCACGACGCCGGACCCGATCGCGCCGAGGGCCGCCCCGACCAGGATCCCGCTGGCGGGCTTGGGCACGCGCCCGCCGGTGAGGCCGAGCACACCGGAGACCGCGTCGGCGCCGTCGACAGCGATGCCGACCAGGGTCAGGTTGCGGCGCAGCGGTCCGCTCGAGACCAGCGTGACCGCGCCGAGCGCGATCTCGCGGGCGCCGAACATCCGGGTGAAGTAGTCCATCTGGGGGTTGTCGTCGGGGGAGAGGCCGCTGGCCTTCGCTGCCCGCTGGGGAGAGATGAGCGCGGCCGCTCCGATGACGATGCGGCCGATCGAGAGTCCGGTGACGGGATCCATACCGCGACCCTAGAACACGCCACTAGAACAGGTTCCCACTGACAGGACACGAGGGAACTACACCGTGGTGTCGGCAGCCTCGTCGACGTAGGCGCCCAGCCAACGGTCGAGCTCGGCGTAGACCCGGGCGCGCACCGGCTCTCGGGAGAGCACCACGTCGTGGACCGCTCCGGGGACCGCGACGTAGGTGGTGCAGCTGCTGATCGCGGTGGACCAGCGCCGGATCTGACGCACGTCGAGCACGATGTCGGTGCAGAACACGTCGTCGCACATCTGCCTGGGGTGGCTGGACCGGTCGGAGGAGAGCACCAGGACCGGAGCCGGAACGTCCAGGCCTCGTTGCAGCCGAGCGTGGCCGGCGCGGATCGCCCGCAGCCACCCGAACCGCACCGGGAACGACTCGACCGGCTTCCAGGTCAGGTCGAACTCCCACTCACCGTCGTGGTCGCGGTGCAGGCCGCGGGCGTAGAAGCCGCGCACGTCGCGACCGAGCTCCGACATCGGCCGTCGGCGACCGATCACGTCGACGGCGAGGTTGGCGGCGCGGGTACGCAACACCGGCGGGCCTTGGAGGTCGAGCCACGGAGAGTTCAGGAACATCCCGGCCAGGCCCGCCGGCCGGCGGGCGTGCGCCCACAGCGACACCACCAACCCGCCGGTGGAGTGCGCCGAGATGACCACCTCCCGGTGCCCGTCGCGCTGCGTGATCCGCTCCCACGCGGCGTCCAGCTCTTCGAAGTAGGTGTCCAGGTCGGCGACGTACGTGGCCGATTGGTGCGGACGCAGCGACCGTCCGTACTTGCGCAGGTCCAGCGCGTACATGTCGTGGCCGCGGTCGAGCCACCACTGCCCGAAGTCGGTCTGGAAGAAGTAGTCAGAGAATCCGTGCACGTGCAGGACGGCGCGATCGCTGCCGCCGGGGGTGGGTGCCGTGACCAGGGTGGCGACGACCTCGCCCTCCTCGTCGGGGCGGAGCGGGATCGTCTCGGCGGTCCACGGCTCGCCGAGCACGTCGGTGGCCAGGAGGGGGGACTGGGTCGTCACCCCCTCAGTCTGCCGCACCCCGGGAGGACGGCGGCGCCGGGAATAATGGTTGATGTATCAACTGTTATGGCGGATGACCCCGGTGATCCCGGGAAACCGCTCCGGCGCTCGAGCGCGTCGGCGACTCGGAAGGACCTGGCAATGCAGATCGGCATCTTCAGCGTCGGCGACGTCACCACCGACCCGACCACCGGCCGTACCCCGACCGAGCACGAGCGGATCAAGGCCACGGTGGCGATCGCCAAGAAGGCCGAGGAGATCGGCCTGGACGTCTTCGCCACGGGTGAGCACCACAACCCGCCGTTCATCGCGTCGAACCCGACGGCCACCCTCGCCTACATCGGCGCGCAGACCGAGCGGATCGTGCTCTCCACAGCGACCACCTTGATCACCACCACCGACCCGGTGCTGATCGCGGAGGACTACGCGAAGATCCAGCACCTCACCGATGGCCGCGTGGACCTGATGATGGGCCGCGGCAACACCGGTCCCGTCTACCCCTGGTTCGGCAAGGACATCCGCGAAGGCATCAACCTCGCGATCGAGAACTACGCGCTGCTCCGCCGGCTGTGGACCGAGGACGTGGTCGACTGGAAGGGCCGGTTCCGCACCCCGCTGCAGGGCTACACGTCCACGCCACGTCCGCTGGACGGGGTCGCTCCGTTCGTCTGGCACGGGTCGATCCGGAGCCCGGAGATCGCCGAGCAGGCTGCCTACTACGGCGACGGCTTCTTCCACAACCACATCTTCTGGCCGGCCACGCACACCGCGCAGATGGTGAAGCTCTACCGTGAGCGGTTCGAGCACTACGGCCACGGCCCGGCGGACACCGCGATCGTCGGCTTGGGCGGGCAGTTCTTCATGCGCCGCAACAGCCAGGACGCCTGGGACGAGTTCCGGCCCTACTTCGACAACGCCCCGGTCTACGGTCACGGCCCGTCGATGGAGGACTTCACCACCCAGACGCCGTTGACGGTGGGCTCGCCCCAGCAGGTGCTCGAGCGCACCCTCTCGTTCCGGGAGTACGTCGGGGACTACCAGCGCCAGCTCTTCCTGGTCGACCACGCCGGTCTGCCGTTGAAGACCGTGCTCGAGCAGCTCGACCTGCTCGGCGAGATCCTGCCTGACCTGCGGGCCGGCTTCGCAGAAGGTCGTCCCGCCCACGTGCCCGACGCCCCGACGCACGCGACGCTGGTCGCCGCCGCCGGCGGAGCCCAGGACATCTCCGTCCACGCCGAGGACACGCAGACCGGCACCACCGACCGTGAGGAGGTCGAGCACCGATGACCGCGCCCCGTCGCATCGTGGTGGTCTCCGCCGGACTCTCCGCGCCGTCGGCCACCAAGCTCCTCGCCGACCGGATCGGTACGGCGTCCGCGGATGCGCTCGCCGCCCGCGGCGCCGACGCCGTCGTGGAGCACGTCGAGCTGCGTCCGTTGGCGCACTCGCTCGCCGACCACCTGCTGACCGGCTTCCCCGACGCCACCCTCGCCGCGGCGATCGAGCAGGTCCGCGCGGCTGACGGACTGGTGGTGGTCACCCCGGTCTTCGCGGCTTCCTACGCCGGCCTCTTCAAGACGTTCTTCGACGTGTTGGAGAACGGCGCGCTGGACGAGAAGCCGGTCCTCCTCGGCGCCACCGCCGGCACCGCCCGTCACCAACTCATGCTGGACCACGCACTACGCCCACTCTTCGCCTACCTGCACGCCGTCGTCGTACCGACGGGGGTGTTCGCGGCGAGCGAGGACTTCGGTGCAACCGAGCTGGACAAGCGGATCGAACGTGCCGCGGGTGAGCTGGCGACCCTGGTCGACGGACCCGGGGCGGGCCCGGCAACCGACGCCGCTGCGAGCCGGGAGGCGGAGCGGCGGACCACCGCGGAGCGCTTCGCGGCACCCACGCCGTTCGAGGAGCTGCTGCGTCGCGCCAGCGATCCGGGCGCCTGACTCAACCTTCCACGGGCAGGTACAGCACCGGGGTCGATGCCACGCATCCGGGAAGCGCAGTCGGCAGGCTCGCGCTCGGGTGGTAACCGACCACCAGCACCCAGCCGTCACCGACCAGCGCCCCGGGATCCGTGGTGGGGGCCTGGGAGGACAGCCTGTCCCGGCTGCTCTCGGCATCGGCGACCGAAGCGCTGACGAACCAGGCGGTCTTCGCCCCGCGCACCTGCTGGCGCACGAACCGACTGCGTGCCATCCGCGCCTGGCCTCGGTCGGGTTGCGGTGCACAGCCGACGGCGGGAGGACCGGTGACACCGTCGCCGGCCTCCTCGCCGTCGTTCGCCTGCAGCAGCATTCGCGTCCCCACCACCG
This sequence comes from Nocardioides sp. BGMRC 2183, assembly GCA_008123405.1. GTDB lineage: Bacteria > Actinomycetota > Actinomycetes > Propionibacteriales > Nocardioidaceae > Nocardioides. Next base: position 243,790 of record VSSA01000001.1, read on the forward strand.
CGCCGCCGATCACCAGTGCGGCGGCGAGGATCAGGACAACAGCGTGCAGCAGGCGCGTCATGGCACGACCGAATGGCCTCAGCGACTCAGTGCCGATAGGTGCCGTGCAGGATGGCCCGGCCGGCGGTCTTGAACGCCAGGTTGAACGAGACCACGGCGGCGGAGGCGTCGGGATCGACGCCGAGTGACTCCTCCTGCACCGCGTGCACCACGAAGTAGTAGCGATGGATCTGGTCGCCCTGCGGCGGCGCCGCACCCATGAACGCGTGCTGGCCGCCGTCGTTGCGGCACATGAAGGCGTTGCCCGGCAGCGCCGCGCCCTCCGCACCGGCGCCGGCGTCGAGGCTGGTCACGTCTGCGGGAAGGTCCACCAGCACCCAGTGCCAGAAGCCGCTCGGGGTGGGCGCGTCGGGATCGAAGCAGGTGACCGTGAACGACTTGGTGCCCTCGGGGGCTCCAGACCAGCTCAGCTGCGGCGAGGTGTTGCCGGCGGCAGCCACCTGGTCGTCCTTCAAGGGTGCGCCGTCGGTGACGTCGGCGCTGGTGACCTGGAACGACGGGACCACCGGCAGGAGGTCGTAGGGGTCAGGGGCGACGGGACGTTCGAGACTCATGATGTCAACGTAGTCCGCGAGCTGGGCCCGGACCACGGTGCCGCCCGCGGACCTTGGGAGGATGGTGCCGTGAGCGACTTCCCGCCCTATCCCTCGGGCCTGCGACTCTCTGGCCGTCACGTTCTCGTCGTCGGCGGAGGGCATGTCGCGCAACGCCGGATCCCGAGCTTGATCGCGGCCGGGGCCGACGTCCACGTGGTGGCGCCGGAGGTCACCCCGGCGATCGAGGGGCTGGTCGGCTCCGGTGAGGTCACCTGGCACCAGCGCTCCTACCAGGTCGCGGATCTCGACCCCGCCTGGTACGTGATCGCGGTGACCGACGACCGGGTGGTGAACGACGAGATCTCCGACGCCTGCGAGGAGCGACGGCTCTTCTGCGTCCGCTCCGACGACGCAACCCTCGGCAGCGCCTGGACGCCCGCGGTCGGCCGGCATGCCGGCGTCACCGTCGCGGTCCTCGGCAATCGCGACCCCCGACGATCGGCATCGGTGCGCGACGAGATCCTCACCGGGCTGCGCGACGGCAGCATCTCGGCCCGTCACCACCGGGAGCGCACCCCGGGCGTCACCCTCGTCGGCGGTGGCCCCGGCGACCCGGAGCTGATCTCGATCGCCGGCCGCAAGGCACTGATGGAGGCGGATGTGGTCGTCGCCGACCGCCTCGCCCCCCGCGAGCTGCTCGGTGATCTTCCTGCGGACGTCGAGCTGATCGACGTGGCCAAGCTGCCGCGGGGGCGTTCAGCGCAGCAGGAGGAGATCAACCGGCTGATCGTCGAGCACGCGCTGGCCGGCAAGCGCGTGGTGCGGTTCAAGGGCGGCGACAACTTCGTCTTCGGACGCGGCTACGAGGAGATCCTCGCCTGTCGGGAGGCGGGTGTTCCGGTTGAGGTGATCCCCGGGCTGACCTCCCCGGTCGCGGTGCCCGCGATCGCCGGGATCCCGGTCACCCACCGGGGGGTGACCCACGAGTTCTCCGTGGTCTCCGGCCACCTCCCGCCGGGGCACCCCGAGAGCCTGGTCGACTACACAGCGCTCGCCCGGATGCAGGGGACCGTCGTGGTGATGATGGGGGTGCAGAACGCCCCGGCGATCGCCGAAGCGCTGGTCTCCGGCGGTCGACCGGCCAGCACCCCGGTGGCCGTGGTCTGCGACGGCACGATGCCCACCGAGCGCACCGTGCTCGCCACCCTCGGCACACTGGCCGAGCGGCTCGACGCCGAGCAGGTCCGCCCGCCGGCGATCATCGTCATCGGTGAGGTCGTCCGGGTCGCGCACCCGGACGGCTTCCCCGCCTGAGCCTGGACGCACCTGAGAGTGAAGCGCACGTGGCCGAGCTGATCGAGATCTCCGACCCTGCCGACCCGCGGCTCGGCGACTATCGCGACCTTCGCGACACCCAGCTGCGCCGGTCGTTGGAGGCCGAGCACGGTCTCTTCCTGGCCGAGGGGGAGAAGGTGGTGCGCCGCGCAGTCGAGGCCGGGTACGGCGTCCGCTCGCTGCTGATGGCGCCGCGATGGCTGGCCGGCCTGGCCGACGTACTCGATCGCACGAACGCGCCCTGCTATGTGCTCTCCGAGGCACTCGCCGAGGAGGTCACCGGCTTCCACGTGCACCGCGGAGCCCTCGCCTCCCTCGAGCGACGTCCGCTGGCCTCGGTGGAGTCCGTGTTGCAGGGGGCCCGGGCGGTCGTCGTACTGGAGGACATCGTCGACCACACCAATGTCGGCGCGATCCTCCGCTCCGCAGCCGGTCTGGGATTCGATGCCGCGTTGCTGGCTCCGCGCTGTGCCGATCCGCTCTATCGCCGCGCGATCAAGGTCGCCATGGGCGCGGTGTTCTCGCTGCCGTGGACCCGCCTTCCTGATTGGTACGACGCCCTGCCGGCCCTGTCCGGCGCTGGATTCACCACCGTGGCACTCACCCTCGCCGACGACGCCCGCCCGCTGGAGGAGGCCGTCGCGGGTGTGGACAAGGTGGCGCTGGTGCTCGGCTCCGAGGGACACGGGCTCTCCGGCCGATGGGAGCAGTCGGCGGAGCGTCGCGCGATCATCCCGATGGCCCGCAGCGTGGAGGAAGGCGTCGACTCGCTCAACGTCGCGGCCGCCTCCGCGGTGGCCTGCTACCTGACCATGCGCCGCTGACCGGGGATCTGGACAGTCCCGCGACAGGCCTTCCGGATCGGGGGTGCGGTCCCTAGCATCACCCCATGAACGAGAACACGTTCCACCGTGCTGATGCGCCGATCCCGGTCGTGGTGTGGGGCACCGGCAACATGGGGAGGGCGTCGATCCGATCGGTGCTCACCCATCCGGGACTCCGGCTGTGTGCCGTACTGACCTCGGACGAGACGAAGGTCGGTGCCGACGCGGGGACGTTGGCCGGCCTCGACGAGCCGTGCGGCGTGAGCCTGAGTGCCGATGTCGAGGCAGCCCTCGCCACCCTCGGGGGCGGGGGAGCGGTCGCCTACATGGCCTCCGGTGAGATGCGGCCCGACGACGCGGCCGCTGACTTCGCTCGGGCGCTGCGGGGCGGTGCGGTCGTGGTCAGCCCGTCCGTCTACGCGCTCTACGATCCGCGCAATGCACCCAGCGAGCTGCGCGAGCCGCTGGAGAAGGCGTGCGCCGAAGGTGGCAGTGCGCTCTTCTCGAACGGCATCGACCCAGGCTGGGGCAATGACCTGCTGCCGGCGCTGGTCACCGGGCTCGGCGCGCGGATCGACCGGATCCGGTGCCAGGAGATCTTCGACTACTCCACCTACGACGCCGAGGAGTCGGTGCGCTACCTGGTGGGCATGGGCCAGCCGATGGACTACGAGCCGATGATGGTGATGCAGGGCGTCCCGTCCATGGTCTGGGGCGGCCAGGTACGGGTGATCGCGCGGGCCCTGGGTGTCGAGGTCTCCGAGTTGCGTGAAGTGGTCGACCGGCGGCCCTTGGAGGCCACGGTGACCACGGCGCTGGGCGACTTCGAGGCCGGGACCCAAGGCGCGCTCCGGTTCGAGGTCCAGGGCATCGTCGACGGCGAGCCGCTCATCGTGATCGAACACGTCACCCGGATCTCGGCGGCCTGTGCGACCGACTGGCCGATGCCACCGGACGGTGGAGACGGTGCGCACCGGGTGATCATCGAGGGCGGACCGCGCATCGAGATCAACGTGGAGGCGACCGACGAGGGTGGCAACCGGGCCGCCGGCGGCAACGCCACCGCCGCGAACCGCCTGGTCAACGCGATCCCCTGGCTTCGGACCGCACCACCCGGCCTCTACGACGGGATGGATGTGCCGTTGCTGCCCACCGACCGCCTGCGCGCCCGAAGCGGGGGATGAGCGTGTTCATCGAGATCCCCGACGGCAAGGACCCGATCGGCTATGTCTGGGGCGAGCTGGTGCCCGGCATCGGGCCGGCTGCGTCCGCGTTCGCGCTGAGCATCTACGAGCACACCACGCTGGGGCTGCGTGAGTTCGAGGCAGCGAGGCTGCGGATCGCGCAGATCAACGGCTGCCTGTTCTGCCAGGACTGGCGGACCGAGCGGGACGGGGTCACGGTCGAGGACGGCTTCGAGGAGGTCGTGGAGCGGTGGCGCACCAGCACCGATCTCGATGAGCGGGCCCGTCTCGCCGTGGAGTACGCCGAGCGTTTCGCGCTGGACCACCACAGCATCGACGACAGCTTCTGGCAGCGCATGCGCGTGCATTACGCCGACCGTGAGATCGCCGAGCTCTCGATGTGCCTCGGGTCCTGGATCTCGTTCGGGCGCCTCAACCGCGTGCTCGGCCTGGATGCAGCGTGCGTCCTGCCGGGGCACGCGGCCGGCGGGAAGCAGAGCAGCGCTCAGGCGGGCCAGTCGTCCGGATAGTCCGCTGCGGCCGCGTCGTGCTGCTTGCGCAGCTTCTTCATCGCCTTCGCCGCGATCCGGTCGCCGAACACGATGCCGTTGGTGTGGTCGGTCTCGTGCTGCAGGCACTTGGCGAGCAGGCCGTCACCGGAGAAGGTGACCGGCTCGCCGTCGAGGCCGACTCCCGTCACTGTCGCGAAGTCGGGACGCGCGCAGCCGATGAACGCGCCTGGGTAGGAGAGGCAGCCCTCGTCGGAGTCGTCGAGGTGGCGCTCCTTGCCCTCGGGGAGCTCGAGCACCGGATTGCAGACCACGCCGACCCAGCGCTGGCCCGACTCGTCTGGACAGTCGAAGACGAACATCGCCACGTCCTCGCCGATCTGACAGGCCGCGAGCCCGACCCCGTCGGCGGCCTCCATCGTGGCGACCATGTCGGCGGCGAGGGAGCGGAGTGCCTCGTCGAAGACCGTGACCTGCTGTTGCGGGTGGTGCATCACGGCGGTGCCCCAGCGGGTGATCGCCCGCACCGTCCCGCCCTCCGGCAGCGGTCCGTGGGGCGCCTGGACGGGGGGTTCCTCGGGAGTGCTGCTGCCGTGTGCCATGGCCGCGAGCATAGGTCTCCCCGTTGAGTCCGCACTTCGGGCCCGTCGAGTTGTGAGTTGGGGCCCGTTGAATCCGCACTTCGGGGCCCAAAGGTACGACTCAACTTCCAGAGGTGTAGCCGTCGGTGTAACTCCAAGTTACAGTTACACCATGTCCCTGATCAGCAACCTCAAGCCGGGTGGCCGGCACGGGGTACCGGCGAGTGAGAGCCGGGACCCGATCGGCTACCTGGTCGCCGGCCTCAACCGCCTGGCACAGACCGATCTCCTGGATCGGGTCCGGCTGCGCAAGCCGACCGAGCAGGTCGTCTTCTCCGTCACCCGCTCCGGCTTCAAGACCATCACCCGGGCGTCACGGACCTTCGCCCGGTCCGGCGAACGTGACCGACCCGGCGTCCGCCCCACGCCCGCCCGGCACAGTGGCACCTTCGACCTCACGCCGAGCGAGGACGAGCAGATGCTGGTCGACGTGGTGAGTGAGTTCGCGGCTGAGGTGGTGCGCCCTGCCGCCGCGCACGCCGACGACCGGTGCTCCGCGCCCAGCGACCTGATCGACTCGAGCCTGGAGATCGGCCTGCCGATCCTCGGTCTCCCCGAGGAGCTCGGCGGCGTCGCGGAGCAGCGCTCGGCGACGGCCGGCGTGCTCGTTGCCGAGGCGCTCGCTCACGGTGACATGGGCCTCGCGGTCGCCGCGCTCGCCCCTGGTTCGGTCGCCACCGCGCTCGGGCTCTGGGGCACCGACGCGCAGCAGCAGACCTACCTCCCGGCCTTCACTGGCGACGGCGCGCCGGCAGCCACCCTGGCGCTCAACGAACCGCGCGTCCTCTTCGACGTGCTGGCCCCGGCGACCACCGCCACCCGCTCCGGCGACGGCTATCTGCTCAACGGCACCAAGAGCCTGGTGGCGCGCGGTGCGGACGCCGAGCTGTTCGTGGTCGGTGCAGCCCTGGACGGCGTACCGACACTCTTCCTGGTGGAGTCCTCGACCGAGGGCCTGACCGTGGAGGGAGACCCCGCGATGGGTGTGCGTGCCGCATCGATGACCAGTCTCCACCTCACCGACGTACGGGTCCCGGCTGACGCCGTGCTGGGCGCCACCGACGGCTCCACCTACACCGAATGCGTGCGCCTCTCCCGCCTTGCCTGGTGTGCTCTCGCCATCGGTACGGCGCAGGCGGTGCTCGACTACGTCACGCCGTACGTCAAGGAGCGCGAGGCGTTCGGCGAGCCGGTCGCGCACCGGCAGTCGGTCGCGTTCATGGTCGCCGACATCGCGATCGAGCTCCAGGCGATGCGCCTGCTCACCTATCGTGCGGCCGCTCGCGCGGCAGCCGGCAAGGACTTCTCGCGGGAGGTTGCGCTGGCCCGCAAGGCGTGCGCCGACAAGGGCATGCGGATCGGCCTCGACGGGGTGCAGCTCCTCGGAGGCCACGGATTCGTCAAGGAGCACCCGGTCGAGCGGTGGTACCGCGACCTGCGTGCGATCGGAGTCATGGAAGGGACGGTGCTTGTCTGATGCCGATCAACCTGGAAGTTCCCAAGAAGCACCGGGTGCTGATCGACCAGGCCCACCAGGTCGCGATGAACATGTTGCGACCGATCTCCCGCAAGTACGACGTCGCCGAGCACGAGTATCCCAAGGAGCTCGACATGCTCGCCGCGATGATCGACGGGCTCTCCGAGTCCGGCGCCAGCGAGGGTGCCGGCGCCGCCGGGGTACGCCGTGACGCGGCCACCGACGACGCGAGCGTGAAGAACGGCGCCAACATGGCGTCGGTGACCTCGGTCGCCGAGATGTGCTGGGGAGACACCGGCCTGCTGCTCTCGATGCCGCGGCAGGGACTCGGCAACTCCGCGATCGCCTCGGTCGCCAGCGACGAGCAGCAGGAGCGGTTCAAGGGCAAGTGGGCCTCGATGGCGATCACCGAGCCGCACTTCGGCTCGGACTCGGCCGCGATCCACACCACTGCCGTCCTCGACGGCGACGACTATGTGCTCAACGGCGAGAAGATCTTCGTGACCTCGGGCGAGCGGTCGGACTGCATCGTGGTCTGGGCGACCCTGGACAAGTCGCTGGGACGTGCCGCGATCAAGTCCTTCGTGGTGGAGAAGGACACTCCCGGAGTCAAGGTGGAGCGGCTGGAGGAGAAGCTCGGCATCCGCGCCTCCGACACCGCGGTGATCACCTTCACCGACGCCCGGGTGCCGAAGGAGAACCTGCTCGGCGACCCGGAGATCAACGTCGGCAAGGGCTTCGCCGGCGCGATGGCCACCTTCGACAACACCCGACCGCTGGTTGCAGCGATGGCCGTCGGCTGTGCCCGCGCTGCCCTGGACCTGACCCGCGAGCTGCTTGCGGACGCGGGCGTCGAGATCGACTACGACCGCCCTGCCATGCTGCAGTCCGCGGCGGCGGCCCGGTTCCTCCAGCTCGAGTCGGACTGGGAGGGCGGACGCCTGCTCACGCTCCAGGCGGCCTGGATGGCAGACAACCGCAAGCCGAACTCGCTGGAGGCCTCGATGGCCAAGGCGAAGGCCGGCCGGGTCGGCTCCGATGTCACGTTGTCCTGCGTCGAGCTGTGCGCCTCGGTCGGCTACAGCGAGAACGAGCTGTTGGAGAAGTGGGCACGCGACTCCAAGATCCTCGACATCTTCGAGGGGACCCAGCAGATTCAGCAGCTGATCGTGGCCCGCCGCGTCCTGGGGCTCTCCAGCGCCGAGCTGAAGTGATGTGATGGAGGTCCGCCCGTCCTCGGCGCGGGCGGACCTCACCACCACGAAGGGTCACGACATGGTCATTCTCGAGCGGATCTGGGGCCACGTGCGAGTCATGGGGAAGGCGCGGCGCAACCGTGGCGACCTGCTCGGCTGGTTGGTACGACGACCACAGCTCCTCCTCGCACAAGGCACCTACGAGACGTCCCTCCTGACCATGGGCCGGCTCCCCGCCCCGCTGAAGACGTTGGCCGTGGCCAAGGCGGCGATGGTGGTCAACTGCGAGTACTGCCTCGACATCGGCGCCGAGATCGCGCGCACCGAGGGCATCGGCGAGGAGAAGCTGGTGGCGTTGCTGGAGCCCGAGGGCAACCCGGCACTGTCCGAGGACGAGCAGCTGGTTGTCGGCTTCGCGGCGGCTGTCTCCGCCTCACCGGCGGTGGTGTCGGAGGAGCTGCGGGAGCAGCTGGAGCGACGGTTCACCCGCACCCAGTTGGCGGAGCTGGCCGCGGAGGTGGCCTGGGAGAACCAGCGGGCTCGCCTCAACCAAGCGCTGGGCGTGCGTCCGGCCGGCTTCTCCGACGGGTCCTTCTGCCTGCTTCCTGATCCGGCGCCCCGCTGACCCAAGCTCAGGATCTGGCGACCACGCGCGCCCCAGCCGAGGGCTGCACCAAGTGGTGGCGCGGCGCCGGCCACCCGCTGCCACGGTAGGCGGTGTCGATCGCCGCGCGGACCGCATCCGCCTCTCCGGCGTGCACCAGCGCGATGGTGCAGCCGCCGAAGCCGCCGCCGGTCATCCGAGCCCCGCGCGCGCCGGCCTGAAGTGCCGCTTCGACAGCGACGTCGAGCTCGGCGCAGGAGACCTCGAAGTCGTCGCGCAGCGACTCGTGCGAGGCGGTGAGAAGGGCGCCGAGGCGACCCCAGTCCTGGACCTTCAACGCGTCGACGGTCTCGACCACGCGCGCGTTCTCGGTGACCACGTGGCGGGTACGTCGCCGGTGGACCGGGTCCGCGATGCTGGCGAGGTCGGCGAACGCGGCGCGGGAGAGGGTGGGGACGCCCAGCGTGGCAGCGGCCGCATCGCACTCGGCGCGGCGCCGGGCGTAACCGCTGTCGTCCTCGACGAGCGCATGGCGAGCGCCGGTGTCGGTGACCAGTATGGCCAGGCCATCGGCGGTCAGGGGCAGAGGCACCAGGGTGGTGGCCGGCGTACGGGGGTCGTCGAAGTCGATGTGAACTGCGTGCTCCTCGGCGCCGAGCATGCTGGCGAGCTGGTCGACGCCGCCGGTCGGGGCACCGACGTACTCGGTCTCGGCGCGTCGGCAGGCTTCGGCGATCCGAGACCGACCGTCCGCGTCCGGCGTCTGCCCGAGGAGCGCCTCCAGCGCGATGGCGATTGAGCACTCCAGCGCCGCGGAGCTGGACAGCCCGCCACCCAGGGGGATCGTCGAGGTCACCTGGACATCCAGTCCGCCTGCGAGCGGCGCGACGGCATCGAGCGCCCACACCACCCCTGCCACGTACGACGCCCAGCCGGTCACCTGGCGGGAGGTGACGTCGTCCAGGCGGCCCGTCCATGGTTCTGCTTGGTCGCTGGTCGCACGGAGAATGCCGTCGTCGCGCAGGGTGAGTGTCGCGGTGGTGGCCAGCGGGATGGCGAACGGCAAGCACTGTCCACCGTTGTAGTCGGTGTGCTCGCCGATCAGGTTGACCCGGCCCGGAGCGAAGGCAGTGACCGTGGGAAGCGCTGTTGCTGACACCCGCCCATCCTTGCCGATCGTCTAGATTCTTCTCACGTGCGCTTCCTCGACGACCGCCAGCCGGCTCACGACCTGACCTACGACGACGTCTTCATGGTGCCCCGGAGGTCGTCGGTCTCCAGCCGCTACGACGTCGATCTGTCCACCGCGGACGGCACCGGCACCACCTTGCCCTTGGTGGTGGCGAACATGACCGCGATCGCCGGCAAGCGGATGGCCGAGACGGTGGCGCGGCGCGGCGGCCTCGTGGTGATCCCGCAGGACATCCCGCTTCCTGTGGTCACCGACGTGATCGCCGCGGTGAAGCAGCGGCACCTGATCCTGGACACCCCGATCGTGCTGTCCCCGGACCAGACAGTGGCGGAGGCACTGGCGCTGATGCCCAAACGCGCCCATCGCGCCGCGGTGGTGGTGGCCGAGGGCCGCCCGCTCGGGGTGGTCACCGCGGAGGACTGCGCCGAGGTGGACCGGTTCGCGCAGGTCGGAGCGGTGATGAGCAGTCCGCTGGTGGCGGTGCCCTCCGACGTCGACCCACGTACCGCGTTCGACGCCCTGGACCGAGCGCGGGCCCCGCTGGCAGTGGGGGTCGACGGCGACGGGCGACTCGTCGGTGTGCTGACCCGGGCAGGCGCATTGCGTGCCACCGTCTACCAGCCGGCCGTCGATGCGGACGGCGGGCTGCGCATCGCCGCGGCGATCGGCGTGAATGGCGACGTCGGCGCGAAGGCCGCCACCTTGCTCGAGGCCGGCGTGGACTGCCTCGTCGTCGACACCGCGCACGGCCACCAGGACCGGATGATCGACGCGCTCGGCGCCGTCCGCGCCCTGGATCCGCAGGTCCCGGTTGCGGCCGGCAACGTGGTCGACGCCGACGGCACCACCGCGCTGATCGAGGCCGGCGCCGACATCGTCAAGGTGGGTGTCGGTCCGGGCGCCATGTGCACCACCCGGATGATGACCGGGGTCGGGCGTCCGCAGTTCTCCGCGGTCCTGGACTGTGCGGCGCGGGCTCGCGAGCTCGGCGCCCACGTGTGGGCCGACGGGGGAGTGCGCCATCCGCGGGACGTGGCGCTGGCGCTCGCCGCTGGTGCGTCCTCGGTGATGATCGGCTCCTGGTTCGCCGGCACCCACGAGTCGCCGGGCGACTTGGAGCACGATTCCGAGGGGCGGGCCTACAAGGTCTCGTTCGGCATGGCCTCGGCGCGCGCGGTCGCCAATCGCACGTCGACCGAGTCGGCGTTCGACCGGGCACGCAAGGGTCTCTACGAGGAGGGGATCTCCTCGTCTCGGATGTACCTCGACCCGGTCCGGCCCGGCGTTGAGGACCTGATCGACCAGATCAGCGCCGGGGTGCGTTCGGCCTGCACCTACGCCGGTGCGCACACCCTGGCCGAGTTCCAGGATCGGGCCGTGGTCGGTCTGCAGTCGGCCGCCGGCTATCACGAGGGGCGCCCGCTGGCGACCAGTTGGTGAGTGGCAGCGGCAGGGCCGGGAGGGGTCAGCGGCTGCTGCTGGCGCGTCGGCCTCGTACGACGCCGACGAAGTCCTGGTGCACCGGACTGTCGGCGTCGCGCTGCCACAGCAGCGCCACCTGGGTCGGCTCCAACCCCCGCACCACGCGGTAGGTGGCGTCCTTGCGGTGGTGCAGGCGAGCCAGCGACATCGGGAGGATGACGACTCCGCTGCCGCTGGCGGCCACCTCGACAGCGTCCTTCGCGCTCATCGGGGGAAACGCGAGCTGAGCGGCCGACGGCGTCCACCCCGAGGGGTGGGGCAGGATCAGCTGCTCGTCGCGGAGGTCGTCGAGGTCGATCTCGTCGTGGTCGCCGGCGGCTGCTACAAAGTGCTCCCGACCGACCACCACGACCGGCAGTTCGTCGTACAGCACGACGCGGTGCAGCGGCGTGGGCCGCTCCAGCTCGACCGGGAGCCGGCCCAACGTCAGGTCTGCCTCACCCCGGTCGAGGACCGCGCGTTGCTCGGCCTCGTCGATGGGCAGCAGCTCCAGACGGATCTGCGGATTGCGCTCGCGCCAGACCCGCTTCCACTTGTCCGGGGTGACCCCGGGGACGAAGGCGACTCGTAGCAACTCCACGCTGCCCGAGTATGCCGAACCGGTCCGACACGGTGCGAGCCAGGCGAACGTCGGTTCACACCGGGCCCAACATCGGGGAAACTGGATGGACGATCGACGTCGCCACGCCCAGACTCATTCCGGAGCCGCGAGCCGCGGACGGCGTGAGGAGGTGGTCTGCGATGACCCACTCCGCCGTCGTGCTGCTCAATGCCAGCTATGAGCCGCACGACGTGGTCTCCTTCCCGCACGCTGTCCGGATGCTGTTTCGCGGGGTGGCCGTGGTCCACGAGGCCGATGCCGACCGTCGCATCGGCCCGCACCCGTGGCCCAAGGTCCTCCGGCTCGTCAGGTACGTCGTCGCCACGTGGATGTACCGTCCCGCGGGCTACGGCCGGGACGCCGTCCTGCGCCGCGACCGTCGTCGCTGCGCCTACTGCGGCTCCCGCGCCGACACCGTCGACCACGTAGTTCCACGCTCGCGCGGGGGACCGTGGACGTGGACGAACACCGTCGCTGCCTGCGGTCCGTGCAACGCGCGGAAGGGCAACCGGACACCCGAGGAGGCGGGCATGCGCTTGCGCTTCGAGCCATGGGCTCCGACCCGTGCCGAACTGGCGGGACGGCAGTGCGCCCGATGACCTCCCCGATGCGGTTTCCGGACGCGGTCTTTGCTACTGTTCCACCGCACTCGTCCGGGTGGCGGAATTGGCAGACGCGCTAGCTTGAGGTGCTAGTGCCCGTATTAGGGCGTGGGGGTTCAAGTCCCCCCTCGGACACCACTACAACACGGCAACCCCAGGTCTGACCTGGGGTTGCCGTGTTTCAGAGACGCTAAATCTCAGTGGTGGGTGTGCCCGCAGTTGACGTCGAGGCATTGACCGGTCACCGCGCGGGCGAGGTCGGAGGCGAGGAACACCACCGTGTTCGCGATGTCGTCGGGTTCGGGCAGCCGGCGTAGGTCGGTGTCGGCGGCGATCTCTTCGTAGATCACCTTCGGGTCCACGTCACGTTGGGCCGCGAGTCGGCGGAACATCCGCTGGACCGAGTCCGCCCAGATGTAGCCCGGCGCGACCGAGTTGACACGCACGCCCAGTGGGCCGAGCTCCACCGACAGGCTCCGGGCGAGGGCCAACAGCCCGGCCTTCATGACGCGGTAGGAGCCGAAGTTCGGCAACTGATTCCGGATCACCATCGAGTTGATCATCACGACCGAGCCCTGGGACTCGACGAGTGCCGGCACCAGCTTCTTGGTCAGGTTCAATGCCGCCAGCACATTGATCTCCATCCCCTGCCGGATGTCGTCGGGCTCGGCATCGAGGACCGGCCCGAGCGCGGGCTGGACGAACCCGTTGTGGATCACCGAGTCGATCCGGCCGAAGGCTGCGTGCGCCCGTTCGGCGAGGTTCGTCACGGACGCGTCGTCGGTGAGGTCAGCGGACACAGCGACCGCTCTACCGCCGCGACTGCTGATCTCCTCGACCACCGCGTCGAGTCGGGACGCGGTGCGGGCCGCCACCACCACCCGGGCGCCGGCGGCGGCACTGCGCACCGCGATCGACCGGCCCAGTGCGGGACCGACCCCGGAGACCAGGACGACCTTCCCCTCCAACGGGGCATCCATCCTCATACCTGCGCCTCGGGGTCGAGGAGGACGCTGAGCGAGATGATCTTGCCGTCCTCGTCGAACTCGAACAGGTCGGTGGTCGCGAAGGCAGGCATGCCCTCGCACTGCACCCGCAGCTGTACTCCGGCATAGCGTCCGGTGACCGTGATCGGCGAGGACAGGCTCACCGAGAAGTCCAGAGTGGCGTTCTGGATGGCGAACGCCCTGATCTCCTCGATCCCGCGGTAGGAACGGACGCCGAGTGGCTCGTGCTGAACGGCATCGTCGGCGAACATCGCGACCAGGCGGTCGACGTCGTGGTTGGTGTGATGATCCACGTAGGACGCCAGCGCTGCGCAGATCTGGTCTCTGGTGGGCATGGGTTCGGTCCTTTGATCGAGAGCGGAACGAGCGGGGAGCGAGGGACTGAACATTGTTCATTCCTCGCTACCGCTGGGTACGGTGTCCCGGTGAGCGGAACCAGCGGACGGACGTCGGTCTACGGTGATGCCGAAGCGCGTCGCCGCCGCACGCTCGATGTGGCGGCGGAACTGCTGGACGAGGGCGGATACGCGGCCCTGACGATCCGCGCTGTCGCGGAACGGGCAGGCACCAGTACCGGCCTGATCTACACGTACTTCGCCGACAAGCAGGACATCTTCGTGGCGCTCCTCGAGGAGAGCCAGATCGAGTCGGCTGCCGTCGTCGCGGCCGCGCCACGCGCGGACGGAGTCGCCGCACTGCTGGAAGCGGTGATCCCCGATGCCGCACGTCAATGGAGGCGTGTCCTCCGGATGACCGGAGCCTGGCGCGACACCACCAGGACCAGGGAGCGCGACGAACGCGCGTCCGTGCAGCGCCTGCGGGTGAGCTCCGAGCGCTACCTCGACGAGCTGAACCGCGCCATCGGCGAGGCGGCTCGTGCCGAGGGGCGGGCGCTCCGCGACGATCCAGCGATGCTGCGGTTCGTGGTGTCGGGACTGACGGGTGTGTCGGACGCCCTCGTCAACCAGTGGGACGAGGACCTCGACCCTGCGGCGCTCATCGCGTTCACCGCTGCGGCGATCGCCCGCGGCATCACGGCGTGACCAGGGTGCCGAGGTGCGGGAGCCGATGACGGGGCCGGCCCACGGCTGACCTGGCGGCGGCCGGCCGGAGCTCCGGCGGCTACGGGGTGAGGCCGCGGGCGGTCAGCTCGGCGAGGAGTCGACGGTTTCGCCCCGGCGCACCTCGAGGTGCGGGACTGTGGTGATTCCGATCGGTGCGCGGGCGTCTGCTGTCTCGGACCAGTCGAGTGCGCGCCCGGTGGTCTCTCGGGTCAGGGCGAGCGACCCGAGAGTGAGCAGAGCGGCCGCGCCGGCGATCAAGCTCAACGGGAGGCTCGAGCCGCCTGCCGAAGCGACCAGGCTACTCGCGATCACCGGCGTGAACCCAGCACCGATGAGGGAGGCGAACTGATACGAGATGGAGACCCCGCTGTACCGGATCGAGGTGGGGAACAACTCGGAGAGCAACGGCGTGAGGGGCGCGTACATCGCGTTCTGGAGCAGCTGCGCGAACATCAACCCGGCGAGCAGCGCCGGAATCGTGCCGACGTTGACCAGCGCATAGAGCGGGAAGGCGAACAGCACCGTGCCGATAGCGCCGAGCATCATCACGCGGCGGCGCCCGAAGCGGTCCGAGATCGCCGCGAAGAGCGGGATGAAGACGATCGAGACGCCCACCACCGCCAACAGCGAGTTCATGACGTCCTGCACCTCGTAGCCGATCCCGGTGCTGTAGGCGATGATGTGTGAGCTGGTCAGCGCCGTCAGTGCGAACGGTCCGACACCGGCGGCGATGGCGAGGAGCACCCGCCGCGGCCTGGCCAACACCTGGAGCGCAGGTACCTTGCGCTGCGCGTGCTTCTCCGCGGCCTCGGTGAAGATCGGCGTCTCCACGACCTGGAGCCGGACGTACAACCCGATCACCAGCAGCACCGCACTGATCAGGAAGGGGACCCGCCAGCCCCACGTCATCATCGTGTCCGGGGCGAGCGAGGTGAGTATCGAGACCATCAGGGTGGAGAGGAGGAAGCCGAATGGCGTGCCCAGCTGCATGATGCCGGTCCACCGTCCCCGCGTCTGCGGGTCAGCGTGCTCGACGACCATCAGTGCCGCGCCGCCCCATTCCCCGCCGACCGCAACACCCTGCACCACCCGCAGTGTCACCAGCAGGATCGGCGCGAGATATCCGATGGACTCGTACGTCGGCAGCAACCCGATCAGCGCGCTGGCGAGTCCCATCGCCGTCATCGTGATGATGAGCATCGACTTGCGACCCAGTCGGTCACCGAAGTGACCGAAGAGCACGCCGCCGAGCGGTCGGGCGACGTAGCCGGCCGCCAGGGTGCCGAATGCCGCGATGGTGCCCAGCGCCCCCTCGGAGGAGGGAAAGAACAGGTCACCGAAGAGCAGTGCCGCCATCGTGCTGTACAGCAGGAAGTCGTAGTACTCGATCGTTGTGCCGAGAAGGCTCGAGAGCGCGACCTTGCGCACCTCGCGACGATCCGCGTTCGGTGACGTCTGGGGCGATGAGATCGTCATCGGATTCCTCCACAGGTCAGGCCCGGACAGTCCGGACTCGGGCGGCTGACGGTGGCAGGCGTCTCGGCGGCGGAGCAGCGCTTTCCCGCTCAGCGGTACAGCGCGGCGTCGGTGCACAGGACGCGAAGAGGATTCACGATGACCACGTCGTGATCGAAGGAGCATTTCGCCGATGACCCCCCGCACCGTCCCCGCACTGCTGGCTCAGGCAGTGAGCCGCTTCCCCGATCGGCCTGCCCTGGTCGACGGTGCCGTCCGTCTCTCCTACTCTGAGTTGGCGGTTGCCGTCGATCGGGTGGCGCGCGCGTTCCTTGCCGCCGGTGTCCGTCCCGGCGATCGGGTCGCCCTGTGGCTTCCCAACCGCCATGAGTTCGTGCTGGCGCTGCTCGGCGCCCAGCATGTCGGCGCGGCGATGGTCCCTCTGAACACGCGGTACCGGGGCCGAGAGGCACACCAGATCCTGCAGCGGTCGGGCGCTCGTGCGCTGGTCGTCGCGGAGGGCTTCCTCGGGAACGACTACCTCGCGATGCTCGAATCCGCCGGGGACTCCGGACGCGGCGGCATCGCCGAGCTGGACGCTCTCGAGTGCGTGATCGACCTCGGCGGTGGTGAGCACCCGGCCGCTGTCGGCTGGGAGGAGTTCCTCGCCGGTGCCGAGAGGATCAGTCGCGCCGAGCTCGCGACCGCCGCCGGCTCGGTCACCGCCGACACCGTCGCGGACATCGTGTTCACCTCGGGCACCACCGGCGTCCCGAAGGGCGTGGTGATGGCGCATCGTCAGACCGTCGGCACCGGCCGCGTGTGGGCGGAGAACGCCGACCTGTCCGCCGACGACCGCTACGGGATCGTGAACCCGTTCTTCCACGTCTTCGGCTACAAGGCCGGCATCGTCGCTTCACTGGCCGCAGGCAGTGCGATCTACCCGATCGCGACCTTCGACCCGGTCGGACTGATGACGCTGATCCAGGACGAGCATCTGACGGTGCTGCCGGGCGCGCCGACGATCTTCCTCACCCTGATCAGCGAACCGCGGCGGGCGGAGTTCGATCTGTCCTCCCTGCGGTTCTCCATCGCAGGCGCGACCACGGTGCCACCGACGCTGTACCAGGAGATGATGGATGTCCTGGGGTTCGAGCGGGTCGCCCAGGCCTACGGGTTGACCGAGTGCGTGGTCGCGACCACGTCGCGTCGCAACGAAGATCCTCTGCACCTCGCCGAGACCTCCGGGCCGGCCGTGCCAGGCATCGAGGTCCGGGTCGTCGACGGCGACGGCACTCCGCAGCAGGTCGGCGTGGACGGCGAGGTCCAGCTGCGCGGGGAGAACGTGATGCTGGGCTACTTCGAGGACCCGGTCGCCACGGACGCGACGATCGACGCCGAGGGCTGGCTGAGCACGGGCGACGTCGGACGGCTCGACGAGCACGGCTGCTTGAGGCTCACCGACCGGGTCAAGGACATGTTCACGGTCGGCGGCTTCAACGTCTATCCGGCCGAGGTCGAGCACGTAATCACCGGTCATCCCTCGGTTCAGGAGGCCGCGGTGATCGGAGTACCCGACCAGCGGCTCGGTTCGGTCGGTCGTGCCTATCTGACCACCCGGCCGGGCGCCGTGATCTCCGACGAGGAGATGGTCGCGTACTGCCGTGAGCGGCTGGCGAACTTCAAGGTCCCGCGCGAAGTCCGGATCCTCGACGCCTTCCCGCGCAACGCCAGCGGCAAGATCCTCAAGAAGGACCTGCGCGCCGTTTGACATGAGGCGTCCGCCCACAAGGGGCCATCACGGTTCCGCGGGTGGACAGCACCCGCGGAACCGTTCACCACTCAGCGGGGCGGGAGCGCGCGCACCCGCGCCACGATCGACTCGACCTCACGGCGGACGTCGTCGCGGGTGTAGCCGAGCAGCGCGGTCTCGGCCGCGTCGGGCTCGTAAGAGAGCACGTAGCCGCGACCGGGGACGATCATCGAGTCCGGGAGGTAGGGGTGCGGCTCGTCGCGTTCCTCGAGCCGGCGACCGCTGCCGGAAGCGTCGAAGATGAGCTGGAAGAACTCGGTGAACGTGAGGTTCTGGTCACCGACCAGATAGGCGCGTCCGGGCTCGCCGTTGCGGACCGCACCGGCGACGGCCTCGGCCAAGGAGCGCACCGACATGTAGTTGGTACCGCCCGCTGGGGCGAAGTCGGGGATGTCAGGCTTGTCGCCATCGGCCCAGCGCACCATCGAGCCGAAGCGGTACAACGCGACACCGGGCGTGGCGCCGACGATGTTGGGCGGGTTGACGGTGATCGGAGCGAAGTCGGCGTCGACCAGGGCCCGCGTGCGCTCGTCGGCCAATCGCCGCGCGCGCACGTAGTCGTTCGTGTCACACAGCTGCGGAAGCACCTGGTGGTAGTAGCTGCCGACCTGGACGAACCGGCGCACTCCGGCCCGCTTGCACAGCTCTGCGAACCGGGGGATGCCGACGCTCTGCACCCGTTCCCAGAACTCGGCCAGCTCGGCGTCGCTGAGGCCGCGCGGCAGGTGGCGGACGTCCTGGCCAGCCGCCATCACGACGGTGTCGATACCGGCCAGGTCGCTCTCGCTGAAAGTGCCGGCGGTGTAGTCGCCGGCCACCACCGGGAGGTCGGCCACGAGCGAATCCGTGGCGACCTCGTTCCGCGCCGAGACCAAGACGTCCTCGCCCCGATCGACCAGTTCGCGGGCGATGTGCCCGCCGATCATTCCCGTGCCACCAACAACCAGAATCTTCATGAGGCCGAGTCTCACGACGCGAACGGCTCCGATAACCGGCCGTCCCACTGGACGGGAGAGGTTCCGTCGCACGGGCGACCCGCTCCTACGTTCCCCGCATGGTGAGTACCGAACAGCGAGTCAGTGTGGTCAGTGGAGGTGCCCTCGGCATCGGCGGTGGGATCAGCCGACGCCTTGCGGCTGCGGGTGATCTGGTCGTCCTCAACGACATCGACGACGAGGCCGCCGATGCGGCGAGGTCCGAGATCGAGGGCCAAGGCGGTCGCTGCATCGTGGTGCCGGGCGACATCACCGACCCCACCGTGGTCGACCGGGTGCGCGAGACCGCCCTCGACGCCGCGGATGGGCGGGTCGACGTACTGGTCAACAATGTGGGCGACTTCCGCCCTGCGTCGAAGACATTCCTGCACAGCAAGCCCGAGCAGTGGCAGCGCCTCTACGAGCTCAACCTCGAGCACGTGTTCCATCTGACCTACGCGCTCCTGCCGTCGATGGTCGACCGGGGCCGCGGCGCGATCGTCAACGTCTCCACCGTCGAGGCCTATCGCGGCATCCCGGGACACGCCGTCTACTCGGCCTACAACGCCGGCGTCTCCGCCTTCACCAAGAGCCTGGCCATCGAGGTCGGGCGCCTCGGCGTCCGGGTCAACGCGATCGCCCCGGACCTCATGGACACGCCGCAGACCTCGGCCGCGGCGATGCTGCGTGGACGTGACGCGGACCTGGTCCCGCTCTGGGTGCCGATGGGCCGTTTCGGGAAGGCGGAGGACTGTGCCGCCGTGGTCGAGTTCCTCGCCTCCGACGACGCGGCCTTCGTCACCGGGCAGACCCTGCCGGTCGACGGTGGCACGCTCGCCGCCTCCGGTTGGTACGCGCGGACGAACGGCAAGGGTTGGACGAACATGCCCGACCAACCCTGACGCCAGACAAGCGAACAGCCCCCGCGCCGGCTCGGCCGGCGCGGGGGCTGTTCTGGTTGTCGGTCAGCTGCTGCCGATGCCGCTACGAGCGGGTGTCCACCACCGGCAGCAGGCCGTCGACCACGGCCTGCGCGATGCTGGCCCGCATCTGCTCGCACACGGGGAAGCGGCCGCGGGTGGCGGAGCCGGGGTCCCAGTCGGTGCAGGTGGCGGTAGCGGTCTCGTCCCACTGCACGGTCGTCTGTTGCCAGCTGCTCTTGCGGGCCAGCACCTGGGCACCGCACGACCCGCAGCCGACCGGGTGCATCGGCCCGTCGGCAAGACGGTTGTCGGCGCGCACGCTCATCAGGCGTCCTGGGGGACCGGGGCGTCCTCGGCGGCACGCCGAGCGAGGTTCTCCTCCACCTCGCGCTGCCAGGCCTCGTTCGGCTTGGTGGTGTCGAGCTCGAACTCGAACCGATCGGTCATCGCGGAGTCGATGTCGGCGACGTCGACGTAGAACTGCTCGTACCAACGGCGCAGCTGGTAGACCGGGCCGTCCTCCTCACACAGCAGCGGGTTGTCGATCCGAGTCTTGTTCTTCCAGATCTGGACGTCCTGCTCGAACCCGATCCGGGTGGTGGCCACCATCTTCTCGGCCAGCGCCTGGGCCTCGGCCGGATCTTCGTCCTCCGCCTCAGGCCGCTGGAGACTGATGCCGTACATCAGCACGAACGAGTTCTCGTCGATCGGGTAGTGGCAGTTGATCAGGACCGTGCGGACGTCGTCCATGGCCTCGTAGTGGTAGATCAGGTCGTCGATCATGAACGACGGCCCGTGGTACGTGGCCACCGACGTGTTCCCCTTGCGCTTGGGACCACCGATCGCCTTCTCGGACGGCCGCAGGTCGTCGCGACTCACGCCGCGCTGCAGCTGCGTCGCGGTGTGTCCCTCGAAGGTGTTCTTGAAGTACGTCGGGAAGGCGTGGTGCACGTAGAAGAAGTGCGCCATGTCGACCACGTTGTCGATGATCTCGCGGCAGTTCGTGTCCACCCGGGTCTCATACCAGGCCCAGTCGGTCCAGCCTTCGGCGTCGGGGCCGCCGTCGATGCGGGGGATCGCCTGCTCGGCGATCGGCGGGTTGCCCTCAGGGTCGTTCCAGACGAACAACAGGCCGTCTTGGCTCATGGTCGGCCACGCAGCGGTGCGGGCACGCAATGGCACCCGTCGGGCGTAGGGGATCTGCTTGCACCGGCCGTCGCCTCCCCAGCGCCAGTCGTGGAACGGGCACGCGATCTCGTCACCCTTGACGGTGCCCTGGGAGAGGTCGCCGCCCATGTGCCGGCAGTAGGCGTCGAGCACCTTGAGCTCACCGCTCGAGTCCGCCCACACGACCAGCTTCTTGCCGAACGCGGTGACCGTGTGCGGCTTGCCGTCGCGGAAGTTCCGCTCGAGCCCGATGCAGTGCCAGCCTCGGGCGAAACGCGTCGGCAGTGCCTCCGCCTCGATGGTGCGGACCTCGTCGGTCGTCTGCGTCATGGGTGCCACCTCTCTTTCGTGTCGGCGATCCGACGCTAGGGAGGGTGATGTGCCCGGAACCTCCCCGTCCCGCTCATCAGGACGCATTCGTGACCACGATCACGGCAGGGATACGGATAGGAGGCCCCGCGGAAGCTGTGGGGCGGCGGCACCCATCCAGTACCGATCCAGGAGGCGAGGAGTGAGTGAAGTGAACGATGGTGACCTGACCGGGCGAACGGTGATCGTGACGGGTGGTGCGCGCGGCATCGGCGCCGCGTGCGTACGACGACTGGTGGCCGATGGCGCCTCGGTGGTGATCGGCGACGTGCTGGCCGCCGAAGGCAAGGCGTTGGCCCACGAGCTCGGTGACCGCGCGGCGTTCGTGGAGCTCGACGTCACCAGCGAGGAGTCCTGGAACGCCTGCGTGGCGGGTGCGCAGGACCTGTTCGGGCCGGTGACGGGCCTGGTCAACAACGCCGGCGTGGTTCATGTCGACCCGATCGACGAGCTCGCCGAAGCCGACTTCCGACGGGTCATCGACGTCAACCAGGTCGGTGTCTTCCTCGGCATGAAGGCAGTCATCCCGGGGATGAAGGCGGTAGGGACCGGGTCGATCGTCAATATCTCCTCGGTCGGCGGGATCATCGCCTTCTCCCGCATCCTCGGCTACACAGCCTCGAAGTGGGCGGTGCGAGGCATGACGAAGACGGCTGCTCAGGAACTCGGCCCGTTCGGGATCCGTTGCAACTCGGTGCACCCGGGCGTCATCTCCACAGAGATGACGGCGGACTCCGAGCGCTCGCACGGGATGGCCGACAAGCAGCCGATCGGACGTGAGGGCAGGCCGGAGGAGATTGCCGCGATGGTCCGATTCCTGATCTCCGACGAGGCCGCGTACGCCACTGGCGCAGAGTTCGTGGTGGACGGCGGCTACATCACCCACTGACTGCCACACGACGAACGGCGGGCCGCCCTCTGGATGAGGGCGGCCCGCCGTCGTTTCTGTCCTGCCTGGCGTCAGGAGAGCCGGGTCACCTTGCCGCTGGCGCCGTCGACGCGGATCCACTGGCCGTCCTCGAGCGCAGTGCTGGCGACCTTGGTGTCCACCACGCAGGGCACGCCGAACTCGCGGGCGACGATCGCCGCATGCGATGCGACACCACCGATGTCGGTGACGACGGCGCTCGCATAGCCGAACATCGCCGTGTGCCCGGTGTCGGTCACCGAGGCCACCAGGATGTCGTCCGGCTCGATGTCGTCGTCGACGTCACGCAGCACCTTGACCCGACCCTCCACCGCGCCGGGGAAGACGCCCGTGCCGGTGAGCGAGTCGCCGACCGCGAGGGCCGGAACGGCGGCCGCCGGTTCCCACGTGCCGATGACCACGTCGGGCATCCGGATCGATTTGAGCCGGGCACGCTCCTCGCGCCGGCGTCCGACCCGTTCGGCGGCGTCGGCCGGAACGGCGAAGACCTCGTCCAAGGTCAGATAGAAGGCATCTGAGGGCTCGGTGAGCACTCCCCGACGTACCAGTCGGCCGCCCTGCTCACGCACTGCCTGCCGCAGGGCATGGGTGTAGCGGACGACGCTGTCGCGGGCCCGCTCGCGACAGATGGTCGTGCTGACCACGGCCTGACCGCTCTCCGAGGTCGGTGGCGCTGCAGGTGTGCGCTGTTCGGCGGCACGATGGGTGGCCCCGGCCGCCGCAGCGGTCAGGAGTGCGGGACGGTCGCCGAAGGTGGAATTGTCCAGCTCGCACTCGCCGGGTCCGCGGTGTCCGATGATCGCGAGCTGGGCGTCCAGCTCCTTCCCGAACGACTCGGATGCCGCACACAGCGCATCGACCTTGCCGTCACGAGCCAACGCGATCAGCTCATCGTCCCCGCGCAGCAGCGCGGCCAGCGTTTCCACAGCCAGCATGGTGCGGGCGGAGTCGAGCTGGTTGACGTCGACGCTGACCTGCTCGGGGTCCTCACCGGCGTAGTGCATCGCGCTGGCCGCTCCGACCAGCATCACGCCGATCGCGGCCACGGCCCAGCTCTCCGCGAGCCGGTCCCGCCAGAGTCGGGCCCGAGCGGCGAGCGCGGCGTCGTCCAGAGCGGCGATCTGTTCGGTGGAGAGCGCTTCGGCGATCGCGGCGGCGTGCAGCCGCTCGGATTCGGGCTGGAAGCTCATGCTCTTGGCGATGATCTCCGCGACCGCCCGCTCCTGCGCGGCCACCGCTGCCGCACCGGTCGGCATCGGGGGTCCGCCCTGGGGCCGGAACTCCACCTCCGCGGGGATGTTGCCGTAGACGTCGCGCCGCACGCTCTCCTCGTCCCACCCGGGCATGTTCTCCACCACGTTCACCCCGACCGAGGCGTTGATGTACACCGAGTGTCCCAGCACGCACGTCACCAGACTGGTGTTCTGCTCCAGTGCCGCGCCCTCGAGGGCGAGCATCTGGCCCATCACCCGATTCGTGTAGCGCAGGGCACCGAGGTGGAGGTCGACAGTGATGGGGGTCATCGGCCGGGGCAACGCCTCAGAGGTGTTGGTCGCAGTCAGCACGGAGAGCCGCGGGTCGATCAGCGTGTCGAACTCGCCCTGGTACGCCGGCGGGCCGGCCGGCACCAGGGTGCCGCCGTCGGTGGCAGGCAGGTTGTTCGGGATGAACTCCGACGGCAGCGTCCACACGCCCGGCACCGGCACCGCCTCCCCGTCGACGACGGTGTGGCCGGTGAGTCCGCGCACGGCGTCACGGAGCACCTCGGCGGCCGTCCAGCCCAGACTCACGTCGGCGGTCGCGACCAGCTCCGAGACCGGCTGGATGGGGGTGACGCCTGACAACTCGGTCGCCAGGCCCGCCTCGCCCAAGGCGGTACGCAGGTCGCCGGGAGAGATCGCGCCACTGGCCACCAGCGTCTGCTCGCCGCTGCCACCGCCGAGGACCGCCTGGACGAGGAGCCGGACGAGGTCGTCGTGATGGAGCACCTGGCCAGGCTGGTCGAAGTGCAGGATCCCCGCCAGGGTGCCCAGGGTGGAGGCGTCGCGCCGCCGGCCGACCAGGGGCGCGGCCCGGACCACGAGCGCGCCGGCCGGCACCTCCGCGGTCTCGCCCGGGGGGAGCGCCAGCACCACCCGGACGCCGCTGGTTCGCGCCGAGGCGGGGAGCGCGTCGGCGCCGCCGAGATGGATGACGGCGTCCGCGTTCGCCACCGCTGCGGCGACTTCGGGAGCCGACGGCGCGGCGAGCACGACATCGACGGCGGGGTCGAGGAAGCGATGGGGCTGCTCGGTCAGTCCGGCGACCTCGTGGCCCGCGGCCACCAGGGTGCGGGCGAGATCGCGGGCGGTCGGTTCGGAGACGTCGGTGATCAGGACGCGCATGGTCCTCCTCCTTGAAGCGTTGCATGACCGTGCTCGGGTGCGTGGTCTACGCACGGACCTTGAGCCGTGTGAGCCCCGTCACGAGCCTGTGTCCCGCTGAGCGGGAGAGGTCGCGGGTGGGCACCCGGGCGGGCCCAAGGTGACCGGCGTGAGCGAGGAATACGACGTCATCGTCGTCGGATCGGGAGGCGGCGCGCTGACCGCCGCTTGGACGGCTGCCCGGAGCGGGCTGGAGGTCCTGGTCGCAGAAGCGACGCCGCTGTACGGCGGCACCACCGCCTACTCGGGTGGCGGGATGTGGTTCGCCGGCAACCGACTGGTCCGCGAGGCGACCGGCGAGGGTGCGGAGAGCGCCGCCGACTACTTCCGTGCCGTGGTCGGCGACAGGACGCCCCGCGACCTCCAGGACGCTTTCCTCGAGGCCGGCGCCGAGGTCGTCGACATGCTGCTCGAGGATGATGCGATCGAGCTCGAAGCGTTCTGGTGGCCGGACTACTTCGGCGCCGTCGACGGTGCCGCCGAGATCCGCCAGGTGCGACCACTTCCGCTGGCGGCCTCCGATCTCGGCGAACTGGCAACTGCGCTCCGGCCGCCGCTGAAGGTCGACCGCGCAGGCGTGCCGCGCGACCCCCGGCTGAGCGGCGGCCAGGCGTTGATCGGTCGTCTCCTGTTGGCGCTCTCACGGCACCCCAACGTGACCCTGTGCACCGACACTCCGGTGACGGGTCTGCTCGCCGAGGCGGGGGCGGTATCCGGCGTTCGGGTCGGCGAGGCTCGAGAGATCGGTGCTCGCCGGGGTGTGATCGTCGCCGCCGGCGGCTTCGAGCGGGATGCCGCCATGAGGGCCGAGCACGGGGTGCCGGGCAGCGTCGCGGGATCGATGGGGACTGAGGGCAATCGTGGGCTGGCGCTGCGCGCCGCGATCGAGCTCGGCGCCGACACCGACCTGATGGACCAGGCCTGGTGGTCTCCCGGCATCGAGCATCCGGACGGGACCACGTCGTTCTCACTGTGGTTCACCGGCGGGATCTTCGTCGATACCGAGGGACGCCGGTTCGTCAACGAGTCCTGGCCCTACGATCGGATCGGCCGGGCGATCATCGACGCCCAGCGGGCCGGCTCCTTGGGCGAGCGGTTCTGGATGATCTACGACGACCGCGACGGCGCACGTCCTCCGGTGCGGTCGACGACGCTTCCTCTCGGCGAAACGGACGACTACCGGGCCGCCGGGCTGTGGCACACCGCGGACTCCCTGACGGACCTGGCCGGGATGATCGGGCTCCCCGCAGCGGCACTGGAGGAATCGGTGGAGCGGTTCAACCGCCTCGCGGCCGAGGGCAGCGACCCGGATTTCGGGCGCGGGGACGAGCCCTACGACCGGGCCTTCTCGGGTGGAGAGTCGCCGATGGTCCCGATCGAGAAGGGCCCGTTCCACGCGGTGGCATTCGGGCTGTCCGACCTCGGCACCAAGGGCGGGCTCCGCACCGACGTGGTCGGACGGGTGCTCGACACCTCTGGAGAGGTCATCGGGGGCCTGTATGCAGCCGGCAACTCGATGGCGGCGGTCAGCGGCACCACCTACCCCGGCGGTGGCAACCCGATCGCGGCCGGCATGGTGTTCGGCTACCTCGCGGCGAAGGACTGTGCCGGTGACTGACCGCTGGGAGATCGAGCACCTCAAGTACCGCTACGCCAGCTGCGTCGACACTCGTGACTGGGACGGCCTCGCGGCCACGCTGGCGCCTGAGATGGTCGCGCGCTATCGCGCCGACCTGGCCACCGAGGGAGCCGACGCACTGGTCGCCGAGCTGCGCTCGCGGCTCACCGAGCACCGGATCACCCTGCACCAGCTGCAACACCCGGTCATCGAGGTCGAGGGCGACCGCGCCCGAGCCACCTGGACGATGGTGGACCGCACGCTGTGCACCGACCTCGGCCTGGTGGTCGAGGGCGCATCGCTCTCCACCGACACCTACCGCCGCGATCCCGAGCGTGGCTGGTTGATCACCCGGATCGACTACCGACGTCTCTACGAGAGCCGGGCGCCGCTGCCGGAGGGGTTCACGTTGGTCACTTCGCCCTTCGACGCCGTGACCGGCCTGTGACACCTCGGTGCTGCTGCGGTGAGTTGGTGCTGCGGTGAGGTGGTGGATGTCGGCGGCGATGGTGGCGCCGGGTGACCTGCCCGAGTTGGTGCTGGCCGCGGAGGAGACCGGATTCACCGGCGTCACGTTGCCGGACTCCGTGTTGTATCCCGAGCAGGTCTCCGCGCAGTACCCCTACAGCCCCGGCGGCGCCCGTAGGTGGGCACCGGACACCGCGATGCCGGATCCGCTGGTCGCCATCGCGGCACTCGCCGCACAGACCTCCCGGATCCGGTTCCAGCCCACCGTGCTGAAGGTGCCGTTGCGTGACCCGCTGCTGCTGGCAAAGCAGGTCGCCACCCTGGCGGTGCTCAGCGGGGACCGGGTCGACCTCGGCGTCGGGGTGTCCTGGATGCCCGAGGAGTTCCAGTTCACCGGCACCGACATGCGGACCCGGGGTGCGCGACTCACGGAGGCGATCTCGATCCTGCGCGCGGTGTGCGGTGGCGGACCGCACTGGGTGGAACACCACGGCCGCCACTACGACTTCGATCCGCTGATGATCTCGCCCGCACCGTCTACTCCGGTCCCGATCCGCGTCGGCGGCCACAGTGACGCCGCGCTGCGGCGCGCCGCCCGGCACGGTGACGGCTGGATCTCGGCCAACCTGGACGTGGCCGACCTGGAGGTTCTGGTGCGTCGCGTTCACGACCTGCGCGCGGAGTGCGGTCGGACATCGGCACGGTTCTCGGTCTTCGTCTCACCCCAGGATCGGCCCGATGCGGACGGCTTCGAGCGGCTCGAGGACGCGGGTGCCACCGACGTCTACCTCTCGCCGTGGGGTCACTTCGGCGACCGTGGCGCCGACCGCTCCGGCCGACTCCGCGCGGTGCGACGGTTCGCTGCCGAGGTCATCGGCACCCTCTGAAACGCTCGATCCAACTCATCGGGCCCGCATCCCGCTCACCGGTACCCCGCCGCGGAGTTTCGCTGTATGGGACAACGCACCGCCGCCGCGACCGGATGCGTTGCTGTGGACCCCTCAGATCCACGGGCCCAGGCCCGGGGCCAACCTGCCCAGACCCACCAGGAGGATTCCGATGACCGCAGCGCGTCCGGCCGACCACGAGGTCGATCTGCTGGTAGTCGGCAGCGGCGCCGGCGGGATGACCGCCGCCCTGACCGGTGCGCTCGAGGGTCTCGACGTGCTGGTCGTGGAGAAGGCCTCGGTGTACGGCGGCAGCACGGCCCTGTCCGGCGGCGCCGTCTGGGCACCGAACAACCACGTCCTCGAGGCCGCCGGAGTCACGGACTCCGAGGAACGGGTGCTGGAGTACGTCGAACACATCACCGAGGGACGCATCTCGCGGGCGCGCCTGGAGGCGCTGGTGCACGAAGGACCGGCGATGTTCGAGATGTTCCGGGACCGCACCCGCCACCTGCGCTTCGCCTGGTGCCCCGGCTATTCCGACTACCACCCGGAGGCGCCCGGCGGACGACCGGAAGGCCGCAGCGTGGAATGCCCGCCGTTCGACCTGGCCGTACTCGGTGAGCTCGCCGACGCGCTGCCCGGGAGTGCCATGGCGGTGCCCGGAGGCCTCGTGCTCACCGGGGCCGACTACGTTAAGCTCAACATGATCACGCGCACCTGGCGCGGACGGCGCACGGCGCTCCGGCTCGGCGTCCAGGCGACGTGGAACAAGCTGCGCCGCCGGCGGCTCGTCACGTTGGGCCGCTCCTTGATCGGACGGCTGCGGGCCTCGCTGGCAGACCTGGACGTCCCCCTCTGGTTGGACACCCCGCTGCTCGAGCTGGTCCGTGACGAGACCGGTCGCGTCACCGGCGCTGTCGTGGAGCGCGACGGCGCGTCGCACCGGATCGGTGCTCGCCGCGGCGTTGTCGTGGCCACTGGTGGGTTCGACCACAACGAGGCGATGCGCAAGGAGTACCTGCCCGAGATCGGCCAGCCCGACGTCTCCGGCGGCGCGGCGTCCAACACCGGAGACGGCATCCTCGCCGGGCAGTCGGTCGGCGCCGCGGTGGACCTGATGGACGACGCCTGGTGGATGCCCGCCATGCGGATGTCGACCGGTCGGGTGCACTCCTTCGTGGCAGAGCGGTCGATCCCGAACTCGCTGATCCTGACCCCCCGAGGAGACCGGTTCACCAACGAGGCCGCGCCGTACGTCACCTTCGTGCACGACCAGATCGATGGCGGTCATCCCTACCTGTGGTTCGTTCAGGACCAAACAGCACGGCGCCGCTACCCGTTCGGCGGCATCGTCCCCGGCAAGGACCTGCCAACGGAGTGGTACGAGGCCGGGACCGCCCACAAGGCGGCCTCGCTGCGCCGGCTCGCCGAGCAGACCGGAATGGACGCCGCCACACTCGAGGCCTCGGTGGCCCGGTTCAACGAACTGGCCGCCGCCGGTCGTGACACCGACCACCACCGCGGTGAGAGCGCCTACGACCGCTACTACGGCGACCCCACCCTGGACAACCCGGTCCTCGGCCCGGTCGACGCGCCGCCCTATCTCGCGGTGCGCATCGAACCCGGCGACCTCGGCACCAAGGGCGGGCTGCTGACCGACGAGCGCGCCCGTGTCGTCGACGCTTCGGGCGCGGCGATCCCGGGTCTCTACGCGGCCGGCAACGCCTCGGCGGCCGTGATGGGCAACGACTATGCCGGCGCCGGCGCCACGATCGGGCCGGCGATGGTCTTCGGCTACATCGCCGCCCGCGACGCGGCACGATCCTGACACCGAGGCTCGACGAGGATGGGTTCGCTGGACCGGAAGGTCGTCGTCCTCACCGGAGGGGCACGGGGAATGGGGGCCGAGCATGTCCGGCACCTGGTGGCCGAGGGTGCGCGGGTCGTGGTCGGTGACCTGCTCGACGACGAGGGCGAACTGCTCGCCAGAGATCTCGGCGAGCGGGTGCTCTATCGACACCAGGACGTGACCGAGCCGGCTGACTGGGAGGAGATGGTGCGCTCCGCGGTGGACACCTTCGGGCGGATCGACGGGCTGGTCAACAACGCCGGCATCCTGGTGCGGCAGCCGATCGCCGAGATGGACCTCGATGGTTTCCGGCGGGTGCTCGAGGTGAACGTCACCTCGTGCTGGCTGGGGATCAAGGCGGTGGCGCCGGTGATGGCCGCCGGTGAGGGCGGCTCGATCGTCAACATCTCCTCGATCAACGGGCTGGTCGGCAGCCCGGCGCAGAGCGCCTACACCGCGAGCAAGTTCGCGGTGCGCGGCTTGACCAAGGCCGCCGCCCAGGAGCTCGGCACGGACGGGATCCGGGTGAACTCGGTGCACCCCGGAGGGATCGCGACGCCGATGACGGCGCCCTCCGGCAGCGTCCGACCCTCGCCGGAGCAGATCTTCGGCAGGATCCCGGTGCCACGATGGGGGCAGCCGGAGGAGGTCTCGCCCTTGGTGGCGTTCCTGCTCTCCGACCAGTCCACCTATTGCACCGGCAGTGAGTACGTCGTCGACGGTGGTGCCCTCAGCGGCACCCCGTTCTGAGAGGTAGGAGATGAATGTGAGCACACCGGTCACCCCCGTGATCGCGCCCTCGGTGGCCGACGGCATCGCCGCCGAGGTGGTGCGTCTCGACGGGCACTGCGACCTCGGCCGCGAGGCGTTGGGCGGCAAGGCGTGGAGTGTCAACGCGATGCGCGCTCGCGGGCTGCCGGTACCGCCCGCGGTGGCCCTGACCACCGGGAACTGCGCCGCGTTCTACGCCGCTGGAGAGACGATCACCGATCCGATGTGGGCCCGGATCCGTGAGGGCGTCGCCCATCTCGAGGACGAGACCGGGCGCCGATTCGGCTCCGTCGAGCGTCCGCTGCTGGTCTCGGTGCGCAGCGGCGCGGCGATCAGCATGCCCGGGATGATGGACACCGTGCTCAACCTCGGGCTCACCGAGGCGACTGCGGCCGCGCTCACCGACGAGACCGGCGATGCCGGCTACGTCGCCGACACCCGCGACCGGTTCGTGCGGCAGTATCGCGAGACCGTGCTCGGGGTCGCCGAGGACGCGGAGGTGTCGGTGCCCGACGACGCCTGGGACCAGTTGCGCGGGGCGGTCGCGGCCGTGTTCGGGTCATGGCAGTCGGCGCGGGCGCAGACCTACCGGCGTTCGCGCGGCATCGCCGGCGATCTCGGGACCGCCGTGACCATCCAGGCGATGGTCTTCGGCAACCTCGACGACGACTCCGGCACCGGGGTCCTGTTCTCCCGCGACCCGAACACCGGGACACCGGAGCCGTTCGGCGAGTGGCTGCCGCGCGGCCAGGGCGAGGACGTCGTCTCAGGGCGGGTCACGCCGTTGCAGCTGGTGACCCTGGCCGAGCGGATGCCGGACGTGCATGCTGAGCTGCTCGACGTCACGAACACCCTGGAGCGCGTCGGCGGCGACGTGCAGGACATCGAGTTCACCGTCGAGGCCGGCCGGCTGTGGCTGCTCCAGTCTCGGCCCGCGAAGCGGTCCGCCGCCGCCGCGGTGCGGATCGCGGTGGACATGATGGACGAGGGACTCCTCTCACCCGCCGACGCCCTCGCCCGGGTCAGCGCCGAGCAGGTCCGGACCGTGGCCGCGGGTGGCGCCGGCGAGAGCGACGATGCCGTCGTCGCCTCGGGCGTACCGGCCTGTCCCGGCCTGGCCACCGGAGTGGCGGTCACCGACCCCGACGAGGCAGAGGAGCGCGCCGATGCGGGGGAGGAGGTCGTACTGGTCCGCGCGACGACGTCGCCGGACGACCTGCATGGCATGCTCGCCGCCGTCGCGATCGTCACCGAGCTCGGCGGCGCCACCTCTCACGCTGCGGTGGTGAGCCGCGAGATCGGTCGACCGTGCGTGGTCGGATGCGGCGATGGTGTCCTGGAAGCGCTGGCCGGCCGGGAGATCACGGTCGACGGCGCCTCGGGTCGGGTCTGGCCCGGCCGCGTCGCCGCCACCACGGGCGCTGCCCCCGATCCCTACCTCGTCCGTCTGATCGCAGCCGCGGAGGAGTTGCTCGACCCGACCAACCCGACGGCCCCGGCCAATATCATCCTCGAGGCCGCGAAGAACCGAGGTTGAGCACCGCCCCGTCGACATGCAGATGTGAAACGCGCCGACCCGAGTGGGTCGGCGCGTTTCACATCTGTGGATGCTCAGTGGGCTCGCCCGGCCGCGGCCTCCTCGGCGCGGGTGCGGCCGCTGAGCTGGATGAGGTCCTCGTGCAGCTCGAACCAGACGGTGTGGAAGCTGTCGGTGATCGGGCGGGCCACCCAGAGGGTCTCCCCGGCGGCGATCCGCTCGCAGGCGTGGGCGAACCGACGGGGATACGCCTGCAGCCGCGGTGCGATCCTGCCGAACCGTTCCAGCAACGGCTGGAAGCGGTGGTGGAGGCTGGTGAGACGGTCCAGCACGTGGGCGTCGTACGCTGCGTCGGTGTGGTCATTGGGGGCGCCGGAGGGACCGACCTGCCAGTCGGTGATGATCTGCTTCAGCTCGGAATTGAAGACGCAGAACTCCTCGTAGGCGACGGCCAGGGCGGCGTTGTCGATGCCGGCGCGGTCCTCCTCGAGCAGCACCGCGAGATGCTGCTTGCCCTCCGGTGAGATCCGGAACCCTCGCCCGGCGGCTGCCACCAGCCCGCGCTCGACCAGTGCCGCGAGCTCGTCGCCCGCCTGCTCGGGCGAGATGGCGAGCGGCTCGGCCACGTCCTCGGGACGCACCCGACTCTTCAGCTCCACGGCGCGCAGCATCTCGAGCTCGGTCGTCACCGTCGGTCCACCCATCATTCGCATCTCCTTCACTCGATGTGAGCGCCAGCGTGACCGCGCTCACGTCTCGCGAGAAGAGTTCTCCCACCCAGCGGGACGCGCGCCGAGCTGGCCCCGGGCTGCGGAAACCATGGGCGGACCGACCGAGGAGAGGTAGCCATGAACCTGGACGTGACGACCGGTGCTGAGCAGGAGCGTTGGGTACTGCTGACGGAGATCGACAACGTCCGTGACCTCGGCGGAGTGCCCGTGGCCGAGGGGGGCCGGACGCGCTTCGGGGTGGCCTTCCGTGCTTCGACGCTGCAGCAAGGCACTGCCGAGGACGTCATCGAGCTGGTGGAGCGCCGTCGGGTGCGCACGATCTTGGACCTGCGGCTGCCGGACGAGGCAGAACGCGAGGGGCACGGCAGGTTCACCGCCGCCGGTCTCGAGGTCATCGGGCTGCCGGTCCGCAAGGACGAGGACACCTCGTTGGACGTGGTCGTCCCGAAGAACACCGATCTCGGACGGACCTACCAGCAGCTGCTCGCGGGCAGCGGACGTTCGTTCGCGACCGCCGCGGAGGTCATCGCCGACGCGACGCGCCATGGGGTCCTCTTCCACTGCGCTGCCGGAAAGGATCGCACGGGCGTGCTGGCGGCGGTGCTGTACGACGCCCTGGGCGTTGCGCCCGACGACATCGTCGAGGACTACGCACTCACCGCGGAACGGGAACACCAGATCCGCAGGCGGCTGATCGGGATTCCGGCGTACCAGAACCTGCCGCCGGTGGCGAACGGTGCCATGAGCGTCGACACCGTCGCGATCCGTGGCGTGATCGAGACCCTGCACGAGGGCTACGGCGGCGGAGCCGGCTATCTCCTCCAGCACGGGCTGTCGGAGGCGACCCTCCAGCGGCTGCGCACGGTGTTCGTCGAGCCTGCCCGCCCCGACGACGCCGCCGCGCCGGCCGAGCTCACACGCTGAGCATCCGGAGCCTCGCGGTGAGGTCGCCGGCTTCCCGCGCACCCACCCGGACGTCGCGCCACAGCCGCGCGACCGGATCGTCGTCGGCGAGCGCGTGCGAAGCCGAGCTGCTGAACACCAGCTCGGTCGCCTGAACGGCCCGGTTGACGGCGTAGGTCTGATGCTCATAGGGGTCCTGCGGCAGGGCATCGGGCACGTCGGGGCCCTGCAACAGCAGTTGAGCAGCGTCGAGCATGGTGGCGGCGCGGCCGATCATGGTCGGTGAGCGGTCGCCCGTCCGAATCTGTTCGCCGCCGTGAGTGCGGTCGATGCGGTGGCGCATCTGGGTGCAGTGGTCGTCCAGTGCGCCCTGGGCACCGCCCAACAGCGCCATAGCGGCGGCGGCTCCGATCGGGAGCAGACCACTCGGAGCGTGCTCGCCGGAGAGGGCGCACCAACGGCCGCTGGGGATGAGAACGTCCTCGACACCGACCTCGCAGGCGCCGATCGCGCTCAGCCCGATCGTGTCGGCACTGTCGGCCAGCCGGCACTCGGCGACCGGAACGAGGACGAGCCCGAGCGCTCTGCCGGCGCCGGCGGCCGGGAGGCGGACGCACAGCACCAGCCACCCGGCGTAGGCAGCGCCGGTGACGCGGGTCCAGCGTCCCGTGAGCCGCAGTCCGTCGTCGGTCTCGACGAGTCGCCCGCCGTCGTCGAGACTGAAGGCCACGATCGGGTCCGCACCCGACGGGCCGCGGAGCGCCTGGCGCGACTGCGGGGGGAGGAGGTCGACCAGCCAGGGCGTGGCGCCGGCGTGTGCGGCCAGCCATCCGGTGGACCCGCACGCACCGGTCAGCGCATGGACGACGTGGAGCAGCTCGGCGGCGTGCTCGTCCGGGTCGCCGAGATGAGACGCGGCGAACAGGCCGGTGTCCATCAAGGCGGCCAACAGCTCGGTAGAGATGCGCCGCTCCGCCTCGGTCCGCGCCGCCCCCTCTCGGATCCGCGGCACCAGTTCGGCGACCCGGTCGTGGACGGCACTCCTCACGCGGCGCCTCCTCTGGCGTGGCAAGAACGGACGTCTCAGACTAGTGGTATCGACCGACCATCGGGCCTCGGGGAGTCGCGTCCTTCGGGACGCGGCACAATCCATGCAGGATGACAGGAGAGGGTGGGCCCGTGACCGTTGCAGATGAGGAGTCGCCCGGCGTGCTGGCCGAGGTGCGGAAGATCGCCCGTGACATCGCTCCGCACGCCGCCGAGGTCGATGTCCAAGGTGCTGTGGACACGGACGTCCTCGGGCGATTGAGCGCCACCGGGCTGCTGCGGACGTTCCAGCCCGCGCGTTACGGAGGGCTGGAGGGCGATCCCGTCGTGTTCTTCCGCGCGATCAGGCTGCTCTCCCGAGCCTGCACCGCGACCGGGTGGTTGGCCTCGCAGCTCGGTGCCCATGCCTGGCATCTCGCGCTGTTCGACGATCGGGCCCAGCACGATGTCTGGGGCGCCGACAGCACGGCGCTGCTCTCCTCGTGCTATCTGCCCGAGGGCACGATGACCCGGGTCCGGGGCGGCTACCGACTGCGGGGGCGATGGCGCACTGCCACCGGAGCCCGGCACACCGCCTGGTGCTTCCTGGCGGCAGTCCTGCTCGACGAGCAGGGTGAGCCCGTCGACTATCTGGATGTGATCGTGCCCGCAGATGACTACACGGTCGAGCGCACCTGGGATCCGATCGGACTGCGCGCCATCGAGGCCGACGCGGTCGCCGTCGAGGACGCGTTCGTGCCTGACTACCGGGTGTTCGGCTCACGGGCCCGGAGTCAGCTCGGTGATCGGGAGGCGGCCGCCCGGCTGGCACCGGTCTTCCGGCTCCCGTACTCCGCCATCCACACCCACGCGGTGGCGGTGCCGAGCCTCGGGGCGGCCGAGGGTGCCTACTTCGCCATGGTCGAGGACCGGCCGGAGGTCGCTGCGCTGCCGGCCGTCGTTCGTGCGGTGGCCGACCTCCATGCTGCATGGGCGCAGGTGGAGCGCAACGTCCAGGAGCTGATGGACCAGGCGCGCACCGACGTCGTCCCTGAGCTGGCACTGGCGATCCGGGCTCGTCGTGATCAGGCGCTCTCAGCCAGCCGGGCCAGCGTCGCGGTCAGCGTCTTCCTCGACGCAGCCGGTGCCGAGGCGTGGACGCGTCACCACCCGCTCCAGCGGGCCTGGCGGGAGGCGCAGGTGGCCCAGGCGAACCTCGCCAACTCCGCTGACGATGTGCTCGGTATCTATGGCCGTTGGGCGTGTGGCGCCGACATCAGCGACCGGTGGTGGTGAGACCCGCTCGCCCTGGATCTACCGGAATCGGGTCGGTCCGGGGTCAGAGCCAGCCGTCGTCGGGCAGCGCCGCCAACAGCCGGCCGAGGGTGCCGTCGGACTCGGGCAGTGGATGTTCCGGCACGCCGGTCTGGTCCGCGAGCTTGTGACTGACGTGTGATGCCGCCCGTAGCAGGAGCGGGCCCAGACGTTCGATGTTCTCCAAGGGCAGCATGCCGCCGATCGACACGGCGCCGACCAGACCCTCGCTGCCGGTGATCGGGACGCCCATCGCCGAGACGCCCAGCACGAACTCGCCGTCCTCGTAGGCCAGGTTGCGGCGCCCGCGCACCTTGCCCAGCTCCTGGTGGAGTGTGGCGAGATGGCCGATGGTGCGCGGGGTGCGCTTGGTGATGCCGGGTTTGAAGAGCGCGTCGATGTCCTCGGGGGAGAGGGTGGCGAGCATCGCCTTGCCCAGCGCGGTGGCGTGCGCAGGCACCCGCCCGCCGACCCGGGTCGGGAGACCGATCGTGCTGCGGCCGACGACGCGATCGAGGATCAGCACCTCGGGGCCGGTCAGCACGCCGAGATGGACGGCGAGTCCGGTGTCGAGGTGGAGCCGGTTGAGCACAGGTGCGGCGACCGACCGGAGCTCGGGGTGCTCCGAGGGCGCGTTCCGCGACGCCGTTGCGCCGGCCGACAGCGCATAGCCGTCGGTACGACGCTGCACCCACCCGGTGGCGAGAAGCTGGTCGAGGATCCGGTGGACCGTCGATCGAGGAAGGCCGGCGCGGACCGCCACCTCGTCGAGTCGGTAGCGCACTCCCGGTTCGTCCAAGATCTGCATGATCAGCGCGATGCGCTCGACCATTGACACCGGTGCCGACTCCTTGGCCACGTGCTGTCGTCCCTCTCCCGCTGTGTCACCCGCCCGCGTGCCGGTGTGACACCGATCATAGGCACGGCACGTCGCGTTGCGTTCTCAGCCCCAGCGGTCGCCGCGGTCCCAGCGCCGGCCCCGCTGCTGACGTACGTCGACACCGCCGAGCCGGCCGTGGTGGAACAACAGCGGGGGCTCGCCGTGGGTCAGCTCGAGATCGAGCACCGCGCCGACGGCGATGTCGTGGTCGCCCCCCGGATGGACGGCGTCGAGGTCGCAGTGGACGCGGAGGGCGGTACCGGGGATCGAAGGTGTCCCCCACCCCGAACGCTCCCAGTCCAAGCCGTCGAACCGGGCACCGGTCCGGGTGCCGAAGCGGAAGCAGACCTCGGTCTGGTCCTCGGCGAGGATGTTGACGCAGAAGCGGCCAACCTCTCGGATCCGCTGCCACGCCCGCCCTTCGCGGGTGGCGCAGAACAGCACCAGTGGCGGGTCCAGCGACAGGGAGGAGAACGCCTGGCAGGTGAATCCGACCGGCTCGTCACCGGAGAGTGCGGTCACCACGGTCACTCCGCTGGCGAAGGCACCCAACGCACTGCGCATGGCGGCCGGCTCCGGGTTCAACCGTCGGGTCACCGGCTGAGGGGCCACGGACGGTCCGATGCTGCGGAAGGCGGAGGCGGTCATGACAGCACGCTAGGTTCGCCCGTTCGTCGTGGCGCGGCCGTCCCGATCACCGGGAGCACCCGGGGACGTCCCGGTGATCGGGATCACCTGATTTGCCGGCGGATCGGACTCCTACGTTCCGAGAAACACCCCAACCGGGCGAGGCGAAGGAGGCTTGGGTCGTGATCGACGACGAGGTGGCGACGACGATCGCCCTCCTCAGCGAGGGATTCCCACCGGTCCAAGAGATGACCGGTCCCGCGGCCCGCGCCGCCATCGCCGCGCGCCGCGCCGCGGTGAGCAATGAGGACGACGTGCGCTCCGCCGAGGACATCCGGATCCCGTCAGCGGAAGGCGGGATCCGCGCCCGGATCTACCAGCCGCACGGCGAATGCCCCGACCGCCCACTCATCGTGTTCGCCCACGGTGGCGGATTCGTGTTCTGCGACCTCGACTCCCACGACGGTTTCTGCCGGGCCATGGCCCGTGCGGTGGACGCGGTCGTGGTCTCGGTCGACTACCGACTGGCGCCCGAGCACCCCGCACCGGCGGCGGCCGTGGACACCTACACCGCGACGTGTTGGGCCGTGGAGCATGCCGAGGAGATCGGCGCGGACCCGACTCGGGTCGTGATCGCCGGCGACAGCGCCGGCGGCAACCTGGCCGCGGTGACGGCGCTGATGTGCCGGGACCGTGGCGGGCCGGTGCTCGCCGGCCAGGCGCTGATCTACCCGGTGATCGACCCCGCCTGCGACACCCCGAGCTTCGCCGCGTACGGCGACGGCCCCTACAACGGAAGGCCCGCGATGGAGTGGTACTGGCAGCAGTACCTGCTCGACGGGCTTCCCGAACCGGCGCATCTGGCCGCACCCGTCCGCGCCGCCGACCACGCGGGCCTGCCGCCCGCCGTGGTCGCCGTCGCCGGCGCCGATCCGCTGCGCTCGGAGGGACAGGACTACGCCCGCCTGCTGGCCGCGTCCGGCGTGCCGGTGGTGTGCCGCACCTACCCCGGCCTCTTCCACGGCTTTCTCACCATGATGGCGCTGCGCGCCGGTGCGTCCGCGCGAGAGCTGCTCTGGTCCGACCTGCGGGCACTTTTCGGATCTCGGACGGAGGGCGCGGGGTGAGTGGATTCGACGTCGACCTCACGGGCCGGGTCGCTTTGGTCACCGGCGCCGGCCGGGGCCTCGGGGCGGCGATCGCCACCCGGTTGGCCCGGCACGGCGCGACCGTGGTCGCCGCGGATCTGGCCCAGCCGGAGGCGTCCGGCGTCGACGCGGTCGTGCTCGACGTCCGCGACCCGGCCGAGTGGCAGGATGCGGTCGACTCCACGATCCAACGGCACGGTTCCTTCGACCTGCTGGTCAACAACGCCGGTGTCTACCGGCGAGCGCCGCTCGGCCAGTGGAGCGATGACGAGCTCGACCTGACCATCGACGTCAATCTGCGTGGCACGCTCTACGGCGTCCGCGAGGCAGCCCGGCGGATGTCCGATGGCGGAGCCATCGTGAACATCGCCTCGACCGCGGGTCTCAGCGGCTTGGCTGAGGCGGTGCCCTACTCGGCGACCAAGTTCGGCATCCGGGGGATCACCCGAGCCGCCGCCCGGGAGCTCGGCGCCCGCGGGATCCGGGTCAACAGTGTCTGCCCCGGCCCGATCCAGACCGGCATGATGCTGGCCGACAAGGTGGATTGGAACGGACTGCCGCTCAACCGCGCTGCCGAACCGGACGAGGTCGCCACCCTGGTCGCATTCCTGTGCAGCGACGCCGCCGGATTCAGCACCGGTGGCGATCACACCGTCGACGGAGGTCTCACCGCATGAACCCCACATCCGCTCACGATCAGGAAGGCAACCAGATGAGCGCCGCCCCCACCCGGGACCTGCTGGTCGTCGGTGCCGGCATCGCCGGCATGTACGCCGTTCACAAGGCCACCGAGTCCGGCCTCGACGTACTCGGCCTGGAGGCCGGGTCCGACGTCGGCGGGACCTGGTACTTCAACCGCTACCCGGGCGCCCGCTGCGACGTGGAGAGCGTGGACTACTCCTACTCCTTCGACCGTGAACTGGAGAAGGAGTGGCAGTGGTCGGAGCGGTTCGCCACCCAGGCCGAGATCTGGTCCTACCTGGATCACGTCGCCGACCGATACCGGATCCGTGAGCGCTTCCTCTTCGACACCCGGGTCGCCGACGCGGTCTTCGACGAGGCCACGTCGACCTGGAGCGTGACGACCGAGGCCGGCGAGACCCACCGCGCGAAGTTCCTGATGATGGCGACCGGCTCGCTGTCCGAGCCGATCAAGCCCCGGCTGGCGGGTGTCGACAGCTTCGCCGGCGAGACGTACTTCACCGCGATGTGGCCGCACGAGCCGGTCGACCTGACCGGCAAACGGGTCGGTCTGATCGGCACCGGCTCCTCCGGGATCCAGGCGGCGCCCATCGTCGCGAGGCAGGCACGCTCGCTGACGATCTTCCAGCGCACTGCGAACTACACCGTGCCGGCGCCGAACCGTGTCTTCACCGAGGAGGACCAGCGCAAGATCCAGGAGGAGTACCCCCACCGCCGGGAGGTCTCCGCGTACGCCGCCGCCGCCAGCCCGCACGTGTCGCACACCAAGAAGGCGACCGAGGTCGACGCCGAGGAGCGCCGCGCCGCCTTCGAGGCGCGGTGGGCCGAGGGCGGCGTACTCTTCTCGAAGACCTTCCCGGACCAGAGCTCCGACATCGTGGCCAACGACTACGCCCGCGAGTTCGCCGAGCAGAAGATCCGCGAGATCGTCCAGGATCCGCAGGTCGCCGACGACCTGATCCCCAAGGACTACCCGATCGGCACCAAGCGGATCGTGACCGACTCCGGGTACTACGAGATGTTCAACCGCGACAACGTGGAGCTGGTCAACCTCCGTCGCGACCCGATCACCGAGGTCACCGACTGGGGGATCAAGACCGAGCAGGGCTCCTACGAGCTGGACGTCATCATCTTCGCGACCGGCTTCGATGCCCTCACCGGCGCACTGACCCGGATCGACCCGAAGGGCGCCCGCGGCGCCCGGCTCTCCGACGTCTGGGCGGACGGACCGGTGACCTACCTCGGGATGGGCATCCCCGGCTTCCCGAACCTGTTCTCGATCAGCGGCCCCGGCGCTCCGGGTGTGCTGGCCAACATGATGACCCACTCCGAGCAGCAGGTGGACTGGTGCTTGGCGCTGCTGCAGACCTGCCACGAGCAGGGCATCGACACCGCTGAACCGCGCCAGGACGCGGCGGAGAAGTGGACCGAGCACCTCGAGGAGGTCGCTTCGAAGACCCTGTTCGTCCGGGCCGCCTCCTGGTACATGGGCGCCAACATCGAGGGCAAGAAGCAGACCTTCATGCCCTACATCGGCGGGTTCGGCACGTTCCGCAAGATGTGTGACGACGTGCGCGACGCGGGCTTCGAGGGATACGTCCTCACCACGAACGGGGGAGGGCAGTGACGATCGATCGGGAGTCCACCCTGCGCGAGCTGCCCACCGAGAAGGGTGTGCTGCGCTACCACGAGGTCGGTGACGGACCGCCCCTGCTGCTGTTGCACGGCAGCGGCCCGGGCGTGACCGGCTGGCGCAACTACCGGCACAACCTTCCGGCACTGTCGCAGCACTTCCGGTGCCTGGTGCTGGAGTTCCCCGGTTTCGGGGTCAGCCACGACACTGACCAGTCGCCGTTCGTCGCCGGTCCGGCGGCGGCGGTCCGCTTCCTCGACGGTCTCGGGCTGCGTGGTCTCCCGGTCATCGGCAACTCGATGGGTGGGGTGGTCGCCCTCCAGCTCGCGATGGCGCAGCCCGACCTGTTCTCCCGCATCGTCACCGTCGGCGGAGTCGGCACCAGCATCTTCAGCTCCTCCCCGGGCGAAGGACTGATCCGGCTCACCGAGTTCGTCGAGGACCCCAGCCGCGAGACACTCGTCCGCTGGTTGGAGTCGATGGTCTACGACCCTGCGATGGTCACCGACGAGATGATCCAGGAACGCTGGGAGCAGGCGACCGAGCCGGAGACGCTGGAGGCCTCCCGCCGGATGTACGGCCGGCACGCCACAGTGGAGCGCAAACGGCTCGCCGCCAGCTCGGACCGGGCGCCGTACTGGGCGATGTTCCACCGCATCACCGCGCCCACCCTGCTCACCTGGGGCCGCGACGACCGGGTCAGCCCGGTCGACATGGCGCTGATCGCGATGCGCACGATCCCGCACGCCGAGCTGCACGTCCTGCCCCGCTGTGGTCATTGGGCGATGATCGAGCAGCAGGCGGCGTGGGAGGCGGCCGTCCTCGCCTTCCTCACCCGACGCCATTCGGCGCCATCAGTTTCCACCGACCCGAGCGCCACGGCAGTGCCGGCGCGGACAGGAGCGCCCGCATGACCACCCACAAGATCGACAACGCCGCCGATGTGCTGGCGTTCATCGATGAGCACGCCGACGAGATCGCCGGCCTCGGGCCGTCCAACGAAGCGCTCGGTCGCCTCGACGACCGGGCCGCGGAGATCCTGCAGGAGTCCGGTGTGATCCGGATGCTCCAGCCGAGGAAGCACGGCGGGCTCGAGACCCATCCGCGCGAGTTCGCCCAGGCGGTGATGCGGATCGCCTCTCTG
Source organism: Nocardioides sp. BGMRC 2183 (assembly GCA_008123405.1). GTDB lineage: Bacteria > Actinomycetota > Actinomycetes > Propionibacteriales > Nocardioidaceae > Nocardioides. The sequence goes on from VSSA01000001.1 coordinate 285,397, forward strand.
GACGGCTCGACCGGCTGGGTCGCCGGCATCGTCGGCGTCCACCCGTGGGAGCTCGCGATGGCCGACGCCCGCGTCCAGGAGGAGGTCTGGGGCGAGAACGCGGACACCTGGCTGGCCTCGCCGTACGCACCGATGGGCGTGGCGACCCCCACGACCCGCGACGGCGAGCCGGGCTACGTGCTGAAGGGCCGGTGGTCCTTCTCCTCCGGCACCGACCACTGCGACTGGATCTTCCTGGGCGCCGTCGTCGGCGACGCCGACGGCAATCCGGTCGTGCCGCGGGCGATGAAGCACGTCATCCTGCCCCGCGCGGATTACCAGATCGTGCCCGACAGCTGGGACGTCACCGGACTCTGCGGGACCGGCAGCAAGGACATCGTCGTCGACGGTGCCTTCATCCCCGAATACCGCACGCTGCGCTACGAGGAGGTCTCCGACGGGACCTGCGCCCAGCAAGCGGGACTCGAGAACCCCATCTACCACGTCCCGTTCTCCGCTGCCTTCCCCCTCGGCATCACCGCCGCGGTCATCGGCATCTGCGAAGGCGGGCTGGCCCAGCACCGGCAGTACCAGGCCGGCCGCACCACCGTCACCGGCGTGGTCAGCAAGGACGACCCGTACGCGCTGTACGCCTACAGCGAGGCGGCCGCCGACATCGCAGCGTCCCGGGCCGCCCTGCTGGCCAACGTCACCGAGATGCACGACAAGGTGACCGCCGGACACACCCCGACGTACGCCGAGCGCGCGGTCGGGCGTCGCAACCAGGCGCAGGCCGCATGGCGCGCCGTGCGCGCGCTGGACGAGGTGGTGGCCCGCTCGGGCGGCAACGCGATGCGTCGGAGCAACCCCATCCAACGGTTCTGGCGCGACGCCCACGTCGGCCTCGCCCACGCCATCCACGTCACCGGACCGACCTTCCACGGGGCCGCGCTCACGGACCTCGGTCTGATGCCGCCGGTGGGCCCGATGCGCTCGATGGTCTGAACCAGCACCTGTCCGCGAACCACATCGATCCTGGGAGCAACCATGACCCACATCAAGAGCCTCGGATACCTCCGAGTGCAGAGCAGCGACCTCGCTCGTTGGCGCGAGCTGACCATCGACGCCCTCGGTTTCGGCGTCGGCTCCGGTCCCGACCCCGACGGGCTCTACCTGCGTGTCGACGAGCGGCGGTCCCGTCTGGCCGTGTTGCCCGGGGACACCGACAAGGTGCTCGCCGTCGGCTGGGAGGTGCGCGACCAGTACGCCCTCGACGCGGTCAAGCGTGACGTGGAGGCCGCCGGCCGGGGCGTGAAGACGCTGACCGTCGAAGAGTGCGCGGAGCTCGACGTCGAGCAGGCCATCGCCTTCGAGGACCCCTCGGGCACCCGGGTGGAGGTCTACTTCGGGCCGGTGCTCGACCACAGCCCGGTGCTCACCCGGTGGGGTCAGCGCTTCCACACCGGTGCCGAGGGCCTCGGCCACGTCGTGCTGCCGACCCCCCACCAGCAGGAGACGGTGGACTTCTACTGCGAGGTGCTCGGCTTCCTGCCGCGCGGCGCCATGAAGATCCACGAGGGCCCCAGCCGGATCCGCTTCCTCGGCATCAACCGACGCCACCACAGCCTCGCCGTCTGCCCCGCCCCGAACGAGCAGCCGCCGGGCATGATCCATCTGATGGTCGAGGTCGACACGCTGGACGCCGTCGGCCAGGCCCTCGACGAGGTGCGCCGCCGGGAGTTCTCGATCTCCTCCACGCTGGGTCGACACACCAACGACAAGATGATCTCCTTCTACGTCCGTGCCCCCGGCGGGTGGGACATCGAGTACGGCTGCGAGGGAATGCTCGTCAACGAGACCTCCTACACCGCCGAGGAGATCACCGCGGACAGCTACTGGGGCCACGACTGGTCCGGTTCCGAGCCATTGGCGGCGTTCGCCCCGCGCTCGTGAGGTTCGACGCCGACGTTCTCGTCGTCGGTCTCGGCTGCGCCGGTGCCGCAGCGGCCTTCGAGGCCGCTGCGGCCGGTGCGCGGGTGATCGCCCTCGAGGCGGCCGGAGGGCCGGGGGGCTCATCGGCCTTGTCCGGCGGCGAGGTCTATCTCGGTGGCGGCACGGATCTGCAGCACGCCTGCGGGGTCGAGGACGACACCGAGCAGATGTTCCGCTACCTGCACCAAGCGCTCGGCCCGCATCCGGACGATGCCAAGCTGCGCCTCTACTGCGAGGGCAGTCCGGAGCACTACCGCTGGCTGGTCGAGCGCGGCGTACCGTTCAAGCCGTCCCTGTATCAGGGCGTCTCCTGGTTGCCGCCGACCGAGGACGGTCTGATGTGGTTGGGCGAGAACGCCTGGCCGTTCACCGAGACCGCCGTCCCGGCACCGCGCGGCCATCGGCCGGCGACACCCGGATCGGGTGGTCAGCTGCTGATGGAGTGCCTCGTCGCCTCGGCGCGCGGCGTCGGCGTGGAGGTGCACACCGACACCCGTGCTCGCGGGCTGGTCACCGATGCCTCGGGCGCGGTGGTCGGGGTGCGTGCTCGCAGGTTCGGCGAGGAGTTGTCCTACCACGCACCGGCGGTGGTGCTGAGCACCGGCGGGTTCGCCGACGAGGAGTCGATGGTCGCCGATCACGTCCCGGCGCTGGTCGGCCACCGACGGGTCAGCGACGGTCGCGACGACGGCAGCGGGATCCGGCTCGGACTCTCGGTCGGCGGCACCGTGCGACGGATGAGCGCGACCCAGATCGCGCTCTCGGTCGTCCCGGCGCTGGCCTGTCACGGGATGATCGTCAACGCCCGTGGGGAGCGGTTCGTCAACGAGGACGTCTATCCCGGACGCTTCAGCCAGATCGCCGTTCTGCACCAACCCGGTCCCTGGTTCACCGTCGTGGACGAGCAGGGCTGGGAGGCGGTCCCCGAGGCGGAGCGCTGGGGCGTGCAGCCGCTGGCCGTCAGCGAGGACGTCGCCGAGCTCGAGGTCGCAGCCGGCTTCCCGGCCGGTTCGCTGGCGGCGACGCTTGCCCGGTACGGCGCCGACGCCGCGGCGGGCGCGGACCGCGTGCACCACAAGGACCCGCGGTGGCTGCGTCCTCTGCGAGCGCCGTACGCCGTCATCGACGCGACAGCGGGCTTCGGCGGGTCCGGCCCGGGTGGGGCCTCCGGCTTCACGCTCGGTGGACTGCGTACCGATCTGGACGGCGCCGTGCTCGACGCTCAGGAGCGGCCGATCCAGGGACTCTACGCCGCGGGCCGAGCCGCCTCGGGCATCCACGGAGCCGGTTACGTCAGCGGCACCTCGCTCGGGGACGGCACCTTCTTCGGGCGCCGCGCCGGCCGGGCGGCGACGCGCTGAGCCGACCACGGCTCCCGGCCGGGTGGCGAGGCTCAGGGCCGGTCCCGCTCGCCGGGATGATCCTCCGAAGGGTGTGATCCGGGAGGGAGCATCGTTCACGTGACCGCTGTACTCGACGCCATTCGCCCCGTGCTCCCCACGATCGCCGCGCGGTCGGGGATCGCCGACGAGGAACGCCGGCTGCCGGCCGAGACGCTCGACGCGCTGATCTCGGCCGGCGTGCTGCGCATGCTGCAGCCGAAACGGTACGGCGGCACCGAGGCCCACCCCGAAGAATTCTTCGATGTCGTCCGCGCCATCGCGGGCGCCTGCGGGTCGACAGGGTGGGTGGCCTCGATCCTCGGCGTCCACCCTTGGCACGTCGGTCTGTTCGACGAGCGGGCGCAGGACGAGGTCTTCGGGGAGAACCCCGACGCGGTTGTCTGTTCCGCCTACGCACCCGTGGGACAGCTGGAGGAGACGGCCGGCGGGTATCGGCTCTCCGGGCACTGGATGTTCTCCTCCGGTTGCGACCACGCTGACTGGGCCCTCCTCGGCGCGCTCGCCTCCGGCGGCACCGGCGGCGAGCCGCGGTTCGTCACGGTGCTCGTGCCGCGCACCGACTTCCGGGTCCACGACGCCTGGGATGTCGTCGGGCTGCGCGGGACCGGCAGCAACGACCTGATCGTCGAGGACGTGTTCGTGCCGTCCCATCGGTTGCTCGCCCACGAGGACCAGGACGACCAGCGCGCCCCGGGCCTCGCGGTCAACACCGGCGCGCTGTTCCGGCTGCCCTTCGCCTCGGTCTTCACCACCGCGGTCACCGCGCCGGTGCTCGGCGCGGTCGGCGGCTGCATCGACGCCTGGCTGGAGCACATGCGGGACCGGGTCCGGGTCAGTCCCTCGGGCGGACGGTTCGCCGACGACGCCTTCGCCCAGGAGGCGATTGCCCGGGCCTCGTCGGAGCTGGACGCCTCCTGGCTCCAGCTGCGGCACAACCTGGGCGACCTGGTCGCGGCCGCCTCCGGCGAGGCACCGATCGAGCTCGCCCTCCGCGTGCGCACGCGCCGCGACCAGGTGCTGGCGACCGAGCGCGCCGTCCACGCCGCCGAGCGGCTGTTCAAGGCTGCCGGCGGCAACTCCCTCAACCGTGGCAACCCGATCGAGCGGGCCTGGCGGGACGCCCACGCCGGCAGCGTGCATGTCGCCAACGACGTCGGCCGTGCGCTGACCGCCTACGGCCGTCACGCCTTCGGCCTCCCGGTCGCCGACCACCTGGTCTGACCTGTCTCGCCCCCGGCCGCCTGACCGCAGAAGGGGGTCCGGTCTGGTCGACCGAACCCCCGTCTGGGACTTCCGTGCGGTTGGCGGTCACTCCTTGCGGATCAGCGCGCCGAGCAGCGCGGTCCGGTCCTCGGCGGATCGCGCGGCCGGTCCGTGGAACGTCACCGTGTGCAGCGTGCCGTTCCAGCGGAACGGCGGCCGGTAGTCCTCACTGACCGGGAATCCCGCGTCATGGCCGACCCGCAGTCCGCCGCCGCCGATCTGCAGTCCGCTCGTGCCCATCCCCTCGGGCAGTGCTGCACTGCCCACGACCTCGTCGTCGCAGAGCAGCACCCCGAGACCCGCCTCGGTGTCGAACCGGAACCCGATCCGATGACGGCCCGGCGGCAGCTCGGTCGAGGTGCGCACGGCGTACGGCGTGCTGGTCAGGTTGAGCAGCATGGCGGGCGCACCGTCGAGGACGACGAGGGCCCAGCCGTTGGTCCAGTCGCCCATCGCGGCCAGGACGCCGGAGCCGCCGGTCTCGGGGATCTCGACGTCGGCCTCGACCGTGGTGCCGTCGGCCAGCGTCGGCACCATCTCGTCGGCGACGGGCGAGCCGCCGGGGTGGATCACCATCCGGGCCGGCGAGGGCCACAGCGGCGGCTCCATCGCTCCGATCCGCCCCTGCATGTCGTCCTGGAGCGGGAGCACCTGGTTGCGTTCGGCCTCGGCCCACCAGACCCGCTCCAGGTCGGCGACCACCGCGGGGTACTCGTCGGCGAGGTCGTTGACCTCGGCGAAGTCGTCCTCGAGTCGGTAGAGACTCCACCGGTCGGACTCCAGGTCGCGGCTGCCGGGCAGGAGCTTCTCCTCGTCGAGCATGCCGGAGGGGACGTGGTCGGTGGTCGCCTTCCAGCCGTCGTGGATGATCGAGCGCGAGCCGGTCATCTCGAAGTACTGCGTCGTGGTGACGTCGGGCGCGGCGGAGTCGGTGAACGTGGACACCATCGATGTGCCGTCGATGTGTTGCTGCGCCACCCCGTCGACCTCGTCGGGTGGGGTGACACCGCAGACGTCGAGGATGGTCGGGAAGATGTCGACGATGTGGCTCAGCTGGTGCCGCACCGCGCCCGCGTCCGGCGTGCCGCCGGCAGGCTTCACGATCAATGGCGTGCGGGTGCCGCCCAGCCAGGTGTGCCGCTTCCAGAGCTTGAACGGGGAGTTGCCGGCCCACGCCCAACCCCACGGATAGTGGTTGTAGGCCCGATGACCACCGATGTCGTCGATGCCGGCGAGGTTGTCCTCGAGGCTGTCGGGAACGCGATAGCCGTACCGGTGCTCGTTGATCGAGCCGACCTCGCCGCCCTCGGCGCTGGCGCCGTTGTCGGAGGTGAGGATCACCATCGTGTTGTCGCTGACCCCCATCTGCTCGAGTCCTGCCATCAGCCGGCCGAGGTGGTGGTCGAAGTGGGAGATGAAGCCCGCGTAGACCTCTTGGAAGCGGGCGAAGAGCCGGCGCTCCTGCGCGGACAACCGGCTCCAGTCGGGCAGCCAGTCCGGCCGCGGCGTCAGCGGTGCGCCCTCTGGGACGACTCCGGCGGCGACCTGACGAGCGAAGACCTCTTCGCGCCACCGCTCCCAGCCCTGGTCGAAATGGCCGGCGTACTGGTCGGACCACGCCGAGGGCACCTGGTGCGGCGCGTGCGCGGTACCGGGGGCGAAGTAGAGGAAGAACGGCTTCTCCGGGGCGGCGTTCTGCTGGTCGCGCACCATCCCCAGCGCCTGGTCCACCAGGTCCTCGGTCAGGTGGTAGCCGTCCTCGGGGCCGGCGGGGGGCTCGACGAAGGAGTTGTCCCGCACCAAGTTGGGCGTCCACTGGTTGGCGTCACCGTGCAGGAAGCCGTAGTAGTGCTCGAACCCGAGCCCGAGAGGCCAGGTGTCGAACGGTCCGACCGCAGAGCGGTCGTTGCGGGGCGTGAGATGCCATTTGCCGACCGCCATGGTGCTCCAGCCCTCGTCACGCAGCACCCGCGCCACGCTCGCGGCCGACTTCGGGATGCGGGCCGAGTAGCCCGGGAACCCGGTGGGGAGGTCGACCAGCAGTCCCATACCCACGGCATGGTGGTTGCGGCCGGTCAGCAGCGCGGCCCGGCTCGCCGAGCAGAGCGCGGTGACGTGGAACCGGTTGTACCGCAACCCGTCCGCGGCCAGTCGGTCCATCGTCGGGGTGGCGATGTCAGCGCCGAACGACCCGAGCTGGCCGAAGCCGACATCGTCGAGTACGACGACGACCACGTTCGGCGCGCCGGCCGGACGGGGACGTTCGGGGTGCCAGGGGGTCGACTCCTCCAAGGTGCGTCCGATCACCGGTCCGGTGGGTGGCTGTGGCGTCGATGCCTGTGTCACTGCGGAGTCTCCTCGCTCAGGGGTGGTGATGGAGACCGGCGGCCGGGGCGGCGGCGCCAGCGGTCCGGGTCTCCCAGGAGCACCCGTCAGGGCGCATTCGAGGTGGATGATCCAGCGCCGGAACGGGGCCGCGAGCGGCGGTCTCGGTGATCGGGATCACTCCCCGAACCTGGGCCGGACGCACCTACGTTCGCCGACAGTTTGGCCGACCTGGGCCGACATGCGAGAGGGACTGCGATGAGGTGGAGCACCAGGGCGAACCGAGCCCGGCGGTTGGCAGCCGTGATGACAGCGGTGGCGACAGCGACCGTTCTTGCCGGATGCGGAGGCGGGAGCAGCAGTGACGGCGGCGGGGCAGAGTCTGGCCTCCGCATCGCCTATCCGCTCGCCAAGAGCCTGGATCCGCATCAGGCCGCCGAGCCGATCCAGATGCTGATCGCGACCTGGCCGGTGTACGACCGACTGATCCAGATCAACCCGGACTCGGAGTACGAGCCCATGCTCGCCACCGAGTGGGAGTTCTCCGGGGACGGCAAGACGCTGACGCTCGAGCTGCGCGACGACGTCACCTTCACCGATGGCGTCGCCTTCGACGCCGAGGCGGTCAAGGCGAACCTCGACGACTTCCGCGCCGCCGAGGGGACGGCCCTTCAGGCCAACCTGGCCAACGTCAGCGAGGTGACGGTGGTCGACGACGACACCGTGGAGATCGGACTGGCCGAGCCGAGTACCGAGATCCTCTCCACACTGGCCAGCGGCCTGGGCGGGGCGATGATCTCGCCCAAGGCGCTGGAGTCGGGAGACCTGGCGACCACGCCGGTGGGCACCGGCGCCTACGAGGTGGAGTCGTTCACGCCGGGGCAGGAGGTCGTCTACACCCGCCGCACCGACGAGGGCGGGATCTGGGACGACAAGACCGGCAAGCCGGCGAAGGTCTCGATCACCAACATGGATCCCGACGCCCAGATCAACGCCTTGAAGTCGGGCCAGATCGACCTCGCCGGATGGAGCCAGGTGACCGACCCCTTCCAGACGCAGCTGGACAGCGGTCAGCTCGACTACACCACGATCGAGGGAGCGCTGACGATGGTCGGGGTGAACTTCAACCGGACCATGAAGCCGTTCGACGACCCGCTGGTGCGGGAGGCGGTCAACTACGCGATCGACCGTGAGTCGATCGTGGAGGCCTTCCAGCCCGACGCCCAGCCGCGCGTGCAGCCCTGGCCCGACGGGATCAGCGGCTTCGACGAGGGCCGGGAGAGCGAGTACTCCTACGACCCGGAGAAGGCGAAGAGCCTGCTGGCCCAGGCCGGTTACGCGGACGGGATCGACGCCGGCGAGATGTTGGTGGCGCAGAGCGGTGCACTGCCGGCCGCGGCCGAGACGATCCAGAGCAGCCTCGCCGACGTCGGCATCGACCTGAAGCTGCGCAACGTGGACGTCTTCACCCTGGTGACTGCGTGGGCGGAGTCCAAGGCGAACGCCCAGCTGATGTACATGAGCGTGCCCTCCCTCGACCCCTACACCTGGCTGCAGCGGTTGTTCGGCAACCCCATGTTCACCCCGGGTGGGCCGGACCAGGAGATGACGAAGCTGATGGCTGGTCTGGACGACCCGGGCCTGAGCGAGGAGGAGCGGGCCGAGCGGGCCGGGGAAGCGGTCCAGTACGCGCTCGACGAGTCCTACTACGGCATGGTCTACCAGGGCTCGGGAGGCTTGGTCTCCGCGCCGAGCGTCAAGGGCCTCGACGACCTGGCGTCGGTCAGCGGCGGTGTCGTCGACCTGCGCAACACCTATCTGGAGAAGTAGCCCGACGCAGGGCGCCGAGGGTCCGGGACGCAGTCCGGGCCCTCGGTCCAGGACCACACCCGCTCACGCCGAGGAGGGCGAGCACGATGTCACGTCCATCATCCTTTCGACTCCGTGTCGTCGAGGTCATCGAGGAGACTTCGGACGCCCGGTCGGTGGTGTTCGAACCGGAACCTGCCGACGCCGAGCACTTCGGCTACCGTCCGGGCCAGTTCCTGACGCTGAACATCCCGACCGACCGGGACGGCGGCGCCGCACGGTGCTACTCGCTGTCCAGCGCGCCGGCTCTCGACGAGCGGCTGAAGGTCACCGTCAAACGGACCGCCGAGGGCTACGGGTCGAACTGGATCTGCGACAACCTCGTCGTCGGCTCCTCGGTCGAGGTGCTCGCGCCGTCAGGCACCTTCGTCCCGCGCTCGTTGGACGACGACCACCTCCTGGTCGCCGGCGGCAGTGGTATCACCCCGGTGATGTCGATCCTCCGATCCGTGCTCCAGCGCGGGACCGGACAGGTCGCCCTGATCTACGCCAACCGCGACGAATCCTCGGTGATCTTCGCCGAGGAGCTCCAACGGCTGGAGAAGGAGTACGGCGACCGGCTGGTCGCGGTGCATCTGCTGGAGTCGGTCCAGGGGCTGCCCCGGCCCGAGCTGCTCCGCGCGCTGATCGGACCGTACCGGGACCGCCGCCTCTATCAGTGCGGCCCGCTGCCGTTGATGAACGCCGTCACCGATGCGGCCACCGCGGTCGGCCTGCCGCGCGAGCGGATCCACCAGGAGAGGTTCACCTCCCTGGCCGGCGACCCGTTCGCGGAGATCAACCCTGACCTCGACACCTCGGCGCCGACCAGCACCGTCGAGGTCGAGCTCGACGGACAACAGCACACCCTGCTTTGGCCGGCGAGCAACAACCTGCTCGACGTGCTGCTCGACGCCGGCCTGGACGCCCCCTTCTCCTGCCGCGAGGGCAGCTGCAGCGCCTGCGCGTGCACCGTGCTGGAGGGCGAGGTCGACCTGGAGCGCAACGACGTACTCGAGCCCGAGGACCTGGCCGACGGCATCGTGCTCGGCTGTCAGGCACGGCCACGCTCGCCGCGGCTCCGGATCAGCTACGACCAGTAGGCCATCCCGGTGAGCGGGAGAGGGTGACGTGGGTCATATCGGCGCTCCTAGATTGCGCCACAGACAGGGCATTCACTTCGAAACCGCCGGGAGGGCGCTTCCTCCCGGCCACGAGCGATGGGTACAGACATGATCCGCTTCGTTGGCTACCGGCTCTTGCTCGCGGTGCCGACCATCGTCCTGGTCACGTTCCTTGTGTTCGCGCTGATGGCGCTCTCGCCGGCCGACCCGGCGGTCGCGATCGCCGGCGACGATGCGACCCCCGAGCAGCTGGCACAGGTCCGGCACGATCTCGGGTTGGATGATCCGTTCCTGATCCGCTACGCCGACTGGGGCTGGCAGGCGCTGCAGGGGAACCTGGGCGTCTCGCCGGTCACCCACCAGTCGGTCCTCTCCGACCTGCAGTTCCGGCTGCCGATCACGCTGTCGCTGCTCCTGCTGGCGCTGGTGTTCAGCATCGTGATCGGCGTCCTGCTCGGTACGCTCGCGGCGCTCAACCGGGGCGGAGTGATCGACTGGGTCGCCAACGGCGTGACCAATCTCCTGATGGCGGTGCCGCCGTTCGTGGCGGCGACGCTGCTGGTGTTGATGCTGGCGGTGGCCCGGCCGTTGTTCCCGGCCACCGGATACGCGACCGTGACGGCCGGGGTCGGGCCCTACCTGACGTACATGACGCTGCCGGCGCTGGCGCTGGCGGTCATCCCGGCGGCGTTGCTGATGCGCCAGGTGCGGGGTGCCCTGATCGACGCGATGGAGGAGGACTACGTCCGGACGGCTCGCGCGAAGGGCCTGCGCACCTGGACCGTCGTCGGCAAGCACGCCGCCAAGAACGCCGCGATCCCCGTGGTCACCGTGCTGGGCCTGCTGATCGCCCAGATGCTCGGCGGCGCAGTGGTCGTGGAGAAGATCTTCGCCATCCCCGGTCTCGGCTCGGCCAGCGTCGAGTCGGTACTCACCGGAGACCTGGTCACACTGCAGGGTCTGGTCCTGGTGGTGGCTCTGGTGGTGATCGTGGTGAACCTGCTCGTGGACGCCTCCTACGGCTACTTCAACCCGAAACTGAGGACTCGATGACGATGCCGGAACAGTCGATGCCGGAACAGTCCGTGGCACAGGCGAAGACGGCCGGCCGTCGGCGTTCCTGGCGCCGCAGCCGAGTGATGCGCAGACTGATGCGCAACCCGGCCGCGCTCGCGGCGATGGCGACGCTGGTGATCCTCACGCTGATCGCGATCTTCGCCAACGTGCTGGCGCCGCACGACCCCAACCATGTCGATCTTCAGAACCGGCTCCTGGCCCCCGGAGCCGGCCACCTGCTCGGCACCGACGAACTGGGACGAGACGTGCTCAGTCGCGTCCTGGTCGCGACCCGGGTGGACCTCCTCGCATCGCTGCAGGCCGTGGGCCTCGCGCTGGTGGTCGGCGTACCGCTCGGCCTCCTGGCCGGCTACGCGGGCGGCGTCGGGGACGCGATCCTCAGCCGGATCATCGACGCGCTGATGACGCTGCCACCGTTGATGCTGGCCGTGGTGGTGGTGGCGATCCTCGGCCCCGGCCTGCGCAACGCGATGATCGCGATCGCCGTACTCATCGTGCCGAGCTTCTATCGGGTGGCCCGAGGGTCGACCCAGAGCGTGGCCGGCGAACTGTACATCGAGAGCGCCCGGGCGAGCGGTTGCAGCAGCTGGCGGATCCTGTGGCGGCACATCCTGCCCGGCATCGCGCCTCCGCTGCTGGTGCAGATCTCCTTCTCGGCCTCGGTTGTGATCGTCGCCGAGGCCAGCTTGTCCTTCCTCGGGCTCGGCGCCCGTGCGCCGCAGGCGACCTGGGGCCTGATGTTGCAGGAGGCGACGGCGAGCATCACCACGAGCAGCTATCTGATCTACCCGCCGATCGTCATGGTGGCCATCACCATCCTGGCGTTCTCCCAGCTCGGCGACGGCCTGCGCGACGCGCTCGGCCGCCAGTCCAACGAAGGCAAGTAGGTGAGGGCCATGACGGCAATGACGACGATGACGGAACGACCGCAACGGGACGGGTCTCGGGCGCCCTCCGTCGTGCTCCGTGTGGAGGACCTGACGGTCGAGGTACGGACCGAGCAGGGGACCCTCACGCTGATCGAGGGTGTCGACCTCACCGTTCGTAGCGACGAGATCGTCGGACTGGTGGGGGAGTCGGGGTCCGGCAAGACGGTGACCTCGCTGGCCACGATGGGCCTGCTTCCGCGCAACGCACGAGTGAGCAGGGGGCGCATCGAGGTCGCCGGCCAGGAGATCACCGGCCTGCCCGAGCGCCGGCTGGCCGATGTCCGCGGAGTCCGCGCAGCGATGATCTTCCAGGAGCCGCGCCGCTGCCTCAACCCCGCGTTCACCGTCGGGGACCAGGTGGCGGAGGCCATCCGACGCCATCGCGGCTGGTCCCGCAAGCGGGCGATGGCGCACACCGTGGACCTGTTCGGCCTGGTGGAGATCCCGGACCCCGAACGCCGGGTGCGGCAGTACCCGCACGAGTTCAGCGGTGGCATGTGCCAACGCGTGATGCTCGCGATGGCGCTGGCCTGCGATCCGCAGCTGCTGATCGCCGACGAACCGACCACGGCCCTGGACGTGACCGTGCAGCGTCAGGTGTTGGAGCTGATCCGACGGCTCCAGGCAGAGCTGGGCATCGGGGTGCTGCTGATCACCCACGACCTGGGGGTGGTGGCGGAGATGTGCGACCGCGTCTCGGTGATGTACGCCGGGCAGGTGGTCGAGGAGGCCGACGCCGACTCGTTGTTCCACAGCCCGAAGAATCCGTACACGAGCGCCCTGCTCCAGTCGATCCTCGAGCCGACACGGCACGGGGAGGCCCTGACCTACATCCCCGGCCGGGTGCCGCCACCGCATCTGTTCCCGGCGACCTGCCGGTTCCAGGAGCGTTGCGGATTCGCGGTCGACGAGGTTTGCGGACAGGTCGTCGACCTCCAACCGGTCGCTGCGGGCCACAGCAGCCGCTGCGCGCGTGTCCATGATCTCGAACTGGCGGGAGTCTCGGAATGACCAACGACATCGTCTCCACCTCAGGACACGCCGACGAGCCCGTCCTCACCGTCCGTGGCCTCACCAAGACCTACGGCCGCCGTCCGACCTGGTACCGGCGCCATCCCCATCGCCTGGTCGCGGTCAATGGGATCGACCTCGAGGTGGGGCCGGGGGAGACGCTCGGTCTGGTCGGCGAGAGCGGGGCCGGCAAGTCGACGGTCGGACGCCTGGTGCTGCGTCTGATCGAGCCGGACGCCGGATCGATCGACCTGCTCGGCTCCGACATCACCACGCTGCGGCGTGAGGAGCTTCGCCGGATGCGGGCCAGGGCGACCATGGTGTTCCAGGACCCCTACACCTCGCTCGATCCGCGAATGACGATCCTCGACTCCATCGCCGAGCCGCTGCTGGTGCAGGGCGGAACCGGACGCTCCGAGCGGTACGACAAGGCACGCTCGTTGGTCCGCCGGGTCGGCCTGAACGATGCCCACGTCGACCGCTACCCCTACGAGATGTCGGGCGGTCAGCTGCAACGGGTCGCGATCGCGCGGGCACTGATCACCGACCCCGCATTCATCGTCTGCGACGAGCCCGTCGCGGCTCTGGACGTGTCGACCCAGGCCCAGGTGATCAACCTGCTCCAGGATCTGCAGGCCGAGCGGGGCATCTCCTACCTGTTCATCTCCCACGACCTGCGCCTGGTGCGACTCGTCGCCGATCGGGTGTCGGTGATGCGGCGCGGCGAGGTGCAGGAGACCGGACCGGCGGACCGTGTCTTCGAGGCCCCGGAGCACGCCTACACCCGCGAGCTGCTGGCGGCGATCCCGGGACGTACGCCGCGAGCGCGGCGCTTCGCGGCACCCGTCGGCGCCGCCCCGGCGGCGCCCGAGCCGGCCACTGGGCCGGCCCTGGCGTCCGCCGAGGAGGTGGTGGCGCCGGCTCAGTAGTGGGTGCCGCCGTCGATGCGCACCTCGGTGCCGGTGATGAACGCGGCGTCCTCGCTGGCCAACATGGCGACCACGGAGGCGACCGTCTCCGGGCCCGCGAACCCGTCGCCGAGGGACGGCCGCAGCTTCACGAACAACCCCATGTCGGCGTCCTCGGGGAGGCCGGGTCCGACACTCTGACCACTGGCGCCGGAGCCGTCGGTCATCCCGGAGGAGATCGAGCCCGGCTGCACCGCGGTGAACCGGATGCCGCGGGAGGCGAACTCCGCGGCAAGCGTGTGCGTCATCGACTGGATGCCGCCCTTACTGGCGGCGTAGGCGGCCATGTACGGGTGGGCGAACATCGCCGACGTGGAGCTGAAGTTCACCACCGCGGCGCCGGTGCCCTCCAACAGAGCCGGGATCGACTCCCGGATCACCATGAAGGTGCCGACCAGGTTGACCCGGAGCACCCGCTCGAAGTCGACGGTCGGCGTCTGCTCGCTGTGAGAGGAGCGCAGGATGCCGGCGGCGTTGACGAGCGCGTCCAGGCCGCCCAACTCCGCGACCGCAGCGGTCACGCCCGCTTGCACCGACTCCTCGTCGGCGACGTCCATGACTGTCGTGGTCAGCCGCGCGGCCGCGTCTCCTGCCTTGGTCACGGTGTCGGTCAGCCCCGCTGGGCTGACGTCGGCGGCCACCACGTGCCCGCCTTCGGCCAGCATCCGCAGGACCGTCGCCTGCCCGATGCCGGAGCCGCCTCCGGTGACCAGGACGCGGCGGTTCTCGTAACGCATCATGTGTTCCCTCTCTGCTCGTTCAGTGTCCGGCGAGTCAACCGAGGGCACCGGTGCGCCAACCGGGTTGTCCTGCCGAGCGGGACGGCCCTCGTCTCGACGTGACGTGGATCGCACAGTTCCTCCACGTACCTACAGCGAGGAGAGAGACGGATGAGCAGACTCGACGGCAAGGTCGTCATCATCACCGGTGGGTCCACCGGAATCGGCCTGGCGACCGCGCACCAGGCCCTCCGGGAGGGGGCTCGGGTGATGATCACCGGGCGGAACGAGGAGAAGGGAGCCAAGGCGCTGGCGGAGCTGGCCAGCGACGACGTCCGCTTCCACCGCCACGACGTCGCGTCCCGTGAGGACTGGGACGCCGTGGTCGTCGCGACTGTCGCCGCGTTCGGCCCCATCGACGGGCTGGTCAACAACGCCGGGCTGTCCGCCGCGGTCAACCTCATCGAGAACGAGTCCATCGAGGACTGGGACCTGGTCCTCGCGACCAATCTGACCGGGACCTTCCACGGCATGCAGACGGTGCTGCCCTCGATGAAGGAGCGCGGATCCGGGTCGATCGTCAACGTCTCCTCGGCCGGCGGACTGATGGGCATCCCGCTGACCTCCAGCTACGCCGCCTCCAAGTGGGGCGTGCGCGGCATCACCCGGGTCGCAGCGTTGGAGCTGGCGAAGTACAAGGTCCGGGTGAACTCGGTCCATCCCGGGATGATCTACACCCCGATGAGCGCCGATGCCGCGCACCTGGTGGAGGGCGAGGGAAACTACCCGCCCGCCGCGATGGGCCGGGTCGGTGCATCGGAGGAGGTCTCCGGCGCGATCATCCACCTGCTCTCCGACGAGGCCAGCTACACCACCGGCGGCGAACTCGCTGTGGACGGCGGGTGGACCGCCGGGATCGCACCCCTCGCGCTGCTCGGTCCCGAGTTCGCGGGTCAGCTGCTGCCCTGATCAGCCAGCCTCTCGGCCGCCGCGCGCAGCTCGAGGATGTAGTCGGCGCGCTCGGCGGGCGGGACGGCTGTCCGCATCGGACCGATCTGGACCTGGTAGGTGACCTCGCCCCGTGGGTTCGGCACCGGCGCACTGAGGTGGCCGATGGACAGCGGGAGCTCCGCGGTCAGCTCGGTCGCGGTGTAGGGCCGGCCGCCGATCTCGAGCAACAGGCCGCCCACCCGGTCACGCAGCGCCCGACGTGAAGGGTGCTCCCTCAGGACCTCCGCCATCTCACCGAGCACCTCGAGCAGCGTCTGCTCGGCCTCCTCCATCGCGAACACCGCGACGCCGGTGTCCCGGATGTCGTCCAGCAGGGCGGTGAGCATCGCCCGGTCCGCTTCTGCCCCTGAGGCCAGCCAGTCGCGTCGTACCGGATCGCTCGCGTAGGCGATGACGGCGGCGCTGCTCGGTGCGCGCAACGGGAACCGGCTACCCAGCTCGACGCCGGCGGCACGCCGATGATCATCGCGGCTCATCGCGACGAATGTCACCTGGTCCCCGGAGACCCGGGTCAGCGCCGCCCCGCAGCCGACCCGCGCCGCGAGGTCGTCGAGCACCTCAGTCGTTGCGGCTCCCGTCGGGAGCGCACGCTCCAGGGCGTGCGCGACACCGACCAGTCCCGGGCCCAGCACGTAGCTGCGGTCGGGGCGACGTTCGACCCACCCCGCCGACCTCAGTGAGCCGAGGATCGCGGTGCCGGTGGCCCGGCTGAGCTCGAGCTGGGAGCAGACCTGCGCCACCGTGCGTCCATCGGGATGGCGCGCGATCAGCTCGGTGACAGCCACGACCCGGTCGGTGGGCGGGGAACCGGAGGGCATTGACCTGGCTGCTGTCACGTGCTTTCCTTTCGCCGATAGTTCGACACTGAGGCGTCGAATATTCGACATCCTACCGGAGGCGTGCGATGACCGAAACCCTGATCTCCGACGGGTTCGACAGCTTGGTGGACCTCGGGCGGGACGACCCGACCGATCTCCACGGAATCCTGGCCGACCTGCGTCGCAAGAAGCCGTACGCGGTGGTGCGACACCGCGGTGAGCGTGCGGTCGTGTTGCTGACCGAGGAGCTCGTCGCTGCCGCGTTCCGCGACGAGAAGACCTTCCCGGCGATGGCGGCGTACACCAGGGCCAACCAGCCCGTCCTGGGGCGCACCATCCAGTCGATGACCGGACGGGAACACCGGATCAACAAGTCCCTCGTCTCCCGCCCCTTCCGCAACCTTGCCGCCGAGCAGCTGCGCGAGCCGATGATCGCCCCCATCGTGCACGCGCTGATCGACGAGTTCGCCGATCGGGGCGAGGCGGACCTCGTCGCCGAGTTCACCCAGCCGCTGCCGATCCGGGTGATCGCTTCGCTCATCGGCATCGCGGAGACCGACACCGACCAGCTGGCCTCATGGGCGCACGACCTCTTCAACTTCCCGCACGACCCCGAGGGCGCCCATCGGGCCGCGCGCGAGTTCTCCGCCTACGTCGCCCCCGTGGTCGCCGAGCGTCGCCACAACCCCGGAGACGACTTGATCTCGGTCCTGGTCACCGCCGAGGTGGAGGGCGAGCGGCTCGACGACGAGCAGGTCCTGACCTTCCTCCGCCTGCTGTTCCCCGCCGGCGCCGACACGACGCACCTGGCCCTGGGCAACATCTTGTGTGGCCTCCTCACCCACCCCGACCAGTGGGCGCTGCTCCGCGCCGACCCGGGTGAGGAAGCGGAGTGGGCCGTGAATGAAGGTCTGCGCTGGGAGCCGCCGGTGTCCTTGCTGCACCGGGTCTGCCCCGAGGCCGTCACCTGGCAGGGCATCGACATTCCGGCCGACACGGCCGTCATCTTCGCGATCACGGCCGCGAATCGAGACCCGCAGGTCTACAGCGACCCCGACAGGTTCGACATCGGTCGCCGTGCTGCGCCCCTGACCACGTTCGGAGGCGGCCCACACTCCTGCCTCGGCAACTGGCTCGCCAAGGCCGAGATGCAGGTGGCCGTCGCCACGCTGGCGGAACGCCTCCCCGGGCTGAGGCTGCGACCCGGTGCCGCCGAACCGGTCACGTTCCAGATCGGAAAGGCGCTGCGCGGCCCGAGCTCGCTGTGGGTGGAGTGGGACCTCGCCTGAACCGACTCCCGACGTCCAGCATCCTCACGGGGTGAGGCCGCGGGCGGTCAGCTCGGTGTAGGGATCGACCGGCTCGCCGCGGTGCACCTCGAGGTGCAGGTGCGGGCCGGTGGTGTTGCCGGTCAACCCGATCGCGCCGACCTGGGTGCCGGCGGCGACGGATTGGCCCACCTCGACGGTGGCCGCGCTCATGTGGCAGTACCACCAGATCGAGCCGTCCTGTGCCTGGACGACAACCTTGAGCCCGAAGGCGCCGTCGTACCCGACAGAGACCACGTGGCCGGCGACGGCGGCGCCGATGCGGCTGCCGTAGGCCGCCGCGAAGTCGAGGCCGGTGTGGGTCGAGCTCCAGTTGGAGCCCGATGCTCCGAAGGTGCCGGTGAGGTGGTAGCCGGCGACCGGCAGGACCGCGGTGACCGGCGCCAGCGGTGTACGTCGCAGCACGTCACGTGCCGGCTGTCGGATCACCAGGCCGCCCGCCGCGTGGACGCCGGTGGCAGCGAGGACGAGGGTGTCGTTGTCGGCCGCGGGTCCGGCGGCGGAGTCGGCAGTGGTGGAGTCGGCAGTGGTGGAGCTGGGGGCGGCGGTAGCGGAGGGCGCTGCGCCGACGCCGCCGATGACCAGCCCGGCCGTGGCTGCGACGAGCAGCGAACGACGCAGGGTGGATCGGTGTGCGGACATGCTCAGATTCCTTCGTACGGGTGCTTGACAGGTGCTAACTGCTGCAAGCACCGCGCTCCAGTGAGACAGCCGCGAGGGCGTGCGCTCAACTCGCGGGCCCGCCGCCTGTGGCCCACGTCATGGACCTGCGTCACATCCCCGCCGGACCGGCGGGCGTTCTGGGACCGACGTCACACAGCCGATCGGCGCTGCTGGCGTCGCGCGCGGGGGACGTCGGCGGTCGCCGCCCGGGGTTGCGCGCTGAGGGTCGCGTGCCACGATGGCGGCATGGATGCGACGCGGATCGATGCTCGGGAAGTCGACCCTGCGGCCGAGGTCGTCGAGCTCTGTCGCGACCTCATCCGGTGCGACACCTCGAACTACGGCGACGTCGAGGGGCCGGGGGAGCGCAAGGCCGCCGAGTACGTCGCCGAGCGTCTCTCCGAGGCAGGACTGGAGCCGCAGATCATCGAGACCTCACCCGGTCGTACCAACGTCGTCGCCCGCTGGGGCGGTGCCGACCCGACCCGCGACGACGGGTTGCTGGTGCACGGGCACCTCGACGTGGTGCCGGCGGCCGCCGAGGACTGGCGGGTGGATCCGTTCAGCGGGGAGATCGTCGACGGCTACGTCTGGGGACGCGGCGCCATCGACATGAAGGACTTCAACGCGATGGTCCTCTCCGTGGTGCGTGCCCGACAGGCGACGGGACGGCTCCCGGCCCGCCCGATCGTGCTCTGCTTCACCGCTGACGAGGAGGCCGGCGGCCACCACGGCGCCGAGGTGCTGGTCCGTGACCATCCGGAGCTCTTCGAGGGCTGCACCGAGGCGATCGGCGAGGTGGGTGGCTTCTCGGCCACGGTGCGCGGACGGCGGCTCTACCTGATCGAGGCCGCCGAGCGCGGCATGGCCTGGATGCGGCTGACTGCCCGCGGCCGTGCCGGCCACGGGTCGATGATCAACGACGACAACGCGGTCACCCGACTGGCCTCCGCCGTCGCGCGGGTCGGCGCCCACGATTGGCCCGTGCGGCTCACGCCGACGATGCGCACGCTGCTAGGCACCGTCGGTGACCTTGCCGGACAGGAGCCGACTCCGGAGAACGCGGTGCAGCTGATGCAGGAGTTCGGCTCGGCCACCAGGATGCTCGGTGCGGTGCTGAAGAACTCGGTCAACCCGACCATGCTCGACGCCGGCTACAAGGTGAACGTGATCCCGACCGAGGCCACCGCCCACCTCGACGGCCGCTTCCTGCCCGGCTACGAGGAGGAGTTCTTCGGCACGCTGCGGGAGCTGGTCGGCGACGACATCGCCATCGACTTCGTCTCCAAACAGCCGCCCTGGGAGATGCCGTACGACGGAGCCGTGGTGGACGCGATGACCAGCAGCCTGCTGGCGCAGGACCCGGACGCGGTGGTGGCGCCGTACCTGATGAGTGCAGGCACGGACGCCAAACACTTCTCCAAGCTGGGCATCCGCACCTACGGGTTCGTGCCGCTGCGGCTCCCCGACGACCTCGACTTCACCGCGCTCTTCCACGGGGTGGATGAGCGGGTGCCGGTCGACGCGCTCGAGTTCGGCGCGCGTGTGGTCGACGACTTCCTCGACCGCGCCTGATCCGCCCCTGATCCGCGCGGTCGGGTCAGGGGATCACGCGGTCCGGACCGCCCGGATGATCTTGCGCCGCAGCACCACGCGTCGCTTGCCGTCGTGACCGATCTGCACCCGGTCGAGCTCCCAGCCGCCGTGCTCGGCACGCTCGCTGAGCAGCTTGGCGACAACGTTGCGGGAGAACGACCGATCGAAGGTGACCCGGTCGAACTCCCACTCGACGCCGCGACCGAGGCCGCGCATCAACGCGGTGCGGGGCGCCCGGGTGGTGGGGGTGCTCATGCGTCGTATCCGCTGAACGGATCGGAGACATCGTCGAGTGCCGCGCGGATCTCCGGCGGCAGCGACCGGCCCTCGGAGCCGAGTGCCACCTTCAGCTGTGCGGCCGTCCGCGCGCCCACGATCGGTGCGCACACCCCCGGGCGGTCCCGCACCCAGACCAGGGCAACCTCCAGCGGGGTCCAGCCCAGCCCGTCGGCGGCGCGGCAGACCGCCTCCACCACCTGACGGCTGTGGTCGTCGAAGTAGGTCTCCACGAAAGAGGAGGCACGGGAGGCGCCGCGAGAGTCCGAGGGGGTGCCACCGCGGTACTTGCCGGTGAGCACCCCGCGTCCGAGCGGCGACCACGGCAGGATGCCGAGGTCGTTGGCGGCCGCAGCAGCCAGGACCTCGTGCTCGATCCGTCGATTCACCAAGGAGTACTCCACCTGCGTGGAGACCAGCGGTGCCCGGCCGGGGACGGCCCGCTGCCACGTGGCCACCTGGGCGGTCTGCCACCCCGTGTAGTTCGAGACGCCCACGTAGGCGGCGCGACCGCTGGAGACGGCATGGTCCAGCGCGCCGAGGGTCTCCTCCCACGGCACGTCGTCGCTCCACAGGTGCACCTGCCACAGGTCGACGTGGTCGGTGCCGAGCCGGCGGAGCGAGGTGTCGAGTCCGCGCAGCAGCGCGCCGCGCGAGGTGTCCGTGCTGCGCTCCCCGCCCCGACGCCAGATCCCGGCCTTGGTCGCCAGCACCACCTCGTCGCGGGGCACGACATCGCCGACCAGCGATCCGATCAACGCCTCGGACCGGCCGTCGGTGTAGCCGGCTGCGGTGTCCAGGAGCGTGCCGCCGGCGTCGACGTACGCGACCAACTGGTCGCGAGCCTCGTGCTCGTCGGTGTCCTTGCCCCAGGTCATCGTGCCGAGGCCCAGTCGGGAGACCCGGAGTCCGCTGGAGCCGACGAACCGCTGCTGCATGGTGCACAAGGTAGCGCCGCACCGGTGGGCCCTTGGACGGGGCACGCCGTGGGCACCTTAGGATCGCCCGCGTGGTCGAGTTCCTCCAGGCGGTGTTCCTCGGCGTCCTCCAGGGCCTGACCGAGTTCCTCCCGATCTCCAGCAGCGCCCATCTGCGGATCTTCCCCGAGCTCTTCGGGTGGGGCGATCCCGGTGCCGCGTTCACCGCGGTGATCCAGATCGGCACCGAGCTCGCCGTGCTCATCTACTTCCGCAAGGACATCTGGCGGATCGCGAACGCCTGGTTGCGCTCGCTGTTCAAACCGGAGTACCGCGGCACGTTCGACGCCCGGATGGGTTGGTTCATCATCGTCGGCTCGGTGCCGATCGTGATCCTCGGCGTGGCGCTCAAGGACGTCATCGAGCGCGACTTCCGCAACCTCTGGATCATCGCCACGACGCTGATCGTGATGGGCATCGTGCTCGGCATCGCCGACCGCTACAGCCGCAACGACCGTGAGATCAAACAACTGACCCTGCGTCACGCGATCTTCATGGGCCTGGCCCAGGCCGCGGCACTCATCCCCGGCGTCTCCCGGTCGGGAGCGACGATCTCCATGGGGCGCTTCCTCGGTTACGAGCGGGAAGCTGCCACCCGCTTCGCGTTCCTGCTGGCGATCCCGGCCGTCGTCGGCGCCGGCATCTTCGAGCTCGGCGAGATCTCCCACGTCGGTGAGAAGACCGCCGGCGAGGCGAGCTATGGCTGGGGCCCGACGATCACCGCGACCGTGGTCTCCTTCATCGTCGGGTACGCCGCCATCGCCTGGCTGCTGCGCTACGTCTCCACCCGTTCCTACGCGCCGTTCGTGATCTACCGGATCCTGCTCGGCGCCGGCGTGATGATCCTGCTCGGCATGGGCGTCCTGACGCCGTGATCACCGAGTTGTCAGGGTGAGAGTGACCTATAGATCACTCTCACCCTGACAACTCCGGCCGGCGCTGTCCGCCTGTGGAGGGCACCCGCACGTTGCCCCGAGTCGGTGCATGCTCGCTCCATGTCTGGAGTCGACTGGCGGACACTGGCGGCGACGCAGGCCGGGCTGCTCACCCGCGCTCAGCTCACTGCGGCCGGCATCGACCGGTGGGCCGTCCGGCACCGGTTGCGGACCGGGCGCTGGGTCGCGCACACCCCGACGGTGGTCGGCACGACCAACGGTCCCCTGACGCGGGAGGTCCTGCTCTGGATCGGCGTGCTCCACGGTGGACCGCACGCGCTTCTCGGTGACCTGACCGCGGCGGCCGAACTGGGCCTGCGCAACTGGGCGCGTGAGGAGGTCACGATTCTCGTTCCGCGGGGCACCGACACCGGCGACGGACACCCTGGCATCAGATTCCGGGGAGTCCGACGGCCACTTCCCGACCTGCGGGTCCACGTCCACGGCCTGCCGGTGTGTCGTATCGAACCAGCAGTGCTGCTGTTCGCCTCCCAACAGTCCTCAAGCCGCACCGTCAGCGGCGTCTTGGCTGCAGTGGTGCAGCAGCGGTTGACGACGCCGGACCGACTCGCCCACTGGTTGACCCGGCTCGCGCCACTGCGCGGGGCTGGACAGATGCGGCAGGCGCTGGCCGACGTGACCGACGGTGCCCAGTCCACCGCCGAGATCGACGTCCGTCGGATGTGCCGTGCGGCCGGCCTCTGCCCACCCCGACGCCAGGTACGACGGCGAGACGCGACAGGGCGGGCGCGCTACACCGACTGCGAGTGGCGCCTGGCGGACGGGCGGGTGCTGGTGCTCGAGGTCGACGGCGGCTTCCACATGGAGGTCGAGCATTGGGAGGAGGACATCGCGCGGCAACGAGCACTTGCCGCCTCCGATCGGATGATCGTCCGGTGCACCGCCAGGGAACTTCGTGACGAGCCGGAACTCGTGGCAGAGCAACTGCGCATGCTCGGCGTACCTGCTGCGTAGTGCTAGCGCTGCACGACGACAGCTCCCGCCATCAGGCGCGTCCTCACAGCCAGCCGGAGCGTTTGAAGAACCACCACAGCCCCAACGAGGTGGCGATCATCAGCAGCAGTGCGAACGGGTAGCCGAACATCCAGTGCAGCTCGGGCATGTGATCGAAGTTCATGCCGTACACGCCGGCGATGAGCGTGGGCACCGCAGCCAGGCCGATCGCGGCGGAGATCTTGCGCATGTCGTCGTTCTGCTGCGCCGCGATCCGCGCCATGTGGCCGTCGAAGGCCGAGGAGAGCAGGCCCTCGAGCGTGTCGATCTGCTCCGCGGCTCGGGCCAGGTGGTCGACGATGTCGCGGAAGAACGGTGCCGCCTCCTCCACGACCTGGGAGGTGGCGCCGGTCGCGAACCGGTGCATCGGCTCGCGGAGCGGGAGGACCGCACGTCGTACCTCGGCGACCTCCCGCTTGAGGGTGTAGATCCGGCCCGACTCGTCGGTGCGGCGGTCACCGAAGACGGCCGCCTCCACCTCGTCCACGTCGTTCTCCAGGCCGGCCAGCACGGCGGCGTAGGAGTCGACGACCGCGTCGCACACGCCGTAGACCACGCCGGAAGGTCCGTGGTCGAGCATCGCCTGGCGCGACTCCAGGCTGCGGCGGGCGTCGCGCAAGGGCGATCCGCTGCCGTGGCGCACGGTGACCACGAAGTCCGAGCCGACGAAGACGTTGATCTCGCCGGTCTCCACCGCGTCGTCGGCGTCGACGTACCAGAGCGTCTTGAGCACCAGGAAAAGGCTCGCGTCGTACCGCTCGAGCTTGGGGCGCTGGTGGGCCTTGACGGCGTCCTCGACCGCCAACCTGTGCAGGTCGAAGACCTCGGCGACCGCGGCGAGCTCGTGGTGCTCCGGCTCGTGCAGGCCGACCCAGATGAAGTCGCCCTCCTCGACGGCCGCCTCCCGCAGCGCGCGGACGTCGACCGACGGGCCGGCCTCGGCGACCCGGTGGCCGTTTCGATACAGCGCACCGTCCACGATCACAGACCGCACGCTAGCCCCGGCGTCTGGCGCCGCCGACTAGGCTCACCGACCGTGGCCACCCTGATCCTGCTGCGGCACGGCCGCACCACGGCGAACGCGTCCGGAATCCTCGCTGGTCGCCTGCCCGGCGTACGGCTCGATGAGACCGGGACGATGCAGGCCGAGCGAGCGGCGACGCGGATCGCCGGGGTGCCGGTCGCCGAGGTCGTCAGCAGTCCGCAGGAGCGGTGCCGGCAGACCGCCACGGCCGTGCTCGCCGCCCAACGGGCCGCCGGCAACCGGCTGCGGGTCCGCACCGACAAGGCGCTGGCCGAGTGCGACTACGGCGAGTGGCAGGGACGGCCGCTGAAGGAGCTCGCCGAGGAGCCGCTGTGGCGCACGGTGCAGCGGCAGCCGTCGGCAGCCGTCTTCCCGGGCGGAGAGTCCCTGGTCGTGATGCAGCACCGCGCTGTCGATGCGGTACGACGCCGCGACGCCGCGATCCAGGCGGAGCACGGAGCGGGAGCGGTGTGGGTGGCCGTCAGCCACGGCGACATCATCAAGGCGCTCCTCGCCGACGCCCTGGGCATGCACCTCGACCTGTTCCAACGTCTGCACGTCGATCCGGCGTCGATCTCGGTGATCCGCTACGGCGGCGACCGTCCGTTCGTGATGGCCAGCAATACCCACGACGGCGACCTGTCCTGGCTGGTCCCGCGCGCCGGCGAGGCACCCGCCGCCGATGCCGCCGTGGGCGGCGGCGCGGGACCCGGTGGGCCGCCCCGCTAGGTTGAGGCCGCCCCGCTAGGTTGAGTGCATGGCGATCGTGCACGGCTTCGACTCCCCGCAGCGCTTCGTCGCCGGCACCGTCGGCCGGCCCGGCGAACGCACCTTCTTCCTGCAGGCCAGCGATGGCGCCCGGGTGGTGTCGGTGGCGCTGGAGAAGGAGCAGGTGGCGGCGCTGGCCGAGCGGGTCGACGAGCTGCTCGACCAGGTGATGGCAGACGCCACCACGGTCTCGGTGGTGCCGGCGATGGCGCCCCGCGACCTGGTCGACGACGACCCGTTGGAGCAGCCGATCGACGAGGAGTTCCGGGCCGGGACGATGACGCTCTCCTGGGATCCCGAGGACGAGCGGGTGGTGATCGAGGTCTTCCCGGTCGGTGAGGAGCCCGAGCAGGACGTCGAGCCGGACGAGATGCTGTTGGTCCGACTCGAGCCGGGCCGGGCGCGGGCGTTCGCGCAGCGCGCGGAGCGGGTGCTCGAGGCAGGGCGCCCCAGCTGTCCGTTCTGCGGTCAGCCGATCGACCCCGAGGGTCATCTCTGCGTGCGCGCCAACGGCTTCAAACGCCGCGAGCCGTGACCCTCTCCCTCAAGGGCAGGATCATGCCGGCCTCGAACGCGACCTTCCTCGCCGACCTGGACGGCGTCGAGGTGGTCTACAAGCCGATCGCCGGCGAGCGCCCGCTGTGGGACTTCCCGGACGAGACGCTGGCCGGCCGCGAGGTGGCGGCGTACCTGGTGGCGCAGGCGACGGGGTGGGACCTGGTGCCGCGGACCTGGATCGGCGAGGGTCCGCACGGCCCCGGGATGCTCCAGGAGTGGCAGACCATCGTCGAGGACGAGGAGCCGGTCACCCTGGTGCCCGAAGGTGAGGTCCCGGACGACTGGTGCGCCGTCTTCGACGGCTACGACGCCCAGGATCGACCGATCACGCTGATCCACGAGGACACTGCACCGCTGCGCCGGATGGCGCTCTTCGATGTCGTGGTGAACAACGCCGACCGCAAGGGCGGCCATGTCCTGGCGATGCCGGGCGGCCACCGCTACGGGGTGGACCACGGCCTGACCTTCCACCACGAGCCCAAGCTCCGCACCGTGCTGTGGGGGTGGGCCGGTGAGCCCTTGGAGCCGGTGGAGACCAGGATGCTGGACGGACTCGCGACAGCGATCCGCGGCGACCTGGGCCGACAGCTGGCCAACCACCTGGTCGAAGAGGAGATCGAGGCCGTCGAGCAGCGGATCGCCGCGGTCCGCGAGATCGGGGTGCTGCCGTCGCCGGGCGGCGGCTGGCCGGCCATCCCGTGGCCGCCGTTCTGACCGGCCGCTCGGAGACCTTTCGGGGATGACCATTAGCATCGGGGCATGCGCGCTTGGTCCCCGGTCGAGGTCCCCACGCTCTCGGTGAGCGGCCCCGAGGTGTCGCTCCACGACACCGCCACCGGTGGTCGGGTGACGTCGGTCCCGGAGGACGCGGCGCGGTTGTACGTCTGCGGCATCACGCCGTACGACGCCACCCACATCGGGCACGCGAACACCTACCTAGCCTTCGATCTGCTCAACCGGGCCTGGCGCGCCGCCGGACATCCGGTCCGCTACGTGCAGAACGTCACCGACGTCGACGACCCGCTGCTGGAGCGCGCCGACAAGGTCGGAGTCGACTGGGTGGAGCTCGCCGAGCGGGAGACCGAGCTGTTCCGTCAGGACATGCACGCCCTGCGGATCCTCGCGCCGGACGCGCTCGTCGGTGCCGTGGAGTCGATCCCGTTGGTGATCGCGCTGGTGCAGCGTCTCGACGCGGCCGGAGCGATCTACCGGGTCGAGGACGACCTCTACTACTCCGTCTCCGCCGACCCGGCCTTCGGTGAGGAGTCGAACTACGACCGGGACACCATGCTCCGGCTCTTCGGTGAGCGTGGCGGCGACCCGGACCGGGCGGGCAAGAAGGACCCGCTCGACCCGGTGGTGTGGCTTGGCGAGCGGCCAGGCGAACCGGCCTGGGAGAGCCCGTTCGGCCGCGGCCGGCCCGGCTGGCACATCGAGTGTGCCGCCATCGCGTTGGAGCACCTGGGGGCCGCCTTCGACGTCCAGGGCGGTGGCAGCGACCTGGTCTTCCCGCACCACGAGATGTGCGCCGGCCACGCCCAGGTCGCCGAGGGCGGCCGGCCGTTCGCCCAGCTCTACGCCCACGCCGGGATGGTCGGCTACGGGGGCGAGAAGATGTCGAAGTCGCTGGGCAACCTGGTCTTCGTCTCCGCCCTGCGCAACAGCGATATCGACCCGATGGCGGTCCGGCTCGCGTTGCTGCGCCACCACTACCGCACCGACTGGGAGTGGACCGACGCCCAGCTCTTCGCCGCGGTCGACGACCTGGCCACCTGGCGGCGGGCCCTCTCGCTGGGTGCCGGAGCGCCGGCAGGACCCGTGGTCGAGGAGATCCTGGCCGCGCTCGCCGACGACCTGGACGCTCCGCGCGCCGTCGCCGCCGTCGACGCGTGGGTCAAGGCGACCCTCGGCACCGACGGCCTCGCCGACACCACCGACGCCGACGCCGCCGCGACCCTGCTGCCGGTGCTCGACGCCGCCCTCGGCCTGGCCGTGTGATCCCCGACCCGATGGCGAACCCGGGCAACGAACGCGTCCCAGCAGCGGAGGCGCTCGGTCAGAGCCCCTATCCGCTGCCGTCGCTGCCGGCCGGCTGGGTGGCGCGGGTGCCGGGTCTGCCGGACGTGCCGGCACTGGTGGTGCTGCGCAGCCGCGATCAGGCCGCTGGCACCGGTTCCCGCCGCGTCGATGCCGACGGGATCGAGTCCGAGGTGGCGGGTCCGGCCTCCTGGACCCGGCGGCAGGCGATCGTCGCGACCGAGGACGGCGCCATCCAGGGATGGATCACGGTGCACGACCGGGCTGCGGGGCGGGCCCTGATCTGGGGCTGGTTCCACCGCGAGGTCGACGGGATCGACGAGATCGCGGCGCGCTGCTACCGGTGGGCCGAGGAGACCGCCGTGGCGATGGCGCGGTTCCGCGGGGTCAGCAGCACTCGGCTGGACGCGAGCCCCTTCGCCGACGACGGGCGGCAGCGGGAGTGGCTGGCGCAGGCGGGCTACCAGCATCGTCGTACCTGGTTGCACATGGAGCGACCGGTCGCGGCCGACGAGCAGGTGCCCGAGCTGCGGCCGGGGGTGGTGATCCGTCCGGTGTCGCGGCACGACAACGGGATGCCGGTGGCGGCGGATCTGCAGATGGTGCACCAGATGCTCGAGGAGTCCTTCGAGGACCACTTCAACTCCTATCGGGAGAGCTTCCCCGAGTTCGTCCAGCGGCTCCGTGAGGACCCGGGCCACCGCTGGGACCATTGGTGGCTGGCGTTCGTCGAGGCTGAGCACGGAGACGCCGGCGTCACCCTGCTGCTGCCGGCCGGCGCGACGGTCTGCTCGGTGCTGGCCCGCGACGCCGACGGCTTCGAGGGCAGCTATGTGGAGTACATCGGGGTGAACCGCAACGCGCGCGGCCGCGGCGTCGCCAAGGGGCTGCTCAACACGGTCATCGCCGACGCCCGGGACCGGGGGAGGGATCGGGTCGGCCTGGAGGTCGACGCCGACTCACCGACCAGCGCCGACCAGCTCTACCGGTCGATGGGGTGGGAGACCGACTATGCGACGGAGTCCTGGTTCAAGGACCTGACCGTCTGAGTGCGTGCCCTCGGGCGTCTCTGCGGCAGGTCAACCGCTGTCGTCGCGCCGCTTGAGATAGCGCTCGAACTCGCGGGCGATCGCCTCACCCGATGCCTCCGGGAGGTCCGCTGTGTCTCGCGACTCCTCCAGCGACCGCACATAGTCAGCGACGTCCTCGTCCTCGGCGGCGAGCTCGTCCACGCCCCGCTCCCAGGCACGTGCCTCCTCCGGCAGGTCGCCGAGCGGGATGCTGATGCCGAGTAGTTCCTCCAGGTGGCCGAGGATCGCGAGCGTCGCCTTCGGGCACGGCGGCTGGGCCACGTAGTGGGGGACCGCGGCCCAGTAGGAGACCGCCGGCAGGTCGAGTCGGATGCAGGCGTCCTGGAGCACGCCGACGATCCCGGTCGGCCCTTCGTACGTCGATTGGTCCAGGGAGAGCCGGTCGACCAGCTCGGCTTCGGTGGCGGTGCCGGTCACCGGGATCGGTCGGGTGTGCGGGGAGTCGGCGAGCAGTGCGCCGAGGGTCACCACCAGTTCGCCGCCGAGGTCGTCGACGGCGGCCAGCAGCTCGGCGGTGAAGGCCCGCCACTTCATGTTCGGTTCGATCCCGCGGATCAGGATCACGTCGCGGCCGAGGCCGGCCGGGGAGGCGACCGCGACATGGGTGCTGGGCCAGGTGAGCTTGCGGAAGCCGTTCTCGTCGATCCCGACGCTGGGCCGGTTCACCTGGAAGTCGTAGTACTCGTCGGGATCGATCGCCGCGACCACCCGCGCGTCCCACACCTTCATCAAGTGGTCGACCACCGCGCTGGCGGACTCGGCCGCGTCATTCCAGCCCTCGAAGGCTGCGATCACCACCGGGTCCACCAGATCGGGCACGGGCTCGAGCTCCATCACAGCCACGAGCCTAGGGCCCCGTACCACGATGCGGATCCCCAGTCTGGACGGTCGTAGACTGATCTACAGCCGAGAGGCGTTGCAACGGGAGGCCCTGCGGTCGCCCGCCACGCTCGGTCGACGTACGGTTGCAAGGACGCCTTCCACACGGAAGGAGCAGGCAATGGCCGAGCCGATCAAGGACGCCGTGAGCTGGCGACCGGATGCCACCGCCGAGCTGACCGCGCTGCTGACCGAGCGGATCGTGGTGATCGACGGCGCGATGGGCACCGCGATCCAGCGCGACCGTCCCGACGAGGCCGGCTATCGCGGTGAGCGCTTCGCCGACTGGCATGTCGACCTCGTCGGCAACAACGACCTGCTCAGCCTGACCCAGCCCGAGATCATCGCCGGGATCCACCGCGAGTATCTCGAGGCGGGCGCCGACATCATCGAGACCAACACCTTCAGCGCCAACGCGATCTCGCTGGGCGACTACGAGATGGCCGACCTGGCCTACGAGTTCAACGTCGTGTCGGCCGGCTTGGCCCGCGCTGCTGCCGACGAGGTCGAGGCGGCCACGGGACGGGCCCGTTACGTCGCGGGCGCTCTCGGGCCGACCACGCGGACCGCCTCGATCAGCCCCGACGTCAACGACCCAGGGGCCCGCAACGTCAGCTTCGAGCAGCTCGCCGAGGCGTACCTGGTGGCGGCCCGTGGCCTCGTCGACGGGGGAGCGGACCTGCTCATCGTCGAGACGATCTTCGACACCCTGAACGCGAAGGCCGCGATCTACGCGATCGAGACCCTCTTCGACGAGACCGGCCGACGCTGGCCGGTAATCATCTCCGGCACCATCACCGACGCGTCGGGGCGCACGCTCTCCGGCCAGGTCACCGAGGCGTTCTGGAACTCGGTGCGACACGCCCGCCCTCTTGCGGTCGGGCTCAACTGCGCGCTCGGCGCGAAGGAGATGCGGCCCTACGTGGCCGAGCTGGCCCGGGTCGCGGACACGTTCGTCTCGGCCTACCCCAACGCCGGCCTGCCCAACGCCTTCGGTGAGTACGACGAGGCGCCCGCGGACACCGCCGGCGTCGTCGGCGAGTTCGCCGAGGCCGGTCTGGTCAACCTGGTCGGTGGTTGCTGTGGCACCACCCCGGCGCACATCGCCTCGATCGCCGCCGCCGTCGACGGCAAGCCGGTGCGCACCCCGGCCACGGTGGCGCCGGCGCTGCGGCTCTCCGGACTGGAGCCCTTCACCGTCACCGAGGAGAGCCTCTTCGTCAACGTCGGCGAGCGGACCAACATCACCGGCTCGGCCCGCTTCCGCAACTTGATCAAGGACGGCGACTACGACACCGCCCTCTCGGTGGCGGCGCAGCAGGTCGAGAACGGCGCACAGGTCATCGATGTCAACATGGACGAAGGCATGATCGACGGCGTCGCTGCGATGGACCGCTTCCTCAAGCTGGTCGCCTCCGAGCCCGACATCAGCCGGGTGCCGGTGATGGTCGACTCCTCCAAGTGGGAGGTGATCGAGGCCGGCCTGCGCTGCGTCCAGGGCAAGCCGATCGTGAACTCGATCTCGCTCAAGGAGGGCGAGGAGAAGTTCATCGACCACGCCCGGCTCTGCAAGAAGTACGGCGCCGCCGCGGTCGTGATGGCCTTCGACGAGGACGGTCAGGCCGACGACCTCGCCCGCCGCCGCGAGATCTGCCGGCGGGCCTACCGGATCCTCGTGGACCAGGTCGACTTCCCGCCCGAGGACATCATCTTCGACCCGAACGTGTTCGCGGTGGCGACGGGCATCGAGGAGCATGCCCGCTACGGTCTGGACTTCATCGAGGCGACCGGATGGATCAAGGAGAACCTGCCCCACGCGCTGGTCTCCGGCGGCATCTCCAACGTCTCGTTCAGCTTCCGCGGCAACAACCCGGTCCGGGAGGCGATCCACGCGGTCTTCCTCTTCCACGGCGTCCGTGCCGGCCTGGACATGGGCATCGTCAACGCGGGTGCGCTGGTCACCTACGACGAGATCGACGCCGACCTGCGTGAGGCGATCGAGGACGTCGTACTGAATCGTGCCGAGGATCCGCTGGCGGCGACCGAGCGGCTGCTGGAGCTCGCCGAGCGGCACCGCGGCAGCGGCAAGGTGGAGGAGGTTGCCGCGGAGGAGTGGCGCGCTCTGCCGGTCGGGGAGCGGATCACCCATGCGTTGGTGAAGGGGATCGACGCCCACGTCGAGTCCGACACCGAGGAGCTGCGCGCGGAGATCGAGACCCGCGGTGGCCGCCCGATCGAGGTGATCGAGGGTCCGCTGATGGACGGCATGAACGTGGTCGGCGACCTGTTCGGCGCCGGCAAGATGTTCCTGCCACAGGTGGTGAAGTCGGCCCGGGTGATGAAGAAGGCGGTCGCCTACCTGATCCCCTTCATCGAGGAGGAGAAGGCGAACGATCCTGCCCTGGCGGCGCAGTCGGACAGCAACGGCACCATCGTCCTGGCCACGGTCAAGGGCGACGTGCACGACATCGGCAAGAACATCGTCGGCGTGGTGCTGCAGTGCAACAACTACGACGTGATCGACCTCGGCGTGATGGTCCCGGCGCAGAAGATCCTGGACAAGGCGGCCGAGGTCAACGCCGACATCATCGGCCTCTCCGGCCTGATCACGCCCAGCCTGGACGAGATGGTCGGGTTCGCCAGCGAGATGCAGCGGGTCGGTCTGGACATCCCGCTGCTGATCGGCGGTGCCACGACCTCGCGCGCACACACCGCGGTCAAGATCGACCGCAAGTACGACGGCCCCGTGGTCTGGGTCAAGGACGCCTCCCGGTCGGTGCCGACCGCGGCCGCGCTGCTCTCCGCGGAGCGACGACCCGCGCTGATGGCCGACGTGCAGGCCGACTACGACGCGCTGCGGGCGCGGCACGCGCAGAAGACCGAGCGTCCGCAGCTCTCCTTCGCCGACGCTCGGGCGAATGCGACGCCGATCGACTGGGATGGCTACGCCCCGCCACAGCCCCGCAGCCCCGGGGTCCATGTGCTGCCGGAGTACGACCTGGCCGAGCTGCGGGACTTCATCGACTGGCAGCCGTTCTTCAACGCCTGGGAGATGAAGGGCAAGTTCCCCGACATCCTCAACAGCCCCACCCACGGCGAGGCCGCCCGCAAGCTGTACGACGACGCGCAGGAGATGCTGGACCGGCTGGTCGAGGAGCGGTGGCTGACGGCCAACGGCATCTACGGGCTCTTCCCGGCAGCCAGCACCGGGGAGGATGTTGTCGTCTACACCGACGAGGACCGCTCCGAGGTCCGCGCCACACTCTTCCAGCTGCGCCAGCAGGGGCAGCACCGTGAGGGCGTCCCCAACCGGTCGCTCGCCGACTTCGTCGCCCCGATCGGGAGCGGAACCTCCGGCGGGGACTGGATCGGCGGGTTCGCGGTGACCGCCGGCATCGGCACCACGGAGCGGATCATGGCGTTCAAGGAGGAGCTCGACGACTACTCCGCGATCCTGTTGGAGTCGCTCGCCGACCGGCTGGCCGAGGCGTTCGCCGAGCGGCTGCACCAGCGGGTGCGGACCGAGTTCTGGGGGCACGTGCCCGACGAGCAGCTGACGAACGAGGACCTGATCGCGGAGAAGTACACCGGGATCCGTCCTGCCCCCGGCTATCCCGCCTGCCCCGACCACACCGAGAAGCGCACCATCTGGGAGCTCCTCGACGTGGAGGCCAACACCGGCATCGAGCTGACCGACTCGATGGCGATGTGGCCGGGTGCGTCGGTCTCCGGCCTCTACTACAGCCATCCGCAGGCGCAGTACTTCGTGGTCGGCCGTTTGGGCCGCGACCAGATCGAGGACTACGCGGGCCGCAAGGGCTGGAGTGTCACCGAGACCGAGAAGTGGCTCTCGCCCAACCTCGGCTACGACCCCGACGACTGAGCACGGGCAGGACCGCCGTGGGACGTCGACAGCATCTGTTGGTGCGCGCCGAAGGGCTCTGGGACGCGGCGCGGCTGCGGCGCCGCGCCAACCGGACGCCGGAGCACTTCCGGATCGAGGCCTACCTCGGTCACGGCGGTCCGCACGGTGTCGTGGTCCGCGGCCGGGTGCTCGATAATCCGGCTCCGGCGCCGGCCACGGAGGGAGAGGGCGTCGGGGCGGCGCTGCGGCGCACCCTGGGACAGTTCGTCACCGACGAGCTGCCCGGCGTGCCGCTCCGGGTGCGCATCGCCGGGGCCTCCGCCGACGTGGTCACCGACGACGAGGGCTATTTCCGTGCCGAGCTCCCGGGTGCGTCGTTGGCGTCGCCGTGGCAGGAGGGCAGTGTCGAGGTAGCAGGCCCCTATCGCGGGCTGACCGGTCGGCACCGGACACCGCTCCGGGTGCGGGTCCCCGCGGCGGGGGCGCGCTACGGGGTGGTCTCGGACGTGGACGACACGATCTTGGAGACCGGGGTGCAGCGCGTGGGACAGATGCTGCGCGCCACCTTCACCGGCTCCGAGCTGACCCGCACCGCCTTCCCGGGCGCGGCCGCGCTCTATCGCGAGCTGGAGGGCGCCGGGAACCCGATCTTCTACGTCTCCTCCAGCCCGTGGAACCTGCACGGCTTCCTGATCGCGTTCCTGCAGCACCGGGGGTTTCCGGCGGGTCCGGTGCTGCTCCGCGATCTGATCGGGACGCGCGACGGTCGAGAGCCCAAACACGCCCGGATCGAGGAGATCCTCGCCACCCACCCGGATCTCCCCTTCGTGCTGATCGGCGACTCCGGCGAGCACGACCCCCAGGTCTACGCCGACATCGTGCGCGCCCACCCCGGTCGGATCCGGGCCGTCTACATCCGCGAGGTCCGGCTGGACCCGGGGGACGGGCGGGTGGAGTCGGTCGCCGACGGATGGCCCGAGGACGTCCCGTTCGTGCTCGCCGCCGACAGCGACGCCGTACGACGCCATGCGGCCTCGATCGGTCTGCTGGACTGACGGAGAGGAGTGAAGCCGCCGATCCCTGTGGACACGTTCTAATGCCCCGATGACGGAGCCACTGCCTCGGGATCGGCCGAGCTGAGCGCAGCCGCCGAGGCGACGATCGCGACCAGCAGCAGGCTGCCGGCCGCGATGAGGCCGGCCCGCGCCAGCGAGATCAGACCGCCGGCCGCCAGCGGCAGCGCGAGGATCACGGCGATCGCCGCCACCCAGTGGGCGATGTGACGCGCCCGGCGCAGGCGTCGGACGTGCTGGAGCGCCGCCAGCGCGGTGTCGATGGAGGGGTCGGAGCACCGGATGACGGTGTCCTCGCCCCGTTCCTCGGGCAGCACGAGCTCACCACGGAGCTCGGTGCCTTCGGGACTCGGCACGGCGCGCAGGATGCCGGTGGTGGAGGCATCCGGCATCGAGGACACCAGCGAGGCCGCGTCGGTGCCGGCGTGGAAGGTCGACTCACCGACGAGGTCGGCCACGCGTGCCAGGGCGGGCGCGCTCAGGCTGGGGGAGACCAGGATCGGCTCGATCCCTTGCTCTCGCAGGGTCGAGAGGCAGCGGGCGGCGCGTTTGCGGACTTCGTCGGCGACGGTGATGTGCCCCATCGGCCGCAGATCGACGTCGACCCGCACCGTCGTACCGGCGACCGCATGGCCGTTGACGCCCCCGTTGACGACGGCATCGGCGCCGTCGCGCTCGATCAGCACGGGATGCCGGTCGACCGCGCCGGTCAGCTCCTCGGCGGAGTCCTTCTTGACCTTCGACGGATGGCTCGGTGTGAGCTTCGCGATGGCGCGAGCGACCGGATCGGACGAGCCGTGCGCCACCGCGCCGGCGAACCACCTCAGGTCTCGCTTGTGTCGTTCGTCGATCGGGATCACGTCGACGACCGTCTGATGGCCGGTCGTGAGGACGCTGTCCACCTCGATCACGAGGCGCCTGACCCGCGGGAGCGCTCGGTCGACGCCCGCTCCGAGGTGGGTG
The DNA here is from genome assembly GCA_008123405.1 of Nocardioides sp. BGMRC 2183. Classification (GTDB taxonomy): domain Bacteria; phylum Actinomycetota; class Actinomycetes; order Propionibacteriales; family Nocardioidaceae; genus Nocardioides. The sequence continues at coordinate 320,911 of VSSA01000001.1, forward strand.
ATCCCGTCGCGGCGTCCCAGCCGGCGGGCGATCGGCAGCGGGCCGTAGCGGGCGATCAGGTAGCCGAGCGGGAAGCCGACCACCAGCACGGCAAGCGCCGGGGTCAGGCCGTCACCGCCGGCGGCCTCCCATCCGAACAGTGTCGCGCCAGCACCGAACACGTTGGCCCCCAGCAGACCTCCGAAGAGTTGGGGCGGTGGAGGTGGACTCATCGGTCAGTGGGCTCTCCATCCTTGAACCGCTCGATGTCGTCCGCGTGGCCGGCCTTCCACATCAGCACGGTGGTCTTCAGCACCATCGTCACCAGCAACACGAACTCCGGATCCTGCAAAGCGTCTCCGAACATGTCATGGATCCGCTTCCATCGATAGCGGACGGTCTGGGGATGGACCCCGAGACGCGCCGCGATCGCCGGTGCACTGTCTCGCGTCTCGAGCCAGGCAAGCAAGGTGTCGGAGAGGATCTCCCGGGAGTTGGGCGATTCGGCCAGGAGAGGCTCCAGCAGCTCCTGGCACAGACGCTCGCGCATGGAGGGCTCGGCGCAGAGCCAGAGCTGGGTGACGTGGTCGGTGCAACGCACCTGATGGGTCGGTGCGATCACCCCCAGCCGCACGAGGTCCAGGGCGCGTGCGGTCCAGCGCAGCGCGCTGGCCGACTCCTCGGGCTCGACGGCCCAGCTGATCGCCACCCGGCGGTCACCGGAGCGCAGCAGATCCGCGATCAGATCCTCCGACTCCTCCTCGGGACAGAGGACGACGAGTCGGTCGTCTTCGACCCGCGCCAGGATCCCATCGTGTTCGGGAAGCGTGGGCGGCGGACCGTGATAGGTGACGCTCAGGGCCACCACACGGTCCGGAACCTGCCACCCGGCGTTCTGCGCCAAGGCTCCCAGCGCCGCCACGTCCATGCCAGGTGGCCGCAGCGGGGAGACATTGCCGTCGGAGGCTCGGCTCAGGACGTCGAAGAGCCGCTCCCTGGTCGCAGCGCGGCCCTTCGTGGCGTGCTGCCGCCCGAGCTCGTGCCCGTTGACGAGCTGATCACGCAGGCGATCGGAGAACGTCAGGAGTGAGGTCGTCAGGTCCCGCATGCCGGAGGCCGTGTAGTGCTGGCTGACCGCGAAGTCGGCAAGGTGATCCCACACGCACCGTACGGCGATCCGCATCGCACCGAGCAGCGGCTCCACCGAGTCGCCGCGCTGCGCCTGTTGGAACCCGATCCGTCGGAACAGCTCGTCGGCCTTGCGCGACGCGGAGTCTCGCCCGAGCTCGCCGTTGACGAAGGCGCCGACTGCCGATCGGGCGGCAACCTCGACCATCGAGCAGGGTCCGGAGGTCCGCTCGTCGACGGAGACCTGCGCCTGGACCTGCCGGATGATCGCGGCGATCATCGGATCGGCGAGCGAGCTCATGGTCGGCGCCCCGCTGTGGAGGCGAAGGTCGGCGGCGGTCACGTCGTCCGCCGACTGTGCGGCCGGGGGCGTTGGTCCCTCATGCTGGTGCCCCTGTGGTTCTCGATCGTCCGGCGCATCTGATGTCACGAATACACGGCTCTTCCGGTGCTCGTCGGTTTCGGGCCCGAGGTTGGTCGCGGGGCGCAGAGCCTGCGCCCCGCGACCTGACGGATGAGAGGATCACCGGGCTCCCTTCTCGCTCACAGGACCAACATCGGGAGGGGCGGGTCCTGCGGGCGATCATCTGTCGCTCCGATTCACACATGCGCCAGTGTGTTCGGCAAGGGACTCGATCAACTGAACCCCGGAAGTTGCTATGCGCATGACAAGAAAAAGTTCGCCAGGAGCCATCAGGACCTCCTCAGGACCGGGTGCACGCCGCCATCCCACCGAACAGCCCCATGTCGTGCGTCATGTGATCGCCCTCACAGTAGAACGAGTTCTTGTTCTGTCAACCGTCATCGCGAATATCGGCCCGGAAGTTGCGATGCGGGTGATAAGAAATCGATCTCTTTGGTGGCCTGCGGAGCCTCTGGCGGTCATGGCAGCCGCAGGCTGTCCAGCTGCTCCTCGAGATGCTGCACCAGGGATCGTGCCGACTCCGCAGTGAGCACGAGACGAGGCTCCGGGGCCTCCGTCCCCTCGATGGCGATCCAGGTGTGGACGTCGCCGACGTAGCGCGCCATCCGGATGATGAGCTCGACAGCGGTCAGGGCATCGGTGACCGGGATGGCGTGACCCAGTGCCGCGATGACCGGCGCGAACGAGGGCGCGCTCTGGTGGTAACGGTCCTCGGGATGGTCCTGCTCGTGGTGCTCGCGAGCGCACCACGGCGGACATGCCTCGGCAAGCCAGCTCGGTCGACCCTCCGGCGGGTGTTGCGTGGGGTCTGGTCCGGTCATCCTTGCCCTCCGTGCCCGAGAGGTGATCCTCGTCCCACGACGGTAGGGGTGACCGCCGACTGTTTCCGACGGTCGGCGGCGACAGGACCACAGGTGCGACACCCATCCACAGATTCCCATACGTGTATGGTCAGAGGCTAGAACGTCAGCAGGAATGCTGAGCGGGTGGCGAGTGGAGGAGAGGGCGCGCCGACCTGGGCGGAGTTCACGGTCGAACTGGGCCAAAACTTCTCTCGCCACCGTGTTGCCCTCGGCCTGAGTCAGGAGCGAGTCGCGCGGATGGCAGGTGTCGAGCCGTACACCTATCAGAAGTACGAGATGGGGCAGTCGAGACCGGGCGGCGCAGCCAACCCGACGGTTCAGACGGTCGCGGCAATCGGCCAGGTGCTGGAGGTGCGGCTATGCGATCTGCTGCCGCGCAATGTTCCTCGCCTCGCGTTGGCGACGCCCGTCGGAGCCCGGCCGCCACGCGCGTCGGCCATCCAGGTTGCGTCCACGCAGGTGGCAGCGCCGCAAACGTGGCACGACGCTATGGTCGCGTTCGGCCACAACCTCGCACGTGTCCGCGGCGACCTCGGCCTGAGCCAGGAGCGGGCGGCGTGGATGGCGGGCCTGGCGCCGTATACGTATCAGAAGTTCGAGAAGGGGGAGTCGCGGCCGGGCACTCCGGCCAACCCCCGCTTGAGGAACGCGCTGGCGATCAGCCAGGCCCTGGACGTGTGGTTGTGGGATCTGCTGCCCGCGCTACCCGACCTCACCCAGGGCCGATGACGAGCCATCTCGGGATTGCCATACGCAGATGGGAGGCCGCCGTGGAACACTCAGGAATGCTGGCGCCATGAGCAGACCTAGGCCGACACGGCGAACGAGACCCACCACGACGACCTGGGCCGACGCCGCCGTCGAGTTCGGTCACAACCTCGCCCGCGCGCGCGCGAAGCTGCGACTGAGCCAGGAGGGCGTGGCCCAGCGGGCCGGGATCTCGGCCTTCACGTATCAGAAGTACGAGAAGGGCGAGTCGAGGCCGGGCAGTCCGGCGAATCCCACGCTGACCGTGCTCGTCGCGCTCAGCCAAGCCCTCGAGGTGCCCGTCGCAAAGCTGCTGCCGTCGAAACTCCCCGACCTCACGAGTGGGGAGCTACGTGGCCGGCGGTGACGTCGGCACTTCATCTGCGGCGAGCCGGGGCCCGGCGGGACGCACACCACGGCCTGGCCGTGGCGAAGAGTGCGGCTGTACTCAAGCCCCGGTGGGCCGTGGGCGAGCGACGTCGTAGGTGCGTTGCTCGAGGGTGGCCAGCAGCAAGGTGCGCCGACCAGTGGATTGCGCTCTCGGTCTCAGCGGGGGCGGCGTCCGCCACCGTCCAGCTCCCACAGCGGAAGCACCAGATGCAGTGCAGCCTGGAGCAAGATCGTGGAACCGCCGTCGTCACCGTCCAGGAAGCCATAGAGCTTGCGCATCTTGTCGAGGTGGTTGACGACGCTTCCTTCATGGATCCCGAGCCGCTTCGCCACCGCCCTGCGGGAGCCGCCCTTGCGAACGCTGCACAGGAACGTGGTGGCGAGGGTGATCCGTCGCTTCTCACTCTGCTCCATGAGCGGCCCGAGGAGTTCGGCGATCTGCACGACTGTCGTTTCGCTCGGATCGGCATGCAGGAAGCCCAGGTTCGGCAAGGGGAGCAGTCGCGGCGGCGGTGACGCCGACACCCCGGCCCTGACGAGGCGATACCTCAACAGTGCTGTCTTGTACGCCGCCGCCACCTCATCCGCGGCCACGGGCCCCACTGCGATGACGGTCGTCGGCGTCGGCCGTGACCCTGAACGCGTGCCGGACGGCCGCGTTCCCGGCGGCCGGTGTTCCTCGATCGCGAGGAGGTGATCGACAGTCTGCCGTCCCACCACCGATGGCTCGGCCGGTTCTGCTGGTGCAGCCGTGCCGTTCGGCGGCGGGGGATCGTAGACCACGACGCACAGCGCGGTCTGCGTTCCGCCCCAGCGCCTCTCGGCATCGGAGAGCACATCGTCAGGGCACGGGTGCGCGGCTCGGGCACAGGCGGGGTGCGCACGGACTTCGGACGTGATCCTCTCGCGGAGCCGGGCGATGTACCTGTCCAGGGCAGCGTCGACCCGCTGGGCATGGAGGCGACCATGCGGCAGGCACCTCCACTGTGCGCGGATCACCTCGCGGACGGTGCCGAGCGCCTCGTCGAGGAGGTGCAGACGGGCCGCCGTCGGGAGGTCGATCATCGCCGGATCGCCCATGGCCGCGGAGATGCTGACCTCGGCGTGCGGAGAGGGCAGGACGCGGTCCTCGACGATGCATGCGAACTCCTCCGCCGCCGCAATGAGACTCTCGAGCAACCGGTCGGCGGTCGATGGTTCGAACTCCGCGGCGCAGTCGCGCTCAGCGAGGCGCCGCCGCAGCCCGTCTGTCACCGCGCTCCTGCGCGAGCGCAGCTCGGTGCCCACATAGTGGGGCACGGGTATCAGGCCGAGTTCGACGCGGAGCTGGTTGAGGTGCCGCCGCGCCAGTTCGCGTTGGCCAGGGTTGTCAGTCATCAGGGTCCCTCCTGCAATGAGAGGTAGGGCTGCTCTCCCGTTCAGCCCATGCCGCCGTGCTGCGGCCCCAACCTCACTGGTTTTCGGGGCATTCGTCACGCCCGGACGGCACTGACGGCTGAGAAAACCCGAGAACTACTAACGCGCATGACAACTCTTGTGTACGATGCACAACTTGTTGTGCCCAGGCCGATCGGCACAACGTGTCGGGCAGAACTCCCATACGGGTATGGGTGACTGCAGGTCCCTGCCAGCCGACGCTGGGACGGTGGCTGCTCATCCGACCTCGCCGCGTTATCCGGACCGGGCGCAGGCGTTCAGCGATCGATTGAAGTGGCTGAGGAACGAGCGGGGCCTCAGCCAGACCCAGGTGGCCGAGCTGGCCACCATCAGCAGGACGCGCTACCAACAGCTCGAGTGGAACCGCAAGGGTCCGCGAGATCCGGACGGACCCGCCAATCCGACCCTGGACGTCCTCTGGCAACTAGCCGACGCTCTCGACGTCACTATCGGTGACCTCCTCGACCCGACGTCAGACTGACCACCGCGTGACGACGGGGCTGGTCCGACCTGGTGGTCGAGCCAGCCCCGTCTCAGGGTGCAATCGCGTGGTCAGGCCCTGAACTTGACCTTCGCGGTGCTGCCCGCGACGGTCTTGGAGCCGACGTACTTCCAGGTGGCGGTGTATTTGCCGCGCTTCAACTTCTTGATCACCGCGGTGGCCTGGCCCTTGGCGTTGACCCGGACGGCGACCTTCTTGTGCGACTTGCTCTTCAGGGTCAGGATCGCCTTGCCCGCAGCCGAGACGCCCGTGGCGGTGCGGACCTTGATCTTGAACGCCGCCTTCTTGACCAGCTTCTTGGTCTTGCCCTTCAGCGTCGGCTTGCTCGCCTTGACCGTGCTGGCCGCCTTGCGGACGGTCAGCTTCGCGGGGGTCGAGGTGGACGGGTCCGTGGCGGCGTCACCGCTGTACGCCGCGGTGATGTTCCGCGTGCCCACGGCGAGGTTCCGCGGCAGGGTCCAGGTGGCTTTGCCGTCAACGAGGGGCTTGGTGACCTGAGTGCCCCCCATGGTGAAGGTGACCGATCCGGTCGGAGTCTCGCCGTCCGAGCTGACGGTGGCGGTAGCTTTGCGGGTCGCCCCGTACTGACCGACAGCGGGGGCGAGGCTGACCTGGACGGTGGAGGCGACCGTGGGGATCGCGATCAGCGCGGCAGCGTGCGCCGTGCCGAGGGCAACGGTCGACACCGGTTCGCCGGTGAGCTCTGCCGGGACGGCAAGGTTGGTGTTGCTGCCCCAATGGTGCACGACGCCGTCCGCGGTAACGGCCATGGCGTTCCCAGTGCCGAGGGCGAGGTCGACGACGGTTCCCGCTGGGGTGGCGCCGTCGAAGGTCGGCTCGCCAGCGGGCGCACCGGGGCCCCACAGATCGATGGTGCCGTCTTCGAAGACCACGCCGTTCGACGCCGGGCCGTTCGTGACGTCGACCACCTTCTTGCCGCCGAAGTCGGGCACGTCGTGGAGGCCGGGGAGTGCAGCGCCCCAGGAGGTGACAGTGCCGTCGGCGTGGCGTGCGATGAGGTGGGTCAACGACGCAGAGACGTCGACCAGACCGGTCATGTCCGGCGGTGAGTAGGCCGGTGTTGCTCCCCAGACTGCGAGGGTGCCGTCGGGACGTACGGCGTAGCCCGTGGCACCCTGGAGGGCGATTGCCTGCGCGCGGAGGTCGACCGGCACCTCGCTGAGCTCAACAGAGTCGCCCCAGGCGGTGATGCGGCCGTCGTCGTGGAGGACTGCACCCTCCCCGAGAGTCAGTGCGATTGCGGCCGCATCGGTGAGGTCGGTCGGCGCGAAGGCGACCTCGGATCGAGTGGCAGTGCCCCAGACGCGGACTCCTCCGTCGCGGGTCACCACACCGGTGGCGACCATGCTGGCCGCGACCGACCTCACCGGGCCGGTGAGATCGGCCGGGATGGGGATCGCCTCGCCCGCATTCGGGTTGGCCGAGTCGCCCCACGTGACGAGGGTCCCGGCGTCGGCAGCGGGTGGAGCGGTGACGGAGTGAGCCGCGACACCGACTCCTCCGACCAGACCGAGGGTCACGGCGCTGGCCGCGGTCGCGGCCAGCAGGGTGTGCAATCGCATGGTGGTTCTCCCAGTTCAAATCGGTGGAGAGGCTCTCCCGGGTGTGTGCGCCGATCATCTTGCGGACAACCACGTCCCTGCGGGAGAGCCAGCGCAAGATCTCCGCAAAGAAAACCCGAAACTTGTCAACCACCTCACAAGTCCTGCCGCCCAACCGTGTCGATGACGCGGCAACGGGAGCCGCGTTGCCGCGCCATCGAGAGCGCACAGATGGCTTGAATCAGCGCCGGTCGGTCACGGGTTGGTGCGGAAGTCGATCACGTCGTCGACGTCGAAGGTGATGTCGTTGAGCGTGACGCCACCACTCATGAAGCCGAGGCAGGCGGCGTTCTGGTTGGAGAGGGTGAAGCCCGAGCCGTCGAGGATCAGGTCCTGCGTGGTCTCGTCGTAGGTGACACCGATGGTTCCATCGACGTTGGCGGTGCAGGTGGCCTGCCTGAGCTGGCCGCAGTTGCGCGCGAGGGTCACGGTGCCGGAGATGACGTCGCTGAGACCGTCCGTCGCGTCGCTGTCCTCGAACGTGCCAGTGGCGCAGGTGGTGCTGTTGAGCGTGATGACGGGGTCGATGCCGAGCGCGCCGTCACAGGTGAGGTTGAGAGCCGAGTAGTCCACGGTGACGACGCCGCCCGCGGTGGCGCCGGCGTCGATCGTGCCGCTGACATTGCCTCCGCTGCAACCGAAGGTCAGACCCGCGACATTGGCGGTGCCACCCTCGTAGGCGCCGCTGATCGGCTGCGCGCCGGAGGTGGCCCCGTCGACGTGGACGTAGTTGATGCTGGAGGCCGGGCCGGCGTTCGCGGTGGAGCTGAGGGCGAGGAGGGAGGCGCCCACCAGGGCGCCGCCGGCGACAAGGGTCTTTCGCAGATGCATGTCGTGCTTCCTGTCTCGGAGGAGGACGCCGGGATCGGCGCTGGACGGCATCCTGGCCGCGTCGGCGGACCGAGTGGCGGTCGCGAGGCCGACGCGATCGAACTTCTCCCGGTTTTCATCATGCGGGTGACAACTTTTGGGGTTGGTTCTGGTGAGTGTTGCCGTGTTCGTTCCCTTGCTGGACGCAGGGACTTACGTTGTGCCGCAGGTCACGCCCCGACCTGGGCGTGGGGACGATGGACGTAACGAGGTGAGGAGTCGTGATGCGAGGACGGTTGATGCGGCGGGGGGCGGTCCTGGTGGCCGCGCTCGCGGTGGGAGTGGCGGGCGCTGTGGGCGCGGTGGCGCCACCGGTGGCGAGTGCGGAGGAGGTTGCGCCGCTGACGACGCCGGGGATGGCGGTGCCGTTGGAGCGGGCCGGGGAGCTGAGGCTGTGGGGGGACAACACCTACGACCAGGCGACCGTCCCGGCATCGCTGCGGGGTGTGGCGATCTCGCAGGTGGTGTTCCCGGACGCGGCCGCACTGGCGTTGACGGCGGACGGCCGGGTGGTCGGGTGGGGTAGCAATGCGGATCGGTTGCAGCAGGTGCCCGACGAGGTCGCCTCGGCCAAGGTCGCCCAGATCGCGACAGGCCCCTATGGGGGGGCATACGCAGGGGCGGTGACCCGTGACGGGCGGGTGCTGACCTGGGGCGCGAAGCGCGCCTTCGCCACGCCGCTGAATGTTCCGGCGGGGCTGCGTGGGGTCAAGCAGCTGGCCATCGCGGACTTCGCTGCGGCGGCCTTGAAGGACGACGGCTCCGTGGTGGCCTGGGGGATGCCCGACTACGGAAGAACCGCGGTCCCTGAGGGCCTGAAGGCGACCGCGATCACCGCCCAGGACCACCAGTTCTTCGCGCTCACCGAGCAGGGCACCGTGGTCACGTGGGGATACCCGGTGACCGGGGGCCTGCCGGCGATGGTGCAGATTCCGGGGAACGTGAAGGCAATCGCCTCAACCACCACCGGGACGTTGGCGTTGCTAGCCGATGACACCCTGGTCGCCTTCGGGACAACCGCTGGCGCACTTCCGCCGGCGGAGTTTCTGGCCGGGGATCCGCTCCTCCTGGCCAATGGCGGCGTGGGCGAGTTCGCATACGTAGATGCGTCCCGGGCAGTCCGTTACTGGAACCGAGGTGACCGAACCGGAACGAGGCCCCCGGGGGAGGTGCCAGCTGAGTTGGATGGTCAGGATCTGGCCCAGATCGTGCTCGGTTCCTTCAAGTCGAGTTCTATCGGGTACCCGAACTCTCTGGTGGGGGGTGTGATCGTCACCAAGATGCTGCGGGCCGCAGCGCCGAAGATCACCGGTACGGCGCGGGTCGGGTCGCGGTTGACCGCGACGCCCGGCACGTTCTCGGGCGCACCAGACGACGTGGCCGGTCAGTGGCTGGCCAACGGTGCACCGATCGCTGGCGCGACCGGAACGAGCCTGGTGCTTACCTCGGCGATGGTCGGCAAACGGATCTCGTATGAGTCGACCGCGACCAAGGCCGGCGAAGAGACAGTGTCCTCGACCTCCACGGCAGCCAAGGTGTCACCGGCCGGGAAGGTGGCCTCGAAGACGAAGGTCGTCAAGGTCGCGGTGGCCAAGAAGGCCGCCAAAGTGAGCGTGACCGGCAAGGTGACCGCCTCGAAGTCCGTGGCCGGCAAGGCGAAGGTGACGATCAAGAAGGGCAAGAAGGCGATCGTCGCCAAGAGCGTCAAGGTCAACGCGAAGGGCGCGGTCAAGCTGACGGTCAAGAAGTTCGCCAACCTGGTGGCCAAGAAGCTGCGCGCCAAGGGCAAGAAGGCCAAGACCGCCTACCGCGGCAAGTACACGGTGACCATCGCCTACGCCGGCAACGCCCAGGTCAAGCCGAGCAAGGCGACCAAGAACTTCACGATCCGCAGATAGCAGACAGCAGCACCGATCCCTCACGTCACTGCGGTGGCGCCCCGACCAGACTCGGCCAGGGCGCCACCGCACACGTGCGCCCACTGCCACCCGCCGGCCCAGGCCAGCCCAGGCCGGCAAGGGAGCCCCAGGCGGACGCGGTTCAGGCTCCGGTGGGTCGTGGGTGGGCGATGTCGTAGGTGCGTTGCTCGAGGGTGGCCAGTCGGGTGTTGACCTCGTCGAAGCGACCATTCATGTCGCTGCGAAGCGCATCGATCTTGGTGTCCACCTTGTGGTCGAGAGCGTCGAGCTTGGTGTCCACCTTGTGGTCGAGTGCGTCGATCTTGGTGTCGAACTTGTGGTCCAGTGCGTCGATCTTGGTGTCGAACTTCTGCTCCATCGCGTCGAAGCGACGGTCGACGGCCTCGAACCGCTGGTCGACGACGTCGAAGCGTCGGTCCATCTGGCGGGAGAGCACGCCGACGATGGTGACGACACCCACGAGGATCGCCACCACCGATGCCCAGTCCTCCAGCTGCACCCAACTCACCTTTCCAGTGTGCCCGCTCCATCTGCGGGTGGCCAGCAGCAAGGTACGCCGACAGCGGAGTGGTCGCTATCGGCTCGCGGCTGCTTGTGGATGAGCCCGATACCGAGCGTTGCGGCGTCGCGGCCAGTCGCCGGGCGCCGTTCTCGGCCCCTGGGGTTGCGCGCTCGGGCATGCCGGAGGCCCGGCGACAGTGCTCTGTCGCCGGGCCCCGGTCGGTGGTGCCAGGTGCGCTAGGTGTTCTAGCCGGGGAGGTTGGGTACGCGGTCGATGGGTGACTTGCCTTTGAGGCTGGTGTGGCCGCGGTGGTGATTGTAGTGATGCAGCCAGGTCGGATAGGTGGCTGCGCGGTCGGCTTCTGAGAGATAGGCGTTGGCGTAGGCCCATTCCTCGAGCAGGGTCCGGTTGAACCGCTCGACCTTGCCGTTGGTCTGTGGCCGGTACGGGCGGGTTCGCCGATGCTTGATCGTCTGGCCCAGGGTCGTGGCCCACAGCCGGGAGCGGTAGCAGGAGCCGTTGTCGGTGAGGACGGCCTTGACCGTGATCCCGTGGGCGGCGAAGAACACCCGGGCGCGGTTCCAGAACGCTGCGGCGGTCTCCTTGCGCTCGTCGGCGAGGATCTCGGAGTAGGCCAGACGGGAGTGGTCGTCCACGGCGTGATGCAGGTACACGTAGCCCCGTGAAGGCAAGGCGCCGGCGCGTGCGGCGCGGTCTGCTGCCGCGTTCGCCCGTCTGCCCTGTGCCGAGCCCCGCCCGAACATGCGCCATCCGCCGCCGTCGGGGATGCGGCCGAGCTTCTTGATGTCGACGTGGACCAGGTCGCCGGGTGCGGCGTGCTCGTAGCGGTTCTTCTCGCGTGAGGAGGTCTTGATCCGGGTGCCGGTGGCCGGGTCGGTCCACTTCAGTCGTGGGCAGCCGTAAGGATGAAGTACCTGGCCGACGGTGGAGGGGTTCAGGCCGAGGTGGTAGGCGATCCGGGCCGGTCCCCAGCGTCGGGTCACTCGCAGGTTCACGATCCGATGCTCGGTTCGTCGAGGCGTCTGATTCGGGTTGTGGTGCGGGCGGGAGGAACGGTCGACCATTCCGCCCTTGCCGAGCTCTCGGTATCGATTGGCCCAACGGCGTGCTGTCGTGGTGCTGACAGAGAACCGTTCGGCGGCGCGGGCATAGGGCCAGTGATGGTCGACGATCAGTTTGGCCAGGCGTAGGCGTCCAGCCGGGGTGAGGGTGGCGTTAGCGTGGGTCACGAAGACCTCCGTGGTGGGTGTGGGTGCGTGGTAGCTCCACACCTCACCCGGAGGTCTTCGTCATGGTCCAGCCGACCCGCCGTACCTAACGTCCGTGGTCAGAACAGCTAGGTCAGGTCAGGCGCATCAGGGGTGGTGCGGAAGTCGATGCCGCCGGCGGAATCATCGACGTCGAAGGTGATGCCGTTGAGGCCGACATTGCCGCTGATCAGTCCGAGGCAGCCGATGGACTGGTCGGAGAGGGCGAAGCCCGAGCCGTTGAGGATCAGCTGCTGGGTGGCCTCGTTGTAGGTGGCCTCCACATCGCCATCGACATGGGCGGTGCAACTCGCGTAGTTGAGGGTGCCGCAGTCGGTGCCGAGAACGACCTCGCCAGGCACAGCGGTGTCAGTCTTGCCATCGGTGACGGTGGCGGAGGCGATCGGGTCGAAGTCGGCGCAACCGCTGTCGATGGTGATCGTCTGGTTGATGCCGAGCGGCGTGGCGCAGACGATGTCCAGGCTGGTGAAGTCGAGGTGGCCGCCCGGGGGAACGGCGCCGGCGGTGGCGTCGCCGGTGAAGCCACCGTCGAAGCAGGTATAGGTGCCGCCGCCGAAGGACGCGGTGCCCCCGGAGTAAGTCCCGCTGATGGCATGGACGCCGGAGGTGTTGCCGTTGACGTGGACGTAGTTGATGAACTCCACGCCCGCGTTGGCGGCAGGGGTGATGCCCATCAGGCCGGCGGCCACGACGGCTGCTGCGGCGAGAAGTGCCTTGCGCAAGTGCATGGTGTGCTCCCTCTTCTTCGAGAGGCGACGCACGGATCGGCGCCGGGTCGCATGATGACCGGCTGGGGGTGCTGGGTGGCGGTCTCGCGGCCGATCTGATGGTGATTTCCTTCGGTTTTCATCATGCGGGTGACAAGTTCTGGGGTTTGTTCTGATGAGTGTTGCTGTGTTCGTTCCCTTGCTGGACGTAGGGACTTACGTTGTGCCGCAGGTCACGCCCGACCGGGGCGTGTGGTCGCTGGACGTAACGACGTGAGGAGTCGTGATGCGAGGACGGTTGATGCGGCGGGGGGCGGTCCTGGTGGCCGCGCTCGCGGTGGGAGTGGCGGGCGCTGTGGGCGCGGTGGCGCCACCGGTGGCGAGTGCGGAGGAGGTTGCGCCGCTGACGACGCCGGGGATGGCGGTGCCGTTGGAGCGGGCCGGGGAGCTGAAGCTGTGGGGGGACAACACCTACGACCAGGCGACGGTGCCGGCATCGCTGCGGGGTGTGGCGATCTCTCAGGTGGTGTTCCCGGCCGCGGCGACGCTGGCGTTGACGGCGGATGGCCGGGTGGTTGGTTGGGGTGGCAATCCGTATCGGTTGCAGTTGGTGCCGGACGAGGTCGCCTCGGCCAAGGTCGCCCAGATCACGGCAGGCGGTTACGGTTCGCAGTATGCCGGGGCGGTGACGCGTGACGGGCGGGTGCTGACCTGGGGCAGCAAGCGGGCGCACCCAACGCCGTTGAATGTTCCGGCGGGGCTGCGTGGGGTCAAGCAGATGGCCTTCGCCGGATTCGCTGCAGCGGCAGTGAAGGACGACGGCACGGTGGTGGCCTGGGGCAAGCCCGACTACGGGTTGACTTCCGTGCCCGAGGGGTTGAAGGCGACCGCGATCACCGCCCAGGCCTCCCGGTTCTATGCGCTGACCGAGCAAGGCACCGTGGCCCAGTGGGGTACCGAATACCCGCTGCCGGAGTCGGTGCAGATCCCGGGCAACGTGAAGGCGATCGCCTCATCCACCAACGCCACGTTCGCATTGCTGGCCGACGACACCCTGGTCGCCTTCGGCGGGGCCGGTCTGCCGCCGGCGGAGTTCCTGGCCGCGAATCCGCTCCTCCTGGCCAATGGCGGCGTGATCGAGTTCGCGTACGTGGACCAGGAGCGTGCCATCCACTACTGGAACAGCGAGGACCAACTTGGGACAAGGCCGCCGGGTGAGGTGCCCGCGGAGCTGGACGGTCAGAACCTGGCACAGATCGTGCTGGGTTTCTCCTTTTCGAGTTCCAGTGGCTATCCGGCCAGTCTGGTGGGGGGTGTGATCGTCACCAAGATGCTGCGGGCCGCGCCGCCGAAGATCACCGGTACGGCGCGGGTCGGGTCGCGGTTGACCGCGACGCCCGGCACGTTCTCGGGCGCACCAGACGACGTGGCCGGTCAGTGGCTGGCCAACGGTGCACCGATCGCTGGCGCGACCGGAACGAGCCTGGTGCTTACCTCGGCGATGGTCGGCAAACGGATCTCGTATGAGTCGACGGCGACCAAGGCGGGCGAAGAGACAGTGTCCTCGACCTCCACGCCGGTCACGGTCGCAGCGGCCGGCAAGGTCGCCTCGAAGACGAAGGTCGTCAAGGTCGCGGTGGCCAAGAAGGCCGCCAAGGTGAGCGTGACCGGCAAGGTGACCGCCTCGAAGTCGCTGGCTGGCAAGGCGAAGGTGACGATCAAGAAGGGAAAGAAGGCGATCGTCGCCAAGAGCGTCAAGGTCAACGCGAAGGGCGCGGTCCAGTTGACGGTCAAGAAGTTCGCCCAACTGGTGGCCAAGAAGCTGCGCGCCAAGGGCAAGAAGGCCAAGACCGCCTACCGCGGCAAGTACACGGTCACCATCGCCTACGCCGGCAACGCCCAGGTCAAGGCCAGCAAGGCGACCAAGAAGTTCACCATCCGCAGATAGCAGACAGCAGCACCGATCCCTCACGTCACTGCGGTGGCGCCCCGACCAAACTCGGTCAGGGCGCCACCGCACACGTGCGCCCACGACCACGCGCCGGGACGGGGCGGCAAGGCGGCCCCAGGCGGACGCGGTTCAGGCTCCGGTGGGTCGTGGGTGGGCGATGTCGTAGGTACGTTGCTCGAGGGTGGCCAGCCGGGTGTTGACCTCGTCGAAGCGACCATTCATGTCGCTGCGAAGCGCATCGATCTTGGTGTCCACCTTGTGGTCGAGCGCATCGATCTTGGTGTCCACCTTGTGGTCCAGTGCGTCGATCTTGGTGTCCACCTTGTGGTCGAGTGCGTCGAGCTTGGTGTCGAACTTGTGGTCCAGTGCGTCGATCTTGGCGTCGAACTTCTGCTCCATCGCGTCGAAGCGACGGTCGACGGCCTCGAACCGCTGGTCGACGACGTCGAAGCGTCGGTCCATCTGGCGGGAGAGCACGCCGACGATGGTGACGACACCCACGAGGATCGCCACCACCGATGCCCAGTCCTCCAGCTGCACCCAACTCACCTCTCCAGTGTGCCCGCTCCATCTGCGGGTGGCCAGCAGCAAGGTACGCCGACCGCGGGCTGATCGCATCGGCTCGCGGCTGGCTTGTGGATGAGCCCCTGAACCGAGCCTCGCGTCCTCGCGAGAGTCGCCGTACGTCCTTCTCGGCCCCTGGGTTGCGCGCCCGGGCATGCCGATGGCCCGGCGACAGGAACTGTCCTGTCGCCGGGCCACCGGCGTGGGTCAGGCGAGATTCATCAGGGGTTGGTGCGGAAGTCGACCACGTCGTTCATGTCGAAGGTGATGTCGTTGAGCCCGACCGGCCCGTCCATGAACCCAAGGCACGCCGAGGACTGGTTGGACAGGTTGAAGCCCGGGCCGTCGAGGATCAGGTTCTGGGTTGTCTCGTCGTAGGTGACGTCGATGGTTCCAGCGACGTTGGCGGTGCAGGAGCCCGCGGTGATCTGACCGCAGTTGGAAGCCAGCGTCACGGTCCCGGAGATGACGTCGTTGAGACCGTCGGTGGCGTCGCTGTCCTGGAAGGTGCCGGTGGCGCAGGTGGTGCTGTTCAGCGTGATGTTGGCGTCGATGCCGAGCGGACCGTCGCAGGTGATGTTCAGCGCGGAGTAGTCCGCGTTGACGATTCCGCCCGACGACGCGCCGGCGTCAAGCGTGCCGCTGACGTTGCCCCCGCTGCAGCCGAAGGTCAGCCCGACGAACGTCGCCGTACCGCTCGCGTAGCTACCGCTGATCGCCTGAGCGCCAGAGCCGACTCCGTCGACGGTGGTGTAGTTGATGCTCGACAGGGCGTGGGCGGACGGGGCGAAGCTCAACAGACCGGCGGCCGCCACGGCAGCTCCGGCGAGAAGTGTCTTGCGAAAGTGCATGTTGGTTCTCCTCGTAATCGGGATCGGGCGCCGGGATCGGCGTCGGGCCGCATCATGACCGGCGTCACATCGCCGACCGCAAGGGTTGCGGGCACATCACGTGACGAACTTGTGACTTCTCCGCAAGTTCGTGCTCCGCTCTTGCGGCGGCGGGCGAGCGTGGGCTATTCGCACGCCGCGCGCGAGCCGACGACCGGCAAGTGCCCTCCGTCTTCGGCAAGTCTTGTCATGCGGATCACAAGTTCCGGGACTGCTTGGGACGAATCTTGCGAGTTCTCTTGTGCTGGATGGACTCGCGCCGCTGAGGTTGGCCGCATGCGACGACCCTGGCTCCTCCTCCGCGGCTGCATGGCGCTGCTGCTGCTGGCCGCCCTGATGTCCAGCGCGACGTCCTCCCAAGCCGAGGACCAGTGGTATCCCGGACTTCCGGAGGCCACCTTCGGCAACTGGGTCAACGCAGCCCAGGGCGGGATGTCCTATGCCAAGCGCGCCCAGCAGTGGTTCGTCAGCCCGATGGGCATGACGACGGCCGAGGTCTACATCGAGCAGAACCCCGACAACTACAACCACAAGTGGGTGCGAGCCGCCGGCTACTTCATCTCACCGAAGGGTGCCCCCGCGAACTACGGCTACCTCGAGCCCATGAAGGTGCGATCGGTCGGATTCGGGCTGATGCCGGTCGAGGCCACCATCCGGATCAGCCAGCGTTTCGCCGACGGGTACCCGGTCCCCGTCCGCGTCAAGCTCGCGATGATCAACGAGTTCCGGCAGCGACCGCCGGGCGACCCGACGCCCGGCATGATCCAGGACCGGGCATTCCTGGAGTCCACGATCTCCGACCGCTTCAATGTCGAGATCATCGACGTGAAGGTCGACGGGGTGGACCTGCAGCTCGACGGCAACTGCCGGACCGTGAAGCCCGCACCGGTCACCCTGGTGAGCCCGGCGTTCCGGATCGAGGACGTCACCCGCTATCCCACCTACCAGGACGACTGGTTCCGCGCGCACGACCCGTCGACGTACTACCACCCGCAGTACGGCGGCGAGCTGAAGGGAACCATGACGATCCCGCCGTTCACCGGGTGCACGACGGCGGCCGGGGACGACCTTTCGGACCTGCTGACCCTGTCTGCTTCCGGACCTGACAACACCGTGCTGGCGCGGACCGGATGGCCCTGCCCATACGTGAAGAACGGTGCCAACGCGCCCGCACCGCCAGGGGTGTCGAACCCAGGGCTCGGGAGCGGCCACGCGCCGTCGAAGGAACTCGACCCGCGGTACTGCCCGGGTGTCAAGGCATTCGACTACCCCGACCGCACCGCCGACTAGGTCTCGACGAGCTCGTCCACCAGGAGCAGCTCGAAAGTGAGCCGGTCCGGCCCAGCACGGCCGCCGCTACCAGCTCCACCACCGAACATCAGCAAACCCAGAAAGCCAGGAGGCCCATCGTGGGCGGAACCGTCGAAGTGATCGGACTCAGCAAGACCTACGGTCGCCAGAACATCTGGCACGACGTCACGCTGACCCTGCCCCCGGGAGAGATCACCGCGATGATGGGGCCCTCGGGCACCGGCAAGTCGGTCTTCCTCAAGTCGATCATCGGGCTCACCGAGCCCGAGCAGGGGCAGGTGCTGATCGACGGTGTCGACATGGTCGCGGCCCCGGAGGCGCACAAGCTGGAGCTGCGCAAGAAGTTCGGCGTGCTCTTCCAGGACGGCGCGCTCTTCGGCTCGATCAGCATCTTCGACAACGTCGCCTTCCCGCTGCGTGAGCACACCAAGTTCAAGGAGTCGCGGATCCGCGAGCTCGTCATGGAGAAGCTCGACATGGTGGGGCTGGTCGGGCAGGAGCACAAGCTGCCCGGAGAGATCTCCGGCGGCATGAAGAAGCGGGCCGGCCTGGCCCGCTCCTTGGTCACCGATCCGGAGATCATCCTGGTCGACGAGCCGGACTCCGGCCTCGACCCGGTGCGCACCTCGAACCTCGCCGAGCTGCTGGTCGAGGTCAACGCCGCCACCGATGCGACGATGCTCGTGGTCACCCACAACATCGAGCTGGCCCGCACCCTGCCGGACAACCTGGGCATGCTCTATCGCCGCGAGCTGGTGATGTTCGGGCCGCGCGAAGAGTTCCTGATGACCGACCACCCGGTCGTCTCCCAGTTCATGAGCGGCGACCCCGACGGTCCGATCGGGATGAGCGAGGAGGCCGACCACAAGCGCTCGGAGCCCTTCGCCCCCGCCGGTGACGGCTTCTTCCAGCCCTCGGGCAACATGATGGTGCACAGCGGGGCCCGGGCCATCGAGGTGCTGCCGCGCCAGCTGATGCCGCGCTCCGGCGCCGTCCGCGCCAGCGCCGAACGCCACCGCCAGCAGGTCGCCGCCGGCACCGCCACGCTCTACGTGGCCGACGACGAGGAGAGCGACCGAGCGCGGTCCATCCCGACCAAGAGCCTGGCGGTTCGCGCTCTCGACGCCACCGGCAGTCTCTTCGCCCTCGGCCTGGACACGATCCGGGCGATGTTCCGGCGCCCGTTCCGGGCGAGCGAGACGCTCGAGCAGTTCTGGTTCGTGGTCAGCGTCTCCTGGATCCCGGCGATGCTCATCTCCATCCCGCTCGGTGCCGTCATCGCCCTCCAACTGGGCACGCTGACCTCGCAGCTCGGGGCGCAGTCCTTCACCGGCGCCGCCAGCGTGCTCGCGATCGTGCAGCAGGCGGCGCCGATCATCACCACCCTGGTGATCGCCGGCGCCGGCGGCGCAGCGATCTGCGCCGAGCTCGGCGCCCGCACCATCCGCGACGAGATCGACGCGATGCGGGTGATCGGCATCGACCCGGTGCACCGCCTCGTCGTACCGCGGGTGCTCGCCTGTGTCGTCGCGGCCGTGCTGCTCAACGGCCTGGTCTCGGTGGTCGGTGTGCTCGGCGGCTACTTCTTCAACGTCATCCTGCAAGACGGCACGCCCGGCGCCTACCTGTCCAGCTTCACCGCGCTCGCCCAGATCTCCGACCTCTGGATCGGCGAGATCAAGGCAGTCGTGTTCGGGTTCATCGCCGGTGTGGTCGCGTGCTACCGCGGTCTGCACACCGCGCCGGGGCCCAAGGGGGTGGGGGACTCGGTCAACCAGTCAGTGGTGGTCACCTTCCTGCTGCTCTTCTTCGTCAACTTCGTCCTCACCACGCTCTATCTGGCGCTGGTGCCCATGAAGGGGGCCTGACATGGCCGAACTCTCCCCGTCCCGGCCGACCAGGGCACTCACCGTGCTCGCCCGGCCGATCGACAAGCTCGCCGGCGTCGGCTCGGCGATGCGCTTCTACGGCCGCGTGCTGGCCAAGGTGCCCACCACGATCAAGCACTACCCCAAGGAGATCGTCCGACTGCTCTCCGAGGTCAGCTTCGGCACCGGCGCGCTCGCCGTCATCGGCGGCACCATCGGCGTGATGCTCGGCCTCACCATGTCGGTCGGCCTCGTCGTCGGCATGCAGGGCTATGCCGCCCTCGACCAGCTCGGCACCGCCAGCCTCAACGGCTTCATCTCCGCCTACTTCAACACCCGCGAGGTGGCCCCGATGGTCGCGGCGCTCGCGCTCTCGGCGACCGTCGGCTCCGGGTTCACCGCCCAGCTCGGCGCGATGCGGATCAACGAGGAGGTCGACGCCCTCTCCGCGATGGGTGTCGCCAGCGTGCCCTACCTGGTCACCACCCGGGTGATCGCCGGCTTCATCGCGATCATCCCGCTCTACGTGATCGGCCTGCTGACCTCGTATGCGGGCGCCCGGCTGGTCACCGTCTACTTCTACGGGCAGTCCGCCGGCACCTACGACCACTACTTCAACCTGTTCCTGCCGCCGGTCGACATCCTGCTGTCGTTCGTGAAGGTGCTGATCTTCTCGGTGATGATCATCCTGGTGCACTGCCGGATGGGCTTCACCGCGACCGGCGGCCCCGCCGGCGTCGGCATCGCCGTGGGCCAAGCCGTCCGCCGCAGCCTGGTGGCCGTCGCCGTGCTCGACCTGGTGCTCTCGATGGCGCTGTGGGGCGGCACCACCACGGTGAGGATCGCCGGATGAGCGCCCGTTCACGCAAGGGCGACATCGCCGTCGGGTTCCTCGCTATCCTGCTCGTCCTCGCGCTGCTCGTCGCGGCCTACCTCGCCTACCACCGCGCGCTGGTGCCCAGCGAGAAGGTCACGCTGCGCACCGACGTGGTCGGCAATCAGCTCACTGTCGGCTCGGACGTGAAATACAACGGCGTGCCGGTCGGCCGGGTCGACAAGATCGACGCCTCCGAAGAAGGGGCGACCCTGTCGCTGGCGCTCGACCCCGACACCATGGACGTGGTGCCGGCCGATGTCGTGGCCCGGCTGCTGCCCAAGACGCTTTTCGGTGAGCGCTACGTCCAGCTCGTCGCCACCGGGTCAACCGACGGCGCGACGCTGGAGGCGGGCGCCGTCATCCACGAGGACGCCAGCGCCGAGGCCACCGAGCTGCAGCAGGTGCTCGACGAGCTGCTGCCCGTGCTGCGCGCGATCCAACCGGAGAAGCTGTCGGCGATGATGGGCGAGCTCGCCCTGATGCTCCAGGACAACGGCGACACGCTCGGCGACTCGATGGTGGTCTGGCAGCGGTATCTGAAACGGCTCAACCCGCTGGTGCCGCAGATGACCGAGGACCTCGAGCGGCTCGGCCGGGTGGCGCAGGAGTGGAACATCGCCGCACCCGACCTGCTCGACGCGCTCGCCACGATGACCACCAGCGCTGACGTGCTGGTCGACAGCCAGAGCACGCTGCGTGAGGTCTACGCCTCCGTGATCGGCATGGCCGACACGACCGGCAGCTGGGTCGACCGCAACCACCAGAACATCGTGATCCTCTCGCGTGAGAGCCGCGCCGGGCTGCAGGCGGCGGCACCCTACGCCGCCCAGTTCCCGTGCCTCTTCGAGGCCGTCGCCAACTACAAGCCGTTGATGGAGAAGGCACTCGGCAAGGACACCGACGAGCCCGGCGCGCACGCCATCGTCCAGGTGATCCCGGTGCGGACGAAGTACGTCGCCGGCAAGGACGACGTGCGGTTCACCCAGGGCACCCCGGCTCCGCGCTGCCCCTACGTCACCGGCCAGCCCGGCACCCGGCCCGTGGTCGACACCACCAACACCTGGCCACCGGCCCCGGAGGCAGGGACCGCCGGGGACGAGCCGGCCGCGATCGGGCCGCCGCCCGGCAGCACCGTGGACGCCCATCTGGTCGCACTCAGCGGCCTGGGCGACGCGAACTCCCCGGCGGAGAACCGGCTCATCGCCGAGCTGCTCGCCTCCGGCCACGGCATGTCGCCCGAGGAGTATCCCGCCTGGAGCAGCCTGCTCCTCGGCCCGACCCTGCGCAACACGAAGGTGGTCCTGCAATGAGAGGCCCGACGAACCGCCGGGCGCTGGCCCAGGTCGCGGTCAAGAGCCTGATCTTCACCGTCGCCACCGTGTTGGCGACCATGATGCTGGCGATCACGATCCGCAACAGTGACGGTGGCGCGAGCTCCAACTACACGGCCGTGTTCACCGACGCGACCAGCGTCAACCGCGGTGACGACGTACGCATGGCCGGGGTCAAGGTCGGGACGGTGCAGTCCGTCGGCGTCACCGACAAGCGCCTCGCGGAGATCGAGTTCACCATCCGCGACGACGTGGAGGTCGCCGCCGGCACGGTCGTCCAGCTCCGATTCCGCAACCTGGTCGGCCAGCGCTATCTGGCCCTGATCCCACCGCCGGTCACCACCAGCGCGACCAGCGCCGGCGACAGCGCCGCTCCGGCGATCCCGGGGGAGACCATCGACCCGGGGCACACCTTCGAGCTCGAGGAGACCCGGCCCGCGCTGGACCTGACCCACCTCTTCAACGGGTTCCGTCCGCTGCTGCGCCTGCTCGACCCCGAGGACGTCAACCAGCTGAGCGCCCAGATCGTCGCCGTCTTCCAGGGCGAGGGTGCCACCGTCGAGGGGCTGCTGGACAGCACCGCGTCGCTCACCAGCACCCTGGCCGAGAAGGATCAGGTGATCGGTGAGCTCATCACCAGCCTCAGCAGCGTGCTGACCACCGTCGACGACCGCTCCGACCAGCTCGACACCACCCTGGTGACGATGCAGCAGCTCGTCTCCGGGCTGGCCGAGGACCGCTCCAGCATCGGCAACGCCATCGCTGGGATGGGGGAGCTGACCACCAGCGTCGCCGACCTGCTTGGGGAGTCACGGCCCGCGCTGCGCGGGTCCATCCGTCACCTCGACAAGCTCTCCACCACGCTCGACGACAACAGCGGCGAGGTCGAGCGCTTCCTGGAGATGCTGCCGACCAAGCTCGACCAGATCGGCCGACTCGGCAGCTATGGCTCCTGGCTCAACTTCTACCTCTGCTCGATGAAGGGCCGGATACCGATGCCCGAGGGATACATGGGCGACCTGGGCGTCAAGCCGGTCGCAGGGAGGTGCCGCTGATGGCCCGCTTCCGCCGCTCGTTCTCCGAGCGCAACAAGGTGCTGATCGCCGTGGTCGGCCTGCTCCTACTGGCCACCGCCTTCCTCGGCGCACTCAACATGGCCGCGCTGCCGATCCTCGGCGGCGGGACGGTCAACACCGCGATGTTCACCGAGTCCGGCGGGCTGCGCGCCGGGGACGAGGTGCGGATCGCCGGGGTTCGGGTCGGGGAGGTCACCGACGTACGGATCGAGGGAGAGGCGGTGCGCGTGCAGTTCCGCACCGAGAATGTCGAGCTGCCCGACGACACCACGGCCGCGGTCAAGGTGAAGACGATGCTCGGCCAGAAGTACCTCAGTCTCGACCCGCTCGGCTCCGGTGAACTCACCAGCGCCATCCCATTGGAGCGGACCACGACCGCGTACGACGTCAACGCCGCCTTCTCCGATCTGGCCAAGAACGCCGAGGAGATCGACACCGACCAGATGGAGGCCAGCATGCGCGCGCTGTCCAGCGCGTTCCGCGACACTCCCGAGTCGGTCCAGACGATGGTCACCGGGCTCACCGACCTCTCGCGCACCATCTCCTCGCGCGACGAGGACCTGGCGAAGCTGATGAAGGCCACCGAGGGCGTCACCGGCACCCTCGCCGAGCGCAAGGACGCGATCGAGCTGCTGATCACCGACGGGTCCGACCTGCTCGCCGAGCTGCAGAAGCGCCGGGAAGCGGTCCGGGCGATGCTCACCGGCACCGCCGACCTGGGCGAGCAGCTGCAGGGTCTGGTCGAGGACAACGAGGAGAGTCTCGAGCCCGCGCTGACCAAGCTCGACCGGGTCACCGCGATCCTCAACCGCAACCAGGACAACCTCGACAAGGCCGCACGGATGCTCGGCCCCTACTACCGCGTGCTCGTCTCCGCGACCGGCCAGGGCCCGTGGGCCGACGCCTACCTGTGCGGACTCTTCGACGAAGCCGGGCTGCCGGTGCTCGAGAACGACGTGGTCCGCAACTGCTATCCCGGAGGTGACCGATGAAGCCCACATCCCGGCGCCGTCTGACGATCGGCCTCATCGCTGTACTGCTCGTCGCCGCGGCATGGGGAACCTCGGCTCTGGTGCGCACCGAGCCGGTGCGATTCACCGCCATGTTCGACTCCACCGTCGGCCTCTACCCGGGGTCGGAGGTGCAGATGCTGGGCGTCCCGGTCGGCACGGTGACCGCCGTCGAGCCGATCGGCGCCGAGGTGCGGGTCAGCATGGAGCTCGACCCCGACCAGCCGGCATCGGCGGACACCGCCGCCGTGGTGATCGCCCCGACGATGGTCAGCGACCGGTTCGTCCAGCTGACCAGTCCCTGGACCGAGGGCGAGGACAAGCTCGCCACCGGCGACAAGATCGGCCAGGACCGCACCGCCGTACCCGTCGAGATCGACGACATCTACTCCGGTCTGGAGGACATGGTCGAGGCGATGGGGCCGCGCGGCGCCAACCGCAATGGTGCCCTCAGTGATCTGCTGGAGGTCGGCGCGGCCAACCTCGACGAGCAGGGCGAGCCGATGAACATCATGTTCCGCGAGTTCGGCAAGGCGACCGCCACCATGTCCGGCATCGACGAGAACTTCTTCGCCACGCTGGAGAACCTCGACGAACTCAACGAGGTGCTGGTGACCAACGACGACGCGGTCGGCCGGGTCAACAAGCAGTTCGCCGACGTCGCCGGCTACCTCGCCGAGGACCGCAAGGATCTGGGCCTGGCCGCCAAGAACCTCAGCGAGGCGATGCTGGTCGTCGACGACTTCATCCGGGACAACCGGGAGCACCTCAAGGAGAGCGTCGACAACCTCGTGCCCACCGCCCGGACCCTGCGACAGCAGCGCAAGTCACTGGACGAGATGGTGCGGCTCGCACCGCTGGCGCTGCACAACCTGCTCGACTCCTACGACCAGAAGCGCAACATGATCGTGGGCCGCGGCAACATCAACGAGGTGACGCTGTGGAGCGTCAACGGGCTGACCGCGAGCACGTCGGCCGACGCGCCGCCGACCCTGCTGCCCGGCACCACCGACGATGCAGGAGCGACCCGATGAAGCGGCGGCCCACGACATCGGCGCGCGCGAAGCGCGCGGCTCTGGCGATCAGCGCGGTCGCGCTGCTGTCCGGTTGTGGCATGGGCGGCGGCCTCTACGACACCCCGCTGCCCGGTGGCGCGGATGTCGGCGCCGACCCGATCACCATCACCGCCGACTTCGAGGACGTGGTCGACCTGGTCCCGCAGAGCAGCGTCAAGGTCGACCAGATCGACGTCGGCCGGGTCTCTGACATCGAGCTCAACGACGACGGCCGCAGTGCGCGGGTCACCCTGGTGATCCGTGGCGACCTCGACCTTCCTGCAGCGACCACCGCCCGGCTCCAGCAGACCTCGCTGCTGGGGGAGAAGTACGTCGCGCTGGTGCGGCCCGACGGCAGCAGCGCCACCTCCGATGAGCTCGACGACGGAGCCAACATCGGTCTGGCCGGCACCAGCCAGGTCGCCGAGATCGAGCAGGTGCTCGGCGCCATGTCGATGGTCATCAACGGTGGCGGGATCGGGAAGTTCCAGGAGATCTCGCGTGAGCTGCAGCAGGTCTCCGACGGCCGGCCGGAGGAGATCCGGGAGTTCCTGCGGACCACGGACACCTTCGTGACCGGCCTCAACAGCCGCAAGAGCGCGATCACCGGCGCACTCGACGGACTCGCCGCGCTCTCCACGACACTCGAAGGCGACACCGACAAGATCGAGACCGCACTGGAGGGCCTCAGCCCCGGCATGCAGGTCCTCGTCGACCAGCGCGATCAGCTCGTCGACATGCTCGGTGCACTCGAACGGCTCTCCCGGGTGTCGGTGCGCACGCTGAACGCATCGCAGAAGGACATGGTCGAGGACCTGAAGCTCCTCGAGCCGATCCTCGCCAACCTCGCCGAGGCCGGGGATGCGCTGCCGAACTCTCTCGAGCTGCTGCTGACCTACCCCTTCCCCGACGCGGTGCTCGACACGATCCGGGGCGACTACCTGAACGTGTTCGTGACCACGAACTACACCAGCCTGCCGCCCGAGTGTGTCCGGATGGGCTGCCCGTGGCCACAGTATCCGGACACCGGGGCTCGGCCGCCGATCTCCCTGCTCGACCTGGGAGAGCAGTCCGG
Organism: Nocardioides sp. BGMRC 2183; assembly: GCA_008123405.1. GTDB lineage: Bacteria > Actinomycetota > Actinomycetes > Propionibacteriales > Nocardioidaceae > Nocardioides. The sequence continues at coordinate 346,298 of VSSA01000001.1, forward strand.
CGATCCCGGCGAGGAACCTGAGACCGACCCGTCCCAGTCCCCAGACCCGTCCGCGTCCGCGGAGCCCTCGGAGTCGCCGTCTCCGTCGGACTCGCCCTCGGCGCCCGGCACTGACGCCCCCAGCAGTACGCCGTCGCCGTCGCTGCTGCCCCCCACCGACTCGGCGATGCCCGGCTATCCGTCCACCACGGTCGAGGTGCCCAGCCAGGGCAGCGGCAGCTCTGCCGACTCGACCCCCGGAGAGGGGAACTGATGCTCACCGGCACCGTCAAAGGCAAGCTCGCGGCGTTCGTCGTACTCGCCGTGCTCACCACCCTCTTCCTCTCCATCCGCTACGTCGGGCTGGACCGCTACATCGGTGGCTATCAGGTCACCGTGGCCCTGCCCGAGGCCGGAGGACTCTTCACCAACAGCGAGGTCACCTACCGCGGTGTGCCCGTCGGACACGTGGAGCAGCTCGACGTCACCAGCGACGGCGCGACCGCCGTGGTGCGGATCAACCCCGACGCGCCGGAGATGCCGGCCGAAGTCGAGGCGCGCGTGATCAACCGCTCCGCCATCGGCGAGCAGTACCTCGACCTCCGCGGCGGCGACCTCGACGGTGAGCTCCTGGCCGAGGGCGACCAGCTCACCGTCACCGCGACCGGCCTGCCGCCGCGGATCGACGAGCTGCTGCGCAGCAGTCGTGACTTCGTCGACTCCGTCCCCTCCGACGCGCTCGACACGGTGATCGACGAGGCCTACTCGCTCAGCCGCGGCAACGGGACACACCTGGCGCGGCTGATCGAGACCTCGGCGGACTTCGGCGCGACCGCCAACAAGAACTTCCTGATCACCGCCAGCCTGATCGACAGCTCAGGGACCGTGCTCGCGACCCAGGAGGCCGCGGCCGACAGCTTCAAGAGCTTCAGCGGCGACGTGTCCCTCCTGGCTCACGCGCTGGCGGACCAGGACGACTCCTGGCGAGAGCTGATCAAGCAGACACCCGCTGCGGCCCAGGAGTTCGACCGGCTCTTCGCCACCGTCGGTGGGCCGCTGGGCCAGCTGATGGGCAACCTCATCTCGACCGCCCAGGTTTTCGGCACCAACGCCGCCGGGGTCCGCGAGACGCTCATCAAACTGCCCGAGGGCATCAGCATCACCTACGCGATCATGACCAGCAAGGGGATGCGGATGGGCGTCACGCCGACGTTCTTCAACCCGAAGCCCTGCACCAAGGGCTATGAGGGCACCGAGCTCCGCGAGGGCACCGACACCTCCGAGGGCGAGCCGTTCAACACCGACGCGCGATGCACCCAACCACCGCCGGGCGGTAGCGTGCGCGGTCCCCAGGCCGCGCGGGTCGCTGTGACCACCACCCTGGACGACCTGATGGGAGGCTCACGATGAGCACCAAGACACGCGACGCGGACGACAGTGCGCCGGCATGGGGGCGGGACGGCTGGCCATGGGCGGTGCTGGTCGCCGGGATCCTCGCCGTCGCCGTCGCACTCTTCGTCTGGCAGGACGCCGACAGTGCCGCCGCCGACCCCGATCGTGCCCGCGCAGACCTGCGCGACCAGGCGATCATCGAAGGCACCGCAGCCGTGGAGACGATGAACTCGATGGACCACCGCGACGTGGCCGCTGGGTTGGAGGCATGGGAGTCGGTCACCACCGGCACCCTGCACGATCAGGTCGCCGCGATCACCCCGGACGAGCAGGAGCTACTCGCCGAGCAAGGCAAGGTCGCCACCGGCAAGGTCGTCCAAGCCGCGCTCACCGAGCTCACCGACACCACAGCGACCATGATCGCGGCCGTGGAAGTCAGCGTCATCGACGGAGATGGCAGCCAGGGCGACGATGCGCCGACGGTCAAGCGCAACCGGTTCAGTGCGGACCTGGTGCTGATCGACGGCCATTGGAAGGTCGAGGACCTCGGCCAGGTGGCGGTGAACCTGCGATGACGGAGGACACCATGACCCACGAGAATCCGCCCGAGACGCCGGACGAGACTGCCGGGTCCACGAGTGAGTCGACGAGTGAGTCGACAACCGAGCCGAAGGCTCGCGGCACGCTGGGGGCGTGGGCCCAGCGCATGGGCACCGTCCGACTGGTGGCCTTGGGTCTCGGTTCCGCCCTCCTGGTGCTGGCCGGCGTGCTCACCTGGCAGACGCAGACCACGCCGCAGGAGCCGGTGGCCAACCGTGCTCTGATCGACGAGCAGGCAGGGGAGGACGTCGCCGCCTTCGTCACCCGGGGCCTGACCGAGGTGTTCAGCTATGACTGGTCGCAGCCGGATCGGACCCGGCAGGCCGCCGACGCCGTGCTCAGCGGCGCGGCCCGCAGCGAGTACGACACGCTCTATGCCGATCTCCAGGAACGCGCTCCCGGGCAGAAGCTGACCCTGAGTGCGGAGGTCCCGGTCTCCGGCGTCCAGTTCCTCACCACGGACAAGGCGACGCTGCTCGTCTTCGTCGACCAGACCAGCACGCGGGCCAAGGACGAGGAGTCGTCGGTATCGGCGGCGCAGCTCCTCATCACCGTGGAGCGGGTCGGCGACACCTGGACGATCACCGGCCTCGAGCCGCTCTGAGCCGAGGAAGAGGTCAGCGGTGATGAACAGATTCGGGAGCGGCTCGAACCGGACTGGTCGCGGGGCCACCGCACTGCTGAGCGCCGTCACGGCGGTCACGCTCGCGGGCACCACCGTGGGGATCGGCGCCCTCGCCCTCACCGACGGCACGTCGGAGGTGCCCGTGCGGGTGGCGACAACCGTGCCAGTCGATGTTCCGACAACCGCGGACCCCTTCGCCCAGCCGGCGGTCCGCCCCGCCGACGTCGCCGCCCCCGGCGCGGTGCGCAACGTCGCGGCGCTCCAGCCCCAACCGGCGACCGGCGCCGCGCGCATCGCCGACATCCCCTCGCCCGCTCTCATCGCCTACCAGCGTGCCGACAGCGTGATCAACACCGCCGACCCGGGCTGCCACCTGCAGTGGACCCTGCTCGCCGCACTCGGCCGGGTGCTGACCGATCACGGCGTCGGTGGCAGCGGCGTCGGTGGCCGCGCGCACCGTGTCGACCGGCACGGCCAGGTGACACCTGGGCTCGTCGGGGAGGTCCAGCGCACCGGCGACGGCCGGCGCGTCTCCGACACCGACGCCGGGCGCCTGGACGACGACCGCCGGCACGATCGCACGGTCGGGCCGATGTTGATCGATCCGACCACGTGGGCGGTGATCGGCGTCGACGGCGACGGCGACGGCCGCCGGAATCCGCAGGACCTGGACGACGCAGCGCTCGCCACTGCTGTCCGCCTCTGTGTCGGTCGCTTCGACCTCCGCCGCGAGGATGATCGGGCGGCGACCGTACGGCGGATCAGCGCGGCACCGCGGTTCGTCCAGGCCGTGCTGCGGGCGGAGGCGTCGTACCGGAAGGATCAGCGCAGCACTGCGCTGCCGGTCGTCGCGCCGGCAGTCACCGAGTTGCCGAAGCTGCCGGACCTGCCGGGCCTCCCGGCCCCGGAGTCGAGCCCCAGCGACGAGCCCGACGGTGTCCTCGAACGTCCCGGCCAGGGCGCCGTGCGGCCCGAGGAGCCCGACCCGAGCGAAGAGCCCGACCCGACCGACGAGCCCGAGCCGAGCGACGAGCCGGACCCGAGCGACGAGCCCGAGCCGAGCGACCAGCCCGACCCGTCGGAGGACCCCAGCAGCCAGCCGGACCCCGGCACCGACCCTGCTGAGCCACCGTCCGAGGAGCCGTCACCGTCGGAGTCGCCGACCGAACCTCCGGCCTGAGACGCCTCTGTTCCGGTCAGCGGGACATCGGGTCGGCCGGCCCGGTCCTCACGGGAGCCTCCCTGCGACCCCTGAGGAGGACGAAGTGAGCGCACTGGACGAACTCGCCGGACGCACTGCCGTGGTGACCGGAGCGGGGAGCGGGATCGGGCTCGGCCTGGCGGTCCACGCCGGCACCCTTGGCATGAACGTGGTCCTCGCCGAGCTCGACGAGGAACGCCTTGAGGCCGCTGTGGCGACGGTGCGCGCCACCGGTGCTCGGGTGCTGGGTGTGCCGACGGACGTCGGCGATCCCACGTCGGTGGAGGACCTCGCCCAGACCGCCTATGCGACGTTCGGCGACGTCGCCGTCCTGATCAACAACGCCGGCATCGAGGCCGTGGGGCACGTGTGGGACTTCGAGCCTGAGCGTTGGTCACGGATGATGCGGGTCAACACCGACGGCGCGTTCCACGGCATCCGGTCCTTCGTGCCGCGGATGGGCGCGAGCCAGCAGACGTCGTACGTCGTCAACGTGGCCTCCGTCGCCGCCGTCTCAGCCGGCCCCTTCAACGCCGCCTACCACGCCTCCAAGCACGCCCTCCTCGCGCTCACCGAATGCCTGCACCTGGAGAGCCAGATCGCCTTCCCGCAGCTCCAGGTCTCGGTCGTCTGCCCGGGTTCGGTCACCACCCGGATCTTCGAGGACGCCTCGCTCTCCGGCGACGACGAGACCGGGGGACCACGGCAGATGCTCGACTACCTGCGCCACATGCTGAGCACCGAGGGCCTCAGCCCGGCCGAGGTCGCCGAGATCGTCTTTGCCGGCATGGCGGCCGGCGACTTCTGGATCCTTCCGCATCCCGAACAGTTCGCCGAGCTCGCCGGCGCGCGGGCCGAGCAGTTGCTCCACCGTCGCGCACCGGCGCTCCCGGTCTTCGAGTGAAGAGCTCGTCGGCTCAGCGGGTCGGGTCCGCGATCACTTCATAGGGCGCGGAGGCGACCTCCTCGTCGAACTTGCTGTCGACGTAGAGCACCTGGCCGCGCAGCTCGGCGGCGGTGGTCAGCACGCGGTCGGGTGCGGTGGCGCGCTGCCGGACGAGCCGCGCCTTCCGGCCGTCGGGGGAGAGCTGGAGGTGGGCGAGTCGCTTGCTGAAGTTGCGGACCACGAGGAGCCGGTTGCCGCGCAGCACCAGTCCGTCGGCGTTGACCAGGTCGGCGCCGCCGGTCCGCACCCGGCTGACCTTGCGGTCCTTCCACGTGAAGCGCCACAGCTTGCCCGTGTTGCCCTGCGCCACCACGAACGCCTTTTGGTCTCGCGTCAGCACGATCCCGCCGAGGTTGAACCCGGTCTCTCGCGCGATCGTGTCGGTGGCGTCGGCCCAGCGGCGCACCGCCCAGCCGTTCCGACCGTCGGCGACGCGGAAGATCTGGGCGTCGTTGGAATCGGTGAAGTAGGCGGCGCCGTCGGGTCCGATCGTGACGTCGTTGAGGAAGACGTCCTCGCCCGGCGTGCGCAGCGCGGCGAGCAGGCGACCGTTGGCGCCGTACACCCACAGGTCCGGGCGCCCGTTGTCGACGCCGCCGTCACCGATGCCGTTGGGACCACCGGCGATGTAGACCCGACCCTGGGCGTCGACGGCGATGCCGCGCGCGGTGTAGCGGCCATCGACGCCGTCGCCGCCGAGCCACTCCTGGGTGCGTGGCACGCCGACCTGGCCGCGGTGGATCTCGCCGCCGGTGACCTCACTGACGTAGAACCGTCCGCGACGCTCGTCGGCACCGATGCCCTCGAACTTCGACCCTGCGGGATTGTCGGCGTCCACCGGGTCACCGGCGAGCAGGTAGGTTGCGGCGCGGCCGTGGTCACCGCGCTGGTCGGCGTACGCGGGGGAGGAGGCGCCGAGTCCGGCGCCGAGCGCGCCGAGGGCCGTGGCCGCCAGCACGGTGGCGGCGATGGTCGTGCGGGTCATGGAGGTCTCCTGAGGTCGTGGTCGCGTGGACGGACCCACTCTCCGTGGCGACGCCGTGCCGAGGCGTCGGGCAGGCGGCTACGCCTCGATCGCCGATCGGCTGATGTCGGCATGTAGCGCCACGGGCGCCACCCCGGGCGCGTGTCACGTAGGCTGGTTGCATGACCGCCGGTATGGAAGAGATCACGCAGTTGGCGATGACACTCCCGGTGGATCAGCGCGCCCAGGTCGCGAACGCTCTGCTGGCCAGCCTGGACGACCCCGCCGACCCGGCCGAGGTACATGAGGCCTGGACAGCGGAGATCAAGACTCGGGTTGACGACATCGCCCACGGCCGGGTCCAGACCGTTTCCCGGGACGAGGCCAGGGCACAGCTCGCGGCGGACCGCGCCGCGAGGCAACAACCTTGACGCTCGAAGCTCGGTATCACCCCGAGGCTCTGGCCGAGCTTCGCGCCGACGTGGCATGGTACGAGGACCGTGGCGACGGATTGGGTGATCGTTTCGAGGCAGCTGTCGACGAGGTCATCGACATCATCGTCGAATGGCCGGAGTCCGGCACGGTGTGGCCCGGATCGGACAGCATCCCCGTAGCGCGGTCGCACCGAGTGACCGGGTTCCCCTATCGACTCGTGTATCTCGTGCAGCCGACGCGCCTGGTCGTGATTGCACTCGCCCATGCCAAGCGTGAGCCGGGCTACTGGAGCGAACGCCTCCGACTCACCTGAGCCTGCGGGACACTAAGGTGGTCTTCGAGTGGAACGGCGCATGGTGAACTACGGAGGGCATTCTGAGTACCGCGACTTCTCGTGAACCTGCAGGTCAGTACGAGGAAGCTGGTCAGAGGCTGCCGGCTGCGGTCCTGTGGGACATGGACGGGACGTTGGTCGACACCGAGCCGTACTGGATGGCGTCGGAGGTTGCGATCGCCGCGGCCCACGGCGGCAGCTGGACCCACGAGGACGCAATGGCACTGGTCGGCAGCGACCTGCTGGTCGGCGGGCGGGTGATCAAGCAGAAGCTCGGGTTGTCGCAGACGCCCGAGCAGGTGGTCGAGATGTTGCTGGACGGCGTCGTCGCGCGCGTCACCGAGAGCGTGCCGTGGTGTCCCGGGGCCCGTGAGCTGCTCGCGGAACTGCGGGCTCATGACGTGCCGTGCGCGCTGGTGACGATGTCCTACCAGCGGTTCGTGGACCCGATCCTCGCGGCTCTCCCGGCCGGCACCTTCGCCACCGTCGTCACCGGGGACCAGGTGAGCCAGGGCAAGCCCCACCCGGAGGCGTACCTGACCGCGGCCGAGCGGCTCGGGGTGCGTCCGGAGGAGTGCGTCGCGTTCGAGGACTCACCCACCGGTGCGGCCTCCGCGCTGGCGTCGGGCGCCCGCACGATCGCCGTACCGAACCATGTCGAGGTGCCGGCGCGGCCCGGACTGCTGTTCCGCACCAGCTTGCGGGACGTCACGGTCGACGACCTCAAAACGTTGCCGGATCGAGACACGTCGCAGGCGGATCTCCGGTAGCCGACCCCCGACCCCGGGAGTAAGTTCCGTTGCCATCGCTCCTCCGACCCGGAGGAGTCCCTCGGGAAAGATGGTGAACACGTGATCCGCAAGTTGCCCGCCGTTCTCGGCGTCGGCGTGCTGGGCCTGGGCCTGGCCGCCTGTAGCGACACCCCGCCGCCGGCGAGCGAGCGCGAGCCGATCGGCGTCGACTACTCCGAAGGTGACCCCGCCGCTGAGACCAGCGACGAGTGGACCCTCGGCACCACCGACGCGATCACCTCGGTGGACCCGGCAGGTGCCTACGACATCGGCTCGTGGAACCTGCAGTACCAGATGTTCCAGCAACTGATGACCGTCCCGGCCAACGGCTCCGAGCCCGAGCCCGATGCCGCCGAGTGCGCCTACGACGACCCGAGCACGATCACCTGCACCCTGCAGGACGGTCTGATGTTCGCCAACGGCAACGAGCTGACCTCCTCCGACGTCAAGTACTCGCTGGAGCGCAACATCGCGATCAACGACCCGAACGGTTCGGCGATCCTGCTCGGCTCGATCATGGACGACCCGAGCTCGCCCAACCCGAAGCTCGCCCCCAACGCGGTCGAGACCCCCAACGACACCACCGTCGTGTTCAACCTCAACAAGCCGGACACCACCTTCCTCAAGGTGCTCACCACGGCGACCGCCTCGATCGTCGACGAGCAGGTCTACCCGGCCAACAAGGCGCTGGCCGACACCGACGAGCACTCCGGCTCCGGCCCCTACGTGCTGACCCAGTACAAGGAGGGTCAGCAGGCCGTCTTCGAGCTCAACGAGAGCTACGGCGGCAGCCACCCCGGCGTCGCGCCCCGGGTCTTCGTCTCCTTCCACAAGAACGACACGTCGCTGACCTCCGCGGTGAAGACCGGTGAGGTCGACGTCGCCTGGCGCTCGATCAGCCCCACCCAGCAGAAGGCGCTGGCCGACGACGACATCGCTGTGCTCAAGGGTCAGGGCTCGGAGTTCCGCTACTGGGTCTGGGACATGAACAACGGCGCCGGCACCGACGAAGCCATCCGCAAGGCCGTCGCCCAGGTGATCGACCGCGACCAGATCGCCACCAACGCCTACGACGGCACCGTGGAGCCGGCGTACTCGATCGTGCCGCCGGGCTTCGGTGGCCAGAAGGACTCCTTCGCCGACGAGTACGGCGACCCCGACGCCGACGCCGCGGAGCAGATCCTCGCCGACGCCGGCGTGGAGACCCCGGTCCCGCTCAAGCTCGGCTACCCGCAGGAGCACTACGGCCCCAACGCTGTGGACGAGGCCACCGAGATCGCCGAGCAGCTCAACGGCACCGACCTCTTCGACGTGACCACCGAGGCCGGGGAGTGGGAGCAGTACCAGACCGACTACAAGAAGAGCGCCTACGACCTCTTCATGCTCGGCTGGTATCCGGACTTCCTCGACGCCGACAACTACCTGAGCCCGTTCGTCGTCGACGGCGGCTTCTTCGCCAACGGCTACTCCAACCCCGAGGTCAACGAGCTGGTCAACAGCGAGCTCGCCGAGACCGACGAGGCTGCGCGTGAGGAGACGTTCGGACAGATCCAGGACATCGTGGCGCAGGACGTGCCGCTGATCCCGACCTGGAACGGTGCGAACGTCGCGGCAGTGGGTGACGCGGTCGGCGGCGTCCAGGACACGCTGGACCCGACGTACATCTTCCGCTTCTGGATGATCACCAAGAACTGACGTGAGCGACCGCGAGGGCGCCCGGTCCCACGACCGGGTGCCCTCGTCGGCCGTGGTCGGTTCCCACGTTCAGGAGGCCCGTTGAGCTCCAGCCGGGGATCCCTGCCCCGCTACATCGCCATCCGACTGCTCCTCATCATCCCGATGATGTGGGTGCTGCTCACCTTCGTCTTCATCCTGCTCCGCGTCGCCCCCGGCGACCCGGTCACCGCGGCAGCAGGCGGCAAGCTCTCTGCCGAGGAGATCGAGCGCCGGCAGGCCGCCCTCGGCCTGGACCGGCCGCTGATCACCCAGTACTTCGACTATCTGGGTGACGTCGTCCGGTTCCAGTTCGGCAACGCACTCTCCGACGGTACGCCGGTCACCAGCCTGATCCGCGACCACGGCGGCGCCACGCTCACCCTCACCATCGGCGCGTTCCTGTTCGCCGTGCTGGTCGGAGTCCCGCTGGGTCGCTGGGCGGGCCGCCACCGCGACACCGCGGTCGACGCGCCGATCCGGATCCTGGGCATCGTGGTCTACGCCGCACCGATCTTCTGGGTGGGGATCCTGCTGATCATCGCTGTCGACAACGTCTTCCCGGGCTGGCCGACGTCCGGCATCGCCTCACCGACCGCGATCTATGAGATCCCGACGAAGACGCACATCCTGCTGGTCGATGCCGTGCTGAGTCGCGAGTACGTCTGGGACGTGGTCCAACACCACATCCTGCCCTGCTTCGTGCTGGGCCTGCTGCTCTCCGGCGTGATCATTCGGCTGGTCCGGATCAACGTCATCCAGGCGATGCAGGCCGACTACGTCGAGGCCGCCCGCTCCCGGGGCATCCCGGAGCGCAGGGTGGTGCGCGATCACGCCTTCCGCAACGCCCTGGTGCCGGTGGTCACCGTGATCGGGCTCCAGGTGGCACTCACGCTCTCCGGAGCGGTGCTCACCGAGAACACCTTCAACTGGCCCGGCCTGGGCACCGACCTCGTCGACTATGTGATCGCCCGGGACTACGTGGCGGTGCAGGGGCTGGTCACGTTCTTCGCGCTGATCGTCGTGGTGGTCTCGGTGGTGGTCGACGTGATCAACGCCCTGATCGACCCGAGGGTGAGGTACTGACCATGGGACTCCTCATCGACATCGTCCAGTGGGCGCTGGTCGTCCTGGGCGTCATCGGCGCGACCATCGCCCTGGTCAAGGTCTTCCCGAGGATCTGGAAGACCCGGGGCATGGCGCGCTGGCTCTTCGTGGTGGGCCTGGTGCTGACCGTCGTCTTCGTGGTGCTCGCGGTCTTCGCGCCGCTGATCGCGCCGTACGGATTCGCCGAGAGCCGGGTCGACGGCGTCCGCCTGCCCGAGCTCGACCCACCCAGCAGCTACTTCCTGCTCGGCACCAACGACATGGCCTTCGACATCTTCTCCCGGGTGGTCTGGGGTGCCCGGACGGCCATGCAGGTCATCGTGATCTCGGTGCTCTTCTCCGTCGCGTTGGGCGTCCCGCTCGGCCTCCTCGCCGGGTACGTCGGCGGCACGCTCGACCGGATCCTCGTCTTCTTGATGGACGCGCTCTATGCGTTCCCCTCGCTGTTGCTGGCGATCGTGATGGCGTTCCTGCTCAACCAGAAGCTCGGCAACGGCATCGTCGCCGCGGCACTGTCGCTGACCGTCATCTACATCCCGCAGTACTTCCGGGTGGTCCGCAACACCACGGTCTCGGTGCGCGAGTCGACCTACGTGGAGGCGGCACGGGCCCTGGGTGCGAAGCCGACCACGGTGATGCGCAAGTACCTCTTCGGCAACGTGATCCAGTCCGTGCCGGTGTTGGGCACGTTGAACGCCGCCGACGCGCTCTCCACCCTGGCCGCCCTGGGCTTCCTCGGCCTCGGCATCCAACCGATGGAGGCCTCCGAGTGGGGCTTCGACCTCAACCGTGCCCTGGACGACGCCCAGGCCGGCATCTGGTGGACCGGGCTCTTCCCGGGACTCGCGATCGTCTTGCTGATCACGGGTCTGACCCTGGTCGGCGAGGGGCTGAACGAGACCCTCAACCCCGCGCTGCGCCGGCGCCGGCTGCTGCCGGTGCGGTTCCCTGCGAAGGAGGCAGCCGATGAGCACGTCTGAGTCGACGCTCGAAGTCCGCGACCTACGGGTCTGGTACGGCAGCGAGCAGGGCTCGGTGCGGGCCGTGGACGGGGTCTCCTTCGACCTGCGCCCCGGCGAGATCCTGGGACTGGTCGGGGAGTCCGGGTGCGGCAAGTCGACACTCGGACGCGGGCTCCTCGGGCTGCTGCCGCCGGGCGCCGCCCGCGACGGAGAGCTCCGATTCCGAGGAGAGGACCTGCTCAGCCTGCCCCGCAAGCGGCAGAACGCATTGCGCGGCGGTGACCTCGGGATGATCTTCCAGGAGCCGCTCACCCGGCTGAACCCGCTGATGCGGATCTCCGAGCACTTCACCGAGGCGCTGCGCACCCACCAGCCCGGCATCCGCAAGGCCGAGATCGAGCGGCGTTCGCTGGAGATGCTGCGCACCATGGGCATCCCGCCGACTCGCTTCCGGGCCTATCCCCACGAGTTCTCCGGCGGCATGCGTCAGCGGCTGCTGATCGCGCTCACGCTGGTGCTCGAGCCGGCGTTCGTGGTGGCCGACGAGCCCACCACGGCACTCGACGTCCTCGTCGAGGCCCAGATCATCCGGATCCTGCACGACCTGCGGCAGGCCGTGGACACCTCGATGCTGCTGATCACCCACAACCTCGGCATCATCGCCGAGGCGTGCGACCGAGTGGCGGTCATGTACGCCGGCCGGATCGTGGAGATCGGCGATGCCCGCGAGGTGTTCCGCGACCCGCAGCACTCCTACACCCGGGAGTTGCTGCGCTCCACCATCTCGCTCTCGACGACCGGACTGGAGTTCATCGACGGCGCACCGCCCTCGCTGATCGACCCGCCGCCGGGATGTCGGTTCCATCCACGGTGCCCGGACGCGATGGCGATCTGCGCCGACCGGCTGCCGCCCCAGCGCCAACACCCGGCCGCGGCCGAGCACCTGTTCTCCTGCTGGGCCGCCGAGCAGCGGGACGGCACGGTGCACCTGGACCCGAGTGAGGCCGCCCCGCTGGAACGAGAGGAGCTGGCCGTTGCCGACGAAGCCTGAACGCACCGATCCCGACCCGACCTCACCCGCCGGTGAGCATGTCCTCGACGTGCGGGACCTCTCGGTCCACTTCGAACTGCAGGGCAACGCCTTCAGTCGGCTGCTCGGCCTGCGGCGACGTACCGTGCGTGCCGTCGACGGCATCGACCTCCGGATCGGCCGCGGTGAGGTCGTCGGCCTGGTGGGGGAGTCGGGGAGTGGCAAGACCACCCTCGGCCGGGCGATGCTCGGGTTGGTTCCCGCCACCGGCGGCGCCATCACCTACCACGGCAAGAGCGGCACCGCGGAGGTCACCGCGATGCGGGGCGCTGCCCTGCGTCAGCTGCGGACCGATCTCCAGATGGTCTTCCAGGACCCGACCGCGGCGCTGAACCCGTCGATGACGATCGCCGAGGCGGTCGCCCATCCTCTCGTGATCCACGGTTGGGGCAGCCGCGAGGAGCAGCGCGCCCGCGTGGTGGCGACGCTCGAGCGCGTCGGGCTCTCCCCGGTGGAGAGCTTCCTCGACAAGTACCCGGCCGATCTCTCCGGTGGTCAGAAGCAACGGGCGGTGATCGCGCGGGCGATCATCTTGGATCCCGAGGTGCTGATCGCGGACGAGCCGATCTCGATGCTCGACATGTCAGTGCGGGCCAAGATCCTGCAGCTGATGCTGGATCTGAAACGCGACCTCGGTCTGACCTACGTCTACATCACCCACGACCTGGCCAGCGCGAAGTACTTCTGCGACCGGATCGCGATCATGTATCTCGGCCGGATCGTGGAGATCGGACCGACCGAGGAGATCTTCGCCAACCCCCGACATCCCTACACGCGGGCGCTGCTCGCCGCGATCCCGGACCCCGATCCGGATCGGAGCATTCCGCGCGACCTGCCGCGTGGGGAGATCCCCGACGCCGCAGAACCGCCGTCGGGCTGCTCCTTCCATCCCCGCTGCCCGGTCGCTGTCGCCGAGTGCGGGTGGGAGGCGCGCGACCTCAAGACCCTCGTCGAGAACCACTGGACCCGCCGCACCCCGGAGGAGTACGACGCCGAGTCGGCCGTCGTCGGACCGCTGGAGGACCTGGCAGGACCCGATGCGGAGCCCCGGTTGGGTCGAGCAGGGGCAGGCTCGACGCGCGAGCTGCTGGAGCGGATCCGCTCCGAGGACCCCGACGAGCCGCTGTGGCGCGGTGTCGACGACATCGTCGACGACGGTGACGGAGTGCGTGTCGACTTCCACCCCGGGATCGATCCCGGGCTACGGGCGGCCGGGGGAGTCCAGGTGGCGTGCCATCTCTACCCGGACGAGGCAGGCGCCTCCGGCAGCGGCGGCGGCGTGCCTCCGAACGCCGGACAGAGCGCCTGATGGTCGCACCACCGGCACAACGCTCCCGGGCTGGGCAGCCATTCGCCGGTCTCGCGTGCGAGTGAGATCGCCTCCCAGATCGCCTCCACCTTGCGCTCGGTGGCGACCAGGTCCTGCTCGTCGGGGTCGTAGGAGACGATCTGGCCGTCACCGAGATACATCAACTGCAGCCGATGTGGCACCACACCGCGGGTGCGCCACAGCAGCAGCGCATAGAACTTGAGCTGGAACAGCGCGCGCGCCTCGGACCCTTCGCGGGGGGACCTCCCGCTCTTGTAGTCGACCACCCGGATCGCGCCGTCCGCGGCGAGGTCGACGCGGTCGATGATCCCGCGCAGCACCAGCAGCGAGTCCGTCATCGACTCCAGATAGAGCTCCCGATCGGCCGGCTCCAGCCGCCGCGGATCCTCCAGCGCGAAATAGCGTTCCAACGCCGCCCGGCAGGAGGCCAGCCACGCGGCCAACGCGGTCTCATCCGCGATCCCGTCCCGCTCGAAGAGCGTCGTCAGCTCGGGCTCCTCCTCCACCAGGACCTTCCAGGCGGGTTCGAGCATCGCCGCGGCAGTCACGGGCGTGCGCTCCTCAGGTGGGCGGTCGAAGAGGTCCTCGAGCACCTTGTGCACCAGTGTGCCGCGGGCCGCATCCACCGATGGACGCTCGGGCAGGCGGTCGACCGTGCGGAACCTGTAGAGAAGTGGACAGCTCACGAAGTCGCCGGCCCGCGACGGCGAGAGCGAGCCGACCGCCTCGGGCCAGCGCTCGCGGAAGGGCTCCACACCGCCGTCCGGCGGCGGGGCGAGCTCGGTGTCCATGAGCTGCACGGTAGGCGAGGGCACCGACACTTCGACCTCGGCCCGCCGGATAGCCTCGTGGGTGTGTCTGACTCCGCGCCGTCCTCGCGCCCTCCGGTGCCGCGCGGAATGTTCCGCGTCGGGTCGATCGCGGGCAGCGACGTGCTGGTGTCCAGCACCTGGTTCCTGGTCGCAGGCCTGATCGCCTTCCTGATGGCACCCCGCGTCGAGCAGATCGAGCCCGGCCTCGGACCGATGAAGTACGTCGTCGGCGTGCTCTTCGCCGTCGTGCTCTACGGCGCGATCCTGCTGCACGAGGCCTCCCACGCGGTGGTCGCTCGGAGGTTCGGTTTCCGGATCCGGTCGATCACCCTCCACTTCCTCGGCGGCGCCACCGAGATCGACGGCGAGGCGAGGCGACCCAGCCAGGAGTTCTGGATCGCCGTGGTCGGCCCGGTGACCTCGTTGGCGGTCGGTGGGGCCGCGCTGGCGCTCTGGTTCGTGACACCCGAGGGTCTGCTGCTGCTGATGGTGGAAGGTCTGGCCGGGACGAACCTGCTGATCGGACTGCTCAACCTGGTCCCCGGTCTTCCGCTCGACGGCGGTCGGGTGCTCAAGGCCGGCGTGTGGGCGATCTCCGGCACCGCCCACACCGGCAGCCTCGTCGCCGGGTGGTCCGGCCGGGTGCTCGCGGTGGGGGTCGCCGCCTGGTCGGTCACCCTGGCCCAGGGCGTCGAGACGGGCGCCGGCACGATCAGCCCGCTGCTCGGGGCGATCGTGGCGATCTTCTTGTGGATGGGCGCCTCCCAGGCACTGCGGGTGGCGAAGGTGAAGGAGCGCCTGGGTCGGATCGTCGCCGGGGACCTCGCCCGGCGAACCCTCGCCGTACCGGAGGACCTGGCGCTCGCCGAGGCACTGCGCCGGGCGAGGGAGGTGTCTGCCCGCAGTCTGGTCACCGTCACCCCGGAGGGGCGGCCGGTCGGTGTGGTCGACGAACGGGCGGCGCGTGCGGTTCCCGAGCAGCGCGCGCCGTGGCTGCCGGTCTCCGGTGTCGCCCGGACCCTGACCCCGGGCCTGACCCTGCCGGTGGACACGTCGGGGGAGGAGCTGATCGACGCGCTGCGCACCCACCCCGCCTCGGAGTACGTGCTGCTCGACGCGCAGGGGGCGGTCGCCGGGGTCCTCGCCGCTGCCGACCTGGTGCGGGTCGTCCAGGCGCGCCGCTGACGGCCCTGCGCACGGCGGCCGGAATCGGCCGATGCTCGCAACGACGGATAGATTGCGCCGGTGACGAACGGCTCCGACGACAGTTTCCGCGCCCCCCAGAGCAGCCCGAGTGGCGACGTACCGCCGCAGGCATGGTCCGGCGTCCACCGCGGCCCGCTCCGCGTCGGTGAATGGGTCCGCCTCGTCGACGGCAAGGGCCGCAAGCACAACTTCGAGCTGGTGGCCGGCAAGCGCTTCTTCTCCAACAAGGGCCACCTGGACCACGACACGTTGATCGGGCGGGAAGAGGGCTTCACCGTCACCTCCTCCGCCGGCGGGGAGTATCTGGTCTTCCGCCCGCTGCTCTCCGAGTACGTGGTCTCCATGCCCCGCGGCGCCGCGGTGGTCTATCCCAAGGACGCTGCACAGATCGTGGCGATGGCCGACATCTTCCCGGGCGCCCACGTGGTCGAGGCGGGCGTCGGCTCCGGCGCGTTGACCTGCTCCCTGCTCCGCGCGGTGGGGCCCTACGGCCGGGTCTCCTCCTTCGAGCGTCGTGAGGAGTTCGCCGACGTCGCCCGCCGCAACGTCGCCCAGTTCTTCGGCGCCCCCGAGGGCGAGACCCACCCCGCCTGGTCGCTCACCCTCGGCGACCTGGCCGAGGAGCTGCCCACCACCGGTGAGCGCTGCGACCGGATCATCCTCGACATGCTGGCCCCCTGGGAGTGCCTCGACGCCGCCGCCGACGCGCTCCTGCCCGGCGGCATCCTCTGCGCGTACGTCGCCACCACGACGCAGCTGTCCCGGTTCGTGGAGACGGTCCGCGTGCACGGCGGCTTCACCGAGCCGCAGGCCTGGGAGTCGCTGGTCCGCGACTGGCACGTCGAGGGCCTCGCGGTCCGGCCCGGCCACAAGATGATCGGCCACACCGCCTTCCTGGTCACTGCCCGCCGGATGGCTCCCGGCGAGCGGGCCCCGCTGAAGAAGCGTCGGCCCGCCCCCGGCGCCTACGGTCCCGACTACGCCGGGCCGCGCCCGGCCGGCGTACCGGAGACGCCTGCGGAGTAGCCGCCGGGACGGGAGCACCGCCCTGCACCACACCGAAACAGGATCGTGACGCGCCGACCACGAGATCGCGACCCGCGGCCACACCCGGCCGAGTAGGGTCGGAATCGTCTGAGGAGGTGTTGGGCGATGTCGACCACAGGTGAAGGCAGCACAGCAGGCAGGCACGGCCGGGACGGGATGTCGCGGGAGGAGCTCTCCGAGCAGATGGGCTACCTGGAAGGCGAGGTCGACGAGCTCCGTCGCCGGCTTCAGGACGCCCCCGGTCCGGGCGCCCGTTCCGTGGAGCTGCGGCTCGCCGAGGCCCAGCGCTCGTTGGCTGCGGTGACCGCACAGAACGAGCGGCTCGCCTCCACGCTGCGCGAGGCGCGCGACCAGATCATGAAGCTCAAGGAGGAGGTCGACCGGCTCGCCCAGCCTCCGGCAGGCTTCGGCACCTTCCTGGGCCGCAACGACGACGACACGGTCGATGTCTTCACCGGGGGCCGCAAGCTGCGGGTGACGGTGAGCCCGAACGTCGAGCTCGACGACCTGCGCCGCGGCCAGGAGGTGATGCTCAACGAGGCGCTCAACGTGGTCGCGGCGTTCGACTACGAGAGCGTCGGCGAGGTGGTGATGCTCAAGGAGGTGCTCGCCGACGCCGAGCGGGTCCTGGTCATCGCCGGTGCCGACGAGGAGAAGGTGGTCCGTCTCGCCGAGCCGCTGCTGGGGGAGACCCTGCGCGCCGGCGACTCGCTGCTGCTCGACTCCCGAGCCGGCTATGTCTACGAGAAGGTCCCGAAGTCCGAGGTCGAGGAGCTCGTCCTCGAAGAGGTCCCCGACATCGCCTATGAGTCGATCGGCGGTCTGGGCAACCAGATCGAGATGATCCAGGACGCCGTCGAGCTGCCCTACCTCTATCCCGAGCTGTTCGACGAGCACGAGCTGAAGCCGCCGAAGGGCATCCTGCTCTACGGCCCCCCCGGATGCGGCAAGACGCTGATCGCCAAGGCGGTGGCCAACAGCCTGGCGAAGAAGGTGGCCGCCAAGACCGGCACCGAGGGGAAGTCCTACTTCCTCAACATCAAGGGCCCCGAGCTGCTCAACAAGTACGTCGGCGAGACCGAGCGCCACATCCGCCTGGTGTTCCAGCGGGCCCGGGAGAAGGCCAGCATGGGCACGCCCGTGATCGTCTTCTTCGACGAGATGGACTCCTTGTTCCGGACCCGCGGCTCGGGCGTCTCCTCCGACGTGGAGAACACCATCGTGCCGCAGCTGCTCAGCGAGATCGACGGCGTGGAGACGCTCGAGAACGTGCTGGTCATCGGCGCCTCCAACCGAGAGGACATGATCGACCCTGCGATCCTGCGGCCCGGCCGCCTGGACGTGAAGATCAAGATCGAGCGTCCCGACGCAGAGTCGGCCCGCGACATCTTCAGCAAGTACCTCACCGCGCGCCTTCCGCTGCACACCGACGATCTCGCCGAGTTCTCCGGCGACCGCGACGCCTGCACGGCCGGGATGATCCGGGCGACCGTGGAGCGGATGTACGCCGAGACCGAGGAGAACAGGTTCCTCGAGGTGACCTACGCCAACGGCGACAAGGAGGTCCTCTACTTCAAGGACTTCAACTCCGGCGCGATGATCCAGAACATCGTCGACCGTGCCAAGAAGATGGCGATCAAGGACTTCATCGACCACGAACAGAAGGGCCTTCGCGTCTCGCACCTGCTCCAGGCGTGCGTGGACGAGTTCAAGGAGAACGAGGACCTGCCCAACACCACCAACCCCGACGACTGGGCACGGATCTCGGGCAAGAAGGGTGAGCGGATCGTGTTCATCCGTACTCTGGTCACCGGGAAGCAGGGCACCGAGCCCGGGCGCTCGATCGACACCGTGTCGGACACCGGCCAGTACCTGTGACCTGATTGAATCGAGATAGGCGCGGACACTCGGTCCCGCAACCGACCACTGGAGGATTCCCCATGAAGAAGGTTCTGCTCATCGCCCTCGTTGCCGGCCTGGGTGCCCTGGCGTTCAAGGTCGCGAAGAACCGCTGAGCCTCACCTCAGCCAGCACGTGGGCGGCGGGTCGGATCTCCGACCCGCCGCCCGCTGTCGTTGTTCGGTTGACGGCTAGACGAGCAAGTCCAAGGGGTCGCGCGCTGCGCGACGCTCAGCATCCGCGCTGCCTGCGTTGCCGACACTCGACAGACCCCGGTCTGCCTTCGCGCCGGCACCTTGGCAGCGCGGCGCCGAGCGCCGCTCGCTTGCACGCCCCTTGGACTTGCTCGTCTAGGCTCGACCCATGAGCGTGCGTCGGGTGATGGGCACCGAGGTCGAGTACGGCATCTCCGTGACCGGCCAGCCGGCGGCGAACCCGATGGTCGCGTCGTCGCAGGTGGTCAACGCCTACGCCGCGGCCACCGTGCGGGCCCGACGCGCCCGGTGGGACTTCGAGGAGGAGTCACCGCTGCGTGACGCCCGCGGCTTCGACATGGCTCGCCAGGTGGCCGACCCCACCCAGCTGACCGACGAGGACCTCGGTCTGGCCAACGTGATCCTCACCAACGGCGCCCGGCTGTACGTCGACCACGCCCACCCGGAGTACTCCACGCCGGAGGTGGTCACCCCGCTCGACGTGGTCCGCTGGGAGAAGGCGGGGGAGCGGGTCATGCTCGACGCCGCACGGCTGGCACAGCAGCTGCCCGGCAACCCGCAGATCACGCTCTACAAGAACAACACCGACAACAAGGGCGCCTCCTACGGCGCCCACGAGAACTACCTGATGCGGCGTTCGACGCCCTTCGCGGACATCGTGCGGCATCTGACCCCGTTCTTCGTCAGCCGTCAGGTGGTGACCGGTGCTGGGCGGGTCGGGATCGGCCAGGACGGGCGCGGCACCGGTTTCCAGATCAGCCAGCGCAGCGACTACTTCGAGGTCGAGGTCGGCCTGGAGACCACCCTCAAGCGCCCGATCATCAACACCCGCGACGAGCCCCACGCGGACCCCGACAAATACCGCCGGCTGCATGTGATCATCGGCGACGCCAACCTGTCGGAGATCTCCGGTTACCTCAAGGTAGGCACGACCTCCCTGGTCCTGGCGATGATCGAGGACAAGTTCATCACCCCCGACCTGACGGTGGACAGCCCGGTCGCCGCCCTCCGCGCCGTCTCCCACGACCCGTCGCTGCAGCACCTGATCACGCTGGCCGACGGGCGCCGCCTGACCGCGGTGCAGCTGCAGCTGGAATACCTCGACCTGGCCCGCAAGTACGTCGAGGACCGTCTGGGCAGCGACGTGGACGACCAGACCGCCGACGTACTGGCGCGGTGGGAGGACGTGCTCGACCGCTTGGAGCGCGATCCGATGTCCTTGGCCGACCAGCTCGACTGGGTCGCGAAGCTGCGGCTGCTGGAGCAGTACCGCCAACGAGACGGGCTGGCCTGGGACGATGCCAAACTCGCCCTGATCGACCTGCAGTACAGCGACATCCGCCCCGAGAAGGGGCTCTACCACCGGCTCGTCGCCGGCGGACGGCTGCAACGCCTGCTCGGCGACGACGAGATCGCCGAGGCGGTCACCGAGCCGCCGACCCAGACCCGGGCCTACTTCCGCGGGCGGTGCCTGGCCAAGTACGCCGACCAGATCGCCGCTGCCTCCTGGGACTCGGTGATCTTCGACATCCCGGGCAAGGAGTCGCTGCAGCGGGTGCCCACCACGGATCCGCTGCGGGGCAGCAAGGCCCACGTCGGCGACCTGATCGAGGCCAGCGGCTCGGCCGCCGACCTGGTCCGCACCCTGAGTCGCTCCTGACCTGTCCGCTGGGCGCGTAATCGTCGCGTCCGCGCCCGCGGTCTGGATAGGCTTCACACATGCCGCAGGAGCAGAAGCAGCCGCGCAAGGGCACCGAGGAGGAGACGACCGAGGAGGTCGCTCCCCAGAGCGATGTCGCCGAGCGCAAGGAGGCCCTCGACGACGACGTCGACGCCATCTTGGACGAGATCGACGACGTCTTGGAGTCCAATGCCGAGGACTTCGTGAAGTCGTTCATCCAGAAGGGCGGCGAGTAGTTGTCCGACGCCCGCATCCCGTCCGCCTACCTGCGTCCGGGCACGTCGTCGTTCAACGACTTCGTGGCCGAGAACGCCCCTGACCTGCTGCCCTCACGGCGTGCGCTGCCCGCCGGGGAGCACGACCACCTGGCGCCGCACGGCACCACCATCGTCGCGGTCACCTTCCCCGGTGGCCTGGTGATGGCCGGCGACCGGCGCGCCACGATGGGCAACGTGATCGCCCAGCGCGACATCGAGAAGGTCTTCCCCGCCGACGAGTACTCGGTGGTCGGCATCGCCGGCACCGCCGGCCTCGCCGTGGAGATGGTCCGGCTGTTCCAGGTCGAGCTCGAGCACTACGAGAAGATCGAAGGCACCGTGCTGTCGATGGACGGCAAGGCGAACCGGCTCTCGGCACTGATCCGGGGCAACCTCGGGATGGCGATGCAGGGCCTGGCCGTGGTGCCGATGTTCGGTGGCTACGACACCGTGCGGGGCACCGGCCGGATCTTCGGCTACGACGTGACCGGCGGGCGGCACGAGGAGTCGTCGTACTTCACCGTGGGGTCGGGCTCGCTCTTCGCCCGTGGCGCACTGAAGAAGCTCTACCGCCCCGATCTGACCCGCACGGAGGCAGTCAGCGTGTGCCTGCAGGCGCTCTACGACGCCGCCGACGACGACTCCGCGACCGGCGGGCCCGACCTGACCCGGCGGATCTTCCCGGTGGTCCGGGTGGTCACCGCCGAGGGGGGCGTGCGCATCGACCAGGCGGAGATCGCGGCGCTCGCCGACCAGGTGGTGGGCGGCCGGATGGTGCGGCCCGACGGCCCGCTGGCGCCGCTGGACGGACCTGATGCCGGGACTGACGACACGGGGGCGGGCCGATGAGTACCCCGTTCTACGTCTCACCCGAACAACTGATGAAGGACCGGGCGGACTTCGCCCGGAAGGGCATCGCCCGGGGCCGTTCCCTGGCCGCCGTCCAGTACGCCGACGGCGTGCTGCTGGTGACCGAGAACCCGTCCCAGGCGCTGCACAAGGTCTCCGAGCTCTACGACCGGCTCGCCTTCGCTGCGGTCGGGCGCTACAACGAGTTCGAGAACCTGCGGATCGCCGGCGTGCGGCTCGCCGACATGCGCGGCTACGCCTACGACCGACGTGACGTGACCGGGCGCGGCCTGGCCAACGCCTACGCACAGACGCTCGGCACTATCTTCTCCAGCGGCGGCGAGAAGCCGTACGAGGTGGAGATCTTCGTGGCCGAGATCGGCGACACCGCCGCCGAGGACCAGATCTACCGGCTCACCTACGAGGGCCGCGTCGCCGACGAGCACGGGTTCGCGGTGATGGGCGGCGACGCCGACACGCCTGCGGCGTACCTGACCGAGCACTACGTCGCCGGTGCCTCGCTCGATGCTGCATTGCGGGTGGCGGTCGCGGCACTGGGGCACTCCAGCAGCGAGGACCGGGTGATCCCGGTGGAGGACCTCGAGGTCGCCGTGTTGGACCGCACGCGGGTCCAGCCGCGGAAGTTCTCCCGGATCCTCCCCGCCCGGCTGGCCGACCTGCTCGGCGAGCGCGGCACCCCGCGACACGCCGCGGAGCCGGTCACCGCCGACGCGCCGCCGGCCCCGGAGACCGGAGACGGTGCCGCGACCGACGGCGACGACGAGCCTCCGGTGGCGCCGCCGGTCTGACCACGGAACTTCTGCGGCCCGAGCAGCCATCGCGGGTCTAGTGTTGGCGCATGGACCGCCGGATCTTCGGGATCGAGAACGAGTACGGCGTCACCTGCACCTTCCAGGGGCAGCGACGTCTCTCACCCGACGAGGTGGCGCGCTACCTCTTCCGCAAGGTGGTCAGCTGGGGCCGCTCCAGCAACGTCTTCCTGCGCAACGGCGCGCGGCTCTACCTCGACGTCGGGAGCCACCCGGAGTACGCCACCCCGGAGTGTGACGACGTGGTCGACCTGGTCACCCACGACAAGGCGGGGGAGCGGGTGCTGGAGGGTCTGCTCATCGACGCCGAGCAGCGGCTCCGTGACGAGGGCATCACCGGCGACATCTACCTGTTCAAGAACAACACCGACTCCGCCGGCAACTCCTACGGCTGCCACGAGAACTATCTGGTCGGTCGAGCCGGCGAGTTCAGCCGGCTGGCCGACGTACTGATCCCGTTCCTGGTCACCCGCCAGATCATCGTGGGCGCCGGCAAGGTGATCCAGACCCCCCGCGGTACGTCGTACTCGGTCAGCCAGCGAGCCGAGCACATCTGGGAGGGCGTCTCCAGCGCCACCACCCGCTCCCGCCCGATCATCAACACCCGCGACGAGCCGCACGCCGACGCAGAGAAGTATCGCCGGCTGCACGTGATCGTCGGCGACTCCAACATGAGCGAGACGACCACCCTGCTCAAGGTCGCCTCCTGCGACCTGGTGCTGCGGATGATCGAGGAGGGGGTCGTGATGCGCGACCTCACCCTGGAGAACCCGATCCGCGCGATCCGGGAGATCTCCCACGACGTCACCGGCCGGCGCAAGGTGCGGCTGGCGAACGGCCGCGAGGCCAGCGCGCTGGAGATCCAGTCCGAGTACCTCGCCAAGGCGCGCGACTTCGTGGACCGCCGAGCGATCTCCACTCCCACCATCGAGCGGGCCTTGGACCTGTGGGAGCGAGGGCTGAAGGCGGTCGAGTCCGACGACCTCGGTCTGGTGGACCGGGAGATCGACTGGGTGATCAAGTGGAAGCTGATCGAGCGCTACCGTGCCAAGCACGGACTGCCGTTGAGCCATCCACGGATCGCGCAACTCGACCTCGCCTACCACGACATCCACCGCGGCCGCGGCCTCTACTACCTGCTGGAGAAGCGCGGTGCGGTCGCACGAGTCACGAGCGACCTCAAGATCTTCGAGGCCAAGTCGGTCCCGCCGCAGAACACGCGGGCGCGGCTGCGCGGTGAGTTCATCCGTACCGCCCAGGAGCGGCGGCGCGATTTCACCGTCGACTGGGTCCACCTCAAGCTGAACGACCAGGCCCAGCGGACCGTGCTCTGCAAGGACCCGTTCCGAGCCCAGGACGAGCGCGTCCAGCGGCTGATCGACGGGATGTGACCACCCGCTGCCGACCTTTCGGAGCATCGGTAAGGTTTCCGCGTGCTCGACCACCGCTCTCGCCTGCTGACCCGTCCGGCCGCCTTCGTGCTGGTGCCGACCCTCGCTCTCGGCCTCGCCGCCTGCGGCGACGAAGCCTCCGAGGGTGCCGAGGGGTTCGACGCCGTCTCCGTCTCCGGTGACTTCGGCACCACACCCGAGTTCGACTTCTCCGACCAGCTGGTCTCCGGCGACGCCGAGGAGAAGGTGCTGATCGAGGGCGAGGGCGCGGCTCTCGCGGAGGGTGACCAGGCGCTGGTCAACCTCACCGTTGCCGACGGCTTCTCCGAGGAGGTCGTGATCGACACCTACAGCGACACGATGCCCGGCTTCCCCCTCGAGATCGGCGGCGAAGGCACGGAGCCGCAGGCGGCCGGCGACCTCTTCGCCGACTACGTCAGTGGTCTGATCGAGGAAGGCACTACGGTCGGCACCCGGGTTGCGGTCACCGTCGGCGTGGACGAGGCGTTCCCGGACTACGCCACCGCGTTCACCGACTACGCCATCGGCAACCAGGACGGCCTGGTCATCGTGGCCGACGTGAACGGCATCGTCGCGGACGGGCCCGACGGGAAGAAACAGCAGGCGCCGGCGTGGGCGCCGACGATCGTGGAGAAGAAGGGCGTCCCCAGCTCGCTGGACTTCGACGGCACGCCCCAGCCGAGCGGCAAGCTCCGGGTCGCGACCCTGATCAAGGGCGATGGCGCAGTCGTGGAGAAGGGCACCGCCGCGGTTGTCGACTATCTCGGTCAGGTCTACCAGGGCGACAAGCCCTTCGACGAGAGCTTCAGCTCGGATCGGACGCTCGCTGCAGCGGTCGGCAAGGACGTCGAGCAGTTCACCTCCAGCGTGGCCTCCGTGATCGACGGCTGGAGCCAGGGCCTCGAGGGCGTCGCGGTCGGCAGCCGGGTGCTGATCGAGATCCCGCCCAGCCTCGGCTATGGCAAGAAGGCTCAGGACGGGATTCCCGCCAACTCGACGCTCTACTTCCTGGTCGACGTCCTCGGCGTCGCCTGAGCGCCGCGCCCAGAAACTCACGGGCACCGGCTACGCGGCGTCGGGCAGAATCGGCTCCATGCCCGCTGCCAAGAGCGAGCGTCTGCTCAATCTGCTCATCATGCTGCTGGTCCAACGACGACCGGTGCCCAAGGAACGGATCCGGGAGCTTCTCTACCCCGACTCCGCGCCCGACGCGTTCGAGAAGATGTTCGAGCGCGACAAGGAGGAGCTCCGCGGCCTCGGGGTGCCGATCCAGGTGGCCCCGGTCGACAGCTACTTCGACGACGAGCTCGGCTATCGCATCCCGGCCGACGACTTCGCGCTGCCCGAGGTCACGCTGACCGCCGAAGAGGCCTCGGTGGTCGCCCTCGCCACCCGGGTCTGGGAGCACGCCACCATGGCGCAGGCGACCACCGACGCTGTCCGCAAGCTGTCGGCCGCCGGCGTCGCGGTCGACCTCGCGCCCCTGGACATCGCCCCGCCCCGGATGGTCGCCGACGAGCCGGCATTCGCTCCCTGCTGGCAGGCCGTGTGTGAGCGCACTGCGATCCGATTCGACTACCGCCGCCCGGACGAGGAGCAGCCACGGCGACGCCACGTGCAGCCGTGGGGCGTGGTGCGCAGCTCGGGCCGCTGGTACCTGGTCGGGCACGACGTCGATCGGGGTGCCGAGCGGGTCTTCCGGCTCGACCGGGTCACCGGCACGGTCCGACGCGCCGGCCCCCCGCACGCGTACGACGTACCGCCGGACACCGATCTGCGCGAGACCATCCGCCGGTTGGCGCCGCCGCCCGGCGCGCAGCGTGCGGTCCTCCTGGCCCGGCCTGACAGCGGTCACAGCTTCCGGCGACGGGCCGTCGCGGTGACCCACGGCGTGACCGGACCGGACGGGCGGCGCGACTGGGACCGGGTCGAGCTCGAGCGGCCCTCGCGCGGCCTGGTCGACGAGGTGCTCTACCACGGCTCCGACGTGGTGCTGGTGGAGCCGGAGCGCTTGCGGGAGCAGATCGTGCGGCGCCTCTCAGCGGTGGTCGGGGCGGTGGTCGGATGACCAGCCGCAGCGCGACCAGGCCCGCACCAGGCGCGCGGGACCAGGTGGCACGACTGCTGACGCTCGTCCCGTTCCTGCACCAGCGTTCGCAGGTACGTCTCGGTGAGGCTGCTGACCTGCTCGGCACCACGCCCGACCAGGTGCTGGGCGATCTCCGGGTGCTCTTCATGTGCGGCCTGCCCGGTGGCCTGCCCGACGACCTGATCGACGTCGACCTCGACGCGCTCGAGACCCCCGACGGCGGTCCGCTCGCCGATGGGCTGATCCGCGTCGAGAACGCCGACTATCTCTCCCGGCCGCTACGGCTGAGTCCGACCGAGGCCTCCGCGGTGATCGTTGCGCTGCACACCCTGCGCTCCGGCTCCACGCCCGAGGTCGCGGCCCTGGTCGACCGGGTGCTCGCCAAGCTCGAGGTGGCGGTGAGTGCCAGCGCGGAGGTGCGCAGCGTCAGCGTCGCCACCACGCCGGACGAAGCGGCGGAGGTGGCGCTGGCCGCGCAACTCCAGCGTGCCGCCGAGGAGGGGCGCCAGGTCCGGCTGACCTATCACGTGCCGTCGCGCGACGAGCTCTCTGAGCGGGTGGTCGACCCGCACGGCGTGGTGACCACCGGCCGGTTCAGCTATTTGGACGCGTGGTGCCATCTCGCCGACGACGACCGACTCTTCCGACTCGATCGGATCACCGAGGCCGACGTCCTCGACACGCCGCGGCGCACGCCTCGCCGCGCTCCGCGCGACGTGAGCGACGGCGCGTTCGACCAACGCGGTGAAGAGGGCGCCGTGCTGGCCACCCTGCGTTTGGAGCCGGAGTCGACCTGGGCCATCGACTACTACCCGATGAAGGCGGTGCGGCCGCAGCCGGACGGCACGGTCGAGGTCGACATGCTGATCTCCGACCCGCGGTGGCTGGATCGCCTGCTGCTCCGCCTCGCACCTGGCGCCGCGGTGGTGGCACCCCAGGAGTTCATCCAGACTTTCACGACCAGCGCGCAGCGGACCCTGGCTCTCTACCGCGGCGGGCAGCGTACGATGGAGTCATGACCGCGAGGTCTCCACACGCACGTCGTCGATAGCGAGAGTTGGTCCCCCCAATGTCGATCCCGAGCCCTGTCTCCCTCATCGGTATGCCTCAGGGCGCCGAATGGCTGGTGATCCTGGCGATCGTCGTCCTCGTCTTCGGTGCCGCCAAGCTGCCCGACCTGGCTCGCGGCACCGGTCAGGCGCTCCGCATCTTCAAGTCGGAGACCAAGGGGCTGCGCGATGACGACGACGCCGACCAGAAGCCCGAGAACACCGCTGAGCTGACCGGCTCCGAGGAGCCCGCCGAGGGCGAGATCGTCGAGCCCCGCCGCGACACCAACGCCGGCTGAGCCGGCGCGAGCCGTCCCCGCACCCACCCTCGCTGAATGTCCCTGTCCGGAGTCGTCCAACTCTTCGTCGGCCGTCCGGTCCACCCCGTCGGAGACGACGGACGGATGGCCCTCTCCGACCACCTTCGGGAGTTGCGCGCGCGCATCCTGAAGAGCGCACTCGCCCTCACCGTCGGCTTCTTCGTCGCCCTGGTCTTCTTCGACCCCATCTTCGCGCTCGTCGAGGGCCCCTACACGACCGCCCAGGAGGCGCTCGGCGCCGACACCACCCAGGCCACCACCAGCGGCGTCGGCGGTCCGCTGATGCTCTACCTGAAGCTGTGCGGCCTGACCGCGCTGATCGCGACCAGCCCGTTCTGGCTCTACCAGATCTGGGCCTTCATCCTGCCCGGGTTGCACGCCAACGAGCGGCGCTGGACCCGGATCTTTGTCTCGATCGCCGGCCCACTCTTCATCGCCGGGGTCGTGCTGGGCTACCTCACACTGCCCAAGGGCCTGGAGATCCTGATCGGCTTCAACCGCGACGAACTGCTGAACCTGGTCGACTTCAACGACTACCTCTCGTTCTTCAGCCGCACCCTGCTCGTCTTCGGTATCGCCTTCGAGATCCCCGTCTTCGTGGTGATGCTCAACCTGGCCGGCGTGGTGAAGGGGAAGACCCTGGCCGCCTATCGGCCGTGGATCATCGTCGGCACCTTCATCTTCGCGGCGGCGGCGACGCCGTCAGCCGACCCGTTCACCATGTGTTTCATGGCCGGACCGATGATCCTGCTCTTCGTGATCTCCGAGATCATCGCCCGCTACAACGACCGCCGACGTGCACGTCAGGGGATCAACGCCGGGCTCTCCCCGGACGAGATGAGCCCGCTGTGACCCCGGCCGATCCACTCACCTCCTGGGAGGCGGTCGATCCGTTCGACCTGCCGGAATGGATCGGCACCGACGACATCACCTGGTCGGCGGGGTGCGCCTTCAGCGAGCCGCTGCTGACCGGGGTGCTGCGCGACGACAACGACGGCACCGAGATCGCCTGCGACCTGCTCGCAGCCGACGTCGCGTGCCCGCGCCCGGTCGTCGACGAGCCCACCCGCTACGCCACCCACCTGGCCTGGCGGCTGGGTCAGGTGCATCTGGTGCGCGACGGAGATCGGCTCACCCTGGCGATCCCCACCGTGCGGCACAGCGCGGACGGCGTGCTGGAGGCGATCGGCCGGTTCGCCCAGGCGGTCGGTGCCCCGCGGGAGCGGTTCGTGATCCGGCTCCGCGCCGGCCACTGACCTCCATCCGCCCGCCACTAGGCTGGCCGACGTGGCTCCAGCGATCCGGGACGTCGTCGTCCTGACAAACCCGGTGGCCGGCAGGGGCCGCGCACGCAGGATCCGCGACGCCGCACTGCCCCGCCTGCGCGGCGCCGGCTGGAGGGTGCGCTCGATCGAGGGCCGTGACGCCGGAGAGGCCGCCGAACTGGCCTCCGCCGCGGTCGAGGCCGGCCCCGACGCGCTGGTCGTCTGTGGAGGTGACGGGCTGGTCAACCTCGCACTTCAGGTGGTCGCCGGGAGCGACGTACCGCTGGGGTTGCTGGCGGCCGGGACCGGCAACGACGTGGCCCGCTACCTGGACCTGCCACGCGGGGATGGCGCGGCAGCAGCGCAGCGGCTCCTCGCCGCAGCCCCGCGCACTGTGGATCTGGCCCGGATCGGGGACCGCTTCTTCGTGACGGTGCTTGCTGCCGGCTTCGACGCCGTCGTCAACGAGCGAGCGAACCGGATGACCTGGCCGCGCGGCCAGATGCGCTACAACCTGGCCACCTTGGCCGAGCTGCGGACCTTCGACCCACTGCCCTACGTGCTCGAGCTGGACGGCGTGCAACGGCGGCTCTCGGCCATGCTGGTGGCGGTCGGCAACGGGCCATCGTTCGGCGGTGGGCTCCGGATCACCGAAGGCGCCGACCTGCACGACGGGATGCTCGACGTCGTGGTCATCCACCCCCTGAGCAAGATGGGTCTGGTGCGGACCTATCCGAAGCTCTTCAGCGGCCGGCACGTGCACCATCCCGCCTATGAGCACCACCGGGTGCGGCGGGTGAGCATCGCGGCGCCGGGCATCGTCGGCTACGCCGACGGGGAGCGGTTCGGAGCGCTCCCGCTGACTGTCGAATCCGTCCCCGATGCTGTGAGGGTGCTGGCATGACCGATCACGAGACGCCCGTCTCCACCGGAGAGGCCGGTGACGCGGCCGCCCGGTATGCCGCAGCCCGGCGCCGCGCCCGGCACCCGGTCTTCCACGACTTCGCCGACGGCTATCCGTTCGGTCTCGACGACTTCCAGGTCGAGGCCTGCCAGCAGGTCGAGGAGGGTCACGGCGTGCTGGTCGCCGCTCCCACCGGGGCCGGCAAGACGGTGGTCGGCGAGTTCGCGGTGCACCTGGCGCTGGAGGCCGGCCGCAAGTGCTTCTACACCACGCCGATCAAGGCGCTGTCGAACCAGAAGTACGCCGACCTGGTCCAGCGCTACGGCGCGGAGCGGGTCGGGCTGCTCACCGGCGACACCACGGTCAACGGGGAGGCGCCGATCGTGGTGATGACCACCGAGGTGCTGCGCAACATGCTCTACGCCCGCTCCCGGACCCTGGTCGGTCTCGGCTTCGTGGTGATGGACGAGGTGCACTACCTCGCGGACCGGTCCCGCGGTGCGGTCTGGGAGGAGGTCATCATCCACCTGCCGGAGTCGGTGGCGGTGGTGTCGCTGTCGGCGACGGTCTCCAACGCCGAGGAGTTCGGTGAGTGGCTGGAGACGGTGCGCGGATCGACCACCACCATCGTCGCCGAGCGCCGGCCGGTGCCGCTCTATCAGCACGTGATGGTGGGCAGACGACTGCTCGACCTGTTCGCTTCCTCCGACGTGGACGCGGCCGCCGGGTTCGTCCGGGAGGGCGCTCCGGTCAACGACGAGCTGATGCGGATCGCTCGCGACGACTGGGCCAGCAGCCGCTTGATGCGGGACCGCCGATCCCCACGCAAGGGCCGCCCGGGGTCCACCAAGAACCCACGCGCGGTGGGCAACGGTCGTCGGGTCTGGATCCCCTCCCGACCCGACGTGATCGAACGGCTGGAGCGCCAGCAGATGTTGCCGGCGATCGTCTTCATCTTCTCCCGCGCCGCGTGTGACGCGGCTGTCGAGCAGTGCGTGGCCGCCAACCTGCGGCTCACCAGCCCCGAGGAGCGCGACGAGGCGATCGCCTACGTGGAGAACACGGTCGGCCGCCTTCCGGGCGCCGACCTCGAGGTGCTCGGCTATCACGACTTCCTGGACGCAGCGAGTCGCGGCGTCGCCGCCCACCACGCCGGCATGCTGCCGGCGTTCAAGGAGTGCGTCGAGGCGCTCTACCTGCGCGGACTGGTCAAGGTCGTGTTCGCCACCGAGACCCTCGCGCTCGGCATCAACATGCCCGCCCGCACCGTGGTCCTGGAGAAGCTGACCAAGTGGAACGGCGAGACGCATGCCGACATCACACCGGGGGAGTACACCCAGCTGACCGGTCGGGCCGGCCGCCGCGGGCTCGACATCGAGGGCCATGCAGTGGTGCTCTGGCAGCCCGGGATGAACCCCCGCGAGCTGGCCGGTCTGGCCTCGACCCGTACCTATCCGCTGCGCTCGTCCTTCCGGCCGTCCTACAACATGGCGGTCAACCTGGTGCACTCCTACGGCCGGCACCGCGCGCGGGAGCTGCTGGAGCAGTCGTTCGCCCAGTTCCAGGCCGACCGGGCGGTGGTCGGGCTCGCTCGTCAGCTCCGCAAGGCCGAGGACGCCCTCGAGGGGTATGCCGACGCGGCGACCTGCGATCGCGGGGACTTCATGGAGTACGCCGCACTTCGCCGCCAGGTGGGGGAGCGGGAGAAGGAGGCCAGCCGCAACCGTCGCACCGATCGCAGGACCGAGGCGATGGCCTCGCTCGAGCGGCTCCAGCGCGGTGACGTGATCGTGGTTCCGGCCGGGAAGTTCGCCGGGCCGGCCGTCGTACTCGACCCGGGGCTCTCCGAGCACGGTCACCGTCCCTTGGTGATCACCACCCAGAAACAGGGGCGACGCCTGGCCGCCCCGGACTTCCCGGTGCCGGTGGAGCCGGTGGCCCGGATCAAGCTGCCCAAGAAGGTGGACGCCCGCAACCCGCACCAGCGCAAGGACCTCGCGCAGGCGGTCAAGGAGGCGGTCCGGGCGCTACCGCACTCGGTGACCCGACCTCGCCTGGAGAAGGGGACCGTCGACGGTGCCGCTGCCGAGGAGATCAAAGAGCTCCGGGCCCGGATCCGCGCCCACCCCTGCCACGACTGCCCCGACCGGGAGGACCACTCGCGTTGGGCCGAGCGCTGGTTCAAGCTGGAGCGCGACACCCGCACCCTGGAGCGCCGGGTCGAACGCCGCACCAACACCGTGGCCCGCACCTTCGACCGGGTCTGCGAGGTGCTCGAGGCGCTGGAGTATCTGGAGTCGGCCGGTCCGGACGGGTCCGGTCAGGACGCGGTGACCGAACGCGGCCGCGGCCTGATGCGGATCTACTCCGAGCTGGACCTGGTCGCCGCCGAGGCACTGCGCACCGGGATGCTGGACGACCTGACGCCACCGCAGTTCGCGGCCGTCGTCTCCTGTCTGGTCTACGAGGCCCGACGCCCGGACGAGGCGCCCCCACCGGTGCCCGGCGGCCAGGTGCAGGTCCGGATCGACGCGCTGGTCCGGCTCTGGGCAGAGCTGGAGTCCTTGGAACGCGACCACCGGCTCGACTTCCTCCGGCGCCCGGACTCCGGCTTCGCCTGGACCGCCTACCGGTGGGCGGACGGCCAGCCGTTGGACGAGGTGCTCACCCGCGCCGACCTGACCGCCGGTGACTTCGTGCGCCAGATGAAGCAGCTGGTCGACTTCACCGGACAGCTCGCCGACGCCGCCGCCGGCACACCGGTGCGCGACGTGGCACGCCGGTGTGTCGACGCGCTGCGGCGGGGGATCGTCGCCGGGGACTGACCCGGCTCAAACGCACGCTGGAATCGCGCTGACCCGGCTCAAACGCCCACCGTCATCGGGTGGCGTTGGCTGCCAGGACACCGGTCAGCCGGGCGACGGGCGTGGCCAGCCCCCACTGCTCGGCGAGGTCGGCCAGCAGGTCCGCGTCGACCGGAGACACGGGCAGCGCGAGCGCGCCGCGGTCCAGGTCGATGTCGCGGGCGACCGCGACCACCTGCGGCGCCACGTCGAGGTAGTCCGTCGCCTCGGCGAGCCGGCGTCGGACCGCGGGACCGAGGCTGCTGCCGGGGTCGAGCGCGGCAGCACGGACGCCGGCCAGGTCGCCGTACTGGGTGAGCAGGGAGGCGGCGGTCTTCTCACCCACCCCCTTCACCCCGGGGAGACCGTCGGAGGCGTCGCCGCGGAGCGTGGCGAAGTCGGGGTACTGCCTGGCCGACACCCCGTACTTGCTGAGCACCCATTCCTCGTCGACCCGCTCGTGACGTCCGACGCCCTTGCCGATGTAGAGGATGCGGACACCGGCGGCGTCGTCGACGAGCTGGAAGAGGTCGCGGTCACCGGTGACCACGTCGACCGGCATCGCGGCGTCGGTGGCGAGCGTGCCGATCACGTCGTCGGCCTCGTAGCCGGCGGCGCCGACAACCGGGATCCCGAAGGCGCCCAGCACCTCACGGATGATCGGGACCTGGATCTCCAGGGGGTCCGGGACCTCCTCGACGTCAGGCCCGACCGCGACCTCCTCGACCACCCGGTGCGCCTTGTAGCTGAGGATCAGGTCGACCCGCCACTGCGGGCGCCAGTCGTCATCCCAGCAGCAGACCAGGTGGGTCGGTCGATACTGCTCGACCAGGCGGGAGATGTAGTCGAGCAGCCCACGGACAGCATTGACGTTGGTGCCGTCCGGGGCCGGGATCTCGGGCGCTCCGAAGTAGGCCCGGAAGTACATGCTCGCGGTGTCCAGCAGCATCAGTCGGGAGGTCACGGACGCCACCGTAGTGCCCGTCGACGTGTGCCGTCGCCGCCGTATGGACGCTCCGGTCCGGCGCGCGCAGATGCCCTAGGCTCTGCCGGGTGAACCAGCCCGCACCGGTGGAGTCGATCGACCGACAGATCCTGGAGCTCCTGGCGACCGACGGACGGATGTCCTACACCGACCTCGGCCGGGCGACCGGGCTGTCCACCTCGGCGGTCCACCAGCGGGTCAAGCGGCTCGAGCGACGCGGCCTGATCCTCGGGTACGGCGCCACCGTGAACCACGCCGAGATCGGCCTGCCGTTGACCGCCTTCATCTCGATCCGACCGATCGATCCTTCCCAGCCTGACGACTGTCCCGAGAGGCTGGAGGGCATCAAGGAGATCGAGTCCTGCTGGTCGGTGGCCGGCGAGGAGTCCTACGTGCTCAAGGTACGCGTGGGGATGCCGGTGGAGCTGGAGGACCTGCTGGCCCGGATCAGGTCCGCGGCCAACGTCTCGACCCGCACGACCATCGTGCTCTCGACCTACTACGAGAACCGCCCGGTCACTCACTGACCGGCTGCAGCCGGTTGCGGGCCCACCACTCCTGTCCGGACTCGGGCAGCGTGTGGATCGGGTCGAAGTACTCATACGTCCGGGACAACGCTGCGGGATCGTCGGCCTCGATCGAGGTCAGGTAGTTCTTGGTCCAGGTGCTGATGCCGCGCTCCGTGTCGTATCCGGCCACCTGGTGCACCCAACGCTTGCCGACGAACGGCACGTCGCACACGATCCGCGGAGTGGCGTAGCCCGGGAGGTAGCCCATGATCTGGTGCTGCAGGTGCTGGGCGGTGGCGACCGAGACCCGCCAGTGCTCGGCGTACGGGATCATGTCGCACATGTAGAGGTAGTAGGGCATGATCCGGGCGCCGTCCAGCAGCGCGAAGGAGAGGTCGAGCAGCGCGTGCGGGTCGGCATTGACGCCGTCGAGCAACACACCCTGGTTGCGCACGTCGCGCAGGCCGGCATCCAGCAGCCCACCCGCTGCGGCGGCGACCGCCGGCGTGATCGAGTTCGCGTGGTTGGCATGGGTGTGGACAGCCAGGGAGACACCACGGGCCCGAGCCGTGGCCGCGACCCGGGCGACCCCTTCGACGACCTCGGGCTGCGCCCAGTGCTGGGGCAGGCCGATCAGCGCCTTGGTCGCGAGACGGATGTCCCGGATGGTCTCGATCTCCATCAGGCCGGCGAGGAAGGTCTCCAGAC
This sequence comes from Nocardioides sp. BGMRC 2183, assembly GCA_008123405.1. GTDB lineage: Bacteria > Actinomycetota > Actinomycetes > Propionibacteriales > Nocardioidaceae > Nocardioides. The sequence goes on from VSSA01000001.1 coordinate 380,647, forward strand.
GGGGCCACGGCATGTTGGCGACATCGCCACCGGAGACCACCACGTCCCGCACCGTGGGGGTACGACGCAGGTAGTCCAACATCGCGGTGTGCCGGTCGACCGGCTTGGCCACGAACTTCAGCTTGGTCACTGCCGGCGTCGAGTTGCCCACCAGGTCCATCCGAGTGCAGTGCCCGCAGTATTGCGGGCAGGTCGGCAACAGCTCGGCGAGCACCTTGGTCGGGTAGCGGTGGGTGAGCCCCTCGGCGACCCACATGTCGTGCTCGTGCAGCGAGTCCCGCGACGCATGCGGGTGCGAGGGCCAGTCGGTACGGCGGTCGGTGAAGACCGGCAGCATGTAGTGGCGCACGGGATCTGCATAGAAGGCCGCAGTCAGTGAGCCAGGACCGCCCGGCTCGCTGGCCGGTGCCATCGTGTTCAGCATCTGGGGTGGCAGCAGCATCGACATCGTCGCCCGCTCTGCCTGGTCGCGCTCGAGGTCGGTGAAGAAGGTCTCGTCGACGAGATCCCCGACCACCTCCCGCAACTGGCGCACGTTCTTGACGCAGTGCGCTCGCTGCCACTGCACGGAGGACCACTCAGCGTCCGTGACCTCACGCCATCCCGGGAACCTGCGCCAGTCGGGCTCGTGAAGCTGCCGCTGCTGGTAGCGGTAGGGCTGGTGTGGCGGACCCGCCGAGGCGCCGATCGGTTGTGACGTGAGGGACATAAGTGCCATGCTAGACGGAGATTATCCCTCGTCAACGCATTGAGACCGGAGGATTTACAGGTCATGGTCAGTTCGACAGCAACTGAGCAACGTCTGGCCGACACCGACCCGACCGGCCTTCACCGCGTGTCGAGACCGCTCGGCGTGCTGCCTCAAGCCGCCGACGTGCTGGACGCCGGGCCGGCGATCGGACTCGACGAGGTCCGGGTCCGGGTCGAGCGTCTCAACCTCGACGCCGCCTCGTTCCGTCAGCTGACCGAGGCCCACCGCGACGGCGATGCAGCGCGGGCCGCCGTGCTCGAGATCATCGAGTCCCGCGGCAAGATGCAGAACCCGGTGACCGGCTCGGGCGGCATGCTGATCGGCACTGTCGACGAGGTCGGGTCCGCGTCGCCACTCGGGCTGCGGGTCGGCCAACGGATCGCCACCCTGGTCTCCCTCACCCTCACACCCTTGCGCATCACCGACGGCCTGCAGGCCTGGGACGGACGCAGCGAGCAGGTGCCGACCGACGGCCACGCCATTCTCTTCGGCCGCTCCATCGCCGCGGTGTTGCCCCACGACCTCCCCGAGGAGCTTGCTCTCTCCGTCCTCGACGTCTGCGGCGCCCCGGCCCTGGTACGACGTGTGCTGGGCCAGCGTCCCGGCGCCCGGCTGGTCGTCATCGGGGGCGGTGGAAAGTCGGGGTCGCTGAGCCTCGCCGCCGCCCGCGGCCTGGCGAGCAGCCGCATCGGCGTGGTGCCGACCGAGGTCGAGGCGGAGCGGCTGCGTGCCGCCGGGATCGCGGATGTGGTGGCCGTCGCCGATGCCCGCGACCCGGTCGGGCTGCGCGACGCGGTGGCCGCGGCGGGTGGACCGGGGGACGTGACCGTGGTCTGCGTCGACGTACCGGGTTGTGAGCACGGCGCGGTGCTGGCCACCGCCGAGGGCGGCACCGTGATCTTCTTCTCGATGGCCACCGACTTCGCCGCCGCCGCGCTCGGCGCGGAGGGGCTGGCAGCCGACGTGACCATGCTGATCGGCAACGGCTACGTGCCCGGCCACGCCGATCTCGCCCTCGACCTGGTCCGCACGACGCCGGGCGTCCGCACTCTCTTCGAGGCCCGATGAGCACCCCGATGAGCACCCCGATGAGCACCCCGATGAGCACCCCGATGAGCAAGCTGCAGCTCGATCCGGCGACCGTCGCGCAGGCCCGCGACCTGGCTGCACGTGCCGGCCGCCCGATCGTCGACCTGGCTCGCTCGCACACCACCGTCTCCGTCGAGCGGGCCGCACTCCGGCTGGCCGGTCTGAGCGGCGCGGATCCCGACGGCACTCCCTGGGTCAACCGGTTGGCCGACGCGGTGCGTGCCGACCTGCCCGAGGCTCTGGCCGGCGGCCTCGCCGTACCGGTCTGGGACGCGTTGGTCCGTGGCGAGGCCGAGGACCTGACCACGCTGGCGCAGAAGGCGGCGGCCGGCTCGGTGCGGTTCCGGCACCCGACCGGTGGTGACCGGGCCCGTGCGATCACTGCGGCCCGGGACCAGATCGAGCGTGGGCTGCACGCGATCGAACGTCAGCGCACCGAGCGGGAGCGCCTGCTTCAGGTGCACGGCGGCCCGCCGCGGACGCCGTGGATCTACCTGATCGTCGCCACCGGCGACATCTACGAGGACATCCCACAAGCGCAGCAGGCGGCCCGCGAGGGCGCCGACGTGATCGCGGTGATCCGCAGCACCGGGCAGAGCCTGTTGGACTTCGTCCCCGAGGGCGCCACGCGGGAGGGTTTCGCCGGCACCTACGCCACCGCGGAGAACTTCCGGCTGATGCGTGCCGCTCTCGACGAGACCAGTGCCGAGCTCGGCCGCTACGTACGCCTGACCAACTACGCCAGTGGCCTGTGCATGCCGGAGATCGCGGTGCTGGCCGGGCAGCAGCGGCTGGACATGATGCTCAACGACTCGATGTACGGGATCCTGTTCCGCGACATCAACCCGGTCCGGACCTTCGTGGACCAGCGGTTCAGCCGTCAGGTGCACGCCCGGGCCGGCATCATCATCAACACCGGCGAGGACAACTACCTGACCACTGCCGACGCCGTCGATGCGGCGCACACCGTCACCACCAGCCAGCTCCTCAACGAGTACTTCGCCAAGGAGGCGGGGCTCGAGGACTGGCAGCTCGGACTCGGCCACGCCTTCGAGATCGACCCGGACCTCCCCGACAGCTTCCGGCTCGAGCTCGCGCACGCACTCCTGGCCCGCGAGCTCTTCCCGGATGCCCCGCTGAAGTGGATGCCGCCGACCCGGCACATGACCGGGGACGTGTTCCGGGGTCACCTGCTGGACGGCTTCTTCAACCTCGCCGGCGCGCTGACCGGTCAAGGCATCCTGCTGGTCGGCATGATGACCGAGGCGGTGGTGACGCCCTGGCTCTCCGATCGCGACCTGGCGCTGCAGAACGTGCGCTACGTGCTGGACGCGGCGGGCGCCCTCGGCGAGGACTTCCATCCGGCCCCCGAGGGCTTCATCGCCGAGCGCGCCCGCACCGTGCTCGCCGAGAGCATCGACCTGCTGCACCGGATCGCCGGGGATGGCCTGCTCGACGCGATCGCGGACGGCACCTTCGGACTGATGCGGCGCCCGGCGGACGGGGGCCGTGGCCTGGACGGCGTCACCCCGCGCGGCGACGACTACGTCAACCCGGCGATCGACGCCCTCGAGCGCGGACCCGACGGACCGATGGAGGCATCATGACCGGCCCGATCCGCCCGTACGGCGACACCACCGGCGACGGCATGGTGCAGGTCAGCTTCACGCTGCCGATCCGGCACTCGGCTCGCGCGGAGGGTGCTGCGACCCGTCTGGCGGGCTCGATGGGGATCGACCCGGCGCTGGTGGTGCACGCCCGCCCGCTGGGGCCGGGGCACACCTTCTTCGTGGTCTACGGCCGGTGCAACCACCTCGTCGACCCGGCCGACGTCGAGGTGGTGGAGCGGGACTTCCCGCTGCTGACTCCCAAGGAGGCGAACTCCGCGATCAAGGCGACACTGCAGCGGCGTCTGGTGGTCGTGGGCGCCTGCATCGGCACGGACGCCCACACCGTGGGCATCGACGCGATCCTCAACATCAAGGGGTTCGCGGGGGAGAAGGGGCTGGAGTACTACCGGGAGATCGACGTACACAACCTGGGTGCTCAGGTCTCGGTGCCCGCGTTGGTCGATGCCGCCGTGACCCACCACGCCGATGCCGTCCTGGTCTCCCAGGTGGTGACGCAGCGCGACGCCCACCTCCTCAACACCCGCGAGATGTCCGCAGCATTCCGAGAGGCGTTCGCTGTGGATCAGCGCCCGCTGTTGGTGGTCGGTGGCCCCCGCTTCGACCCGACCATGGCCGGCGCCCTCGGCGTCGACCGGATCTTCGGCCGCGGCACCACGCCCGGCGAGGTCGCCTCCTTCCTCGTCCACCGCGTCGGTGACCCCGCCGCCTGATCCGAGGGAGCACCCCGATGACCTCCAGCACCCCGAGCGACGACCGTCGGATCGGCACGACCGTGCGTCACCGGCGCTACGTCTCGTACGCGCACGCCCACTACGCCGGGGGGTTGGTCGACGGCGCCTTCGGCCTGGGTCTCTTCGGCGACGCCGCCACCGAGCTGTGCATCGCCCTCGACCAGGACGAGGGCCTCTTTGCCGGCTACGAGGAGGTCACGTTCCTGGCTCCGGTCCGCGCCGGCGACGTGGTCGAGGCCCGAGCCGAGCTGATCGCCGCGGGACGTCGTTCCCGTCGCATCCGCTTCGTGCTGGAGGTGGTCGCCCGCGGGCAGACAACCGACGAGCAGCCGGGCCGCGCAGCGCTGCTGAGTCCTGCACTGGTGGCCACCACCGCCGTGGGCACCGTCGTCGTGCCGTGACCGCGGCCACCGGCCTCGGCGCGTCGCAATGCGACACGCCGAAGGAGTCGCGAAAAATCTCGGTAATCTGCGGGCCGCTGGCGCCGCTGTGACCTGCGCAGACGGACGTTTGCGCAGGTCATCGTCTGGTTGACAGGGCCACGGCGGGTTGGACAGAGTTCAGAATCGATCGCTCAGGTAGGTCGTGGTCAGTGGGCCGCCGTCCGAGTGACCGCGGTCGGGGGAGTCGCGCCAACTCCGCCCGCCCACGGTTCGCGGAGGTCGGCCCGCCCCTCGAGAGCGACACGGAAGGATCCCGGTCTCCCTAGACAACGCCTCGCCCCGGCCTCCAGTCGGATCTCGGGACGGACCGACGGTGTCCGGGATCCTTCCGTGCCTGCTGGGTTCTACCCTTGGTGCGTGATCCCGCCCGCCCCCGCCTCCACTGGGATGTCGGTGCGTCGTCGCACCGGGATCGCGATGCTGATCGCAGCCGGTGGGGGACTGGCGCTCGCCGCCGCCTTCGAGCCGATCGCATGGCCGTTCCTGCTGCCGATCGGGGTCGCCTGCTTCGCCCTCGCCACCGACGGCCTCTCGGTCCGCCGGGCCGGCCTGGTCGGCTGGGTCTTCGGGATCGCCTTCTACTTCACCCACATCTACTGGATGCGGGACTCGATCGGCACCGACGCGTGGATCGCGCTCTCCACCGTCGAGTCCCTCGGTTACGGCGCGGTCGGCCTGGCCATGCCACTGCTGCGACGGCTGCGTGCGTGGCCGCTGTGGGCGGCAGCGGTGTGGACGGCGATGGAAGGGATCCGCAGCACCTGGCCGTTCTCCGGGATGCCGTGGGGGCGGCTCTCGTTCGCCGCCATCGACACCCCGGTCGCTCCCGCCGTCACCTACGTCGGGATGACCGGCCTCTCGTTCCTACTGGCGCTCGGGGGATTCCTGCTCGCGGCGCTCCTCCGCCCGGGGCCCGCCGGCCCGGGTCGCTTCGCCGCCCGTCTCGGCGGGCGCGGCAGCTACCTGGTCGCGTTCGCCGTGACCGTCACGGTCCTGATCGCGCCGGCGGTGTGGCCCTACCAGGTCGAGGAGACCGGCACTGCCACCGTCGCTGCGATCCAGGGAAATCTCCCCGGCCCCGCCAACAACATCCTGTACGACGCCCGCGGGGTCACCACCAACCACCTGCGCGCCACCGAGCAGCTGGCCGACGACGTGGCTGCCGGTCGCGAGCCGCAGCCGGACTTCGTGCTGTGGCCGGAGAACTCGACAGCCGTCGATCCGTTCGACGACAGCGTGGTGAACGCCGAGATCAACCAAGCGGTCGAGGCGATGGGGGTGCCGATCGTGGTCGGCGCCATCGTCGGCGACGGCGAGGACCACGTGCTCAACCAGGGCATCGTGTGGGACCCGGAGACCGGCCCGGGGGACCGGTACACCAAGCAGAATCCGGTGCCCTACGGCGAGTACATCCCCTTCCGGGACGTCTGGGACCCGCAGTTCGGTCAGCTGTCCCTGATCACCCGGGACATGAAGAGCGGCACCCGGACCGAGCCGCTGGAAGTCGGCGGGATCGCCGTGGCCGACGCGATCTGCTTCGACATCGCCTACGACGACGTGGTCACCGAGCAGGTAGCGGCAGGCGCCGAGATGCTCGCCGTGCAGACCAGCAACGCCAGCTTCATCTTCACCGACCAGATCGAGCAGCAGTTCGCGATCACGCGGCTGCGCGCGGTGGAGGCCGGGCGCTCGTTGGTCGTCGCCTCGCCCAATGGCCGGAGCGGGGTGATCGCCTCGGACGGGAGCGTGCTCGCCACCGCACCGCCGCGCACCCCTGCGGTCCTCAACGAGCAGGTCGCACTGAGCACGACGCTGACCCCGGCGATCCGCCTGGGCGCCTGGCCCGGGCGACTGTTCATGCTGCTGTCGGTCTGCGGACTCGTGCTGGGTGCGGTCGCGTATCGTCGGAAGCGGGAGGATGCACTGCCGCCGGAGGTTGCGGTGGCGAGGGCGGAGCCGAGCACTCCCGCTCCGCTTCCCAGCCCCTGACGAGCAGTCATGAAGAACAGTCCTGAGATGCGAGGTCCCGCGTTGTCCGAGTCCGCAGCGTCCGCCCACCCGCTGGGGCGCGTGGTGATGGTGATGCCGACCTTCAACGAGGCGGACAACCTGGCCTGGATCGTCGACCGGCTGCTGGCCGCCCAGCCCGGCGTCGAGGTCCTCGTCGTCGATGACAGCTCACCGGACGGCACCGGACGGATCGCCGACGAGCTCACCGATGCCCACCCGCGGGTGCACGTGCTGCATCGCACCGCCAAGGGCGGGCTGGGTGCTGCCTATCTCGCCGGCTTCGCCTGGGCGCTCCAGGAGGGCTTCGACGTGATCGGCGAGATGGACGCCGACGGCTCGCACCAACCCGAGCAGCTCCACCGACTGCTGGACGCACTGGGGGAGGCCGACCTGGTGATCGGCTCCCGCTGGGTCCCCGGCGGATCGGTGGTCAACTGGCCGTGGCAGCGGGAGCTCCTCAGCCGCGGCGGCAACCTGTACGTGCGCCTCCTGCTCGGGATCGACGTACGCGACGCGACAGCCGGATTCCGGCTCTACCGGCGCACCACGTTGGAGAAGATCCGGCTCGACGAGGTGCGTTCCACCGGCTACGTGTTCCAGACCGACTTGGTCGCACGCACCCTGCACGCCGGCCTGACCGTGCGCGAGGTGCCGATCGAGTTCGTCGAGCGGGTGCGCGGCGCCTCCAAGATGAGCGGGCAGGTGGCCGCGGAGTCGCTGCGACGGATCACCGCCTGGGGCCTGCGCGACCGCTGGCAGCAGCTGCGGGGGCGTCGATGAGCCGCACCAGCGCACGCCGCCGGGTCGCCCTGGTCCTCTTCGTCCTCTTCATCGTCTTCCCGCTGGTCGAGCTCTACGTCCTGATCCAGGTCGGCGAGCTGATCGGAGTCTGGCCGACCATCGCGCTGCTGGTTCTCGACAGCATCGTCGGCACCTGGCTGATGAAGCGCGAAGGCGCGCGCGCCTGGCACGCGATGCGGGAGCGGCTGGACACCGGCCGGATGCCCGGACGTGAGGTCGCCGACGGCGCTCTGGTGGTGATGGGTGGGGCGTTGATGCTCAGTCCCGGTTTCGTCACCGATGTCTTCGGCATCCTGCTGATCCTGCCGTTGACCCGGCCACTCTTCCGCCGCCTGCTGATGTCGTACGCCGCCGGACGGGTGATGGTCACCGTCAACGGGGCTGCTGCGGGCGGGCCGCGTCGTGGCCCGGACAGCACTCACCCCGGAGCCGCCGGCGATGCGGTGGTCCGGGGTGAGGTGATCGACGACGGGCCGTGACCCGCGTCGTACGGTCGTGAGGTGACCGGCGCGATCAGGCGCGCGCCGGCTTGCGCTTCTTGCTCGGCCGGTGCAGGTGCGCCGGACCGATCTCGCCGCCACGGAGCAGCTCGAGACGCTCGGTGAGGATCTCCTCGAGCTCCTTCTCCGACCGACGCTCCAGCAACATGTCCCAGTGGGTGCGCTGCGGCTTGTCGGCCTTCTCCTCGCGCTGGATACCGGCGGTGCTCTCCGCCTCGACCCCGCAACGCGGGCACTCCCAGACCGCCGGGACCTCGGCCTCGACCGACATGGTGATCTCGAACTCGTGTCCCTGTGCGCAGCGGTATCCGACCTGCTGGCGGGCCGCGAACTCGATACCGCGCTCGTCCTCGAAGGACTGGCCACCCAAGCGGGCGCCTCGCAACGTACGTTCGGCCATCTCTACCTCCAAGCCCCAACAATGAGAGCGGGGGACCCGTCGCCGGGGGATCTCCCCGATCAGCTGAGGACGAGTCTCCTCATCTCTACAACGCTACCCGCCCCGGAAAGGTTGCAAAGAGGGACGAAGGTCACTTCTGTGCGACCCGAGCGTCCGCATCGGCCTCCGGCTTGACCAAGGTGACCAGCAACGTGAGGCCCAGCAGCACCACCGCGATGATGCCCAGGATGCCGAAGTACTCGGCGTCGTCGGTGTCGGTGACGCCGGTGATGGCGGCACCGAGCCAGATCGCACCGGCGAACGCGGCCGGAGCCATGAAGCTGACGGCGCGGCCGGTGGTGGCGTAGAGGCCGAACACCTGGCCCTCCCGACCGGGCGGGATGAGCCGCCACAGGTAGGAGCGAGACGCCGACTGCGCGGGCCCGACGAAGATGCAGAGCAGCAGTCCGAAGGCCCAGAAGACCCCGGTGCCGCCGTCGTGGAGGAAGAAGATCACCACTCCCGCGATCACCATCGAGACCAGCGAGATCACGATCACCCGCTTGGCGCCCAATGCGTCGTCCAGGAAGCCGAATCCGATCGTGGCCAGGCCGGCGACGACGTTGGCGGCGATGCCGAAGATGATCACGCCACCGTCGGTGAAACCGAAGACGTTCGCGGCGATCACCGCGCCGAAGGTGAAGACCCCGGCCAGGCCGTCCCGGAACACCGCGGAGGCGAGCAGGAACCACACCGTGCTCCGGTCGCTGCGCCATAGGTCCGCGATGCTCGCGAAGAGCAGCTTGTACGACGCCAGCACCCCGATCCGCGTCCGATCCCCTCGGGCGGGCCGGTCGCCGTCACGCAGCGTGAGCAGGACCGGGATCGAGAAGATCGCGGTCCACAGCGCGCAGAGCAGCATCGTGACCCGGACGTCCATCGCGTCCTCGTCGCTGACCCCGAACAGCCCGACCTCCGGTGAGATCAGGCCGAAGTAGACGATCAGCAGCAGGACGATCCCGCCGATGTAGCCCAGGCCCCAGCCGAGCCCGGAGACCCGCCCGACGGTCGCTCTCGTGGAGACGTCGCTCAGCATGGCGTTGTAGTTCACCGAGGCGAACTCGAAGAAGACGTTGCCGGCAGCGAGCAGCAGCAGACCGAGCCAGAGATAGGACTCGTCGGGCTGGACGAAGAACATGCCCGCGGAGGCCACGATCACCAGCAGCGTGTTGACCCCGAGCCAGAAGCCGCGCCGCCCGGAGCGGTCCGCTCGCTGCCCGGTGAGTGGCGCGAAGAGGGCCACCAGCACACCGGCTCCGGCCAGCGCCCAGCCGAGCTTGGAGGAGGCGCCGTCGCCGAAGGAGTCAGAGGTGATGTAGACGCTGAAAACGAACGTGGTGATCACCGCGTTGAACGCCGCCGACCCCCAGTCCCACAAGCCCCAGGCGTAGACCGGCCAGCCGAACCTCTCGCGGCCGCCAGCGGGTGACCCCAGCTCCGCGATCCCGGCCGGATCGTCCGGCGAGAAGGCCGCCGACTCCCCGGCTCCGCCTGACTGCTGGTCGTTGCTCATCGGTCCCCTCCCCGTGACGACCACCATTGGCCGCGCTCCGTGAGGACATCCTTGAGCAGATCAGTGCGGTCGGTGAAGAGGCCATCCACACCGAGATCGAGAAGTTCGTTCATCTCGGCCGGGTCGTCGACGGTCCACACGTGCACCTGGACGCCGTTGGCGTGGGCGCGACGCAACAGGCCGGCGGTGACCAGGCGCAATGGCCCACGCCTGACCGGGAGCTGAAGGGCGGCGCAGCGTCTGCTGGTGAGACGTCGGGCGATGCCGGCGGTGGGGGAGAAGCGGTAGGCCAGGATCTCCCAGGGATGGGCAGCGGTCGGGACCGTGCTGGGGGTACGCCGTCGGAACTCGCGGATCCGGCGGATCGAGAACGACCCGACCAGCACCCGGTCGGCGAGCCCGTGGGCGGCGACGTACCGGGCCAGGGCGTCGGCGGCGCGCTCGCTCTTGAGGTCGATGTTGAACCGTGCCAGCGGGAAGGCCTCGACCAGCTCGGCGAACGTGGGGATCGGCTCACGCTGCGCGATCCGCAGGCGTCGTACCTGGGCCAGGGTGAGCGCGCTGATCGCACCGGTGCCGTCGGTGACCCTGTCGAGGATCTCGTCGTGGAAGGCCAGCAGCACGCCGTCGCGGGTGACGTGGACGTCGGTCTCCAGGTAGTCGTAGCCGAGCTCCCAGGCGTGCTGGAACGCGGTGAGGGTGTTCTCCAGTCCGTCGATCTCCGGGTGGGTGGCGCCACCCCGGTGGGCGAAGGCCAGCACCCGGCCGGCGGGCAGATACATCGCTGGCGTCCGCGCGCTCAGATGTCCCGGAAGGTCTCGATGTCCGCCCCGAGCGAGCTCAGGCGCGCGGCGAGGTCCTCATAACCGCGGTGGATCACGTAGGTGCCGCGCAGCACCGAGGTGCCCTTGCTGGCCAGCATCGCCAGCAGCACCACGACCGCGGGACGCAGCGCCGGCGGGCACATCAGCTCCGCGCCCGTCCAGGAGGTCGGTCCCTCGATCATCACCCGGTGCGGGTCGAGCAGGGTGACCCGTCCGCCGAGCTTGTTGAGCTCGGTGAGGTAGATCGCCCGGTTGTCATAGACCCAGTCGTGCAGGTGGGTGGCCCCGTCGGCGACCGCGGCGATGACCGCGAAGAACGGCAGGTTGTCGATGTTGAGGCCGGGGAACGGCATCGGGTGGATCTTGTCCCGCGGCGCCACCATGTCCGAGGGCAGCGTGCGAAGGTCGACGAGTCGGGTCCGGCCGTTCGCGGCGAGGTACTCCTCGCTGAGCTCGTAGCGGAAGCCCATCTCCTCCAGCACGGCGAGCTCGATCTCGAGGAACTCGATCGGCGCGCGTCGTACCGTGATCTCCGAGCGCGTCACGATCGCCGCGGCGATCAGCGACATCGCCTCGATCGGGTCCTCGCTGGGGGCGTAGTCGACGTCGACGTCGATCTCCTTGACGCCGGTGACCCGGAGCGTGGTGGTGCCGATGCCCTCCACCTCGACGCCGAGCGCCTGCAGGTAGAAGCAGAGGTCCTGGACCATGTAGTTCGAGGAGGCGTTGCGGATGGTGGTGGTGCCCGGGTGCAGGGCCGCCGCCATCAGGGCGTTCTCGGTGACGGTGTCGCCCCGCTCGGTGAGCACGATCGCCCGCTCCGGCACGATCGCCCGGTTGACCTGGCCGTGATACCAGCCGTCGGTCGCCTTGACCTCCAGACCGAACGGACGCAGCGCGGCCATGTGCGGCTCGACGGTGCGGGTGCCGAGGTTGCAGCCTCCGGCGTAGGGCAGCTCGAAGGAGTCCGCGCGGTGCAGCAACGGACCGAGGAACATCAGCACCGACCGCGTACGACGTGCCGCCTCCTCGTCGATGTCGGTCAGGTCCAGGTCGCGGGGCGGAATGATCTCGAGGTCGTTGTCCTCGTTCATCCAGCGGGTCTGCACACCGAGGCTGGAGAGGACCTCGAGGAGACGGTTGACCTCCTCGATCCGAGCGACCTTGCGCAGCGTGGTCCGCCCGCGGTTCAACAGCGAGGCGCAGAGCAGCGCGACTCCGGCGTTCTTCGAGGTCTTGACGTCGATCTCACCGCGCAGGGTGGTGGGTCCCTTCACCCGCAGGTGCGTCGGGCCGGCACCGAGCGCGACGATCTCGGAGTCGAGCGCCGAGCCGATCCGCGCGAGCATCTCCAGGGACAGGTTCTGGTGTCCCTTCTCGATCCGGTTGACCGCGCTCTGACTGGTACTGAGCCGGTCGGCGAGCTGCGCTTGGGTGAGCCCGCGGTGCTTGCGGGCGTCGCGGATCAGGTTGCCGATCCGCCCCTTGTAGTCCGGTGAACCCTCCGAGTACGCGTTCATGCGACGACGGTAACTCACATATGAGATACCGCAACATCGTCACGTCCGGCGTGTCGCCGGCCGGGGGAGCGGGGGCACGGCCGAGGGAGCCGTGCCCGCCTCACCCTGCCAGGATGCAGTCATGCGCGCCACCACCATCCACGCCCCTGGCGACATCCGCGTCACCGAGGTGCCCGATCCTGTCCTGAAACGGCCGACCGACGCCATCGTGCGGGTCACCGCCGGATGCGTCTGCGGCTCCGACCTGTGGCCCTATCGCGGGGAGAACCCGATCAAGGCCGGCGCGACGATCGGGCACGAGTGCATCGGCGTGGTCGAGGAGATCGGCGACGAGGTCACCACCGTGCGGCCCGGCGACTTCGTGGTCGTGCCGTTCTGCCACTGCGACAACACCTGCGCCCACTGTCGGGCGGGCATGCAGTCGGCCTGCGTCAACCTCGGCATCACCTCCAGCGGCCAAGCCGAGCTGGCGCGGGTGAACCAGGCCGACGGCAGCCTGGTGGCGCTCCCGGAGGCACCGCCGGAGGACCTCGTCGCCTCCGTGCTCACCCTTGCCGACGTGATGCCGACCGGATGGCACGCGGCCGTCTCCGCCGGCGTCGCGCCGGGCAGCACCGCGGTCGTCGTCGGCGACGGCGCGGTCGGCCTGTGTGGCGTCCTCGCGGCCGTGACCATGGGAGCGGAGAAGGTGATCGCGATGTCCCGCCACGCGTCACGGCAGGAGGTCGCCACCGCGTTCGGCGCCACCCACGTCGTCGCCGAACGCGGAGCGGACGGGATCGCCGCGGTGCGCGAGATCACCGACGGCGTCGGCGCCGACGCCGTGTTGGAGTGCGTCGGCACCAACGACGCGATGACCACGGCGATCGAGGTCGCCCGCCCCGGCGGCGGCGTCGGGTTCGTGGGCGTGCCGCACGGGGTCGAGCTGCCGGTCGGCACCCTGTTCTCCCGCAACGTCGGGCTGCGCGGCGGCATGGCGCCGGTACGACGCTACCTGCCCGAGCTGCTCGACCTGGTGCTCGAGCGTCGGATCGACCCCGGCCGCGTCTTCGACCTGACCCTGCCCCTCGAGCAGGCGGCCGAGGGCTACCGCGCGATGGACGAGCGGCGGGCGATCAAGGTGTTGCTCCGGCCCTGAGCCTGAGCTGCAGCCCCTGACTCCCGTCCGGGGTGGTGAGAGTGAGCGTGCCGTCGGCCACCTCGAACGTCGGGGACGACTCCAGCACCTCGAGGATCTGCCGCTCGACCTTCGCCTTCGCCGGAGGACAACCCTTCTTGGTGATCGCGACCGACTCCGTCTCCCAGGACTGGCCGGCCACCGCGACCACCGCGCGACCGGTGTTGCAGCCGGTGTCGACCCCCACCTCGCCATCCGCCACGGTCAGCGTTGCGTCGTAGTCACCCGCCGCGGCCGAGGCGGTGTCGTCCTGCGCCCGCGTCAGCGCCTCCAGTTCCCAGGTGCCGTTCAGGTCGTCCGCGCTCACGTCGGCCTGGGCCTCGGGGAGCTCGAGTCGGTCCTGGCCCGAGGTCAGCACCAACACGTCCTGGTCCAGCTCGATCGACGGCTCGGAGGAGAGGAACTCCCCGAGCCACGCGTCCAGGTCCATCAGCTCCTGCGCGCATCCCATGTCGGTGCTCGCCTGATCCTCGACGGTGAGCGTGCCGTCAGCGATGGCAGCGATGCCGCCCACGCCGTTGCACCCACCGGCCACGGCGATGCGGTCACCGTCGAAGGTGACCTGCACGGCGAGGTCACCCGCGTCGTCGAGCGTGGTGGATCGAATACTGCCGCCGGCACCGTCCCGGCCGGCGGCGAAGGTCCGGCCGTCGAGGTCGGACAGCTCCAGATCGGTGGGAGCGCTCCCGCTCGGGTCCTGCGCGCTCTGCTCGCTCCCGCACGCGGCCAACGGCAGCAGCACGGCCGTGACGGCCAGGACGCCCAGGGATCGTCTGATGGTCTTGGTCATGTGTGTGACACCTCCGCCGATCGGACGCGGCGGCCGCGCTGCCGGTTCCAGGTCCGGGCAAGAAAAGTTCGGTCGGTCAGTGGGCCGGGCTGTGTTCCTGCCGTGCCTGCGCGCGACGGCCGGTGCGTCCAGCCACGTAGACCAGGGCGAAGAGTCCTCCGAGGGCGGCCACGGCGGCGAGCGCCAGCAGCACCATGATGAGCAGCGTGATCTCCATGGCCGCAGACTCTGACATGATCTGCGTCACATTTCACCTACCTGTCCGCGGCGCGGCGTCGCGGGTGCCCTGAGAGATGTCACAACCGCCCGGGTTCGTACGTCATCAGGGTGGCGGGCCGACCGCGCGAGCGGTGTCGCCGGTGCTCGCTAACCTGACCCCTCGACCCACGGACGGAGAACCGATGACCAGCAGCGGCGCCAGCCACCTCGCTGACACCCACGACCTGATCCGCGTGCAGGGCGCGCGCGAGAACAACCTGAAGGACGTCACTGTCGAGATCCCCAAACGGCGGCTGACGGTCTTCACCGGTGTCTCCGGATCCGGCAAGAGCTCGCTGGTCTTCGGCACGGTCGCCGCGGAGTCGCGCCGGCTCATCGACGAGACCTACTCGACCTTCGTCCAGGGCTTCATGCCGAACCTGCCGCGCCCCGAGGTCGACGTACTGGAGGGTCTGACCACCGCGATCCTCGTCGACCAGGAGCGGATGGGCGCGAACCCGCGCTCGACGCTCGGGACGGTCACCGACGGGCACGCCATGCTGCGCAGTCTGTTCAGCCGGCTGGGCGAGCCCTACATCGGCGGGCCGACGGCGTTCTCGTTCAACATCCCCACCACCACCGTCGGCGGCGCCTCGGTCACCGAGTCGGGCAAGAAGAACGTCATCAAACAGCAGGTCTACCTCGGCGGGATGTGCCCGGTGTGCGAAGGCCGCGGCACCGTCTCCGACCTCGACCTGGACCAGATCGTCGACGAGTCGAAGTCGCTGGAGGAGGGCGCCATCTTGGTGCCCGGCTATACCGCTGACGGATGGATGGTGGCGCCGTACAAGCAGGTCGTGCCACCCGACAAGCCGATCAGCAGCTTCACCGAGAAGCAGCGTCACGACCTGCTGTACGCCGAGCAGCAGAAGGTGAAGGTCGAGAAGATCAACGTCACCTACGAGGGCCTGATCCCCAAGATCCGCAAGTCGATGTTCAGCAAGGACGTCGAGTCGCTGCAGTCCCATATCCGCGCGTTCGTCGAGCGGGCCGCGGTCTTCGGCACCTGTCAGGCATGTGCAGGCACGCGGCTGAACGAGTCCGCGCGGTCGGTGAAGATCCAGGGCAAGGACATCGGCGAGGTCACCGCGCTGCAGGTGACCGATCTGGCCGACTGGCTGCGCGGGCTCGACGCGCCGTCGGTGAAGCCGCTGATCGGGCGGCTGCTTCACCTTCTCGACTCACTCTCCGAGATCGGTCTGGGCTATCTCTCCCTGGACCGGCCCTCGGGCACTCTCTCCGGCGGTGAGGCGCAGCGCACCAAGATGGTGCGCCATCTCGGGTCGGCGCTCACCGACGTCACCTACGTCTTCGACGAGCCCACCATCGGCCTGCACCCGCACGACATCGAGCGGATGAACAAGCTGCTGCTCGACCTGCGCGACAAGGGCAACACGGTGCTCGTGGTCGAGCACAAACCGGAGACGATCGCGATCGCCGACCACGTCATCGACATGGGGCCGGGCGCCGGCTCGGGCGGCGGCGAGGTGGTCTTCGAAGGCAGCATCGACGGGCTACGCGACAGCGGCACCCTGACCGGTCAGCACCTGACCTACCGTGCACGGCTCAAAGAGACCGTCCGCGACCGCAGCGGCGTGCTCGAGGTGCGTGGCGCCGACACCCACAACCTCGAGAACGTCGATGTGGACATCCCGCTCGGCGTGCTGACCGTGGTGACCGGCGTGGCCGGCTCGGGCAAGAGCTCGCTGATCCACGGCTCGGTCGCGGACCGCGACGGGGTGATCGCGGTCGACCAGGCGCCCATCAAGGGGTCGCGGCGCAGCAATCCCGCCACCTACACCGGCGTGCTGGAGCCGATCCGGAAGGCCTTCGCGAAGGCGAACGGCGTCAAGCCGGCGCTCTTCAGCGCCAACTCCGAAGGCGCCTGTCCGACCTGCAACGGCACCGGGGTGATCATCACCGAGCTCGGGTTTATGGACACCGTCTCCACGCCCTGCGAGGACTGCGGGGGCAAGCGGTTCGGCGCCGCCGTCCTCGAGCTGCGGCTCGGCGGCCTCAACATCGCCGAGGTGCTCGACCTGCCGGTCGCGGAGGCGCACGCCTTCTTCGCCGACGGGGAGGCCAAGACTCCCGCCGCCGCCTCGATCCTGGCCCGGCTCGAGGACGTCGGTCTCGGCTACCTCAAGCTCGGCCAGCCGCTGAACACCCTCTCCGGCGGTGAGCGGCAACGGGTCAAGCTCGCGATGCACATGTCCAAGCGTGGCGGCAACAACGACATCGTGGTCCTCGACGAGCCGACCACCGGCCTGCATCTGGCGGACGTGGAGAACCTGCTCAGCCTGCTCGACCGTCTGGTCGACGCCGGCAAGACCGTGATCGTGATCGAGCACCACCAGGCGGTGATGGCGCACGCGGACTGGATCATCGACCTCGGTCCCGGCGCCGGCCACGACGGCGGCTCGATCGTCTTCGAGGGCACGCCGGCCGACCTGGTCGGGGGTCGCTCGACGGTGACGGGCGAGCACCTGGCCGACTACGTCGAAGCCTGATTGCTCGTCGTCTCCGCCGCATAGTGGCGGTAGAGGAAGTACGCCGCCAGCGCGTTGAGCAGGTGCCACACCGCGTGTCCCTGGAGCAGCGAGTCCGGATCACACTCATCCGCCGTGCGAGGTCAGCTGTGGAGGACCACGAGCTCGCCGGTGGCGCGGGTCATCGCGACGTAGCGGTCGACCGCGCCCTCGACTCCGTCCCCGAAGCGGTCTGGGTCCACGAGGATCACGAGGTCGAACTCGAGCCCCTTGACATTCTCCGGCGACAGCGACCGGATCCGCACCGAGTCGTCGAGCCAGGGCGCACCGATCACGCACGCGGTGCCTTCGTGCGACTCCTCGGTCCACGCTGCCAGGATCGTGTCGAGCTCGTCGAGGGACCCGCGCCGCACCGGCGCCCCGTCGCGGATCGACACCGGCACGTTGGCATCGGGCAGCGCCGCCCGGATCACCGGCTCGGCCGCCTCCATCACCTGCCGGGGGGTGCGGTAGTTGATGCTGAGCGACGCCAACTCGATCCGGTCCAGCCCGGCCGCCCCCAGCCTCTCCTCCCAGCTGTCCTGGAACCCGTGGCGCGCCTGGGCTCGATCTCCGACCACGGTGAAGCTCCGGCTCGGGCAACGCCGCAACAGCATCTGCCACTCGGCGTCGCTGAGCTCCTGGGCCTCGTCGACCACGATGTGCGCGAACGGGCCCGCCAGTCGGTCCGGGTGCGCCTGCTCGTCGCCGGCGTGGTCGACCAGCGCGCCCTGCAGGTCCGCGCCGCGCAGCATCGACATCAGCGCCATCTCCGAGTCGTCGGTGGCGATCAGGTGGTCGACCACCCGGTCCATCTCGGCGCGTTCGGCCCGCTGTCGCGCTTCGTCGCGGCGCCGGCGGCGCGCCTCGTCGGGGTCTCCCAGCCGCAGTCGCGCCGCGTCCAGGAGCGGAAGGTCGGCGCGGGTCCAGGCATAGGGGTCGGGTCGCTGCAGTCGTCGTACCTGGTCGGGGGAGAGGGCCGGCGCGCACCGGCGCAGGTAGGCGGGGACGGAGTAGAGATCGGCGACCAGGTCGGTGGGCTCCAGCAGGGGCCACGCCCCGCCGATCGCGTCGAGCAGGCCGGCGTGCCGTTCGAGCGTCCGACGTACCAGCGCGGGGGAGACCTCGACGTCCGCGTCGTGGTCGGGGTCGGACCCGGAGCCCAGGGCGGCGGTGTGCTTGTCCACCAGGATCTCCAGGAGTGACTGCCACACCTGCTCGCGCGCCGGATTGTGCGGCGTGCCGGGGTCGGGTGCGTTGAAGGCCTCGGCCCAGTCCTCTCCACTGAGCCACACCTCGGCCCACGGCGTCTCGACCAGCATCCCGGTCGTGGGCGGCTCCTCGTAGAGCGCGACGGCGGGCTCGATCGCGTGGACCAGCGCGGCCGACGCCTTCAGCCGGGCGACGGTGGGGTCGCCCTCCTCGGGCGCGGCAGCGCCTTGCGGAACCATCTCGCGCAGGGTGCAGGTGGCCACTCCGTCCTCGCCCAGGCTGGGCAGCACATCGGCGACATAGGCGAGGTACGGCGCATGGGGGCCGACGAACAGCACCCCACCTCGACCGGCACCCAGACGCGGGTCGTTGTAGAGCAGGTAGGCAGCACGGTGCAGCGCGACCACCGTCTTCCCGGTGCCGGGGCCACCGTCGACCACCAGCGTGCCGCGAGACGATGCCCGAATGATGGCGTCCTGGTCGGCCTGGATGGTGCCGAGCACGTCACGCATCCGGGGCGACCGGCTGGCACCGAGGCTGGCGATGAACGCGGACTGGTCGTCCAGGGCGACACCGGCAGCGAGTGCGTCGGCGGTGAAGGCCTCATCCCAGTAGTCGGTGATCCGCCCGCGGGACCAACGGAAGCGACGGCGGCTGGCCAAACCCATCGGCGTCGCATGGGTGGCACCGAAGAAGGGCTCAGCAGCGGGGGAGCGCCAGTCGACCAGCAGCCGACGGCCGTCCGGCGCGGCGAGACCGACCCTCCCGACGTAGACCGGCTCGGCCTCACCCGCGACCACCATCCGTCCGAGACAGAGATCGCGTCCGTAGCGACGAAGCATCCGCAGCCGGCCGGTGAGGCGATGGATCTCCTGGTCGCGCCGCAGCGCCTGCTCGCCGTGGCCGCCGCCGGCACGTCGGAGGTCGTCGAGATCGGCGACGACGCCGGCGATCGAGGCGTCGAGCGCGGACTGGACGGTCCGCAGGTGCTGGTCGTCCGCGGCAATCAGATCGGCGGCCGCCTTCGCGGCCAGGTGGTCGGGCAGGGCGAACGCACTGGTGGCGTCGGTCAAGAGATCACTCCGTGGGCGGTGGTGAGCGGTGGATCGGGAGGTCGGAGCCGGGATTCTGCCCCCACCCCAGGGCCTTGCCGCAAGCCCCGGGGGCGGCTATAAGTTGGTAGTGGCGGGAGGTCGGGTCTCGCCGGGGACGGACGGGGTGGAGCCGATGGGTCGGGACGTCCAGATCACCTTCGACGCCGCGGATCCGCGTGCTCTCTCGACGTTCTGGTGCACGGTGCTGGGCTACCTCCATCCGCCGCCCCCAGGCGTCGACGTGGATCCGGGCGCGGACGCGTTGGCCGCGTGGGACCAGTTCCTCGTCGCGGCCGGCGTACCCGAGCACTTGAGGAACAGCCGGTCGGCGATCGAGGATCCCGAGGGCGCCGGTCCACGCGTCTTCTTCCAGCAGGTGCCGGAGGAGAAGGCCGGGAAGAACCGGGTCCACCTCGACGTACGAGCAGCTCCCGGGTTGTCGGGCAGTGAGCGGATGAGCGCGTTGGAGTCCGAGTGCGCCCGGCTGGTCGACCTCGGCGCTTCACGTGTCGAGCGGCACGACCCGGCGCCACCGCTGCAGGCCGGACACATCGTGATGCGCGACCCGGAGGGCAACGAGTTCTGCCTCGACTGAACGTTCGCGGCAGCCCGTTGGTCGAGACCGTCGACGCTGCACCATGGCGCGCAGGCACCGGGACCCGCTATGTTCGTGCGCCGTGGTCGATCGGATCGGGCTGGACGTCACCTGGGCCCGATTCGATGGGGGATCGACAGCAGAGCCGGATGTGATCGGCGCACCCCGTTCGTTTCGACCTCGAGGAGACCACTCGTGACGTGGCAGAGGCGCGCGCCTTCGGACCACCCGCCGGTGATCACAGCGGTGCTGTCGTTCACCAGCGCCCAGTTGGGAGCCCCTGGACGAATCGAGACGGTGCGGTCCGCGGAGCCGGCGAACTTGCGCGAAGCCGTGCTCACCCGAGTCCAGGAGATCGTCGACGAGGCCGGCGAACCGATGCGGCTCCAGTTGACCGACCGCCACGGCGAGACCACGCTGTCCGTGCACCCCGCTTTGGTGCCCCCGGCGCGGTCGCCGCTCGGCGATTCTGCCCCGCCTGTCCCACCTCGCCGACGTCGGTACGCGGTCCCGATGCCCGTGGGCGTCGCCGCGGTGATCGCCGTGATCGTGGTCGGGGGCGTCCTGGTCGGCAGCGAGGACGTGGGCGACGCGGCCACCCCGTCCGCTCCTGCCACCAGGGCCACCGCCGCCGCGCCGGCGCCTGAGTCCACGACCCTTGTCACCCCTGCCAGCTACGACGACCGAACGCCACGCACCGTTGCCCGGGTCCGTGTCCACGGCGGGGCAGGGGAGATGACGGTGCGGATCGTCGCCCCAGCCCGGGCGCTGGTCCACGTCACGGTGGTCGGGCCGTCGGGCCGAGTCGTGGTGGCACGCCGACTCGCGATCGGGCCGACGCCGCGGGACGTCAGGCTCGATGCGCTCGGCCCGGGGGAGTACCGGTGGCAGGTCGCACCGGCAGGACCCGGACGGGTCCGCGGTGGCACCGTGACGGTCCGGCCGCCGAGGATCGATACGCTGCCTGCCGACGAACCCACGCCGACCACTGCTCCGGTTCCGGTGACGGACCCAGTGCCCGCGGAGACGCCGTACGTCGCGCCCACCGACGCCGGAGCCGACGACGGCGATACCGGAAACGACGCTCCCGAGAAGCAACACGACGGCGGCCAGGGGTCCCTGATCGGCGACACCGGCCCGATCGACCCCGATGAGTGAGGCGAAGCGGATGAGACACGCCGTGCCCACGGGTGTCAGCGCGCTCGCTGGCCTGCTGGTCGTGCTCGGCCTGGTCGTGGCGGTCCCGTCGTCGGCGAACGCCACCGACCAGGATCGCTGGCGAGGGTTCGCCATCACTGCATTCGGTGGGACGGCCGCCGGGAAGTGGATCGGCGGCTATCAGGTGGACGGTCGGGTGGCCCACCGCATCGACCCGGGCCGCAAGGCGCCGATGGGCCGCGTCGGCGACCTGCGCTGGACGACGAAGGTCGGCGCGAACGCCCGCCGTGCCCACCGTGCGGCCTGGGTGCTCTCCAAGTACGGCGCTGCCCGCGACCCCGACAGTCGCGCCCGGACGAACATCCAAGCCGCCGCGGTCGACGCCGCCGTCTTGCACCTGCTGCGCGGCAAGGCGTGGCGGATCACGGGCGCGAAGGGGGAGCGGCGGATCGACCAGGCAGGCTACTCGCCACTGGTACGACGCTGGGCGATGACGTTCGTCCGGCAGTCGCACCGGCTGGCCGGCCCCTACCGCGTGGACGTCACCACGAACAGCCCGACCGTCGGGGGAGAGACCACGGCGACCGCCACCGTCCGCTCGGCCCGTGGCCGCGCGGTCGAGAACCTGCCGGTCACGCTCGACTACGGCGATCGCGACGCGTTCCGCGCCACGACCGACCAACGCGGTCGTGTGGTCACCACCTGGCCGTCGGGGACTGCGGGGGAGCAGGCATTGCGCGTGACGGTGCACCGCCTCCCGACGACCTCGCTCGGCGTCCGGGTCCCGGCCAGGGGTTCTCGGATCGCGCTCGCGGGTCGTCGTACCTCCCGCACCAGCCAGACGCGGGTGATCGTCCGAGCGACGCCCACTGTCACGGCCATCCCGGCCGGGCAGAAGCGCACCGCACAGACCTCGTTCAAGACCTGGCTGAAGGTCGCCCGCTCCGGACACGGAACCAAGGCCTTGGTCCGTGCGACGCTCCACGGGCCGTTCTCCTCGGCGGCCGCAGCCTCGTGCTCGGGGGAGAAGATCGCGACCACTCGCCGGGCGGCCATCGCGGGCAACCAACGGGTCCGGGTGAAGAGCCTCAAACTGCGACCCGGCGTCTACCGCTGGCAGGTCAGCCGACCCGGCGACGACTGGAACGCTGCCGCCACCGCCTGCACCCCGCCGCTGCGGATCGTGAAGCGCTGACGCGGATTCGGGTTCCGCCAAGGTCGCAGTCGCCGTGTGCTCGTCCGCTGAATCTCCGTCCCGAGTCGGGTCGGTATGGGTTGCCGTGTCCCGCAACCGGCTGGACACGCCACCGAGGAGGACATGATGGTCAGCGCACGTGCACACCTGTGGTTCAGCAACGGCAAGGCCGGCGAAGCGGCCCGCTTCTACGAGAAGCACATCCCCGATTCCAAGGTGACCAACGTCGTCATGGCGCCCGAAGGCATGGCCTTCACAGCGCCCGGCGAGTTCATCGTCGACTTCACCGTGGCCGGGATGCCCGTGACGGCCATCAACGCCGGCGAGGAGTTCACCCTCGACGAAGCCTTCTCGATCTACCTCAGCGTGGACACCCAGGAGGAGGTCGACCGCTTCTGGGATCTGCTCACTGCCGACGGTGGCATCGAGCAACCCTGCGGTTGGTGCAAGGACAGGTTCGGAGTCTCCTGGCAGATCGTGCCCCGGCAACTCGAGGACCTCTGCGGCGACCTGACGACCGAGGCCAACATGAGGGCCACCCAGGCGATGTTCCAGATGACGAAGATCGACATCGCGGCGATGGAACGGGCCTACCACGGGGAGTGAGGCGCAATCAGCGGCTACTCCAGTTGGTTGACTGGCGAAGCGACATGGAGCCGCCGCGACCGGTGCGGCGGCTATGGCGGCGTCGTGCACGGCGAGTGACCCCGAAACGGCCGAGAAGCTTTCACTCGATCTGGGTGATGCCGCGCGGGATCGACTCGCCCTAGCGTCGAGCGTCGAACTTTTCGACGAATGACCGTGATGACGATGGGGTGAGGGCACCATGAGTGACGAGGCACGCCGCACGGTGAAGGGGCGTCCGCTGCCGGAGGCGAGGACGCTGCCGTTCCCACCCCGGGCGTCGGGAAGCGTCGCCGGGCGCACCATCCAGGAGTCGACGTACGCGCCGAGACCGCCGCAGCGGCGGCTCCCCGCCGACGCGCCGAACGTCCTCGTCATCCTGATCGACGACGCCGGCCCGGCGCTCCCGACCTCCCTCGGCGGCGCGGTACGCACGCCGACACTGGACCGGGTCCGGGAGAGCGGCGTCGGCTTCAACCGGTTCCACACCACGGCGATGTGCTCGCCAACGCGCGCCGCGCTGCTCACCGGCCGCAACCACCACCGGGTCGGCAACGGTCAGATCGCCGAGCTCGCCAACGACTGGGACGGCTACTCCGGGCACATCCCGAAGAGCAGCGCCACGATGGCGGAGGTGCTGCGGCACTACGGCTACGCCACCGGCGCGTGGGGCAAGTGGCACAACACGCCCGCGGAGGAGACCACCGCTGCTGGGCCGTTCGACCGGTGGCCGACGGGCTACGGGTTCGACTACTTCTACGGCTTCCTGGCCGGCGAAGCGTCCCAGTACGAGCCCAACCTGGTCCGCAACACGACCACGGTGCTGCCGCCGCGGTCTCCGGAGGAGGGTTACCACCTCAGTGAGGACCTCGCCGATGACGCGACCAAGTGGCTGCGCGACCACAAGGCGCTCGCGCCCGACCAGCCGTTCTTCATGTACTGGGCGACCGGCGCCATCCATGGTCCGCACCACGTCATGAAGGAGTGGGCGGACAAGTACGCCGGGGTCTTCGACGACGGCTGGGACGCCTACCGCGAGCGCGCGCTCGACGGCGCGAAGGCCGCGGGCTGGGTGCCGGACGACGCCGAGCTCACGCCGCGCCACGAGAGCCTCACCGCCTGGGACGACATCCCCGAGCGCCACCGGCCCTTCCAGCGGCGGCTGATGGAGGTCTGCGCGGGGTTCGGCGAGCACGCCGACACCCAGGCCGGCAGGCTCCTCGACGAGCTCGAGCGGCTCGGTTACGCCGACAACACCGTCGTCCTCTACATCTGGGGCGACAACGGCTCGTCCGGTGAGGGCCAGAACGGCACCATCAGCGAGCTGCTCGCGCAGAACGGCATCCCGACCACCGTCGACCAGCACATCGCCGCGCTCGAGGAGCTCGGCGGGCTCGACGCGCTCGGCACCCCGGCGACCGACAACCAGTACCACGCGGGCTGGGCGTGGGCCGGCTCGGCGCCGTACCAGGGCATGAAGCTGCTCGCCTCCCACCTCGGCGGCACACGGAACCCGATGTTCGTCAGTTGGCCGGGGCGCATCGAGCCGGACTCGACGCCGCGGACCCAGTTCCATCACGTGATCGACGTGGTGCCCACCATCTACGACATCGTCGGCATCACGCCGCCCGACGAGGTCAACGGCATCCCGCAGGACCCGATCGACGGGATCAGCCTCGCGTACGCGCTCGACGACCGGGCGGCCGAGGGCCGCCGGCGGACCCAGTACTTCGAGATCATGGGCAGCCGGTCGATCTACTCCGACGGCTGGATGGCGTCCGCGATCGGACCGCGGCTGCCCTGGGTGCCCGGAGTGCCCGAGGGCATCCGGACCTGGACGCCCGACCAGGACTGTTGGGAGCTCTACCACCTCGACGAGGACTGGAGCCAGGCCCACGACCTGGCCGCGGAGCACCCCGAGAAGCTGGCCGAGCTCAAGGAGCTCTTCGTGATCGAGGCGGCCCGCAACGACGCGCTCCCGATCGGCGGCGGACTCTGGGTACCGGTGATGCATCCCGAGGACCGGATCAGCCCGCCCTACACGGAGTGGGAGATGGACGGCGACACGGTGCGGGTGCCCGAGTTCTGCGCGCCCGCGCTCGGCAACCGCCCCAACACCGTCACGATGCAGGTCAGCTGCGGCGAGCACGCCAACGGCGTGCTGTACAAGCTCGGCGGTGCCGGCGGCGGACTCACCTGCTTCGTCGAGGACGGCGTGCTGACCTACGAGTACAACCTGTTCCTGGTGCAGCGGACCGTGCTCCGGGCCGGGACGCCGCTCGGGGCGGGGGAGCACACGATCGAGATCGAGACGGCGTACGTCGAGCCCCGACCGGGCGGCCCGCTGAGCGTGGAGCTGCGGGTCGACGGCACCGCGGTCGCGCAGGGCACGGTGCCGGTGAGCGCGCCGCTGCTCTTCACCGCCAACGACTGTCTCGACATCGGGCGTGCGCATGGCGGCGCGGTCTCGAGGCGGTACGCCGACCGCATGCCGTTCGCGTTCGACGGCGATATCGGTCACGTCCACATCGCCTACGCGACGGCGCTCACCGCTGCGTCGTGACCGACCGGGCCGATCCGGCCCGTCGGTCGGCGGGGATCGCGAGTCCGCAGGAGGTCATTGCGGTCGTGTTCGCGTCGATCTGACTGGTAGCGAGACGTGTTGAAGCGGGACGAGTTACCTGCCAGAATGGCTATATTCCAAGGATCGAATATCGCCACAGGGGAGCGTGTCATGGACGTCGGAGTTCGCGAGCTGCGTGACGGCCTGAGCCGACACTTGGCGTCTGTGCGCGAAGGGCACACGGTCACAGTCACCGACCACGGCCGACCCGTCGCGCGGATCGTCCCCGTGGAAGTGCCCACCAAGCTGGAGCAGCTGATCGCAGAGGGCAAGGTGACGCCTGCGACCCGCCGCAAGCGGAAGCGGCCAGCGCCGATCAAGACCGCCGGCGCGGTCAGCGACCTCGTCGACCAGCAGCGCCGACGTTGATCCTCTACGTCGACACTTCGGCGCTCGTGCCGCTACTGATCGACGAGCCGACCTCAGCTGCCTGCGGGGAAATGTGGGACGGCGCCGACAGAGTCACTGTCACCCGACTGAGCTACATCGAAGCCGTGGCTGTGCTGGCCCAGGCCGAACGCATGGGGCGGATCGAATCACGCGAGGTCCGTGGCGGCCAATCCGTTCTGGACGACCTGTGGGCTGTCGTGGATGTGATCGAGCTCGATGAAGCGCTCATGCTCTCGGCCGCCAGGCTCGCCATCACTCATGGGCTCCGAGGCTACGACGCTACTCACTGCGCCGCAGCAGTGGCGGTGAACGACGCGGACCTCGTCGCGGCCTCCGGTGACAAGAAGCTGCTCGCAGCCTGGCGAACCGAGGGAATCGCAACTCGCGACGTCAACAAATGAGAAGGAGCTCGTCCTTCCCGACTCCTCCCACTTGATCGCCGATAAGTGACATTATGTCATCTACCGGACCGCGGTGGCGGAGATGGCGCCCCCTCATGGCTGGTGTGCTCCAGCGCGACCGACACAATGCACCCCATGTCATCGCGACACTCTCGGGCACGCGCTGCCCTCGCTTGCTCCCTGCTCATCCTTGCCACCACGAGTTGTGGCACCGACGACTCCGGCGGCGGCCCGGCGCAGTCGCAGTTCGAGCGCGATCTCGAGGCGATGCCGGGCGTCACCGACGCCCACGTCGAGCGCGAGGCGTTCGACACCGACTACTGGGGTGAGCAGATCGCTGTCGACATGGAGCTCGACGCGACCCCCGCGCAGGTGAGCGACGTGTTGGATGCGTTCATCGATCGCCGACACGACCAGAACGGCGCTCCCCAGGATGCCCACGTGACGCTGGGAGCTGGCACCACCGACACCGACGGCGACGAGTTCAGCCCGGATGCGCCACCCCTCGCCGTCCCGGCCGGCCGGAAGGTCGGCAACCCGCGGGTGGCCGGCACGCTCGTGGCCGGCGCAGCTGCCTTCCCCGGGGACAACGTCACCGTCACCGGGAGCAACTGGTCGGTGAACGCCCGCGCCGACGGTGACGATCCGCGGACCGAGATCGACCGGATGATCGAGACCGTCCAGGCCGACGACCTGCTCTCCGCCACGAAATCCTTCGACCTCACCGCCTTCGCCGGTCCCGAGAGCGACGAACGCACGGTCCAGTTCAGCGTCTTCGACACCTTGACGCCGGAGCTGGTCCAGCGATGGCAGGACCTCTCACCTCACCTCGACGCACCGGAGTTCCGAGCGCTGTGGCTCTCCCCCGAATGGATCGAGCTGCGTGTCCGTGCCGGTGAGGACGTGAAGCCACGAGACCTCACCACGCAGAGGTACGGCGACACGCTGTGGCCGATGCTCCATGCCACCCTCGACACGCTGGTAGCGATGCCGAAGATCGCCGAGTTGACCGCCACCAACGAATGGGACGTCACCGCGCCCGAGGAGGGCGGCGGTTACCTCGAGGACCGGTTCCTGAAGATCCGTCCTAACCTGCGCCCCGCCCAGGACCGGTTGGACCGGACCTGGAACGCCGAAGCAGGCAGGTACCTCCGCTGACTCACTGCGACAACGCGCGGCGCAGCTTGCTCCCCGGCAGCACCGGCACCAGCAACCGGGCGCCATCCCGGCCGCCGACACGCACGGTGTGCAGAGCAGGAGGCGAGAGCAACGAGAAGAGCGAGGTGCCGGCGAGGGTCAGCCGGATCCGGTGCCCCTGCTCGAACCGGTTGCCGACCGGCCACATCTCCACCCGGTAGTCGCGCTCCTCCCCTGGCTTCGCCAGATCCGGCTGAGCGAAGTCGCCGTACGGCTGGACGATCCGGCCCCGTCGGTCGCGCAGCGACCGCGACCTCACGATGTCCGGGTACGACGTCGAGAGCCGGCCGACTGCCAACGGATGCGAGCTGCCATCGGGGGCGACGTCGGAGAGCACTGCCCAGATCCCGCTGCCCGGCGTGGACGTCCGCAGCGGCAGCTCCAGGGACAGCGGGCCGGCGAGCGTCACGTCATCGGCGAGAGCGCCGGTCGTGTAGGTCAGCGACGGCACCTCACTCAACAGGCCCTGCGAGAGCAGCGGTAGCGCGCCACTGAGCAGATCGAGTCCGGCCGAGCCGATCAGCGCCGCGGTCGGTACGTCGGAGGCGGTCGGCAGCGTCGGGAGCGCGGCGTACGCCTGGGTGCGGGACCGAGGGGGCCGGCCCGGACGCAACGTGCCGTCGTTGAGGGAGAGCGCGGTGCCGCTGCGCCCGGCATCGAGTCCGAGCGCCACCCACCGGGTGCCGGGCACCGGCCAGTCGGCGGCGCGGTAGCGCGCGACCTCTCCCCGCAGGTAGTCGATGCGGTCGCCCTTGGCGAGCAGCAACTGCACCCGTGGATGCCGTTCGACCCCGTTGGCGACACCGCGGACGTGGTGGTCGAGCCAGGCCGTGATCTCCGCAGCACCGCCGTCGGTGCCGTCCGGCACGCCGTCGTGTCCGCCGGCCATCAGCAAGTGCGCGCCGTCGTCCCGGAGCGCACGATAGGCCTGGAACGCGCCGCGGGACTCGACGTCGAAGAAGCCGTTGACCATGAGCACCGGGATGTCGTTGGCGTCCCCGCGCCAGCCGCGCTGACGCCACCAGCCGTCAAGGCTTCTGCGGGTCAGTCCGGCCTTGATCCCGGAGTCGGCGAGACCGAGGACGATGTTCACCGCCGATAGCGGGTCACGCGCCAGTCGGGCCGGACCCTGGAGCATCGCGGGCGCACCGATCATCCCGAGCACGCCCACGCCGGGCACCAGGTTCTGGATGCCGCCGGGGACGAGCAGGTCGCGGTAGAGCTCATGGGTGCCGGACTTCAGGATCGCGGCCTCTACGCAGGGCAGCCGACGGTGCCAGCTGTTGTAGAGCACGATCGCGCTCGCCGAGAAGCCGTTCAGCGCGAGCCGCCCGTTGCTGAAGGGCTGCTGGCACGCCCAGCGCAGCACCTCGACGACGTCCCGCTGGCTGCGTGGGCCGAGCGCGTCGAATCGGCCGTCGCTGTCGCCGGTGCCCCGGATCTGCACCAGGAGGAAGTTGTACCTCTTCCCCACCGTCAGGGTCTGGCTGTCGTCGCCGTACGGCGAGAACTCAACGACGGTCGGCCGGGCGCGCAACGGTCCCTGGCTGGTGAGGGTCGTCTGCAGCTCGACCCCGTCGGAGGTGCGGAACCGCTGCTCGAGGACGGTCGGCTCCGGCCGGTCGGCAACCGCAGGCGGCACCGGTGCGAGTGGGACGAGCGCGAACAGCCCCGCCACCATCGCCGTGAGTACGACGCCGACTGCTGTCGGCCTGGAGCATCTCCCGATGGTGGCCATCGGATCACCGCCTCGAACGAACCCGGACGTTCCTTGTCGACGTCAACGAGCCGGAGCGAACCAGGCTAGGGCGGCTCTCAGAGGTAGTCGGCGCGCTCGCGCAGGAAGTCGGCGAGGTAGGGGATCGTGAACCGCAGGTAGCCACGCCGACTCGGCTCGACGACCCCGGCGACGATCAGCCGCGAGCGATACCGCGACACGTAGCCGTGGTCCCGTCCGAGCCGCTGCTGGATATCGGAGATCGCTGACTCGTGGCGATCGGCCGCCATCGCGGCGATGAACTGGCGATCGGTCTCGGAGAGATCGTTGACCGCCGGCTCGTGCAGGGCGAAACCGGCCTCGCGGATCGCCTCGCGAACGCCCCGCTCGACGTGGTCGGCGGTGATGGTCGGCGCGCCTGGTTCCTGGCGCCACGCTCGGTCCCCGATCACCTGCACCAGGTAGGGATAGCCCTGGGTGGCCGCGGCCATCGTGGCGACCTCTGCGTCGGCCACCTCTCTACCGTTCTCCCGGATCGGGACCCGCAGTGCCTCCTCCGCGGCGACGGGGCTCAGCGGTTCGAGCACGAACCGGCGGGCGCGACGCAGGAAGGTCGAGACGTCAGCGGTCAGCAGATCCTGCACCGCGGCCGGCAGTCCGGCCGCGGCGAACGCAACCGGACGCTCCTCCCGGAACGCATGCTGTACGACGGCCGCCAGCTGGCCGACGTCGTCGCGCGCAGCACGTGCATGCACCTCGTCCAGCGTGATCATGATGCCGGTGCCGTGCTGGTCGAGCACCTCGGTCAGCGCGTTGAGCTGGCGGCGCAGCCCACCGGGACCGCGCTCCTCGGGGAGGTCGAGCTCCACTCCCCCAAGGCCGGCCGGCAACGAGATGCCGCTGACCCGGGGGCGGCTGGCCGGCGATTGACGGAGCAGGTCGGCGAGCTCGGGCAGGCCGTCGGTCGTCATCCGGTCGAGCAGGCCGGTGGTGGCCGTCTCGGAGAGCACCAGCCAGCTGCGCTCTCGAGCCAGCGCCTCCGCCTCGTTGAGCACGACCGTCTTGCCGATCCCCCGGTTCCCGGTGATCAGCGCGGCGCGGCCGGCGGACCCCGCCGGACCGTCGAGCGCATCGGCCACCTCGTCGAGTACTGCGTCTCGGCCGACCACCAACGGCGGGTTCGAGCCGAAGGACGGGCGGAACGGGCTACGCGCGCTCATGCGTCGATGGTTTCATCTACTTTCATCATCCAGCAAGAGGCTTCATCGAGTTTCATCAAACTCGGCGACGACCTCAGGCGTCCGGGACCTCGGTCAGCCGATCGATCATCCGGTCGTTGGCCGCTCGCCAGCGTTCACCCATCGTGGTGCCGCCATGGCCGTCCCCTTCGTCGATCACCAGCTCCGAACCCGGCCATCGGCGGTGCAACTCCCATGCGGTGACAACCGGCGAGGAGATGTCGCGCCGACCATGGATCAGCACGCCCGGGATCCCTTCGAGTCGACCGACCTGCTCCAGGAGGGGCGGCGAACAGAAGGCGTCCTGGGACCAGTAGTGCGTCGCAAGTCGGACGAACGCGTGCCGGAAGCGATCGTCGTCCCAGCGCGGATCGCGGTGCACTCCCCCGGCACCGATCGCGACATGGGTGTCCTCCCACCGCGCCCACTCCTGGCTGGCGGCCTCGCGAACCTGCGCATCCGCAGCCGCCATCAGCCGCGCATAGGCCTCGACGAGACGCGTCCGGCCGCGGCGATACCCGATGCCCGCCTGTTCCGCGTGGGCGGCGAACCGGTCCCACGCCTCCGGAAAGATCGCACCGACACCCTCGGTGATCCACTCCACCTCGCGACGTGAGGTCGTGGTGACGGCGTACAGCAGGAGGCCGCGCACTCGCTCGGGGTGTGCCACCGCGTAGGCGAGCGCCAGCGTCGAGCCCCAGGAGACGCCGTTCACCACCCACCGGTCCACACCGAGGCGTCGGCGCAGTCGCTCGATGTCGCCGACCAGGTGTCCGGTGGTGTTCACCTCGAGGTCGATGGCCGGGTCTGAGGCGTGCGGGGTCGAGCGACCACAGCCGCGCTGCTCGAGCCCGATCACGCGGCACCGCGTCAGATCGAAGCGATGCCGATAGCTGCTTGTCCCCAGGCCTCCCCCGGGACCGCCGTGCAGATATATCGTCGGGACGCCGGCGGGGTTTCCCCACTCCTCCCAGTACAGCCGCTGGCCGTCCTCGACGTCGAGGAGGCCGTGACGGCGCGGCATCGCACTCATGGACATCGTCCCATCACACACCGCGCCACCTCGTGCCGTCAGCCCGACGGGCCGGACACTCCACGGAGCGTTCACTGTGCAGACCGCCCAAGCAGGCTTGCGCCCCGCGCCGGTGACGATCACCACACCACGCGCCCTAGCGTCCAGAGGACCCGGCCGAGCTCTCGGCCACCTCGACGAAGGAGCACCACGTGCGACAACTGGCAATCCGACTCGGCGCGATTGCGGCGGCTCTCGCCCTGCCCCTGGCGGGACTGGTCGCCAGCCCCGCCCAGGCAGACGGCTTCGAACGCGGACCCGACCCGACCGCCTCCGGCCTCCTCGGCAACGGGTCGTTCTCGGTGAGCACCACCTCGGTGTCCTCGCTGGTCCTCGGGTTCGGTGGCGGCACCATCTACTACCCGACCAGCACCGCGGAGGGCACCTTCGGAGGTGTCGTCCTCTCCCCCGGCTTCACCGCCACATCGGGGTCGTACGCCGGCGTGGCCCGCCGCGTCGCGTCCCACGGTTTCGTGGTGCTGGTGATCGACACCAACACCATCTACGACCAGCCCGACAGCCGCGGCCGCCAGATCCTCGACGCCGTCGACTACCTCACCGAGGACGCCCCGAGCGCCGTGGCCAGCCGTCTCGACGAGAGTCGGATCGCCGTGTCGGGCCACTCGATGGGCGGCGGCGGCACGCTCTACGCCGCCGACAACCGCACCAGCGTCATCAAGGCGGCGGTCGCGCTCCAGCCCTGGCACACCGACAAGACCTGGCCGGGTGTCGACATCCCGACGATGATCATCGGCGCCGAGAACGACGCCATCGCGCCGGTCGCCTCCCACTCCGTGCCGTTCTACACCAGCCTCTCCGGTGCGCCGGAGAAGGCCTACGGCGAGGTGAACAACGCCGGACACCTGATCGCCAACACCAATGACGACTGGCAGGGTCGGCTCTTCGTCTCGTGGCTCAAGCGGTACCTGGACGAGGACCTGCGCTACGAGGCACTCCTCTGCCCGGCTCCGAGCACCATCTCGCTGTCGGACTACCGGGACACCTGCCCGGGCTGACCGTTCGCCTCCGAGCCACGCGCTCACCGCAGGCCGCCGGGATCTCCCGGCGGCCTGCGGAGTGCCGCCGGTGAGTTCCCTCACCCCCCAGCGCGCACGGCCTCGGCCCGACTTGGGCGCACGCCCCACGGTCGGCACTCTGGACGGATGCGGTTCGACCTGACAGACCTGCTCACCACGGCTGCCGTCGCACTCGGCTCTGCCCTCGTCGTGATCGTGGTGCTCCGGTTCGCGATGATCCTGCTAGCGCGTCGCTGGCATCCCGCCGCCACCCTCGAGCGGAGGGCACGCGTCCCGTTCACGGTCCTGGTGCTGATGGTGGCACTCAACCCGGTGGTGGCCGAGCTTCGACCCGACGACGACCTTCCCGGCTGGAGCGCGGCGGCCATGGCGGCGCGCGTGCTGGCCGTGGTCGCCACCGGCTGGGTGCTCACCGTGGTGGCGGTCTTCCTCGTCGACCTCGCCCTGATGCGCAACTCTGATCAGGTGGCGCGGGCGGACAACCGCGCTGCTCGGAGGCTGCGCACCCAGGTGCTGCTGCTGCGCCGCCTGGTATGGGCGGTGGGCACTGTGCTGACGATCGGCGCGGTGCTGCTCAGCTTCCCCGGGGTCGAATCCTTCGGCGCGAGTGTCCTGGCCTCGGCCGGTGTGATCAGCATCGTGGCCGGACTGGCGGCCACCTCGGTCCTCGGCAACGTCTTCGCGGGTCTGCAACTGGCCTTCAGCGACGCGATCCGCATCGGTGACGCAGTGATCGTCGAGGAGGAATGGGGGCTCATCGAGGAGATCACGCTGACCTACGTCGTGGTCCACCTCTGGGACGAGCGGCGGCTGGTGCTCCCGTCGAGCTACTTCAGCACGACGCCGTTCCAGAACTGGACCCGGGACACCCCCGAGCTGCTCGGCGCTGTCGAGCTGGACCTCGACTGGCGCGCCGACATCACCGCCCTGCGCACTGAGCTCGACCGCGTGCTCGAGGACACCGACCTCTGGGACGGGCGGGTCAAGGTGGTCCAGGTGACCGACGCGGTCGGCGGCTACGTCCGGGTGCGCGCCCTGGTCAGCGCTGCAGACGCCGGGAACCTGTTCGATCTGCGGTGCCTGGTTCGCGAACACCTTGTCGTCTGGGTCCGCGAGAACGCCGACCGCGGCATGCCGCGCACCCGCACCGAGCTGGTCGACGCCCCCAGCACCCCGATGGCAACCTCGACGGAAGGGTCGCGCGGGCTGTTCCACGGCGATGCCGCTGCGGAGGAGCGAGCGGCACGGATGACCCAGGAGATCGATCTCGCCGAGATCGAGGAGGTCGACGAGGTCGCCGCCGAAGCGGAGCCGCTGGACGAGCGCCCCCTGGACGTCACAGCCAGGAGATGACGCGGCGCCGTCTGTCAGTATCGGGAACGTGGTCGACAACGACGAACGCCGCGCCCCCGCCCACCGCCGTCCCTCCGAGGGTCTCGAGGCACGGGCCCGGGCCGGCATCGTCGTCACCGGCACCGAAGTGCTCACCGGACGGGTCACGGACGCCAACGGGCCGTGGCTGGTGGAGGAGTTGCGGGCCCGTGGCGTCGAGGTCGGGCAGGTCATCGTGGTGGGCGACCGCCCGGCGGACATGGCGAGCGCACTGCGGTACCTCGCACCACACCACGAGCTGCTGATCACCACCGGTGGCCTCGGACCGACGGCCGACGACCTGACCGCGGCGGTCGTCGCCGAGGTCCAGCAGCGCCCGATGCGCGTGGATGCCGCGCTGGAGTCACGGATCCAGGCGATCGTCGACCGGCTCTACGCCGTCCGCGGCTGGGACACCCACCGCGACGATGTACGTGCCGGCGTGCGCAAGCAGGCGCTGGTACCCGACGGTGCCCATGTGCTCGAACCCACCGGTACGGCGCCGGGGCTGGTCGTGCCCGCGCCCGACAGCACCCCCGGCCCACCGGTGCTGGTCCTGCCGGGTCCTCCTCGCGAGCTGCAGGCCATGTGGCCGGCCGCAGTCGCAGCGCCCCTGGTCGAGGCTGCGCTCGCCGGCGCCGTGCCGCTGCTCCAGTCCACGGTGCGGGTGTGGGGCCCGCCTGAGGCCGAGCTCGCCGCCGTGCTGCGCACCCATGACGCGGAGCACGACGTGTCCGGCCTGGAGATCACCACCTGCCTGCGCGAGGGCGAGCTGGAGGTCGTGACCCGCTACTCCCCCGCGGCCCAGGACGCGTACACCGAGCTGGAGGCCACGCTCAACAGCGCCTTCGGCGACAGGGTGTTCAGCACCGACGGACGCACCGTCGACCGACTCGTCGCCGACCTCCTGGTCGACGCGCACGCCACGGTGGCCACGGCCGAGTCCTGCACGGCCGGGTTGGTGGCCGCTCGGTTGGCCGACCTCCCGGGCTCCTCCCGTTACCTGATCGGCGGCTACGTCACCTATGCCAACGAGGCGAAGAGCGCGGCGGTGGGCGTACCGGCCGACCTGATCGCCGAGGTCGGCGCGGTCAGCAAAGAGGTAGCGGTGGCGATGGCCGAGGGCGCGCGCCACCGGGCGGGGACGACGTACGGACTCTCGGTCACCGGGGTGGCCGGGCCCGACGGGGGCTCTGCCGACAAGCCCGTCGGGCTCGTCCACATCGCGGCGGCCGGTCCGGACCGCACCCGGCAACGGGAGCTGCGCCTCGGTGGCGGTCGGGACGTGATCCGCGCCCGCAGCGTGACCTGTGTGCTGCACCTGCTGCGCGAGGCGCTGACCGGCCAGGAGTGAGTCAGCCCGCCCGCTGTGCCCGTGCCTCGCCCGCCTCGATCTCCTTCATCAGGTCCACGACGTACCGGGCGAAGTCGATCTGGATCGTGTGCCGTGGGGTGGCGTAGTACTGCTCGAGATGGGCCTCCTCGTCGGCCTTCATGATCAGCTCCTGCTCGGCCACGTCGGGCAGCAGGTAGTCGCCCACCAGCAGCCGGGCGAGCAGCTTCGACTGCTGCTCGGCGAGGTTCACGATCGTCGGCGAGGACTGGGCCAGCCCCAGGTAGAACAGATGGTCCACGCCGGGCTTGATCATCCGCTTGAACAGCGGGTAGCGGTGGTCGGCATCGGGGTGCAGATCGGCCTCGGTGTCGGTGAAGAACGGGAACGACATCTCGTAGCCGGTGGCACAGATGATGACGTCAGCCTCGACCGAGGATCCGTCGGCCAGGTGCACGGTGTGACCGTCGAGGCGACTGATCTCGGGCAGCATGTGGATGTCACCCGACCCGGCGCGGGTCAGGAAGTCCGCGCTGACCGATGGGTGGGCCGAGAGCGGCTCGTGATCCGGGTCGGGCAGGCCATAGTTGCTCATCTCGCCGACCAGCTCGCGGATCAGCTTCCGCGAGGCCTCCAGCGCGACCTCCTTCGGCAGATCCGGCGGTGCCATCACCTTGTCGGCCGCGACCCCGTTGCGGTACTTGGGCAGCACCCACACGCCGCGCCGGGCGGAGACCGAGAGCGTCTCGGCCATCCACCGGTTGGAGAGCTCGGAGGCGATGTCCATCGCCGAGTTGCCCATCCCGACCACGATCACCCGCTTGCCGCGGATCTCGACAGGGTCGAACGGGTTCACGTAGGCGTGGCTGTGGATCAGGTCGCCGGCGAACTCACCGGGATAGTCCGGCAGTCGCGGCTTCCAATGGTGTCCGTTGGCGACGACCAGGTCGGTGTAGTGACGCGTCTCGCCGGTGGACAGGGTCAGCTCCCAGCCGTCACGGTCGCGGGCAGCGCGGGTCACCTCGCTGTTGAACTCGATGCGGTCACGCAGCCCGAACTCGTCGACATAGGCGCGGAAGTAGTCGTGGATCAGCGTGTGGTGCGGGAAGTCCGGGTAGTCGGCGGGTGCCGGAAAGTCCTCGAACTGCAGCCGCTGGGTCGAGGTGTCGATGTGCAGCGACTCATAGACCGCGGAACGACCATTGGGATTGCGGAAGTACCAGTTGCCGCCGACGTCGTCGCTCATCTCGAACTGGTGATAGGAGATGCCGTACTCGGCCAGACGCTTGGCGGTGGTGATGCCCGAGCAGCCGGCGCCGATGATCGCGACGTGCGGGGCGGATGCGTTGTGCACTTCGGATGCGATGTTCACAGGTCCTCCAGACAGGCGAGTGCGGTGCGGACGTAGCCGTCGGTGCGCGGCGAGGAGAGCATGTGCTCGGCCAGTTGGTTGGGCGCGTAGGCGATGGTCGCGCGGCGGTCGAGGTCGTTGACCACGATCGCGCCGCCGTACCCGGTCCACCAGCAGACGCGGCCGTCTCCGACAGCGGGCGCCGACGGGGTGGGCAGGCCGTAGCCGATGCCGAAGGTGACCGGGAGCATGAGCAGCTGATCGGGACCTGATGCCTGGACCTCGAAGATCCGATCGATCGTCTCCGGCGACAGCAGCCGTACGCCGTCGAGCTCTCCGCCGTGCGAGACCACTGCCTGAGCGCGGGCGATGCCGCGTGCGGTCCCGTGGCCGCCGGCACCGCCCACCTGGCCTTGCCGCCAGTCCGGCTGGTTGCAGCGCTTCGGGGTGAGCAGCGGATTGGCGATGGTGCGCAGCAGGAACGAGTCCGCCGGCAGCTGGCTGTAGTCGACGGCCGACTCCGGCGGAGACAGCAGGTCGGCGCACCGGCCGAGCTGCTCCTCGGGCACCCCGAGCAGGAACTCCGCGCCCAGCGGGCCCAGCACCTCGGACTGCAGCAGCTCGGCGACACCGTGTCCGGTCGCGCCACGGACGATCCCGTCCACGAGGTGACCGTGCGCCACGATCTGGTACGCCGACGCCGACCCCGGTTCGTACCACGGTGCCTCCGCGGCCAGCAGTGCCTCCGCGGCCACCAGGTCGAGGGCGTCCTCGACCGCGACCTGCGGAGTCCACCCGGGCACGCCGCTGGTGTGGCCGAGTACCTGGCGCACCAGCACGCCCTCCTTGCCGGCCGCCCCGAATTCCGGCCAGTACTTCGCCACCGGCGCGTCCAGGTCGAGGATCCCGCGATCGGCCAGCACCAGCGCGGTCAGGCCGATCATGGCCTTGGTCACCGACCACACCTGGACCACGGTGTCTGCACGCCATGGCACTCCGGGCCGCGCCTCACCACCCCACAGGTCCGCGACCAGCTCGCCGTCGTGGACCACCGCCACGGCGGCGCCCACATCGGCGCCTGACTCGAGGTTGCGCGCGAGCTGGTCGCGCAGCGGTTGGAACGTTGGGATGCACTCTCCGTCGACCACACCACGACCATAGAACGTGTTCTAGGTCACCGGCCAGGGCCCTGCTCGCGATTGGGACACGCCCTACCCGCGTGCGACGTACTCCTCGCGCAACCGGCCCTTGACCATCTTCCCGGTCGGCGTCCTCGGCAGCTCTGCACGGAAGTGGACTTCCCGCGGGATCTTGAAGTGCGCGATCCGCTCCCGCGCGTAGGCGATCAGCTCGGCCGCCAGCGTGTCGTGGGCGGGCGCGCCGTCCGCGGGTTGCACGAAGGCCACCACCCGCTCCCCCATCTCCTCGTCGGGGACGCCGATCACCGCTATGTCCTGCACGGCCGGGTGCAGGGTGAGCAGGTCCTCCACCTCCTGCGGATAGATGTTCACGCCGCCGCTGATGATCATGAACGCCTTGCGGTCGGTCAGATAGAGGAAGCCGTCGTCGTCGAGGTAACCGAGGTCGCCGACCGTGGTCCAGTTCGGGTGCGTCGGGTGCTGCGTGCTCGCGGTCTTCTCGGGATCCTTGTGATAGCTGAAGGACGGGCCGTCATACTCGGGCCGCTCGAAGTAGATGGTGCCGATCTCGCCGACCCCGAGCTCGGTGCCGTCCTCTGCGCAGATGTGCGGCACGCCCAGCAGCGGCACGCCGACCGATCCGGGATGGGAGAGCCACTGCTCGGAATCGATCATGGTGGCGCCGTTGGCCTCCGTGGAGGCGTAGTACTCGTAGAGGATCGGCCCGAACCAGTCGATCATCCGCTGCTTGACCGGCACCGGGCACGGTGCGGCCGCGTGGATCACGTAGCGCAGGCTGGAGAGGTCGTAGCGGCCACGGACCTCGTCGGGGAGCTTCAGCATCCGCACGAACATCGTCGGGACGCACTGGGTGTGGGTCACGCCGTGTCGCTCGACAGCGGCGAGGAAGCCCTCCGCGTCGAACTTCTCCATCATCACCAGCGTCCCGCCCAACGCGTGCACCACGCCGCCGTACCGCAGTGGTGCGGCGTGGTAGACGGGAGCCGGCGAGAGGTAGACGGTCTCCTCGGTGAATCGGTACAGCCCACCGAAGATCGTCACGTACGGATACCCCGGCTCGTCCACCGCGTAGTCCGGCAGCGGGAGCTTGATGCCTTTGGGACGTCCGGTGGTGCCTGAGGAGTAGAGCAGGTCGTCACCGTGTGGCTGCTCCGGCAGCGGCGCAGCGCCGGCGTGGGCGAGCGCAGCCTCGTAGTCGTCGTACCCGGGCACCTCTCCGCCGTAGACGAGTCGGTCGGCCACCGCGATGTCGATGCCGGACACCAACTCCGCCTTGGCTGCGGAGACCACCAGTGCCTTCGCGTCGCAGTCCCCGATGACGTACGACGCCTCCTCGGCGCTGAGGTTGTGGTTGACCGCGGTGAGGTAGAGGCCCGAGCGCAGGGCCGCCCAGTACACCTCATAGGTCTCCGGCGTGTTGTCGCTGAGCAGCGCCACCACATCGCCGCGGCGCAGGCCGGCCGCGCGCAGGTGGTTGGCCAACCGCAGGCTGCGCTCGTCGAGCTCGGCATACGTGAGACTCCGGCCGGAGCCGGCCATCACCAGCGCGACGCGGTCGGGGTCGGTGGCTGCCCAGGTTCCGGGATACATGGCGCAACTGTGACACCCCTCACAGCTCAATCCAAACGCTCGTTCAGATGCTGGAGTCCCGGAGTGCTGAGCGCCCAACTGCTGGCAGCGCTGCGTAGGCTTCGGGACCATGCTCAAGCGCGCGCTCGCCGGCCTGCCGGCTCTCCTGCTCCTGGCCACCTTCTCCGCCTGCGGCGACGACTCCGGCGACACCGAGACCGCCGAAGACGGTGCGACGACGGCGGATGCCAGCGCCGACGCCGAAGGCACCTGCACCTACGTCTCCGACGGCAGCGGCGGAGACGTCGAGCTCCCTCCTGCCGAGCCGACGGTCGAGGGCCAGGTGGGCGCCGACGTCACCTCCAGCATCGGTGACTTCACCGTCACGCTGGACGCCGAGAGTGCGCCCTGCACCGTCAACTCGATGGTCTCCCTGATCGAGCAGGGCTTCTACGACGACACTCCCTGCCACCGGCTCACCGTCGGCGAGTCCTTCAAGGTGCTCCAGTGCGGCGACCCGACCGGCACCGGCACGGGCGGTCCGGGCTACACCATCCCCGCCGAGTACGACGGCAGCGAGACCTACCCGGCCGGCACCCTGGCGATGGCACGCAGCCAGGACCCGGACTCCGGCGGGTCGCAGTTCTTCGTCGCCTACGGCAACACCGCGCTCCCGCCCGAGTACACCGTCTTCGGCACCATCGACCAGGACGGCATCGACGCGATCACCAAGGCCGCCGAGGCGGGCGTCGAGCCCCAGATGGGTCCCGAGGACGGCGCGCCGAAGACCCCGATCCAGA
This sequence comes from Nocardioides sp. BGMRC 2183, assembly GCA_008123405.1. GTDB lineage: Bacteria > Actinomycetota > Actinomycetes > Propionibacteriales > Nocardioidaceae > Nocardioides. The sequence goes on from VSSA01000001.1 coordinate 420,789, forward strand.
TCGAGAGCATCACCCTGCAGTGATCGGGCGGTCGGTCTCGCCGGGATGATCCGTGCCGGGCAGGTCGACATCGGTCAGGGCGACCGACCGGCGCCAGAGCGCGGTCGCCAGCGCGGCGTCCTGGGCCCGACGCGAACGCCGCGCCGGCGCCGGCCACCCCCACATCTCCCACCGTCCGTGCGGTCCGATGTAGCTGTTGCCGTCGATGTCCATGGTGGCGGCGTAGACCGTGGTCAGCGCACCGCGCCAGACAGGCATGCCGACCAGCCGGTGCCCGAAGGATCCGACCGCGGTGACCAGCGGGTGTCCGGTGCCCTGGGTGATCGCGCTCGCAGTGGAGCCCGGGTGAGCGCCGACGGCCCGCACCGGGCTGCCTACTGCCCGCAGTCGCCGGTCGAGCTCGCCGAGGAACAGCAGGTCGGCGAGCTTGGAGTCGCAGTAGGCGGCGAACGGCCGGTACGGACGCCGCTGCCAGCCCAGGTCGTCGAGGTCGGCGACGGTGAGCCGGCTGCTGCGGTGCTCGCGCGATCCGGTGACCACCACCCGGTCGTGCAGCTGGGGCATCAGCAGCACGGTCAGCACGAAGTGGCCCAGGTAGTTCGTCGCGAAGTGCATCTCGACCCCCTCGGGCGTCACCCGGTGCGGCACGCCGAGCACGCCGGCGTTGTTGATCAGTACGTCGATCCCGCGGCCCTCGGCGGCCAGCTCTTCGGCGAATCGGTGGACCGAGTCGAGATCGGCCAGATCCAGCTGCCGTGGCTCGACCCGGCCTTGGTCGTAGCCGGGCACGGACCGAGCCGCCACCACCGCCTTCTCCTCGTTGCGGCAGGCCAGCACGACATGCGCGCCGCGGGAGCCGAGGATCCGGGCGGCGGAGAGCCCCACGCCGCTGTTGGCCCCGGTGATCACGAAACGCCGACCGCTCTGCGGCGGCACAGCCGTCCAGGCACGCATGGGCACAGCGTGGCACAGCCACACGCCGCGGGGTGAGGAATCGCTCCATGGCCCGTGAGGGGGCCCGGCGTGGGCGGCGGGTTTGTGTCGGGCGGTGCTGTTTGGATGGTTCGCATGGAGATCGTTCTGCTGTTCGTCGGCGTCGTCCTCGGCGCCGGAGCCGGCCTGCTCGTCGGCCTGCTGATGAGCCGCGCCGCCCGCGCCACCGATGCCCGCGCCCACCAGGAGGCACTCGGCGATGCGCGCGCCGAGGCCGAGCAGGTGCGTGCGGAGGCTGCTCGGCAGCAGGAGCTAGCCGACATTCGCGCCGACCACCTCGCCACCGAGATCCGGGCCCAGGAGTCAGCCGCACGGGCCGAGGTCGAGGCGCGGCTGGCGGCCGCGCTTGCCTCGGTCGAGGAGATCCGCAGCTCCTTGGACGCCGCCCGGGCCCAGCATCAGGAGTCCGTGAAGGCACAGCAGACCGCCCAGCACGAGCGCGAGCGCACCGAGGGCGGCCACCAGCAGGTGCTCAAGACCCTCACCCCCGTCGTCGAGCAGCTACGGGCGATGCAGCAGCGCGTGCATGACATGGAGCAGCAGCGTCACCGGCAGCACGGTGAGCTCGCCGAACAGTTACGCACCACCCAGCACACGGTCGCGGAGTCGAAGAAGGCAGCGGACACCCTCGCGCATGCGCTGTCGAACAACGCGGTCCGCGGCTTCTGGGGCGAGACACAGCTGCGCACCCTGGTCGAGTCGGCCGGCCTGCTGGCCCGGGTCGACTTCGACACCCAGGCCTCGATCGAGGCGGACTCCGGCGCCCGCCGCCCGGACATGGTGATCAACCTGCCGGGCGGCAAGCAGATGGCGATCGACGCCAAGGCGCCCTACAACGCCTACATCGAGGCGTGCCGCCCTGACATCGCTCCGGATCAGCGCCACCGGCACCTGGTGGACCACGCGAAGAAGGTCCGGGGTCACGTCGACACCCTCGCCTCCAAGAGCTACTGGAGTGGGTTGGCGGCGAGCCCGGAGTTCACCATCGCCTTCATCCCGAACGACCAGCTGCTCACCGCCGCGCTCGAGACCGACCCGTCCTTGCTGGAGCACGCCTTCGGCAAGGGGATCGTGCTGGCGACGCCGGCCAACCTCTGGGCGATCCTCAAGACAGTGGCGTTCACCTGGCGCCAGGACGTCCTGACCGAGGACGCCCAGCAGCTCTTCGACCTCGGCCGCGAGCTCTACCGCCGGATCCAGAAGATGGCCGAGCACGCGGAGAAGCTGCGCCGATCGCTGGAGTCGACGATCAAGAGCTACAACGCCTTCGCCGGCTCCTTGGAGTCGCGGGTCCTGGTGACCGCCCGCAAGCTGGATCACATGGACGAGTCCTCGGTGATCCCTACACCGGCGACCATCGACCTCACGCCCCGCGCGCTGACCAGTGGAGACTTCGAGGCGATCGCCGACACCGAGCGCGACGAGCTCGCCTTCGACCTCGGCCTGGAGGAGCCAGTCGACGCCGAGATCGTGGACGAAGACCGCCGCACCGGCTGACGCCGACGCCCGCAGGCTCAGACCCCCGGCGGCGCCTGCACCGGGTTCTCCTCGCCGCCCAAGTCGACGGTGCGCCGCGCGTTCGCCATCGACGTCACGGTCGCCGTGCCGAGCGTTCCGGAACGGTCGAAGACCTCGGCGGTACCGACGGCGATACCGTCCACCGCCACGTGATCGTTGGCCCGGATACCGATGGTGGTGCCGTCCGGGCGACGGACGAGCGTCAGGTTGATGTCGGTGTTGATGTACTCGATCCCGGCGCTGCCCCAGTTGGTGACCATGCTGGTCGCATCGGCCGCCGAGGCGACCGACTGGAAGGGCGTCATCTCCTCGCCGATCACGATCGGCACCGCGGTCTGCCAGGTCGCGTGCCGACCGGCGTTCTGGTGCTCGCCGAACTTCTGCGACCAGGCGCGGTCACTGGAGAAGTACGGGACGTGGTGCTCTCCGACCGGTGGCACCGCGGTGGCTGCCGGAGGCGTGGCCCGATCGGTGGCACCCCAGACTGTGCCACCCGGGGTGTCCGAGGACCGCAGGAAGGTGCCGCTGGCACGGGCGACCACCGTGCCGTCCTGCTGCACCACCGCATCGACCAGCATCAGTCGCGGCCCCTCTCGGACGACGGTCGCCGACGCCGTCGTCGGCACCATCTTCGCGGGACGGAACAGGTCGACCTGGTAGCGCGCGGGGATCAGGTCGCCGCGACCCGCGTCGACGACCGCATGCTCGAGAGTGCGTGCCAGGAGTCCGGAGACCGCGACCCCGTGCATCTGCTCCGCACTCCACAGGCTCTGCGCCAGCTTCTGCGGAAGGAAGGAGTCGCCCTCGGCGACGAACCAGCCGAACTGCAACGTGTTCTCGTCCACGGACCTATGATGACCGATCAGTCGGCGTAGGCGTCGACCGGTGGGCAGGAGCAGACCAGGTTGCGGTCGCCGTAGGCCTGGTCGATCCGTGCCACCGGCGGCCAGTACTTGTCCGGGTCGAAGCCCGTCGGGAAGACACCGAGCTCGCGCGGATAGCGCCGCTCCCAGGTCTCGCCGAGCACTGCACCGGTGTGTGGCGCGTGGCGAAGCGGCGACTCCTCCGCGCTCCACTCCCCCGCGCCGACTCGATCGATCTCCGCCTTGATCGCGATCATCGCGGCGCAGAACCGGTCGAGCTCGGCCAGGTCCTCGGACTCGGTGGGCTCGACCATCAGGGTGCCGGCGACCGGGAACGACATCGTCGGGGCGTGGAAGCCATAGTCGATGAGGCGTTTCGCGACGTCGTCGACCGTGATCCCGGTCGCCTTCGTGATCGGGCGAAGGTCGAGGATGCACTCGTGGGCGACCAGCCCGGAGTCACCGCGATAGAGCACCGGATAGTGCTCACCGAGCCGCGCGGCGACGTAGTTGGCCGAGAGCACAGCCACGGCGGTGGCGCGGGTGAGGCCGGCTCCCCCCATCATCTTCATGTAGGCCCAGGAGATCGGCAGGATGCCGGCCGAGCCGTAGGGCGCGGCGCTGATCGCGCCCACGCCGTCGCGGCGCTCGGCCTCCGGGTGCAGCACATGGGTCGGCAGGTACGGCGCCAGGTGCTCGCGCACCGCGACCGGACCCACCCCCGGGCCGCCGCCACCGTGGGGGATGCAGAAGGTCTTGTGCAGGTTGAGGTGGGAGACGTCGCCGCCGAACCGCCCCGGCCGGGCGTAGCCGAGGAGTGCGTTGAAGTTCGCGCCGTCGATGTAGACCTGGCCACCGTGTTCGTGGACGACCTCGCAGAGCTCGGTGATCGTCTCCTCGTAGACCCCGTGCGTGGACGGGTAGGTCACCATGATCGCGGCCAGGTCGTCGGCGTGGGTCGCGCATTGCGCCCGCAGGTCGTCCAGGTCGACGGTGCCGTCCTCGGCCGACTTCACCACCACGACCCGCATCCCGGCCATCACCGCCGACGCCGGGTTAGTGCCGTGGGCCGACGACGGGATCAGGCAGACGTCGCGCTGCCCCTCGCCACGCGCGACGTGGTAGGCACGGATGGCCAACATCCCGGCGTACTCGCCCTGGGCGCCGGCATTGGGCTGGATCGAGACCCGGTCGTATCCCGTCGCCTGCGCCAGCCATTCCTCCAACTCGGTGATCATCGCCTGGTAGCCCTGCGCCGCATCCGCTGGCACGAACGGGTGCAGGTCGGCGAAGCCGGCGAGCGAGATCGGCTCCATCTCGGTGGTCGCGTTCAGCTTCATCGTGCAGGACCCGAGCGGGATCATGCCGCGGTCCAGCGCGTAGTCGCGGCGAGCCAGCCGCTTGAGATAGCGCAGCATCGAGGTCTCGTTGTGGTGGCGGGTGAAGATCTCGTGGGTCAGGTAGGCGGTCGTGCGCCGCAGACCGGACGGGATGCCGATGCCCGGCTCGACGGCGGCCGGCGCGATCCCGAACGCCTCGTGCAGCGCCCGCAGTGTCGCGACGCCGGCGGTCTCGCCGAAGGAGATCCCCACGGTGTCCTCATCGACCAGCCGCAGGTGCAGGCCAGCAGCCCGGGCCGCGGCCACGACCTCCACGGCGCGTCCGGGGACCCGCACCCCGAGGGTGTCGAAGAAGGTGTCGGCCCTCAGCTCGAGACCGGCGCGTTGCAACGATGCGGCAACACGGCCGGCGAGGGTGTGGATCTCCTCGGCGATCCGGCGCAGTCCGTCCGGGCCGTGGTAGACGGCGTACATCCCCGCGGTGACCGCCAGCAGCACCTGGGCGGTGCAGATGTTCGAGGTCGCCTTGTCACGGCGGATGTGCTGCTCCCGGGTCTGCAACGCGAGGCGGTACGCCGCCCGCCCCTCGGCGTCGACCGAGACACCGACCAGCCGACCGGGCAGTTGCCGCTCCAAGCCGCTTCGCACACTCATGAACCCGGCGTGCGGGCCGCCGTAGAAGAGCGGGACCCCGAACCGCTGCGCGGAGCCGACCACGACGTCCGCACCCAGCGTGCCCGGCGCTTCGAGCAGCGTGAGGGAGAGGAGGTCGGCGGCCACGATGGCGAGTCCTCCGCGGTCGTGAGCCTCGTCGATCAAAGGCTTCGGGTCCAGGATCCGACCGGATGCGCCGGGATACTGCACCAACACACCGGCGACCTCGCCGTCCGGCAGGCCGGTGCTGAGGTCGGCGACCTCGATCTCGATGCCGAGTCCAGCAGCGCGAGTGCGGACCACGTCGATTGTCTGCGGCAGCGCATCCGCATCGACGACGAAGCGTCCTCGCGCCTTGCGGTGTGCTCGGTAGGTCAGCGCGACGGCCTCGGCTGCCGCGGTGCCCTCGTCGAGGAGCGAGGAGCCGGTGGTGGGCAGACCGGTGAGGTCGGAGACCATCGTCTGGAAGTTCAGCAGCGCCTCGAGCCGGCCTTGGGAGATCTCGGGCTGGTAGGGCGTGTAGGCGGTGTACCAACTCGGGTCCTCGAGCACGTTGCGCCGGATCACCGCGGGGGTGACGGTCGCGTGGTAGCCGAGCCCGATCATCGCCTCAGCGGTCTCGTTGCTGTCCGCGAGGTCGCGGAGGGTCGCTGCAGCGGTCTCCTCGCTGACCCCGGCGTCGAGCTCGAGCGGCCGGTCGCTGCGGATCGACTTCGGCACGGCCGCGGCCATCAGCCCGTCGAGGTCGGCGAAGCCGAGCCGCTCGAGCATGGTGGCGACCTGACCGTCGTCGGGTCCGAGGTGGCGGGCGACGAACGGAGAGAGGATGTCGTGCTCAGACGTCACGGGAGAGGCTCCTGGGATCGAAGTGATCGAGCCCTCCCCCTCTGTCGTCGCCACGCTGCGACTCCAGAGTTGCCTGCTCCGCACGGTCCTGGCGCCTGAGAGGTTCCGGGGAGGAATTGCCCCTTCGGCGTCCGATCTCCGCAGGAGATGGAACTCTCCCGCGCGGTGTCAACGGCCGTCACGAGCCTAGCAGCAGCCCGCCGCCGGCTCCGCCCATGGCACCGGCCGGAAGGTCAGCCAGCGCTTCGCGCCGCCCGACGGGCGGCGAGCTCGTCGCCGGCCGCAGAGGTGGACTGGCCGGGGCCGTCCGATGCCCGCTCGCTCGGCAGCGAGGACAAGGTGCCCTCGATCTCGCGCCACACGCCGCCGATCGCGATGCCGAAGACGCCCTGCCCGCCCTGCAACAGGTCGATGACCTCGTCGTTGGAGGTGCACTCGTAGACCGAGGCGCCGTCACTCATCAAGGTGACCTGGGTGAGGTCGTCGGTGCCCCGCTCGCGCAGGTGACCGACAGCGCTGCGCACCTGCTGCAGGGAGATCCCGGCGTCGAGCAGACGCTTGATCACCTTCAGGATCAGGATGTCCCGGAAGCTGTAAAGGCGCTGGGAGCCGGAGCCCTTGGCACCGCGGACGCTGGGCTCGATCAGGCCGGTACGGGCCCAGTAGTCGAGCTGGCGATAGGTGATGCCGGCCGCATTGCATGCCGTCGGACCGCGGTAGCCGAGGTCGCTGGGCAGCGGCGAGACGTCGTCGGTGAAGAGAAGACCCTGCTCCTCGGCGGCGGCGGATGCCGCGCGCTCCTGGGCCGTCTCCGGCTGCTGCTCGTTCACTCGGTCCTCCGATAGGTCGAGATGGGACAAGAGTTGACGGTACGGCGCTGCCCGAGAGCCGGTCAAAGACGTCGCGGGCGTGTCGCGAAAACTCTCACCCTCAGCATGAGCGTTACCACCGTCAGGTCGATTCGAAGTCCTCCGGGGAGACGTGGTCGAGGAACTCGCGGAACCGCTCGACCTCGTCCTCCTCCTCGGCAGGCACCGAGAGTCCGGCCTCGTCGAGGACGGACTCCGCGCAGTAGATGGCGGTGCCGGTGCGCAGCGCCAGTGCGATCGAGTCCGACGGGCGTGCGCTCACCTCCGCACCCGAGGCGAAGACCAGCGTGGCGTAGAAGACGTTGTCGTTGACGTCGGTGATCCGCACCTCGGTCAACGGGTTGTCGGTGGCGGCCAGGATGTCCTTCATCAGGTCGTGGGTCAGCGGCCGCGGCGGCACCACTCCCTGTTGTGCGAAAGCGATCGCAGTCGCCTCGACAGCACCGATCCAGATCGGCAGATAGCGATCTCCGGCAACTTCGCGCAGGAGCACGATCGGCTGGTTGGAGGGCATCTCCACCCGGACTCCCATGACGTCGACCTCGCGCATACCCCCAGCCTACTCAGGCCTGCACGGGTCGTCACCGACGGCGGAGCCCGGCCTTGACCAGGGTCGCGTGCAGCCGCACGGACAGCGCGGCGATCTCGCTGGCCGCCTCGTCGGCTCGAGCTCGTGCGGCGCCGTCATGACCACGGCGGATCGGCGCCACCATCTGGTCGACCAGACCCACCTCACGATCCGCGGCCGCCTTGAACGCACGAAGGTGACGCGGTTCGAGGCCGAAGTCGGCGAGGTCGCGAGCCGTCCGCACCACCGCGAGCGCATCGGTGTCGAAATGCCCGGTGGCGCTGCCGGCGACCAGACCGAAGGCCTCGAGCTCGGCGAGCAGGTCCTCGTCCACCTCAGCGATCTTGACCAGCTCCTTGCGGGAGAGCCGCACGTCGTCGGTACGACGGAACGACTCGGGTGCGGGCATCCCGTCCTCGTTCATCGCGACCTTCGGCACCGTCGGCACCACTGGCTCGATCGGCGGCGGCTCCAACCCCCGATCGAGAGCGTCCAGATGCTCACCGATCACCTTCAACGGCAGGTAGTGGTCGCGCTGCATGCGGAGCACGTAACGGAGCCGCTCGACGTCCGCGGCCGCGAACTTGCGGTAGCCGGCCGGGGTGCGCTCGGGCTTGATCAGCCCCTGCTCCTCGAGGAAGCGGATCTTGGAGATGGTGACCCGCGGGAACTCCTCGCGCAGTCGCTCCAGGACCTGCCCGATGTTGAACAGCTCGCGCGGCCTGTTGCGTCCCTCGACCGGGTCCGGACGGGCCGGCACCATCGCGTCAGGCGCTCTCGTGTCCGGCGAAGAAGACCAGCCGGTACTTGCCGATCTGGACCTCGTCGCCGTCGTTCAGGGTGACCTTCTCGATCCGGTCCCGGTTCACGTAGGTCCCGTTCAGGCTGCCGGCATCCTCGACGGTGAACTCGCTGCCGTCGCGCCGGAAGAGCGCATGGCGTCGGGAGACCGTGACGTCATCGAGGAAGATCGCGCTCTCGGGGTGGCGCCCGGCGCTCACCTCGGGCTGATCGAGCAGGAAGCGGCTGCCGGCGCCCGGCCCCTTCTGCACCACCATCAGGGCGTGCCCCCGGGGCAGCGCGTCGACCGCGGCGGCGTCGACCGGGCTGAGCTGACGGTCGGCGGTCTCGACCTTGTCACCCCCGCCGAACTGGATGGTGGCGGTGGTCTCGCCGAGCGGAGCACCGCTGTCCCCGCCACCGGTGGCGGGTTCCGCGGTCACCAGCCGGGTGCCGCACTGGGAGCAGAACCGGGCGTCGTCGGGGTTCTGCCGTCCACAGTTGGTGCAGAACGGCATCTGATCTCCTCGTGCGTTGATCGGGCGGTGAGGGCGGAGCGGCGGTGGCGATCCCAACCCTCACCCTGACAGTGAGGTGGATGGTTCGAACCTACACCGGGTCAGGAATCGAGGTGAGCCTGATATCCGACAGAGTCCAGCAGATCCGCGAGCGCCCCGGTGTCGCTGGGCACGATCTCGAACAACCAGCCCTCGCCGTACGGATCGGTGTTGACCAGCTCGGGCGTCGCGTCGAGGGCGTCGTTGGCAGCGACAACCTCGCCGGTGACCGGGGCGTAGATGTCGCTCACCGACTTCGTGGACTCCAGCTCGCCACAGGCACTGCCGGCGCTGATCGTGGCACCCACCTCGGGCAGCGACACGTAGACGATGTCACCGAGGGCGTCCTGGGCGTAGTCGGTGATGCCGACCCGCACCGAGCCGGCGGTGGTGCCGGGCTCGCGGACCCACTCGTGGTCGGCGGTGTACTTCAGGTCCTCGGGATTCACCGATCGATCTCCTTGTCGGCTGACGGTTGCTGGGACACGGGCGGGCGGCAGCGAGGCTACTCGCCTGGCGCGGGTTCGGCGAACCCCCCGGTGCCGGGCTCGCGGACGGTCTCGATGTCGATGGAGGCGAGCTCGTCGACCTCCATGGTGGCCCCGTCCTCCTCGAGCTGCTTCTTCGGCCCGAGCGGGAACTCCAGTGCGCTCGCCAGGCCGTCCGGGTCGCCGATCACGTCGAGCACGTACGGCGGTTCGATCAGCTGGCCGTCGACCAGGAAGCCGCCGGTGGTCTGGGCGAACGAGGTCTGCGCGACGATCCGGACCACGCCGTTGATCTGCATCGCCTCGGCGCCGAAGGTGCGAAGCTCCTGGATCGTGTCGAGCAGCGAGGAGAGCCGGACCGTGCCCTCCTCCTCGGTGATCGTGATCCGGATGCCCGGGCCCGTGACCGGGACGGTGCCAGCGAGCACGGCAAGGTCGGCGGCCTCCTGATTGGCCTCGTCCAGGGCCGCCTGGCGACGGGTGGTGTCGTCCCGCAGGTCCTCGCGCACACCCTCGAGCCGGTCGATGTCGGACTCGGCGCGCTCGCGAGCCCCCGACAGCGCTCCGAGGACGTCGATCAGGTCCTGCTGGCGCAGACCGCTGTAGTTGTCCTCCTGGCCGGAGACGCGTACCTGGGTCACCGCGGCGAAGCCGAGCACCGCCAGCAGGACGGCCACCACGACCTGGCGCCGCGACGGCGTGCGCAGCGCGGTGCGGAGCCGGGCGCCGGCCGATGGCTCGTCCCCTGCCGGGGACTCCTCCGGCGCGTCGGGCGGTCGATCAGGCATGGAAGACGTGCCTTCGGATCGCGGCGACATTGGTGAAGATTCGGATCCCGAGCACCACGATCACACCCGTGGACAGCTGGCCGCCGACGCCGAGACGGTCGCCCAAGTAGACGATCCCTGCGGCGATCACCACGTTGGAGAGGAACGAGACGACGAACACCTTGTCGTCGAAGATCCCGTCCAGATAGGCCCGCAGACCACCGAAGACGGCGTCCAGCGCGGCCACGACCGCGATCGGCAGGTAGGGCTCCAGGCCGAGCGGGACGTCAGGTTGGAAGACCAGTCCCAAGGCGATGCCGAGCACCAGTCCGAGGACCGCGATCATGACCCACCTCCTCGCTTCGGTTCCGTGATGGTCGCATCCTGCGCCGACCGCAGGTTCAGCAGTCGGGCAGGCGCGGCAGGCAACCGTACTTCGGCGAGGTTGTCGATCTCGTAGGTATAGCCGTACTGGGACACCAAGGCGAGGAAGTCCTGCCCGGGATCGGAGACCACGAAGTCGGCTGCCATCCGGTTCACGTCGCCGATCGCCTGGACCGTGTACGGCGGCGCGATGCCGATGCTGTTGACCTCGATCGGCGTTCCCGAGTTGCGGATACCCGAGCGTGCGGTGAGGCGCTGTCCGTTGATCGCCACTGCCTCGGCACCGACGGCCCACAGCCCGTCGACGAGCATGGCGAGGTCGGAGTCGCGCAGCACGTTGTCGGGATCGATGGTCTCCGGGTTGTCGACCACCACCCGGATCCCAGGGCCCGAGACGGGCTCGAACCCGGCATCGGCCGCCAGGCGGATCCGCCGGCTCTCCGCGCTGGAGACCTCCCCGCCCAACGCGATCAGTCCCTCCTCGGCTCTGGTGTTCGCCGACCGGAGGTCCTGCACCTGCGCCTGCAGCTCCTGGACTCCGGCACGGCGCGACTCGATCCGCTCGATGAGCGCGGCGCGACTGGCATCGGCGTCGTCGGCGTTGCGCGTGGTCTGCACCGCGGCGAGCGTGACCAGCAGCGCGAAGGCGCCGACCACGGCGACCACCGCCCAGCGGCTTCGGCGACGATCGGGCGGCGTACCGCCCCGCTTGTCGGCCACGACCTGATAGTCGCGGTCCAGTGACTCCTCGGTGATCAGCGCCAGCAGTGGTGTCCGCGCGCGGTCGGTGACCTCCGTCATCGCGACTCCGCTTCCGGTCGGCGACGGCGAGGCTCGGTGGTCACCATCAGGGTCCGCACCTGCCACGCGTAGAGGACGCCGGCCCACCAGTACAGGCCGATCCCCCACGCGGCGAACGCCCAGCCGAAGACCAACGCCAGCGTCGCCACCACGCCGTCCCCGTCCCCGAGCAGCAGCAGGGGGAAGGCGTAGAGGAGGTTGAACGTGGCCGCCTTGCCGAGGAAGTGGACCGGCAGTGCGCTGTAGCCACGGGTCCGCAGCAGCGGCACCAGTCCCCACATCAGGAGGTCGCGCAGGGGCAGGCAGAGCGCGACCGCCCACGGGATCACGTCGCGCAGCGCGAGACCCACCACGACGGCGAGGATGTAGAGACGGTCCGCCACCGGGTCGAGCAGCTCACCGAGCACCGTCTGTTGGTCGAACCGCCGCGCGAGCCAGCCGTCGAGGTAGTCGGTGAAACCCGAGAAGGCGAGGACCGCCAGCGCCCACGCGTCCTCCTCGGGCCCGAGCACCAGCCACAGGAAGACAGGGACCAGCAGCAGCCGGAGGATGCTGAGCAGGTTCGGCAGCGTCCACACCCGCCGCGAGGCGGACGTGGGCTCGCTCGCGTCGCTGCTCGCCGGCGTGATCACGCTTGTCACCCTAGTCAGCCCCCGACGCCAGATGCTCATCGGAATGGGCCGCGTCGCGGATCTCGCCGACGAGCTCCTCGATCACGTCCTCCAGGGCGGCCACGCCCAGAGTCGCGCCGTCCTCGGTGACCACCCGGGCCATGTGCGCGCCCCGCCGCTGCAGCACCTCGAGTGCGTCATGCAGCGCGGTCTGCGGCGACACGTTCGCGAACGGACGGAACCACCGGTCGGCGACCGGGCGAAGGCGGCGGTCCTCATCCGGCTCCAGCACGTCCTTGATGTGCAGGTAGCCGAGCAGGTCGGCACCCCCGGAGTCGTCGACCACCGGGAAGCGGCTGAATCCCGTCGCGGCGCACAGCGCCTCGACATCGGCCCCGGACGAGCCGCGCCGTACCGTCGCCAAGGTGCCGATCGGCATCATCACCGACGCCACGGTCTTCTCGGTGAAGCCGAGGGCGCCCGAGAGCCGGTCGTACTCATGTTCCGCGATCATCCCCTCTCCCCGCGACTCCTCGACGAGAGCAGCGACCTCCTCCCGGGTGAAGGTGCTGCTCACCTCGTCCTTCGGCTCGACCCGCATCAGCCGGAGGATGCCGTTGGCCATCGCGTTGATACAGACGATCACCGGGCGCAGCACCGCGACCAGGCCGAGCAGGATCGGGCCGAGGACCAGCGCCGAGCGCTCCGGTCCGGCCAGCGCGATGTTCTTGGGCACCATCTCCCCCAGCACCACGTGCAGCGAGACCACCACCGTCAACGCGATCGCGAACGCGATCGGGTGGACCGCGCTCTCGGGCAGGCCCAATGCCTCGATCCCGGGCTCGATCAGGTGGGCGACAGCAGGCTCCCCGACGGCGCCCAGGCCCAGCGAGCAGATGGTGATGCCCAACTGAGCGCCGGCCATCATCTCCGACACGTTCTCCATCGCGCGCAGCGTGGTGCGGGCCAGGCGAGAGCCCTCTTGGGCGCGCGGCTCGATCTGACTGCGCCGCGCTGAGATGAGCGCGAACTCGGCACCGACGAAGAACGCGTTGAGCGCAAGGAGCACGATCGCCACGAGCAGGGCGAGAAGGTCGCTCATCTCTCCTCCCCCTCCCGCTCGGTGGTCTCCACGCGCAGCGAGAGCCGGTCGATCCGGAGGCCGTCCATGTGGTCGACGGTGAGGAACGCGCGCCGTAGGACCTGCTCGCCGTCCTCGTCCCCGGCCGGAAGCGGCACCTCGGCGACCTCGCCGGTGGCCGGGATCCGGCCGAGCACCTCCAGCACCAGCCCGGCGACGGTGTCGTAATTCTCGCCCTCGGGCAGGGCGATCTCGGTGAGATCCTCGACCTCGTCGGGTCGCAGCAGGCCGGAGATCGACCAGGTCCCGTCACGGCGCAACCGGCCGCGCTGCCCGAGCCGATCGTGCTCGTCGGCGATGTCGCCGACGATCTCCTCGATCACGTCCTCGAGCGTGACGATGCCGGCGTGGTCGCCGTACTCGTCCAGTACGACGGCCATCTGGAAGCTCTCCGCCCGCAGCAGCGAGAGGAGCGGGTCCAGGCGGAGCGAGTCGGGCACCACGATGGGCTTGGCCATCAGGTGCTTCACCTTCACCGTCGACCGCTCGTGCAGCGGCAGCGCGACGGCGTTCTTCACGTGCACCGTGCCGACAACGGACTCCTCGTCGTCGAGGACCGGGAAACGCGAGTTGCCGCTCTCCCGCGCGAGCGCGATCACGGCGCTGGCACGGTCCTGCTCGCTCAGCGCCCGGGTGCGGACCCGGGGGGTCATGATCTCCCCGGCGGTCCGAGTGCCGAACTCGACCGATCGCTCCATCAGCTCAGCGGTGTCGGCGTCCAGTGTGCCGACGTCCGCCGACCGCTGGATGAGCGATGCCAGCTCGGCAGAGCTGCGGGCCGACCGGAGCTCCTCCTGCGGTTCGATGCCGAGGCGACGCACGATCGCGTTGGCGCTGCCGTTGAGCAGCCGGATCGGGATCGCGCAGGCAGCGGTGAAGAGCCGCATCGGGCGCTGGGTCGCGCGCGCGGTGGCCATCGGCAGCGCGATCGCCACGTTCTTCGGCACCAGCTCACCGATCAGCATCGTCCCGATGGTGCTCAACACCAGACCCAGCGCGATCGCGACCGGACTGACCGCCCGCACGGACAGGCCGAGGTCGGTCAAGGGACCGCGCAGGAGCTCGGCGATCGCGGGCTCGGCAAGGAAGCCGATGCCCAGGTTGGTGACCGTGATGCCGACTTGCGCGCCGGATAGCTGGGTCGAGAGGGAGCGCAACGCCCGCTGCAGCCCGAGTGCGGAACCGTCCCCCTCGGCGGCCGCCCGGTCGACCTGACCGCGGTCCACGGTCACGAGAGCGAACTCGGCGGCCACGAAGAGCCCGCAGGCGAGCACGAGGAGGATGGCGATTCCCAGCAGAAGCCAGGGTGTCATCGAGCGGCGGTCCTTCAGCGGTCGGATACGGCGGGGACACTGTACCGGTGGGATCCGGCGATGTCCCCCACGGCGAGTCCCCGGACCGCTACGCTGGATCGTCACCTGAGCCGCTACGTGTGCAGTGGTCGCGGTGATGACTGCTCGGGACCGCGTTAGGGAGGCAGGCGGATGCCGGACGTTCCGCAGGGCCGGCCCGATTCAGCTCCGTCTCCGGCGAGTGCCGCGCAGGTGCAGGCCGCACAGTTGAAAGCCGTGTTCGACGCCACGCCCGACGCTCTCGTGGTCCTGGACGCCGAAGGCGGGATCCGGCTGACGAACCCCGAGGCGGAGCGACTGTTCGGTTACCCCGGCGCGGCCTTGACGACGATGTCGGCCGACGACCTGCTCCCCGAACGGCTGCGGCGCGGACCCGGCCGTCGGTTTCGAGCCGGACCGACCATGCGCGAGCTCGGAGAGGCACACGGCATCGCGGTGCTGCGCAGCGACGGCACCGAGGTGCCGGTCGAGATCGCGCTCAGCGACCTCGAGATCGACGGCGCCGAGTTGGTCCTGGCGGTCGTGCGGGACCTCACCTCGCGGATCGCGGCCCGCACCCAGGCGGAGTCCGAGCTACGTCGTTCGATGATCGACTCGATCCCGTTCAGCGTCCTGGCCACCGACCGGGAGGGCCTGATCGTCGCCGCCAACCCGGGAGCGGAGACGCTCCTCGGCCGGTCGCACGACACCCTCGTCGACCGCCCGCTCAGTGAGGTGCACGATCCGGCCTGCGCCGAGCCCGGCGACCTGCCCACCCAGCTGGCAGCCCGAGCCGGGGGCGAGCGGGAGACGGGCTATGTGCACACCGACGGGACCGTCGTACCGGTCAGCGAGGCGGTCAGCGAACTCCGGAACCAGGACGGGACGCTGCGGGGCTACCTGGCCGTCGCCCACGACATCACCGCACGCCTGCAGGCGCAGGCGGAGGTGCACCGGATGACCACCCACGACGCGATGACCAACCTGCCCAACCGGACCCTGCTCGACCAGTACCTGACCGGCGCCGTCGCCGAGGCCATGGCGACCGGCCGGACAGGAGCGGTGTTGCTGCTCGACCTCGACCACTTCAAGAACGTCAACGACTCGCTGGGCCACCACGTCGGCGATCTGGTCCTGGCAGAGGTGGCAGAACGGCTGCGCCGGTGGGCCGACGACGGGGACCTGGTGGCGCGGTTCGGTGGCGACGAGTTCGTGATCGTGATCGACGACGCTCGCACGATGCCGACGGTGGAGGCCAGCCTCTTCGACCAGTTGACGACGACGATGGCCGTCCTCGGCCACGAACTCTCCACCAGCGTCAGCATCGGCGGCGCGCTGTTCCCGCGGCACGGCACCGACGCAGCAGAGCTGATCCAGCACGCCGACACCGCGATGTACGCCGCCAAGAGCGCAGGCCGCAACCAGCTCCAATGGTTCGAGGAGGGCATGCGCGCCGAGACGAACGAGAGGATGTCGCTGGCCTCGGCGCTGCGCCAGGCCTTGCGCGAGGAGGAGCTGTCGGTCGCCTATCAGCCACAGGTCGACCTGGACACGGGACGGACCGTGGGCTTCGAGGCCCTGGCCAGGTGGGACAGCCGCATCCTCGGCCCGGTCGGGCCCGACCGTTTCATCCCGGTCGCCGAGGACACCGGGATGATCGTGGAGCTCGGCGCGTGGGTGCTCGAGCGGGCCTGCAGCGACCTGGCCCGGGTGCAGGCTGACCTGGGCCGCCCGCTGCGGCTGGCGGTGAACGTCTCACCCCGACAGTTCCGCTCCAAGGGCTGGGTGGAGACGGTGCTGTCGACGCTGGAGAGGACCGGCCTCGAGCCGTCCCAGCTCGAGTTGGAGATCACCGAGGGCGTGCTGCTGGAAGACCGGTGGCAGGTGATCGACACCCTCCGGGGGTTGCGGGACCGGGGCGTCACGATCGCGATCGACGACTTCGGACTGGGGTACTCCAGCCTGGCGTATCTGACCCGCTTCCCCATCGACAAGCTGAAGATCGACAGGGCTTTCGTGCGTGAGCTGCAGCCGCACCAGGACCGCGCCCCGATCATCGACGCGATCGTGGTGATGGCGCACGCTCTCGGCATGCGGGTGGTCGCCGAAGGAGTCGAGACCGATGGGCAGGAACGCTACCTGCGCAATCGGGGGTGCGACGAGGCCCAGGGGTTCCTCTACAGCGCCGCCGTGTCACGCAAGGAAGCGCTGCGCGCTGCCGGCGGGGCCTGACGCACCCGTACGACGCGCGCCGGGACGCCGGCGACCACACTGTCGTCCGGGATCTCCCCCCGCACCACGGCGCCGGCGGCGACGACCACGCGCCGCCCGAGACGGGCACCGGGCAGGATGATCGCGCCGTGCCCGATCCAGCTGCCGTCACCGATCGACACCGCTCGGTGCTCTCCGAACTGACGGCCGATCGGGACCTCGGGGTCCGCGACGCCGTGGGATGCGTCGGAGATGAAGACGTCCTTGCCGAACCACACGTCGTCGCCGATCTCGATGCTCTCGTGCGCAGTGATGCAGGCGCGGGCACCGATCACGCAGCGGTCGCCGATGACCAGGCCTCGCGGCGGCAGCCGCAGTTGGCCGGGACCGTAGCCGACCGAGAGCGTGCAGTAGCGCCCGATCAGGGTCTCCGTGCCGATGTGCATCGCCGCCGTCCCGAAGAGGCCCTCCACCGGGAAGCCGAGACAGCTCCCGCGGCCGAACGCGGCGAACCCGTCGGCGACATCAGTGCCCGGTGCGATGTCGCCGTAGTGCTCCATCCGACGCCAGAGGGCGTGGATCGCGCGATTGAGAACACGTTTCGATAACGCCACGGCGCGAGGCTACCCCGACCCGCCGATCCTCAGCGCGAGCACGTGAGATCGTGACCCGATGACGCCGTGGTTGGACCGAGGAACGCACCGGCGCTGGCTCGACGACGAGTGCCGTCGATTGATCGGGTTCAGCCGCCGCGTGGCACACCCAGCCGGTGGAGCCGCCTACCTCACCGAGGACGGCACGCCCGATCTCGGCCGCGGCGTGCACACCTGGATCACCGCCAGGATGCTGCACGTGCACAGCCTCGGAGCCGCGCTGGGCCTGCCCGGCTGCACGCCGCTCGCCCAGCACATGGTGGACGGTCTGCACGGCTCCTTGCGCGACACGACGCACGGTGGGTGGCACCACCACGTCTCCCCCGACGGTGCCGCGGATGCCGCGGCCGGGAAGTCGTGCTACGACCATGCGTTCGTGCTGCTCGGGCTCTCCAGCGGGTCGGTCATCGGCTTGGACGGCGCCGACCGATTGCTTGCCGACGCTTCCGCGGTGTTCCTCGAGCGGTTCTGGGACGACGCGGCCGGCCGGTGTCGGGACGGTTGGTCGGCGGACTGGTCCGCGGTCGAGGCCTACCGCGGTCTGAACGCCAACATGCACGCCGTGGAGGCGATGCTGGCGGTCGCCGACGCCACCGACGACCCGGCCTGGCGGGTGCGCGCCGAGCGGATCGCCCAGTGGGCGGTCGACCTCGCCGGCCAACACGACGGTCGGCTGCCCGAGCATTTCGACGAGGCCTGGACGCCGCTCCTGGACCATCATCGGGATCGCCCGGACGACCCCTTCAAGCCCTACGGAGCGACGGTCGGGCACGGGTTGGAGTGGTCGCGTCTCCTGCTCCACGTCGAGGCGGCGAGCCCGGAGAGTGGTCGGTCGGACCTGTTGGCCGCCTCGCGGCTGCTGTTCGACCGTGCCGTCCTCGACGGCTGGGCCGCGGACGGGCGGCCGGGGTTCGTGTACACCACCGACTGGACCGGGGCCCCTGTCGTCACCGCGCGGATGCATTGGGTCGCGGCCGAGGCGATCGCGGCCGCTGCGGCGCTGTACCGACGGACGGGCGAGGAGAGCTACCTCGTGCGCTACCGGGAGTGGTGGGACCACGTCGCCCAGCACTTCATCGACACCGACGCCGGCTCCTGGTGGCATCAGCTCGATCCGACGGGCCGGCCGGTCGAGCAGGTGTGGCCGGGGAAGCCGGACCTCTACCACGCGGTCCAGGCGACGTTGCTTCCTCGCGGGCCGCTGGCACCCAGTCTGACGTCCGCAGTGGCCGACGGGTACCTCGGGTGAGCGCGCCGCCGGACGGGCCGGAGCTCCTGGTGGTCGGCGAGGCACTCATCGACGTGGTGGAACGCGCGGAGGGGCCGCCGGAACGGATGCCCGGCGGCAGCCCCGCCAACGTCGCGCTGGCGCTGGGCCGGCTGGGGCGTCGTACCCGACTGGTGACGGTGGTCGCAGCCGACGACGACGGCCATCGGATCCGCCGTTGGCTGGCCGACAGCGGGGTCACGGTGGAGAGCACCGCACCGGCACGGGGACGCACCAGCACGGCACGGGCGGTCCTCGACCAGACCGGGGCCGCACGCTACGAGTTCGACCTCTCCTGGGATCCGGTCGAGGTCGAGCCGGGACCGGTCGACGTCCTCCACGTGGGCTCGATCGCGAGCGTGCTCGCTCCGGGTGCCGACGCCGTCCTGGCACTCGTACGTCGACTGCGGCGCTCCGCACTGGTCACGTTCGACCCGAACGCGCGACCGGCGATCACCCCGGATCACGACGCCGTGCTGAGGCGGGTGGAGACGCTGGTGGAGCTGGCCGACGTGGTGAAGGTCAGCGATGAGGACCTCGCGTGGTACTTCCCCGGGGAGGAACCGGGGAGCGTGGCGCTGCGATGGGCCTCGCACGGGCCCGGTCTCGTCGTCGTCACCCGTGGCGGCGACGGAGCGACGGTGGCCCGGCCGGACGGCACGCTGCTGCAAGTGCCTGGCGTGGTCGTCCCGGTCGCGGACACGATCGCCGCCGGCGACACCTTCACCGCGGGCCTGATCGACGCCTTGGTCGATCGCGGCATCGGCGGTGCCACCGCGACCGACACACTTGCGGGCCTGGGCGAGGACGCGGTGGTGGAGGCCGCGGGCCACGCGGCGCGGGCGGCTGGTGTCACCGTCTCGCGCCCCGGCGCGGACCCGCCCTGGCGCAGCGAGTTGCCGCTGGGCTGACTGGGCTCAGCACAGCGGTCGCTCCAGCGTGTCCGCGACCCATGCGCCGAATGCGATCCGCCGCTCGAGCAGATCCAACGGCGGCTCTCCCTCGCCGAAGAGCACCACCCGATCCCCGAGGCAGACCAGCCAGCACCCCAACCCGGTCAGCGGCTGCGCCAGGGACGCGATCCACTGCATCAGCGTCGGGTCCAGGCCGACCCCCCAGGCCACAAGGCCGTGGGCGACGTGACCTTGCCCCCAGAACCGGTCGGGTAGCAGCCTCTGGGGGTGGTGCGTCGCGGTCAGTGGCGCGGCGCAGAAGTGCGGCCCGCTGTCGACAGAACGCAAGGGAAAAGAGAGGTCGTGCAGTCGGTACGAGGACCGGACGCCGCCGGGGTGCCAGGCCTTCCCCCGCCAGCTGACGGCGGTGAACGGACGCGGATGCCGCCCTGCGACCACACCGTCGCAACTGTCGGCCCTGCTCGCACGGGTCGCCAGGGCCGGGTCGCGTAGGCGCTGCTGCTGGCTCACGCCGCTGGTGACCTCCCACTGCCGGGAGGGCGCGGCGGCGGCGAGTTCGGCATGAATCCGCGACGCCGCCCCGTTCGAAAGCCCCACCAGCACGCCGGCACGTTTCAACGGTTGCTGGAAGCGGAGACGGATCACCACGACGCAGCTGACCACTGCCGTCACGATCAGCACCGCCATGAGCACACCTTTGACAACTGCGCTCATCGTGCTCGGCTCCATCGTCAACCGACCGTCCGCCGGTCGGCCAGGATCGGGTATTGCAGCACCATGCGGCGAGCCTAGAGCGGCGCTCATCGAGGCCGGGTCACCACGCGCGCTTTGGATGGTCGAGATAGGTCTGGACCATGACGAACCCGACGAGCACCACCTCCGCCCCCGCGCTGCACGTCGTCGACTCCGGCGGCCCCGGACGTCCGGTCGTGCTGATCCATGGCTGGCCCCTCTCCCACGAGGCATGGACTGCGCAGGAGGGTGCACTCCACGCTGCCGGCTACCGGGTGGTCAGCTATGACCGACGGGGCTTCGGTGACTCGCCGCCGGGCGAGGCCTACGACTACGACACCCTCGCCGCAGACCTGAACCGGGTCCTGACGGACCTGGACCTGACCGAGGTGACCCTGGTCGGCTTCTCCATGGGCGGAGGCGAGGTGGCCCGCTATGTCGCCAACCACGGTGAGGACCGGCTCCGCAGTGTGGTCTTCGCGGGCGCGGTCCCGCCGTACCTCCTGCACTCCGAGGACAACCCCGAGGGGCCGCTCACCACAGCTGCGGCACACGAGATGCGCACCGGGCTGGAGACCGACCGGGACGCGTTCTTCGACGACTTCACCCGGCAGTTCTTCTCCGCCGGCGACGAGTTGATGGTGACCGAGGAGCAGCGCCAGGACGCGGTCGGGCTGTGCCACCGGTCGGACCAGGACGCAGCACTCGGTTGCATGGACGCGTTCGCCACCACGGACTTCCGCGACGACCTGCCGCGGGTCACGGTTCCCACCCTCGTGCTGCATGGCGACGCCGACGGCATCGTGCCCTTCGAGGGCTCCGGACAACGGACCCATGCCGTGATCCCGCACAGCGAGGTGATCGTGATCGAGGGCGCGCCCCACGGCTTCAACCTCAGTCACGCCGAAGAGTTCAACCACGCCCTCGTTGCGTTCCTCGAGCACTGACCGCTCCCCCACCCAACCGAACAGAGGCGACCCGATGGCCACCATCACACGCACCTTCAACGTCCGTGCGGCCCCTCCCGCCGTTCTCGACTACCTCAAGGACTTCACCCATGCCGAGGAGTGGGATCCCGGCACCGCCTCCTGCACCCGAGAGGGCGCCGGTCCGATTCAGGTCGGCGCTCGCTTCCACAACGTCTCCAAGATCGCCGGCGTGACCACCGAACTCACCTACGTCCTGGAGCGGCTCGACGAAACCACTGTCGAGTTCCGCGGTAGCAACGACTCGGCGACCACCACTGACACCATCGCTGTGCTGCCGGCGGACGACGGGCCCGGCAGTGAGATCACCTACACGGCCGTCATCTCGATGAACGGGTTGGCGAAGATCACCGACCCGGTGATGAAGGTCGTCTTCGAGAAGATCGGCAACGACACCGTCACCGCGATGACGGAGGCGCTCGACGCACTCTGAAGACAAGCGGTCATCTAGTGTCACGTGGTCGTGGCGAAGACCTGCTCCCAGTCGCGCGCCATGCTCACCACGGTCCAACCCGCCCGCTCGGCGACCGCCGTGATCGGCTCGCTGTCAGCGATCGTGGCGGCCAGGCTCTGGTAGGCGAACTCCCGTTCGTCGTCGTCATGGTCGAGCAGCACGGCCAGGCGTGGCCCCATGCCGTTCGCGGCCCAAGCCAGCATGTCGCGGTCACCGGCTGAGTTGCCGACCGCGAGGATCGGACGCCGCCCCAGCTGGGTCTGGATGTTGGTGACCTTCGCCGGCCCCTCGTTGGCGTCGCCGAGCAGCCGTGCGGTGCGCACCAGACTCGGGCCTCCGTCGGCGACCGAGACGACGTCGTAGGCCAACAACGTGCCGACCACAGCCTCGGGCGCGACGCCGTAGAGATCGAGGCTCACCGCTCGGACGAAGTCCGTGCCGCCGCCGGTGGCGATGCAGACGCTGAAGTCGCGTGCCCGCAGCTCCTCGATCAGCTCCAACATCGGCTGGTAGGTGCACTCCCGCAATCGTCGGCCCAGCGTCGGATGGGCCGCGCGTGCCAGGAACGCTCGTGCACGCTCCCGGAACACCTCCGGCGAAATGCCGGCGAGCAGGCCCGTGAGGGCCATCCCGATCCGCTCGATGCCGATCGCCCCGATCGCCTCCTGGTCCCCGGAGAGCAGCGCCGCGAACTCCTCGCCGTCGGCAACGCGGGGGTCGGCGGCGACAGCGGAGCGTAGGACGTCCAGGAGGAACTCCAGCTGCACGTAGTGGGGCCGTTCGCACCAGAGGGTGCCGTCGTTGTCGAAGCACGCCACCCGATCCTCGATTGCGACATCGGCGGTTGCCTCCAGGAAGGAGACGATCGCATCCCGGGTCGGCCCAGGCCGCCAGGACGGCAGCAGGGTCTCCGGGCCCGACACAGGATGGGTTCTCGACTCCGACATGTGCGGCTCCCTCGGCTGCTCGACGTACGGCGCTCGCAACGTAGCGCATGCAGCGGTCATCACCGGTCCACGATCGGGTACGCAGCGCCCCATGACGTTCCCGCACTGCTCCGTGCACCCTCCGGCCATCAGCGACGGCTGAGGAGCACGATGGCCTACCTGATCCAACCCGACGACCTGCTCGCCGAGCACGGCACGACCTTCGCGGAGCAGGCCGGCATCACCCTGCGCGACAAGCCCTCCCCGCTCTATCAACTCCTGGTGCTCACCACGCTGCTGTCGGCACCGATCTCTGCCGACGTTGCGGCGGCGACCGCTCGTGAGCTCTTCACCGCGGGGTGGCGCACGCCCGCCAGGATGCGTGCTGCCACGTGGCAGCAGCGGGTGGACGCGCTGGGCCGCGGAGGGTATCGACGCTACGACGAAAGCACGGCCGACTATCTGGAGGAGGGTGCCGCCCGGTTGGAGCAGGAGCTCTCCGGAGATCTCCGCCGCCTGAGGCCAGGCAGAGACGACGATGTGACGTCGTTGGAGAAGGCGCTCCAGCAGTTCCCGCGGGTCGGCCCGACCGGAGCCGCAATCTTCTGTCGCGAGGTCCAGGCGGTCTGGCCCGGAGTCCGGCCCTACTTCGACGAACGCGTCCTCGAGGCCGCGCAGGCACTGGGCTATCCCCAGGACCCGGGACGCCTGGCCGAACTCGTGCAGCCCCACCAGCTCGTGGCCTTCGCTGCGGCGCTCGAGCGGTGGTCCCGCTCCTGAGGCATCCGCACTGACTCTCGGCCCCGCTCAGGAGGGGAGGTACGACGCCCAGTCCGCCTCCACCAGGTCCTCCGGGGTCTCGGCGACCGCCACGGCGCCGGCGGCATCCAACTCGGCGCGGCCGTAACCGCCACAGAGCAGGCCGACGCAGGGGATCCCTGCGCGTGCGGCTGACTCCACGTCGTACACGGTGTCGCCGACGAGTACGGCTCGGGTCACTCCGCCCAGGCGCCGCATCGTCTCGCCGATGAGGTCCGGCTCCGGCTTGGAGGCGTCCACGTCCTCAGCCGTGGTGAGCAGCTCGACCTCCTCGCCGATCTCCAGCATCGCGATCGCCTCGCGGGCGAACTGGGGATCGCCGGAGGAGGCCAACGCCACCCGATGACCGGCGCGACGTACGGCACCGACCAGCTCCGCGGCGCCGGGGAGGGGGTGCACCTCGGTGCGCAGCTCGAGGTAGGCCGTTCGCCACTCGGCGCGCAGGTCGTCGCCGAGGCGTCGCTCGGTCTCCTCCCCCGCGACCTGGGTCACCAGCTTGTCGCCGCCCATCCCGATCGCACGGTGGAGCCTCCACATCGGGGGTGGCCTCCCGTGACGTGCGAAGGCGCGATGCCAGGCGACGGCGTGGTGATAGGTGGAGTCGACCAGCGTGCCGTCGATGTCGAACAGCACGGCGCTGCCTGCGGTGCCCATCGGTCGGTCCTCAGTTCGCGGCGGCACGCAACGCGTCCAGCAGTCGAGGTGCAGCCTGTTGGAGGAACCGGTCCTGCCCCTCGTCCCCGATCTGGACGATCGCGATGTCGGTGAAACCAGCCTTCCAGTACGCCGAGACCGCCTCGACGATCCGGTCCAGGTCCGGCCCGCACGGGATGGCGTCCGCGACGTCCTCGTGCCGGACGAACTGCGTTGCGCCGGCGAAGCCGGCCGGGGTGGGGAGGTCTGCGTTCACCGACCAACCGCCACCGAACCAGCGGAACTGCTCGTGCGCCCGCCGGATCGCGGTCTCCTCGTCGGGGTCCCAGCAGATCGGGATCTGACCGATCGCCCGCGCGTCCTCGCCGATCCGGCGCGCGCCGTCGACCCCGTTCCAGCCCGTCACCAGGTCAGCGTCCGGCTCGACGCCGATCAGGTGGTCGCCGTACGGCGCGAAGGCCTCGACCGCACGCTCACCGGCGACCGCGAGCCCGATCTCGACCGCGTCGTCGGGCAGGTCCCAGATTCGGGCGGAGTCGACCTGAAAGTGCTGCCCGCTGTGATCGACGAGGTCTCCGGTGTGCAGGGCACGGATGATCTCCACCGCTTCGAGCAGCATCTCCTGCCGCTGCCGCAAGGAGGGCCACCGTTCCCCGACGACGTGCTCGTTGAGGCTCTCGCCGCTGCCCAGCCCGAGGGTGAACCTGCCCTCGGCGAGACACTGGAGGGTCGCCGCCTTCTGCGCGACGACGGCAGGGTGGTAGCGGATGGTCGGGCAGGTCACGTACGTCATCAGCCCCACCCGTGAGGTCGCCTGGGCGACCGCTCCGAGCGTGCTCCACGCGTACGGCGCGTGCCCCTGCTCGACCAGCCACGGCGAGTAGTGGTCGCTCATCACCTCGAAGTCGAAGCCGACCCGCTCGGCCCCGACGGCATAGTCGACCAGCTGACGGGGGCCGCTCTGCTCGGTCATCAGGGTGTAGCCGAAGTTCGTCATCACGGGCCCGTACCCGACCGAGCCGACAAGATGCCGCCGCACTGCGGGCGGCGACGTTGAAGTACGGCTTGGCCACCGGCGAGGCCGAGCTCGCCCGGCTGCGCGCGACGCGCGCACGGCTGGACGAGGTGGCGGGGTGGGAGGGATGAGCCGGTCCTGCAGCGCTCGCGAGCACGTCGTGGGCGTCGCCGACGCTGCCGCTGTAGTGCATCACCTCGAATGAACACGTGCGCGTTCTTCACGTCGCTCTCACACCAGGCGCAGATCGCCTGGTCGTAGCGCCGTGGGCGTGGCGCTTGCTTGCTACCGGTGGTCACGTCGATCGCCCTCCTATAGAGCTGTGCCGACTCCCCTATGGAGTCGTCTGATTCCACTCTTGTCGCGACCGCAAGAGCGTTTGCTACCGGTTTGCTACCGGTGGCAGTGAGAACGGGCGTTGACACCGTTGTGATTCGAGACCGTGAAATGACGAAACCCCCGCCTGACCTGCGGTTATGCAGTCTCAGACGAGGGTTTCGATCGGTCGGGCTGACAGGATTTGAACCTGCGACCCCTTGACCCCCAGTCAAGTGCGCTACCAAGCTGCGCCACAGCCCGATCACTCCCGAGGGAGCGCGCCGAACACTACCGCAGCCCGGCTGGGACATCCGAATCGGGTGTCACGCCGGACGGTCGTCGGACATGACCCGTCGGCCACCCCTCGCTTTTGCGTCGTAGAGCGCGCGGTCTGCGCGTTCCATGGCGCCGACAATGCTCTCGGTACGACGCAGCCGAGCCACCCCGAGACTGATCGTCGCGCTGGTATCGCCGGACATCGCCAGCGCGATCTCCTCGTTCATCGCCTCGGCGAGGCTGTGTGCCCGCTCGGCGTCGATCAGCAGGAACGCGAACTCGTCGCCGCCGAGGCGACCGGCCAGCTCGCGCGGCAGGAGCTGACGCCGGCAGACGGTGCCGATCGAGGCCAGCGCCCGGTCCCCAGCGGCATGGCCGTGGGCGTCGTTGAGCTGTTTGAAGCGATCCACATCGGCTAGCACGATCACCGTCGGGGCACCGAGCTCGACCCGGGTGATGACACCCTCCGCCTGGCGCAGGAACTCGTTGCGGTTGAGTAGGCCAGTCAGACCGTCGTGGGTCGCGCGGTGGCGCAGGTCCGCGGTGTATTGGGTCCGGCTGAGCGCAGCCATGCTGAAGATGGCGACCACCATCAGCAGGATCAGGAGCAGGGTGGTCGCCGCGCCGCCGAAATAGGTGAGGAAGAGATCGCTGTCGCTCCCGACTGCCACCAGCACGACCATCCGCACGACGTAGTAGGCGGACACGATGCCGGTCATGACGGTGATCGCGGAGAGGCTGGCCAGGAACTGCGGGTCGTCGACCCCGGCAGCATCCCCCTTCACGACCTGACGGTGGAACCGTCTGAGCTCGTAGGTGGCCCCACCGAGACCGATCGCCATGCCGAGCAGGAAGGCCGGGCCGCCGGTCCAGACATCGTTGGCCGGGTCGTCGAGGAACGAGACCACACCGACCACGACCGGCGGCACGAGGAACCACCACGGCGGGCGGGTGCGTCGGCTGAGTGAGCGCGCGCTGGCCCACACGCACATCGTGCCGAGGACGCCGAGGATGTTCCCGGTCGGGTTGGCCACCACCTGCGCCGCGGTGCCGTTGAAGAGGAAGCAGGCCGCGCTGGCGCTGACGAACACCAACGCGATGCACCACCAGCCGCTGTAATGGGAGCGGGTGGGACGCCAGCATGCCTTGTAGAAGAGGATGAACGCACCGACGGCGACAATGACGAACACGACGCGTAGCGAGGCCGTGTCCACCATGGACTCAGGCTAGCGCGGGCCTCACCTGTAGTCCCGGGACTTGTGACTCTTGTGCAGCAGCGCATCCGCCCCCGGCAGCACGGTGTCGAGTGATTCGATCCGATCGGCCACCAGATTCGTGACTTCGTCCTGCCGTTCGAGTATCCCTCGGATCACCACCGCCACTCGGTTGCGTGCGGCCCGTCGGTGGACCCGCATCACTCCCTCCGAGCAGACCACGTTGAGCATCCCGGTCTCATCCTCGAGGTTGATGAAGGTGATGCCGCTGGCGGTGCCGGGGCGCTGACGGTGAGTGATCAGGCCGGCGACGTGGACGCGGCGGCCCGCCTCCACCTCGTCCAGAGCGGTGATGGCCCTGATCCCCATCACGCTGAGTCGCTCCCGCCAATGCTCCACCGGGTGACGTTGTGGGGATACCCCTGTCGCCCACAGGTCCGCCAGGGTGAGGTCGATGTCGTCCATCCCCGGCAATGACGGCGGCGCCGGCGCCGGCGTGCTGGCCGGCAGGTGTCGACCGTCCTCGGCATAGCCGGACATCCACAGTGCCTCGCGACGCTCCAACCCGAAGCCCTCGAACGCGCCAGCAGTGGCCAGCGCCTCGAGTTGGTTGGTGCTCAGCCCGACCCGCCGGGAGAGGTCGCGGATGTCGGTGAACTGCTCGCGTTCCCGCTCTTCGACGATGCGCTGCGCGACGTCGGGCCCGATCCCCCGCACCTCGTCCAACCCGAGTCGTACGGCGAAGCCTGCGTCGTACCGCTCGAGGTCGAACCACTCCCGTTCGGTGCGCGGGTCACACGGCTCGAGGTCGGCTCTCGCTGCGGAGAGCGCGATGTCGGGGCGTCGTACCTCGACGCCGTGGCGGCGGGCGTCGGCGACCAAGGACTGCGGTGAGTAGAACCCCATCGGCTGGTTGCGCAGGAGGCCGGCGAGGAAGGTGGCCGGGTAGTGCAACTTGAACCACGAAGAGGCGTAGACCAGTAGCGCGAAGCTCAACGCATGCGACTCGGCGAACCCGAAGCCGGCGAAGGAGAGGATCTTGACGTAGATCGCGTCGGCTGCGTCGCCGGTCAACCCACGACGTTCCATCCCGGCGTAGAGCCGCTCCTTGATCTTCTCGATCCGCTCCACCCCCCGCTTGGAGCCCATCGCTCGGCGGAGCAGGTCGGCGTCGTCACGGGTGCAGTCCCCCAACGTCACCGCCATCTGCATCAACTGCTCCTGGAAGAGCGGCACCCCCAGGGTGCGTTCGAGTACCGGCTTGAGCGAGGGGTGGTCATAGGTGACCGCCTCCCGTCCGGTGGCGCGTCGGACGTAGGGGTGCACTGCACCGCCCTGGATCGGACCCGGCCTGATCAGTGCGATCTCGATCGCGAGGTCGTAGAAACAGCGCGGTTTGAGCCGTGGGAGCGTTCCGATCTGTGCCCGTGACTCGACCTGGAAGACACCGATCGAATCAGCGGCGCAGAGCATGTCGTAGACACCCGCCTCCTCCTTGGGGATCGTCTCCAACGTCCACCGTTGCCCGGTGTGGGCGTCGATCAGCCGCATCATGTGGTCCAGCGCCCCGAGCATGCCGAGCCCAAGCAGGTCGAACTTGACCAGTCCCATCGACTCGCACCCGTCCTTGTCCCACTGCAGGACCGTGCGGTCCTCCATCCGAGCTCGCTCGATCGGGCAGACCTCGGCGATCGGGCGCTCGGTCAGCACCATGCCGCCGGAGTGGATGCCGAGATGGCGTGGCGCACCGAGCAGTTCGGTCGCCAACGAGACCACAGTCGTGGGAATCCCGAGATCATCGGCGATGCTGCTCCCCCAGCCGTCGACCTGCTTGGACCAGGCATCCTGCTGCCCCGGCGAGTATCCAAGTGCTTTCGCGGCGTCGCGTATCGCCATCCGGGGCCGGTAACTGACGATGTTGGCGACCTGCGCCGCGTTGCGCCGACCGTAGGTCCGGTAGACCCACTGGATCACCTCCTCACGCCGATCGGAGTCGAAGTCCACGTCGATGTCGGGCTCCTCCTCCCGGTGCTCGGAGATGAATCGTTCGAACGGCAGGTTGAACTGCACCGCATCGACCGCGGTGATCCCGAGCGCGTAGCAGACCGCCGAGCTCGCCGCCGATCCTCTGCCCTGACAGAGGATCCTCTCGCCGCGGGCGAACGCGACGATGTCGTGGACGATCACGAAGTAGCCGGCGAAGTCCTTGCGTTCGATCACATCGAGTTCCCGCTCGATCCGTTGCCTGGCGCGCAGCTCGAGCTCCCGGCCCGCATAGCGCTCGGCGAAGCCGCGCTCGACCAACTCGCGCAGCCAACTGCTCGGCGTGTGCCCCTCGGGAATGCTCTGCTTCGGCAGGCGTGGCGTCGCCTTGCGCAGGTCGAAGGCGAGCTCGGCGGCCACCTGCGCTGCGCGGGCGACAGCATCCTGGTGGCGGGGAAAGCGCTGCATCATCTCGTCGCCACTGCGCAGGTGGGCGGAGCCGGAGAGGTCGAGCCACCCGTCGAGGTCGGCGATGCTGCGGCGCGCTCGTATCGCCGCCATCGCCGTACCCAACCGCGCCTGCTGCGGAGTCGCCTGGTGCACGTTCCCGGTGGCGACGGTGGCCAGTCCCCGGTCCGCGGCCAGAGCGGCCAGCAGGTCGTTGACCTCGTCGGCACCGGGGTGGTCGCGGGCGATCAGCTCGACCAGCACGCTCTCCTGCCCGAACCGTGCCACCAGATCGTCGACTGCCATTGCCGCCGCCAACGGTCCATCACGGTGCAGTGCCGTCCGCACCGCCCCCTTACGACACCCGGTCAGCACCACCCAATGCTCGCGACCGAGGTCGGTGAGCTCATCGAGGTCGTGGACCGGACGTCCCTTCTCACCCCCACGCAGGTGTGCCTCGGTCAACGCTGCCGAGAGCCGGTGATACCCCTGCACGCCGCGGGCCAGGACGAGTAGATGGCTGCCCTCCGGGTCGGGTACGCCGTTCTGCGGCGCGGTCAGCCCGAGGGAGAGCTCGGCACCGTAGACAGTCGGCATCCGTTGCTCGGACGCTGCCTCCGCGAACAACGGAGCGCCGGCGAATCCGTCGTGGTCGGTGAGCGCCAGCCCGGTCAGGCCGAGTCGCGTTGCCTCCGCAACGAGGTCGGGCGGGCTGCTGGCGCCGTCGAGGAAGCTGAAGTGGCTGTGGCAGTGCAGCTCCGCGTACGGCGTGACCGGCTCCTCGGGACGCAACACCACCGTCGGAGTGTCCGAGCGTGGATGCTTGCGGCGTGAGACCGGTGCATCGTTCGCCCCGGGCGGTCGCCCTGAGAGCCGGCGTTCGAGTTCGCGCCAAGGAACCGGCGGGTTGTTCCAGCCCATGCTTCAGCCGCTCGGCAGGTCGACTCTGATGTCGAGGTGGGCGGGTTGGGGGTAGGTCTCGCCGAGGATGGTGCCGTCGCGGGCGCGGATCAGTTCGACCCGGGCGG
>VSSA01000020.1 GCA_008123405.1 Nocardioides sp. BGMRC 2183
CCGGACCCACACTGTCGGCGTACGGGGTGATCTGCCGGTCCACCCAGGTAGCGCCCTCGGGTGGCAGGCACATGGTGGCTTGGGCGACCCGTTGGGCCCGCCACACCAGCACCTCCCCGGCCATCACCCGGGCGAACAACCGGGGGAGGCGGTAGCGCAACTCGACCGCATCAGCCAAGAACGCCCGCCCCGACCGGGTGGAGACGCCGAGGGCGGCAGCGAGCTCGGTGACCGCGAACTCCGCCACACACGGTGCGCCTTCCCCGCCCAGCGGGAGCTCCTGCTCATGCCAGCAATCAACCGGACCCACCAAGGTGTCGCTGGAGTGGATCGCGGCCCAGTCCACACACGCAACCAGCTTCGCGCGCTCCGCAGCCTCCTCCGCGAGCTTCGCCGACCGCACCCGCCCCAACACCGACAACGCGGACAACTCCAACCTCACAGTCTCGTCGTTGTCGATCTGGAGCATCCGCACTCACCACCCTTCGATGAGCACCACCCTCCCAACAACGTCCGACACAAACCTTGATCCCGGCCACGCCGAACATCTGGGCCACGATGTCCCTCATGACGACCCGTCTCTCCGCGGGAGACCTGACGACCCGCGCGGCCGATATCAGCCCGAGTTTGCGGGCGATCATCGACGAGCACCTCAGGGACGGCGACGAGCTGCTCCTGCACGTGCTCATGTCGGACCTGCGACGGTGGGCGGTGTCCGCCTTCTACAACCTCGACGACGACCAGGCCGTGCGCACGTTGCTCCTCCTGCTCGACGAGGCACTCCGCGACGGAGACGAAGCGGTGGAGAACGCGGTCGCGGTGTCGTTCGTCGCGGATGCCTGCTCATGGCAGCCGCGGATCGCGCCCTTCCTGGCCGTATGGCCGGCCGCGCTTCGAGAGGAAGCAGATCGGCAGCAGGCAGCCGACTGAGCTAGGCGCCCGCCCGTCAGTGGTCCTCGCCCCAGTTGGCGACGATCACCGCGACGGGTGGGATCACGGCCGCCACGACCGACATGGCGACAGCGGCCGTGGGCGACCACAAGCGGACCAGTGTCCACGCCACCAGGATCAGCACCAAGCAGACGCCCATCAGAGTGAAGTACCACCGCTGCCGCCGGCGCAATCGGTCACGCTGCGACGGGCGCACCCCGCTGATCGCGAAGCTCTGGCGGCGTCCGCAGAACACTCAGTACTCCACTCGGAACTCCGCGACGTCGGTCGGCGCCACGTCCCGCACCTCGAGCCGGAGAACCTCCGCTGCCGGCGAACCGCCTCGGCACCAGGCCAGCATGCGCTCGACAGTCTCCTCCTGCCCCTGGAAGTGCGCGCGCACGGCGCCGTCAGGTTCGTTGCGCACCCACCCGGCCAACTCGAGCCGGACCGCCTCCCGCGCGGCATAGGCCCGGAAGGACACACCCTGCACCTCCCCGGACACCCGTACCTCGACCGCGCGCGTCATGCTTCCAGCATGCGCCCTGCATGGTCACCCGCACGGTGGCTCGGGCATCGGGTGTAGCTCCCTAGTCGTCCGAGGGTGGGAATGCGTACCAACCGGCACCCGGGATGACCCCGTCCGGGTGACGCGCGGCGAGCTCCTGGATCCGGATGAGGTCCGGGTTGGGCGGAAAGGCCGGTGCATCGTGGGGCACGAGCTGGTACTGGCTGTAGACCAGGAACCGCTCCTGCGGGGTTCGTTCGCGCACAAGGTTGCACACGTACTCGACGGCCCCCTCGATCACCCCCCAGCCGATGTCGACGAGGTCATCCCATTCCTCGGGCGTCATCACGATCTCGACCTCCAGCATCGCCGCGCGCGCCTGGGCGGTGGCCACCACGAGACCGACAGGCTCCCGGTCGGTCACCTGCCCCATCGATGCGAGAGCAGCCGTCAGGTCGTCCCACCACGGATCATGCTCTGTCTCCACGGGTTGGAGGGTCGCACGAAGGGAGGGGCGGCGATACCGAATAAGTCGAGCCTGCGCACGATCCCGCTGAGTCGTCAGGGTGAGAGTGGCCCATCGACCACTCTCACCCTGACGACTGCTTGCTTGTGCCTCCTCACGCCGCCGGCAGAGCCCGAGCGAGACGAGCATGGAGGTCTGCGATCGAAGGCACGTGCGAGCCATCGGCGGAGAGCCGGCGATAGAGCTTCTTCGGCCAGAGCACCTCGACCCCGCGGGTGCTGAAGCTCCCACCGATCAGGGGCCAGTCGGACTCGACGAAGCACAGCACACCGGCGACCGGCACCTCGTCGCCGACAAGGGAACGCACGAGGTCGACCTGTCGGAGCACACCGTCGACCAGCGTGGTCCTGTCCCTGGAGCCGACCATCAGCTTCTCGACGCGGGGACGGAACACTCCGCCCTCCACCCGAAGGGCCGGCCGCTTACCGACGTACCGCTTGGCGTCGATGACATAGATGCCGGTGGCGGTGACGGCCAGGTGGTCGATGTTGGCGCGGGTCCTCGGGATGCGTCGGTCGTGGAGAACGCGCAGGGTGTCCGAGGCGAGCTCGTTGAGTCGGCCGCCCAACCGTTCCTCACCGAGCGCGCCGGCATCCCAGGCGGTGGTCGACTGCGGGTCGTCGCCCAACGCCAGGATCAGCCGACCCAGCTTGGGATGCTTCTCCCGAATGCGCCCCTCGCGTCGCGATCGACGACGTTCGAACTCGCGCCGGGCGGAGGCTCCCGCGGTCCCGGGATCCACGGGCGCGGGCACGCTGGACTCGTTTGGCACGGCGCGACGCTAGCCCGCGACGGTCCTCGGCGTCCCGGGTTCGGGCGAACTGACGTCCGCAGCCTCAGCCCTAAGCAGCATTGAGCCGTCGCGCGATCGGCTCGAGCGCAGCGATGAGCTCGTCCACCTCACCGCACCCGAGGGCTTGGTACGGCGCCAGGGCGAGCTCGTCGGTGAGGGACTCGACGCGCGCCTTGACCTGTCGGCCCGCGGCGGTGAATGTCGTCTCGTCCTGGATCAGTCCGCGAGTCTTCAGGCCGGTGATCAGGTCGGTCAGCAGCTCGGGCGGGAGGTGGTGGATCCGGCCGAACGACCGGGTAGGGATTCCGGCGTCGAGGGCGGCCAGGACGTGGGACTCGAGGCCGCCGATGCCTTCCGCCATGAGCGCGACGATGTGGCCGTCACCGCGGTGTTCGCGCACCAGCGATGCCGAGTGGAAGAGGCGCGCCACCGGATCGGCGGGCAGGGGAAGCGCACGCAGGGCGGCGTACAGGGGGCGGCCCTCGGGCGGCGCACTGGTCGCGGCGGTGGTGAGCAGGTCGATGGCGCGGGCGAAGCCACGCGAGTGGACGTCATCGCCGAGGATCCTGTGCAGCGCGCGGGCGCAGCCCTCCAGGCGGGCCGCGATCGCCGCCTCCGGCGTCGTCGTGGTCCACACCGTCGGGATGTGGCGGGCCACCTCGCCGGGCGCGAAGCTGTAGAAGAGCGCGTGGACCACCTCGGCCGGCGTGGAGCTGCCGAGCGGGGCGGCCCGGCCGGCGAAGTAGGTGTCCCAGTAGTCGGTGAACCCGAGCGCGAACATCGTGTCGTTGGGTTCGTCCGCCGCATAGGGAAGGACGCCGATCGGCTCGACGAGCTCGAACATCCGGCGAGCCAGCTGACTCCCTGCACGGTGGGTCGGTGGCTGCATCGTGTGCTCCTGCCTTCTGAGAACTAGGTCATGGTTCTCGACCAGCAGGGCGCGCCGGACTCATCGCGGACGGTCGATGAACGCGTCGATGAAGAGCCCGTCGGCGGAGACACAGACTTCGCCGTCGACGGTGATCTCGCCGGTGGTCTTGATCTTGCGACCGCTGAAGGAGACCTGGCGGGCGACGACGGTGAGTTCACGGAAGAGCGGCGTCACCCGGTGGTAGCGCAGGGTCAGGGTGCCGGTCATGCCGGCCGGGCCGGGCCCCCAGTCGTTGGCGACGCCGAGGGCGTGGTCCAGGAGCAGCGCGGAGACGCCTCCGTGCACGCTGCCGGGCGGACCCTGGTAGGCCAGCCCGAGCGTGACCGTGCCACGGACCGACCCGTCCGGCAGGCCGGCGAGGTGCAGCGGCGGGGCGATCGCGTTCTCCGGTCCGGTGACCGGGTCGTGGCGGGTGACGCCCTCACCGCGCCACATGTCGACCAGGCGTTCCTCCCGATCCGGTGCATGCTCGGCGAGGTGCGCGGAGATCTGATCGAGCCGCTCCGCCACCTGGACCATCTCGGCCGCACTGTTGCCGCCGGCGTGGAGCAGCGCCTCGATCACCCGACGGGCGGCGGCCACCGCCGCGTCGACGCCGGCGTTCTCGGGCAGCGCGGTGAGGGGTGTCTGCGTCTCGCTCGGGTCGGCCATGCTCGTCATTATCGCCGCTCAGTAGTGGTCGGCGGGTCGGAGCGAGGTCTCCGCACCGCCGTCGACGTACACGACCTGGCCGGTGACGTGGGTGGTCGTGCCGGCGACGAGGAAGCCGATCACCCGGGCGATGTCGTCGGCCTGGGCATAGCCGTGCAGCGGCATCGGGACCGCCTGGTCCATGATCGCCTTCATCTTCGGGTCCTCGAAGAGGCCTGCCGACATCGGCGTCTGCACCACACCGGGGGCGACCACGTTGATCGCGATGCCTGCCTCGGCCCACCCCGGCGCCACGGCGGTACGACGCGCCCACCGCGCGATCGCGGCCTTGGAGGAGGAGTAGAGCTGATGCCCGAGGCCGGCTGCCATGACCTTCTCGGCGGCCTCGCGTGCCGCCTCCTCGTCGTCGTCCAGGCAGGCGGCGACGATCGCGTCGTCGTAGGGCTGGGTGCCGGAGATGGAGCCGACCAGCACCACCCGCGGAGCCTCGGAACGCTGCAGCAACGGCTGGAGGCCCTCGACCACGCCGGTGGTGCCGAAGAAGTTCACCGGCACCACGAGCGGACTGGCGTCGGAGAGGCCGGCGCAGGTGACGACCCCGTCGACCGCTCCCCCGCTTACCTCGGTGACCGCGTCGACCGCCGCTGCCCGGCCCGCGGCCCGGGAGAGGTCGGCGTCGATGTCGCTGCCGGACAGGTCGATGCCGATCACCCGGTCACCGGCCTCGGTGAGCTGACGGGTGAGGGCGGCGCCGATGCCGGAGGCGGCGCCGGTGACGACGATGGTGCGGGGCATCAGGTCTCCTTGGGTGGGGGTGGTCAGATCCGGGAGCCGCCGTCGACGCGCAGCTCGGCGCCGGTCATGTAGGAGGCGTCCCGGGAGGCAGCGAAGGCGATCGCGCCGGCGAGCTGGTCGGGCTC
Source organism: Nocardioides sp. BGMRC 2183 (assembly GCA_008123405.1). GTDB lineage: Bacteria > Actinomycetota > Actinomycetes > Propionibacteriales > Nocardioidaceae > Nocardioides. Next base: position 5,260 of record VSSA01000020.1, read on the forward strand.
GGCCGCACCCATCGGGGAGACGATCCGACCGTAGTAGCGCATGTCCAGGCCCTCGGGGACACTGGCGGCGGTGAGCGGGGTGGCGACCTGTCCGGGCGAGACCGGGACGACCCGGATGCCGCGGCCGGCCAGCTCGGCGGCGAGGCTCAGCGAGAAGCCGAGCACAGCACCCTTGGAGGCCGCGTAGGCCGTCATGTATGGGTTGCCCTGGGTGGCCGCGGTCGAGGCGACGTTGACGATCACCCCGGCGTGGTCGGGCAGGTGGCGCAGCGCCTCGCGGCAGAAGAGCGCGGTGCCGATCAGGTTGACCTCGTAGACGAAGCGCAGGTCCTCGACCGAGAGCGTCTCGATCGGGGTGGTCCGGTGGGTGCCGGCGACATTGACCAGTACGTCGATGCCGCCCAGCTGGTCGGCCGCGGCGTCGACGGTGCGGACCACGTCCGCCTCGTCGGTGATGTCGGCGAGACCGGTGACGATCCGGCCCGGCATTCCGGCGGCGGAGCGGACCACCTCGTCCAGCCCGGTCGGGTCGCGGTCCACGCCGAAGACGGCGGCGCCCTCACCAGCCAGGCGCAGCGCGGTGGCCCGGCCGATCCCCGAGGCGGCGCCGGTGAGGAGGACGTTGACGCCACTGAACCTGAGCACGAGGCGAACCTAGGCAGTGGGTCCGACACGAACCCGGCTCGATCCCGATCACCGGGAGAGCGGGCGGCACAGCCCCGGGTCAGCGCCGGCCGAGATCGCCCAGCAGCAGCCGGCAGGCGAGCCGGGTGTCGGCGTCGGCATCCGCGGCGGTGATGTGGCCGGTGAGCTGCGAGGTGAGCACGCCGTACCAGGTCTGCTCGACCAGGCGGATCAGGCGGACGTCGTACGGGCTGGGATCGGTGACGCCGGCGACCTTGAACATCAGATCGGCGAAGACCCCGGTCACCGCCAGGGTCGGCACCTCACCGGCCACCGCGGCGTTGTTGGAGATCAGCATCGCGTGCGCGAGCAGCGGCGAGCGCAGCATCCGAGCCCCGATCCCGACCAGTAGCTGCCCGACCGCCTCCGCAGGGTCCTCGACCTCCGAGAGCGCCGGCGTCATCTCGTCCAGTCGGCCCACCTGGCTGTGCAGCAGTGCGGTGAAGAGGACCGTCTTGGAGGGGAAGTAGCGGTACAGCGTGGCGATCGCGACACCGGCATCCTTGGCCACGTCGAGCATCTGGATGCCGTCGATGCCGTGCGCGGCGCCGTGCTCCGCGGCGGCCCGCAGGATGCGCTGGTAGCGATCCTTCTGGCCGGCTGTGGAGGGGATCGCCGGCACTCGGGCCTCGGCGACTCGCGGCACGCTCACCCCTCCATCATCCTCGATCGGCCGGCGGGTGCGCGGCCGGCGTCATTGTGTCGCCGGCCCTGCCCGTGCGGCGCTGTCCAGGACCGGTGAGTGGGACGTGGGTCACGCCAGTCCGCGTCGGACGTGGGTCCTACCGTGGAAGCCATGTATCTGGAGAACCTCGTCTTCGACGCCGTCGACCCCTGGAGCCTCGGTCGGTTCTGGGAGGCCGCGCTGGGGTGCGAGCAGCTGACCGACGGGCCCGGCGGCTACGAGACCCGGCTCGCCGTCGAGGGCGGCGGGGATCTCGACCTCTGCTTCCAGCCTGTGGCCGAGCCGACCTCCGCGTCTGCGCGGCTGCACCTCGACGTCCGGGGCGGGGCGGATCAGTCGGCAGTGGTCGAGCGCCTGCTCTCCCTCGGCGCGACACCGCTCGACATCGGCCAGACAGACGTGCCGTGGGTGGTGCTCGCCGACCCCGAGGGCAATCCCCTGTGCGTGATGGAGCACCGGGCGTCGTACGTCGACAGCGGGCCGCTGGCCGCACTCCCGTTGGACTCCGCCGACCCCGCCCGAGACGCGGAGTTCTGGTCCTGGCTGTCCGGCTGGACCTCCGTGGCCGACGCCCCGATGCCGGCGTTGCGCCATCCCTCCGGGCGCGGGCCGCTGCTCGAGCTGTGTCCCGAGCGGGAGCCGAAGGGCGCGCAGAAGAACAGGCTGCACCTCGACATCCGGCTCGAGGACGAGGACCCCGACGAGGTGGCCGCCCAGATCACCGAACGAGGCGGTCGGGAGCTGCACCTGGGCTTCGGAGACTTGCCCTGGCGGCACTACGCCGACCCGTCGGGCAACGAGTTCTGCGTGCTGCCCGGCCGCTGAGCCTTAGACCAGGTTGTCCTCGACCGGCAGCCCGAAGGCCGAGCGGCCGTAGAGGGCGAGAGCGCGCTCCACGTCGTTGGCCACGTGCACGCTGCCGGCGTGGGCGTCGCGCCAGGCCCGCTCGATCGGGTTGCCGCGCTTGAGCGAGTTGCCGCCGGCCGTCTTGAACAGCGTGTCGATCGCGTCGACAGAGCGCTCGGTGGCGCGGACCTGGTCGCGGCGGGCGCGGACCCGATACTCCCAGGGGATCTCGGCCCCGGCCACGGCGCAGTCGTAGAGCGCGGTGATGTTCCGGTCCATCTGCAGGATCGCGGCATCCACTTCGGATGCCACCCGGGCCACCGCGACCTGGGCGAACTGATCCTCCGCGAAGCGGCCGCCACCGAGGCTGAGCCGGACCCGGTCGCGCATCGCGGCGACATAGTCCTCGAGGCAGCCGGCCACGGCGCCGACCACCGGCGCGGTGATCGTGCTGGCGAAGATAGCGCCGAACGGCAGCTTGTAGAGCGGGCCGGAGTTGACCTGCTGTCCGGGCCCGCGAAGTCGGGTGTGCTCGTAGTTGCGCAGCACCCGGTGCGCCGGCACGAAGACCTCGCCGACCTCGATGTCGTTGCTGCCGGTGCCGCGCAGGCCGACGGTGTCCCACACGTCGTGCACCGTGTAGTCGCTCGCCGGCACCAGGACGGTCAGGAAGTCGGTGGGCTTGCCGTCCGCGCCGACCAGGATCGCGCCGAGCAGCGCCCAGGCGGCGTGACCGCAGCCGGAGGAGAAGCTCCACCGACCGGTCAGCTCGTACCCACCCTCGACCGCTCGCAGCCGGCCGATCGGGGCGTAGGCCGAGGAGACCAGGGTGCCAGGGTCCTCGCCCCACACCTCGGCCTGGGCCTGGTCCGCGAAGAGCCCGACCTGCCAGGGATGCACGCCGAGCACCGAGGCGACCCAGCCGGTCGAGCCGCATGCCCCGGAGATCGCCCGGACCACCTCGTAGAAGTGCACCGGATGCGCCTCGAGTCCGCCGTACCGCTGCGGCTGGAGCATCCGGAAGACGCCGGCGTCGGCGAGCTCGGAGATGGTCACGGACGGGACGTCGCGCTGCTCCTCGGCGAGGTCGGCGCGCTCACGGATCCCCGGCAGCAGGTCGCGGACGGCTTCCAGCACCTCGTTCTGCACGGGACCAGCATGCTCAGAAGGACCGCCCAGGCAGCGGGCCCCTTCCGATCAGTGGGATTTCGCCGGACACGCTCCTCGGCACCCGCAGAGACTCCCCGGACAGCCCGGAGTCGGGTCCGATCCAGGTGAGGGAGAAACCTGATGAGCGTTCAGCACGACAGCGAGATCCGTCGGATCGAGGCCGACGCAGCGCCCACCCGCTTCGCCCGTGGTTGGCACTGCCTGGGTCTGGCCAAGGACTTCGCCGACGGCAAACCGCACCAGGTGATGGCGTTCGGCACCAAGCTGGTCGTCTGGGCCGACACCCACGGCAACCTCAACGTGCTCGACGGCTACTGCCGCCACATGGGCGGCGACCTCACCCAGGGCACCGTCAAGGGCGACCACATCGCCTGCCCCTTCCACGACTGGCGCTGGGGCGGCGACGGCCGCTGCAAGGAGATCCCCTACGCCCGCCGCGTCCCACTCCGCGCCCGCACCGCGACCTGGCCGACCATGGTCCAGGACCAGATGCTCTTCGTCTGGAACGACCCGGAGCAGAAGTTGCCGCCCGAGGACGTCACCATCCCCCGGATCGAGGGCGTCGGCAGCGACAACTACACCGACTGGCACTGGTACACCACCGTCATCGAGGGCTCCCACTGCCGCGAGATCGTGGACAACGTCGTCGACATGGCCCACTTCTTCTACATCCACTACTCGTTCCCGACGTACTTCAAGAACATCTTCGAGGGCCAGACCGCCACCCAGTACATGAACGGCGAGGGCCGCGAGGACGTCCGCTCCACCAAGCCCGGCGCCGGCCCGGTGGTGTTGGGACAGACCTCGGTCGCCTCCTACCACGGCCCGTCGTTCATGATCGACGACCTGACCTACCACTACGACGACGGCGACGTGCACACCGTCCTGATCAACTGCCACTACCCGATCGACGAGAACTCGTTCGTGTTGCAGTACGGGATCATCGTGGAGAAGGCCGACCACCTCGAGGACCCCGACGCCACCGCCCGCAAGCTGGGCGACTTCACCAAGTTCGGCTTCGAGCAGGACGTCGCGATCTGGAAGAACAAGGCCAAGATCGACAACCCGCTGCTCTGTGAGGAGGACGGGCCGGTCTACCAGCTGCGTCGTTGGTACGAGCAGTTCTACGTCGACGTCGCCGACGTGACCCCGGAGATGACCGAGCGGTTCGAGTTCGAGATCGACACCACCAAGCCGAACGAGGCCTGGAAGCGTGAGGTCGAGCAGAACATGGCGGCGCGGGCGGCGTACAAGAAGAAGAGGGCGCAGACGCAATCCGCCGACAGCCAGGCATCCGGGGTCTGAGATGGCCGTGCGCCCCGACGTCCGGCTCGACGACGGGCCGATGACGCCCGTCTCTTGCGGCACCTGCGGTGCACGCGTCGAGGCCCGCAAGTCCAGCTGGGACCAGACCAGCATCCAGTGGCACGCCGAGGCGCTCGACGCCTGCGTCGAGCGCAGGGCCGCGAACCCCCGATCGGGGCCGAACGGTGGCGCGTTCCTCGGCTGCGCGGCGCTGAACGCCTCACTGCGCGAAGCCGCGGTGACCGGTGCGCTGCCGGTGCAGGACACCGACGAGCTGAAGACCAACCCCGACAAGGAGCTGCACCACTGATGACCGACCTCTCCATCGATACCGACCGCTACGGACCGTGGGCCCTGATCGCCGGCGGCTCCGAGGGCGTGGGCGCCTCCTTCGCCCACCAGCTCGCCGAGGCCGGCTTCAACCTCGTCCTCGTCGCCCGCAAGCCCGGCCCGCTGGAGGAGACGGCGGCGGCGGTCCGCGTCCACGGGGTCGAGGTCCGCACGCTCTCCCTGGACCTCACCGAGGCGGCGTCGGTGGAGAAGCTGACCGGCGCGTGCGCAGACATCGAGGTGGGTCTGCTGATCTACAACGCCGGCGCCAACTCCTACGGCAAGCGCTTCCTCGACGGCGAGCTCGACGGATTCCAGGGCGTGATCGACCTCAACGTCACCACCCCGCTGGCGCTGACCCACCACTTCGGGCGTCTGATGCGCGAGCGCGGGCGGGGCGGCATCGTCCTGGTCGGATCGCTGGCCGGCTATCTCGGCACCCCGCGCGAGGCGATCTACGGCGGCGCCAAGGCGTTCGGTCGGATCTTCGCCGAGGGCTTCTGGCTGGAAGCCAAGGAAGCCGGGATCGACGTGCTCGAGCTGGTCCTCGGTGTGACCCGCACCCCGGCGATGGCGCGCGCCGGCCTCAACATGGACCTGCCCGGCCTGGTCGTCGGCGAGCCGGACGACATCGCCCGCGAGGGCCTGGCCGCGCTCGGCGACGGCCCCGTGCACGTGATCTCCGGCAACGAGAAGGTGGTCGCGATGCGCGCCACCACCGACCGCGCCAAGCTCGTCCTCGGCACCCACGAGATGATGAAGAAGCTGGTCCCCGAGGACCACTGAGCTCGGAGGGGCCGGTAGCTGCGGTCGGAGGCAGCCGACCTCAGCTACCGGCGAGCGCCCGCCCGGCACGCCGGCCGAAGAAGGTCCCGTCGCCCAGCGACGTACCGCTGATGTAGCCGGCACCGTGGATGCCGGAGGCAGCGCGCCCGGCGGCGTAGAGGCCGGGGATCGGCTCACCCGCGACCGAGAGCACCTCGCCGTCGACACTCGTGTGCAGACCGCCGAGGGTGAAGCCGGAGAACCCGGTGCCGACCGGCTGGGCACTGCCCCCGAAGCCGTAGCGCGGGTCGACCGCGGCGAACGGCGCTTCCAGCGGTCGCAGCCATCGCGGGTTCTTGTGGAAGAGCAGGTCCTGGCCGCCCTCCGCATGCCGGTTGTACGTCGCCACCGTCTCCGCCAGTGAGCCCGCGGGCAGGCCCAGATCACCCTCGAGCTCGGCCAGCGTCTCCGCGCCGTGGGTCGGGCGCACGCCCCACCGGTCGCGCGCGGGGACCTCGTCGAGCCCCTGCTCGTCCACGATCACCCAGCAGGGGCCGGGCTGGTGCAGCGCCGCGTGGCTGAAGAGCCCGGGGTAGACGTCCTCGTTGATGAACCGGCGACCCAGCCCGTTGACCAGCATGCCGCGACAGACCATCGCCGGCAGCGCCGTGTAGGCGGCCTCGACGAAGCCCATCCGCCGGGTGGCGGCACCCAGCGCGGCAGCCATCCGGATCCCGGAGCCGTCGTCGAGACCGTCGGACACCTTGCCGTGCCCGAGCAGGTCGGGGGCGTGGTCGGCGAGCATCTCCTCGTTGTCCACGAAGCCGCCGGTGGTCAGCACCACGCCGCGGCGGGCGCGGTAGGCGACGTCGGCGCCGTAGCGGCGCGCGGTCACGCCGACGACCCGTCCGTCCTCGACGATCAGGGCGGTGGCCCGGGTGTCGGTGACGGTCCGCGCGCCCGCCGTGTCTGCCGCTGTGGTGAGCGCGTCCATCAACGTGTGGCCGGCCCAGCCCTCGGTGGCCGGCCGGTGTCCGCGTGGCACCGGGCGGGCGAGCGTGTCGTAGGGCCACGCGTTCTCGCCGAGCCACATCAGGCCGTCGGTGGTGGGCGGCATCCAGCTGGGTGCGTCGTAGAGGGATTCGGTGAACCGAACGCCGCAGCCGACGAACCACTCGAAGTGCTCGACGCTGCCGTCGCAGTAGAGCCGCAGCTTCGCCTCGTCGGCGTGCGGGCCGAGCGCGGCCTGCAGGAAGGCGAACATGTTGTCGGCGTCGTCGGTGAAACCGCAGGCGGTCTGCACCGGGGTGCCACCACCCAGGTAGAGCTCACCGCCGGACTGGGCCGAGGAGCCTCCGGGACCGCTCGCCCGCTCGAGCACGAGCACCTCGGAGCCGGCGATCGCTGCCTCGTAGGCGGCGGCTGCGCCGGCACAGCCGTAGCCGACGACGAGCACGTCGACCTCAGCCTCGTAGCGGGTCACCTGCGCGGCCGGGACCGGAGTCACCATCGTGGGACAGCTCAGATCATCGCGAGCATCGGACCCGGCGGCGGGGTCACGTCCAGCTCGGTGAGCGCGGAGGCGTGGAAGACCGACCCGGGCACGTGGATCGCGTGCGCCAGGCCCATGTGGCCGTCACGCCAGAACCGCTGGATCGGGTTGTCCATCCGCAGACCGTTGCCGCCCGAGCGGGCGACGATCTCGTCCATCGCGCGCACCGCCCGCCACGCCGCCGCGACCTGGGTACGACGCGAGGCGGCCCGGTCCGCCAACGAGACCGGGGTCCCGGCGGCAGCCAGGTCGTAGAAGCGCGACACGTTGTCCAGCATCGCGGTCTTCGAGGCCTTGATCTCCTCGGCCGCCGCGCTGATCGCGAAGAGCACGTAAGGGTCGTCCTTGATCTTGGTGCCGGTGACCTGGACCCGGGTGCGCTGGTAGGCCAGGTGCGCGGCGAGCGCTCCCTCGGCGATGCCGATCACGGCAGAGGTGATGCCCAGCGGGAAGATCGTGGTGAACGGGACGCCGTAGGTGGGGTTGGTGCGCTCGGAGGCCGCCAGCGCGGAGCCGTCCATCATCGAGGAGAACGGCACCGCGCGGTAGTCGGGGATGAAGGCGTCCTTGACCACGATGTCCTTGCTGCCGGTGCCGCGGAGGCCGACCACGTCCCAGGAGTCCTCGACGATCTCGTAGTCGGCGCGCGGCAGGATCACGTGGTAGTTCTGCGGCGGCATCGCCATCCGGCCCTCGGCGTCGCCGAGCATCGCGCCCAGGAAGATCCAGTCGCAGTGGTCGGTGCCGGAGGAGAACTGCCAACGGCCGTTGAACAGGTAGCCGCCGTCGACCGGGGTCAGGATGCCCATCGGGGCATAGGGCGAGGCGATCCAGGTGTCGTCGTCCTCGGACCAGATCTCGGCCTGCACCTTGGGGTCGCACAGCGCCATCTCCCACGGGTGGACGCCGACGATGCCGGCCACCCAGCCGGTGGAGCCGTCCAGGGAGGCGATCCGCATCACTGTCTCGGCGAAGTCACGCGGGTGCGCCTCGGCCCCGCCGTACTCGGCCGGCTGCAGCATCTTCATCACACCGGTCTCGCGCAGGAGCCCCGCGGCCCGATCGGTGAGCCTGCCGAGGCTCTCGTTCTCGGCACCGAGGGCGGCGATCTCCTCGGCGTGCTGCTCCACGGCGTCGAGGACGGTGCTGTTCAGGGCGGTGCTGGACATGGCAGCGCTGGTCATGGCACCACGGTGTCACCGCTCCCGCGCGGCAGGTAGAACGTGTTCCCGTTGACCGGGACGCGGCAGGCTCGCCCGGCGTGGCCTCACCCCTCGCGCAGCAGGAACGCGAGCACCGCGCTCTCCCAGGCGTCCTTCTGCTCGATCATCGCCCAGTGGCCACAGTTGGGGAACACGTGCAGCTCGACGTCGGGGATGGTCCGCATCGGCACCAGCGCCATATCCATCGGCGAGACCCGGTCGTCGCGGCCCCAGGTGATCAGGGTGCGGGCCTTCACCTTGTGCAGCATCGCCCAGTACGGCGGAGCGTCCGAGGTCGCCGCGGCCTGCTTCATCGCGGCCCAGGCTGCCTTGCCGTACATCTTGCGGGCGCTGGCCAGGGTGGACGGCTCGGTCGCCTGGTCCCAGCGGGCCTGGATCAGCTCCTCGGTGACCATCGACTGGTCGAAGACCATCGACTCCAGCCACTGCACCAGCCGCTCCCGGGTCGGCTCCTCGGTGAACTCCTGGAGCAGCTTGATCCCCTCGCCCGGCGCCGGGCTGAAGATGTTGGCGCCCATGCCGCCGACGGTCACCATGCGTCGTACCCGATCAGGTTGGGCGATCGCGAAGCGGGTGGCGACCACGCCGCCCATCGAGTTGCCGATGATGTCGACGCCGCCGTCGCCCTCGCCGGCGAGCCCGAGGGCGTCGAGGAAGTCGCCGACCGCGGGCATCGCCGCCATCATCGGGTGCAGGTCGGTGGGGTCGCTGACGCCGAAGCCGGGGAACTCCAGGATCAGGCAGCGGAAGTGCGGTGCGAAGCGTGCGAGGTTGTCGCCGAAGTTGCGCCAGCCGGTCACGCCCGGTCCCGAGCCGTGCAGCATCAGCAGCGGTGGGCCGTCCCCGGCCTCGTGGTAGCGCAGCACGCCTCGCGGAGTCTCGATCTCGCGCAGCGTGCCGTCGTGGCTCAGGTCGGTCTCGTTCACTGGGGCGCTCACGCAGCGACCCTAGGAGCAGCCCGAACGTGCCGACAGAGTCGTCCCGGCCATTGGGAGCACTGGTGAATCAGGTGTACACGTGGGGGATGGTTCGGCACATGAGCGCACTCGCTGCGGAACCCTCCGCCGCTCCCACGACCGACCCGACGCCCACCCGGATGCGGGCGGCGATGGGATCGTTCGCAACCGGCGTGACGGTGGTGACCGGGCTCGACGAGGCAGAGCCGGTGGGCTTCGCCTGCCAGTCGTTCGCCTCGGTGTCGCTGACTCCACCGCTGGTGCTCTTCTGCGCCGATCATCGGGGTCGCACCTGGCCTCGGATCCGGACCTCGGGTCGGTTCGCGGTCAACGTGCTGGGCGAGGACCAACAGGACCTCTGCAACCGCTTCGGCTCGAGCCGCGGCCGCCGCTTCGAGGAGCTGGACTGGGAGTCTTCGCCGTGGCGTACGCCGTCGCTCCCGGACGTCCTGATGCGGGTGCACGCCGAGGTGGTCGACGTCCACGTCGAGGGCGACCACGACGTGGTGATCGGCCGGGTTCTCGGTCTGGAGACGCCCCGCGAGGGCCGGCCGCTGCTCTTCTATCGCGGCGAGTTCGGCGTGGAGCGGCCGGTCGCGCCGGCGCCGTACCCGTGGGGTTTCGGCGACCGCTGGGGCTGAGAGGTTCCGCCAAGCGGCCGCGGCCCTGCCGGGGTCAGAACCAGTCGCCGGACTCCCCGGCTGCGACCATCCGGTCCAGCGCCTGGGTCGACCAGCGCTCGTCGGCCAGCTCGGCAGCGGAGGTACGTCGTCCCCGGCGCGGCGACGCCGGCGAGGTGACCGTGATCCCGCGTGGCGCGCGGACCCGACGCTGCGGCTGGGTGCCGGGGATCGGGAGGTCCGGGAAGAGGGCCCCGGTGACCTGGCGGGCGGCGTCGAGCACCAGGGGCGCGACGCGTTCGAGCTGGGTCCCGGCGTCGCCGACCAGCGAGATCGCTCCGACAGCGCCCTCGGGTCCCCGGATCGCGGCAGCGACGCAGGCGATCTCGGGGAAGCACTCGCCGCGTTCGAAGGCGATCCCGTGCCGGGCACGGATCCGAGTGAGCTCCTGGTGCAGGGTGGCGACGTCGCCGATGCTGCGGCTGGTGTTGCGCCCGATCGCGGGGGCGATCTGGTCGTCGACGTCCTCGGCCGACATCCAGGCGAGCATCGACTTGCCGAGGGCGGTGCAGTGGGCCGGGGCCCGGCCGCCGACCCGACTCGGCACGATGCTTGCGAACCGGCCACCCATCTTGTCGAGGTAGTGCACCTCGGCACCGTCGAGGACGGCGAGGTGGGCGACCAGGCCGGTGCGGATGAGCAGCTCGTGCAGCGGGCCGGCGGCGGCCTCACGCAGCTCCAGATGGCTGCCGCCGGTGCCGCCCAGTCCGAGCGAGCGGGCGCCGAGGGAGTAGCCGAACGGCGAGTGCGCGAGCCACTCCAGCTTGACCAGCTGGTCCAGGATGCGATGCGCCGTGGAGCGGGGCAGGTGGGTTGCCCGCGCCACCTGCTCCAGGGTGAGGCGGGTGCTGGGACTGGTGAACGCCTCCAGGATGAGGGTCATCCGCTCCACCATCGACGGCGGCAGAGTCCGCTCGCCCTTCGCGTCGGTGGCTGCTGTCGTGCTCACCTGGTCGGCGTCGACCGCAAGAAGCGACATGGTGACTCCCTCATTCCAACTGAAAACTGAAATCGTTTCTAGTTTTGAAGTTAGCACAGTCACACGAGGACAGGTCAAGGACGAGTAATCACGATCTCGTCTCGGGCGTCGGGTTCTTCCGGAGACCGGGAGCCCGAGGGCGGGGCCGACGCTCCTTGCGGTAGGCATCGGGCCATGCAGAGCGCGCTCCGGATCGGACTGGTCAGCCCCGTCGTCACCCGCCTTCCGGGCGCGTTCAACGCCTGGGAGACCGGAGCCGGGATCACCGAGCTGGCCCAGGTCGCGGTCGTCGCCGACCAGCTCGGCTTCGACCACCTGACCTGCAGCGAGCACGTCGCCGTCCCGGTCGACGTCGCCGAGGTCCGGGGAGGCACGTACTGGGATCCGCTGGCGACCTTCGGTTACCTGGCCGCGCAGACCTCTCGGATCCGGCTGGCCACGCAGGTTCTGGTCCTCGGCTACCACCACCCGCTGGCCATCGCGAAGCGCTACGGCACCCTGGACGCGGTCAGCGGTGGTCGCGTGGTGCTCGGCGTCGGCGTCGGGTCGCTGGCCGAAGAGTTCGACCTGCTCGGCGCTGAGTTCTCCGGCCGCGGCGCCCGGGCCGACGACGCGATGCGGGCGCTGCGCACCGCCCTCGGTGAGCGGGTGCCGCGCTACAGCGGCAGCCACTACGAGTTCGACGGTCTGGTCGTCGAGCCGCACGCCGTACAGCAGCAGGTGCCGTTGTGGGTCGGCGGTCAGGGAACCCGTTCGCTGCGGCGCGCGATCGAGCTCGGCGACGGCTGGGTGCCGTTCGGCCGGCTCTCCGAGCTCGGTGCGTTGGTCGCCGACGCCGACCTCCCCGCCGGTTTCGAGGTCGTGCTCGGTCCCGGCCAGCCCCTGGACCCGATCGGCGACCGGGCCAAGACGGTCGAGCGGCTCGGCCGCGTCGCCGACGCGGGCGCGACGGTGATCAGCGTCAAGATCGCCTCCGACTCCGTCGAGGAGTACGTCGACCAGCTCGCCGCACTCGCCGAGCTCGCTGCTCTCACAACGCCACGCCAGGATTGAGAATCCCCGCCGGGTCGAAGGTACGACGCAGCGCGCGCTGCAGTTCGAGCGCGACCGGGTCCAGCTCGCGGGTGAGCCAGCCGGCCTTCAGCCGGCCGACCCCGTGCTCGCCGGTGATCGTGCCGCCGAGCTCGAGCGCGGCGGCAGTGATGGCGTCGAAGGCCCGCATCGCGGCGGCCCTCGAGTCCTCGTCGGCGCGGTCGAAGATCACGGTGGGGTGGAGGTTGCCGTCGCCGGCGTGGCCGAAGACGCCGATCACCAGCCCTGTCTCGCCGGCGACCCGCTCCACAGCAGCGATCAGGTCGACCACCCGGGCCCGCGGCACGCAGACGTCGTCCAGCAACCAGTCGCCTCGTCGCTGCGCAGCCAGCCGCTCCAGGGCGGGCAGCGCCTGGCGCCGGGCCTCCATCAGCAGCCCTGCCTCGTCGGCGTCCTCGCTCACCGCCACCTCGGCGCCGGCCGTCTCGCACAGCGCGGCCGCCTCGCCCAGCACCTGCGCTGACTCGCCGGGGCGGGCGGCGTCGGCCTGGACCAGCAGCATCGCCGCGGCACCACCGATACCCATCCGGGTCAGCGCATCGACAGCACTCAGCGTGGTGGCGTCGAGGATCTCGATCGCCGAGGCGTCCAGTCCGGCAGCGCTGATCGCGGCGACCGCGCGGCCTGCCGAGGCCAGGTCGGTGAACGAGGCGACCAGGGTGGCCGCCGGGCCCGGTGCCGGCACCAGCCGCACCGTCACCTCGGTGACCACGCCCAGCGTTCCTTCGGAGCCGACGAACAGCGACGTCAGGTCATACCCGGCGACCCCCTTGACGGTGCGGGTACCGGTGCGCAGCACCCGCCCGTCGGCCAGCACCACCTCCAGCGCCTCCACGAAGTCGCCGGTGACGCCGTACTTGACGCAGCACATGCCGCCGGCGTTGGTGGCGACGTTCCCGCCGACGGTGCAGGAGGCGACCGAACCGGGGTCTGGTGGATAGAAGAGGCCCTGTGCCGCGACGGCCGCCCGCAGCGCGCCGGTCACCACACCCGGCTGCACCACGGCCAGACGCTCGACCGGGTCGATGTCGAGGACCGCGTCCATCCGGTGCAGGGAGAGGACGACGCCGTCCTCGACGGCGTTCGCTCCGCCGGAGAGCCCGGTCCCGGCCCCGCGCGTCACCACCGGAACACCGGCGGCATGGCAGGCACGCAGGCAGGCGGCCACCTCCTCCGACGTGCGCGGCGCCAGCACGGCCAGCGGCGTCGCGGCACCGGTGAAGCGTGACTCGTCCCGCACATATCCGGCCAGGAGATCCGGATCGGTGACCGCCACACCGGGAGGGAGGTGGGCGGTCACCTGGCTTGCGTTCACCCCATCCGGGAGCGGGGAGGTCGACCGACTCAGAGCTCTCCCCTCCCGAGCCGGTCGGCGATGTGCTCGGCCTGGCGGATCGCCAGAGCGACGATGGTGAGCGTGGGGTTCGCAGCGGCACCGGTGGTCATCACCGACCCGTCGCTGACGAAGAGGCCGGCGACATCGTGCGCCTCGCCGTACGCCCCGACCACGCCGTCCTCGGCCCGGGCGCTCATCCGGGCCGTGCCGAGGTTGTGCGTCGAAGGGTACGGAGGAGTGTGGTGCGTGCCGATCGCTCCGACAGCCTCGTAGAGCAGGTCGGCCCGCTGGTAACCGTGCTCGCGCATCGCCACGTCGTTGGGGTGATCGTCGAAGTGGACGTCGGGCACCGGCAGCCCCCACTGGTCCAGCACACCGGTGTTGAGGGTGACCCGGTTGGACTCCTGAGGCATGTCCTCGCCGACGATCCACATCCCGGCCGTGTTCGCGTAGGCGTCCATCAGCTCGGTGAAATCCCTGCCCCAGCTGCCCGGCTCCACGAAGGCGGCCAGGAACGGCACCCCGAGCGAGAGCGTCTCCATGTAGTAGCCGCCGGCGAAGCCCCGTGCGGTGTCCAGCCGAGCCTCGTCGGCGATGATCCCGGCCATCGTCTCGCCACGGTACATCCGCACCGGCTGGTCGAAGCGGGCGTAGACCGAAGCCGTGGTGTGCCGCATGTAGTTGCGCCCGACCTGTCCCGAGGAGTTCGCCAGCCCGTCCGGGTGCAGTCCGCTCGCGCTCATCAGCAGCAGCCGCGGCGTCTCGATCGAATTGCCGGCCAGGCAGACCACCCTCGCCGCCTGCCGATGCAGGCTGCCCTCGGCGTCCAGGTAGACCACGCCGTCGGCCCGTCCGGAGGCGTCGTGGGTGATCTGCACCGCCTGGCACTCCGTGCGCAGGTCGCACTTGCCGCTCTCCAGGGCCCGGGGGATCTCCCGGATCGCGGTGCTCCACTTGGCGCCGGACTTGTCGCCCTGGAAGTTGAAGCCGTCCTGGATCGACGCCGGGCGGCCGTCGTACGGCTCCGCGTTGGTGCCGTAGGGACCGGTCGCGTAGTACTTGTAGCCCACGCGCTCGGCGCCGTTCGCGAAGACCTTGTAGTTGTTGTTCGCGGGCAGCGGCGGGCGGCCGTGGCGGTGGGTGGAGCCGATCGCCTTCTCCGCGGCGTCGTAGTACGCCGCGAGATCGGCGAGGCTGATCGGCCAGTCGAGCAGGTTCGCCCCGTCGATGTCGCCGTAGTAGGTCCGGGTGCGGAACTCGTAGTCGTGGAAGCGTGGGGTGGCTCCGCTCCAGTGCGTGGTGGAGCCGCCGACCGCCTTGACGATCCAGGCCGGGAGGTTCGCGAAGTTCTGCGCCACCCGCCAGCTGCCCGAGGTGGTCCGCTTGTCCAGCCAGGCCATCTGATTGAACGCCGCCCACTCGTCGTTCTCGTAGTCCGCGCGCTGCAGGTACGGTCCGGCCTCCAGGACCACGCACGGGATGCCGCGGCGGGTCAGCTCGTAGGCGACGGTGCCGCCGCCGGCGCCCGAGCCGATGATCACCACCGCCTCGGTGTCGTTGTCGATCGGGTTGCCGTGGGTGTTCATCGCGGTCCGCCTCTCAACCGGTCGGGAGCTCGTCGTGGTCGGCAACCAGCTGCAGCGGCTCGCCGTCGTACTCGGCGACCCGGGGGTCCGGCAGCCAGTCGAGATCGTCGAAGCCGCGGTGCAGGTAGCCGCCCTGGTCGAAGGAGGCGCCCTCGTAGCCGAGCAGGTCCCACACCTCGTGGTCGTCGTAGAGCGTCGTCACCGCGACGCCGCGGACGAACCGGAAGAACTCCGCCTGGGCGATGCCGCGCAGGTACTCCTCGGCCGCGGCGGCGTGTGGGTCGGCCAGCGCCTCACGGTCGAGGGTGGCCAGGCCGCGCTCGAGGACGACCCGGTGCCACAGGTCGGCGTCGAGCTCGGTGAGCACCTTGTCGGCGGTGCGCTCGTAGGGGCCGTCGGGGAACGTCGGGTGGGGATAGGCGGCCCGCAGCAGCTGGACGAGGACGGGCTTGAGATCGGGGCGCAGTGCCGACGCGGCTGACATGGCGACCTCCCGGTACGACGGCGCGGAGCCGTGGATGGGTGTGATGACCGTCACTGTGGCACCCGACGGCACCGCGGTCGCAGGACCGTTCTCAGTCGGCGATAACCCGGCCACGGCGGGCCCGGCGGGTGGTGGCGCGGTAGTGCCGACTGACCCGCGAGGCGCACTCACGTAGGGCTCGCTCGACCTCGTGCCGTCCGTGCGCCAGCTGCTGGTCGGGGGCGGAGATGGCGACCGACCCGATCAGTCGGCCGCTGGCGTCGCGGACCGCCGCGGCCACGCACGTCGCGCCGGACTGGAACTCGCCGAACTCCCAGGCGATGCCACGGTCGGCGACGGTCCCCAGCTGGTCGAACAACTCGGCATGGGTGGTGATCGTGCCGGGGCCGAAGCGTGGCATCGGTTCGGGGTCGAGGTGACGCATCCGCTGGTCGGCGTCCATCCCGGCGAGCAGGATCTTGCCGAGCGCAGTGGCGTGTGCGGCCTCGTGGTAGCCGAACTCCAGCGGCTCGAGTCGCGGATGCGCCGGGCTGTCGGCCGTGAAGACGACCACGATCTGGGAGCCCCGGTGGATCGCGAGGTAGGCGGCGGCACCGAGCTGCTGGTGCAGCGCGCTCACCTCGGCCCGCACCTCGCGGGAGACGCCGATCTGTTCGTGGAGGGAGACACCGAGGGCGTGCAGCTTGTAGCCGAGCTCGAACCGCTGCTCGTCCTTGATGTGCACCAGGTAGTCCCCGTCGAGCAGCTCCCGGACCAGCCGGTAGACGGTGGGCAACGGCAGTCCCGTGGCCGTGGCGATCTCCTTGGCCGACGCCCCGCCACGGGCGGAGACGGCCTCCAAGATGTCGAGCGTCCGCGCGACCGAGCCGTCACGACCGCCGGAGGTGGGCATGAGCCCGACCCTAGACGACGAGTAAGTCCATCATTCTCATCCGGCGAGAGAGCGGGGTGGTCGTCGCGGCGGCGAGGTGGAACAGTCCGACGCATGATCCTGATCTGTGTGAAGTGGACGGTGAAGCCCGAGCACGCCGACGCGTGGCCGGAGATCACGCGGGAGTTCACCGAGGCCACCCGCGCCGAGCCCGGCAACAAGTTCTTCGAGTGGTCGCGCAGCATCGAGGACCCGAACCAGTACGTCCTGCTCGAGGCGTTCGACGACGACGCCGCGGTGCCGCACGTGACCTCGGACCACTTCAAGAAGGCGCAGGCCGAGCTGCCGCAGTACGTCGCGGAGACCCCGAAGATCCGCAATCTCCAGGGTCAGCCGGACGAGTGGGACCTGCTCGGAGAGTTCCAGGTCTCCTGACCCGCCGCGGCGCTCGGAGCGGGTCCGTTCAGTTCAGTACGACGATGCCCGCGTTGAGCGCCGTCGCGAACGCCACCCACGCCAGGTACGGCGCGAGGAGCCACCCAGCGAGCCGATCCCGGCGCCCGACCAGGGCCAGGGTGAGGGTGAGCGCGGCCAGCAGTACGACGATCTCGACGAGCGCGAGCGCGTAGGCATCGGCGGCGAAGAAGAGCGGGGTCCAGCAGAGGTTGAGGACCAGCTGCACGCCGTAGGCCACCTGTGCGCGGTCCCAGCCGGCCGCCCGCCAGGAACGCCAAGCGGCGATCGCCATCAGCACGTAGAGGACGGTCCAGACCGGACCGAAGAGCCAACCGGGCGGTGCGTAGGGCGGCAGCTCCAGGGCCTCGTAGGTCTCCCGCGATCCTGATGCGGCCCACCCGCCGACGCCGGCCACGATCCCGACCGCGAGCAGGTGCCCGATCAGCACCAGCGCGTTCGCGGCGCGCCCAGGTGCTCCGGAGCCGGTCTCGGCGACAGCAGCCATGTCCCCCACCCTGCCAGGTGGGGTGACACGAGATCGCTCAGAAGTGGGTGCCGCCGTCCACCCGCACCTCGGTGCCGGTGACGAAGGCGGCGTCCGCGCTGGCCAGCATCGCCACCACGGAGGCGACGGTCTCTGGGCCGGCGAATCCCTGGCCCAGCGCGGGCATCAGCTTCACGAACAGGTTGAAGTCGGCGTCCTCGGGCAGTCCGGGGCCGTTGCTCTGGCCGCTCTTGCCGGAGCCGTCGGTCATTCCCGAGGAGATCGAGCCGGGCTGGACGCTGTTGAACCTGATGCCGCGGCCCGCGTATTCGGCGGCCAGCGCATGGGTCATCGACTGGATGCCGCCCTTGGAGGCGGAGTAGGCAGCCATGTAGGGGTGGGCGAAGCTCGCCGAGGTGGAGCTGAAGTTCACCACCGCGGCACCGTCGCCCTCGAGCAGCGCCGGGACCGCCTCGCGGATCATCAGGAAGGTGCCGAGGAGGTTGATCCGCAGCACCTGCTCGAAATCGGCCAGCGAGGTGGTCTCGGTGTGCGAGGAGCGCAGGATGCCGGCAGCGTTCACCAGCGCGTCGAGACCGCCGAGCGCCTGCACGGCCGCGGCGACGCCGTCGACCACTGACGCCTCGTCGCCGACGTCGATGACCTCGGCGGCGAACCGCTCCCCCGCGGTGCCGCCGAGCGCGGCGGCCTTCTCGCGGGTGTCAGCGAGGCCGGCCTCGCTGACGTCCGCGCCCACCACCGCCCCGCCCTCCGACAGCATCCTCAGCACGGTGGCCTGACCGATCCCGGAGCCGGCTCCGGTGACCAGCACGCGGCGGTTCTCGTAGCGGTTCATGACGTCCTCTCGCCTCGACACAGGCTCACCCTAGGCACCGGCGCACGACTCTCGACCGAGGTCCCGCTGAGCGGGCACGCGTCATCGGGGCAGAAGCGCCGTGCGCCCGTGGGCGACGAACTGCTGCTCGAGCTCGCGGCGTGTGGTGGCCGACAGCTCGACGTACCCCCTGGTCCGCCCGACCCGGACCCACACCGGGTCGTCGGTGGCCCAGGCCTGCCGCCGCAACGGGGTCTTGTCGACCTTGTTGCTGCCGGTCAGCGGGACCCGTTCGGTGAGCCGGACGAAGCTCGGCCACCACTTCACTCCCAGGTCGGGCTGGTCGGCGAGGAACGCTCCGAACGCCCCCACGTCGAACCGCGTCCCGGGCTCCACTTCGACAGCGCACATCACCCGATCGCCGGTGACCGGATCGGGTACGGCGTACACGGGCGCCGCGAGCACTCCGGGCGCTCGGGTGAGGATCCGCTCGACCTGTGCGGCGGCGAAGTTCTCCGAGTCGACCCGCAGCCAGTCCGAGGAGCGCCCGGCGAAGTAGAAGAAGCCGGCCTCGTCGCGATAGCCGAGGTCGCCGGACCAGAAGTCCTCCCCGCGCACCCGCTCGGCCATCGCCTCGGGGTTGCGGTAGTAGCCCTCGAAGGTGTGCGCGGCGCCGATCGCCACGAACTGACCGACGGCCGCCGGGTCGACCAGCCGACCCTGCTCGTCGAAGCGGGCGCGGGGACACTCCCGTCCGGTCGCCTCGTCCAGGACCCGCACGTCGACGCCGCCGGCCGGCAGTCCCAGCGACCCGGGTGGAGTCTGCGGGGTCCGGTTGATCCGGAAGACCCCCTCGCTCATTCCGTAGCCCTCGTTGACCCGGCAGCCGAAGCGGTCGGCGAACCGCGCTACGTCGACCTCCGACGCCTCGGTGCCGAAGGCCAGCTCGAGGGCGCTGGTGCCATCACGCGGGTCGGCCGGTCGGCTCAGCACGTAGGAGAGCGCGCGGCCGACGTAGTTGACGTAGGTGGCGCCGAAGCGGTGCACGTCCTCGCTGAACCGCCCCGCCGAGAACCGCCTGGCCATGCCGACCTTCGCTCCGCACACCATCGCCGGGAGCAGGTTCATCAGCACCGCGTTGCCGTGGAAGAGCGGCATGCACAGATAGGTCGTGGACTCCCGGCTCAGCTCGATCCGATCCACCAGCACGTCCATCAGCCGACTCAGGCGCCCCTGGCTGAGAATGACCGCCTTGGGGCGTCCGCTGGACCCCGAGCTGAACAGCAGGAAGGCGATGTCCTCGGCGCGTGGCTCGACCGAGGGCAGCGGAGCACCGCGGTACGACGCCAACAGCCGCCCGTAGGACGCCGCGTCGACGTCGAGGGTGCGGTCCTCGGACACCCCGTGGCCGGCCCCCTCGACCAGATGACGCAGCCGCCCCTCGGTGACGATCAGGTCGACGTCAGCAGTGCGGAGGTCGTCGGCGATCTCATCGGCACGGCGGCTGGAGTTGAGGCCGACGACGGTGGCACCGGCGAGCCCGGCCGCGGCGATCCAGAAGACGTGGTCGGGCACGTTGTCCAGCAAGATCCCGACATGGATGCTGCGGTCGGGCGGCCGCGAGACGGTGGCCGTCAACAGCGCGGCGCGGTCGGCCGCCTCTTGCACGACCTCGGCCCAGGTCCAACGGCGATCCTCGAAGAGCAGCCCGACAGCGTCGTCCCCCGCCCGGCCACGGACGATCCCCGCGAGACCCGCGTGGACCATCGGCACTCCTCGAACACCAGTGTCCGGCTCGGTCGACGGGCACGCCGGCAGCGTAGCCACCGAACAAGTCGGCCCCGCCCGCGCCTCCCGCCAGGCGGACCTACGTGAGAGCGTCAGCCTGTGGTCTCGCTGAAGTATGCGGTGGTCGAGCGTGAACGCCGGTTCCTGGTCCGCGCAGTGCCGGACGGTGTGGTCGCCACGCGCCGGATCATGGACCGCTACCTCGACGGCACCCGGCTGCGGTTGCGGGAAGTGGTCGAGGACGAGCAGGTGGTTCGCAAGCTGGGCCACAAGGTACGCCTGAAGGACGGTCCTGCCGAGATCGCCTGTACATCGCTCTACCTCGACGACGCCGAGTGGGCGCTGCTGGCTGCGCTCCCCGCGCGCACTCTTCGCAAGACCCGGCACCTGGTCGAACGCGACGGCTTCATCGTCGCCGTCGACGAGCACGAGGACGGAACCTTGGTCGCCGAGATCGACGACCGCGACGGCCCGATACGACCCGTGCCGAGTTGGCTCGAGGTGATCGCGGACGTCAGCAACGACGAGAACTGGACCGGGGCGCGGTTGGCCAGGCCTTAAGAACGTCCGCCAGTAGGTGGCGTCGTCGCGAGCGTCGCGAGGTGCGTGCGCTGGCAAGGCGCGGACGCGATGGCAGGCTGGTTGCCTGTCGAGCGGCCGCAACGTAGCCAGCGTGCGTGCATCGCGGCGCGCAGCAGGCGTCACCTACTGGCGGACGTTCTAACTACCCTCAGGTTCGTCGTTGGTAGCGGTGGTCGCCGCTGGCTAGTCGGGTGACTTCGTAGGCGGGGTCGTGTGCGAGGTGGTGGTGGAAGGAGCAGAGCAGGACGCCGTCTTTGAGGTCGGTCTTTCCGCCTTGGGACCAGGGGTCCAGATGGTGTGCTTCACACCAGCGGGCGGGGATGGTGCACCCTTCGGCCCGGCAGCACTTGTCCCGCAATCGCAATGCTTTGCGCTGCGCGGGTGAGAACAGCCGCTGGGCGCGCCCCAGGTCCAGGACCTCGGACTTCCCGCCCAGCACCACGGGCAAGATGCGGGCGGTGCACGCCAGGCGACGGGCGTGGGCGGCACTGATCTGCTGCTCCCCGTCCTGGAGGGGGTCGAGGAGGCCGGCGGCGCCGAGGTCCTTGGTGAGTTGGTCGTGGTCGATGTTCACGACCACCGTGGTCGCATCCCCACCATGGGCGGGCAACTTGTTGGGGTCGAGGTGCTCCAACAACGCACAGAACGCCAGGCCCCGGGCGCGGTGCTGCGGCAGCCGTTCCGCATCCGGATTCCCCGCACCCGCCTGACCTGTCTCGGTGCTGAGGGAGTGTTGGCGGGGTGAGGTGTAGGCATCGAGATACGTCGCGAGCCGCGCGGCGATCGGGTCGGGCACCAAGGCGGTGATCCGGGTCAATCCGGGGGTGTCACCGTGGGGTCGCATCTTCAGCGAGGTCTTCGCACGGGCGGCCGCGTCCAGGGCGGCCAGACGTTTCGCGTCCTCGGCCTCAGCGACCTCGGGGGCGATGACGTGGAGGATGCGGTCGGCCAGCAGCCGCAGGTGACGCGGACCGAACCCACCCTCAGGCACCTCGTCCATCTCGCCGGTCCCCAACCCCACCAGATGAACCTCGGCCCGGGTCCGCGCATCGGCGTCGATCCGGGCCGGCAACGCATCCAGACCGGCCACGATCACCCGCGCCTGCTCCAACGACAACGCCCCGCGTGCCATCGCTTCTGCCACCAGCGGCCACGCCCGGTCCACCGACCCAGCGACCTTGAGCTCCGAGCGCAACCGGACCGGTTCGGTCCCGGTCTGCAACGCCACCCACCCCGCGACATCCCGCGCCCCATGCACCGACGCAACATCAGCAGACGCCGCCATCGTCCGCATCCGCAACTCGACCACCTGCGCCTCCAGCGCGACCAGCTCGACCAACAGCCGCTCCCGATCGCTCTGCGACAGGAACCCCGGCTGCGCCTCAGCCACCCCCGCCAACCCGGCCCGTGCGTCCAGGACCGCGGTGGTGATGCGGTCGGTGCGGGTGCCGAGGATCGACATGGAAACGGGCCTTCCGAGAGGCGATTCGGTAGCCCTGATTCTACGCCGCTTCGAACTGGTGTTCTACCCGTCACGGAACCCTGTGGAACACCGTTTCTGCAGGTCATCCTGTGGATACCAAATGGGCCAACCGGTGGCCCGCGCGGCAAACGGGGCAACACGCCTCAGCCCCCGACGACCGCCACCACGAGCACCCCGCCCGCCGCCACCACCCCGACGGCCGCCACCATCAGGACCAGCCGCGGCCAGCGCCCGACCACCCGTTCGAGCACCTGATAGAGCCCACTGATCGCCAGCACGGCCACACTCACGTGCAGCAGCAGCGCTATCGAGACGCCGAGCACGACCCCCGCCACGGCGAACCGTCCCCAGGCCAGGCCGAGCAGCAACGGGATCACCACGGCCCCCGCCGCTCCACCGATCAGCTCCGCCCACCACGGGCGGGCGCCCATCCAGGGCAGCCAGGACACGACGTCGAGGAGATCCAGCGTCGCGATGGTGCCGAGCAGCGCCACCAGCAGCAGGGAACCGAAGCCGACGATCCGATACCGCCAGCGCTGTGCACTGCCCCACGGCGAGCCGTCGGCGAAGGTCCCGAGTGTGACCGCCGACCAGACCAGCCAGCGTCGCACCAGACCGGTGCCGCAGTCGCGCATCGCGTCCCGGAAGACCCGGTCCGCCTCGGCACGGTCGATCCGGTGCCCCGCGACGCTCACGTAATCCGGCTCGGCCGAGGCGTCGGCGACCAGTCCGTCGTGGATCAGCGCGGCGGGGAGGTGCCGTCCGGTCTTCGGCACCAGCCAGGTGAAGACCGCCGGCACCGAGGCGAGGTCGGTGGGCACCCGGCCGAGGTGGGCCGGCACCAGGATCAGGCCCAGCCCGGCGTCGTCGTACCCGAGCCGACGGAGCATCATGAACCGGTCCGCGTCCGCCCGGTCGCCCACCGCGGGGTCCAGTCGCTCGAGCACGATCTGCGGGCGGCGCGTGACGTCGTACGGCTCCTCGTCGGTGCCGCCGTCGAAGAACCGCTCGGGCTGTGCCGTACTCGCCGGCGCCATCCCGGAGACCATGGTCCGATTCTCGACCTCCGGAGCACCAGGCGCCAGCACCATGGATGATGGTCCGCATGGGTGAGCGCGCTGAGCGGCCGGCGGTGCCGGTCTTCTTCCTCTCCGACAGCACCGGGATCAGCGCGGAGACGATGGGCAACGCACTGCTCATCCAGTTCCCCGACCAGGTCTTCGACCGCACCACCATCCCCTTCATCACCACCGTCGAGGCGGCCGAGGAGGTGGTCGCGAGACTGGATGCGGCGATGGACGGCCCGGTCACGCCGCTGGCCTTCAGCACCGCCGCCGAAGACACGATCCGTGCCGCCCTGCGGGCCACCAAGGCGCCGATCATCGACTTCTTCGAGATGCACATGAGTCGGATCGAGGAGATCCTCGGCCAACAGGGCGTGCACCAGGCGGCCCGACTGCACGGCGTCGGCGACATCAAGCGCTACAACTCCCGGATGGCCGCCGTCGAGTTCACCATCGAGCACGACGACGGCCAGTCGCTGCGTGCGTTGGACAAGGCCGACGTGATCCTGCTGGCCCCCTCGCGCTGCGGCAAGACCCCGACCAGCATGTACCTCGCCCTGCAACACGGGCTGTACGTCGCCAACTACCCGCTGGTCGACGAGGACCTGGAGGCCGACGAGCTGCCCCGCCCGGTCCGGGAGTTCCGCGATCGCTGCTTCGGGATGACCACCACTGTCGACCGGCTGGCACGGGTCCGCAACGAGCGACGCCCCGGCTCCAAGTACGCCACCCCGGACCAGTGCCGGTGGGAGCTGCGCCGCGCGGCCGCCCTCTTCGCGAAGCACCAGGTGCCCGTGGTGGACTCCTCGGCACGATCGGTGGAGGAGATCTCCACGGTGATCCTGCAGACCCTCAAGAAGAAGTGAGATGCGATGAACGCGGCAACCAGCACCCACTCCGGCAGCAGCGACGCCGGTCGCAACGTCCGGTGGTTCTCCGACCTGGGTCTGGACGACCTCGAGCAGGTGGGCGGCAAGAACGCCTCGCTCGGCGAGATGGTCTCCCACCTCACCGACCTCGGGGTGCGGGTCCCCGACGGGTTCGCCACCACTGCCGACGCGTTCAACCGCTTCATCGGTGAAACCGGGCTCGCCGAGCGGATCGCCGGTCTGCTCGACGACCTCGACACCGATGACGTACGACGCCTGGCCGAGGTCGGCGCCGAGATCCGTGCCGCCGTGGTGGACCAGCCGTTCCCCACCGACCTCGAGGCCGACATCCGCGCCGCCTACGACACGCTGGCCGCCGACTCCGGCGACGAGGCCTCGTTCGCGGTCCGCTCCTCGGCCACCGCCGAGGACCTCCCCGACGCCTCCTTCGCCGGCCAGCAGGAGACGTTCCTCAACATCCGCGGCATCGACGCGGTGCTGCACGCGATCCGCGAGGTCTTCGCCTCCCTCTACAACGACCGGGCGATCGCCTACCGAGTGCACCACGGCTTCGCCCACGCCGATGTCGCACTCTCGGCGGGCGTGCAGAAGATGGTCCGCTCCGACATCGGCGCGAGCGGCGTCATGTTCACCATGGACACCGAGTCCGGGTTCAAGGACGCGGTCTTCATCACCTCCGCCTTCGGGCTCGGCGAGGGGGTCGTCCAGGGTGCCGTCAACCCCGACGAGTTCTACGTCTACAAGCCCGCGCTGCGGGCCGGCCGCCCCGCGATCCTCAAGCGCGGGGTGGGCGGCAAGGCGACCAAGATGGTCTACACCGCCGACGCCGAGGTCGGGCGCACCACGGAGTTCGTCGAGGTCGATCCGGCGCAGAGCAGGCTGCTCAGCCTGACCGACGACGAGGTCACCGAGCTCGCGAAGCACGCGCTGGTGATCGAGGAGCACTACGGGCGCCCGATGGACATCGAGTGGGGCAAGGACGGGGTGGACGGTCGCCTGTACGTGCTCCAGGCGCGGCCGGAGACGGTCGAGTCGCGTCGTACCGGCGCGGTCGAGCGGTTCGCGATCGACAAGGCCGCCACCGCCGGCGCCGAGGTGCTGGTCGAGGGTCGCGCGATCGGCCAGAAGATCGGCGCCGGCCCGGTGCGAGTGATGACCTCGATCGACCAGATGCACGAGTTCACCCCTGGCGAGGTGCTGGTCGCCGACATGACCGACCCCGACTGGGAGCCGATCATGAAGCGGGCCTCGGCGATCGTCACCAACCGCGGCGGTCGCACCTGCCACGCCGCGATCATCGCCCGCGAGCTGGGCATCCCGGCCGTGGTCGGCACGGGGTCCGGCACCGCCGACCTCGCCGACGGCCGCCCGGTCACCGTCTCCTGCGCCGAGGGCGACACCGGCCTGGTCTACGACGGCGCCCTGGAGTTCTCCGTGGAGCGCACCGAGCTCGGCACCATGCCGGAGCTGCCGGTGAAGATCATGATGAACGTCGGCACCCCGGAGCAGGCGTTCTCCTTCGCGCAGCTGCCCAACAAGGGCGTCGGGCTGGCCCGGTTGGAGTTCGTGATCAACCGCCAGATCGGCATCCACCCGCGTGCCCTGCTCGACCTCGCTGCCGAGCGCGAGGACGGCCAGAGCCGCCTGGACCCGGCGTTGCGCACCGAGATCGAGGAGAGCATCGCGGCCTATGACGGCCCGCGGGAGTTCTTCGTGCAGCGGGTCGCCGAGGGCGTCTCCATGCTGGGCGCCGCCTTCGCACCGCACCCGGTGATCGTCCGGATGAGCGACTTCAAGTCCAACGAGTACGCGAACCTGGTCGGTGGCCCGCACTACGAGCCGCACGAGGAGAACCCGATGATCGGCTACCGCGGCGCCTCGCGGTACCTCTCCGCCGACTTCGCCGACTGCTTCGCGATGGAGTGCGAGGCCCTGCGCCACGTGCGCGACACGATGGGCTTGGACAACGTCTGGATCATGATCCCGTTCGTCCGCACGCTGGAGGAGGCCAAGGGCGTCATCGACCTTCTCGCCCAGCACGGCTTGAAGCGCGGCGAGAACGGGCTCAAGGTCGTGATGATGTGCGAGATCCCCTCCAACGCGGTGATCGCCGAGCAGTTCCTCGAGCACTTCGACGGCTTCTCCATCGGCTCCAACGACATGACCCAGCTGACCTTGGGTCTGGACCGCGACTCGGCCCTGGTCGCCGACGGCTTCGACGAGCGCGACCCGGCCGTGCTGCACATGCTCGGTCTCGCGATCAAGGCATGCAAGGAACAGGGCAAGTACGTCGGCATCTGTGGCCAGGGTCCCTCCGACCACCCCGAGCTGGCGCAGTGGCTGCTGGATCAGGGCATCGAGTCGATGTCGCTCAACCCCGACACGGTGGTGCCGACCTGGCTGCGGCTGGCCGGGAAGGCGTGACCTGGCTGCGGTGACGTCGACGATGCGGCGCGACCCGTTCGCGGTCGTCGTCGGCCTGCTCTTCGTCGCCGGGTGGGCCGCGAACCACTTCGCGGCGATGCTGCCGGTGCTGCGGGAGAGCGAAGGGCTGTCCGCGACCGCGGTCGGCGGCGCGTTCGGGATCTACGCCCTGGGCCTGCTGCCGGGGCTGCTCGGTGGCGGCGGGCTCTCGGACCGGGTCGGCCGCCGCGTGGTGGTGCTCACCGGCAGCACGGTCGCGGCCTGCGGCAACCTGCTGATGCTGCTGTGGCACCCGGCGGCGGGCGTCTACACGGGACGACTGGTGGTCGGGATCGGGGTCGGACTCACCATGAGCGCCGGCACCGCTTGGGCCGGCGACCTTCGCGGTCGACGCGGTACGACGGTCGCTGGCGCCGCCCTCACCGCAGGTTTCGCGTGCGGACCGCTGGTCTCCGGGCTGATCGCCCAGTTCGTGCCGGGTGGGCCGGCCCTCGTCGTACCGTTCGCGCTCAGCGTGGCAGGGTCGCTGTCCGCGGTGACGGTCGCGGTGCGGATGCGGGAGCCGGCGCACCACGGAACGGTCGAGGGTGCCGTCGACCCCGCTGACGCGGGCGATCGGAGGGTCGGACGGGCCCTGGCCCGCTCACTGCCCATGGCTTTGTGGGTCTTCGCCTCCGTGACGGTGCCGATCGTGGTGCTCGCGAGCCGGGTCGGCGGCGCGCACGCCGGGCCGTGGGTGCCGGGCGTCGCTTCGGCGCTCACCCTCGGATGTGGACTGGCGATCCAGGTGGTCGCCCGCCGCGCCGGCTGGGGCCCCCGGTCGGGGATCGTCGGCGCGCTGCTGGCAGCGGTCGGGTTCATCGGTGCGGTGGTGGTCGACACCACGGCCGACGTACCGCTGCTGGTGGTGGTCGCGATCGTCCTCGGCTCGGCGTACGGGCTCTGCCTGCGGGCAGGCCTGATGGACGTGGACCGATGGACCCCGCCGGAGCACCGCGGGCTGACCATCGGTGTCTTCTACGTCTGCACCTATCTGGGCTTCGGTCTGCCGGCACTGCTGGAGGCCCTGCGGGGGCCGATCGGCACCGCGCGACCGCTGCTGGTCCTCGCCGGCGCGGCGCTCTGCATGGCAGCGCTGCGGGCGGTCCAGCTGCGCGATCGCCGGTGACCGTGCTCAGCTCACGCTGCCCGGTCGATCGGCCCCAGCCAGGGCTCCAGTCCGTCCCACCCCTCGTCCCAGACCAGCCCCTTGGCCGCCACTTCGTCGTCGGTGATCAGACTGCGACCGAACGCGGCGCGGATCGCCGGGCGCGGGTCGGGCTCGCCGGGCAGCGGGTCGAGGCCGACCATCTGGATCCGGGTGACCCGCTCGGAGCGCCCCCACCGACCGGCCGTGCCGACGCTGGCCTGACCTCCTGCCGCGGCCCAGGCACAGATGTCGTCGGGGCGGGTCGGTAGCCAGAAGCAGCCGCGCGAGCGGCGCGGCCCGCCCCCGATGACGGCGAGCTCGTCGGTGAACCGGATCGGGTGCAGCGGTCGCGGTGAGACGAGCTCGAGTCGCCACGCGCCCGGTGTGGCGGCCAGCGGCAGTGGCCCGCGTCGTACGGCGCCGACCCAGGTTTCGGTGCGCAGATGGTGGTGGACTCCGGCGACCAGACGGGTCGCGTCCAGGGCCGAGGCGTCGGTGACCACGGGGACGTCCGGCCGGGCGAGCAGCCGGAGCGCGGCGAGCTCCGCGTCGGTCGGCTCCTCGGTGAGGCAGACGGTGTCGGCGTACTCGACCAGGGAGCAGGCGACCTCGGCCACCCCTCGCCGATCCTCCGGCGAGGTCGCCAACCCACGCTCGTCGAGCAGATCGTCGCCGAACAGGTCGGCACGGAGCGTCGCGCCGTCCAGCGCGGTCACCGACGCCGCCACCGTCAGGTACGGCGCCACCGCGGGCCGGGCGGCCAGCACCCGGCAGACCTGGTCCGGCTCGGCGGCGATCGGGAGCGCGGCGACGATGCCGCGCCAGCGCCCGTCCTCGGCCAGCCGTGCCAGCGTCGGCACGATGTCCTCCCGGATCGCGCACGGGACGCAGGCATGGGCCAGGTCGATCACCTTCCGCTCCCGGACGCCCTGCAGGTCGCTGACCGTCCGGGTCAGCGTGTGCCGCTCTGGATCGATGGTGTGCTGCACCGCGACGGTGTCGGGCAGGTCCAGTTGCAGGGAGACGCTCGCCGAGAGCAGGGGGCGCTCGGCGACGCCGCTGATCAGGATGACGGGGACCACGGGTCCACTTCCCTTCCAATTGAGAATGATTCTCATCTTAGGGGCTGTTGTCCGGTCTCGCATGCCTTGTCCGCGGTGGGGTACCGCGCTAAGCATGAGGTGGCAACGAGCCGCCCGAAGGAGGAGATTCACATGCCCGGCAGCAAGGACCCCGGCCCGAGCGTGAAGAACCCCGAGCAGTACGAGGAGCTCCGTGACCAGGGCGCCTCGAAGGAGAAGGCCGCGAGGATCTCCAACGCCTCGGCCGCCGAGGGTGAGGAGACCGTCGGACGCCGCGGCGGCAAGGCCGGCTCCTACGACGACTGGACCGTCGACGAGCTCCAGGATCGCGCCGCTGAGATCGGCATCGAGGGACGCTCGGACATGAACAAGGACGAGTTGATCGACGCCCTGCGCAACCACTGACCTCGCGGTCGGTCAACCGGCGTCAGGCGTAGAACGGGAAGGCCGGCGGGCGGAAGGCCCGTCGGTCACCAGCGCGCAGCACGCCCATCACGCACACCACCACGTGCACCACGGCGACCGCTGCGAGGACGACGATCGCGATGCCGATCGGGAAGAACCCCTCCGCGGCCGCAGTCCCGTCCAGCAGAGTGATCGCCGCGAAGTGGACGACCAGCAACGGCACACTCACCACCACCATGGTCAGACCCCAGTTGGCTGCGTTGCGACCGTTCTCGGCCGCCGTCCCGCCGTGTCGACGCTGGTAGCGCCCCACCATCGCCATCAACAGCCCGACCGCCACCATCGCGATGATCGGGATGCAGAGGAAGACGCCGAGGCCGCAGGCCCAGGAGAGCGCACCCGTCGGCCGCCGTCGGCGCGACGGTTGGTCGGAGGTCGGATCGGTGGGCACCCGCGCGACCCTAGACGATCTCAGCGTGCCCGGAGGAACGGGATAGCGGGCGCCTTGAACACCTGCTGCCTGCCGGCGCGGGTCATACCCATGATGGTGAACACGAGGTGGGCTACCGTGACCGCCGCCCACGTGCAGATGATCAGACCGAACGGGAAGAAGCCCTCGATCTCACCTCCGTCCGCTGTCAGCAGCGCCAGGAGTCCGAAGTGGGTGCCGACCAGGACCACCGTCAGCGTCACGTAGGTCAGCCCCCAGTTGGCGGCGTTGCGGCCGTTCTCGGCGGCCAGGCCGCCCTGCTTGCTCTGCACGTTGCCCACGATGCCCATCAGCGCGCCGGTGATCAGCGAGCCGACGAACGGCAGGCAGACGACGAGCACGCCGAAGCCGAGGCCCCAGGAGAGCGCCCCGGTGACCGGCTTGGGTGGTGGCTGCCAGTTCGTCGCCATGTGCGCATTCTTACCGCCGGGCGCGCGGGTTATGCGCGGCCACGTCCTCGCAGAGCAGCTGCGGCCACCGGGCGACGTCGGCCGGCGTATGCGCCACCTCCAGCCGGGCCTGGGGCAGCACCGCGACCAGCGCCTGCGCCGTGGAGACCGGATGCGCTGGGTCCTCGCTCCACGCCAGCACCGTCACCGGTACGTCGATGCCGGCGACGTCGGCGCCCGCCGGGAGGTCGGTCAGCGCAGCCCCGCGCAACAGCGACGGCAGCAGCCGCTCGGTGACATCGGGCACCGTCTCCGGCGCGTCCACCGTCGCCGGCGGTCGCGGCACCGCGCGGCCGGCCTCGACGAACGCCGCCATCCCGTCGGACTCGACCACCTGAGCGGCCCGCTCGTAGTCGGCTGCCTTCGCGGCCCGGGTCTCCCAGGCGGTCGGCGGCACCAGCAGGGTCAGACCGCGGAACCGGCCGGGGTCCCGGACGGCTGCGTGCAGCAGGGTGCCGGTGCCCATCGACGGCCCCACCCCGTGCACCTGCTCGTCGGGGAACCAGTGGTCGAGCAGGCGCAGCAGGTCGTCGGCGAGGACCGACCACCGGTAGTCCGCGGGGACCTCACGCCCGGTGGAGCGGCCGTGCCCGCGGGCGTCGTACCGGAGGAGTCGGGTGCCGCTGAGCCCCCGACCGAGGTCGAGGTCGAGCAGGCGGTCGCGATAGCGGCTGGAGGTGAGGCCGTGGAGCTGGACGACGGGACAACCGCCTTCGTCGCTCAGCTCCACGTCGAGCTCGGCCCCGGGAACGGAGAAGGTCGGCACGTCGGCTCCTGGGGAGAAATGCGAGTGGCTCTAGGCTAGCGACATGCGGCTGACCAACGTCGCGCACCTGCGACTTCCGTTCGGCCGACTGCTCGGTTACGACGTCTCCACCGGCGCCCTGGGGCGGCCGCTGCCGGTCTCGTTCGACCAACGTCGTCACGTCGGCGCCGGGGACCGCGCGGGATCGTGGATGGCACTCTCGTTCCGGCTCTCCGACCCGGTCGACCCCGACGACCTGGCGGCCGCCTGGCTGGCGGTGGTGGCGCGCCACGGCGCCCTGCGCACCGTCTTCACCCCGTCGCCCGATCCTGGCGGGTCACCCGCGCTGCACGAGGTCGAGGTGGGGCCTGGTGGGTGGACCGAACACCCGATCGCGCCCGGGCAGGCGGTCAACGAAGCACTGCGCGACGTACTCGACGCCACCTGTCGCCCCTACGCCGACATCGACCACCGGCCCTCGCACCGGCTCTGCGTGCTCCAGACCGCTGACGGGCCGACCGTCGTGGTGGCCGCCGACCACGCGCACGTGGACCTGTGGTCGATGCTGGTGGTGGCCCGGGACCTGTTGGGTGCGCTGGCCCAGGTCCGGACCGGCGCGAGGCCGGAACTCACCCCCGTGCCGGCCTTCGCCGAGCACACCCGCTCCTTGGAGCAGCGCCAACGAGCCCCCGAGGACGTACGACGCCGCTGGGCCGAGGTGCTGGCGGCCTCCGACGAGGTGATGCCGCGCTTCCCGCTGCCGCTCGGCGCGGTCGGCGCGCCGCAGCGCGAACGGGTCGAGGTCCGCGACGTGCTCGACGTGGACGACAGCGCCGCGTTCTCCGCCGAGGCTCGCGAGCAGGGGGTCTCCACGCTGGCGCTGGTCATCGCCGCGATGACCGCTGTCACCCGGGAGCAGGCCGGTGCGCCGCTGCGTGCGGTCTTCCCGGTGCACAGCCGCTACGACGCGACCTGGCACGACTCCGTGGGATGGTTCATCACCAACGCTGTGCTGGAGTCGAGTGACCCGGACCCTCGGGCCAGCGCTGCCGCGGTCAAGGAGGCGATCCGGCTCGGCTCCTGGCCGCTGGAGGACGTGCTCGCTCCGTGGGGTGGGATGCCGGAGGCGCCCGGCATGTTCGCGATCTCCTGGCTGGACCTGCGCCGCCTGCCGGTGCGGGTGGACGCCACGGGCCTGGAGGCGCAATACGTCGGCGCCACCGTCCTCACCGACGGCGTGATGCTGTGGTTCGTGCTCGACGAGTCCGGTCTGCACCTGCGCTGCCGCTACCCCGACACCGTGGAGGCACGGGCCTCGGTGGGCGGTTGGCTGGACGCATTGGTCGCGCGGCTACGCGCCGAGGCCCGGGCGTCGGTCGGCGGGCGACTGCGACTCCCCGGGCCTGAGGGCGAGCGGGTCTACCGGGTGCAACGGGCCCGGCGCGGCGACGTACCGGCGTTGGTGGGTCTGCTCGGCGACGACGAGATCGGACGGACCCGGGAGTCCGCGGAGCTGGTGCGCTACGAGGCGGCCTTCGACGCGGTGGCCCGCGACGACGCCCACTATCTGGCGGCGGTGCGGGACGAGGCCGACCGGATCGTCGGGACCATGCAGCTGACCATCCTCCCGGGGCTCTCCCGCGGCGGCACCACCCGACTGCAGATCGAGGGCGTCAGGGTCGCCGCGTCCGAGCGCGGGACTGGCCTGGGCAGCGCGATGATCGGGTGGGCACACGACCACGGCCGCGCCCGCGGTGCCACCCTCGCCCAGCTGACCTCCGACCACGCACGCGAACGGGCCATCGCCTTCTACACCCGCCTCGGGTACGTCGACAGCCACGCCGGCCTCAAGCGCCCCCTCCCCTGACGCCGACCCGGCTCAAATGCACGTCACGGACGGGGCCAAGGCCTGCCGTCACGGGCCTCGATCGCGGCGTTGAACCGGGCCAGCATCGCGGCCAGCGCCGTGACGTCCTCATCGCTCCAGCCCTCGAGCACCCGGCCGAGCCCCTCCTGGCGCCGGCGGCGATCGGCGCGCAGACGTGACCGGCCGTCGGCGGTCATCTCGAACTTGCGGGCCACACCGCCGTCGGGATCGGG
Source organism: Nocardioides sp. BGMRC 2183 (assembly GCA_008123405.1). Taxonomy (GTDB): domain Bacteria; phylum Actinomycetota; class Actinomycetes; order Propionibacteriales; family Nocardioidaceae; genus Nocardioides. Next base: position 38,270 of record VSSA01000020.1, read on the forward strand.
GATCCGGCGTACCAGGCCCTGGCGCAGCATCCGCGCGGTCTGTCGATTCAGGGTCGAGGCGTCCAGCCCGAACGCCTCGCTGAGCTCACCGATCGACATCGCTCCCTGCAGATCGATCCGGGTGAGCAGCGTGTAGGCGCTGCGCTCCAGCTCGAGGCCGAACCCCTCGGAGTGCGCCGAGGGCGTGACGTGCCGACCGAGCACGGTGCCCTCGAACTCGATCCCGTCCACCCGCCGACGGCGTTCGTCGCCGCTCATCGGGTCGTCCCGGTGCTCTCCACGCGGCGGAGCGTACCAATCGGCGTTTGTGCACGCTACACGTGATGTGTATGGTGCACATCCGTGACTCAGACGCTCTCCCCGCCGCCCTCGTCGGCTCCCGCTCCCGAGGCCGCCAAGTCCCGCCGGATCGTCATCGTCCTGGCGTTCGCCGGTATCACCGCCGCGGTCATGCAGACCCTCGTGGTGCCCCTGCTCGGCGACCTGCCGACGCTGCTGGACACCAGTGCGTCGAACGCGTCCTGGGTGGTGACCGCCACCCTGCTCGCCGGGGCCGTGGCGACCCCGGTCAGCGGGCGGCTAGGCGACCTCTACGGCAAGCGCCGGATCATGCTGATCTGTGCGAGCGTCCTGATCGTCGGCTCGGTGCTCTGCGCGACTGCCGGAGGCGTGGTGATGATGGTGGCCGGCCGCGCCCTGCAGGGCGTCGGTATGGGACTGATCCCGCTCGGCATCAGCGCGATGCGCGACCTGATTCCCGCCGAGAAGCTGGGCACCTCGATCGCCCTGATGAGCGCCTCCATGGGGGTCGGCGGGGCGCTGGGACTGCCGCTCGCCGCGACGGTGGCCGAGCACACCGACTGGCAGGTGCTCTTCTGGGGCTCCACCGGTCTCGCCGTCGTGGTCGCTGCCCTGATCTTCTTCCTGATCCCGGCGACCCCGGTGTCCGCGCAAGGCCGCTTCGACCCGATCGGCGCTATCGGTCTCGGGATCGGTCTGATCTGCCTGCTGCTCGGCGTCTCGAAGGGTGCCGACTGGGGCTGGGACAGCGGCCGCACCCTGGGCTGCCTGGTCGCCTCCATGGTCGTACTGCTGGCCTGGGGCGCTTTCGAGTTGCGCACCGCGGACCCACTGGTCGACCTGCGGGTCACCTCCCGCCCCGTCGTGCTGCTGACCAACCTCGCCTCGCTGGTGATCGGCTTCGCGATGTACTCCCAATCGCTGATCATTCCGCAACTGCTGCAACTGCCTTCCGCCACCGGCTACGGGCTCGGCCAGTCGATGGTCGAGATGGGTCTGTGGATGCTCCCCGGAGGCTTCGTGATGATGCTGGTCTCGCCGATCGGTGCCCGGATCTCCCACCTCCGCGGACCGCGGATCACGCTTGCCCTCGGCGCCCTCGTGATGGCGCTCGGGTACGGCGCCGCGCTGGCCGGGATGGGCTCCACCTGGGGCCTCATGGGGTCGGTCTGCGTGATCACCGCCGGCGTCGGCCTGGCCTACGGCGCGATGCCGGCGCTGATCATGGGCTCGGTGCCGCTCTCGGAGACCGCCTCGGCCAACAGCTTCAACACGCTCATGCGGTCGGTCGGCACGACGGTGTCCGCAGCGGTCGTCGGCGTGGTGCTCTCCCAGATGACCACCGACTTCGGCGGCTTCCCGCTCCCCTCCGAGAACGGATTCCGGACCGGTCTGGCCATCGGCGCCGCGATGGCGTTGGTCGCCGCCGTCGTCGCGCTGACCATCCCTGCGCGGGCGAGCCGGGCTGCGGAGGAGAGCATCGAGCACGAGGTGGCTAGCCCACCCGGCGCAAACGCACACTGAAACGTCGCCGACGCGATCTCGACAGACGTTTGAGCCGGGTCAGCGCGATCTCGACAGTCGTTTGAGCCGGGTCAGCGTCGGGCCAACGGTCGCACGGTCAACGACTGCGCCACCGTGCCGACGGGCCCCTGCAGGTCGTGCACCACGCTGCTGGTCAGCCCGTGCCCACCAGGTCCGAACGACACGGTGGTGTCGAACCCGACCCACCCCGGCTCGGGCTGCCGGAACAGGTGCGCGGTGAGGTCGACGTTCGGGAAGAGCACCTGGCGTGGGTCGGCGCGCACCGTCATCCCGTTGGCGATGTCGGCGAGGCCGAGCATCGCCGCCGTAGAGCTGGCGGCCTCATCGACCAACGGCACATCGGTACGCACCCAGAACCGGGCCCGCCCGGGACGAACCTCGCGACGACGGACCTCTGCCGAGGCGATGAAGCCGCCGGGCCACACCTGCGCCGCCGGCCAGGCCGGGAACTCGTCGGGATCCGGCAGGGCAGGCAGGTCGGTCCCGGCGAGATCGGCGGTGTCGCCGGCCGCCACCAGCCACGCCCGCGCCAGCACCACGTCCCGGCCACCGTGCCGGAGCGCGGCCTCGACCAGCTCGACGGTGCGGCCCGGTCGGAGCACCCGGACCTGCGTCGTACAGGGCTCGACGGGGACGGTGCCGAGGATGTCGTAGGAGATCCGGGAGAGCGGCAGCCGGTGCGGCCGGCGCGCGGCGTGGTCGAGCTCGATCAGGTGGGCCAGCAGACCGAGCGCCGGGGCGATGTGCTGCTCGGCGGTGTTCCAGGCGCCGCCGACGTGCTCGGTCGGAGCCCAGGTCTGCTCGTCGATTCGCTCGAAGTACGCCACCCCTCGATCCTCCCAGCGAGGCGTCGAGCGCGGGACGTCACCCTGCGCTGGCGGCGGCACTCCGGTTGGCCTTCACGACGATCCGGTTCAGCGCCACGATGCTGATCACCTGGGCCAGGTCGAGCGATGCGTCGGCGCAGCGGACCTGCCAGGCATCGGGCCAGAACGACCAGGAGGACGAGGTCGGCTCGGAGAAGAGGGCCGGGCCGTCCGGCCCGATCAGGCTCCAGTCCCGGCCCCACCACTGGCCGTGGAGATCGAAGACCCGGCCGTCGGCGAGCGTCACCGTCTTCCGGACACCGGTGAAGGAAGGCTTGAGCGTGACGATCAGGCGTCCGCCAGGGTCGAAGGCCTGCCACCGTTGCGAGAAGAGGTGGGGTCGCCGGCCTTCGCAGAGCGGCGAGCCATCGCCGGTCGTCGCGGAGAACGACGTACCGGTCCAGGCGACGACGATCCGGGCGACGACCGTGCCCGATGGCTCGGCGACGGGATAGGCACCGTCGACCTTGCGGTCGGCGAACAACAGGACGTCGGGTGCGATCACGGTCTCCTCCTCGATGGCCACGAGAAGGAGCCTGCCCGAAACCGTCATCGACAAGTCGCGCCGGCCCCACGGCGCGGCGGCTGGTACTGGCTGACCCGCTCAGCGCATCCGGATCGTGCGGGCCTTCTTCGGGCCACCGACCTTCTTCACCACGACCTTGAAGGTGTCCTTGCCGGCGGTATTCGGACGCTTGCGGTCGATGTCGACGTCGCCGTCGGAGTCGGCGCGGTGCACCCGGTTGTGGAACCGCTTGCCGTCGTGGCGCAGCACGACCCGCCACTTGCTGCCCGGCTTGGCGTCGTCGATGTCCACGTCGACCTCGAACCGACCATCGTCCTTCTCCACCGAGAAGTCGACCTTCGCACCGGCGACCCGGAAGTCGCGCTCCTTGCTCGCGTCGGCGTGGGCCGAGGTCGCGGTCAGGAGGGCCAGGGGCGTCGCGAGCAGCGCTCCGGCAGCGGCGGTGGCAGTGGTACGTCGCAGGGTCGTCATGTCGTTTCTCGCTTCTCTCGGAATCACTGACGGGCGTCAGCCTGCCGCGTCGGGATGAGGCCCCCGTGAAGCGATCATGAGCGTCTTCTCATCCACGCCACGCTTCGTCCTCAGGGCACGACCTTCCCGGGATTCATCAGCCCCCGCGGATCCAACGCCCGCTTCACGGTGCGCATCAGCTCCACCTCCACCTCGGACTTGTACGACGCCGCGGCATCGCGCTTCAGCACGCCGACCCCGTGCTCGGCGCTGATGCTGCCGCCGAGACCGGCGACGGCGTCGTACACGATGCGGGTGAGGGTGGGGGCGGCGGCGCGCAGGGCGGCGTCGTCGCCGACCGGCGCGCTGAGGTTGTAGTGCAGGTTGCCGTCGCCGACGTGGCCGTAGGTGACCAACCGGACGCCGGGAAGCGCGTCGCGCAGCCGCGGGCCGACCTGGGCGACGAAGTCCGGCAGCGCCCGGGTGGGCAGGGTGACGTCGTGCTTGAGGGTGGCGCCGGCGATCTTCTGTGCCTCCGAGACCCCCTCGCGCAGCACCCACAGCGCAGCCCGCTGCTGCGGGCTGCCGGCGACCACTGCGTCGACCAGTAGCCCGGCCTCAGCGGCCGCCTCGAGAGCGTCCTGCAACCGGACGTCGACGTCGGCGGAGGCCCCGGCGAGCTCGACGAGTCCGTACCACCGGTGCTCCGCGTCGAACGGGTCGCGCGCGCCGGGGTGGTGCTCCAGCACCAGGCCCAGCGCCTCACGGCTGATCAGCTCCCAGGTGGTGAGCTGCTCCCCGGCGACGCCGCGTAGCAGCGGGAGCAGCGCGGTCGCGGCCTCGACCGACTCCAGCGCGAGCAGCGCGGTGGCGCGTCGCGGAGTCGCCGGGAAGAGCCGCAGCACGGCGGCGGTGACGATCCCCAGGGTGCCCTCGGCGCCGATGAAGAGCTGCTTGAGGTCATAGCCGGTGTTGTCCTTGCGTAGCGGCCGGAGTCCGTCCCAGATCCGGCCGTCGGGCAGCACCACCTCGAGACCGAGCACCAGCTCGCGCATCATCCCGTAGCGGAGCACCGCCGTACCGCCGGCGTTGGTGGAGACGTTGCCGCCGACCGTGCACGACCCCTCCGATCCCAGCGACAGCGGGAAGAGCCGGCCGGCTTCGACCGCGCTCTCCTGCACGCTCTGCAGCGCCACCCCTGCCTCGACGGTGATCGTGTCGGCGACCGGGTCCACCTCGCGGACCCGACGCATCCGATCGAGTACGACGACAACAGCCGCCCCGTCAGGCCCGGGGATGGCGCCGCCGGCGAGCCCCGTGTTCCCACCCTGCGGTACGACGCCGACGCCCGCCGCCACGCACGCCCGGACCACCGCAGCGACCTCGTCGGTGGTCGCTGGGCGCACGACGGCGAAGGCATGGCCGGTGAACGCACCCGTCCAGTCGGTCAGGTGGGGCGCCATCTCCTCGGGCGCGTCCAACACAGCGGTCGGACCGAGCGCGGCACGCAGCTCGGCGAGCAAGGCAGGGCGGTCGGGCATCGGTGTTCTCCTGGTCGGGTCGACAGCATTCAGGCGAGCAGCACGGCGACCAGCAGCGCCACCGGGAGGCTGAGCAGCGTGGTGACCAGGATGCTCTCCCGGGCCACGTCCTCGCCGACCCGGTAGCGGGTCGCGTGCAGGAAGATGTTCTGGGCGGTGGGCAGCGCGGCGGTGAGCACGACGCCGAGCAGCACCGCTCCCTCGATGCCCAGGGCCGTTGCCACCAGCCAGGCGACCACCGGCATCACGGCCAGCTTGAGCACAGCGATCGTGGTCACCTCGCGGTTGCGACCGGCCCTGCCCGGCAGCGGGCTGAGCCGCAGTGCGGCGCCGTAGGAGAGCAGCATCAGCGGGATCGCAGCACCGGCAAGCAGCTGCAGGGGCTCGTCGACCAGCGTCGGCAGCCGCCACCCGGTGATCGCCAGGATCAGGCCCAGCAGTGCAGCCAGGGTGAGCGGGTTCGTCACCAGCCGCCGCGCCAGGTGCGCACCCCCGCGGCCTCGTCCGTCGACGTGGTCCAGCGCGACGAGGGCGAGCGGCTGCACCAGCAGCATCTGCACCAGCAGGGTCGGCACCACCACGGTGATGTCGCCGACCACGTAGGCCGCGATCGCGATACCGAGGTTGCCGGCGTTGACGTAGGAGGCCGAGAGCGAGCCGATCAGCACCTCGCCGACCCGCCGCCGCCAGCGCAGCCGAGCGATGGCGGCGTAGGTCGCGAAGCAGACGGCGAGCGAGGTCGCCGAGGCGATCAGGTTCCGCGCGGCACCCTCCAGGTGCATCCCCGAGATGGTGACCACCATCAGTGCCGGGGAGGCGACGAAGAAGGCGATCTCGCCCAGCGTGCGCTGGGAACGCTGGTCGAGGATGCCGACGTGAGCCAAGCCGGAGCCGCAGGCGATGACGACGAGGATCGTGGTGAATCCGGTCAGCAGGTCCACAGCGACCCCTGATGATGCTGGAACAGCACTGGCCCATGATGCTGGAACAGCACTGGACGATACCGATCCGCCGCTCCTACCGTCGCCGCGTGAGCGACGGACGTGTGGTGATGGTCGGGACCCTTCGGGCCGAGTTGGATGCCGCCCTGCGGGAGCGGTACGGCGCCCAGCGCCTGGACGAGATCGACCCGGCGGCGGCCGCACAGGCCGAGGTGGCCGTGACCAGCGGCATCTGGGGTGTGCGGGGCGAGCACCTGGACCGGCTTCCCGGACTCGGCGCCGTGGTGAACTTCGGCGTCGGCTACGACTCCACCGACGTGGCCGAGGCGGCACGCCGAGGCGTCACGGTCTCCAACACGCCCGACGTGCTGACCGACTGCGTGGCCGACGTCGCGGTGGGAGCGCTGATCGACGTGATGCGCGGCCTGAGCGCGGCGGACCGGTTCGTGCGGCGCGGTGAGTGGGCGGCCGGACGTGTCCCGGCGCTGGCTCGCAGGGTCAGCGGCACCCGGGTCGGCATCGTGGGCCTGGGGCGGATCGGCACCGCGATCGCGCACCGGCTCGAGGCGTTCGGTGCGCAGATCAGCTATCACAACCGCAGCGAGCGCGCGGATGTCGACTACGCCTACGCCGGCTCCGTGGTCGAGCTCGCCCGCGGGGTCGACGTACTGATCCTGGCGGCGGCGGGTGGCAACGCCTCGCGCGGCCTGGTCGACGCCGCGGTCCTCGACGCGCTGGGGCCGGACGGCTTCCTGGTCAACGTCGCCCGCGGGTCGGTGGTCGACGAGCCGGCACTCGTTGCAGCCCTCGAAGAGCGCCGCATCGCCGGCGCTGCCCTGGACGTCTTCGCCGACGAGCCGCACGTCCCCGATGCGCTGCTCCGCCGTGAGGACGTGGTGCTGCTGCCGCACCTGGGTAGCGCCACCGTGGAGACCCGGGCCGCGATGACCGAGCTGGCGTTGGCCAACGTGGAGCGGTACCTGACCGAGGGGGTCCTGGTCACCCCGGTCTGACGTCGGCCGGCTCACGAGGCGCGCAGCCGCACGTGCTGCGGCCCGATGCTCGCCACGTCCGGGGTGCCGAGCAGCGCCATCGCTCGGCGCAGCTCGTCGACGAGCAGATCCAGGACGGCCGCGACGCCGCGCTGACCGCCGGCCATCAGGCCGTAGAGGTAGGGGCGTCCGATCAGCACGCCCCGGGCACCCAGCCCGAGCGCGGCGGCGATGTCGCCACCGGAGCGGACCCCGGAGTCGAGGTAGGTCTCGACCCGCCCCCCGACCACGTCGAGGACCTCGGGCAGCAGCTCGAGCGGGACCGGTGCCCGGTCCAGCTGGCGTCCGCCGTGGTTGGAGAGCACCAGCGCATCGGCTCCGGCCCCGACACAGGCGAGCGCATCACCGACCGACCCGATCCCCTTGACCACGACGGGGCCGTCCCAGTGCTCCTTGAGCCAGTTGATGTCGGCGGGGCGCAGCGCCTGCTCGCGCAACTCGTTGGACATCCCCCACCGGGCATAGCGGGAGCCCTCGGGGAAGGTCGCGAAGCGCAACGGCTCGGTGGTCAGGATGTTGCCGACCCAACCGGGATGGCGGGCCAGGCCGGCGAGCGTGCGGGCGGTCAGCTGCGGCGGGATGGCGAACCCGTTGCGCTTGTCGTTGCGCTTCATCCCGGTGACCACGGTGTCGACGGTCAGCATCAGCGCCTCGTAGCCGGCCTCGCGTGCCTCGGCCAGGTGTGCCAGCGTCACCGCGCGGTCCTTCATCAGATAGACCTGGAACCAGTTGCGCCCGCCCGGGGCAGCAGCCGCGGTGTCGCCGATCGAGGTCGTCGCGTACGTCGACAGCGTGTAGGGCACCCCCGCCTCGGCCGCTGCCGCGGCGGCCGCCCGCTCGCCGGAGTGGTGGCTGAGCCGGGTGTAGCCCGTCGGAGCGAGCACGATCGGCGCCGCCGCGGGCCGGCCCAGGATCGTGGTCGCGACGTCGGGGTGCGCGACGGCTTCGAGCGCGGTGGGCCGCAGCTCGATCCGGTCGAAGGCGGCGCGGTTGCGGGCCATGGCGTGCTCGCCGTCGGAGCCGCCGTACACGTAGTCCCAGACGGCGCCGGGGACCCGGCGCCGAGCGACCCGTTCGAGGTCGTCGACGCTGAGGCACCGGGCGAGGCGGCGAGCGGTGGCGTCACGTTCCACCGGCCGGGTCTTGAGGAACGGCTCGAGGTCGCGCCACCGCGGCAGTTGGCGGGGGGTCTTCGTCTGCACTGACGTCGTCACCGCTCTGGACTCCTCACAACTTATCGGATAACTTCTCTACTCATCATACAAGTTACCTGATTCTAGGAGCCCAGCGCCATGGCCGCCGATCGCATCCGCACCTTGAACCTCTCCCACGTCGTGCTGCCGCTCGACAACCCGGTCAGCGACGCCAAGGTGCTCACCGGGCGACAGAAGCCGCTCACCGAGACCGTCCTGCTCTTCGTCGAGGTGACCACCGAGCAGGGCCACCAAGGCATGGGCTTCAGCTACTCCAAGCGGGCCGGCGGTCCGGCCCAGTTCGCCCACCTCAAGGAGGTCGCCGAGGTCGCCATCGGTCAGGACCCTGCCGACATCGCGAAGATCTACGAGTCCCTGATGTGGGCCGGCGCATCCGTAGGCCGCAGCGGCGTCGCCACCCAGGCCGTCGCCGCGCTCGACGTGGCGCTGTGGGACCTCAAGGCCCGTCGCGCGGAGCTGCCGCTGGCCAAGCTACTCGGCGCGCACCGCGACTCCTGCCGCGTCTACAACACCTCCGGCGGGTTCCTCCAGGCCTCGGTCGAGGAGATCAAGGAGAAGGCGACGGCATCGCTGGAGTCCGGTATCGGCGGGATCAAGATCAAGGTCGGCCAGCCCGACTGGGCCGAGGACCTGCGCCGGGTGGCGGCGCTGCGCGAGCACCTCGGCGACACCCCGTTCATGGTGGACGCCAACCAGCAGTGGGACCGGGCCCGCGCCCGCCGGATGTGCCGCGAGCTGGAGCAGTTCGACCTGATCTGGATCGAGGAGCCGCTGGACGCCTGGGACGCGGTCGGCCATGCGGACCTCTCCCGCACCTTCGACACCCCGATCGCCACCGGCGAGATGCTGACCTCCGTGCCCGAGCACATGGCGCTCATCGACGCCGGCTACCGCGGCATCGTGCAGCCCGACGCCCCCCGGATCGGCGGCATCACCCCGTTCCTGAAGTTCGCGACGCTGGCCGCGCACCACGGGCTCGCGTTGGCCCCGCACTACGCGATGGAGATCCACCTGCACCTCGCCGCGGCGTACCCGACCGAGCCGTGGGTGGAGCACTTCGAGTGGCTCAACCCGCTCTTCGAGGAGCGGATCGAGATCCGCGACGGACAGATGTTCGTGCCGGACCGGCCCGGACTCGGCTTCACCCTCAGCGACCGTATGCGCGCGCTGACGAAGGAGACGGCTACCTTCGGCGCGTGAACACCCCACCCACGACGCTGGCCCAGACCGTCGTCGCAGGACTGAAGGCGCGCATCCTCGACGGGTCGCTCCCGGCGGGCGCGAAGCTGCCGTCGGAGAACGAGCTGATCGAGGAGTACGCCGTCTCGCGCACCGTGGTGCGCGAGGCGGTCACCCGGTTGCGTGCCGAGGGCTTGGTGGAGACCTTCCAGGGACGCGGGTCGTTCGTGCTGGCGATGCCCGAGCCGACGTCGTTCACGGTCGAGGCGTCCGCGATCCGCAGCCAGGCCGACGTGCTGGCGATGATCGACTTCCGCCTGGGCGTCGAGAGCGAGGCCGCCTTCCTCGCCGCCTCGGACCGTACGCCGGCCGCGGCCAAGGCGGTGCAGCACGCCCTGGACGCCTTCGCTGCGGCGAGCCCGGAGGACGCGGTCGAGGCGGACTTCGCCTTCCACCGCGCCGTCGCCGCTGCCACAGGTAACCGCTTCTACCTCGACCTGCTCGACTCGCTCGGCCCGATGATGATCATGCTGCCGCGCACCCGCCTCTCCGAGGAGTACTCCCTCACCGACGCCTCCCACGTGGAGCGGGTCCGGCGCGAGCACGACAACGTCGCCACCGCTGTGATCGCCGGAGACCCCGAGACCGCGCGGGCCGCGATGCGGGTGCACCTCGGCAACACCCGGCGGCGGCTGCAGGGCTGAGAGAGCTTGTGCCGTCGTTTGCTGGCACCATCTGCCAGCAAACGACGGCACAAGAGGTCGCGACACCCGGTAGGAGCGCCCGCCTGAGACAATGAGCGAGTGCGCGCAGCGCTACGGCCCCGGTACGGCGGACCCGACGTCATCACCTTCGACGACGTCCCCGATCCCGTGCCCGGTCCCGGCGAGCTCCTGGTGCGCGTCCATGCCACCACTGTCAACCGCACCGACTGCGCCTACCGGTCGGGGCATCCGTGGATCAACAGGGTCGTCTGTGGGCTCCCCCGACCGCGGGTCGCCGTGCTCGGCTCGGAGTACGCCGGCGTCGTGACCGCGACCGGCGCGAACGTCGACAGCTATGCCGTCGGCGACCGCGTCTTCGGCTTCGTGGAGGGCCGGGCCGGCGCGCACGCCGAGCTGGTCGCCGTACCTGTGGACGGCCTGGTCGCGACGGTGCCCGCCGGGTGGGACTTGCCGCAGGCGGCGCCGGGAATGGAGGGCGCGCACTATGCGCACGCCTGTCTGCGGGTGACCGGGATCGGGGCGGGCGACCGGGCTTTGGTACACGGCGCCACCGGCGGCATCGGCACCGCGCTCGTCCAGCTGCTCCACGCCGAGGGCGTCGAGGTGACGGCGGTGTGCGACCGGCTGCCCGGGCACCGCCCCGACCTGCTGACCGAGCTCGGCGCCGCTCACGTCGTGGAGATGGCCACCGATCCAGGACTGACGTCGGTCGGCGGAGGCTTCGACCTGGTCATCGATGCCACCGGGCACCTCTCGTTCGGTGCCGCCCGCCCGCTGCTGCGCCGGGCCGGCAGCTACGTCTCCTCCGACCTCGGCCGCGGTGGGCAGAACCTCCTGCTCGCCTCCGTCGGTCCCGTCACCCGACGCCTCGGTCTGCGCCACGCGCGGTTCCCGTTGCCCCACGCCGACGCCACCCTCGCCCGCCACCTGGCGGGCCTGATGGGCGCCGGCGCCTACCGCGCCGTCATCGACCGCAGCTATCCCTTCGAGGAGCTGCGCGACGCCTACGCCTACGTCGACAGCGGACGCAAGGTAACGTCGTGATCGTGATGCCGTGAGGACGGCGCTCAGCCCTCGATCGAGCTGAGTCGCGCCACCTCGTCCTCGGTCAGCTCGATCGCCGCCGCTGCGGTGTTGGACTCCAGGTGCGCCACCCGCGAGGTGCCGGGGATCGGCAGCATCACCGGGGAGAGGTGCAGCAGCCAGGCGAGGGCGATCTGGGTCGGCGTCGCGTCGTGCGCGGCCGCGATCTCGGCGAGCGGACCGGCGGCGGCGGTGTGGTCGGCGACCGGGCGCCACGGGATGAACCCGATGCCGTTCGCCTCGCTGTGCGCGAGCAGCGCGGCCGAGCCGCGGGTGCCGAGGCTGAACCGGTTCTGCACCGTCGCGATCGGCGCGATCCGCTGTGCCGCCTGCAGCTCCTCGACACTCACCTCGGAGAGACCGATGTGCTTGATCTTCCCCTCGTCCTGGAGCGCAGCCAGCTCGCCGATCTGGTCCTCCAGCGGCACGTTCGCGTCGATCCGGTGCAGCTGGAACAGGTCGATCGCCTCGACCTGGAGGCGGCGCAGGCTGAGCTCCGCCTGCTGACGCAGGTACGCCGGCACGCCGACCGGCGTCCAGATGCTCGGCCCCTGACGGGTCAGTCCCGCCTTCGTCGCGAGGACGACGTCGTCGGCGTAGGGGTGCAACGCCTCGGCGAGCAGCTCCTCGGCCACGACCGGGCCGTAGGAGTCGGCGGTGTCGAAGAAGGTGATGCCGAGCTCGACGGCGCGGCGCAGCACCGCGATCGCCTCCTCACGATCCCGCGGCGGACCCCAGACCCCCTCGCCGGTGAGCTGCATCGTGCCGTAGCCGAGGCGGACGACCGGCAGGTCGCCGCCGATCGAGAAGGTTCCGGACTGGCGGGCCACGTCGGTGGTGGAAGGGTCGGTAGTCGAAGTCATGGCGGCCCAACCAGCTCCCTGCGTCGGTGATTCCCGTAGAAACGACCAGGCGCCCGGACGCATCCCACGGATAGGGTGGCTCACCCACGGGAGGTGGCATGGGTTCAGTGATCACGGTCCGCGATCTGCGGATGCGCTACGGCTCGAAGGACGTGCTCACCGGCGTCGACTTCGACATCGACGCCGGCGAGGTGGTGTGTCTGCTCGGCCCCAACGGAGCCGGCAAGACCACCACGATCGAGATCCTGGAGGGCTTCCGGATGCGCTCGGCCGGCGAGGTCGACGTACTCGGTGAGGACCCGGCCCGCGGCAGTGAGGACTGGCGGGCGCGGGTGGGGGTGGTGCTGCAGTCGTGGCGCGACCACCCGCGCTGGACGCCCCGCCGACTGCTGGCCCAGCTGGGCTCCTACTACGAGCCCTACGGCACCGCCGAGCGCCCGAAGCCGTACGACGCCGAGCAGCTGCTCGAGACCGTCGGACTCGCCCCGTCCGCGGACGCCAAGATCGTCACCCTCTCCGGCGGCCAACGGCGTCGCCTCGACGTGGCCATCGGCATCATCGGCCGCCCCGACCTCCTCTTCCTCGACGAGCCGACGGCCGGATTCGACCCGCAGGCCCGGCGCGAGTTCCACGACCTGATCCGACGGCTCTCCCGCACCGAGAACACCACGATCCTGCTCACCACCCACGACCTCGACGAGGCGGAGCGGCTGGCCAGCCGGGTGCTGATGCTGGCGGGCGGACGGATCGTCGCCGACGACTCCGTCGAGGGGCTCGCGCACCGGATCGAGGGAGAGACGACGGTGAAGTGGCGACTCGGAGGTGAGTCGTTCGCGGAGTCCGTCTCCGACCCGACCCGGTTTGCCCGCGAGCTCTTCGCCCGCCACGGCGAGGCGGTCCGCGACCTCGACATCCGCCGGGCCAGCCTCGAGGACGCCTACCTGGCGCTGGTCCAGGAGCACGAGTCGGGGCACGGCGATGCGGCCGCGCGCATGTTCAAGGAGGCGACGACGTGAAGGGCTGGTACGCGGTCAGGATCGGCGCTCGACGGGGGCTCACCGAGTTCGGTCAGAGTGTGCGCAGCACGCAGGATCAGGGCTTCTACCTCTTCACCGCGCTGCTCGCGGTCGGCTACCTCTTCCTGCGTCGCAACGCCGACATCGAAGGCACCGACCTGTCGTTCGCCTCGGTCACCCTGCCCAGCATCCTGGGCCTGCTGATCGCGTTCGGGGTGGTGATCGGGCCGGCGTACGCACTCGCGATGGAGCGTGAGGACGGCACCCTGCTGCGCCACAAGGCGATCCCGCATGGCCTGACCGGCTACTTCACCGGGCAGATGGTGTTTCAGAGCCTCTCGCTAGTGCCGCAGCTGGTGGTCATCCTGGTGCCCAGCTTTCTGCTCTTCGACGACCTGATGGCCGACCCGTCCGGATGGTTCACCGTGGTCTGGGTGGTGCTGCTCGGGCTGGCGGCGACGATGCCGATCGGCATGGTCATCGGCGCGCTGGTGCCCAACAGTCAGAAGGTCGGCTCGTGGGGGATGCTGCCGGTGATGACGCTGGCCGGGATCTCCGGCATCTTCTACCCGATCCAGCAGCTGTGGGGCTGGGTCGAGGTGGTCGCCCAGATCTTCCCGATGTACTGGCTGGGGCTGGGCATGCGATCGGCGTTCCTCCCCGACGAGGCGGCGGCGCTGGAGGTCGGCGGCAGCTGGCGCACTCTGGAGACCGTCGGCGTGCTGGGCGTCTGGGCGGTGATCGGCGCGGTGATCACGCCGATCGTGCTGCGCCGGATGGCGCGGCGCCAGTCCGGCTCCGCGGTCGAGGCCGGCCGCGAGGCTGCCACCCAGTGGGTGCGCTGAGCCGGCTCACCACCGCGCTCACCAGCGCACTCACCAACGAGCCGTGTTGACCTCGAAGCCCGGCTCGATCGACCGCATGTAGACGGTGTCCTCGCGACGTCGCACGCCGCACGAGAGGTACTGCTCGTGCAGGGTGCCGAGCAGGTCGCGGTCCAGCTCCACCCCGAGCCCCGGGCCCGTCGGCACCTCGACCGCTCCGCCGTCGAACCCCAGCACACCAGGAGCGATGACGTCCTCGCTCTTCCACGGATAGTGGGTGTCGCAGGCATAGGTGAGGTTCGGGGTCGCCGCGGCCAGGTGGACCATCGCGGCCAGCGAGACGCCGAGATGGGAGTTGCTGTGCATGGACAGCCCCATCCCGAAGGTGTCGCAGATCCCGGCCAGCTGCACCGACGGACGCAGCCCGCCCCACAGGTGGTGGTCGGAGAGCACGATCTGCACCGCGTCGGCGGCCACCGCGGGCTTGAGGTGCTCGAAGGCGATGACGCACATGTTGGTCGCCAGGGGTACGTCGGTGCGCGCCGCCACGTAGGCCATGCCGTCGATGCCCGGGGTCGGATCCTCCAGATACTCCACGACTCCGGCCAGCCGCTCGGCCACCCGCACCGAGGTCTCCGGCGTCCAAGCCCCGTTGGGATCGAGCCGCAGTGGCAGGCCGGGGAACGCCTCGGCCAGCGCCTCGATCGCGGCGCACTCCTGATCGGGGTCGAAGACTCCGCCCTTGAGCTTGAGCGATCCGAAGCCCCACCCGTCGACCATCCGCTTCGCCTGCGCCACGATCCCGTCCGGGTCCAGCGCCTCCCCCCACGTGTCCTCGGCCATCCCGGGATGGCGGGCCCACTTGTAGAAGAGGTAGCCGCTGAACGGCACCCGGTCGCGGACCGCTCCGCCGAGCAGGTCGCTGACCGGCCGGTCGGTCTCCCGGCCGATCAGGTCGAGGCAGGCCACCTCGAACGGTGAGTGCACGCCAGCGAAGGCGGAGGAGAGGTCCAACATCCCGCCGTACGACGCCCCGGCGCCGCCGGTGTCGCCGCCCAGCACGTCGGCGACCAGGCGTCGCAGTCCGTTGAGGTCGTAGGGGTCGTGTCCGGGCAGTGCCGCTGCCACCGGGCGCAGCCGGCCGAGGATGGCCTCGTCGCCGTAGGTCTCGCCGAGACCGACCAGCCCGGTGTCGGTGTGCACCTCGACGATCGCGCGCAGCGCATACGGCTGATGCACGCCGACGACGTTGAGCAGTGGCGGGTCGGCGAACGCGACCGGGGTGATCTCGACCCGGCTGACCCGGGACCGCACAGCGGCGCTCACTGGGGCTTGACGGCGAGGACCGGCACGCTGGCCTCGAGCAGGATCCGTTGGGCGTTGCTGCCGAGCACCAGCTTGCCCACCGGGGACCGACGACGCAGCCCGATCACCACCAACCGGGCGCCGTGGGCCTCGACCACGCGCTCGAAGGTGTCCACCACGTCGGCGCCGTGGTCGCCCTGGTCGACGGTGGCGGTGACGCCGGCCGCCGCGGCCCGTGCCTCCAGGGCGGCGACCGCGGCGTCGTCGAGCAGTGCGGCGTCGACGGTGGCACCGCGGCGGGGGCTGTTCAGGATCACGACGTCGTCTCCGTGGACGACGGCCTCGGCGAGCCCGGCCTCGAGGGCCACCTCGCCCTCGGCGCTGGGAACGTACCCGATCACGATGGTCATGGTCTGCCTTCTTCCTCAGCGGGTGGGGAGATCAACGGGTGGGGAGGTCGTGGTTGTCGGAGGTGGACGACGTCTCGCCGGAGCTCGCTGCCGCCGGACGGTTCCGGTTGCGCAGCGCCTTGACTCCCGGCCAGGCGGCGACCAGGACGAAGACCGCCAAGATGGTGCCGGAGATCGGGTCCATGAGGAAACCGGTCGGGTCGCCGTCGTAGATGATCATCGAGCGCCGCACGTTGTTCTCCAGGATCGCGCCCAGGACGAAGGCGAGGACCATCGGGCCCGGCTCGAAGCCACCCTTCTTCATCAGGTAGCCGACGACACCGAAGAAGATCATCAAGAAGACGTCGAACGTCGAGTTCCGCAGCGTGTAGGCGCCGAGGATGGTGATCAGCGCCGTGATCGGCGCCAGGATCGCCGGCCGGACCCGCAGCACCCGGACGAAGATGCCGACCAACGGGATGCTCAACAGCAACAGGATCACGTTGCCGACGTACATCGAGTTGACCACGCCCCAGAACAGGTCCGGGTTCTCGTCGAGCAGCGCCGGGCTGGGCGTGATGCCGAGCACCAGCAGCGCGGCGAAGAGCATCGCCATCGAGGCGTTGGCCGGGATGCCGAGGGTGAGCAGCGGGATGAACGAGGAGGTCGCAGCGGCGTTGTTGGCGGTCTCCGGCGCGGCCACACCCTTGATCGCGCCGCGGCCGAACTCCTCAGGGGTCTTGGAGATGCGCTTCTCCGTCGCGTACGCCGCCAGCGACGACATCACCGCGCCACCGCCGGGCAGTACGCCCAGGAAGAACCCGATGATCGTGCCGCGACCGACCGCCGGCGAGGCCTCCTTGAGGTCCTTGCGGGAGGGCCAGATGTTGGCCACCTTCGCCGGGGCGTGGGGCTTGCCGTGGCGCTCCTCGAGGTTGTGCAGGATCTCGGCGACGCCGAACAGACCCATCGCCACCACCACGAAGTCGATGCCCTGGCTGAGCTCGAGGCTGCCGAACGTGTAGCGCTCCGCGCCGGTGAAGCTGTCCCGACCGACGGTGGCCAGCAGCAGGCCGATCGCGGCGGCGATCAGCGCCTTGATCCGGTTGCCGCTGCCGATGGTGGAGACCAGCAGCACACCCAGCAGCGCGAGGGCGGCGTACTCGGGCGGGCCGAAGTCGATCGCCCAGCTGGCGACGAACGGGGCGGTGAGGCTGAGCGCGACGATGGAGACCGTGGCACCGACGAAGGAGCCGATCGCGGCGATGCCCAATGCCGTGCCGGCCTTGCCCTGTTTGGCCAGGGCGAAGCCGTCGAAGACGGTGACCACCGAGGATGCCTCGCCCGGGAGGCGGAGCAGCACGGAGGTGATCGTGCCGCCGTACTGGGCACCGTAGTAGACACCGGCCATCATGATCACGCCGGAGATGGGGTCGCCGACCTGGATGACGATCGGCAACAGGATGGCCATGGTGGCGGCCGGTCCGAGGCCGGGCAGCACGCCGATCAACATGCCGATCAGCACGCCGATCAGGCAGTAGAGAAGGGTCTCCGGCTGCGCGACGACGGCGAAGCCGTCGAGGAATGCGTCCATGGGTCGACTCCTCTCAGAAGACCAGCAGGTGGGGCAGAGGGATGCTCAGCCCGTAGAGGAACAGGAAGTAGAAGGCCGCCACCGTGCAGACCGAGATGACGATCGTGCTGCGCCAGGACTCGCCGCCGAGGAACCGCAGCCAGATGACGCACAGCACCAGGGACGGGATCTCGAAGCCGACCAACGGCATCAGTACGCCGAGTCCGATGAAGGTCAGGACGCCGATGGCCGGCAGCAGGCTGACCCTGCTGAAGGCGACACTGTCCTCGAGCCGTCGGCCCACGATCAGCAGCACGACGGAGAGGAACGTGATCACCGCGGAGATCACGAACGGCCACATGCCTGCGCCGGGACGACGCAGGCCGTCCAGGCCATAGTCCAGGGCCAGCACCATGCCGCCGACGCCGATCGCGAGAGCGACGAGCGCACCCACCGTCTGGTAGGCGGGGCCGCCGGGGGGCAGCTCCTCATCGGCGAGGGTCTCGGCCACCTCGGCCTCGATCTCCTCGAGGATGTCCTGGCGCGGGGTGCGCTCGTCGGTCATGATGCGTCCTCTCGCTTCAGCGCGGGTCCAGCGTGATGCTGGATCAGCCCTCGGCACCCAGGTTGATGCCGTACTCCTCGATCAGGTCGGCGTACCGCTGCTGGTCCTCCTCGAGCTGGGCGACGACCTCGTCGCCGGGGATCTCCAGCGGGGTGAGGCTGTTCTGCTCGTTGAACTTCTGGTAGTCCTCGGTCTCGAACGTCGCCTCCAGACCCTCGATCAGCGTCTCCTTGACGTCGTCCGGGGTGCCCTTGGGCACGGTCAGGAACCGATACTGGGTGACCTCGACGTCGAGACCCTGCTCCTGCGCGGTCGGCACGTCGGGCAGGTAGTCGATCCGCTCCGGACCGAAGACGCTGAGCGCGGTGAGCTTGCCGGACTCGATGTTCTCGATCGCCTCGCCGACCTGCAGGCAGGCGGAGTCGACCTGGTTGCCCAGCAGCGCGGTCAGTGCCGGGGCGCCGCCGTCGAAGGGAACCGCCTCGGAGTCCACGCCGGCGGTCTCGAAGGTCAGCGCGCAGGAGACCTGGGAGCCGGTGCCGACGCCGGTGGTGCCGTAGGTGAGCTTGCCGTTGGCCTTCTCGATGTCCTCGATCGACTGGTAGTCGCTGTCGGCGTTGGTGACCAGCACGTAGTCGTCGCGGGAGACGCCGTAGAGCACGTCGAAGTCGTCGATGCTGGTCGCCTCGTCCTCGCTGACCGCCAGCGGCGTGATCGCGAAGAGCGAGGCGTTCTGGATGGCGATGGTGCTGCCGTCGGGCTCGGCACCGGCGAGCTCGTTGGCGGCCAGGGCGCCGTTGGCGCCCTCGCGGTTGATCACCGGGAACGAGGTGCCGAACTCGTCGGAGAGTCCCGTGGAGACGGCGCGGCTGATCAGGTCGGAAGAGCCGCCGGCGGAAGCGCCGACCAGCATCTCGACGGTGCCCGAGGGGTAGTCGCCGTCGCCACCGCCGCCGGTGGAGGTCTCGACTCCGCCGCAGGCGGTCAGTGCCAGGCTCGCGCCGCCGATGAGGGCGGCGAAGCGGGTGGTGTGCTTGCGCATCGTTGACTCCTAGGTCCGTCGTCCGGGCAGGGACCCGGCGTGTGACCACCGACACTAAGGACGTTCGTCGATGCTCGTCCAAGCCCGATTCGGCATGAAGTGATCCACTTCGCGCATCGTAAGGTGGGACCGTGATCACCCTCGACCAGGTCCGCTCCTTCGTCGCCGTCGCCGAGGAGCTGCACTTCGGGCGCGCTGCCGAGCGGCTCCAGATGACCCAGCCACCGCTCTCCCGACAGATCCAGAAACTGGAACGCGCGATCGGCGCCCAGCTGCTGGTCCGCGACAACCGGCGGGTCGAGCTCACCGGCGCCGGCACGGCGTTCCTCGACGAGGCGTACCGGCTGCTCACCCTGGTCGAGGGGGCCGGAGACCTGGCCCGTCGGGTCGACGCCGGCGCTGCCGGAGTGCTCCGACTCGGCTTCACCGCGGTCTCCGCGATCTCGATCCTGGGCCCGCTGCTGCGGCGGCTGACCGCCGAGCTGCCGGACGTCGAGGTCCAGCTCTCCGAACGGGTCACCAACGCCCAGGTGGATGGGATCCGTCGCGGTGAGCTCGACATCGGCCTCGCGCGCCCCCCGTTCGACACCACCTTGCTCGCTTCGCGAGTGGTGCTGCGCGAGCCGCTGATGGCCGTCGTACCGGACGCGCATCCGTTGGCCGCTCTGGACCGACCGCTGACGCCGCAGGACTTCGAGGGCGAAGCGGTGATCGGCTATCACCCGCAACAGTCGCGCTACTTCCACGAGATGGTGGTCCGCTTCCTGGCCAACGCGCACCCGCGGATCGAGCAGCGGGTGCACCAGGTGCTCACGGCGATGCTGTTGGTCAGCGCCGAGCGCGGACTGGCGCTCGCCCCTGCCTCCGCCGCCTCGCTGCACGTGGAGGGCGTGGTGCACAAGGCCCTGGACCACGGTGGCGGTGACACCCGCCTCGACGTCGACCCGGAGCGGCCGGTCGAGCTGCACGCGATCTGGGCACGCACCAACGTGAGCCCGGTCGTACGTCGCGTGCTCGACGTCGTCGAACGGGTGGCATCGACTGCTTGAGTCCCGGCGCTCCGCGCCACCGGGGCCCGATCGACAGCTGGCGAGATCCGCGGTCGGTGTGACCGCCGTCATACCCAACGAGCATGAAGCCATTCGAAAAGGGGCTTGGACGGCGTCACTGCGCCGTTCTTAGCCTCACCCACCACAGAGGCGTTCATCTCTACCAGGAGATCACCATGATCAGACGCTTGATCGCCATCGGGACCTCGGTGGCATTCATCGCGCTCGGAACCGGCCAGGTCGCCCAGGCCGAGCAGCGGGCACCGAAGCAGAAGCCAGGCAAGGCCGACGTCCAGGTGGCGTTCGTCATCGGCGAGCCCAGTGTCGTCGGCCCGAAGAAGTGGCCCCGGGTGAGCGTTCCCGTCCTCACCGACGGACGGCGCACGACGGTCGAGACCGAATCGGTGCGCCCCGAGGAGGCCACGACGATCGCGGACTCCGTCGCACCGGGCGCGCTCGTCGACTTCGAGACCCGTCGCGGCAGCGTCATCGTGCCGACCGACGCGGCAACCACGTTCCACACGGCGCTGACCAAGGGCACCCGTGCTGTGTTCGACATGCAGAAGTACGGGCCGGAGCTGGCACCGCGCAACGGCAAGGTCGGCAACGCGGTGGCCGCCGGATGGGTTTACGACAAGGACCGGAAGACGATCACCATCGGCGACGGACGTCGGGTCACCCACGACCAGGCGGGTCGCGCCTTCCCGAAGGCACGCAAGCGCTACGAGGAGACCTACCGGGTCAAGAAGACGGTCGACGTCTACGAGGTGGACACCACCGACTGGTCGACCTCGCGGCCTTCGACGTACTCGGCGGTGCCGGTCACCGCCAACTACGACTACGCGAACACCGAGCGGCAGCAGGCGTTCGTGGTCTTCGACAAGGACTACCGGAAGGCCAAGAAGGCGAAGGTGACCGACATCTTCTACTTCACGCCGGCCGACACCTCCGACGGCAAGCCCGTGTGGGACACGCCGACGATGAGCTATCTGCTCGAGGACAAGGGCGTGGACCCGGTCTCCGGTCAGCGCTATGCCGACATCAACGCGACCGGCGTCACCAACGCGGCGTACACCCGGAGCACCGAGCCGTTCGAGATCGTGCCGGACACCATGTACTACGTCGGCGACAACGAGGTCTCGTTGTACCTCTTCGACGCCGACATGGGCACCAGCACCACCAGTGACGACAAGCTGGTCCTCGTCGACAGCGGGTGGCCGAACAGCGGGTACCAGTACTGGAAGAACATCGAGGCGATGGGCTACGACCCGCGCGACATCGACGCGGTGGTCATGCCGCACGGCCACGGTGACCACTACGGCACGCACGTCGAGCTGCTCACGATGATCGAGAACGCCGGCGGAGAGCTGGAGATGTGGTCGCCGCGCGAGGACGTGGTCGGGCTCGAGAAGGACGCGATCGGCAACGTCTGGAACCTTCCTCCGGGCCTCCCGGCCTCGGAGACCGTGATCCGCGAGCGGTCCACCTTCCTGACCTACGACGAGTGGATCGATCTCGGCAACGTCAGGCTCCTTCCGTTGTGGACGCCTGGTCACACGACCGGCTCGACCTCGTTCGAGTTCGACGTGGAGAACCCCGAGACGAGCGAACGGGTCACCTTCGGCTACATGGGCGGCTACGGCTGGGGCCCGAAGACCGTCAACGCCACGAACGGGTGGCAGCGTCTCGGGTTCGCCTACAACCTCGCCTGGCTCCAACAGCGTCTCGACGTGGACTATGCAGCGCCGCAGCACGCCAACCAGTTCCCGCTGGTCGACATCAACCAAGCCCTCGTCGCCTACAACAACGACCCGGCCAACAAGCGACGTCAGCTGACCATGCTCGACGCCCTGGTCGAGGGTGAGTTCATCAACCAGCTGGAGAAGCGGTACGAGGTGGCGACGAACGCCGTCTCCGACGCGCAACCGGGCTACCAGAGCATCGAGACCTTCGGTCCGTTCAAGCCAGGCCGGGAGAACGGCGCCACCGATGTCGAGGTCACCCTCGTGGACGACGGGAAGGTGATCCAGGGCTATGACCAGGCGATGAACGTCAACCCGCGCATCCCGCTGCTGCGCAACGGCGCGGCGATCCGGCTCGACAATCACGTCCACGACCCCGAGGGTTGGTACGTCCAGTTCGAGCTCGATGTCCTCGACTCCTACCGGGGCTTCCTCCCTGGCGTGGGTCCGGTCGAGTCCATCCGCCCCGAGCTGAGCGAGATCCTGCGCACCCAACGGTTCGACTCCAAGGCGGAGGCGAACGCGGTGCTGCGCACCGTTCGGGCCGGCGGCACCTACACGGTGGACCTGACCAAGGCGAGCGCCATCGTCATCCCGACCGACGGATCACCCGTCTTCGAGGAGGAGTGACGAGGGGCGGCTTGGGGGACCCGCCCTAGAGGTTGCGGCAGGTAGGTGGCGGTGGCGCGACGACGCGCCACCCGCCACCGCTGCGCCACTGGGGGCGGCGCCCCTGCCGCCACCCGACGACGATGCCCGGCAGGTATCACCCCATCCAATTTCGGGCTTGGACAGGCATCACTCACCGCGCCTAGCGTGACGGTCATCTCACCACCACGAGGCAAGGACGCAACTGTGACCGAGTACAGCCCGACCGACCTGGCAGCCCAGCTCAAGAGCGGACTGCTGTCCTTCCCGGTCACCCACTTCACCGAGGACCTCGCCTTCGACGAGGGCGCCTACCGCAAGCACCTCTCCTGGCTCGCCGAGCACCCGGTCGCCGGGCTCTTCGCTGCCGGCGGCACCGGCGAGGCGTTCTCGCTGACCGCCGAGGAGACCGACCAGGTGGTCCGCGCCGCGGTCGACGAGGTCGACGGCGCCGTACCGGTGCTCGCGCCCGCGACCGGCAGCACCGCCAACGCGATCGCGCAGGCGAAGGCCGCCGAGGCTGCCGGTGCGGACGGCCTGCTGCTGATGCCGCCGTACCTCACCGAGGCGAGCCAGGCCGGACTCGTCGAGCACGTCACCGCCGTCTGTCAGGCGACCGACCTCGGTGTCGTCGTCTACAGCCGCGCCAACGCCGTGCTCAACGACGAGTCGGTCGCCGCCATCGCGGATCGCAACCCGACCATGATCGGCTTCAAGGACGGCGTGGGCAGCATCGAGCAGATGACCCGTACCTACGCCCGCGTCGGTGACCGACTGATCTACGTCGGCGGCCTGCCCACCGCGGAGACCTTCGCGCTGCCGCTGCTCCAGCTCGGGGTGAGCACCTACTCCTCGGCGCTCTTCAACTTCCTGCCCGGCTGGGCGATCGAGTTCTACGACGCCGTGCGTGCCCAGGACCGCGACGAGGTCTACCGTCGACTCAATGAGTTCGTGATCCCCTACCTCGACATCCGCGACCGCACCGCCGGCTACGCGGTGTCGATCGTCAAGGCCGGTCTCGACGCGGTCGGACGGCCGGCCGGACCGGTCCGCCCGCCGCTGACCAACCTGCACGAGGCCGAGGTCGCCGAGCTGCGCGACCTGATCGCCCGCATCTCCTGACGACGACCCACCACTGCTGCTGAGAGGAAGTCATGACCGACCCCCGCTCGATCATCGCCGGCGTCGAGGAGACCCACCCCGACGTCGCCACCGCCACCACCGCCGCCGCCGAGGCGTTCGGCGGCTACCGCGCGACCGATCCGCAGGCCCGCGGCGACTTCCTGGACGCTGTCGCCGCCGAGATCGAGGCCGACCGGGAGACGATCGCGGCGGCCGCCGTCGCCGAGAGCCATCTCCCGGCAGGACGGATCACCGGTGAGATCGGTCGGACCACCGGCCAGCTGCGGATGTTCGCCGAGGTGGTACGACGCGGCGACCACCTCGGGGTCCGGATCGACCCTGCCCAGCCGGCGCGTGAGCCGCTGCCGCGTGCGGACATCCGGCAGCGCCAGGTGCCGCTCGGTCCGGTCGCGGTCTTCGGGGCGAGCAACTTCCCGCTCGCCTTCTCCACCGCGGGCGGCGACACCGCCTCCGCACTCGCCGCCGGCTGCCCGGTCGTGGTCAAGGGCCATCCGGCCCACCCACGCACCGGCCACCTGGTCGCACAGGCGATCACCCGCGCCGTGGAGAAGGCCGGCCTGCACCCCGGCACCTTCTCCTTCCTGCTCGCCGGGCCGGGCGAGGACGGCATCGCTCTCGGCCAGGACCTGGTCACCGACCCGCGGATCAAGGCCGTCGGGTTCACCGGCTCCCGCGGCGGCGGTCTGGCCCTGGTCGCCGCCGCCGCCGCGCGGACCGAACCGATCCCGGTCTATGCCGAGATGTCCTCGATCAACCCGGTCGTGGTGCTCCCCGGCGCGCTGGGCGAGGACACCACAGGGCTGGCACAGGCCTACGTCGGCTCGCTGACGCTCGGCTCCGGCCAGTTCTGCACCAACCCCGGGCTGCTCTTCCTGCCGCGGGGCGAGTCCGGCGATGCCTTCCTCACCGCCGCCGGCGAGGCCGTCGCCGCAGCGACCGGCGCCACCATGCTCACCTCGGGCATCGCCACGGCCTACACCTCCGGAGCCGCCGCGCTTCGCGACACCGCCGGGGTCCGCGTGGTCGGCCAGGGCGAGGCGGGCGAGGAGGACGCCCCGGCGCCCCAGGTGGTCGAGGCCGACGCGCTCGCCGGCGTGACCGACGAGGTCTTCGGCGCGTCCGGCGTCGTGGTCCGGTACGACGACGCGGCCGAGCTCGCCGACCATCTGGCCTCCCTGGAGGGCCAGCTCACCGCGACGGTGCACGCCGCCGACGCCGACGCCGACGCCGCGGCACGACTGCTGCCGGTGCTCGAGACCAAGGTCGGCCGGATCCTGTTCAACGGCTGGCCCACCGGGGTCGAGGTCGGCCACGCGATGGTGCACGGCGGCCCGTTCCCGGCCACCTCCGACGCCCGTGGCACCTCCGTCGGCAGCCTGGCCATCGAGCGCTTCCAGCGGCCGGTCGCCTACCAGGACGTGCCGGCCGGACTGCTGCCCGCCGCGGTCCGCGACGACAACCCGTGGCACCTGACCCGCCGGATCGACGGAGAGCTGCAGCTGCCGTGAGCACTTCTGTGAACGCGACGATCGCCAAGGTCGAGGTGGTCCCGGTCGCCGGCCACGACTCGATGCTGCTCAACCTCAGCGGTGCGCACGCACCGTTCTTCACCCGCAACATCACGATCGTCACCGACAGCGAAGGCCGTGAGGGCCTGGGCGAGGTGCCGGGCGGCGAAGCCATCCGCGCCACGATCGCCGATGCCGCCGAGCTGCTCGTCGGCGCCCCGGTGGCGACGTACCGGTCCCTGCTGCGGGCGGTGGCCGACCGGTTCGCCGACCGCGACGCGACCGGACGCGGCCTGCAGACCTTCGACCTGCGCACCACCGTGCACGCGGTGACCGCGATCGAGTCGGCACTGCTCGACCTGGCCGGGCAGGCGCAGGGAGTGCCGGTGGCAGAGCTGCTCGGCGACGGCCAGCAGCGCAGCAGCGTGCCGATGCTCGGCTACCTGTTCTACGTCGGCGACCCGGACCGCACCGACCTGCCCTATCTGCGTGAGGCCGACGGCGCCGACGCCTGGGAGCGGGTGCGGCGCGAGGAGGCACTGACCCCCGAGGCCGTGGTCCGGCTCGCCGAGGCCGCACAACAGCGCTACGGCTTCGTCGACTTCAAGCTCAAGGGCGGCGTACTGCCCGGCGAGGAGGAGGTCGCCGCGGTCACCGCGCTGCACGAGCGGTTCCCCGACGCCCGGATCACCCTGGACCCCAACGGTGGCTGGCTGCTCGCCGACGCAGTGCGACTGCTGCGCGGCAAGGACGACGTACTGGCCTACGCCGAGGATCCCTGCGGAGCCGAGGGCGGCTACTCGGGCCGAGAGGTGATGGCCGAGTTCAAGCGGGCCACCGGCCTGCGCACGGCGACCAACATGATCGCCACCGACTGGCGGCAGATGGCCCACGCGATCCGCACCGACGCCGTCGACATCCCGCTGGCCGACCCGCACTTCTGGACGATGGCCGGCTCGGTCCGCGTCGCCCAGCTCTGCCACGACTTCGGACTGACCTGGGGATCGCACTCCAACAACCACTTCGACATCTCGCTGGCGATGTTCACCCAGGTCGGCGCGGCTGCCCCGGGCGAGATCACCGCGCTCGACACGCACTGGATCTGGCAGGACGGCCAGGGCCTGACCGAGGCGCCGCTGGAGATCCGGGACGGCGCGATCGAGGTGCCGACCGCTGCCGGCCTCGGCGTGCGGCTGGACCGGGACCGGCTGGCCGCGGCCCACGAGCTCTATCGGGAGCACGGCCTCGGCGCCCGCGACGACGGCATCGCCATGCAGTACCTGGTCTCCGACTGGACCTTCGACCCGAAGCGGCCCTGCCTCGTGCGCTGACGCTGGTGGCTCAGCCGGTGGCGAGGTGGATCGCCAACCCGAAGCCGGCGATCGCCACCAACCAGCGCAGCGGGCGCTCCGGAGCGACCCGGACCACTGCCGGGCCGATCAGGCCACCGATCACCGCACCTGTGGCCAGTGCCACGGCTGCGGTCCAGTCGACCGGGGCGAACACGATGTAGGCGATCGCCGCGGCACCGTTGGCGGCGCCGGTCGCCACGTTCTTGACGGCGTTGGTGATCGCCAGCGGCTCGACCCGCTCCAGCGCCAGTACGGCGAGCGCGATGATGCCGACACCGGCCCCGAAGTAGCCGCCGTACACCCCCAGCACCAGCACCACCAGCGTCCACCCGGCGGCCCGCAGCCGACCGTCGGTGGCGGGCCGCTCGGGTCGGGAGTGGCGGGCGGCCCAGCCGCGGATCCGGTCCCGGAGCAGCAGCAAGGTGGCGCCGAACCCGATCAGCCACGGCACGACCGCCTCGAACGCCTCCTCCGGGGTGGTCAGCAGCAGCGCCGCCCCGAGCGCCCCGCCCAGCAGCGAGATCCCGGCCAGACGCAGCACCCGACGACCCTGCCCGCGCAGCTCGCGCTGCGAACCGGCGATGGTTCCTCCGGTGACGCCGAAGAGCGCAACGGTGTTGGTCACGTTGGCGGCCAACGGCGGGAGGCCGAAGGCGAGCAGGGCGGGATAGCTGATCAGGGAGGCGAGCCCGGCCACCGACCCGGTCAGGCCGGCGCCGATGCCAGCGAGCACCAGCCACAGGGCGTCGTTCACCGGGCGCTACCTCCTCGCTCGGCCGACGCTCCTCCTCGGCGAGGGTAGGCGCGCGGGCCCGCGCATCGCCAACACCGGTTCGGCCTCGCACGATGCGCGGGCGGCATAGCGGCCTTCCTGGAAAGGGTCACAACTCGATCACGATTCATATGTCATATATTTTCCTGCTCCGGCGGACCTCCCTAGGTTCGAGATCGGCGCGGACGGTACCGCGCACGACCTCGGGAGAACCTCGATGAAGAAGCACTTGTCGGCAGCCCTCGGCGGCCTGGTTGCCACCGCCACCTTCTTCGGCGGCATGGTCGGTCACGACCCCGCTGCCCAGGCGGCCGATGTCGCCTGCGACAACTACTCCTCCAGCAACAGCGACTGTGTGAACACGCAGATCGTCATCGCCGGCACCAGCCACAGCGCGGACTGGTACCTGCCGCGCACCACCGCGTCCGCGCTGATGGTCCTCAACCACGGGTTCAGCCGCGGATGCGGCAATCTGCGTGGCACCAGCAAGGCCATCGCCGAGCAAGGCGTGATGGTGCTGTGCGTGAACGGCGACATGACGGCCGGGAACCCGGGACTCGCCGACGCGCTCGGCGACCTGATGACGCAGCGGGCGCTCGTCCCCCCGAACGGCACACCGCTACCCCAGCGCTACATCGTCGGCGGCCACTCAGCTGGCGGCCACTTCGCCAGTGAGCTGGGGGCGCGACTGGTCGCCAACGGTTATCCGGACCTCGCCGGCGCGATCCTCTTCGACCCCGTCGCCAGCGGCGACTTCAGCGCCAACCTCGCGGCGATCGCAGACGGCACCGCTCGCCCCGTCCTGGCGGTGACCGCCCGCCCCAGCGTCACCAACCTCTTCAACAACTCCCACGGAGCCCTGGTCGGACTCGACAGCGACTACGTCGGCGTCCAGTTGGTCTGGAGCAAGTACACCTGGGGAGTCCCGTCGGGAGGCAGCTGTCACATCGACGTCGAGGGCGAGGACAGCGATGTCATCGGCGTCCTCGGCGCGGGCTGCTCGGCCAGTACGACGCAGACGGCACGCCTGCGCGACTTCGCAGCAACCTGGGCGAGGGATCTCGCCACCGGTGGCCGTACGGCGGCGTACTACTGCGCGGACGCCGAGGTGATCTCCACCTGCGGCTCGCAGGTCCGCGCGCTCGTCGACAGGAGCCTCCCCCTCGCCGCGCCGATCCGCTGAGGCACGGCGGTCACCGAGCTGTAGGACGAGACAGCGTGTGGCCTGCCAGTCACCAGATGACGGACAGGCCACACGGTGTCGGATCGGCTCCGCGCCAGATCAGCGCCGCACCACCCGCAGCACCACCGCCTTGCTCCAGGCCGCCGTGTGGCTGGCGTTCGCCTCGATCCGGACCCGGATGCTGTGCTTGCCGGGGGCCAGGCGCGGAAGTGTGATCACCTGCCGGGCGCCCAGCTTGCGGGTCGCGATCACGCGCTTGCCGTCGTAGATCAGCGCTGTCGAGCTGCCGGCCACCCCGCTGATCCGGACCTTGACCTTGGCCTTCTTGCCTGACTTGACGGGGTTGGCGATCAGCGAGGTCCGCACCGTCGGCTTCGCCTTGGTGACCCGCAGCGTGGTCGTCGCCTGGCTGCCGGCGACCCTTGCCGATCCGGCGTAGGTCACCGTGACCAGGTGGGTGCCGACGCCGGTCTTGGCGGGCAGGCTGAGCACCGCCCGCCCAGCGGCAACCGTCCCGCTCACCGTGCGACCGTCGACCTCGGCGCTGACCCGTCCGGTAGCAGTCGGCTCCGCGCTGACCTGGACGACCAGCTTCGCCGCCTTGCCGTACGTCGTCGAGGTCGTGCGCAGCGTCGCCGTGGTCGTCGACTCCGCCGGACCGGACCACGCCAGCGCCGGGGCGACCTCGGAGTGGACATGCGCATCGACGACCTGCTCCAGCGCGTAACCCATGCCGAGAACCTCGGCGTCGTCCCACGCTCTTCCGACGATCTGCACGTTGTTCGTCTGGCCGTCGGCGTTGGCACCCACCGGCAGGATCACGGTCGGCAGTCCGACGCTCTGGGTGATCACCCCGGAGCCGCGGTCGGAGCTGAAGATCGCCGAGCTGGCGTCGTTGTTGCCCATCTGGCTGAGGAAGCCCGGGTAGATGACCGCGTCGACGGGCTCGTCCCCCGCGGTCTCCATCCAGGTGCCGGCGTTCAACTTGTACTGGTCGCGGCGGGCAAGCAGGTTCTCCACGCTGGTGTCGTCCATCGGCTCACGGGTGTAGCTGCTGGAGACGTTGTAGGGCAGGTTCGCCGGGTGCTCCATCAGCTCCGCGGTCGTGTAGGGGAAGGCGACGTCGCGGCTCTCTGCCTGGTACCGCTCCCAGCCCTCGGCGCCGGCATTGCCGGTGGTCGGGTAGTCCCCGGAAGGCGGGTTGTCCGGGGAACCACTGATCTCGATCAGCGTCGCGCCGGCCGACTCCAGCGCCGTACGGACCTGGTGAAGGACCCGCTGGCCGGCGCCGTCGTCGCCCACCTGGGTCGAGACGAACGACTCGGGTCGGTACCCGATCACCTTGCCCTCGAGCGCATCCGCGGCCAGAGCCGACTTCCACTCCTCCGGGCGCAGGTCGTTGTCCACCCGGCTCGTGAGCAGGTCGTCGGGGTTGTTGCCGGTGCTCTGAGTGGCGGTGGCGTCCAGCAGTGACGCGACGTCGGTGACGGTCTTCGCCATCGGGCCGGCGTAGTCGGTGGCCCAGGTCAGCGGCATCACACCGTTGGTGCTGGTCAGGCCGTCGGTGCCGCGGAAGGTGGTCAGACCGGCACCGGTGGAGGGCGCGTAGAGCGAGACACCGGTCTGGGTGCCCATCGCCCCGGCCGCCAGGTCTGTCGCCACCGCGGTGGCGGAGCCGCCGCTGGAACCGAAGGACGACTTGGAGGGATAGAGGCCGTTCCAGACCTGCCCGAAGCCGCTCTCGCTCCAGGACCCCGAGTTGGCGAACTCGGAGAGATTGGTCTTGCCGATGATGACCGCACCGGCCTCGCGCAGCTTGGCGACCTGCCAGGCATCGGTGCCCGGCTGCCAGTCCTGCAACGCCTTGGTGCCACCCGTGGTCGGCATGTCCTTGGTGTCGTAGAGGTCCTTGATGCCCAGGGGGATGCCCAGCAGATCACCGGTCGTTCCCTCGGCCCGCGCGGCATCGGCCGCGCGTGCCTGGTCAAGTGCGTTGTCGGCGACGGTGATGAAGGCGTGGAACCCCCAGGCGCCCTGGTCGTAGGCGGCGATGCGGTCCAGGTAGGCCTGGGTGATCTCCACCGAGGTCACCGTGCCCGCACTCATGTCGGACTGCAGCTCGGCGATCGTCTTTCCGGCGACGTCGTAGGCGATGTCGGTGGTCCCCGGCGGGGTGTCGGCCGGAGCCGGCAGCGCGAGCGGGTCGGCACCCCGGCAGGTGTCGGCATACGCAGTGACGTCCCAGTTGGCGATCGTGCAGATCTCGTCCAGAGAGAGCGCGTCCAACCCCGGCGCCTCGGCCAGCGCGGCGGTGGCATCCACGATCTCGGTCGAGTCCCCGCGGGCGCCGACGAGCACGTACTGCAGCAGCGAGGTCGACTCGCCAGGGCCAAGCGTGAGCTCGTGGATGAAGCCGATGTCGTTCGCCGCGCTCCCGGTGGTGGCGTAGGCGTCCTCGAACGGGTTGTTCTGCTGGTCGCCGAGCGCGTCCACGCCGTCGCCGACGACGACGCCGCTCGGGCGGTAGTTGCCTTCGGAGGTGGCAACGATCCACGAGTCCGCCGCGTCGGCGACTGCGTCACCGCTTTCGCTGGCGGTCACAACGCCGGCCGTGGCGGGGGCCGTCCCATAGCCGAGCGAACCACCGAAGGACACTTCGATGGTGACCGGATCGGTGGCGGTGTTGGTGAAGGTGTCGAAGAAGCTCGTCGTCGCCGATGCCGTCGCCACGTCGACTTTGCGGGTCACCAGCACGTCGCCCAGGCGCACCGAACGGTTGGAGCGGAAGCTGCCGACGCCGTCGGCGGCAAGACCGAATCCGCGCAGCATCTGGTCGTTCATCCGCGCGTCGCCGGGAACGCGGAGGAAGAGGTTGCCGAACCCCTCCATTCGGGAGTTGCTGATGCTGCGGATCGAACCGGTGTCCAGACCCGGTCGACGAGCGTCGTTGATACCGATCACGACCGCTCCGTCAGCGGCCGTCGTGTCGACGCTGGTCAGGCCGGAGGCCGAGGGGGTGGGCCCCACGGCACCCCAACACAAGGCGGCGAACGTCGCTGACGCCACGAACCTGCCAGAACACCACCGGCCGGAAGAGTTTCGGAACATGAGGGAGTTGCTGCCTTCCACTGGCTGAACATGCGGACCAGTGCTTTCTATGCGGCGGAAGAGCAGTCCGGGAGAACGGGCGATTTCTGCGCTGTAACGTTTCAGCCCGACGCGGGACCGCCCGTCGTGCCGGATCAGGGGCCCGCGGGCCGAGATTGCGGCACCCTGGTGCCATGCTCGACCCCCGCGTGCAGCGTGTGCTGATCGCGATCGTCCAGGTGCTTGCGCTGGCCGTGTGGTTCTCGGTGTCGGCGGTGGTGCCGAGCCTGCAGGCCGACTGGGACATCTCGACCGGCCAAGCGGTGTGGCTGACCGGGACGGTGCAGCTGGGCTTCGCCACCGGCGCGCTCGTCTCCACCGCTCTGAACCTGGCCGACCGGGTGGCGCCGCACCTGTTGATGGCGGTCAGCGCCGCACTGGCGGCGGCCGCGACCTTCACAGTGGCCCTGACGGTGGACTCCTTCGGCCCTGCGCTCGCCCTGCGGTTTCTGACCGGGGCGTTCCTCGCCGGCGTCTATCCGGTCGGGATGAAGCTGACCGCCTCCTGGGCCGGCGCGCGAGGCCGGGGGACGGCGATGGGCCTGATGATCGGCGCGCTCACCCTCGGCTCGGCGCTGCCGCACCTGGTCGGTGGCCTGGCCACGCTCCCCTGGCGCGACGTGCTGCGGGTGACCGCCGCGATCGCGCTCGCTGGTGCAGCTGTCGCACTGATCGCGGTCCGGCCCGGACCACACCTCGCGGCCGGTCCCACCACCTTGCATCCGCGCTATGCGATCGAGATGTTCCGCGAAGCGGGTCCGCGGCGGGTGAACCTCGGCTACTTCGGCCACATGTGGGAGCTCTACGCGCTGTGGACCTGGGTCCCGTTCTTCGTCGCCCACGCCGCCGGCTCGACCTCGCCGGACACCGACGACCGCCTGCTGATCTTCACCACCATGGGTCTCTGCGGCCTGCTCGGCTGCCTGGTCGGTGGATGGGCCGCCGATCGGTTCGGCCGGACTCCGGCCGCGGTCACCGCGCTGTCGGTCAGCGGCGCCTGTTGCGTGCTCTCACCGCTTGCCTTCCTTGCGCCGGCTCCGATCCTCGCGGTCTTCTGCGGGGTGTGGGGGGCATCGGTGATCGCCGACTCCGGCGTCTTCTCCACCGCGCTCTCCGAGGTCGCCGACCAACGCTTCATCGGCACCGCGCTGAGCGCGCAGACCGCGCTCGGCTTCGCCCTGACGGTGCTCAGCATCCAGTTGGTGCCCGTCCTGGCCGACGCCTCGGAGTGGCAGTACGCGTTCCTCCTGCTCGTGCCCGGCCCGGTGCTCGGGGTGATCGCGATGAGCCGACGACCAACGGCCGGTGTCCCACCGAGCGGACCACAGTCCTGACGGTGCTTGCCGCTCTCCTCCGCGAATCCCTAGGGTGAGCGACGAATCGGTTGCGCCCGGCATCGGCCGGGCGGGTCGACGAGGAGGGCGCATGACCACGCAGTCCGATGCTCCGGCCACCGGCGGCGCCGTCGCCAAGATGAGCCTCCCGACGCTGACCGCGATGGTGGTCGGCGGCATGGTCGGCGCGGGGGTGTTCTCCCTGCCGGCGCGGTTCGGCGTGGCCACCGGCATCCTGGGGTCGTTGATCGCCTGGGCGATCGCCGGCACCGGCATGCTGATGCTCGCGTTCGTCTTCCAGAACCTCGCGATCCGCAAGCCTGACCTGGACTCCGGTGTCTTCATCTATGCGAAGGCCGGCTTCGGTGACTACGCCGGCTTCAACTCGGCGATCGGCTTCTGGGCCAGCTCGGTGGCTGGCAACGCCTTCTACTGGGTGTTCATCGGAGCCACCCTCGGCGCCTTCTTCGACGGCTTCGGGGACGGCGACACGGTGCTCGCGGTGGCGCTGGCCACGGCCGGCGTGTGGCTCTTCCACTACCTCATCGCCCGCGGGGTCCGGGATGCCGCGGTGATCAACCGGATCGTCACGGTCTGCAAGATCATCCCGATCCTGGTCTTCATCGTGGTGCTGCTGGTCTCCTTCGACGCCGGCGTCTTCGCCGACAACTGGACCGCCTACGGGTACGGCGACCTCGGCACCCTCGACGAGCAGATCCGCAACACCATGCTGATCACCACCTTCGTCTTCATCGGCATCGAGGGCGCCAGCGTCTACTCCCGCTACGCCAAGCGGCGCGAGGACGTCGGCAAGGCCACCGTGCTCGGCTTCCTCAGCGTGCTCTCGATCTTCGCGCTGGTCACGCTCTCCAGCTACGCCGTCGTACCGCAGCCGGAGCTGGCCGATACCCGGCAGCCCTCGATGGTCGGGGTGTTCGAGTCGGTGGTGGGCGACTGGGGCGAGTGGTTCATCAGCATCGCGGTGATCGTCTCGGTCCTCGGCGCCTACCTCGCCTGGACCCTGATGGCGGCCGAGGTCATGTTCATCCCTGCCCGCGCCGACGACTTCCCGTCGTTCCTCGGCCGGGAGAACGCGAAGGGCACCCCGATCACCGCACTCGTGGTGACCTCCCTCGGCGTCCAAGCCCTGCTCGCGCTGACCCTCTTCGTCAACGACGCCCTCAATTTCATGCTCGACCTGGCGACCAGCCTGGCGCTGCTGCCGTACCTGCTGGCCGCCGCCTACGCCCTCAAGCTCGGCCTGACCGGAGAGTCGTACGACGGCGTGGCGGCCAAGGTGCGCACCCGGGAGACGATCGTGGCCGGTGCCGCCATGGTCTACACGCTCTTCCTCTTCGAGGCCGCCGGGATGAAGTTCGTGCTGCTCTCCACCGTGATCCTGGCTCCTGCCGCGGTGCTCTACGTCAAGGCCCGCAGCGAGCACGGGCTGCGGCTGTTCACCCCGACCGAGATCGCCGTCTTCGCCCTGGTCGTGGCCGGCGGCGTGATCGGCGCGGTCGGGCTGTGGACCGGCCGGATCGCCCTCTGACCACCGACCCCCACCGCGAGAAAGGCACCCGATGACCAGTTCTGTCGCCGCCAGCTATGGCGTCCACTCCGAGGTCGGTCGACTGCGCAAGGTCCTGGTCTGCTCCCCCGGACTGGCGCACCGCCGGTTGACCCCCAGCAACAACGACGAGTTGCTCTTCGACGACGTGATGTGGGTGGAGAACGCCCAGCGCGACCATGCCGACTTCGTCAACAAGCTGACCCAGCGCGGCGTCGAGGTGGTCGAGCTGCACGACCTGCTGGCACAGACGCTCGCACAGCCGGGGGCCAAGGACTGGATCCTGGACCGCAAGATCGTGCCCAACCAGGTGGGGCTGGGCCTGGTCGACGACACCCGCGCCTACCTCGAGAGTCTGCCGGAGCGGCAGCTCGCGGAGTTCCTCATCGGCGGGCTGGCGACCAGCGACCTGCCCGACGACTTCCGATCCGGCTACGTCAGCCTGGCGCGGGAGTCGACTGGCGCCCGCGAGTATCTGATGCCGCCGTTGCCGAACACCCTCTACACCCGCGACACCACCTGCTGGCTCTACGGCGGGGTCACCATGAACCCGCTCTACTGGGCAGCCCGCAAGGAGGAGACCCTCCTCTACAAGGCGATCTACTCCCACCACCCCGACTTCGTCGGTTCGACCGTGTGGTGGGGCGACCCCGAGCAGCAGTGGGGCCAGGCGAGCTTCGAGGGGGGCGACGTGATGCCCGTCGGCAACGGAGTGGTGCTGGTCGGGATGAGCGAGCGTACGTCGCGCCAGGCCATCACCCAGGTCGCCAGAGCCCTCTTCGAGCAGGGTGCTGCGACGCGGGTGATCGTGGCCGGCATGCCCAAGCTGCGTGCCGCGATGCACCTCGACACGGTGTTCACCTTCGTCGACCGCGACATCGTCACGCTCTACCCGACGATCATGGACGCGGTCCACACGTTCACGCTGATGCCGTCCGACACCGCACCGGGCGTCGAGGTGCGTGACGAAGGCGATGCCCGCTTCGTCGACGTGGTCGCGCGCGAGCTGGGCCTGTCCTCGATCCGGGTGATCGACACCGGGGGCGACGTCTACCAGTCCGAGCGCCAGCAGTGGGACAGTGGCAACAATGCAGTGGCACTGGAGCCCGGGGTGGTCTTCACCTACGACCGCAACACCCTCACCAACACCTTGCTGCGCAAGGCCGGCGTCGAGGTGATCACCATCGTCGGCGCCGAGCTGGGCCGGGGACGTGGTGGTGGGCACTGCATGACCTGCCCGATCATCCGCGACGCCGTGGACTTCTGAGTGGACGCCTGAGTGGAAGCCGTGGCGGAGCGGAGCACTTCCGGTCGGACGAGGCTGCGACGTTGGCTGCTTCCCCTCGGCTACCTCGTCATCGCCGGCGTCGTCGCGACGGTGATCATCCGGATCGTCGGCAAGATCGACTGGTCCGCCGTCGGCGACGCCCTCGGGCACCTGGCCTGGTGGCAGCCACTGGTCCTGATCGGGGTACTGCTGGTGCGGCAGTTCGTCAACGCACTGCCGCTGGCCTTCTACATCCCCGGGGTCGGGCCCTTCCGTGCGATGGTCAACGACCAGCTCGGCATCATGATGGCGAGCGTCGCGCCTCCTCCGGGCGACATGGCGATCCGGGTGGCGCTGTTCCGCGCCTGGAACGTCCCGGTGCCGCAGGCATTGGCCGGGACCACGCTGAACATGCTGACCTTCTACATCGTCCGCTTCGGCGCCCCGGTGATCGGCTTCGTGCTCCTCGTGGTCACCGGTCAGGAGCCCGGGTTGCGCTGGCTGGATCTGCTCAGCGTGGCGATCGCCGCCGGGATCCTGGCGGCGCTGATCCTGGTGATCCGTGCCGACCGGACCGCCCGGGCCGTCGGGGATCGCTCGGCCCGGGTGGTACGGCGGTTCCGGCCCAGCGTCGATCCCGCTGCCTGGGCCGAGGGCTGCGCCGGCTTCCGCCACGACGCCTCCGCGCGGTTCCGCTGGGGCTTCCCACGGTCGTTGGTGGCGACCGTGGGCATGCTGGTGGCGGACCTGACCCTGCTCCTGCTCTGCCTGCGTTTCGTCGGGCTGGACACCACGGAGATCTCGGTGGTCGACGTGGCGATCGCCTACTTCTTCGCCTACCCGTTCACCGTCTTCTTCTTCTCCGGGATCGGCATCGTCGACGCGCTGATCATCGCCGCGCTCGTGGACCTGGGCGGGATCGAGGTGGAGGCTGCGGCGGTCGCCGGACTGATCGTGTGGCGGGTCTTCTTCATCGGCGGGCCGATCGTCTTCGGGCTGATCTGCCTGGCGTTCCTGCGGACGACGATCCGTGCCGCGAAGCTCGAGGCCGAGCCGGAGCAGGCCTAGAAGTCTGCTAGCGGACCGTGTAGGCGTCGACGTACCCGCCGGCGCCGACGCTCTCGACCTTGAGGCTGAGCGGCGTCGTCGTGGCCTTGAGCCGGAACTTGGCGCTGCGACCGGATCGGAGCGTGAAGTAGCGCGGCCCGACCTTGCCGGCGTCCGCAGGGCTGACGGTGATCTTGAACGAGTCACGACGGCTACCGGTGTTGGTCAGCGTCAGCTTCAGCACTTCGCCCGGCTGAGCAGTGGTGGGGCCGTTGATGCGTGCACCGAAGGCGTCTGGCGAGGAATCGGCGGGGGCGTTCCCGTCACCCACCTCGGCGAAGTCCATCCGCACGTCCCCGGCGGTCAGGACGAGATCGGCCTCGCCTCCGTCCTCGGCGGGCTCGACGGTCACACCGTCCGCGAAGAGCTCGGCCAGCCAGGTGTCCTGGTCGGCCAGGCCACCGACGCAGCCCATCATCGTGGCCCCCGGCTCGTCCTCCCACCGGATCACCGCCGCACCGTCCTCGGACTCCACGGTGTAGGCGCCGAACATGGTGTTGCAGCCGGCGTTCACCGCCATGCCGTCCTCGAAGGAGACACGCACCGTGGTGCCCTCGACGAGATCGTGCCCGCTGACCTCGTCAGCCACGAAGGAACGCCCGTCGAGCTCCTCTGCGGCCACGGTCTCCGACGTACCCGACGCTGACGGGTCGGCGGCGGCGCCGTCGTCGGCGTCGTCGCCGCATCCCATCAGGAGCGCCGCGCACAGGACCGTCACCGCTCCCGCACTCAGGGCCTTCGGAAGTCCACGCTGAACGAGCTTCACTCCAGTGCCTCCTCGGGCCGCTGAGCCCACGACACCGGGCGGTGTCCAGGGCACCGCCATCCTGCCGGAACTCCCCGGCCGGGTCGAGGGTCAGGGTGAGCGGTAACGCTGCAGAAAGAGCGCCTCGGCCGTGGCCAGGCGCTGGATCTCTGCCGGATCGACGCTCTCGTTGGGGGCGTGGATCAGCGCCAGTGGCTCTTCGACGCCCATCAAGATCAGCTCGGCGTCGGGGTAGGTGTCGGTGAGCACGTTGCAGAGCGGGATCGAACCGCCCTGGCCGAGATGGACCGGATCGGTGTCGTAGACCTCCCGCATCGCCGCCCGCATCGCGGCGTACGCGGGTCCGTCGGTGACCGCCCGGAACGGCGCACCGGTCGCTTCGGTCTCGACCTGCACCGATACGCCCCAGGGCGCAGCGGTGCGCAGGTGGTCGGTCAACCGCGCCAGTGCCTCGGCGGGCTCCGTGCCGGGCGGGATCCTGAGGTTCAGTCGGGCGCTGGCGCGGGGGACGATCGCGGCGCTCGACCCGACCACGGGGGGAGCGTCAATGCCCAGGACGGTCAACGCCGGACGCGCCCACAGCATGTCCGAGACGGTCCCGGAGCCGAGGAGTGCTTCGCGCTCGGCGATCTGGGCATCGGTGCGGAACGCACGCGGGTCGTAGGGGGCGCCGGTCCAGGTCTGGGTGTTGTCGAGGCCGTCGACCGTGGTGTCGCCCTCGGCGTCGCGCAGTGAGGCGAGGATCGCGATCAGTGCGGCGAGTGCGTCAGGAGCGGGCCCGCCGAACATCCCTGAGTGCAGCTCGGTCGGCAGCGCCTCCACGTGGACGACGACGTTGACCATCCCGCGCAGGCTGACGGTCATCGCGGGCTTGCCGACGGCGGCGTTGCCGGTGTCGCAGACCAGGATGGTGTCGGCGCGCAACAGGTCGGCATGGTCGGGCACGAAGGCCTCGAGTCCGCCGGTGCCCTGCTCCTCGGAGCCTTCGACGACCAGCTTGAGGTTGACGCCGACCTCGTCGCCGAGGGCACGCAGGGCGGTGAGGTGCATCAGGATGTTGCCCTTGCAGTCGGCAGCGCCCCGCCCGTACCAGCGCCCGTCGACCTCGGTCAGCTTGAACGGCGGGGTCCGCCAGGCGTCGTCGTCCAACGGAGGCTGTACGTCGTAGTGCGCATAGAGCAGCACCGTGGGCGCAGCGGCATCGGGGCCCGGACGGGAGCCGACGACCGCCTGGCTGCCGTCGGCGGTCGGATGGAGACCGATGTCGGCGAACCCGAGCTCCGCGAAGGCGTCGACGACCCATTGCGCGGCCCGCTCGCACCCCTCGGGTGGGAACTGGCGGGGGTCGGCGACGGACGGGATCGCGACCAGCTCGGCCAGCTCGGTGCGCACCCGCGGCATCAACGCGGCGACCCGATCGGCGACCGACCCGGTCATCGGCGGATCACCTCATCGAGCTCGAGATCCTCGACGGTTCGCTCGAACTCCGCAACCTCGTCGGGACAGTAGACACTCAGGGCGATCAACTGACCCTGAACGACCCGGTTGTCGGCGATGATCGGGCGTTGGCCCGGCCCGGCGGCGCCATTGGTGAGCTGGTCGAAGAGGACCGCGCTGCGCAGCGCGTGACCGGGGTCCTCGCACAGGGCGCCCCCGTCGTCACCGAGCACCCGGACGATCTGGTCGTGGGAGGGCGCGCGCAACCCGGCATCGTCGAGCGCTGTGCTGAGCTCGTCCGCCTTGTCCTGCGCCTGCTCACTGGAGCGTGCGGCGCTGAACGTGAACAGCGCGATGATGGTGGCGAGCACGAACAGGCCGATCGCACCCGCGTAGATCCAGGTCTTCCGGTGGTCCTGGAGCTCGTGCTGGGTGTGGCCGCTCATGATGCCGACACCTCCTCAGCGTTCTCCGGCTGTTTCCAGGACGGCCGGCGGAACCGGTAGAAGAGGAACGGGACGAGCAGGCCCAGGCCGAGTGCTCCCCCTCCGACGATCAGCAGGTAGAGCCCGGTGCTGCCACCGCCGAACTGGGAGGGCGGAACGAACCCGATCAACAGCGCCGCCAGAGCAGCGGCGAATCCGACGCCGCAGAGCCCGACCAGCATGGGCGCTCGGAACCCCCGTGGATGATCGGGCTCGAGACGTCGCAGCCGGACCGCGGCGACGAACATCAGCAGGTACATGATCAGGTAGACCTGCGTGGTGATCACCGAGAAGATCCAGTACGCACTGGAGACGTCGGGGATCAGGGCGTAGCCGAGCGCGATGACGGTGGTGACCACGCCCTGGGCGACCAGGATGTTCTGCTGCACGCCGTGCTTGTTCAGCCGTTGCAGGAACGGGGGCAGGTAACCCTCTTCGCGGGAGATCAGCAACAGGCCCTTCGACGGCCCCGCCAGCCAGGTGAGCATGCCGCCGAGCGACGCGGCGACCAGCATGATGCCGAAGACCGGCGTGAGCCACTGGGTCCCGAACTCCGCGAAGACGGCGTCGAAGGCCTGCATCACGCCGGCGGTCAGGGAGAGCTGGTCGGCCGGGACGATCCAGCTGATCGCCAATGCAGGGAGGATGAAGATCAGCAGGACCATCGCCATCGCCAGGAACATCGCCTTCGGGAACTCCTTGGCCGGGTTACGCAGCGACCCGACGTGCACGGCGTTCATCTCCATGCCCGAGTAGGAGAGGAAGTTGTTGACGATCAGGACCAGGCTCGCCAGGCCCGCCCACGCGGGCATCAGGTGCGCGGAGTCCATCGGCGCGGCGGACTCGTTGCCCTGCCCGAGGAAGACCACCCCGAGCAGCACCAGGACCGCGCCGGGGACCAGGGTGCCGATGATCAGTCCGCCGCTGGCCAGCCCGGCCACGCCCGACGTACCCCGTGCGGAGACCCACACGCCGGTCCAGTAGACGATCACGATCACGCAGGCGGTCCACACCCCACTGGAGGCGAGGGCGGGATTGATGACGTACGCCAAGGTGCTGGCGACGAAGCCGAGCAGGCTCGGGTAGTAGAAGATCGTCATCGCGAACTGGCACCACACCGCCAGGAAGCCCATCGGCTTGGAGATGCCGCGCGAGACCCAGTTGTAGACACCACCTTCGTAGCCCGACGCCAGCTCGGCGGAGACCAGCGAGGTCGGGAGCAGGAAGACGATCGCCGGGATGATGTAGAGGAAGACGCAGGCCAGTCCGTAGACGGCCATCGTCGGGGCGGCGCGGAGGCTGGCGACCGAGCTGGTCGTCATCATCGCCAGCGCGATCCAGGAGATCCAATGGGTCGCCGGCGCCTGCGCGCGGGCGGCGACTCGTCGGGCGAGTGGCTCGTCGGCCGGTACGTCCATCGCGCTCATCTGCTGCCTCCCGTTGCTGGTCGCGAGTGCTACTCGACGAGTTGTAGGTGCCGATCGGTGGTGTTGAAGGGCCGCGCGGCCGGGCTGTCGGCCACGACCCACGTCATCCGGTGCGCATAGTCCTCACGGGTGAACGCGGCGGGCCATTCATCGCGTCTCCTGACGGACAGCGCCTGCTGCGCCGGTGGCAGTGGTGGGCAGCGTGTGCACGGCAGCCGCTGCGGAGGCAGCCGCGTCCAGCGCTGTGCCCTCGGCCGCACGGTGCCGGCGGATCGCGACCACGGCGAGCAGGATGCCGAGCGCACTGATCGCCACCATGAGCCACGAGGCGGCGGCGAGCCCCGAGGCGAGCGCGTCGGCGGCACTGGCCCCGCTGTCGAGCTGCTCGACTTGGACGCTGGCGTAGATGCTCGCCGCCAAGGCGGTGGCGACGGCGGCGCCGACGTACCGTGCCATGTTGGAGACGCCGGAGGCCTCGCCGACCTGCTCCTGAGGCACACAGGCGGTCGCGGCCGACGACGACGGACCGTTGGACAGACCCATGCCGACCGCGATCGCCAGGATCGGCAGCAGGAACGCGAGGTAGGCCCAGGACGCGTCGGCCAGCCCGATGCCGACGAATCCCGCGGTCATCACGACGAAGCCGAGCCCGATCACCTGGCGCGGACCCATCCGGTTGGCGAGCCGCGGGACGAACGGCGCGACCACGACCAGGCCGATCGTGGCCGGGAGGGTCGCGATGCCCGCCTGCAGTGGGCTGAACCCGAGCGCAGACGGGTCCTGGAAGTAGAGGCTGAGCAGGTACATCAGGCCGTTGATCGTGCCGGCGCCGATCAGGATGCAGACCGTCGCCCCGACCAGGATCCGGTTGCGCAGCAGCCCGAGATCGAGCAGAGGTACGGCGACCCGCCGCTCGGTGAGCACGAAGAGAGCGCCGGCGACGATCGAGGCGCCGAAGC
This sequence comes from Nocardioides sp. BGMRC 2183, assembly GCA_008123405.1. Classification (GTDB taxonomy): domain Bacteria; phylum Actinomycetota; class Actinomycetes; order Propionibacteriales; family Nocardioidaceae; genus Nocardioides. Next base: position 80,162 of record VSSA01000020.1, read on the forward strand.
AGCCCAAGGTCGCCGCGGAGAGCCAGCCCCAATCACCGCTCTTGGTGAACCCGTAGATCAGCGGCACCAGGGTGAGCGCGACCAGCAGAGTGCCGAGGTAGTCGATCGAACGGGGCCTGCCCTCGTCACGCGACTCGGCGATCGTCGCGTAGGTCAGCGCCATGCAGATCACCGCGACCCCGGCGTCGATCCAGAACAGGCCCTGCCAACCAGTGAGGTCGACGAGCACGCCGCCGAGCAGTGGTCCGGCCGCGGCACCCACCGCGGCAGCGGCGCCCCACAGTGAGACGTACTTCAGGCGTTGGTCTCCGGAGGTCGCGACGGTGAGCAGGCTGAGCCCGCACGCCAAGATCGTCGACCCGGCCGCACCCTGGATGACCCGCCCGGCGATCACCATGCCTCCGCTCTGCGCGAGGGCGATGAGCACGCAGGAGCCGACGAAGAGCGCGAGTCCGAGCTGGAAGATCCGCTTCCTGCCGAAGACATCGCCGAGCGAGCCGGAGGTGATGATGACCGCGGCGCCCACCAACGAGTAGCCGGTCACCGCCCATTGCAGGGTGTCGACCCCCATCCCGCTGTCCGCGCTGATCGCCGGCAGGAGGATGCTCACCGCCGAGGTGTTGGCGTTGACCACGAGTGTCGAGAGGCAGGTGGCGGCCAACACCCCACCGGTAGAGACCGCGCTCCCCGCCATGGACGACTCCCCTCGACCGGAAGTCACGCTAGACCTGTCGCAGGTCCAGCGCCATCCCCGAAATCAGGTGGTCGGAGGAGGCAGTACGTCGGTCCGGGACCGCGCCGCTAGGACGTGTTGCTGAGCCTCATGTGGAGCAACGGATACGGCCGACCGGCCTCGTCGGTCTCGCTGCGACCGACGACCTCGAATCCGCGGTGTGCGTAGAAGCCCGCAGCTGAGACGTTCTGCTCGTTGACATCAACCTTCGTGGCGCCGTGTTCTCTGATCGCATGGGTGAGAAGCGCCGTGCCGATTCCCCCGTCGCGTTGCGTCGCATCGACGAACAGCATCTCCAGCGTTCCGTCGAGCACACCCGAGAATCCCACCGGTCGACCATCACGCTCTGCGACGAAGAGGGTGACTGCCGGAAAGTAGTCGGACTGCAGCTTCGCCTCGATCTCGTCACGATCCGCTTCTGCAAGGAAGTCGTGCGTCGCGTCCACGGCGCCACGCCAGATCGCAACGAGTTCCGGATACTCCGCAGCTCCGATCGAGGGTCGAATGCTCAACACGGACACCGTAGGAACCTCTCCGGGAGATATCGGCCCCAGCATTCCAGAGAGCACGTTGGCGGGCGAAGACGCAGTCCTCGCCTAGCAGGGCGGACCTCCTACTCCCGCGGCTCGTCCCCTCTGTCCGACCCGTCGCCCTCACTCTGCTCACTCTCCTCGTCCTCATGCAGCGGCGACTCGGGCTCGGAGGCGATCTGGGTCTGCGGGTCGTCCTGCGGGTTCCTGCCGGGATCGCTCAGCGGACGGCTGTTCGATGACATCTCCATCATGGAAGTGCAGTACCCAGGATCGGGCGACGCAGCGCTTTGTGTCGGGGGTGGTGGGGAGGGTGGTGGTCATCGAAGGGTGGTGAGCGGCGGATGCTCCAGATCGACGAGACCGGTATCGAGGTCGGGGTGTTGGAGTTGTCCGCGTCGTCGGTGTTGGGGCGGGTGCGGTCGGCGAAGCAGGCGGAGGAGGCTGCGGAGCGGGCGAAGCTGGTCGCGTGTGTGGACTGGGCCGCGATCCACTCCAGCGACACCTTGGTGGGTCCGGTTGATTGCTGGCATGAGCAGGAGCTCCCGCTGGGCGGGGAAGGCGCGCCGTGTGTGGCGGAGTTCGCGGTCACCGAGCTCGCTGCCGCACTCGGCGTCTCCACCCGGTCGGGGCGGGCGTTCTTGGCTGATGCGGTCGAGCTGCGCTACCGCCTCCCCCGGTTGTTCGCGCGGGTGATGGCCGGTGAGGTGCTGGTGTGGCGGGCCCAACGGGTCGCCCAAGCCACCATGTGTCTGCCGCCCGAGGGCGCTACCTGGGTGGACCGGCAGATCACCCCGTACGCCGACAGTGTGGGTCCGG
>VSSA01000021.1 GCA_008123405.1 Nocardioides sp. BGMRC 2183
TCACCGCATCCGTGAGCCCCTGCTCGTCGAAGACCTCGACCGGGATCCCGGCCACCTCCGCGACCACCTCACCGGCCCGCTCGAGCACCACAGCCGCACGCGACCCCGGCGAGGGGAGCGAGAGCACTTCGGTGGACATAGACCAAGTCAACCTGGAGGGTCCGACAGTAATGCCGGTGACGCCTCAACGGTTGTGCCTTTAGGGCCGACTGTCCCCCTGCTCGGTTGACCAACCTGTGGTCCGGCGCCACCCAACGCCGTGCGGCCGGTGTGGGGCTCGACCTCCGCGGCCTGTTCGAGGCGCTACGGCGGGGGACGATCCGATGAGCCAGATGCCGCCGGAGACCGCCGCGGTGAGCCTGGCCGACTACGCCGAGCTGATGGGCAAGTCGCTGCGCACGGTGCAGCGATGGCTGGCCGACGATCTGCTCCCGGCCTACCAGGATGTCGACGGTCGCTGGTGGGTGCCGGCCGACGCGCGGCCGGACAAGGTGCGACGTCGTACGACGTCGCCGGGTTTCGTACGTCAGACTTTGTCGCGGAACCGTTTGATCGCGGCCTGGTGACTCACTCCCAGGCCCGTGGCGATCTCGACCCAGGTGATCCCGTCGCGCCGGGCGCGGATCACCGCTGCCTCGATCGCGTCCTCCGCCCGCTGCCGGGCGTGGACCGCCTCCTCGATCTGCGCGACCGCGGATCGGTCGCGCATGGAGGTGGGCTCGAACTCGTCCTCGAGGTAGGCCGCAGCCTCCTCGTCGGTCATCTTCTTGTTGATCGTCTCCATCATCATCACCTCTCGGTTCAGGGCCAGTACTTCGATCGTGCCGGCATCGCGTGGACGATCCGGGCCTCCTCGTCGTCCTCGTAAACGCCGATCTCCAACATCGCGCCGTTCTCCGCCGGGCCGACGAACATCGTCAGCCCGAGGGCGCCCTGGTCCTCGTAGGGACGTAGTTGCGGATCGCGTGGCGGATCGAGGCGTCGGTGATGCCCCGCTTCCGTGCTGTGTCCGTGATCCGCACGTCTGCAATCGTAGTTGCAAACCCACAGGGCTTGCAACCTAGGTTGCAAGCCCTGTGGGGTGAGCCTGCGCACATGCGTGACACGCTACGACTCACGGGAGGTGTCGGGGTTGTCAGAGGCGGGTTGGGCGGCGATCGCGTCGACGATGCCGAGGATCACGCCGGCGAGGAGGGTCGGGGTCGAAGTGCAGTGCAAGGGGGGAGTGGGCACGCAGCACGTTGATCACCGGTCCTCCTTCCCCCGGTCTCGCGGCGCTCCCGGCCCGGCTCAAGGGACTCGAACCCTGAGCCCGCTGGTCTACTGCAAGGGCTCATCCTCAGCGCCGCTCGAGCACCGCCTGCGCCGCGTTGTGCCCACCCAGCCCGCTGACGGCGCCGCCGCGTCGTGCTCCTGACCCGCACATCAGCACGCTGACCAGGTCGGTCTGGACACCCCACTGTTCCGCGGGCGTCTCCGGCGCCGCCCGAGCAGGTGTCCACGGCCACTCCAGGTCGCCGTGGAAGATGTGGCCGCCCGGCATGGCCAGGTCCGCCTCGATGTCGGCGGGGGTCTTCGCCTCGATGCACGGGGTTCCGTCGGCGGTGCGGAGGACGACCTCGTCGATCGGGTCGAGCAGTTGTTCGTCGAGGGCGGCCAGGGCGCGCCGTACCGCCTCTGCCTTGGTGGCCTCGGGGTCGGTGGTGAAGAGCGAGGCCGGGGTGTGCAGCCCGAAGTAGGTGAGGGTGTGAGTGCCCTCGGGCACGTCGCCGAGGATCGAGGGGTCGGTCAACGAGTGGCAATACACCTCGCCCGGCAACGGGTCGGGCAGCCGGCCGCCAGCCGCCGCCGCGTACGCCGCCTCGACCTGGCCATAGGTCTCGGCCAGATGCAGGGTGCCGGCGAATGCCTCGGCCGGATCCGCACCCGAGCACAGTCGCGGCAGTCGGGAGAGCAGCAAGTTGATCTTGAGCTGCGATCCCTCCGGTTTGGCGACCTCGGCGGGGTCGCGGCCGAGCAGACCGTGAAGCACCCAGGGCGCGACGTTGGCCAACACGGTCCCTGCCTCGACCGCGTGCTCGCGGCCGTCGCCGCCGTCGCGCCACCTGACCACTGCGCCGTCGTCGGCGGCGCCGGTCTCCACAGCGGTCACCTCAGCGCCGGTGCGGATCTCCGTGCCGGCGCGTCGTGCCGCCTGCTCCAGTGCGCCGGTGACGGCACCCATGCCACCGATCGGCACCCGCCACTCCCCGGTGCCGTTGCCGATCAGGTGGTAGAGGAAGCAACGGTTCTGCACCAGCGACGGGTCGTGCAGCGAGGCGAAGGTGCCGATCAGGGCGTCGGTGCCGACGACACCACGGACCAGGTCGTCGCTGAAGCGGCGCTCGATCGCCTCACCGAGCGGACGCTCGACGACGTCGCGCCAGGTCTCGGCGTCGACGACCTCGCGCAGCTCCCGCTCGGACGGCAGGGGAGCGGTGAGCGTTGGCGAGACCGCCCGCGCCAGGTCGCTGACGCCCGCATAGAAGGCCCGCCAGGCGTCGTACTCGGTGTCGCCACCGGTGAGCTCGGCGAACGAGGCGCGGGTCCGTTCGCCCTCGTCACGCTCCACCAAGAGGCCGCCGCTCACTCCGTCGCGCTGGTACGGCGAATACGACGCGGTACGACGCCGCGCCAGCGCGATGTCCAGCTCCAGGTCGCGGGTGATCACGTCGGGCAGCAGCGAGACCAGGTAGGAGTACCGCGAGAGCCGGGTCGGGAAGTCCGGGAACGCCTGGGCGGAGATCGCCGCCCCGCCCACCCGCTCGCTCCGTTCGAGCACCAGCACGGAGAGGCCGGCGCGGGCCAGGTAGGCGGCCGCAGTCAGGCCGTTGTGTCCGCCGCCCACCACGGCGATGTCGTAGGAGGAGCGTTGCGGGGAGGGGCTCATCCGCCGACCCTAAGCTTGAATCCACCGATTCCTCGCTACTGCGCGCCCCCATCCGGGCGCCCTGGCTGCGTCACCGACGCTCGACGGGCAACCAGCCCGCCTTCGCGCCGGGCTCCTTGCCAGCCCACCCGTCTGGTCACGCTCGCTACGCGACGAATCGGTGGATTCAAGCTGAGACAGGCCCGGGAATGGACCCGAACGACAACTGGTTGACGAGGCAACTACTTCTTCCAGGAGGTGGGCGCCATGCCCGCGATCACCGTCGACGACCTCACCACACTCAGCCGCGTTCGCGCCCCCGGCTTGGGCGACCAGCCGCGGCCCGTCCGCCAGGTCACCACCGCGCCGCAGGGTTATGAGGGGGAGGGATTCCCGGTGCGGCGGGCCTTCGCCGGCATCGAGCTGCGTGACCTCGACCCCTTCATCATGATGGACCAGATGGGCGAGGTGGAGTATGCGCCGGGCGAGCCCAAGGGCACTCCCTGGCACCCGCACCGCGGCTTCGAGACGGTCACCTACATGATCGACGGCGTCTTCGACCACCAGGACAGCCACGGTGGTGGCGGCACCATCACCAACGGCGACACCCAGTGGATGACCGCCGGTGCCGGACTGCTGCACATCGAGGCGCCACCGGAGTGGCTGGTCCAGTCGGGCGGACTGTTCCACGGCATCCAGCTCTGGGTGAACCTGCCGCGTAGCGACAAGCTCATCGCCCCGCGCTATCAGGACATCCGCTCCGGCGAGGTGCGCCTGCTCACCTCGGCCGACGCCGGCGCGCTGGTCCGGGTGATCGCGGGCGACGTCGCGGGTCACGCTGGTCCCGGCTCGACTCACAGCCCGATGAGCCTGGTGCACCTCACGCTCGAGCCCGGCGCCCGGGTCGACCTGCCCTGGGATGTCGACTTCAACGCCCTGGTCTATGTGCTCAACGGCGCGGGGTCGGTCGGGGTGGAGGGCCGCCCGCTCCGTGCCGGTCAGACTGCCCTGCTCGGCGCCGGCGACTATGTGAGCATCGCCGCCGACAGCACGCAGGAGTCGCGCTCGCCCCGCCTCGACGTGGTGGTGCTCGGCGGTCGGCCGATCCGCGAGCCGATCGCCTGGGCCGGCCCGTTCGTGATGAACAGCAAGTCCGAGGTGCTCAGCGCCTACGAGGACTTCCAGAAGGGCCGCTTCGGTCACATCCCGGCAGGCTGAGCAGCCTCCTCGGGGCGCTCCTTGGCGAAGTACGCCTCCGCGTAGGGGTTGTCGTTGTACCGCGCGATCCGGGTGTAGCCGCTCCGTTCGTAGAGGGCGATCGCCTCGCCCAACGCACCGTTCGTGTCCAGTACGACGCGCGCGAACCCGCGTGACCAGGCCACATCCTCCAAGCGGCGCAGCATGCGTGCCCCCAGGCCCGCTCCGCGCCACCCGTCGTCCACCCACATCCGCTTGACCTCCGCGACGTCCGCCCCGACCTCGGGCACGGGGCGGAGCGCGCCGTGGGCGATCACCTGTGCGTCGCTGGTCGCCACCAGCGCGACCGTCTCTGGCTCCTCGCCGGAGGGCCCGGGATCGAAGCCGTCGGGGAAGCGCCGGTCCAGCTCGGCCACGTAGCGGCGGGTCGCCTCCTGGGCGCGCGGGTCGTGAGCGGCGACCTCGACCAGCCGGACGGTCGCGGCGCGGACCAGCAGGTCGGCGGTCCACAGTGCTTCGGCCAGGCGTCCCTGCTGGCGGTCGGTGAGCGGCGCCACCAGCGCCACGGCGCGGTCCTCGGATCGGCGTTCGAGGTCGTCGTACGCGACCGATCCGGCGGGCGTGAGCCGGGCGACGCGCACGCGCCGGTCGTCGGCATCCGGCTCGGTCAGCACCAGCCCGTCGGTCTCCAGTGCGCGCAGCAGCCGTGCCAGCTGGCCCGAGTCGAGACCGAGCAGGTCGCGCAGATGTCGCACCGTGCAGCCGCCTGCGGTGCCGATCTCGAAGAGCACCCGCGAGGCGGCCAGGGGTCGACCGGTGCCGAGGAACGACTCCTCCAAGGCACCGACCCGCTGGGTGTAGGTCCGGTTGAAGCGACGCAACGTGGAGACGAGCGGCTCGGTCATTCTCTGACTTTAGTCAGAGAATCACGCGACGTCGAGTCGGATGTGCCGGCGCCGGATGGGCAGCACCGCGCCCACGATCAGGTAGGCGAGGACCGCGGCCAGGGTGCCGGGATAGCCGCCCTGGTCGGCCATGATCGCGGTGCCGCTGAGGATCGAGAAGTCGAACAGGCCGTGGATGACAGAGTTCAACACGTTGCCTCCGCTGACCCGCCGGATGAGGTAGAAGAAGTAGCCCGCGAAGCTGACGACGACGGCCTGGGGCAGCGCCTTGCCGAGGTCGCCAGTGAGCGCGTTCGAGATGTGGACGGCTCCGAAGATGATGCTGGACCAGAGCGCGACCTTGCCCTCGGTGAGGCCGTGGCGGCGCAGGGTGGTGACGCCGATCCCGCGAAACATGCCCTCCTCGCCCCAACCGACGAACTGGGTCGCCACGAGAAGCGCGAGGATGTAGCCGATGTCCTTGTCGAACAGGTCGGCATAGTCGATGGCGACGAGGATGCAGACCGCGAACACGACCGGCACGACCCAGACCCACCGCTGGGCCCGATGCCGCTCGCGCAGTACCGGGTCCCACCATCCGAGCACCCCCACGACGGCGTAGGTGAAGGCGAGGGCTGCGCCGAGCGGGATCCACAGCTGAACGATGACGTCCTCGGTCGTGTACAGGCCGTCGTCGACGTCCCAGAGCCGGCCTGCGACATACCCGACGCCATGGATGATGGCGAGGTAGACGATGACGACGGCGGCGAACCACCAGTAGGAGAGTCGGCGCCCGGTCGATGCCTCGGGTGATGTCACTGCCCGACCCTATCGATTCTCGAACGACCCGGGGCCGCCGAACGCATCAAGCCAGGGCAGGAACGCATCAAGCCTCCGACCTAGCGAAGCAGGTCGGAGGCTTGATCCGTCTGGGGTGAGTAACGGGACTTGAACCCGCGACATCCGCGACCACAACGCGGCGCTCTACCAGCTGAGCTATACCCACCATGCGTCTCCGACCCGCGAGCCGGAACAGTGGGAGTGAGTCTAGACGGATCGGTGGCGGTTCGCTGAATCGGGGCCGTCAGGAACCGGAGAGGCCGGTGATCGACCCGCCGTGGCGCTCCGCCGCTTCGCGGGCCGCCTCGGACTCCGGCCCCGGCAACGGCACGAAGACCGTGTCCCGGTAGTAGCGCAGCTCCTCGATGCTCTCCTGGATGTCGGCCAGAGCGCGGTGGTTGCCCCGCTTGGTCGGCGCGTTGAAGTACGCCTTCGGATACCAGCGCTTGGAGAGCTCCTTGACCGAGGAGACGTCCACGATCCGGTAGTGCAGGAACTCGTCGAGCACCTGCATGTCGCGGGCCAGGAAGCCACGGTCGGTGGCCACCGAGTTGCCGGCGAGCGGCGGGCGACTGTCGGCCGGGCAGTGTTCACGCAGATAGGCCATCACCCGCTGCTCCGCCTCCTGGAGGGTCACGCCGCTGTCGAGCTCGTCGAGCAGACCCGAGCTGGCGTGCATGTTGCGCACGAACTCGATCATCTGGTCCAGGGCCTCGGCGGGTGGCTTGATGATGATGTCGACGCCGTCGCCGAGCACGTTGAGGTCGAAGTCGGTCACCAGGGCAGCGACCTCGATCAGCGCGTCCGCGCCGAGGTCGAGTCCGGTCATCTCGCAGTCGATCCAGACGAGTCGTTCGTTCACGACGAGCACCCTACGCGCTCGGCCTGGTGCCGGCCGATCGCTCTCAGTCGACGTTCAGCCCGAGCCACTACGCTCGCAGCCGTGGAACCGGTCGGACGTGTGTGGGCGTGGCTCGGGCTGTTGGCGCGCCTGGTGACCGGCGGGGTCTGGCTGGTGGCCGGCGCGCTCAAGGTGACCACTCCCGAGGCGAGCATCAATGCGGTCCGCGCCTATCAGTTGCTGCCGCCGTCCCTGGCAGACCTGGTCGGCCTGGTCCTGCCCGCGCTGGAGATCGCGATCGGGCTCGCGCTGATCCTCGGTGTGCTGACCCGGACGGCCGCGCTGCTCTCCGCGGTGCTGTTCGTCGCCTTCATCATCGGCATCGCGTCGGTATGGGCACGCGGCATCGAGATCGACTGCGGCTGCTTCGGCGGCGGGGGAGCCAAGGAGGGCGCTGCCGACGCCTACCCGTGGGAGATCGCACGTGACGTCGCGCTGCTCGCCGCCTCGCCGCTGGTGGTCGCGCTGCGCCGTACCGCCCTCGCGCTGGACAACGTGCTGTTCCCCGACCCCGAGCCCGACGCTGACACCGACCCCACGAACGAATCCGCGCCCGGCGCGACCGACGCCGAGCTGATCGAAGAAGAAAGCTGAAGAGATGTCATCGACCTCCAAGAAGGCCGCCGACCGACGCGCGAAGGCAGCCGCCGCCCGCGCCGAGCAGAAGCGCCGCGAGCAACGCCGCCGGCTGTTCACCATCGGTGGGGTGGTGCTGGCAGTGGTGCTGATCGTGGGCGGCGCCATCGCGGTCAGCGTCTTCAACACCGAGGAAGTGGATGCGGCTCCGGCAGGCAGCAGTGAGTTCGGGGTCACCATCGGCGACAAGGATGCGCCCCGCACCGTCGTCATCTACGAGGACTTCCTCTGCCCCTACTGCGGTGCGCTCGAGGACGCGACCCGTGACGACCTGAGCCAGCTCGCCGCCGACGGCAAGGTGTTCGTCGAGTACCGCCCCTTCGACCTGCTCAGCGACAGCTTCGGCGACTACCCGATCCGCGCCGCCAACGCCTTCGCCGTCGTCCTCGACGCGGCCGGCCCGGAGGCCGGCAAGAAGTTCCACGACCTGCTCTTCGAGAACCAGCCGTCGGAGCAGGACCCGGACGCGATGACCGACGACGACCTGGTCGACCTGGCCGTCGAGGCCGGTGCCGAGGAGAGCGAGGTGCGCGACGGCATCGAGAACCTGGCCCAGGAGCAGTGGGTCACCGACGCCACGAAGGAGGCGAAGGCCTCCGGCATCACCGGCACGCCGACCGTGCTGCTCGACGGCGAGCCGTTCAACGACGGTCGCACCATCGACGACCTCGTCGAGAACCTCATCGCGGAGCTCCAGTGACCGTCGGGGGGCGGTACGACGCCTTCATCGCCACACTGCCGAAGGCAGAGCTGCACGTGCACCACGTCGGGTCGGCCTCACCGGAGATGGTCGCCGAGCTCGCCGCCCGGCACCCGGGCACGGTGCCGACCGATGCGATCGAGCTCGCCCGGTTCTTCGAGTTCCGCGACTTCGCCCACTTCATCGAGGTCTACCTGGCCGTGGTCGACCTGATCCGCACCCCCGATGACATCCGGTTCCTGACCTACGAGGTGGCCCGCGAGCTCGCCGGCCCCCAGGCGGTGCGCTACGCGGAACTCACCTGCACCCCCTATACCTCGGTCCGCCCGCACGAGGAGGGGAAGGGGATGCCGATCGAGGCCTACACCGAGGCGATCGAGGACGCGCGGACCGCGGCCGAGCGCGACTTCGGCATCGTGCTGCGCTGGATCTACGACATCCCCGGCGAGGCAGGCCTGCCCGCCGCCGACGCGACGCTGGGCTACGCCCTGGACCACGGCCCCGAGGGGCTGGTCGGCTTCGGACTCGGCGGACCGGAGATCGGGGTGCCGCGCCCCCAGTTCGCGCCACACTTCGACAGTGCCCGCGCCGCCGGACTCCGTTCGGTGCCCCACGCGGGGGAGACGACCGGGCCGGAGACGGTGTGGTCGGCGCTGCGGGATCTGGGCGCCGAGCGGATCGGGCACGGCACCTCCGCGGCCCAGGACCCCGCACTCCTCGCGCACCTGGCCGAGCAGCGGATCCCGCTGGAGATCTGCCCGTCCTCCAACATCGCCACCCGAGCGGTCGCGGTGCTGGAGGAGCATCCGCTGCGCGCCTTCGTGGAGGCGGGCGTGGTGGTGACGATCAACTCCGACGACCCACCGATGTTCGGCACCACCCTCAACGCCGAGTATGCGATCGCCGCCGACCTGCTCGGCCTGGACGAGCAGGGGATCGCAGAGCTGGCGGGCACCGCCGTCGACGTCTCCTTCGCCCCCGACGACGTCAAGGCGCGGCTCCGCGCCGAGATCGCGGACCGCACCCGCAACCTCTGAACCGATCACGGCGCCAGGTGGCGCCCCCGGCAGGAGTCGAACCCGCAACCATCGGAGTAGAAATCCGCTGCGCTATCCATTGCGCCACGGGGGCCGTGGCCCGAGGGTATCGCCGGAGGTGGCTCAGCCGCGCAGCCGACCCATCCACTCCTCGACGCCCGCGGCGTCGCGCGGCAGCGCGGCGGAGAGATTCCGTACGCCGTCCGCGGTGACCACCACGTCGTCCTCGATCCGGATGCCGATGCCGCGCAGCTCCTCGGGCACCAGCAGGTCGTCGGCCTGGAAGTAGAGGCCGGGCTCGACGGTCAGCACCATGTTCTCGGCCAGGATGCCGTCCCGGTAGGACTCCGGTGCGGCCTGGCCACAGTCGTGCACGTCCATGCCGAGCATGTGGCTCACCCCGTGCAGCGTCCACCGGGCGTAGACCTTCGAGGAGGGGTCGAGCGCCTCGTCCACCGAGACCGGCAGCAGGTCGAGGTCGGCCAGGCCGTGGGCGAGGACGACCATCGCGGCGTCGTGGCCGGCGAGGAACGGCTTGCCGGGCGCCAGCGCGGCGATCGACGCCTCCTGGGCGTCGTACACGAGGGTGTGCAGGTCGCGCTGGAGGGGGGTGAAGGTCCCCGAGACCGGCATCGTGCGGGTCACGTCCGCGGTGTAGAGGTTGCGGTTCTCCACGCCCATGTCGCAGAGGATCAGCTCACCCGGCCGCACCGGTCCGGTGTTGTCGATCCAGTGCAGCGTGGTGGCGTGGGAGCCGCTGGCGACGATCGAGTCGTAGCCGATGTCGTTGCCCATCGCCCGGGCGCGGCGGAAGAAGGTGCCCTCGAGCCAGCGCTCGCCGTACCGGAGCACCTGGCCCCACTCGCGGACGCTGTCCTCGAAGCCGAGCACCGTCGCATCGACGGCCTCGGTCAGCTCGCCGAGCTCCCACTCGTCCTTGATCAGCCGCATCTCGGAGATCACCCGAGCCAGCTCGCTGTCCCGGCCGTCATCGGCGGCGACGAGTGCGTCCACGTCGGCGGAGACGCCGCGGTGCACCCGGGTCTTGCCGGGGCGGGTGAGCACCGAGCCGAGCTCGGAGACATGGCGGGTCGCCACGCCCAACGATGCTTCCAGCTCCCCGAGGGAGGGGCGCTCACCGGCCCAGAGCGTGCCGTACTGGCGGTCACGGAAGAACTCGTCGCTGTCGCGCCCCGAGCGGGGGCGGGCGTAGAGCACCGCGGAGCCGTCGGCCTCGATCACCAACACCGCATCGGTGGTCTGGTTGCCGCTGAAGTAGGTGTGCGCGGTGTCCGGGCGGAACCGGTAGTCGGTGTCGTTGGCGCGCACCTTGTAGGTGCCGGCCGGGAGGACCAGTCGCTCGCCGGGGAACATCGCCGCCAGCCGGGCACGACGATCGGCCGCGTACGACGCGATCGGGTGCAGCGCCACGTCGCGCTCCCGCTCGTCCCAACCGGTGCGCATGAACGCCGCATAGGCGTCGGGTACGGCGGGGTCGTGGGACTCGGTCCGCACCACCTCCGCTGTCTCAGGGGCGATGTCGGTCGGGTCGGTCAGGTCGGCCGGTGTGATCTGCTCCTCCACGGTGCCCCAGCCTACGCCTCGACCCAGGTGAGACGGCATCGCCGAATCCGGCCTCCGGAGCCGGTGCCGATAGGCTTGACAGCCATGGGGTCTCATCGTCACGAGGGCGTCGCGTTCACGGTCGTGGTGACCGTCGCCGTCGGTCTCGGGGCGGTCGCCGTCCTGGTGCTGCTCGCGCTCAGCGGTGCGCCCTCGATCACCCTCCTCGCCACGGTGCTCGCGGCGCTGCCGGTCGGGCCCGCGCTGGCGGCGTACCTGTGGCTGGATCGGTATGAGCCGGAGCCGCGGACACTGCTGCTCCTCGGGCTGCTGTGGGGCGCCTGCGTCGCCACCGTGGCCGCACTCGTGGTGCAGGGTCTCGGCGGCTTCCTGGTCGGCTTCACCTCCACGATGTCACTGGCCGTCGTCGCTCCGATCACCGAGGAGGCCTTCAAGGGACTCTTCCTGCTGCTCCTGCTCTGGTGGCGGCGGGCCGAGGTGGACGGCATCCTCGACGGCATCGTCTACGCCGGCATGGTCGGCATCGGCTTCGCCTTCTTCGAGAACATCCTCTATCTCGCGGCCGCCTACGACGGCGCGGACGGGATGGCACCCGGCGGGATCGCCGGCATCACCTCCACCTTCGTGGTGCGCTGCCTGTTCAGCCCGTTCGCCCATCCGCTCTTCACCACGTTCATCGGCATCGGGATCGGCATCGCGGTGACCTCCCGCTCGACCGGCGTCCGGATCGTCGCGCCGCTGATCGGCTACCTCTGCGCCGTGCTCAGCCACGGCATCTGGAACGCCTCCACGGTGTTCGGCTTCGGCTCGTTCGTGGTGGTCTACCTGGTGCTGATGGCCCCGGCCTTCGCGGGGATGATCACGCTGGCGGTCTGGGCTCGCAACCGCGAGCGCGAGATGCTGACCGACGCATTGACCGACGCTGCCGCCCGCGGGCTGCTGCCGGCGACCGACATCGGCTGGCTCGTCGACCTCGGCGCCCGGCGCCTGGCGCGTGAGCACGCTCGCGCGACCGGCGGGGTGGCAGCGGGCCGCGCGATGCGCGATTACCAGCAGGCGGCCGTCGAACTCGGCTACCTTCACCACCGGTTGCTCCGTGGCACCGCCCCGGGTGACTGGCAGTCTCGGGGGCAGGAGTTCCTGGCCCGCATCCAGGCGAGCCGACCCGGCTTCGCCTTTCCTGGACAGGTGGTACCGCAACGATGACCGGAACCGACGCGCCCGACGCCGACGTGTTCGGGGACGCTGCCGGCGGCAAGATGCTGACCGAGGTGATCCGCCTCCACGGGGCGCTCAAGGCTGCGCCGCTGCCGCTGGACCTGCCCGGTGCCGAACCGCTGCGGACCGCACGCGGTCAGATCATCGAGCAGCTCGAGGACTACGTGATCCCGCGCCTGATGACGCTGGACGCGCCGCTGCTCACCGTGGTCGGCGGCTCCACCGGTGCCGGCAAGTCCACGCTGGTCAACACCCTGGTCGGCCACCGGGTCACCTCGCCCGGTGTGCTGCGCCCCACCACGCGCTCCCCGGTGCTGGTGCACCACCCCGAGGAGGGTCACTGGTTCGGCCCCGACCGGCTGCTGCCCGAGCTGAAGCGGGTCTCGGAGCCCACCGTGGACCAGGATTCGATCCAGCTGGTGGCCACCGACGCCCTGCCCAAGGGCGTGGCGATCCTGGACGCGCCGGACGTCGACTCCGTCGACGAACGCAACCGGGAGCTCGCCTCCCAGCTGCTGGCCGCGGCGGACCTCTGGCTCTTCGTGACCTCCGCGGCCCGCTACTCCGACCAGGTCCCGTGGGAGCACCTCAAGCTCGCCGTGGAGCGTTCCACCGCCGTCGCGCTGGTCCTGGACCGGACGGCACCCGACGCGGTGCCGGCGGTCTCGGCTCACCTGGCTCGGATGATGTCCTCACGCGGCCTCAAGGACTCGCCGCTCTTCGGTGTCGCCGAGGGCCCGGTGAGCGAGGAGGGGCTGCTGCCGCTGGACCATGTGGCCGAGATCCGTGGGTGGCTGGAGCAGTTGGCCTCCGACGCCGCCGCGCGTCGTACCGTGGTGAACCAGACGGTGCTCGGCGCCGCCCGGACGGTGACCCGCAAGGCGTTCCCGATCGCCGATGCCGCCGGCGCCCAGGTGGAGGCTGTCGGTGACCTGCTCGCCGTGGCCGACCGACGGTACGACGCCGCGCTGGCCGGGCTGCTCGCCGCGGCGACCGACGGCTCGGTGTTGCGTGGCGACCTGCAGGCCCGCTGGCAGGAGTTCGTCGGGAGTGGCGAGCTGGTCCGCTCGCTGGAGGCCAAGGTCGGCTTCGTGCGCGAGCGGCTGCTGAACGCGATCAAGGGCAAGCCGCAACAGGCTGAGCGGGTCTCGGTCGCTGTCGAGCTGGCGGTGGAGAACCTGGTGGTCGACCATGCCGAGCAGGCGGCGCAGGGTGCGGCACAGGCCTGGGAGGAGACCGACCACGGCGCCGCGATGATGGACGTCGTCACCGACGACCTCACTCGGGCCGGCCGCGGCCTGCGCGCCCGCGCCGCGCACGAGGCCCGGGAGTGGCTGTCGGAGCTGCAGGGCATCGTCAAGGACGGCAGTGGCGAGGTCCGCACCACGGCCCGGTTCTTGGCGCTGGGCGTCCGCGGGCTCGGCGTCACCCTCGCGGTGGTCGTGCTCTGCGACGATGCGCCCGCCGGCCCGGCCGGTTCGTCGGTCGAGCTCGGGCGCCGGCTGCTGGCCACCGTCGTGGGCGAGACGGCCTCGGAGGCGATGCTTCGCCAGGCCCGCGCGTCCTTGCAGGGGCGACTGGAGACGTTGATGGCCGCCGAGCGCGCACGGTACTTCGCGCCGGCGAGGGAGTGGGAGCTGAAGCCGGAGGCACCGGACCAGCTCCGTCAGGCCGCCCGTCGGGTCGACGACCTGCGGTTCGCGGTCACCAAGCAGAAGGGAACGGGGGAGCACCTGTGACGTCCGGGAGCGAGGAGCAGACCGGGGGGTCGGCCGGAGGGGTGCCGTCGGCGGCCGAGGAGGCCTCCCAGGTCCGTGAGTTGGCCACGCGCGGCACCGCGCTCGGTGAGCGGATCAAGGGCCTCGAGGCTGCGGTGGACGCCGCCCGCGGGCGGCTCGACGAGCAGGTGCTCGCCGAGGCGACCGCGACCGTCGAGCGCGCCACCGGCCGGCTGCGGCTCTCTGCCCGGCACACGGTGATCGGCATCGCCGGCGCCACCGGCTCCGGCAAGTCCTCGACCTACAACGCGCTGGTCGGTCTGGAGCTCTCCTCCATCGGCGTCCGGCGCCCGACCACGTCGTGGGCGACAGCTGTGGTGTGGGGGAGCGAGGGTGCCGAGGAGCTGCTGGAGTGGCTCGGGATCCCGCCGCGGCACCAGACGATGCGCGACTCCCTGCTGGACAACCGGCGTGACGAGGCAGCCCTCGAGGGCGTCGTCCTGATGGACCTGCCCGACCACGACTCCACCGAGGTCGCCCACCATCTCGAGGTCGACCGTCTGGTCGAGCTCGCCGACCTGCTGGTCTGGGTCGTCGACCCGCAGAAGTACGCCGACGCTGCGCTGCACGACCGCTACCTGAAGCCGCTGGCGAGTCACCAGGACGTCATGGTGATCGCCGTCAACCACATCGACACGATCCCTGCCGAGGAGCGCAACGCGCTGGTCGGCGATGTTCGCCAGCTGCTGGCCGAGGACGGACTCGATCGGGTGAAGGTGATGCCGATCAGCGCCAAGCAGGGGCTGGGCATGGAGGAGTTGCGCGCCGAGATCAACGCCCGGGTCGATACCAAGCGCGCCACTGCCGCCAAGGTGGAGGCCGACGTCGCCGCAGCCGCTGACCGCCTGGCCGCCCTCGGCGGTGACGCGCCGATGGCCGCGGTCGAGGGAGCCGTCGTCGACGATCTCCGCCGCCGGGTCGAGGAGGCGGCCGGGGTGCCGGTGCTGGTCGACGGTGTCGAACGCAGCGTCGGCGCACGGGTACGGCGGGCCACCACCTGGCCGCCCTTCGCCCTCCTGGGTCGGGGCTCCGGTGAGCTCGCCGAGGAGCTCTCGGCAGCTGGCCTCGAGTTGGATTCCGAGGCCACTCCGCGGGTCGGCGCCGTCGATCACGGTGCGGTCCGTGTTGCCGCCCGCGACCTGGCCGACGAGGTGGCCGGTGCGACCGCCATGGAGTGGCGTTCCGCGGTGACCACGGCAGCGGTGGACGGCGGCGACCGCGCCGCGACCGCACTGGACTCCGCGCTTCCCGGGATCGACCTCGGTGTCGCGCGGGTGCCGGCCTGGGCCTGGATCGTGCGCGTCCTCCAATGGGTCGCCCTGCTGGCACTCGTGGCCGGCGCGGCGTGGTGGATCGCCGGTGCGTTGGGCGCGACCGACCTGCCGTCGGTGGCCGGCATGCCGGTCGCGGCGGTCGTGCTCGTCGGCGCCCTGGTCGCCGGGTTGGTGCTGATGCTGGTCGGTCGCGCGATGGCCGGTCGGGTCGCCCGGTCCCGGGCGGCGCAGGCCGGCGGTCGGCTCCGCTCCGCCGTCGCCGAGACGCTCGATGGCACGGTGGTGCAGCCGGTCGCCGAGGCGTCGGCCGACTACCGGCGGTTCTATGCCGGCGTGAGTGCCGCGCGTCGTACCGCCTGACTGAGAGGTCCCGGCCCGCTCGCCGTCCACAGCGACCACCGTGGTCGGCTCCCTCCACAGCGCTGGCGGTGCGGAGAGCGGCGACCGTTCGGTCTGTTGTGGACTCCTCCTTGCCCGCCCGTCCGGGTGGCGACGAGAGGAGAGACGATGAGCAACGAGACGATGGTGACGTTGCAAGGATGGATCGGCAGCACGCCGGTCGGGCGTGACGTCGGGGAGGCCTCGGTGACCAGCTTTCGGCTGGCCTGCACACCGCGCCGGTTTCACCGCGGCCGCCAGGAGTGGGTCGACGGCGAGACCCAGTGGTACACGGTGAACGCCTGGCGTGCCCTGGCCGAGCACAGCCTGCGGTCGCTGAACAAGGGCGACCCGGTGCTGGTGCACGGCCGGCTGACCCACCGCACCTACGTGAACAAGTCCGACGTGGAGGTCGTCTCGCTGGAGGTGGAGGCGAGCACCATCGGGCACGACCTGACCCGCGGCTGCAGCCAGTTCCTCAAGTCGCCTCCGCGGGAGAGCACCGAGACCCGGTCCGCGGCCTCGGAGCAGGCAGCCTGAGCCGCTCTGCCCCGGCTGGCGCGGACCCGCCGGGGGCGGCGGACTTCGCCGACCCCGGACGGGCCTTCCGCGGCGATCCTGCGTAGCCTTTCCGCCATGGCGGACTACATCCTCTCCCTGCGCAACGTGCGCAAGGCCCATGGCGACAAGGTCGTCCTCGACAACGTCACGTTGTCCTTCCTGCACGGCGCCAAGATCGGCGTGGTCGGTCCCAACGGCATGGGCAAGTCCTCGCTGCTCAAGCTGATGGCGGGGCTGGACCAGCCGAACAACGGCGACATCGTCCGCGACCCCGACGCAACCGTCGGCATGCTGCAGCAGGAGCCGCCGCTGACCGAGGGCAAGACCGTCCTGGAGAACGTGGAGGAGGCGGTCGGCGACCTCAAGGCCAAGATGAAGCGCCTCGAGGACGCCTACATGGAGATGGGCGACCCCGACGCCGACCAGGACGCCCTGATGGCGGAGACCGGCGAGCTCCAGACCGAGCTCGACAACGCCGGCGCCTGGGATCTCGACAGCCGGCTCGAGCAGGCGATGGACGCGCTGCGCTGCCCCCCGTCCGACCTGCTGGTCGACAATCTCTCCGGTGGTGAGCGTCGCCGCGTCGCGCTCTGCAAGCTGCTTCTCCAGCAGCCCGACCTGCTGCTCCTCGACGAGCCCACCAACCACCTCGACGCCGAGTCCGTGCTGTGGCTCGAGGGCCACCTGAAGTCCTACCCGGGTGCGGTGCTCGCTGTCACCCACGACCGGTACTTCCTCGACAACGTCGCCCAGTGGATCGCCGAGGTCGACCGCGGCTCGATCCACGGCTACGAGGGCAACTACTCCACCTACCTGGAGACCAAGAAGGAGCGCCTCAAGGTCGAGGGCGCGAAGGACGCCAAGCGCGCGAAGATGCTGGAGAAGGAGTTGGAGTGGGTCCGCTCCAACGCCAAGGCGCGCCAGACCAAGTCGAAGTCCCGGCTGGCCCGCTACGAGGAGCTGGCCGCGGAGGCCGACAAGGCCCGCAAGATCGATGCCGCCGATATCAACATCCCGCCCGGCCCGCGGCTCGGCGACGTCGTGCTGGAGGCGCACAACCTGGTCAAGGCCTTCGACGGCCGGACGTTGTGGAACGACATCTCCTTCACCCTGCCCCGCGCCGGCATCGTCGGCATCGTCGGCCCCAACGGCGTCGGCAAGACCACGCTGTTCCGGATGATCACCGGCGCCGAGGAGCCCGACTCCGGCACTCTCAACGTCGGTCAGACCGTGAAGATCTCCTACGTCGACCAGTCGCGCGGCGGCATCGACCCGAACAAGAACGTCTGGGAGGTCGTCTCCGACGGCCTGGACTTCATCAAGGTCGCCAACTTCGAGATGAACTCGCGGGCCTACGTCGCCTCCTTCGGCTTCAAGGGCCCGGACCAGCAGAAGAAGGCAGGCGTGCTCTCCGGTGGTGAGCGCAACCGCCTCAACCTGGCGCTCACCCTCAAGCAGGGCGGCAACATGCTGCTGCTCGACGAGCCGACCAACGACCTCGACGTCGAGACCCTCTCCAGCCTCGAGGACGCACTGCTCGACTTCCCGGGCTGCGCCGTGGTCACCTCGCACGACCGGTGGTTCCTGGACCGTATCGCCACCCACATCCTCGCCTGGGAGGGCGACGAGTCCGACGGTGGCAAGTGGTTCTGGTTCGAGGGCAACTTCGCCTCGTACGAGGAGAACAAGATCGAACGGCTCGGGGTCGAGGCCGCGCGCCCGCACCGGGTCACCCACCGGCGCCTCACGAGAGACTGACTCTGATGGCGCGAGCGTGTCGCCGCTGACCGACCCCTCCGGGTCGGTTGCGGCGCTGCTCGCTCCGGTCGCTCGTTCCTCGCTCCCTACGCTCACCTCGCCGCGAACCGCCCGGACGGCGTCGGCGGCGCCACGCTGCCGCGCGCGCAGTTGACGTTCGCTGAGATCAAGTCGCCCGGCGGCTGCGGTAACTCAACCAGCGGCAGCGAGCCTCGACACCAAGTCAGCGCAGTTCGCGGTCGGGATGGTCGCCGATCAGCCGGTCGGCGACCGCGTCCATGACCCGTCGGACCGCGGCGAAGTCCTCGGGGGAGGCGAGGTCGACCAGATACTCCCGCACCCCGGCCACGTGCACCGGAGCGGCCTCCCGCAGCCGCTGCCACCCCGATTCGGTCAGGCGGGCGACGACGCCACGACGATCCTCGGCGGACTCGCAGCGCTCGACCAGACCGTCCCGCTCCATCCGCGCCACGGTGTGGGTGAGCCGGCTGCGACTGTGGGCCAGGGAGTCGGCGAGCTTCGCCATCCGCAGCTGTCCGTCGGACTCCGAGAGGCGCACCAGCACCTCGTACTCGACGAGCCCCATGCCGAAGTGCCGGCGCAGATCGTCGTCGAGCCGGTCGTCGAGCAGCGTGGTCGCCAGCAGGAAGGCACGCCAAGTGCGTTGCTGCTCGGCGTCGAGCCATCGGGGTTCTGCGGACCCGGCCGGAGCGCCCTCCCTGTCGGTCACCGGCTCAGTCTAGTGTCGCGTGTCGTAAATCATTGAACGGTTGGCGCACCTGTGGCACGCGCCTCGCTGCGTTGGCCGCGCTCGGAAGACGCCCGGTATGCCGTCGCCCGGCCGCCTTGCGATGCACGCACCACCGGCACGCCAACCGTCCAAGCATTTCCGCCACACGCCACTAGGAGTCTCCTAGGTCGCGCCGCATCAGCACCCGGCGGTGGCCGGCGAGCACCGAGTCGGTGTCGGTGACGTAGCCGAACCCTGCGCGTTCGAAGTTCGCCCGCAGACCCGGATACGCCATGGTCTGGTCGACCTTGGCGCCACCATTGTCGAGCGGGTAGGCCTCCACGGCAGGCGCGCCCCGGTCACGGGCGAAGTCGGTGGCGCCGGTGATCAGCCGGTGGGAGATCCCAAGCCTTCGATGTCCGGGACGCACCCGGATGCACCACAGGGACCAGACCGGCAGGTCGTCCACGTGCGGGATCTTCCGGTTGCGCGCAAAAGTGGTGTCGGCCCGTGGCGCCACCGCCGCCCATCCGACGGGCTCGTCGCCGTCGTAGGCCAGGACGCCCAGCGGACCGTCGGCGAGCAGCCCCGCGACGTACTCACCGCGCTCGGCGCCACGCAGGCTGTTGTTGAGCCGGGAGTCGACGCGATAGCTCAGGCACCAGCAGACATTGGCGTCGGGGCGCTTCGGCCCGACCAGCGCCCGGATGTCGTCGAAAACCACGGCGGGCCGCACCTCGATGCTCACAAGAGCTCAAGGTACGGCCCATCGCCGACAGTGGTCGGCCACGGTGATCAGCTCAGCTGAGGCGCTCCAGGATCAGCGCCATGCCCTGGCCGCCACCCACGCACATGGTGATCAGGCCGGTGGACTTGTCGTGCCAGTCCAGGCTGTTCAGCATCGTGTTCTGCAACCGGGCACCGGTCATGCCGAACGGGTGGCCGACAGCGATCGCGCCGCCGTTGACGTTCAGCTTGTCCAGGTCGATGCCCAGGTCCTGCGCCGAGGGCAGCACCTGGGCGGCGAACGCCTCGTTGATCTCGACCAGGTCGATGTCGTCGATCGTCATGCCGGCGTACTTCAGCGCGTTGCGGGTGGCCTCGACCGGACCCAGGCCCATGATCTCGGGGGAGAGGCCCGAGACGCCGGTGGAGACGATCCGCGCCAGCGGGGTCAGCCCGAGCTCGGCGGCCCGGGTGTCGGACATGATGACCACCGCGGCGGCGCCGTCGTTGAGCGGGCAGCAGTTCGCTGCGGTGACCACGCCGTCGGGGCGGAAGACGGGCTTGAGGTCCTTCACCGCGTCGTAGGTGACCCCGGCCCGCGGGCCGTCGTCGGCAGAGACCACGGTGCCGTCGGGGGTGGTGACCGGGGTGATCTCGCGGGCCCAGAAGCCGTCTGCGATGGCCTTCTCGGCGAGGTTCTGGGAGCGGACGCCGAAGTGGTCCAGGTCCTCGCGCTTGAGGCCGCGCATCCGCGCGACGTTCTCGGCGGTCTGGCCCATCGCGATGTAGATGTCGGGGAGCAGGCCGTCCTCGCGCGGGTCGTGCCAGTCCTGCCCGCCCTTCGCGTACTCCTCGGTGCGCGTCTGAGCGTCGGCGAAGAGCGGGTTCTTGGTGTTCGGGATGTGGTCGGAGGTGCCGAACTGGAAGCGCGAGACGGTCTCCACGCCACCGGCGATGAAGGTGTCGCCCTCACCGGCCTTGATCGCGTGGAAGGCCATCCGGGTCGACTGCACCGACGAGGCGCAGTAGCGGGTCACCGTGGTGCCGGGGATCTCGTGACCCATCAGGGTGGTGACCACGCGGGCCATGTTGTTGCCCATCTCGCCGCCGGGCAGACCGCAGCCGAGGATGAAGTCGTTGATCTCCGCGGGGTCCAAGCCGGGCACCTTCTCCAGGGCGGCGTTGGCGATGAAGGCGGCCAGGTCGTCGGGCCGGAAGTCCTTGAGCGAGCCCTTGTTGGCGCGCCCGATGGGGGTGCGGGCGGCGGAAACGATGACTGCTTCGGGCATGCGGCTACTCCGTTGATCGTCGGGGGGTTTGCTGCTCGCAGGTGCCGATCCGGATGGTCCTGGTCGACACCTGTGACCCGGTCAGTGTCGCATTAGTGGAACGTGTTGCGGTGTGAGGTCTCGCTCACGCCGCCCGACGACGCGGACCTGACTGATCTGACACGATGCTGACCGTGCGCCATCGTTATGCCTGCCCCCTGCGCTGGGGTGACATGGATCTTCTCGGTCACGTCAACAACGTCCGGTATGTCGACTACCTCCAGGAGGCGCGCGGGTCGCTGCTCCAGGAGCTCCAGGGCGCTCGTCGGCGGGTCGGTCCGGGTGAGGACCTGGTCGAGGGGATCGTGGTGGTGCGGCACGAGGTGACTTACCTCCGCCCACTGCACTATGGCCGGACACCGGTGCTGATCGAGGTCTGGGTGACCCGGATCCGCTCGGCGAGCTTCACCTTGGGCTACGAGGTCTTTCAGGAGGACGACGCCGGCCGACGCACCCTCTTCCTGCGGGCGACGACGGTGCTTGCGCCGTACCGGTTCGACACCGAGCGGCCACGGCGGCTCAGCGCCGAGGAGCGGGCCGGGCTGGAGCGCTATCTCGAGGCGCCCGCGGCCCTCTCGCCGCGTCCGGTGCCGGTGCGGGTCCGCCCGACCCCGGAGCGGCACACCCCGCTGCACATCCGCTTCTCCGACGTCGACGCGTATCGGCATGTCAACAACGTCGTCTACTTCGAGTACTTCCAGGAGGCTCGGATCCGGCTGATCGCCGACCTCGCGGCCAGCCTGGACTCCGCCCCACCGATGCGGGTGGTGGTGGCTCAGACCGACGTGGACTACCACGAGGCACTGGTGCTGCACCCCGAGCCGTACGACTGCTGGACCCGGATCGCGGCGGTCGGGTCGAGCTCGCTGACCCTGGAGTCGACGATCACCGCGCCCGGCGAACCGGAGCGGGTGATGGCGCGGGCCCGCGTGGTGCTGGTCTTCTTCGACCCCGAGACCGAGCGCTCCGCGATACCGCCGGACGCCTATCGAGTTGCCCTGACGGCCCAGGTCAGCGACGACTGAAGGCGGCCAGCGCCTCCAGGTTGGCCGGGCCGCCCATCAGTGCGGCGAAGGCGGTGTTCTCCCGCTCCCGGGCTGCTGCGACGGCGGCGCGGTGCGGCGCGGTCATCGTCTCCTTGACCGCGATCAGCGAGACGATCGGCCGGGCGGCCAGCACCTCCGCATGCCGCCGCGCCTCCTCGAGCAGCTCCTCATCGGCGCAGACCCGCCACACCAGGCCCATCTCTTGGGCCTCCGGTGCGGAGATCCACTCCGAGGAGAGCAGGGCCCAGGCCGCGTTCTGCCTGCCCACCAACTGCGGAAACAGGTACGACGACGCGGCCTCCGGCGCCACTCCGAGCGAGGTGAACGGGCACTTCAACCGCGCCGTCGCAGCCATGAACGACAGGTCGGCGAAGCCCAAGATGGTGGCGCCGATCCCGAGCCCGATCCCATTGACGGCGATCACCAGCGGCTTCGGGAAGGCGACCAGGGCGTCGATCAGTCCGACGAATCCGTGCGCGCCCCGTTGGAACTCCGGGTCGGTGGCGATCTGGTGCATCTCGGTCAGGTCGGTCCCGGCGGAGAACGCGCGGCCGTTGCCGGTCAGCAGCACCACCGCGACGTCCTCGTCCTCGGCGGCTGCCAGCAGCGCCTCCGCGGTCGCGTCGTAGAGCTCCTCGTTGAAGGCGTTGAGCGCCTCGGGACGGTCGAGGGTGAGGGTGCGGACCCGGTGGCTGTCGCTGACGGTGAGGACCATGGCGGCAGCCTAGCCAGTGTTCTAGAACCTGTTCTAGAACACTGGCGGGGAGGTCTCAGCCAGGGGTGTTGATCATGAAGTTCGCGGCGTGGGTCACGTAGGCCCAGAAACGCTCGTCCTGTTCCGGGGTGAGGTCGGCGGCGTCCAGCCCGGCGCGGAAGTGGGTCAGCCAGCGGTCCCGTGCGTCGGTGTCCACCGCGAACGGTGCGTGCCGCATCCGCAGCCGGGGGTGGCCGCGCTGCTCGGAATACGTGGTCGGCCCGCCCCAGTACTGCACCAGGAAGTGCAAGAAGCGCTCCTCGGCGGGGCCGAGATCCGCCTCGGGGTACATCGGGCGCAGCACCTCATCGCCTGCCACGCCCTGGTAGAACCGCGCCACGATGGTGCGGAACGTCTCGAACCCGCCGATCTCCTCGTAGAAGGTGGTGGGCTGCTGCTGCTCGGTCACGCCACCATCATCCCTGGTCGGTGGTCGGCCGCGACCCGGCGGCCTCTGCCGCCTCTGCCGCCTCATCGGCCTCGGCCTGGTCGGTCTGCGCCTGCTTCTCCTCGCGGTGCCAGACCACGCGCTGTGCGAACGGGATCTCGATGCCCTCGTAGTCGAAGCGGGCCTTGATCCGCTGCCGCAGCGAACGGGCGACCGCCCACTGTTGCAGCGGTGCGGTCTTGACCAGGACCCGCAGCGTGACGGAGTCGGGGGCGAGGTTCTCCACACCGGTGACCTCGGGCTCCTCGATCACGACGCCGTCGAAATCTTCGTCCTGCCACACGTCGTGCGCGATCTCGCGCAGCACCTGCTGCACCCGGGCCAGGTCCTCGCCGTACCCGACGCCGACGTCGACAACAGCGCGCGCCCAGTTCTGGGACTGGTTGCCCACCCGCAGGATCTCGCCGTTCGGCACGTACCAGACGGTGCCGTCCAGCGCGCGCAGCCGCGTCATCCGCAGAGTCACCGCCTCGACCGTCCCGGACGCCTCGCCCAGATCGACGACGTCGCCCACGCCGTACTGGTCCTCGATGAAGATGAACGTCCCCGACACGAAGTCCTTGACCAGCGACTGCGCGCCGAAGGAGAGCGCGAGTCCGATGATGCCGGCACTGGCGATGATCGGGGCCACGTTCACGCCCAGTTGGCTGAGCATCATGGTGAGGATGATGACGACGACCAGACCGGTGATGATCGACTTGAAGACACCGGCCATCGTCGCCGCGCGTTGCTTGCGCCGGGTGGCGTTGACGACGTCGATCCGGTCCGGGAGCACCCCGCGCTCGGCGCGCTTGGCGAGCCGGTCCACCACCCGGTGCAGCGCCCATCGCAGCACGACGCCGAGCAGCAGCAGCCCGAGGATCGCCAGCGGCATCCCGATCAACACGTCGGACCACTCGGCCAACCGCTCGTTGTCGGTCGTGTCCAGCACGAAGTTGCAGATCCATTCGTCGTCCTCACAGACCGAGGCCAACGGGATGATGTCCGGGTTCGACGCCACCAACGACATCAGGCCAGTGAAGCAGACCGGCGTCGGCGACCTCCAAGAGGTCGGGCGAGGTGCGAGCGCGAGGAGCAGTGCCGATACGATGACCCCGTGATCAGCACTGCCGTACGCCGCTGCGCCACCGCCGTCCTCTCGCTCGCGACGCTCGTGGGGGTGAGCGTGCTGCTCGCCGGCCCGGCCGCTGCCGACACCCCGATGCCCAAGCCGGGCGGCTGGGAGGAGAACTCGGAGACCGACCCGGTCCAGTGGCTGTTGCTCTTCGTCGGCGTCCCGCTGCTGCTGATGCTGGTGATCACCGCGCTCTACGTCGGCCCGCCGCTGGCGCGCGGGGAGAAGCTCAACCCGGCCAAGCAGGAGCCGGACCAGCAGTGGATCGGCGGACCGCGCAAGTCCGCCGGCGAGCTGGCCGCCCCCGACGGTGAGGACTCCAAGGCCGGCGGCGCCGGTGGCACCTGGTAGTCGAGAGCAGAGACGACGGGGGACTCCATGACGTTCTTGACTCCGGCGCAGCAGACCGAGCTGGACATCGCGATCCGGGAGGCCGAGCAGGCCTGCCGGGCCGAGATCTCGATCTACATCGGCGACGTCGACGGCGACCCGCGCGACTTCGCCACCAGCCTGCACAACACGCTGGTGCTCCCGGCGCGCAGCATCCTGGTGATGGTCGACCCGAAGCGACGCATCGTCGAGATCGTCACCGGTGGCCACGTCCGCCAGACGCTGACCGACGAGGAGTCCGCGGACGCGGTGGAGAAGATGACCGCGGAGTTCGCGGCCGGAGACCTCGCCGGTGGCCTCACCCGGGGCGTGCGGCTCCTCGGAGAGCACGCACTCGACTGAGCTTGGCTGATCCGCCGGCGAGATCGTCAGGCTTAGAGCTTCCGCCAATAGGGCATACCGGCGGGCCCTATTGGCGGAAGCTCTCAACGGCCGGGGCTGGCGGGCCGGTCCCGCCGACGACCCCGATGAGGTACGACGTCAGGCGGCGTCGCGGAGCATCATCACGTTGGTCTTGCCACTGTGCACCAGCTCGCCGACCGGCTTGAAGCCCTGGTCGGCGTGGAAGGCCAGTGACGTCTCGTTGGTCTCGTAGACCTCGAGACCAACCGGCACGTCGAGCGGCAGCTCGTCGTAGAGCCGGGTGCCGACGCCCTTGCGGCGGTGGTCGGGCGAGACGATGACGCGGTCCAGGTAGACGAACTCGTCGTACCTGTCCTGGAACCAGCGGAACCGGCTCGAGTCGTAGGTGGCGCTCTGCGGGAGCGTCACCACGAACCCTGCGACATCGCCGTCGTCCTCGACGACGAGGGCCTGGTCCGACATCTTCAGCAGAAGGGCGAGAGCCTCGTGGTCGAGTGAGCCCACCGCGTGCAGCGCGCCCTGGTTGAGTTCGATCAGTTGGTCGTGGTCGTGCTGAGTGATTTCACGGATCATCGCTAGCGATATTACGTCAGCGCTTCCGGGGCCGGACGACCCATCTCGGCGACCGGACCCGGAAGCGTCCGTCTCGACTTAGACGGTCGCGCCAGTAGGGCAATGCCTGCGACCCGTCGCCCCAGCACGCACCTGAGCACCTTCTCCTCGGTCGCCGGGCCTCCGGCCCGTCTCCCTCGTCGGCGGCACTCATGCACGTACTGGGACGACGCCTCGCGACGGCAGCCCCTACTGGCGCGACCGCTTAGCCCCGGGCGTCGCGTGCCTGCGCCGCCAGCGCCCGCTCCAGGTCGGCGTGACCCTCGCGGATGAAGCGTCGTGCGCCGGTGCTGACGCCGTCGGACTCGTTCTCCAGCCACGACCCGATCCGGTCGGCGACGGCCCGGGTGGCCAGGATCCGCGGGAAGATGTGCTCCGTGGCGATCGCCGCGCGGTGGGCGCCGATCCGCTCCCAGGTGAGCGGGGCGTCGGCGAGGTAGCGCTCGACGTACGGCTCGAGCACCTCCTCCTGGCCGCCGCGCATGAACGAGAGCACGATCTCGCGGGCCGTCTCGTTGGGGGTGCCGGAGTCGACCATCGCGGCCGCCCAGGCCGCCTCCTTCGTCGTCGGGTCGGGCAGCGCGGCACGGGCGCCGGCCGCCTTCTCCTGGGCGGTGTTGGTGTTGTCGCCGGCGAGCTCGGCATCGATCCGCGCCAGGTCCGCGCGGCCGAGACGGGCCAGGTTGTTCAGCAACGACCAGCGCAGGTCCTGGTCCACGACGAGGCCGTCGAAGCTCAGCGTGCCGTCCAGGAGGCCCTCGAGGTCGGCGATCGCCGTCGCCGAGCGGGCGGCCGCCGCGTAGGCACGGACGAAGGTGAGCTGGTGGTCGCTGCCGGGCGCCGCCTCGGTGAGGAGGGTGCGCAGGCCCTGCTCCCAGCGGGCGGCCACCGCCGGTCGGTTCTCCGGCGCGGTGTAGATCGCGGCGGCCTG
Organism: Nocardioides sp. BGMRC 2183; assembly: GCA_008123405.1. Taxonomy (GTDB): domain Bacteria; phylum Actinomycetota; class Actinomycetes; order Propionibacteriales; family Nocardioidaceae; genus Nocardioides. Next base: position 26,097 of record VSSA01000021.1, read on the forward strand.
AGCGGCGAAGCCCGGGAAGGCGGTGACGCCCCACGAGTCGGTCTCGGCGCCGATGTTGCCGAGCACCAGGTCCACGAAGGCGGTGGCGGTCATCTCCGCGTCGCGGGTCATGTCCCAGGCGGCGCTCCAGACCAGGGCGCGGGCCAGCGAGTCGTCGAGAGCGGAGAGATGGTCGATCGCGGTGGCCAGCGACCGCTCGTCGAGACGTACCTTGGCGAAGGTCAGGTCGCCGTCGTTGAGCAACAGCAGGTCGGGCTGGGAGCTGCCGACCAGGGCCGGCACCTCGGTGAGCTCGCCGTCGATGTCGAGCTCGAGCTGCTCCTCGCGGACCAGACGGCCCTCGCGCAGTCGGTAGCTGCCGATGCCGATGCGGTGCCGTCGCAGCGTCGGGTGGTCGGCGGGTGCGGTCTGCCGGACCGCGAAGGAGGTGTAGGCCCCGTCGGCGTCCATCTCGAAGACCGGGCTGATCGTGTTCACCCCGGCCGTCTGCAGCCACTCGGTCGCCCACCCGGCCAGCTCACGCCCGGAGGCCTTCTCCAACGCCGAGAGCAGGTCGGCGAACTCGGTGTTGGCGTAGGCGTGGTCGGCGAAGTACTGCCGGAGCCCGGCCAGGAAGGGCTCGATCCCCACCCAGGCGACCAGCTGCTTCAGCACGGCGGCGCCCTTGGCGTAGGTGATCATGTCGAAGTTGACCTCGACGGCATGCAGGTCGACCATGTCGGCGGCGATCGGGTGGGTGCTGGGCAGCTGGTCGGCGCGGTAGCCGCGCTGCTTGCGCATGTTGGCGAAGCCGGTCCAGGCGTCGGTGTAGGCGGTCGCCTCGGCCTCGGCGTGGTAGCAGGCCCACTCGGCGAAGGACTCGTTGAGCCACAGGTCGTCCCACCACTTCATGGTGACCAGGTCGCCGAACCACATGTGCGCCATCTCGTGCAGGATCACGGAGGCGCGGAACTCGTAGAACGAGCGGGGCTGCCGCGATCGCGGAAGGTACTCGTCGCGCAGGGTCACGCACCCGGCGTTCTCCATCGCGCCGGCGTTGTACTCGGGCACGTAGAGCTGGTCGTACTTCTCGAAGGGGTACGGCCCGCCGAAGGCGTCCTCGAAGAAGGCGAAGCCCTGCTGGGTGAGGGTGACGATCTCCTCGCGGTCGCGCTCGAGCTCGGCGGCCAGGGAGTGCCGGGCGTAGTGGCCCAGCGGGATCACGCCGTACTTGCCGTGGTACTCGTCGCGCAGCTCGACGTACTCGCCCGCGACGATCGCGGTGATGTACGTCGACATCGGCTTGGTGGTCGGGAAGAGCCACCGGGCCACCCCGTCGGCGACCGCGGTCGGCTCCGGGGTGGGTGCGTTGGAGACCACCGTCCAGTGCGCCGGTGCGGTGATGTCGAAGGTGAAGGTGCCCTTGAGGTCGGGTTGCTCGAAGCAGGCGTAGACGCGGCGCGCGTCGGGGACCTCGAACTGGGAGTAGAGGTAGACCCTGCCGTCGGCGGGGTCGACGAAGTGGTGCAGGCCCTCACCGGTGTGGGAGTAGGCGCAGTCGGCGCGCACCACGACGGTGTTCTCGGCCGCCAGTCCGGTGAGCCGCAGGCGGCTGTCGGCGTACGCAGTGGCGGGGTCCACCGGCGACCCGTTGAGGGTGATCTCGTGGATCTCGGCGTCGACCAGGTCCAGCCAGGTCTCGGCGCCGGGCTCGGCGCAGGTGAACGTGATCGTGCTGGTCGAGCCGAACGTGGTGACGCCGTCCTCGGTGGCCTGGCTGAGGTCGAGCTCGACGGTGTAGGTGGACACGTCGATGAGCGCGGATCGGGCGGTGGCCTCGTCGCGCGTGAGGTTCATTCCGGGCATGCCGGTCATCCTCGCACCGGCCCGGCAGCCGCAGGGCACCGGGAGCGTGACCACGGGAGCGCGGAGGGCGAATCACAAGGATGTAGTTCCGAAATGTCAAGCGCGACACGCGTGAGACGCCTGTGTTTTTTGTGGTTTTTGTTGCCAACGCACCCTTCTGTGTCAGAAGGTGATGCCCATGCGCCCCGGAGGAAAGACCGTGCGCTGGTGGTCGAAGTTGGCCACCGGTGCCCTGCTCGCCGGTGTCCTGGTCGCGATCGGCACCCCCGAGGCGCCGGTGACCACGACACCCGTCGCGGGTTCGACGTACCTGTGCTCGGGCTATGCGGGGTGCCGCAGCGCCGGCTACTCCGACGCGAACTACGGCGCGAACAACGGGCGGATGTACTGGCGGATGTACTCCGGTCACAACTGCACCAACTACGCGGCGTACCGGATGATCCAGGCCGGCATGTCCACCGAGCGTCCGTGGAACGGCAGCGGGATGGCCTACAACTGGGGGCACGCGAAGTCGGGCATCACCGACCGCAAGCCCGCGGTCGGCGCGATCGCGTGGTGGGACCGCTACCACAACGGCATCGGCTCCAGCGGCCATGTCGCCTACGTGGAGAAGGTCGTCTCCGCCACCGAGATCGTGATCTCCGAGGACTCCTGGGGCGGCACGTTCCACTGGCGTCGGATCACCAAGGACAGCGGTCGTTGGCCCAGCGGCTTCATCCACTTCAAGGACGTCGGGCCCGAGCCGTTGAGCAACACCGCCGCGCCATCGATCTCCGGTACACCCCAGGTGGGCACCAAGCTGGTCGCCGACCCCGGCACCTGGACTCCGACACCGCGTCGGTTCAGCTACCAGTGGTCCGCCGACGGCACCACCATCGCCACCGGCCGGCGCTTCGCGCCCGGCCCCGACCAGGTCGGCAAGGCGATCACGGTGACCGTCACTGCCCACAAGCTGCCACGCGACCCGGTCACGGCGACGGCCACCACCTCGACCCGCGTCGCCAAGGCAGTGCTGGGCAACACCGCTCGGCCCGCGATCGACGGTCTCGCGGTGCTCGACGAGACGCTGAGTGCGGTGGCCGGCTCCTGGACCCCGTCGCCGGGGAAGACGGAGTATTTCTGGCGGGCCGACGGTGCCCGGATCGACGGCGCCAGCGGACCCACGCTCAAGCTCACCAAGGGCCTGGCCGGCAAGGTGATCAGCTTCGTCGAGGTTGTCAACCGCGACGGCTACAAGCAGGCCAAGAAGTACTCCCGGCCCACCATCCCGGTCGCGGTCGACCAGGTGCAGGTGACCACGCCGTTCACCGTCTCCGGGCGGACCGAGCCCGGTCAGGTGCTCACCGTGCAGCCGGGCGCCTACACGCCGAGCGACGCGGCGGTGCGCTACACCTGGCTGCGGGACGGGGTGGTGATCCCCGGTGCGCGGGCGGCCAGCTACACCGTGACCGCTGCCGACCTCGGCGCCACGCTGTCGGCGCGTGCCACGCTGAGCCGCACCAACTACCTGGGCGCCACCCAGGTGGCCACCACGGCCACGCCGGTCCGTTCGCCCGCACGGGTCAAGATCACGCCGGTCGGCAAGTCCCGTGCCGCGGTGGTCCGGGTCGCGGTGAGCGCCGTCGGAGCGACTCCGGTGACCGGGACGGTCCGGATCCGGGTCGGTCAGAAGCAGCAGCGGGTGGACCTGGTCGGCGGTCGAGCCCGGGTGCGGATCGCGCCGGTGGCGCCCGGTCGGCGGCAGGTCCGGGTGACCTACCCCGGCTCGGAGACCGTGCTGGGCGCGTTCACCCGCACGCCGGTCCGGGTGCTGCGCTGACGCGGGTCCGGATGCGCCGCCCGGGAATCATCGCCTGCCGACACCGGTTGCCACGACATGGCCGAGACCACCAGCACCACGACCGCCCGTGAGCCCAGCAACGAACAGACCAGCGCGAGCAAGGACCGCGCCGACTTCTGGTTCGACCCGCTCTGCCCGTTCGCCTGGATCACCTCGCGCTGGATCCTCGAGGTCGAGCAGGTGCGCGACATCGAGGTCGCCTGGCACGTGATGAGCCTGGCCTACCTGAACCAGGACCGGGACCTGCCCGAGGACTACCGGGAGCTGTTGGCGCCGGCCTGGGGGCCGGTGCGGGTGCTGATCGCCGCCCAGCAACGGTACGGCGACCACGTGCTGCTGCCGCTGTACAACGCCTTCGGCGAGCGGATCCACCACCAGGGCCGCAAGCTGCACGAGGAGGCAGATGGGGCGCGCGGCTTGATCTCGGAGGTGCTCGCCGAGGTCGACCTCGACCCGACGCTGGTCAAGGCGATGGACGACACCTCGCTCGACCAGGCAGTGGCCGCCTCTCACCACGAGGGGATGGATCAGGTGGGTGACGAGGTCGGCACCCCGACCATCGCGGTCAACGGTGCCGCCTTCTTCGGACCCGTGCTGTCGAAGATCCCGCGCGGCGAGGATGCCGGCCGTCTCTGGGACGGCGCAGTCGCGGTCGCGGGCTTCCCCTACTTCTTCGAGCTGAAGCGGACCCGGACCGGCGACCTCGACTTCAGCTGAACTGGGCGGATCCCGGCGTGTGACGGGTGGGGCGAGTGTGACACTCCGGGCTGTCGGAGAAGCGACAGCCGACGGGATCGATGACGCATCATGGATCCCTATGAGTGACTCGGATCCGTGCTTCCCCGACCCTCTCGCGCCGACACCCGACAGCCCTGCCGCGCTCCCGCGCAGCCTGGGCCGCCGCGAGCTCGCCGGCATCGCCGCTGTCGCTGCCGCGGCACCGGTGATCGCCCTCGTCCCGCAGGCCGGCCACGCCGCTCCCGGGCGGGGTCCGGCCACGACACCGCGGCGACTCCGGCTGCAGCGGGAGCCCGGATCGCCGGTCTCCGCCCTCGACGTGCCGCTGGACGTGGACAGCGTCGCCAACGCCCGCACGGTCGCCGGCGGCGCGCTGCGCACCCCGGTGCTGGAGACCACCACCTCCTTCTCCATGCTCGGCGTGACCTGGCGCTCCGGAGAGGGCCGGGTGCGCGCCCGGGCCCGCCGCGTCGGCGGAGACTGGAGCGGGTGGCGGGAGCTGCCGGCGCTGCACGACGGTCCGGATCCGGACAGCGCCGAGGGGCGTCGTACCCCACCGGCGACGCATCCGGTCTGGTTCGGTGCCTGCGACGCCGTGCAGGTCGAGATTTCCGGCGGCGCTCGACGTCCGGTGCTGGCACTGATCGACCCTGGCAGCCGGCGCGAGGACCGCGTGACTGCGGGACGTGAGGTCGTCGCCGAGGAGGACGGCACGGCGCAGAAGGCCGGCGGCAAGGTCAAGCAGCCCAAGATCTTGACCCGCAAGGTCTGGGGCGCCAACGACAAGCTGCGCAACGGCAAGCCGGATCGGATCGGGACGGTGAAGCAGGTGCACGTCCACCACACCGTGAACTCCAACGACTACGCCCGCAAGGACGTCCCCGGGATGATCCGCGGGATGTACCGCTACCACACCAACAACCTCGGCTGGGCCGACCTCGGCTACAACTTCCTCGTCGACCGGTTCGGCCGGATCTGGGTGGGGCGCAAGGGCAGCATCCGGACCGGCAAGAACATGGTGCAGGGAGCCCACACCCTCGGGTTCAACCATGCCTCGGTCGGCATCTCGGTGATCGGCAACTTCGAGTCGGGCAAGCCCAACAAGAACATCCTGTGGGCAGTCGCCCGAGTTGCCTCGTGGAAGCTCGACGCCTTCGGCCGCGACCCGCTCGGCAAGGTCACCATCAAGTCCACCGGCAGCGACAAGTACGGCGCGGGGAAGAAGGTCAAGCTCCGGGTGATCGACGGGCACCGGGACACCAACGACACCGCGTGCCCGGGCCGCTACCTCTACGCCGCGCTGCCCAACATCCGGCGCCGCGCGGCACGCAGGATCAACGCTTCCGGGTGACCCGGCTCCCACGGAACGGACCGTGGGGGCGAACGGGTTCGGTCTCGGCAGGGCTCGACTCCTAGGATTCATCCCATGAGTCACGTCCTCTCGGCCGTCGCCTGGCCGTACGCGAACGGCCCCCGCCACATCGGTCACGTCGCCGGCTTCGGCGTCCCCTCCGACGTGTTCAGCCGCTACATGCGGATGGCGGGCCACGACGTACTGATGGTGTCGGGCTCGGACGAGCACGGGACCCCGATCCTGATCGCCGCCGACGAGGCGGGTCTCACCCCGCAGGAGCTCGCCGACCAGAACCACCGGCTGATCGCCGAGGACCTGGTCAGCCTGGGCCTCGCCTACGACCTCTACACCCGGACGACCACCCGCAACCACCATGCGGTGGTGCAGGAGCTCTTCCTCGGCGTCTACGAGAACGGCTACTTCGTCGAACGGACCACCTTCGGCGCGATCAGCCCCTCGACCGGGCGGACCCTGCCGGACCGCTACATCGAGGGCACCTGCCCGATCTGCGGAGCCGACGGCGCCCGGGGCGACCAGTGCGACACCTGCGGCAACCAGCTCGACCCCCAGGACCTCAAGAACCCGGTCAGCCGGATCAACGGCGAGACGCCGGAGTTCGTGGAGACCCAGCACTTCTTCCTGGACCTGCCGGCGCTGGCAGAGGCGTTGGGGGAGTGGCTCGACGGCCGCGAGGCGACCGGTCTGTGGCGCCCGAACGTGATCCGCTTCTCCAAGAACATCCTCGACGAGATCCGTCCGCGCGCCATGACACGGGACATCGACTGGGGCATCGCGGTGCCGCTCGACGGGTGGCGGGACAACCCGACCAAGAAGCTCTACGTCTGGTTCGATGCCGTGATCGGCTACCTGTCCGCCTCCATCGAGTGGGCTCGGCGCAGCGGCGACCCCGAGGCGTGGCGGTCGTGGTGGAACGACCCCGAGGCGCTCTCGTACTACTTCATGGGCAAAGACAACATCACGTTCCACTCCCAGATCTGGCCGGCGGAGCTCTTGGCCTACTCCGGCAAGGGCGCCAAGGGCGGCACGCCGCGCGGGTACGGCGAGCTCAACCTGCCCACCGAGGTGGTCAGCTCGGAGTTCCTCACCATGGAGGGGCGCAAGTTCTCCTCCTCCAAGCGTGTCGTGATCTACGTGCGCGACCTGGTCTCGCGCTACCAGCCCGACGCCTTCCGCTACTTCGTCGCGGCGGCCGGGCCCGAGGCACAGGACAGCGACTTCACCTGGTCGGAGTTCGTCCGCCGCACCAACGACGAGCTGGTCGCGGGCTGGGGCAACCTGGTCAACCGAACGGCCAACCTGATCGCGAAGAACTTCGGCGAGATCCCCGCCGCGGGTGCACTCACCGAGGAGGACACCGCGGTCCTGGCCGCGACTGAGGCGGCGTTCGACACCGTCGGGGGGCTGCTGGGCCGACACCGGCTCAAGGCCGGGATCGGCGAGGCGATGCGGGCCGTCGGCGAGGTGAACAAGTACGTCTCGGACCACGAGCCGTGGAAGCTCAAGGGTGAGGACGAGCGCGCACGGCTGGGCACGATCCTGCATGTCGCGGCTCAGTGCGTCTCCGACCTCAACCTGGTGTTGGCCCCGTTCCTGCCGTTCTCGGCCAACGCGGTCGACGAGGCGCTCGGCGGCACCGGGAAGATCGCGCCGATGCCGCGTCTGGAGGAGGTCGACGACCTCGACGGGGGTGCGTCGTACCCGATCATCACCGGTGACTACGCAGGCGCCCCGGCTTGGCGGCGGCACCCGATCGAGGTCGGGCGTCCGGTCGCCAAGCCGCGCCCGGTCTTCGTCAAGCTGGATCCCGCACTCGTCGAGGACGAGCTCGCTCGTCTGAGCGGGTGAGGGCCGGCCGAGCGTGCCCGGTCAGCGCTCCGGCGGCACCATCACCTTGATCGGCTGACCGTTGGGGTCGGCGATCGTGGTGAGCAGCCCGTACGGCGTGTCGTCCGGCCCCTGCACCACCCGGCCGCCGAGCTCGGTGGCGGTGGCGAGGCAGGCGTCCATGTCGTCGACCTTGACGTAGGTCGTCCACGAGGCGACCACATCGGGGCCCCAGCCCGAGGCGTCCATCAGCCCGGCGGTGGCGGACTCCTCGGGTCCGTTGACCGCATAGCGGAACTCGTCGGTGTCGCCCGTCAGGGTGGTCTGCCAGCCGAAGACGGACTCCAGGAACGCCAGGCTGGCGCCGAAGTCGGTGGCGTAGCCCTCGTGCCAGATCGGGTCGCCGACGGCATCGATCGCCTCGGTCCCCTGGAACGGTCCGGCCTGCCAGGCGCAATGACCCATGCCGGAGGCGTCGGTGACCACGACCGACCGGCCCAGGCCCGGCAGATCCATCGGCGGTACGACGACCGCCCCGCCGGCGGCGAGCGCCGACTCGGCGACCCGGTCGGCGTCGTCGGTGGCGAGGTAGACCGCCCAACCGGGGTCGCCGGTCATCTCGGGGATCTCGGGCATCAGCCCGCCGATCGGCCGTTCGCCGGCCATCCACTGGGAGTAGCCGCCGAACTCCTCGACGGGATCGGTGGTGGTCCAGCCGAAGAGTGCGCCATAGAAGGCGACGGCCTTCTCGCGGTCGGGGGTGACGAGCTCGATCCAGCAGGGCGTGCCGTTGGGCGTGGGCACGGGTGGGGACGTGGGGTTGGACATGGTCTGCTCCTGGGGAGAGGGTGGCGGTTCGTGCCGGTGGGTCGACGCTATGACCGGGCTCCGACACCGGACTCATCGCGGACGACGATCTGAGCTCGCCCGCGGTGTGGCCGGGGACCGTTGGCTGAGGCAGTGGGCTCAGGCAGTGGGCGCAGGGGCGGCGATTTCGGACACCATCCATTAATCTCCCTCGGCGGGAGGGAAGATGGAAGAGCAGACTACGAGCAGACGCGCCGGCTCACACCGCGCCGTCCGCGAGCCCGGTCGCGCCCGGTGGGGCCTGATCGCGATGGCCCTGGTGCTGGTGGCAGCGGTCGCCGGCTACCTGACGTTCCGGGGCGAGGAGAGTGCCGTCGCAGGTGATGACGGGGTGCCCGGATGTTCGGGCAACCTGACCATCGCGGTCGCGCCTGAGCTGGAGGCGCCGGTCGGCGCCGCGTTGGAGGAGTCCGGCTGCGGCAACGTGCGCCTCTTCCCCGCGGCCCCACAGCAGGTGATCAACCGGATCCTGACCGGCAAGCAGCTCCCGGAGCTGTGGATCCCCGACTCCTCGGTGTGGACCACGCAGGCAGGCAAGGCGGCGACCATCGCGGAGAAGTCGATCGCCACCAGCCCGGCGGTGATCGTCGCCGGCAGCGGCGAGCCGCCGTCGAGCTGGGCCGACGCGGTGGGTGCGGACGACTTCCTGCTCGGCAATCCGTTGAGCTCGGCGGCTTCCGCGGCCGCGCTCTACGCCGGGACCGGCGGTGCTGAGGACGCCGTGGCCGGGCTGGCGCAGCGCTCCGCCAGCGATCTGGCCGCTGCTCCCGACCCGGCGGCGCAGCTCACGCGGATCCAGAAGCGTGGCGGCACCACCGTGGTCACCGAGCAGCAGTGGCTCAGCGCGGCCCCCGGCCTACGTGCCGTCGCCCCCGTCCGGGGCACCGCGATGATGGAGTACCCCTTGGTCATCACCGCCCCCGAGGAGGACCGCGGGCAGGCGACCGAAGCGGCGGCCGCGATCGGCGAGATCCTGACCGGCGAGAGCGGACAGGCGACGTTGGCCGAGGCCGGATTCCGTGGACCCGACGCGGCACCGGCCGAGCAGGGCGTCGGCAAGGTCCAGCCGATCCAGGTCGGAGCGAAGGATGCAGCCGAGCTGCTCGGGCGCTGGGCCACGATGGCAGTGCCGATGCGCAGTCTCGCGGTGGTCGACGTGTCCGGCTCGATGGACTTCGCCGCCGGTACGACGACCCGGATGGGCCTGACCACGCAGGCCGCGGCCGCCGGGCTGTCGCTCTTCCAGGACAACGCCGCGATCGGGCTCTGGGCCTTCTCCCAGGCCGACGACGGTCTGCTCGGCGCCGACTACCGTCAGCTGCAGCCGATCCGCCGCCTCGACGAGGACGCCGGTGGCGCCACCCAGCGCGACCTGCTCGCCGGAGAGTTCACCAGGATGGGCGACATCGTCGGCGGCGGCACGTCGCTCTACGACACCACGTTGGCCGCGTACGAGGCGGCGGTGGAGAGCTATGACCCGGCGGCGGTCAACAGCGTGCTGCTGCTGACCGACGGCGCCAACGACGACCCGGACTCGCTGACGCAGGCGGAGCTGATCGCGGCGCTGCGCAAGGCAGCCGACCCGGAGCGTCCGGTGCGGATCATCACCCTCGGGATCACCGACGACGCCGATGCGGCCGCCCTGAAGGCGATCGCGGCGGCGACCGGTGGCCAGTCCTACCTGGCCCGCTCGCCCGCCGACATCGGCAGGGTGTTCGCCGACGCGATCGCCGCGCGGCACTGATGGTCTCGAACTGATGGCGCTGCATCCCGAGGCGCGGCGAGCGGTCGCAGCGGCCGCCGGCCAGCCGGGCGTCCACGAGCCCGGCTACGACATCGCCCTGGCTCGAGCCGAGGCCAGGGCGGCCGCCGCGGCCGGGCGGCGCGAGGAGGTCGCGGAGGTCCGCGACGTCGACGCCGGCGGCGTACCGGCCCGCCTCTACCTCCCCGACGGGTACGACGGCGTGGTGCTGCACGCCCACGGCGGCGGCTTCGTCTTCAACGACGTCGACGTCCACGACGCCGCGGCCCGGCGCTTGGCCAACCGCTCCGGGATGGCGGTGCTGAGCGTCGACTACCGCCGTCCCCCCGAACACCGCTTCCCGGCGGCCCCCGATGACGTCACGACGGTGCTGGACTGGGCGACTGGTGCTCCCGGCCTCGCCGGGCGGCCGCTCTTCGCCCACGGCGACAGCGCCGGCGCCAACCTGGCGCTGGTCGCGGCACTGCGGCGCCCCGGCGTCCTCGCCGGCGTGGTGCTGATCTACCCCTTCCTCGATCCCACCGCCTCCTTCGACTCCTATCGGACCGCCGCCGACGGGTTCGAGCCCGCCGAGGCGGCCTGGTACTGGCAGCAGTACGCCTCGGGCCCAGAGGACCTGACCGATCCGGACCTGGCGCCGCTGCGCTCGGCCCGACTCGGCGAGCTGCCGCCGACCCTGATCGTGACGGCCGAGCACGACCCGCTGCGCGACGAGGGCGAGCACCTCGCGCTGCTCCTCGCCGACGCGGGCGTCGAGGTGATCGCGAGTCGGGCGCTCGGTCAGGTGCACGGGTTCTGGCGGCATGCCGAGGTCTTCCCGGCGGCCGAAGCGCTCACCCGCCAGGTCGCGGGCTGGCTGCGACAGCACCGCGGTTGACCCCTCGGCGTGGCCACCCGCTACGCTTAATGCAAGCAATTTGCAACAACGTGCAGTTGGCTGTGGCGCGGGACTCCACCCGGGCCGATCGGAGCGGGGCGGGTCGAGCGAGGGAGGTGGCCGGGTGGTCGCGCTGGAACCGACGACCGACCCGGATCCCCAGGTCCTCCCGCGGCGCGACGGAGCCGACCACACCCGACGCCGTGCGCGCCGGTGGACCCTCGGGCTGATGCTCGGACTCCTCGTCTCGATGGTGGCCGGCACCGCCCTCGGCGCGGTCTACGTGCCGTTCACCAGCGTCGTGGAGGTGATCGGGCACCACCTCTTCCTGGTGCCGGCCGAGCAGACCTGGAGCGGTCCACGCGACTCGATCATCTGGGACGTCCGGCTGCCCCGGGTGCTGCTGGCCACGCTGGTCGGCGCCGGCCTCGCCGTCACCGGCATGGCGCTGCAGGCGATGGTCCGCAACCTGCTCGCCGATCCCTACTTGCTGGGGGTCAACTCCGGCGCCTCCACCGGCGCCGCCGCAGCGATCCTCTTCGGGGTCACCCTCGGTATCGGGGAGCATGCCCTCTCGGCCAGCGCGTTCGTGGGTGCGATGGCAGCCTCGGTGCTGGTGTATGCGGTGGCCCGCTCGGCCGGCCGGGTGACCTCGACCCGGCTGCTGCTGGCGGGCGTCGCGGTCGGCTACGCCCTCCAGGCGGTGACCAGCTTCCTGATCTTCGCCTCCGACTCCGCCGAAGGCGCCCGGTCGGTGATGTTCTGGCTGCTCGGCTCGTTGGCCCTGGCCGAGTGGGGCCAGCCGCTCACCCTGGCGACCGTGGTGGTGCTGCTGACCGTCGGCGTGCTCACCGTCCTCGGCCGCCGCCTCGATGCGCTCGCCGTCGGCGACGAGACCGCCCTCGCCCTCGGCGTCTCCCCGGAGCGGCTGCGCACCGCGCTGCTGGTGCTGGTCGCACTCTGTGTCGCGGTCGTGGTCTCGGCGGCGGGCAGCATCGGCTTCGTCGGCCTGGTGGTGCCGCACCTGGCCCGCCGCGCGGTGGGCGCGGCGCACGTCCGTGCCGTCCCGGTCGCCGCCCTGATGGGGGCGATCCTGCTGATCTGGGCCGACATCGGCGCCCGCGTACTGCTGGCGCCCCAGGAGATCCCGATCGGCATCATCACCGCCGTCGTGGGTGCCCCGTTCCTGCTCATTTTGGTCCGCCGCCTGCAGGCGACGGCCGCCTGAACCGCTCGACCGACCTCTGAGGAGACCTGATGCGTCGCCGTACCGTCCGTCTGCTGCCCGTCGCCGCGGCCGCCCTCGCCCTCTCCGCCTGTGGGCTGGCCGCGGGGGAGGACGACGCGGCCGGAGAGGCCGCAGCCGGCGACGGCTACCCGGTCACCGTGGAGAACTGCGGTGCGGAGGTCACCTTCGAGCAGGCGCCGGAGAACCTGGTGCTGCTGAAGAGCTCCTCGGTGCCGTTCCTGGCCGCGCTCGACGTCCTCGACCGGGCCGGCGCCCGGGCGGGGGAGTATCCGCGCGAGTACTACGACGACGAGACCTGGGCGCAGCTGCAGGAGATCCCCGCGCTGACCGGGAAGACCGACGCCTCGGGGCACCTGCTGATCTCCAAGGAGGTCGTGATCAACGAGGAGCCCGACCTGGTCCTCGGCGAGGTCGAGAACCTGAGCCGCGACACCTTGGCCGCGGTGCAGATCCCCCTGCTCGAGGAGCCCGCGCTCTGCGCGGAGGGCCTCGACGACCCGGGCTTCGACGACATCTACTCCCAGATGGAGATGTACGGCGAGGTCTTCGACCGTGCCGAGGCCGCGGACGCGGAGGTCGCCGACCTGAAGGAGCAGGTGGCCGAGCTGACCAGCGAGACCGACGGTGAGGAGCGCACCGCTGCGGTCCTCTACCCGACCGTGGGCGGTGGCGTCACCTACGCCTACGGCACTCGCTCCATGGCCCACCCGATCCTGGAGGCGGCCGGCTTCGAGAACGTCTTCGCCGACACCGACGAGCGGGTCTTCGAGGTCACCGCCGAAGAGCTGCTGGGACGCGATCCGGACGTGCTGATCCTGCTCTACAGCGCCGGGGACCCCGCCGAGATCACCGAAGCGGTCACCTCGCTGCCCGGTGCCGAGCAGATCACCGCCGTCGCCGAGGACAACCTGATGCCGCTGCTCTTCAACTACGTGGAGCCGCCGACTCCGCTCGCGGTCGAGGGCCTCGCCCAGATCGAGGAGAGGTTCGGCGAGGACCGATGATCGCCGCCGAGGGCCTCCGCTTCGCCTACGACCGCCGCCCCGTTCTCGACGGCGTCTCCTTCGAGGCACGCGAGGGGCGGGTGCTCGGGCTGCTCGGGCCGAACGGGAGCGGTAAGACCACCGCCTTGCGCACCCTCTACGGGTCGTTGCGGCCCCAGCAGGGCAGGGTCACGCTCGGCGGCCGTCCGATCTCGACGCTCGGGCCCCGGGCGATCTCCCAGCGGCTCGCCGTGGTGGTGCAGGAGAGCGACGCCGAGTCGATGCTCACCGTCCGGGAGATGGTCACTCTCGGCCGGCTCCCGCGGCTGTCGACCTTCCAGCGCACCGGCACCGAGGACCACGCTGCCGTCGAGGTGGCGCTGGAGCGCGTCGGCGCCCAGCACCTGGCCCGACGCCGCTACGCCGAGCTCTCCGGTGGTGAGCGGCAGCGCGTGCTGGTCGCTCGCGCCCTGGCCCAGGAGGCGGACTTCCTGCTGCTCGACGAGCCGACGAACCACCTCGACATCCGCTATCAGCACGAGGTGCTGGGGCTCGTCCGTGAGGTGGCGACCAGCGCTGTGGTGGTGCTGCACGACCTCAACCTCGCCGCCCGCTACTGCGACGACCTGGTGCTGCTGGAGTCCGGCCGGGTCGCGGCCACCGGGAGCCCCGACGAGGTCCTCGACCCGGCCCTGCTGGAGCGGGTCTACGGCATCGGGGTCACCCGCACCGATGTCGGCTCCCACCCCCAGCTCCTCTTCCACCCCCTCGATCGGCTCGAAAGGCTCTCCCGATGACCGCCCACCCCGTCACCGACGTGCAGGACAACATCAACACGTACTGGACCGGTCGAGCGCCGTCCTACGACGACTTCCAGCAGGCCCCGGACCGCCTCGAGGCCGACCGTGTGGCCTGGTCGAGGGTCTTCGCCGAGGCGCTGCCGCCGGCGCCGGCGCGGGTGCTCGACGTCGGCACCGGCAGCGGCTACGTCGCCTTCCTCCTTGCCGCGCTCGGGTACGACGTCCTCGCCACCGACCTGTCGGCGGGGATGTTGCAGCGTGCGACCGAGCGGGCGGCGTCGTACCGGGCCGCGGGGGAGGGGGTGCCCGCGTTCCGCCACGGCGACGCGGTGCGACCCGACCTGCCCGACGGCTCGCTCGACGCGATCACCAACCGCTACCTGATGTGGACCCTCCGTGAGCCCGACGAGGCGCTGGAGAACTGGCGCCGGCTGCTGCGCCCCGGCGGTGTGCTCGCACTGGTGGACTCCACCTGGTTCCCCGAGGGACTCGACGCAGGAAGTGCCACCGACGTGGCCGACGACTTCGTCCGCCTCTACGACGACGAGGTCCGGGATGCGTTGCCGCTCGCCGCGGCCCGCACCATCGAGGACACCCGCGCGCTGGTCGAGCAGGCGGGGTTCGTCGACGTCGAGCTGCGTCCGCTGACCTCGATCCTCGAGCTCGACCGGCACTACGGCGTCGCTCCCGGCCATCACGTGCAGACCAAGTACCTGATCCTCGGCCGTCGCGGCTAAGCCCGGATCCAGGCTGCGGCGCAACGGCTGATTCGGGCACCGGCCGGTTCACTCGTAGACTCGCCACGCCATGAACGATGCAGCAGCACGCCCCGCGGAGACCTTCGCCGAGGCCGAGGACGCGTTGCTGTCCCGCTGGCCCGAGACCCGCCTGGAGCCGTCCCTGGACCGGATCGAGGCGTTCGTCGAGCTGCTCGGTGACCCGCACCGCTCCTTCCGGTCGATCCACCTGACCGGCACCAACGGCAAGACCTCGACGTCGCGAATGATCGATGCGCTGCTGCGCGCCCTCGATCTGCGGACCGGACGGTTCACCAGCCCGCACGTGCAGCGGATGAGCGAGCGGATCAGCATCGACGGCGAGCCGCTGGGCGACGAGGCGTTCGTGCAGGCGTTCAACGACGTGGCGCCGTACACGCATCTCGTCGACGCCGACCAGCAGCACCCGCTGTCGTTCTTCGAGACCGTCGTCGGCATGGCCTACGCCGCCTTCGCCGACGCCCCGGTCGAGGTGGCGGTGGTGGAGGTCGGGATGGGCGGCTCGTGGGACGCGACCAACGTGATCGACGCCGACGTCGCGGTCCTCACCCCGATCGCGGTCGACCATGCGCAATACCTCGGCCCCACGCCCGAGGCGATCGCGCGGGAGAAGTCGGGGATCATCAAACCCGGCGCCACCGCTGTCATCGCGCAGCAGACCCCCGAGGTAGCCGCGGTGCTGATGGAGCGAGCCGCCGAGGTCGGTGCCACCGTGGCACGCGAGGGCCTGGAGTTCGGAGTGGTCGACCGGGTCTCCGCGGTTGGCGGTCAGGCGGTCACGCTGCAAGGCCTTCGGGGGCGGTACGACGAGCTCTTCCTGCCGATCTACGGCGCCCACCAGGCCCAGAACGCCGCCCTCGCGCTCGCGGCCGTCGAAGCGTTCATCGGAGGCAGCGAGCCGCTCGGTGACGACGTGGTCCGCGGCGCGTTCGCGGAGGTCACCGCGCCCGGCCGGCTCGAGGTGGTGCGGCGCAGCCCGACGATCGTGCTGGACGCGGCGCACAATCCGGCCGGCGCCGCGGCGACCGCCGCCGCCCTGGAGGACTCGTTCCGGTTCGACCCGCTGATCGGCGTGATCGGCGTGATGGGTGACAAGGACGCCGACGGACTGCTGGCCGAGTTCGAGCCGCACCTGCGCCACGTCGTCCTCACCCAGAACTCCACCGCACGCGCGATGCCGGTGGACCGGCTGGCTGCAGCGGCCGAGGAGATCTACGGCGAGGACCGGGTGAGCGTGGTGCCGCGACTCGCGGACGCGATCGACGTGGCGGCCGGCCTGGCCGAGCAGCCGGGCCAGGACTCGCTCAGCTCCGGGGCGGTGCTGGTCACCGGCTCCGTGGTCACCGTCGGCGAGGCGCGGGAGCTGCTGGGAGGCGTGAAGTGAGCGAACGCGACAAGTCACCCCGCCGCGGCATGTGCGCCGCGGTGCTCACCCTCGAGGCGATCGCGCTGGGGCTGAGCACCCCGGTCCTGATCACCCTGTCCGAGGTGGCCACCGGCACCGCGCTCGCGATCGGCCTCGGTCTGGCTCTCGCCTGCGTGCTGACCGCCGGGATGCTCCGCTCAGCCTGGGCCTATCACGTCGGGTGGGCGATCCAGGTCGCTGCGATCGCGCTCGGTGTGCTGACCCCGGTGATGTGGGTGCTCGGTCCGATCTTCGCGCTGCTGTGGGGCAGCGCCGACCTCCTCGGACGCAAGATCGAGCGGGAGCGGTCCGCCGCCTTCGCCGCCTACGACCGGGCCCAGGGTGGGCAAGCCCCGGACCCGTCACAACCGGCTGGGTAGAGTGGCCGAGCGCGTTCGACGCGCCGGCAAGCCCACCGGACGCCCTTTCCGACGTCCCGTACCTTTCAAGGCCAGGAGTTCCACCCCGTGCCCGTGTTCATCGACAAGCTCCTCCGCATCGGCGAGGGCAAGATCCTGCGACAGCTCGAGACCCTCGCCAAGGCGATCAACGCCATCGAGGACGACTTCGTCGCGATGAGCGACGACGAGCTGCGCGGCATGACCGACGAGTTCCGCAAGCGGATCGAGGGCGGGGAGAGTCTGGACGACCTGCTCCCGGAGGCGTACGCGACGGTGCGCGAGGCCGCCAAGCGGGTGATCGGCCAGCGTCACTTCGACGTCCAGCTGATGGGCGGCGCTGCGCTGCACATGGGCAACATCGCCGAGATGAAGACCGGTGAGGGCAAGACCCTGGTCTCCACGCTCCCGGCGTACCTCAACGCCCTGGAGGGCAAGGGCGTCCACATCGTCACGGTCAACGACTACCTGGCGCGGTACCAGTCGGAGATGATGGGCCGGATCCACCACTTCCTGGGTCTGACCGTCGGCGTCATCCTGCCGAGCATGCGCCCTGCCGAGCGGCGCGCAGCCTACGCCTGCGACATCACCTACGGCACCAACAACGAGCTGGGCTTCGACTACCTGCGCGACAACATGGCCTCCTCCTTGGAGGAGTGCGTGCAGCGCGGCCACAGCTACGCGATCGTGGACGAGGTCGACTCGATCCTGATCGACGAGGCGCGGACGCCGTTGATCATCTCCGGTCCGACCCAGGACGAGGTGAAGTGGTACGGCGAGTTCGCCAAGATCGCCGCCAAGCTCACCCGCGACACCGACTACGAGGTCGACGAGAAGAAGCGGACCATCTCGGTCCTCGAGGCCGGCATCACCAAGGTCGAGGACCACCTCGGCATCGAGAACCTCTACGAGTCCGCGAACACGCCGCTGATCTCCTTCCTGCACAACTCGATCAAGGCCAAGGAGCTCTTCCGCAACGACAAGGAGTACGTCGTGATGGAGGGCGAGGTGCTCATCGTCGACGAGCACACCGGCCGCATGCTGGCCGGGCGCCGCTACAACGACGGCCTGCACCAGGCGATCGAGGCCAAGGAGGGTGTGAAGGTCCGCGAGGAGTACCAGACCCTGGCGACGGTCACCCTGCAGAACTACTTCCGCCTCTACGAGAAGCTCTCCGGGATGACCGGTACGGCGATGACCGAGGCCAGCGAGTTCGACAAGATCTACAAGCTCGGCGTGGTCCCGATCCCGACCAACAAGCCGATGGCGCGCGACGACCAGGCCGACTTGGTCTACCGCACCGAGGAGGCCAAGTACGACGCCGTCGTCGACGACATCGTCGAGCGGCACGAGAAGGGCCAGCCGGTGCTGATCGGCACCGTCTCGGTGGAGAAGTCGGAGTACCTCCACCAGCAGCTCACCAAGCGCGGCGTCGCCCACTCGGTGCTCAACGCGAAGGTGCATGCCGACGAGGCGAAGATCGTCGCGATGGCCGGCCACAAGGGCGCGGTCACGGTCGCCACCAACATGGCCGGTCGAGGCACCGACATCATGCTCGGCGGCTCGGTCGAGTTCCTCGCCGACCAGGAGCTGCGCAAGCAGGGCCTGGAGCCGGGCGGAGAGACCGGCGATCAGTACGACGAGGCCTGGCCCGGGATGGTCGAGCGGATCAAGGAGCAGGTCGCCGCCGAGCACGACGAGGTGAAGGAGCTCGGCGGCCTCTACGTGATCGGCACCGAGCGTCACGAGTCCCGTCGCATCGACAACCAGCTGCGCGGTCGTTCCGGCCGTCAGGGCGACCCCGGGGAGAGCCGTTTCTACCTCTCCCTGCAGGACGAGCTGATGCGCCTGTTCAAGTCCGACTGGGTCGACCGGGTGCTGGTCATGCTGAAGATCCCCGACGACGTCCCGATCGAGAACAAGCGGGTCACCAACGCGATCGCCAACGCCCAGGGCCAGGTCGAGTCGCAGAACTTCGAGTCCCGCAAGAACGTGCTCAAGTACGACGACGTGATGGACCGGCAGCGCAAGGTCATCTACGGCGAGCGTCGTGAGGTCCTCGAAGGCGTCGACCTCGAAGAGCAGGTCCGCACCTTCATCGACGACGTCGTCGCCGGCACCGTCCGGAGCGCCCTCGACGAGTTCTCCGAGGAGTGGGACCTCGAGCAGCTGTGGACCGATCTCGGCCAGTTCTGGCCGATCACGCTGTCCTGGAAGGACCTGGTCGAGGAGGCCGGGTCGCAGGCTGCCCTGGAGAAGGACGACCTGATCGCGAAGCTCCAGGCCGACGCCCACGCGGCGTACGACAGCCGGGAGGAGGAGATCGGCGAGGAGGTCGCACGCGAGCTCGAGCGCCGGGTGCTCCTCTCCGTCCTGGACCGCAAGTGGCGTGAGCACCTCTACGAGATGGACTACCTCCGCGAGGGCATCTACCTGCGCGCCTACTCCCAGCGTGACCCGCTGGTGGAGTACCAGCGCGAGGGCTACGACATGTTCGCCGCGATGATGGACGGCATCAAGGAGGAGACGGTCGGCTTCCTCTTCAACCTCGAGGTCGAGGTCGAGGAGGAGGAAGAGGAGATCCACTACCACGCCGACGGCAGCCGCCACGCCGGGCCGATGCACCCCGGCGCGTTCGCCGAGCCGCCGGTCGGGGTCGGTGAGGGCGAGGTCGACCTGGCCGGCATCTCCTCCGCGCTGAAGTCCTCGGCTCCCCGGGTGAGCGCCAAGGGCCTGGACCGGCCGTCGGCCCCGCAGAACCTCTCCTACTCCGCCCCGGACGAGACGGGCGAGGAGTCGGTGACCCGGGCCGGCGCGAGCGCTGGTGACGACGAGTACGCCGGCACCAACCGCAACGCGCTCTGCCCCTGCGGCTCGGGCAAGAAGTACAAGCGCTGCCACGGCGCCCCGGGCGGCCCCACCGGCACCACCACCCGCGTCAGCGGCTGACCCGGCTCAAATGCAGCTCGGTTGAGCGCTGACCCGGCTCAAATGCCGGTCGATTTCGCACTGACCCGGCTCAAACGCACCTTTGGCGATGTGCGTTTGAGCCGGGTCGGCGGGATCTGCGTGTGCGTTTGAGCCGGGTCAGGCGAAGTCGAGGGCAGTGCAGATCCAGCGCTCGCCGACCCGCTCGAAGCGGGCGGCGACGGCGCGGCCGCGTTCGCCGTACCGGAGGTGGACGCTGCACTCGGCGATGACCGGGGTGACGAAGCAGGTGTGCACGCTGCTGATCCGCGGACGGACCTGCTGGACGCGCCGGACGCCGGGTTGGTGCCCACCGGCGCGAGCGACCAACTGCGCCCGGCGCTGGAGATCGAGGTAGACCTCGGGCTCGGTCCACCGTACGAGCTGCGAGGCGGGACGGTCGCCGGCGACGATCTCGACGGCGGCCTGCACGTAGCGCCGGGTCCACTCCTCGATCGTGCGGCGCAGCCGGACGTCGATCGGCACGACGGTCGCGCCCGGCAGCATCGGTGCCGCGCTGCGGTCGATCGGCGGTGGAGCCTGACGCGGCAGCAGGGAGAGCGCCAGCGCGCCTTGGGTCTCCGTGACCGGCACCTCGGCCCGCAGCCCGAGCAGGGGTGCCTCGCCGTCGCGACCGATCGGCGTGGCGTCGCTGGGGTTCTGGAGTTCTGACATCTGGGCCTCCCGAGGGTCCGTCGGCGTCCTGGCTAAGGCCGTGCCGGCAGGCCGAGGACCTGACCGGGACGGATCAGATCGGGGTCGGTCCCGATCACGTCGTGGTTGTGCGCGTGCAGCGCGGCGACGTACGTCGCGACGTCGGCGTCGTTGGCCCGGGCACCCAACCGGGCCCGTGCCAGCGACCACAGCGTGTCGCCCGGGCGCACGGTCACCCGCTCCACCACGGGCGCAGCCACGGTCTGGGTCGGGCGAGTGTCGGCCTCCGCGGTGGCGGGGGAGGTGCTGCGGTCCGGCAGCGGGAGCCCGTCCAGGCTGGGCGCCGCGTGGGCGCCGGTGACTCCCGAGAGCGCGACCACGCCGCAGGCGATGAGGATGGATCGGCGCACCCACCCGTGCGGGGCCGGTGTGCGGCCTCCCAGGACCTCGGCCACGACGCAGGTGGTGACCCACCACAGCCACAGCGCCGCTGCGGCCGCGCCCGCGCAACAGGCGAGGAGGAGCAGGTCGCTGACGGCGTCGGGTCCCGTCGTCGTGGGCGGCCGGAAGCCACCGACCACCAGGGCCAGCGTCGCGCCGGTGGCGGCGGTCACCCCCAGCCAGACCAGCACCGCTCGACGGCGGGGAGAGGCGGGAGGTGTCATCGCTCAATGCTTTCGTTTGCTTGTGTTTGCATCAGACTGAGCCTGTTGGCTGCCGGTGTCAATCGTTTCTCCACAGGTTCCGAGGTCGCGCCGTGATGCGCCGGCGGAGTCGTCGCCCCGGGGAGGCGTCTGCGAGGGTGGCGGTATGGGTTGGGAAGACGAGCTGTTCGTGCTGTTCGACGACCTCGAGCAGCAGGCAGAGGCCCTCTACGCGGCCGAGCGCGACGCCGAGGTCGCCGACCGCAGCCGGGCCGAGTACCAACAGGTATCGCTGGCCGGCCGCCTGATGGCGAGCCTGGACTCCGCTGTCGCCGTGGGGATCGCGGGCGCCGGCACCGTCACCGGCAGTCTGGAACGGGTGGCGGCCGACTGGCTCCTGCTCGCCGCCCAGGAGCAGGACTGGGTGGTGCGGCTCGACGCGCTGACCACCGTCGAGGGCGCCTCGGTGCGAGCGATCCCCGAGGTCGCCTGGTCACCCGTGGCCCGGCTCGGATTCGGCTCGGCGTTGCGTCGGCTCTCCGAGGCGGGGGAGCGTTGCGTGGTGCACCTGCGCGACGGCAGTCGGCACGACGGCACGCTGCGCCGCGTCGGTCAGGACTTCTGCGAGCTGGTCACCGGCGAGGAGCGCCGTACTCTGCTGCTCGGGTTCTCCGCGGTGGCAGCCGTGCAGAGCCGCCGCTGAGACGAAGGTTCAGCTGGGATCCAGCTCAGCCTGGATCCACCGATTCCCCGCTACTGCGCGACCCCATCCGGGCGCCCCGGACTGCGTTGTCGCACCTCGACGGGCCTCCGGCCCGCCTTCGGCGCTCCGCCTTGCCGGGACACCCGTCTGGTGCCGCTCGCTACGCGGCGAATCGGTGGATCCAGGCTCAGGTGGCCTCGGCGTCGAAGGGCGGACGCTCGCCCGCTGGCAGCGACGAGCGCTT
This sequence comes from Nocardioides sp. BGMRC 2183, assembly GCA_008123405.1. Classification (GTDB taxonomy): domain Bacteria; phylum Actinomycetota; class Actinomycetes; order Propionibacteriales; family Nocardioidaceae; genus Nocardioides. Next base: position 48,048 of record VSSA01000021.1, read on the forward strand.
CTCCTTGGCCTGACGCCGTTCGTCGGCCTCGTCCTCGGCCAGAGCCTCGGTGATGTGCTTGCGCACGATCTGGCGCGGATCCAGGTCGCGCAGCTCGAGATCGGCGTACTCAGGACCGAGCTCGGTGCGCAGCTCGTCGCGGGCGTTGGTGGCGAACCGGCGCAGCTGCTTGACCATCTGCGCGGCCTGCCGCGCGATCCCGGGGATCTTGTCGGGCCCGAAGACCAGCACGGCGACGAACGCGATCACCACTAGCTCGGCGAATCCGATCCCGAACACGCGCGCCTCTTCTCCTGTCCCGCCCCGGAGCCGTCTGGGCTCAGAACCGGTTGCTGGGGGTGAGGCCGAGTTGCATCCCGGCCAGGCCGCGGCCGCGTCCGCCGAGTCGCTCGGCGATCTCGTTGAGCGCCACGGCGCCAGGGGCGGTCGGGTCGGCGTCGACGATCGGCTTGCCGGCGTCGCCGCCCTCGCGCAGGGAGAGGTCGAGGGGGATCCGGCCCAGCAGCGGTACGTCGTACCCGAAGCGACCCGAGAGCGTCTCCGCGACCCGGTCGCCACCGCCGCTGCCGAAGACCTCCAGGCGGTGGTCCTTGCCCTCCTCGGTGCAGTGCGGGCACGGGAGGTAGCTCATGTTCTCGACCACGCCGACGACCCGCTGGTGCATCATCGAGGCCATCGTGCCGGCGCGCTCGGCGACCTCGGCTGCGGCCTCCTGCGGGGTGGTGACCACGACCACCTCGGCGCCGGGCAGATGCTGACCCATCGAGATGGCGATGTCGCCGGTGCCCGGCGGCAGGTCGAGCAGCAGGACGTCGAGGTCACCCCAGTAGACATCGGCGAGCATCTGGACCAGGGCACGGTCCAGCATCGGGCCGCGCCACGCGACGACCTGGTCCCGGCGCGGCTTGAGCATCCCGATTGAGATCACCGAGATGCCCGAGGAGGTCGGGACCGGCATGATCAGGTCGTCCACCTGGGTCGGCTGGGAGTCGGCGATCCCCAGCATGGCCGGCACGGAGTGGCCGTAGATGTCGGCATCGACGATGCCCACCTTGCGACCGGCCTTGGCCAGCGCGAGGGCGAGATTGACGGTGACCGACGACTTGCCGACGCCGCCCTTGCCGGAGGCGATCGCGAACACCTTGGTCAGCGAGCCCGGCTGGGCGAACGGGATCTCCCGCTGTGCCTGGCCGCCGCGCAACTGTTCGTGCAGGCCGGAGCGCTGTTCCGCGGTCATCACGCCGAGGTCGATCCGGACACTGCTGACGCCGTCCAGTGCGCTGACCGCGGCGGTCACGTCACGGTTGATGGTGTCCTTGAGCGGACAACCGGCCACGGTCAGCAGGACCCGGACGTCGACGACGCCGTCCTCGCGAACCTCCACGGTGTCCACCATCCCCAGCTCGGTGATGGGGCGCTTGATCTCGGGGTCGTTCACCGAGGCGAGGGCCTCGGTGACCTGCTCGACGGTCGGGACTGCGCTGGACGTACTCACACGCACGAGTCTAGGAGGTTGATGGTGCCGGTCCTGCGTCGCCGTCGTCGTGAGACGCCGCACCCGGACCGCCGGTCGCCTCGGAGCCCCGTTGCTCGGCCCTGTCGTCGAGCTCGGCGAGCAGCGAGCGGAGCTCGGAGCGCACGTAATCACGGGTGGCGACCTCGCCCACCGCCATCCGCAGCGAGGCCACCTCGCGGGCGAGGAACTCCATGTCGGCATGGGCCAAGGCGTCGGCCTGCCGGTCCTGCTCGGCGATCACCCGATCGCGTGCCTCCTGCCGGTTCTGCGCCAGCAGGATCAAGGGGGCGGCGTAGGAGGCCTGCAGGCTGAGCATCAGGGTGAGGAAGATGAACGGGTAGTCGTCCCAGCGCGCCGGGCCGGGAGCGAGGAGGTTCCAGCCGATCCAGATCGCCACGAAGAGCGTCATGTAGATCAGGAACGTCGCGGTCCCCATGAAGCGGGCGAACTGCTCGGCGAAGACCCCGAAGGTGTCCGCGTTGTAGCTGGGTCGCCGCACCAGTTGGCGGCGTCCGGCGGTCGGGGTGTCCAACCGGTCGGAGGTCGCGCTCGGCCCCCCACCGGATCCGGTACGACGCGGCTCAGCCATGGCGTGCCACGTTCTCAGCCCGTCCCGTCGGCCGATCCTCGGGACGCGGGCGGTCGCGCCAGCCGGCGGGCAGCATGTGGTCGAGCAGATCGTCCACGGTGACCGCGCCCAGCAGTCGCCCGTGCTCGTCGACGACGGGCGCGGCGACCAGGTTGTAGGTGGCCAGGTAGCCGGCGACCTCGTCGATGCTCGCCTCCGGGCGGAGCGCCTCCAAGGCGTCGTCCATCGCTCCCGCCACCAGGGTGGAGGGAGGCTCTCGCAGCAGTCGTTGGATGTGGGCGACGCCGAGGAACTTCCCGGTCGGCGGCTCCAGCGGCTGGCGGCACACGTAGACCATCGCCGCCAGGGACGGCGTGTGGTCGGGGTTGCGGACGTGGGCCAGCGCGTCCGCGATGGTGGCGTCCGGGCCGAGGATGACCGGCTCGGGCGTCATCATCGCGCCGGCGGTGTCTTCGACGTAGGACATCAGCCGCCGGACGTCCTCGGCCTCCTCGGGCTCCATCAGTCGCAGCAGGATCTCTTGCGTCTCGGGAGGCAGATCGGCCATCAGGTCCGCGGCGTCGTCGGCCGACATCTCCTCGAGCACGTCGGCGGCGCGTTGGGAGTCGAGGCCTTCGAGGATCTCGACCTGGTCCTCCTCGGGCAGCTCCTCGAGCACGTCGGCGAGTCGCTCGTCGTCCAGCGCCAGCGCGACCGCCGTGCGTCGTTCGGGGGGCAGGTCGTGCAGGATGTTCGCCGCGTCGGCCGGCTTCATGTCGTTGAGCGCGGCGACCAGGTGCGTCGCCCCCTGGCCGTCCTCGGGCCGGCTGAGGCCGTCGACCTCGTCCCAGTCGACGACATGGCTCTGGCCGCGGCGACGCAGACCCTTGCCCGGCTCCCTGACGGCGACCCGGCTGAGCACCCAGTCGCCGCGGGTTCGTGCCGGCTCCATCGCCACGTCGTAGACGGTGCCGGTGACCCCGGACGGCGTGATCGTCACCGTCCGGTCCAGCATCTGCCCGATCACCAGGGTCTCGGTCGAGCGCTGCTCGAAACGGCGCATGTTGAGCAGGCCGGTCGTATAGACCTGACCGGAGTCGATGTTGGTCACCCGCGTCATCGGCACGAAGATCCGGCGTCGGCCGAAGACCTCGGCCACGATGCCGAGCACCCGCGGTCGGATCGCCTCGCTGCGCACGGTGACGACGAGGTCGCGGACCTTGCCGACCTGGTCCCCCTGCGGGTCGAAGATCGGCAGGCCCACCAGCCGGGCGGCGTAGACACGCGACGGGGTGACACTCACACCGGCACGCTATCGGTTCGAGCGCCGGGATCCCGACAACCGCGACTCTGGTTCAGAGGCATTACGATCCGGTGCCCATGGAGAGGGAGTGGCGCCCGGTCGTGCCGCACCGGCTTGCGCGGAGACTGGGTGCGCGGCTCCGGGTCCGCGCGGTCGACCTCGACGGGCTCGAACTCACCGTGCGGGGGCCGGACCGCGTGGTCGACGTGCTCTTCGATGGCCGCCGGATCTGGTCGTTCTGGGTGGTCCGCGACACCCACGGGCAGTTCGGGCTCCGCCGTCGGGTGGCGTGGCCCGACCGGATGCTGCGTTTTCTGGACGGGCGCAGTCGGGTCGAGATCGTCGAGCACGTCACCGGTGTTCGGCTCTTCGAGCGGGAGGTCGCCTTCACCGACGCCGACCGGCGAGTCGCGTTCCGCAACCCCCGCGGGCTGGAGATCAGCCTGGACAAGTCGGGCCGGTTCAGCCCCACCTTCTCCGGCCGGGGCGACCAGGTCGCCTCCCTGCTGGATGCGATGGAGGAGGTCGTCGCGGCACTCGCAGAGCTCGGGGTGACCGCGTTCCCGGCCTGGGGAACGCTGCTGGGGGCGGTGCGGGAGCAGGGGCTGCTGGGCCACGACTCGGATGCGGACCTGGCCTACCTGTCGTCGTACCAGGTGCCGGTGGATGTGGCGCGGGAGTCCTTCCGGCTGCAGCGCGCCCTCAACGCGCGAGGATTCAGTACCTACCGCTACAGCGGTGCGGCGTTCCGGATCCAAGTCACCGAGAGTGACGGCGCGACTCGTGGCCTCGACCTCTTCGCCGCCTTCTTCGATCACGACCGGCTCTACGTGATGGGCGAGGTCGGTGCCGACTACCGACGGGAGTGGCTCTGGCCGCTCTCGACGTGTCGGATCGCGGACCGTGAGTTCGCGGCGCCGGCGCGTCCGGAGAAGCTGCTCGAAGCCAGTTACGGGCTGGGGTGGCGGGTGCCCGACCCGGCCTTCAAATTCACCACGCCGCGGGACGTCACGCGACGGCTGGACGCCTGGTTCCGCGGTACGGCGCCGCACCGCGCGGACTGGGAGCGAGCGCTCGCCGGACGTCCGCGGTTGCGGACCGGTCCCTCGGCGCTAGCCCGGCTGGTGCACAGCGAGGTCCCGGCGGGGGTGACGGTCCTCGATATCGGGGTGGGTCACGGTCGCGACGCCTGGTGGTGGGCGCGTCAGGGGCGCGCGGTGATCGGCTACGACTACGTCCCGCGGGCAGCCGCGACAGCGCTGCAGCAGGCCGAGGAAGCCGGGCACCCCCTGACGCTGCGCTCCCTGAACCTGACCGAGCTGCGGTCGGTCCTCGGCGAGGGCGCCTGGATCAGCCGCCGGCCCGGTCCTCGGGTCGTCGTGGCCCGGCATCTGCTCGACGCGACCACGGCCACCGGTCGCGACCACCTGGCCCGGTTCGCCTCGATGGCGCTACGCCGCGGCGGTCGTCTCTATGCTGACTTCGCCCTCGAGACACCGACCGATGCGGCCGGGTCGAGGGCGGGTCTGGATGCCGACGAGGTGGCCTCGTTGCTCGAGGAGCACGGTGGCAGGGTGCTCTCGACGGCGACCGTCGCCGACGGCGACACCGCGGGGCCGGTGGCCCGACTGACCGCAGAGTGGAGATGACGCACAGATGAACCCGATGCCGTCCAGCAGGCGGGTGCGCGACCTGGAGGAGCGCGTCGCCCAACTGGAGAGCGAGATCGCCGAGCTGCGCCGTCACCACCTACGGGTCGCCGAGCTCGCGGACGTGATGACCGAGCTGGTCCTCCCGCTGGCCGACCGCGATCCGGACCGGGTCGAGCGGGCGATCGCGGCCTTCAACGCGAGTCTCTGATGGCCGATCGGGTCTACGTCCACATCGGGCTGCCGAAGACGGCGACCACCTACCTGCAGACCATCGCCTGGGCAGCGCGCGACCAGCTGCGCGGCGACGGGGTGCTGCTGCCCGGACGTGAGCGGCGCGACCACCTCTGGTCCAGCCGCGTGGTCCGGGAGGAGGGCGGCGCCCGCGACACCGACCGCGAGTTCGCGGCGTGGGAACGGGTGCGGACCGAGCTCGCCGCCTGGTCCGGCGTCGGCCTGGTCTCACACGAGTTCTTCGCCGCCGCCGCGGTGCACCAGGCCCAACGGATGGTCGAGGCGCTCGCACCCGCCGAGGTGCACCTCGTGGTGACCGCCCGCGAGCCGCTCGGACTGTTCACCGCCAGCTGGCAGGAGAGCCTGAAGAACCGCAGCACCACGCCGATGGCCGACTACGGCCGCGACGTCTCCTCCCGGCCCACCGACATCTGGAACTGGCGCACCCTCGACCTGCGCCTGGTGCTGGAGCGCTGGTCACAGGCGGTGCCGCACGAGCGGATCCATGTCCTGCCGTTGGACCGGACCGCTGCGCGCGAGGAGATCTGGCACCGCTTCGCCGCCCTGCTCGGCATCGACGGTGCCGCTTACGACACCTCGATGTCCTTCCCGAACGAGTCGATGGGGGTGGTGGAGGCCGAGCTGCTGCGCCGGGTCAACGGCAACCTCGACAACTTCTCCAGGGCCGTCGACAAGGGGGTCTACATCCGCACGTTCCTCGCCGACGAGCGGCTCGTGACCCGGCAGGGGGAGAAGTTCTGGCCGGCCGAGGACCAGGTCGCCGACTGCCGCGCCCGCGGCGAGGCGCTGGTCGAGTACCTCGCAGCCCACCCGGTCGACGTCGTCGGTGACGTCGAGCACCTGCGGGTGCCCGCCGAGCTCCCCGCGCGCCGTACCCCCGACAGCGTCACCGACGCCGAGGTCGCCGACGCAGCGGCCGAGCTGGTGGCGGTCCTGCTCGATGACGTGCGCACGTTGCGTCGGGAGACTCGGTCGGCCCCCGGCCCCCAGCGCCCCCGTCGGGGTTGGCGTCGGCGCCGAGGCTGACCCGCGGCGTGGCGAGCGGCGCGGGAGGCGGATCGGTTCGCGCTCGGCACGTATCATCTGCCGCATGCAGCATGGGGCGCGGATCAGTTGGCGAGGGCGTGGTGCCCTGGTGCTCGCACTCGCCGGCGTGATCGCGCTGGGCGGGTGCGGCGAGGAGGGGTCCTCCGACGCCGACGAGGCCACCGACCCGTCGAGTGCGACGACCAGCGCGTCGGTCGACGTACCGGCGAACGCGCCGCAATGTGCCGACATCTGGTACGACGGCGGCGAGCTGCCGCGGGTCTACCGAGGCTGTGTCGACGACGAGGGCGCTTACGTCGAGCGCGACTTCATCGGCTGCTCCTCGGGGCAGCGGCTGGTCCTCTTCGACGACCGGTTCTATGCGTTCGAGGGCGGCACGGTGTTCGACGTGGGTTCGCCGCTCGAGGACTCAGACGATTATCGTTCGGTCACCAGGCGTTGCGCGGCGTGATCTCGGACTGACTGCCCAGCCGTCCCAACGCCTCGCGGGCCGCAGCGCTCGCCGTGGTGCCACCAAGTATCGAGGGGATCTTCAGCTATGTACGTCAATCGGTTGTTCGGGGCCGTGCTCGCGGCGGCAGCGTTGGTGATCAGCCTGCTGGTCCCGGCGTCCGCGGCCAGTGCCGCGCCCACGCCGGCGCCGACGCCCACGTCGTCCGTCTCGCCGGATCCGGCGACCTCGCCGGTCTCCGCCCGCAAGGCTGCTCGGTACACGCCGAAGGCGGGGATCACCGTGAACAGCCCGGTCGGCAGCGCGGGGGCTCGCAACGCGATCTTCAACAAGATCATGAAGAGCATCAACGCCACGCCGAAGGGCCAGGAGATCATGATCTTCTCCTGGAACTTCCTCACCTCGGCGGGCCGCAAGGCGCTGCTGCGGGCGCAGAAGCGCGGCGTCCGGGTGCGCCTGCTGATGGACTCCAACAACGTCGACCGCAACGTCAACAACATCCAGTTCAAGGCGCTGCGCAACCAGCTCAAGCGCAACAACAAGGGCCGCCCGAAGCACCGTCGGAGCTGGGCCCGCGTCTGCCAGGGCACCTGCCGCGGCACCAAGGGCGGCGCACACTCGAAGTTCTTCATGTTCTCCCGGGCCGGCAAGGCCCGGAAGGTCGTGATCCAGGGCTCGGCGAACTTCACCGTGGCCTCGACCAACAACCAGTGGAACGACGTGCTCACACACGCCGGTCACGACGGCGTGTGGAAGGTCTACCGCAAGGTCTTCCTCGAGGCGGCGCGGGACAAGAAGGCGAAGCGCATGTATGTGCGCAAGAACTTCAAGAATTTCTCGGTCATCCACTTCCCGAACCGGGGGAAGCGGGTCAAGGACCCGGTCATGCAGGTGATGAACAACATCCGCTGCAAGGGCGCGAAGAACACCGGCAACGGGCGCACCGTGGTCCGGATCTCGCCGGACGTGCTGCGCACCGACCGTGGGATGAAGCTGGCCAAGAAGATCCGCTCGCTGTGGAACGCCGGGTGCAACCTGATCGTCGGCTACACCGTGATCGGCATCGACGTGGGTCGCTACCTGCGTGCGCCGGGCGGTCGCGGACCGGTCCCGCTGCGTCACATGGTGCAGGACCAGAACGGCGATGGCGAGTTCGACCTCTACTTCCACATGAAGGTGATCACCGTCCGCGGCCACTACGGCAAGGACCGCACGGGCTTCGCCGTGCTCAACGGTTCGGCCAACTGGACGGGCGTGTCCAAGGTCAGCGACGAGAACGTCGGCATCTACCGCAAGCCGCGCTACGTGAAGCGCTACGAGGAGCACCTCAGCTACTGGTTCAACCGGCCGATGTTCACCTCCACGCCGCTGATGTACGGCCGTGACGCCAACGCGGTCTACGAGAACGGTCGTCGCGTGGTCACCCGCGGCAACGTCAACCCGTTTGCGAACATCGAGATGGACTGACACCGCGACAGCGCCCCAGCGATGGCGCCGACCAGGCCTTCGGGCCGGGTCGGCGCCATCGCCATTTTTCCGCGGTTCAGACCCGCGAGAGCGGAGTTTGTGCAGGTCAGAACTACAAAGGTGTAGTTCATCGATTGTGTTGCGAGGGGCTGGTGAGCATGGTGTGATGCGTGTGATTTGGCGCGTCTGACGCGTCGCCGTCACCGACGAGGAGCTCCCCGATGTCGTCAACCCCCCACCCGCCCCCCACCAGGCCGGGCCGGCGCCGCCGTGCTCGCATCGTGGCGGCCGGCGTCGTGGCCATCACCGCGCTCGGTCTCGGCCTGCTCGCCCTCCCCGACGGGCGCGACACCGGTGACGGGTCGCTCGACCTGAGCGGCAAGAAGCCCGCCCGCAGCGACGTCACCCTGGTGCAGGCGAACATCCCGATGCGGCTGTCGGTCACCAAGTTCCGCGCCGACCGCGACAAGGTGCTCGCCCAGGTGCCCGACGTGATCACCTACAACGAGGTCAGCGGCCGCGATGTCGAGCAATTGGCGCCCGGCGACTATGAGCTCCACCGGGACGGGCGCAACTTCTACACCCGGGCCACCGCCGTCGCCTGGCGCTCGGACCTGTGGACCAAGGTCGACTCCGGCACCCGCAAGATCTCCAACTTCCGCAAGATCCCGCCGGGCAAGAAGACCCGCCTCGGCCTGCGCTTCGTCAACTGGGTCACCCTGGAGTCCAGCGACGGTCGCCGGATGTCGGTGGTCGCTGCCCACCTCGCGCCGCCTCTGCGGATGGGCAAGGGGAGGGTCGTCGACCTGTCGCGCCCCTCGGTGAAGAAGCTCGGTGCCCTGGTGGAGCAGCTGCTGCCGGCCGGACCGGTCCTGGTCGGCGGCGACTTCAACTTCGCTGTCGGCGGTGCGCGCTACCCACGCGACCTGCTGAAGGCGGCGCGACTCACCTCGACGTACGAGGCGCTCGGTGCCTCCTTCCGCACCAAGGGCCGCTACACCATCGACTTCGCCTTCCTGAGGGGCAAGAAGCAGCTCGCCGCCCAGCAGCACCGCGCGATCAGCCTCAACTCCGACCACAACGGCGTGGTCGCCGGCTACCGCTGGACCCGCGATGCGCCGAGCACCTCCACGACGATCCGCAACGACCCGTCGGGCGACCCGGCCGAGCGGGAGGCGGTGGCACAGACCGTCATCGATGCGGTGCGGGCCACGCCCGCCGGCGGCAGCCTCGAGGTGGTGACTGCGGCGCTGAGCCACCGGCGGACCGCCAAGTGGCTGCGACGCGCTGTGGACCGAGGGGTGCACGTCCGTCTGCTGACACGCAGCCGGACCTTCACCAGCCGCGAGAACGGCCTCGCCGCCCGGATCGCCTCGGTGGGCGACTCGGCAAGTGAGGTACGACGCTGCGCCCGCGCCTGCCGCACCGCGTACCGCTCCAGTAGCGCGCCCCGGACCCTGCTGATGGCCACCGACGACCAGGGGGTCACGATCCAGCGGATCGACGTGAACCGTAATCTGTCCGACGTGATGGTCACCGCACAGTCCCAGGCGACGCTCCACGTCGGTGCCTTCGCCCTCTCTCGGGGGGCCGCGATCGTCGACGACCTCTGGACTCGCTGAACATGGTGGCGCCCCGCCGTCTGTACGTGCATGTCGGACTGCAGAAGACGGGGACGTCGTACCTCCAGGCGGCCATGCTGGCCAGTCGGCAGGCGCTGACGGAGCAAGGCGTGGATCTCGTGCCGGCAACCAAGCGGGCCTCGTTCGAGCTGATGCTGCAGGTGCGCGACCGCTACCACGAGGGACGTGACCCGGAGACGGTGCTGCAGGCGCTGGAACGGTTCGAGCAGGCACTGCTCGACGCGCCGGGTCCCGCGGCGCTGCTGAGCCAGGAGTCGTTGGCGGCGGCGCGGCGTCCGCAGATCGAGCGGCTGCTCGCCGCCTGCGGTGACCGCGAGGTGCACGTGGTGCTGACCGCGCGCGACCTCGGGCGGCAGGTCCCGTCCTCGTGGCAGCAGGAGGTGAAGGCCGGCCGCACGGTCTCCTATGCCGACTACCTCGAGGCCCTGCAAGCCTCCCAGCGCGAGGGCCGCGGCACCCATCCCTGGATCCACCTCGACCCCCCGGCCGTGCTGGCGCGGTGGGCTCGGCACGTGCCGCCGGAGCGGATCCACGTGGTGACGGTGCCGCCGCGGGGCAGCTCACCGACGCTGCTGCTGGAGCGCTTCTGCAGCGTGCTGGGGTTGGACCCGGCATCGATCACGCCTGAGGAGGACCCGGCCAACACCAGCATCGGGCGGGTGCAGGCGGAAGTGCTGCGACGTGTCAACCTGGAGTTGCCGGACGACGTCCGTCGCCGCCAGGTCTACGGCGACGTCGGCAAGCGTTGGTTCGCCGCCCGGATCCTCTCCGCCCAGCAAGGTCCCCCGATCCGCCTCCCCGCGACGCTGCGGCCATGGGCCGAGAGCGTCACGGACCAGCAGATCGCCACGCTGGCCGACGCCGGCTACCACGTCGTCGGCGACCTCGATGACCTGCGCTGTGCGCCGGACGCCTTCGAGGAGACCGACTCCACCCCGGACGGGGACGCGGTCTCGGTTGCTGCAGTGACTGCGCTGGCAGCCATCGTGACCGAGCAGGGCCGGCGTCCTGCGGATCAGCCGACTTCGTTCGCCGAGCCCGACCCTCGAGCGCCGGCCTCGCGGTGGGCGTTCTGGCGCCGGTGACTCAGGCGACGTCACCGCCGCCAGCGGCTCCGTCGTCGTTCGCCCTCGTCGGGCTGGTCGTCGCCGCTCCGCGCGCCGTCCTTCGCCCCGTCCTTCACGCTGTCCCGCAGCAGGTACGTCGCCTTCGGCACCTCGCGCAGCTCGCCCGCTCGTTGCTCCAGGTCGGCGACCTGACGCTCGGTCAGAGGTGGTGTGTCCGAGACATCGGCGAGCGGGTCGCAGTGCACCAGCAGGCCGAGCTCGTCCAGGGTGGTCACGTCGTCGGCGACGGTCCGCTCGTAGATCTGGCGCAGGTAACGCTCCCGGACGTCGGGGGGGAGGTCGCGTCCGATCAGGGTCTTCAGCGCCTTGGCCACCGGCTGTCGGGAGGCGCGGTAGCGGGCCGGTCCGGCGGCGGCCAGCGCGGTCCACTTCCGGATGAACTCCTGCTCGGTGGGGGCGTCGTAGTGCAGCACCGCGAAGCCGGGGTCCTCGGCTGCGGGAAGTCGGCTGGCGTCGGGGGCGACCGCGTCGTGCAAGGTCAGTCCGGCCTCCGCGCCGACCCGGATCGCCGACTTGCCCATCACGTGACCGTGGAAATAGGTCTGGTTGGACGGCTCGTCCAGGAGTCCCAGCACCTGGAGCAGCGTGAGATCGGCATCATCGAGCAGCTCCTTGAAGAGCGTCGATCGCTCCTCGACGCCGATCCGTGCCACCGCCTCCAGCGGACGCATCCGCACTGCACTGACCTCCGGGGGCACGGTCGCCAGCGCAGCGGGGTCGAGGCGAGCGACCTCGTCGCCGTCGACGTGGGCAAGCCAGGTCGCCCACCCCAGCGGTGCGAGGAGGTCGTGGGCCCAGTTCGCATTGATCCGTTGACGGTGATTGAGGTTCGCCGGACGTTCGCCGTGCCACCAACCGGCACCGCCGGCACGGATGCAGGTCACCTGCGGATGCGCGGTCAGGTACCGCTCGACCTCGGCCTGACCGTCCTCGGCGGGCGCGTCGAGGAAGACCACCAGGTGGCCGACACCGGAGGCCAGGTTGGCCTCGACGAAGAACCGGACGTTGGCCGCGGAGTCCTTGATCGTGGAGGCCGTGACCAGCATGGAGGCAGGCTACCGGCCGACGTACGTGCCTCCGGTCACAGGCTCGCAGGTTCCCGGCTGAGACTGGATCCGCGCTAAGTGACCGGCCGGTAGAGTCGGCGCGGTTCGCCAGCAGAAGGAGAGGCCCATGGCACGCCTGTGTGAGACCGACGGACTGAGTGAGGACCAGCAAGAGATCCTCAAGGCCGTCCGCGTCTTCGTGAACGAGCAGATCATCCCGGTGGCCCAGGAGCTGGAGCACGCCGATGAGTACCCGACCGAGATCGTGGAGGGGCTCAAGGAGCTCGGTGTCTTCGGTCTGATGATCCCTGAGGAGTACGGCGGGCTGGGGGAGTCGCTGCTGACCTACGCGTTGTGCGTGGAGGAGATCGCCCGCGGCTGGATGAGCGTCTCGGGAGTGATCAACACCCACTTCATCGTCGCCTACATGCTGATGCAGCACGGCACGGACGAGCAGAAGCAGAAGTATCTGCCGCGGATGGCCACCGGCGAGGTCCGTGGTGCGTTCTCGATGTCCGAGCCCGGGCTCGGGTCGGATGTGTCGGCGGTGTCGACCAAGGCGACCAAGACCGACGAGGGCTACTCGATCACCGGTCAGAAGATGTGGCTGACCAACGGTGCCTCCTCGACGCTGGTCGCGTTGCTGTGCAAGACCGACGAGGGCGCCGACTCGGTCTACCGCAACATGACCACGTTCCTGGTCGAGAAGGAGGCCGGGTTCGGCCAGACCGCCCAGGGCGTCACGGTGCCGGGCAAGATCGACAAGATGGGCTACAAGGGCGTCGAGACGACCGAGCTCATCCTCGAGGGGCACCAGATCGGTGCCGACCAGATCCTGGGCGGGGAGCCGGGTAAGGGCTTCTTCCAGATGATGGACGGGGTCGAGGTCGGTCGGGTCAACGTCGCGGCCCGTGCCTGCGGCCTGGCCTGGCGTGGGTTCGAGCTCGGCATCGCCTACTCCCAGCAGCGCAAGACCTTCGGCAAGCAGATCGCCGACCACCAGGCGGTGCTGTTCCGGCTGGCCGACATGGCCACCAAGGTCGAGACCGCGCACACGATGATGGTCCGCGCGGCCCGGATGAAGGACACCGGCCGGCGCCTCGACGTGGAGGCCGGGATGGCCAAGATGGTCGCTTCCGAGTACGCCAACGAGGTCGTCGAGGACTCCTTCCGGATCCACGGCGGCTACGGCTACTCCAAGGAGTACGAGATCGAGCGGCTGATGCGCGAGGTCAAGTTCATGCTCATCGGCGAAGGCACCAGCGACATCCAGAAGATGATCATCGGCCGCCAACTCCTCAAGGAGTACAAGGCCTGATCGGACCGCATAGAGATCCCGCGGAGCGCCGGCTGCGCGCCGCCCCGCGGGATCTCTAGCGGCGCTGCCACCAGCGGCGCCGCGGGGTGACCGCCTCGAAGAGCTCCTCCCAACGGTCCACCACCGGACCGACCGCATAGCCCGACGCGGTGCCCTGCGCCTGCGACCCCAAGCGGAGCCGCAGGGCACGGTCGTCCATCAGGTCGGCCAGCGCCGTGCCCAGGGCGGCCGTGTCGGCCAGCGGCACCAGGCGGCCGTTGCGGTCGTCGTCGATCAGCTGGCGCGGGCCCTCGGGACAGTCGAAGCTGACCGGCGGAACCCCCAGCGACATCGCCTCGAGCAGGATCATCGGCAGCCCCTCGAACCGCGAGGACATCGCGTAGATCGAGGAGTCCGAGAGCACCCGCTCCATCTCCGTGGTCAGGCCGCGCAGCCGGACCCGCTCGCCGATGTTCAGCTCGTCGATGCGGCGCTGCAGCTCGGACTCCAAGCGGCCCTCGCCGTAGATGTCCAGACGCCACTCGGGGTGACTGGTGGCCAACGGGAGCCAGGCTTCGATGAGCATGTCGAAGCCCTTCTGGTGCTCCAGCCGTCCCGCGGCGACCACCACCGGCTCGGTCAGTGGCGCCGGCGCTCCGACGTCGAACGGCGTCGGGTTCGCCACCACGTCCAGAATCGTGTCGGTCGGCTCCAGCACCTTGCGCCACTTGTCCAGCTCGGCGTCGGTCAGGGTGAGGAACGCACCCAGGCGATGCTCGGCGTCCGGCGCCACCAGTGCCCGCATCTCCTCGCGCATCGCGCCGCTGCGCGCGGTGATGGAGAGGTGCTCCTGGTGGATCACGCCGACGCCCGGGCCGGTCCACCGGGTGGCCGCTACCGCCAGCTCGGGACGGGTGGTGATCACCACTCCGGAGCGCTGCCGGCCGAGGATCTCCTCGAGGCGCTGGTCGACCAGCGCGCTGAACGCCGGGTGCGCGGCGGCGCTCAGCGTCGACTTGGTCCGGTCGGCCTTGCGCTGCACCGGGTCGGCACCTGGGTCACGTCGCGGCCGTTTCACGCTCCGCTCGGGGTCCTCGGCATCGAAGAGGTCGAAGACCGCGGTGGCGCGGATCGAAGGGTGCAGTTCGAAGTACGGCGTGGGACGGCTCCGCGAGATCGTCACCAGCTCCACCTCGTGCCCCCGGGCCGCACACTCGTTCGCCACGGTGAAGACGGTGCGGGGGATGCCGCCGACCCCGTAGGCGAAGGGGACCATGAAGGTGAGCCGGTGACGCACGGCCGCGGACTCTACCGGACCTCGGCGGCCATCACGTCGTCGCCACGTGGTCGCCACCCAGAGCCGGATCCGTAGGGTGGGGGCATGGCCGAGCGGGTACTCCTCCACATCGGCGCGCCCAAGTCGGGGACCACCTACCTGCAGTCACTGCTGTGGAGCAACCGCTCCGAGCTGCGTCGTCGTGGCCTCTTCTTCCCGGGCAAGCGCCCCTTCGACCAGAACCGTGCCTCGATCGAGGTGCGTGCCGGTCGCCACCTGCGCGGCGAGGCCGACGTGTGGTCCCGGTTCGTGCGCCGCGCGGACGACGTGGAGGCCGACGTCGTACTGAGCAACGAGTGGTACGTCGAGGCGACCCCGGAACAGATCGCCGGCATCGTCGACGATGTCGGCGCCGAGCGGCTGCAGGTGGTCTTCACCGCCCGCGACTTCGTGGCCCAGGTGCCTGCCGGCTGGCAGGAGGAGCTCAAGCTCGGCTCCGGCGGCTCCTTGGACGACTTCGTGGCCGGGTTGGACCGGCCGGGACGGAAGTGGAGCTGGGCGGTCTTCGACCCGGCGCTGGCGCTGCGGCCCTGGGCGGAGCACCTTCCGGCCGAGCGGATCCATGTGGTCACGGTCCCCCCGCGCGGGAGCGAGCCCGGTCTGCTGCTGCGCCGCTTCCTCGGTCTGCTCGGTGTCGATCCCGCGGGTCTCGAGACCGACGTCGCCACGGCGAACGAGTCCCTCGGCGTCGAGTCCGCCCGGCTGCTGCAGGAGATCGGTCCCGCACTGCTCGAGGCCACCGACCCCGGCTCGACGCCGTGGAACGAGCGGTATCAGTGGTTGCGCAACCGGATCGCGCACCAGGTCCTGGTGCCGCTGGGCGGCCGGCCGATCGGCCTGCACGCCGAGACGGTCGAACGGTTGCAGGACCGGGCACGCCGCAGCGTGGCCGCGGTGCAGGAGAGCGGCTACCACCTGGTCGGCGATACCGCCGACCTGCTCGACGGCGAGCCCCGGGCCGGCAGCGTCCCGCCCGAGGACGTCGACCCTGCCGACGTCGTGGAGCGGGCCGGTGCGGTGAGCGCCGCGCTGCTGCGGCTGGCCCGCGAGGCACTGGCGGCAGCGCCGCCCACCGGCCCGGAATGAGAGGATGACGCGCGTGGCTCGAACCGTGCTTCCCAAGGTCTTCCTGCACATCGGAACCCGCAAGAGCGGGACGTCGTACCTGCAGCTGGCGTTGCGGAACTCGATCGAGGCCCTGGACGACCAGGGCCTCGCGCTGATGTTCCGCACCCGTGAGGCCAACGTACGACGCCAGCTCACTCCGTTGCGGGAGCTGGTCTCGACCGGCGATGCCACCGCAGTGGACGAGGCGATGGCATGGACCGCCGAGCGGGTGCGCGCCAAGCCCGACCACCGTCACCTGATCACGCTCGAGGACCTCGCCGAGCTGCCGGACTCCGCGATCGCAGCGATGATCGGTGGTCTCTCCGACTTCGACGTCGAGGTCGTGCTCACTGCCCGGCACTGGGGTCTGACCCTGCCCTCGGAGTGGCAACAGTGCGTCAAGGAGCGCCACACCGGCACCTACCGCGACTTCATCGAGGACGTCCGCGCCCGCTCGGGCGAGACGGCCCAGCGGTTCCTGGCCCGCCAGCACGTCCCGCAGATCGTGGAGCGTTGGGGGGCGCACGCGCCGGTGAGCGTGATCGCGGTCCCGCCGTCGAGCCGCACCGAGGGCACCCTGGTCGAACTCTTCTCCGACCTCGTCGGCATCGACCCCGGCAGCTTGGTCACCCCGAAGTCGACGGTCAACCAGTCGCTCACCCTGGTTCAGGCCGAGATGCTGCGCCGCGTCAACATCGCGCTCGGAGATCGGCTGCCCGAGCCCGCACACAGCTATCGGGTCGGCATGCGGGAGTGGCTCACCCGGCGCAGCCTGATGAAGCACCGGGGCTCCTCGATCCGCCTGCCCGAGGAGTACCTGGGCTGGGCCCAGCAGGAGAGCCTGGCTCAGCTCGACGCGCTGCGGGCCGGTCCGGCGCGGCTGCTCGGCGTCGCCGAGGACCTGGTTGCCTCAGCCGACCTGGCCACTGGCCCGGACACCGTCTCCGACACCGAGCTCGCCGAGATCGCGACCCTGACCCTCGCCGATCTCGCCGCCGACCGGTGGCGCGAGGTCGAGGAGCAGCGGGCCAAGCAACGTGGCGGGACGCGCCGTACCAAGCCGCAGGTGCCGCCACCGCCGGCTCCGGCGACCCGACTGCGCACCCGGATCGGCCGCACCCGCGCGGGCCGGGTGGCACGGCGATGGTTGCGCCGGTGACGGCCGCGGGCCCGGCAGGCCCCGACCGCAAGGTCGTCTACCTGCACATCGGCGCCCGCAAGAGCGGCACCACGAGTCTGCAGGCAGTGCTGCGCGCCTCGCGTCGCCAACTGCGCAGCCAGGGTGTCAACCTGGCGTTGAACACCTTGGACGACCATCAGTCCTTCGCCCACCCGCTCAAGCGGCTCGGAGGCCCTCGTCCGCCGCAACCGGCTGCGGTGGCGGCCTCGCTGCAGCTGCTGGAGCAGCGCCTGAGCAGGCCCGCGGAGCGCCACCTGGTCACGATCGAGGGTCTCGCCGAGCTCCGCCCGGAGGGCATCGCGACGGTGGCCGACGCGCTGGCGGGGCACGAGGTGCACGTCGTGCTGACGGTGCGGCCCTGGGATCGGGTGATCCCGTCGGAGTGGCAGCAGCTGATCAAGGAGCACGGCACGCAGCCCTATCCTGACTTCCTCGCCGACATCGGCGCCGAACGGGCGCCGTTGTTCCGCCGTCGCCACGAGACCCCGCAGATCGTGCGGGACTGGATGGCCCACGTGCCGGCAGAGCGGATCCACGTGATCGCCGTGCCGAGCGTCGGAGACGGACTCGACGAGCTCTTCTGTCGCACCGTCGGCATCGATCCGGCGACGCTGCAGCAGGCCCCCGCCGGTCTCAATCCCTCGTTGTCCTATCCGCAGGCAGAGCTGCTGCGCAGGGTCAACGCAGCGCTTCCGGCCGAGCTGCACGACCGCGACGAATACCGGATGGCCGTCCGCGGCTGGCTGGTACGACGCTGCCTGGTGCTGCTGCCGCGTGCCGGCGCGCTACGGCTGCCCTCGGAGCTGACCGCGTGGTGTGAGGACCAGATGAAGCGGCACCGGGCCGAGCTCGAAGAGCTCGACATCGACCTGGTCGGTGACCCCGACGACCTGACGCCGCCGGTCCGGGCCGGGGACGTGTCGGTCTCCGAGGCAGAGGTCAACGAGGCAGCGGTGGCGTTGATCGTGAGCATCACCGCGTTGCGCTGGGAGGAGTGGCAGAAGTCGCGCCAGGCGCTCGGTGAGGCGGCCGAGCGTGCCCGCATCGCGGCCGAGAGCGGCGCCCCCTCCCGTCACCGGCGCACGCCGCGGCAGGTCGCGCGGGCGATCGGCCGCCGGCTCCGTCGCGGCTGAGCCGCGAGCCCCCGCAGCATCCGAGCCAGTCCAGGGTCCGAGTCGAGCCTGGCTTCAGCACTCTCCTCGGCCGAGCCCGCGTCGATCCCGGCGGAGCCGCGTCGGCACTGTACGATCGGCCACTCGATGGGGAACGAGAACGGTGTGCCGGCCGGTGGCCAGGCCGAGCAGGGACGTGGGGACGCTGCAGCGACCCCACCGGAGATTCTCGAGCACGGCGTACGACTGAGTGCCGAGCCGGATCGCGTGGTCGACATCGCGGTCGACGGTCGCCGGATCTGGTCCTTCCGCACGGGGTCGGAGGCCCGCGCCGCCGGCGCCGACGGCCGGGTCGTCGTCGAGTGGGCGCCTCCGCTGCGACGCCGGCTCCGCGGCACAGCCGAGATCAGTGTGCACGAGTCCGGGGTCGAGCTCGCCCGGCGCGAGTTCCACTTCCCGGGCTCCGAGGAGCGGGCGAGCTTCACCGACCGTGATGGGCGTCCGCTGGTGATCGGTCCGAACGGCCGACTCATGCTCTCCTTCGGCGACCACGCGGAGTCGATGCGTCCGTTGCTCGACGCCGCTCACCGGGTGCTCGCAGTGATGGCTGACGCCGGCGTCCACGGCTTCCTCGCCTACGGCACCCTGTTGGGGGCGGTGCGCGAGGGCGACTTCATCGGCCACGACAACGACGTCGACCTCGGCTACGTCAGCGCCGGTGAGCACCCGGCGGACGTGGTGCTGGAGTCCTTGCGGCTCCAACACGCTTTCACCCGTGCCGGGATGCGGGTCGAGCGCTACAGCGGAGCGGGCCTGAAGATCTGGGTGCGGGACAGCAGCGGGATCGCGCGGGGCCTCGACGTCTTCGGCGGTTTCTGGAACGGCGAGCGCCTGGCGTTCCTCGGTGAGCTGCACACGCCGTTCGAGCGGTCCTGGATCGAACCACTGGCAGAGGTCTCACTGGCCGGCGAGCGCTTCCCGGCCCCGGCCCGGCCCGAGAAGCTGCTCGAGGTGATGTACGGACCCGGTTGGAAGGTGCCGGATCCGACCTTCGTCTTCGAGCCGGGCACCGATGCCCGCACCCGGCTCAACCGCTGGTTCCGCGGCATCCGGGTCGGTCGCAACGACTGGGACAGCCGGTACGCGGCAGCGGTGGCCGAGGCGCCGCCGAAGAAGCCGCATCACCTGGCCAGGGTGGTGCACGACCACGAGCCCGGTGCGCTCGTGGTCGATGTCGGGTGCGGCCGCGGCCGCGACGCGGTGTGGCTGGCCGAGCAGGGCCACCGGGTGGTCGGGCTCGACTTCTCTGCCGTCGGACCGCGCTACCTGGCCCAGGAGAGTGCCGAGCGCGGCCTGGACGTGGAGTTCCACTCGGTCAACCTGCTCGAGCTGCAGCACGTGCTCGCGTGGGGCGCTCGGCTCGCCCGCACGGAGCGCCCACGGACGATGATGGCCCGACATGTCGTCAATGCGACCACCAAGCGGGGCCGCGAGGGGCTGTGGCGGATGGCGGCGATGGCGCTGTCCGGCGGCGGCCGCCTCTACCTGGAGTTCCTCGGCGCCGACGAGCCGCGGGCCGTGGAGGGCACCGAGCTGGTCTGGGAGGTCCGTCCCGACGTGATCGCCGCCGAGGCCGAGCGCTACGGCGGCACGGTCCAGCGCCTGTGGCCCTACAAGATGAACTTCTACGAGGTGCCGCCCCGTGGACCTGTGGGTGAGCCAGCCCCGCAGGGCTACCGGATGGTGGTCGAATGGCCCGGAAAGGGGACAGCATGAACGAGCAGGACGACTCCGCCGAGGTCTACGAGCCCACCCGGATGCGGAAGATGATGTGGCCGCTGGAGCGTGCCGCCGGCACGCACACCCTGATGACGCGGATGGGCGAGCTGGAGGCCCGGGTCGCCGACATGGAGGCCAACCACGTCCGCTTCGCGGAGCTGGTCGACCTGGTCCAGGAGCTGCTGCTGCCGATCGCGCTCCAGGACGAGGCCAAGGTGGCCGCTCTGGTGGAGAAGTTCAGCGACGAGCTGGACACCGCCCGGGTGGTCGAGTCGCGCGACGATGCCTAGCCCGCGGCCGGCCGGCACCGAGTTCCGCGCCGACATCCAGGGCCTGCGGGCCCTGGCGGTCGGCATCGTGATGCTCGCCCACGCCGGGTTCGACCGCTTCGCCGGCGGGTTCATCGGCGTCGACGTCTTCTTCGTCATCTCCGGGTTCTTGATCATCGGGCTGCTGGTCGCCGAGGCCGAGCGCACCGATCGGGTCTCCATCCTCGGGTTCTATGCCCGCCGGGCGCGCCGGGTGCTGCCCGCCGCGACGGTGGTGCTGGTCGCCTGCGCCGCGATCGCCGCCTGGGTGCTGCCCTATGTCCGCGGTATCGAGGTGGTCAAGGACACCGTCTGGTCGGCCTTCTTCCTGGCCAACGTGCGCTTCGCCAGTGTCGAGACCGACTACTTCGCCGCGGGCGAGCCTCCCTCGATCGTGCAGCACTACTGGTCGCTGGCGGTGGAGGAGCAGTTCTACCTGGTGATCCCGCTGCTGATCCTGGCGGTGGCCACGCTGCACCGTCGGCGTCGTCAACATGCCGAGTCGAAGGCGCCGCGGCTGCGTCGAGAGCTCGCCCTCGTGCTGCTGCTCGTCGTGGCCGCGTCCCTGGCCTGGTCGATCTATGCGACGGCGACCAACCCGACCGCGGCCTACTTCTCCACCCTCGCCCGAGCCTGGGAGCTCGCCGCCGGCGGTCTGCTCGCCGTCCTGGTCTGGGGACGACGGGTGCCTGCCAGCCGTTGGCTCGCCGACGGCCTCGCCCTCGCTGGCCTGGCCCTGATCGTCTGGGGGACGCTCAACTTCTCCGGGGCGACCGCCTTCCCCGGCACCGCCGCGGCGGTCCCGGTGCTGGGCGCGATGCTGCTCCTGGCTGCCGGCAGCACGACCGGAGGGGCGGAGAGCCTGATGGGTCGCCTCCTGGCCTGCCCGCCTGCCCGCATCGTGGGGGACTGGTCGTACTCGCTCTATCTCTGGCACTTCCCGGTCTTCCGGGCCGCCGTGGCCGAGTGGGGGCCTCTGGACCGCGGTCAGGTGCTGGCGGCCGTCGTGGTCACCTTCGCGCTGGCTGGGGCGACGTACCACCTGGTCGAGCAGCCGTTCCGCAAGCGCGGCACCTGGCGGCGGGTGGGACGGGCGATCGCGCTGTACCCGGTCAGCGTCGCCCTGGTCGCCGTCGCCGCGGTCGGCGCCAACGCCGCCATCAAGCACCAGATCGACGAGCTGTCCGACAACCCCTCGATCGAGCTCGGCGACTACCGCAAGGGCGAGCTCAGCAAAGACCCTGCCGTGGCGTTGGTCGAAGCCTCGGTGCTGGCGGCCGAGGAGGGCCGGGCGGTCCCCGGACGCCTCGAGCCTCCGCTGGGTGAGGTGCGCGATTCGATCGCGCCGCTCGGCGACTGCGACTACCGCACCGGCACCCGGGAGCTGTGCGCCTTCGGCGACGCGGACGCGGATCGCTCGATCGTAGTGCTCGGCGACTCCCACGGGCGGGCCTGGGGACCGACCTTCACCACCATCGGCGAGCGTTACGGCTACGCGGTCTACCAATTGGTCCTGACCGGCTGCCCGGCCAGCCAGGCGACGCGCTCGGACCCGGAGAACGGGGGCGAGTGGGACTTCTGCGCGGACTTCAACGACTGGGCGGTGGAGCAGGTCGAGGCGTTGCAGCCCGATGTCGTGGTGATCGCCAACAACGCCTACAGCCAGGGCAGCTTCAAGGAGATCCAGATGCAGGGGCTGGCCGACGAGGTCACCGCACTGCGGGCGGTGACCGATCGGGTCGTGCTCGTCGGCAACACGCCGCGCCTGCCGGGCATGCCGGGGGTCTGCCTCTCCACCCGGGACGTCGACCTGGGCGACTGCCTCTTCACCCCGGCCCCGGGGCAGATCAAGAAGCAGAAGCAGTTCGGCGCGATCACCCGCGAGAACGGCGGCGAGTCCGTGGATGCACTCGACTGGTTCTGCGCCCGTCGCCAGTGCCCCTCGGTGATCGGCGACATCGTGCCGTTGCGCGACAAGGACCACATCTCCACGCCGTACGCCGAGCACTTGGCCGACCCGGTGGCCTCACGACTCGGACTGGATGAGTAGCGTCGCGGCCGTGAGCAAGACGAACCCGGGCAACTTCTTCGAGGACTTCACCGTCGGCCAGGTGATCGAGCACGCCACGCCGCGCACCGTCACCGAGGGCGACCGCGCGCTCTACGGAGCGCTGTACCCGACCCGCTTCGCGCTGCCCTCCTCGGCCGCGTTCGCCGCGTCGGTCGGACTCCAACGGCACCCGGTCGAGGAGCTGATCGCCTTCCACATCGCCTTCGGCAAGACAGTGCCCGACGTGTCGCTCAACGCGGTCGCCAACCTCGGTTACGCCGAGCTCCGCTTCCATCGCCCGGTGCTCCCGGGGGACACCCTGAGCACCCGCTCGGAGGTGATCGGCTTGAAGCAGAACTCCAGCGGCAAGAGCGGCGTCGTCTACGTCCGCTCCACCGCCACCGACGCCGCCGGAGACGTGGTCCTCGACTGGTGCCGCTGGGTGATGGTGCACAAGCGGGACCAGGGCGCGCCAGCACCCGAGACGGTGCTGCCCGACCTGGCCGACGTGGTCGCCGCCGAGGACCTGGTGGTGCCCGAGGGTCTGGACTTCTCCGACTACGACGTCACCGCAGCGGGGGAGCCGCACCGCCTCGGCGACTACGAGATCGGGGAGCGGATCGACCACGTCGACGGGGTGACGCTCACCGACGCCGAGCACATGATGGCGACCCGGTTGTGGCAGAACACCGCCAAGGTGCACTTCAACACCGAGGCTCGCCCCGACGGCAACCGCCTGGTGTACGGCGGCCACGTCATCTCGCTCGCCCGCGCGCTCTCCTTCAACGGCCTGGCCAACGCCCAGCTGATCGCCGCCATCAACGGCGGCTCCCACGTGGCGCCCGCCTTCGCCGGCGACACCGTCTACGCCTGGTCCGAGGTGCTGGACTCCGCAGAGGTCGCGGCGCCCGGTGTGGGCGCGCTGCGGCTCCGGTTGGTCGCGACCAAGGGCCGCGACGCGTCGATGACGCTGCGCGGTGAGGACGGCAAGTACGCCGCGGGCGTGCTGCTCGACCTCGACTACTGGGCGTTCGTGCCGCGCTGATCGGCCGCCTCGGCCTGGGCCACGCGGCGCGCGTAGTCGGCGCGGCGCCAGGACTCGATGGCGTCCTCGCGCAGCAGCGCGGCGAGCGCCGCCACGGCCAGCTCCAGGCGGGCCGAGGCATCCACCTCGTCCGGCGAGGTGCCGCTGCTGTCGACCGGGTCGAGCTCGGCGGTGTCGCCGATGATCCGCACGCCGGTGCTCTCCAGGTTGCCCACGATGGCCCGGCTGCGCCGCTGCAGCCAGTCGGGGACGGTGAACCCGATCGAGGGTTCGTCGAGGCCGAGCTCGGGGAGCAGCAGGTTGGCGAGCGGCTTGACGATCCGGTGGTGCTCGGGGCGGGGCAGGTCCCGCACCTGTTCGTTGAGGTCCCGCATCAGCGCGACCGACGTCGCCCGGATCGAGCGGTTGCCGCGGATCGGCTCGTCCCACTCCTCCCCCTGGAGGCCGGCGGCCTCGCAGAACCGGCGCCACAGCAGATCCGAGGGGGCGCCCTGCGGCGGGGTGACCACGACCGTCAGGTTCTCCATCCCGAGGTAGTCCGCCCAGCGTCGCACGATCTTGTTGGCGTTGTGGCGGGTCCAGAAGGTCCGGTAGATCTTGCGGCGCATCCCCTCCTCGTCGTCGGGGGGAGCAGCCTCGCGCAGACCGTCGACGTACTGCTGAAGGGTCCAGGTGGAACCGTTCTTGACCACCTCCTGCCACATCGAGGGCACTTGGCGGCCCAGGTCGCGCACGGTGACGATCGCGGTGATCTCGGTATCGGGGAAGACGGAGGGCAGGCGTTCGATGTGGGCTCGCTCGATCGCCGCGAAGTGCTCGACGGACAGCAGCACCGTGTCCGGGTGGGCGTCGATCTCTGCGCGCAGTCTCTCCCACGCCCCGGGGGCGCCGTGCTCGAAGTCGATGTAGTCGCGCAGCGCTTTCCACTGGTCGGCCCACATCCGCCCGGGGAAGAGCACACCCTGGCCGAGTAGTCGGTCGCGGTTGGCGACCAGCTTTCCCTGCAGGTAGGTGGTGCCGGACTTCATCAGGCCGATGTGCAGGATCAGACGGCGGGCCATGGCTTCCTTCTCGTGAGCGGACTACCCCGACCCTATTCGCTGCTCACTCCTCGAGGCTCACCTGGCCGACCCGGTAGGTGATCTCGTCGTCGACTGCACGGGCGATCTGGTCCAGCTCGACGCTGGTCGGCCAGTCGCTCTCCTCGGGCCAGTCGATCTCGGCGGATGCAACCGAGGGATCGGCTGCCCGCTCCAGCAGGTCGGCGATGGTCAGGTGCAGGTAGTCCGGCGCCTCCTCGCCCTTCTGCCCGCCCCGCAGCAGCGTCGCCGAGGTGACCGCGCCGTCCTCGACCTGCACCTCCACCGGGCCGGTCACCGGGCAGAAGCAGAGGGCCTCGAGGCGATAGGTGTAGTCCTGCGCGGTGAACGTCCGTTCGCCATCGGCGTCGGTGGTCCAGGGAGCCGACGGCTCGGCCGTGGCGTCGCCGGTCGTGTCGTCGCTGACTGATGGGTCGCTGGCCGATTCCGGGGCGGCCGAGTCCGAGCCCCCGCAGCCGGTCAGTACGAGCGCCAGGGCGCATGCGAGCACCCCGAGGAGGGTGGCCGGCGCCTTCGACGGTGTTCCTCTCATGCTTCTTCCGACGCGCGATCGGGCCGGGAGGTTCCCGGCACCAGGCCCATCGTGGTCGCCGAGCTCGGGACAGCGGCGAAGTAGCGGGCCAGCGGCCACAACGCCAGCACCAGCAGCATCGGTACGCAGAAGCCGAACCGGAGGTCGTCGGAGCCGACCAGACCGGTGAGGACCGCCCCCAGCAGCCCGCCGACGTAGTTGAACTGGTTGAAGCGCGCGATCACCACGTCCACCCGCCGCCGGTCGCCGGCGTCGGAGGCGCCGGCGGGTGCGCCGGCGATCGCTGCGGCCGCGGAGAAGCTCAGTGGCGCCACCACTGAGATGCCGAGGCCGACGACGGCGAAGCCGAGCACCGCGACCGGCCAGGACGGTGCCAGCGTGACGATGGCCAGGCCACCGCACGCGACGACGGCACCGCACCGCAACACCGGTACGGCGCCGTACCGGGCGACCAGGCCGTCGCCTGCGAGCCGGGTCACCAGGGAGGCGACCAGGTAGGGGAGTGTGGCCAGGGCGACCCACCGCGACGGTGCGTCGAAGACCTCGTCGAGGTAGACCGCGCCCCAGGTCTGGCTGGCGGTGTCGACCATGTAGAAGACCACCATCCCGAGACCCACCATCACGATCGGACCCCACGGCACTGGCAGCGCCAGCCGGGCCCCGCCGGTCGCCGGCAGGTCGTCAGGCTCCTCCTCCGGCGGCAGGAACGGCAGCAGCGCCGCCAGCAGCGGCACCGCGGCGACCGTCGCGGCGGCGCTGAGCGGCAGGTCCGCGGAGACCACTGTCAGCCCGGCGCCGACCAGTCCGCCGGCGGTCCAGGCGCCGTGGAACGACGGCAGGATCGGGCGCCGGTAGCGATGCTCGAGTGCCACGGCCTGCATGTTGGTGGTGGCGTCGACCATCCCCAGGCCCACGCCGTACGTCGCCACCCCCGCCCAGAAGAGCGGCAGGTCGGTCGAGGCGACCATCAACGGCATGCCTATGCCGATCACCACCAGCCCGGTCCGCAGCAGCACGGCGCTGTCGATCCGCGCCGCCAGACGCTCGGTGAGCACCGAGCCGGTGCCGGCCAGCAGCACGATCGCGAGCAGCACCAGCGAGACGTCGACCTCGGAGAAGGACCAGCGCTCCTTGATGTCCGGAAGGCGGGTCGTCAGGCTGATGAAGACGAGGCCCTGCGTGGCGAAGGCGATCGCCACGGCCCACCGGTGCCGGGTGAGATTCACGCGGCGATCCTGCCACGCCCCGGGCATGCGGCCAGTGGCGTGTCGCGCTGTCAGTCGATCGCGTCGACCCGCCAGCGCCCGTCTGAGCGGACCACCCGCACCCGGTACTTCTGTGCCGAGCCGGCCGAGCGCCAGGTGGGGTCGTCGCTCGTCTTGTGCTGCACGTTGGCGACCACGGTCACCGTGCGGGTGACGGCGTCGACCTTCGAGGACTTCGCGGATCGGAGGGCAGTGCGGGTCGTCGTCCGCTCCGCGACCAGCTGCTGCCAGCGGCTCTGCTCGGCAGGCGTGGCGCCCCAGTAGGTCTCCTTCAGGTAGGAGGCGTAGACGGGGGTCGCGAGCCGGATGAGGCGGTTCACCCAGGCGTAGACGCTGGGGTCCTTCCAGGAGTACGTGGTGAACGCGACGACGCCGTCACGGGCGACCGCGACCGGACCGTTCCCCTTCTTCGCGTTGGGTGCTGCCGCGACCGCGATGGTGCCGTCGTCGACCCGTTCGACCGGCGACGGGGCGGTGCCGCAGCCGACCAGCAGCAGCCCGCACACCATCGCCGCGACCACCATCACCGGGCTAGCCCTACGTCGCACCTCATGCCCCCTTCGTGTAGCCGTAGACCCGCCACCCCGCGTCGCCGCCGGGCAGATCGACGAGCAGCAGGTCCAGAGTCCAGGAGTCCGCGCCGTCCTCGACGGGGGCGCGGACGGCGACCGCGTTCTCGCCGGCACTGACCAGTTCGACAGCACCCGGCCGGCCTGCCGGCACCCGGCCGGAGTCGACCGAGCGGAGACGGGCCAGCAGGGCGGGGGTGACCAGCGGCTTGAGCTGCCGGAGCCAGGGCCCCGGGTCCGTGCCGGCGACGAAGCCGGCGGTGAACTCCTCCGCGACGGGCTCCCACTCCTCGGTCGCGTCGGCCGCGGCGCCGGAGGCGTCGGTGCCGACCCAGTAGGGGTCCCAGGCGCCGTCCTTCGGGAGTCCCTCGTCCACGGTGGAGACCGGCGGACCGCTCATCTGCTCCGCGCCGGTGTCGGCGTCCTCGGAGCCGGGCGGCAGGAACCGGATCGCGATGCCGCCACCCACGACCAGGAGGAGGACCGCCGCAGCGATGGCCCAGGTGCGGGTGCGGACCCCGGCGAGGGCGCCGCGGACGCGAGCGATCGGGGAGACGGTCGGCAGCCGGCGGGCGCGCCGGGCCGGGCGGTCCTGCCGTCGCTGGGCCCGCGCGTCACCGCGTCCCCGCTTGCGTGCGCCGCTCACGAGCACGCCTCCTCGCCGAGCGCCACGTGGAGGTGGTTCTCGAAGGTCGGGTCGCCGGCTTCGTCACCCTCGGCCCCCGGCGGATACGGCCGCCAGCCCTGCCCGTCGGGCGCCCAGTACCGGCCGTTCCACAGCACGAAGCGCACCCCGAGCTCGGCCGCGTGCGCGCCGAGGAAGGCTGCGACCGCATCGCCCAACGCAGTACGACGTGCCGGCTTCGCCGCATCCGTCAGGCCGATGTCGAGGGCGTCGAGGCACTTCTCGTCGCTGTCGCCGTGGGCGCGGAAGGCGACGATCTCGCTGAACTCCTCGCTGACGCACCGCAGGGCGGTCGTCATCGCCTCCGGCAGCTGCTCCTCCACCTCGGCCCACGGAGTGGTGGGACAAGTGCCGGTGGTGGGTTCGCCGCAGGCGTCGTACCCCTCGAAGTAGGTGCCGGTCAGCTGCTGGACGATGAACCTGGCGCTGGACTCCTGCGCGCCGTAGGTCTCCGGGAACGGTCCACCCTGGACCGAGGCGGCGGCATCGGCGACGCTCATCGAACTCCAGTCGAGGTCGGTCAGACCGGGTCGGTCGGTGTCGTCGGCGACGCCGAGGAAGGCGGCCGTGGCGTGCTCGGCGTCGGTGACCTCCTCGGCACTGCCCCAACCGTCGTCGGCGCGCTGAGCGTAGAGACCGGTGTCCTCGCGTGGAGTGAGGTCGGACTCGGCGAGAGCCGCGGCGACCGCCACCACTGCCGCCTCACGTGGCAGTCGGGCAGCCGCGGTCCGTCCGATGATGGTGCGGGCGGCGGCGATCTGGGCCTTGTCCAGCGACGAGCCCTGCGGCAGCGCCAGCTTCTTGGGCACCGGGATCTCGACCTCGGGCACCTCATCCTCCTCAGCCGCCTCACCGGGGCCGAGACCGTTCATGCCGATCGTGGCGACCACTGCGGGGTGGTCGGAGGCGACGCTCATCTGTCGGCTGCTGAGCAGCGAGCTGCCCGGCGGGTGGAAGAGGTACATCACGGCCCGGTCCTTGGCGAAGCCGTAGCCGACCGCGCGCATCCGGGCCTCCGCGGTCCAGGCGCCCTGGTTGCCGTGGGAGTTCATGTCGCCGCCGACGATGACCGGGCCGTAGGCGGACAGGGTGTCGGCGAGGCCGATCACGATGTCCATCGCCTGGCCGAACTGACCCACCCGGGACTGTCCCGGATTGCCGTGCTGGCGCGGGTACTTCGCCGCGTTCGTCATCATGTGGGTCGAGATCACCGAGACGACGGCGCCGTCCTCGCGCTGCAGCATCCCCCAGGTCGCGTAGCGGTCCCAGGTGACGGCCTGACCCTGATGGAAGGTCCGGTCGTCGTTGACGACCTTGACCCGACCGCCGTCCAGGAATCGCCAGGTGTCGCTGCGCCAGAGCACGACGTTGTTCATCGACTGGCTGACCCCGCCGACGGAGCGGTCCATCACCGGGTCGCGGTAGGCGCCGTACCCGGGAGTGGAGCCACGGATCGAGTCGATGCTGCGGGCGCCGACCTCGTTGAGCAGGATGAAGTCGGACCCGGTGCCGGCCAGGCTGCGCATCGAGGAGGAGAAGCCGCTCGCGCTCGACCGGTTGGGGATGTTGGCGACAGCCGCGCTCACCGAGCCCTCGATCGGCGCGCCGAGCGGGCCGTCGATGGACCCGGTCACGCCGAGCGCCAGGCCGGTGCTGGAACGGCCGGTGCCTTCGGGGGCGAGCTCGATCTTCGGCTCGGGCAGCTTGCCGACGATCTTGGTGGGCTTGGTGGTCCCGAGCTGGACCTTGCGCGTGGCCAGGAACTTCTGTGGGTCGACAGGCTCGGAGTCGACCGTGACGCCGATCCGCACGGTCCCGGTGCCGGCCGCGCGTCCGATCACGTCGGTGACGTCGACGACGTCGCCGTTGGCGTAATTGGCCGAGGCGAGCCGGCGATAGCTGCTGACCACCCCGGCGCCATGGTCGACGCTGACCACCAGGCCGCCTTGCGGCGCCCGAGTCACGCTCACCTCGCCGGCGCCCATCGCACGCACCGGCGATCGCCCGGTCACCGCTACGTCCACGCCCGGCTGGAGCTTCTCGTAGCCGAGCACGGGGTGCACGCGGGCGCCGAACCCGGAGACGATCCGCCCCTGCAGCGGGTTGGACCACGCGGTGGGCCGCAGGCCGGTGCGGGCGGGACAGGCCGCGGGGGTCGGCGCCGCCGCAGGTTGGCTCGCGGCACTCGGTGCCGAACCTGGCGTGAGTCCGGTGGTCCAGCCGGCCGTGATCAGGGAGAGCGACAGCGCGAGGACGACGGCAGCCCAGGATCGCGCATGACTCACCGCGTCATCCTCTCAGACGGTGGTTGCCGGCGGGCGAGAAGGGACCTGCTTGGGAGGCACTGATCAATGTCGCCGTCGCGAGCGGCGCGCAGCAGGCGGGGTTGATCAGTGGTTCCCTTGACGCCACGGCGGTCCCGCAGCACCGTTGACGGGGTCATGTCCCAGTCGCACCGGGTGAGCTGCCCGCGCTGCGTGGTGCCGATCGCGCCGACCGGAGCGGGCGGTTGGGCGTGCCCCGAGCACGGCGAGATCGCACCGCTGTGGCAACCGGTCGAGGTCACCTACGAGGCCTTCACCCAGCACCTCGCCCGGGCTGCGACGTTCCCGACCTACCTGCCCTGGCCCTTGGGCCCGGGATGGAGCGTCACCGACTTCGCCGTCGTCGAGGACGGCACCCCGCGGGCCACGATGACCTGCGTCTCCGGAGCGACCGCGCTGGACGGCCCGGTCGACGTGATCGTGGTGAGTGAGGAGACCGGCACCGGGCTGGGAGCGCGGATCGCCGGGCTGCCGGCGGGGCCGGACGGGCTACCGGGGCGACCGAGTGGCCAGGACGGTGCGCTGCGTGGGGGGTTCGCCGACGGGCCACCCGAGGTCAAGGTCAAGTTGGATGCTCACGCCGTCGGCCTCTGGTCGGTCTCGACCAGCCGTATCGACCGTGAGTGGGATCGCTCGGTGCTCGCGGGGGAGGCGCGCGGACGATGGCTGTGGCTGGTGCTGCGCCCGGCCTCGGCGATCCTGCTGCTGCGCGACCTGTGGATCCTGCGCGACGTCTCGGTCACCGGCCCGCAGCTGGTCACGCTGCCGTTCGGGGGACCCGCCCCGCCCTGGTGACCCGCCCTAGGATCGAGCGCGTGCAGATCGACCTCCACACCCACTCCAGCGTGAGCGACGGGACGTCGGCGCCGGCCGAGCTGGTCCGGTCTGCCGCTGGAGCCGGGTTGGACGTGATCGCGCTGACCGACCACGACACCACCGCCGGATGGGCCGAGGCGGCCGCGGCCGCCGATGCGCACGGTGTGGTGGTGGCGCCGGGCATCGAGATCTCCACCCGCCACCGCGGGGCCGGGGTGCACCTGCTCGCCTACCTTCCCGACCCGACCTCTCCGCTGCTCGTCGCCGAACTGGACCGGATCGTGGCCGGTCGCGAGCTCCGGGTGCCGGCGATGCTGGCCCGGCTGCGCGACCTCGGCATCCCGGCCACCGAGGAGGCGCTCGCCGAGGTCTCGGGTGCCGCAGTGGTCACCGGTCGACCGCACGTGGCGGACCTGCTGGTCCGGCTCGGGGTGGTCGCGGACCGGGACGCCGCTTTCGCCGGCTACCTGGCCGAGGGTGGACCCGCCTTCGTCGACCGTTATGCGGCCGACCTCACCGCGGCGATCGGCCTGGTCGGCGCGGCCGGCGGCGTGCCGGTGCTCGCACATCCCTGGGGGCGCGAGTCACGGCGGGTCCTGGACACCCCGACGCTCGCCGAGCTCGCTGACGCCGGGCTGGTCGGCCTCGAGGTCGACCATCTCGACCACGGCCCCACCGAACGTGCCGAGCTGCGCCGGATCGCCGCCGACCTCGGCCTGCTGGTCACCGGGGCCAGCGATCATCACGGCACCGGGAAGACCGGCCACGACCTCGGTTGTGAGACCACGGCGCCGGAGGTCTGGGAGGCGTTGCGGCAGCGGGCGCGTGACAACGGCTCGCCCCTCGCCCCGTTCGGCCCGGGATAGGGGCCACCCCCTAGCGGCTACTTGCGGCCGAGTCCCTGCAGACGTTGCAGTGCGGAGCGGGGGACAACGCGGCTGGCCGCGACGATCGCCTTGTAGCGCTTGGACGGCACCGACATCGCCCTGCCGCGGTCGTAGTCGGCGAGCGCCTCCCGGACCAGACGGTCTGCGTCGAGCCAGAACATCCGCGGCGCCGAGGCGTCCCGGTCGATCCCGAGTCGCTGGTGGAACTCGGTGCGGACGAACCCGGGGCACAGCACCATCACGACCACGCCGCGGTCGGCGTACTCGTTGTGTGCCCAGGCGCTGAAGCTGTTCACCCATGCCTTGTCGGCGCTGTAGGTGCCGCGGGGAAGGAAGGCGGCGACGCTGGAGACGTTGATGACGCCGCCGCGTCCGCGCTCGACCATGCCGCCGAGCGCGGCGTGGCTGAGCCGGAGCACGGCCCGGACCAGGATGTCGTGCTGCCCCTGCTCGACGTCGATGGGGTTGTCCAGGAACCGGTTCTTCAGACCGAATCCGGCGTTGTTGACCAGGAGGTCCACGGGCCGGTCGCGCTCGGCCAGTCGCTCGGCGACCCGGTCGAGCTGGTCCGGTTCGGTGAGGTCGGCAGGCAGCACCTCGACGCTGACGCCGTATCGCGATCGGAGGTCCTCGGCCACCGACGTCAGTCGCTCGGCGTCGCGGGCGACCAGGACGAGGTCGTCGCCGCGCGCGGCGAGCTGGCGGGCGAACTCGTGACCGATGCCGGCGGTGGCGCCGGTGACCAGGGACGTCGACATGCCGGACAGTCAAGCAGTGGCAACCGCGGAACCACCGGTGGGTCCGGCATGATGGTCGCTGATGAACGAGAAGTCGGGCGCTGCCTCCACGACCACCCTCGCCGTCGCCAACCAGAAGGGCGGCGTCGCGAAGACCACGAGTGTCGCCTCGGTCGGCGCAGCGCTGGCGGAGCTGGGGCAGTCGGTCCTCCTCGTCGATCTCGACCCGCAGGCCTGCCTGACCTTCTCCCTCGGCATCGACCCCGAGGACCTGGAGCTCTCGATCCACCAGGTGATCACCAAGGGCGTCGACCCGAGCGAGGTCATCATCGCCACCGACGACGGTGTCGACCTGATGCCGGCGACGATCGAGCTGGCCCGGGCGGAGGCAGATCTGCTCACCCGCACCGGTCGCGAGCATGTGCTGCGCGGCATGCTGGAGGAGCTGGCCGCTGCCGGTCGCCGCTACGACTGGGTGCTGTTGGACTGCCCGCCGTCGCTCGGGGTGCTCACCGTCGCCGCCCTCACCGCCGCGGATGGTGTGGTGGTGCCGTTGCAGTGCGAGACCCTGTCCCACCGCGGGGTCGGGCAGCTGCTCGACACCGTCCATGACGTTCGGCGCTTCACCAACCGTGAGCTCGAGGTGTGGGGTGTCCTCCCCACGTTGTACGACGGGCGCACCAACCACGCGCGCGCCGTCCTGGACACGATCTCCGACACCTACGACCTCGCGGTCCTCGAGCCGCCGATTCCGAAGACCATCAAGTTCGCCGAGGCGCCGGCAGCCGGCCGTTCGATCCTGGCGACCAGCCGGAGCAGCAAGGGCGCCAAGGCCTACCGCGAGGTGGCCGCCAACCTGCTCGCCCGTCAGGGCAGCTGAACGACAGCGATCGGACCGTCATGAAGCACGCAGCGCCGCCGCCGGGTCGCCGTCGGAGCACGTCGGGTCGCCACCGCGCTCCGGCACGCCCGCGCTACGGCCGGATCGCCGTCTTCGGGTCCGCGGTCGCCGTGACCACGCTTGCCGCGCTGGGGTCGGTCGGCGTGCTCCCGACGCACGCGGAGGACGCTCCGGCCAGCGTCGCCTCTGCTGCCGACGACGCCGAGCACACCGACGACACGACAGGCACGCAGCCCGAGCCGGGCACAGGTGCCACCGATCAGGACAGTGACCTGGAGGGGACGTTCGTCGCCGCGGAGGCACCCGCCGACCCCGCGCTCCCCGAGGAGTCCGGGTCCGGTCAGCGGATCGTCTTCAGCGAGGGCCAGCAGCGGGTGTGGCTGGTCGACCCGGGCGCGGACGAAGCCGACGCCGAGGGAGTGACGCGCACCTACCTCGCCTCAGGCAGCGTCGAGGACAACCTGGACCCCGGCACCTATCAGGTCTTCTCCCGTTCCCGGCACGCGATCGGGATCGACGACTCCGGCACGATGGAGTACTTCGTCCGCTTCACCCACGGCACCCAGGGTGCGGCGATCGGGTTCCACACGATCCCGGTCGACGACGGTGCGCCGGTCCAGTCCCGGGCCCAGCTCGGCACACCGCTGTCCCACGGCTGCATTCGGCAGGCGCGGGCCGACGCGATCGCGTTGTGGCGATTCGCGCCGGTCGGCACCACCGTCGTGGTGACTGCCTGAGGCCGGAGGTCAGGCCTCGCTGCCGGCGGTGCTCGCCTCGCCGCCGGTGTTACCGCCGGTGTTACCGGCACCGCTGCCGCTGCGGCGACGGCGGCGACGGCGGCGGTTGGCCGAGCCGGTCGGCTTGTCCTCCGACGTGCCGGCGTCGGCGGCCGCAGTGTCAGCGGTCGGCGTGGACGCTGTCGCGTCGCCGGCCGGCTGGCCGCCG
>VSSA01000022.1 GCA_008123405.1 Nocardioides sp. BGMRC 2183
CGAGGATCAGGCATCACAACTCCCAACTACTCAGAAGTTGCGTCGACCCCTTGAACCAAAGGCTTGCGTTTGAGCCGGGTCGGCGGGTTCGGGGTGGCGACCTGGTGTCTGGGAGAATGGGGCCCATGCCAGCCGAAGCACCGCAGCGCCCAGGTCAAGCCACACTCGCCGGGTGGTTGATCATCGGCGGCTCCATCGTGCTGGTGCTCTCCGCCTGGCAGCGCATCGCCTCGCTCAACACCTTGGAGGTGCAGGAGGAGTTCGCGCGTGTCCTCTCCGAGCCCCCCGTCGACGGCAGCGGGCTCACCATCAACGCGCTCTCCACGATCGTGCGGGTGCTCTGCCTGGTCGCGGCCGGCGCGGCGACCGCGGCGACGATCCTCGGCATCCAGGCGCTGCGACGCTCCACCGGGGCGCGGATCGCGCTGACCTGCCTGGCGCCGCTGGTCCTGGTCGGCGGCGTCGCGACCGCGGGGTTCTTCGCGCCGATGGTGGTCGCCGGGATCACCATGCTCTGGTTGCAGCCCACCCGCGACTGGTTCGCCGGCCGGCCGTGGGCACAGCGCCTGACACGCTCGGGGCAGCCCGACCGCAGTGATCAGTCGAGTCGGCCGAACCCGTTCGCCGTACCGGAGACGGAGGACCCCCGCCCCGACGCCGGTACGACGCCCAGCCCGGCCGCGCTCCCGCCGGGCACAGTGATCGGGGGCCGGCCCGAGCAGCCCGCCGCCGCGCCGAACGCCCCGGTGACGCAGAACCCCTACCTGCCCGCCGGCTCCGCGACCCGGGCGGCCGACCGCCGGCCTTCCGCACTGATCTGGGCCTGCACGCTCACGTGGGTCAGCACGGCCCTGGTCGCCGGCGGCCTGCTCCTGGTCACCCTTGCCGTCGCGGTCGGCGGGGACGAGTTGTGGACCGAGTTCGAGCGCCAGCAGGGACCGTTGGAGGACCTCGGCATCACCCGGGGCGAGGTCGCGACGGGCGTCTACGCCTTGACCGCGCTCGCGGTGCCGTGGTGCATCGCGGCCGCCGTGCTGGCGGGGTTCGCCCTCGCCGGGCGCAGGTGGGCACGGATCGCACTAGCGGTGTCCAGCGCCCTGGCCGGTCTGGTCATGCTGGTGATGGCACTGGCCAGCCCGCCGCTGGTGGTGTTGGTCGCCGTGTGCGCGGTGACCACCTGGCTGCTGCTACGGGCCGACGTGGCCGCCTGGCGGCGCTGAGCCCTCAGCCCGCATCACCCGCCGCGCCCGAGACGTCGACCAGTGAGTGCCAGAGCAGGTCGACGGAGCGGTCCAACCAGTCCGGCGACACCCGTCCGTGCCGGACGACCGCACCGAGGTAGGCGCCGAGGAAGAGCGTGACGGCGGCGTCGGGATCCAGGTCGGCGCGCAGCAGCCCGGCGTCCCGGTCCGCGGCGAGCTGGGCCGCGAGCGCCTCGTCATAGGGGCGCAGCACGTCGCGGATCAGGCCGCTGAGCTCGGCATCGCTGTCGGCGACGAGAGCAGCCAGCCCGCCGGGGCCGAGCACGTCGCTCATCTGCGCCCAGACCTCGGCGAGCGCGGCGCGGGTCTTGCTCCGTACGTCGTCACCGTCGGGGACTGCGGGCTCTCCGACGGCCCGCTCCAGGGTGTGGCGCAACAACGCGGCCCGGTCGGGGTGGCGACGGTAGAGCGTGGTCTTGGCGACTCCGGCGCGGGCCGCAACGGCCTCCATCGTCACCGCCGCCGGGCCGGCCTCGGCGAGCAGCGTCAAGGTCGCTGCGGCGATCTTGGTGTCGGTCGTCGTGCTGCGCGGCCGACCACGGGATCGGCTCGGTGATGCCGTCATGGAGTCTCCTGGGGAATACGGTACGCTACGAGTAGCGTTTCGATATTAACGGACCGCGAAGGGAGCACGACGATGACACTCGGTGGATGGATGATCTGGATCATCGCGATGGCGGTGATGCTCATGTTGCTGCTCGGCGTCGGGATCGCCGCGGTCGCCGGGGCGATCCATCTGCCCGGCAGTCGGCGCCGGAAGACGACGGACGCGCCGGAGCACGAGGCACCGCAGACGACGAAGCAGGCAGACGACCAGGCACAGGACCAGGATCAGCGCACCAGGTCGGCGGCGATCAGCCGCTCCGCCGCCTGATCCAGCACCGCCGGCTGCTTGCAGAACGCCCACCGGACCAACTGCCGCCCGGCACCCGGTGCGTCCGGGTCGTCGTAGAACACCTCGGTCGGCACCGCGACCACGCCGGCGCGCTCGGGCAGCGCAGCACAGAACTCCATGCCCGAGGACCAGCCGAGGTGGGAGACGTCGGAGGTCAGGAAGTACGTCCCCTGACAGCCGTACGGCGTCAGCCCGGCCTCGGTCAGCCCCGCAGCGAGCAGGTCGCGGCGCTGCCGCAGGTCGGCGGCGAGCTCGGTCGGGAAGGAGCCGTGCTCGGTCAACGCCACCGCGACCGCGGGTTGCAGCGGGGCCGCGGAGGTATAGCTGAGCCACTGCTTGGCCGCCATCAGCGCCCGCACCAGGTCCGCCGGTCCGCTCGCCCAGCCGACCTTCCACCCGGTGAAGGAGTAGGACTTCCCCGCACTCGAGAGGGTCAGGGTGCGCTCCGCCATGCCAGGCAGGGTGGCCAGCGGGAGATGGCGGTGGTCGTCGAAGGTGAGGTGCTCGTAGACCTCGTCGGTGACCACGATCAGATCGTGCTCGAGTGCCGCGGCAGCCACGGCCTCGAGTTCGTCGCGGTCCAGGACCCTGCCGGTCGGGTTGTGCGGCGAGTTGAGCAGGATCAGCCGGGTGCGCGGCGTGATCGCCGCGCGCAGGGCATCGGGATCGAGGCGGAAGTCGGGGGCGCGCAGGGTGACCGGGCGTCGTACCCCACCGGCGAAGGCGACCATCGCCGGGTAGGAGTCGTAGTAGGGCTCGAGCATCACGACCTCGTCGCCGGGGTCGACCAGGCCCAGGATGGCCGCGGCGATCGCCTCGGTGCACCCGGTGGTGACCGCGATCTGGGTGTCCGGGTCGAGGTCGATGCCGTAATGGCGCCGCTGGTGGTCGGCGATCGCGGTGCGCAGCGCCGGGATGCCGATGCCCGGTGCGTACTGGTTGCGTCCCTCGCGGAGCGCGGCGACGGCAGCCGCCACCACCTCCGGCGGGCCGTCGGCGTCCGGGAAGCCCTGCCCCAGGTTGATCGCCCCGGTCCGGACCGCGAGCGCGGACATCTCGGCGAAGATCGTGGTCCCCATCGAGCGGACGCGCGCGGCGCCGCGGCGGGAGCGGTCGGCATCGGCAGCAGGCACGGCCCCGACCCCACGTGGAGCGCCGGATAGCCTTCTCCCGTGACGACCACCGACACCGCTCTCGCCGCCGATATCGACGCCACCTGCCGGTTGACCGGTGAGTTCACCCTGCGCTCGGGCCAGGTGAGCAACGAGTACTTCGACAAGTACCTCTTCGAGGCCGACCCGTTGCTGCTGGCCCGCGTCGCTCGCGAGGTCGCCCAGCTGCTCCCGCACGACACCGAGCTGCTCGGCGGGTTGGAGATGGGTGGCATCCCGATCGCGACAGCGGTCAGCCAGCTGGTCGGGCTGCCCTGCCTCTTCGTCCGCAAGAAGGCCAAGGAGTACGGCACCGCCAAGCTCGCCGAGGGCCCCGTGTACGTCGGCAAGCGGATCACCCTGATCGAGGACGTGATCACCACCGGCGGCGCTGTACGGGACGCCACCCGCGCGCTGCGGGAGACCGGCGGCATCGTGGAGACCGTGGTGTGCGCGATCGACCGCAGCCCCGAGGACGTCAACCCGCTGGACGACGTCGACCTCGAGGTCCGGCCCGTGCTGACCAAGGCCGAGCTCGACGCGGCCCGTGCTGCACGCTGACCCGGCGCCCGCGCACTCCATAGCCCGACACTCCGTAGCCTGACATCGTGTTCTCCCCACTGCTGGTCGCCGCGGCCGAGACCGACCCCGAGGAGCTCGACGGTCTCGCCGGTTGGGTCGTGGACCTGATGGAGACCATCGGACCGGCCGGCGCGGGTGTCGCGATCGCCGCGGAGAACCTCTTCCCGCCGATGCCGAGCGAGGTGATCCTGCCGCTGGCCGGATTCACCGCCAGCCGCGGCGACTTCACCCTCGCCGAGGCCCTGATCTGGACCACGATCGGTTCCGTCGTCGGCGCGGTGCTGCTCTACTGGATCGGCGTCGCGTTCGGCCGGCGCCGGATGTACTGGCTGTGGGACCACCTGCCGCTGACCAAGACCAGCGACCTGGAGCGGACCGAGGCCTGGTTCGCGCGGCACGGACGCAAGGCGGTCTTCTTCGGGCGGATGATCCCGATCTTCCGCAGCCTGATCTCGGTGCCGGCAGGCGTCGAACGCATGCCGTTCTGGCAGTTCCTCGGCCTGACCGCTGCGGGCAGCGCGATCTGGAACACCGTCTTCGTGCTCGCCGGTTATTACCTCGGCGAGCACTACGACCGTGTCGAGCCCTATGCCGGCACCTTCCAGACCATCGTGATCGCGGTGGTGCTGTTGGCGATCTGCCTGTGGATCGTGATGCGGCTGCGGGCGCTCTTCCGGACCCGCCGCGAGGCTGCCGACAACTGAGCGTCAGCCTGAATCCACGGTTGTCAGCTGGCCTGGTCCTTCGACCCGTCCGGTCGCGGCTCGTCGGTCGACGGACTCCGAGGCGGTACGGCGAAGCCCGCGATGTCGCGGTCCGGCCGGCCGTCGTGGTCGCGGTCGTCGGCCTCCGGCGCGTTGGTTCGCTTGCGCCGGATCCCCTCGACCAGCATCAGCAGGCCACCGAAGACGAAGATCGCGATGATCACGTAGTCGATGTTGTCGCCCAGCCACGGCACCCGCTTGCCGAGGAAGTAGCCGAGCATCGCGATCGAGGCGACCCAGGCGACGGCGCCGACCAGGCTCCACACGTAGAAGCGCCGACGCTCCATGCCGGTGACACCGGCGACCACGGTGATATAGGTCCGGACGAAGGCGACGAAGCGGCCGAGCACCAGTGCCTTGTTGCCGTGCTTGTCGAAGAAGGCCTCGGTCTCGTCGATGTACTTCTTCTTGAACAGGCGACCCTCGCGACGATAGATCGCGGGCCCGATCTTGCGGCCGATCTCATAGCCCGCCACGTTGCCGCCGAACGCCGCGGTGATGAGCAGCAGCATGCCGAGGAAGAGCTCGAGCAGTGGTGGTCCGGGGAAGACGTCGAGCTGCCCGGTGGCGATGAAGATGCCGAACGCGAAGAGCAGCGCATCCCCCGGCAGGAACGGGAAGAAGAGCCCGCACTCGACGAAGAGGATGAGCAGGCTGATCCAGAGGAACTCGGTGCCGAACCGGTGCAGAAGCCACTCCGGATCGAGCCAGTCGATCCCCATGAACCAGACCACCCCGGGGATCTGGACGCTCGTCAACCACGACACCAGGACCAGCGGGGCGTGCACAGCACTACCGTACCGGGCGCCTCCGACACCGACATCGGGAACTACCCTGAGATCCGTGAGCGACCGGGCGGCGGAGAGCGTGGGCGGACCGACCGGCGAGGACGACGAGGAGCGTCGTTCGCCGTACGACCCGATGCCGCACGGGCCGGCCGAGGTCGGTGTCGGTCCGTGGCCGGGCCCTTGGCCGACCGGCCCGGGCAGCGAGGTCTACGACCCTGAGCTGCTCGCGAGCGGCGACCGCCGCAACGTCGTGGACCGCTATCGGTACTGGTCGATGCCGGCGATCATCGCCGACCTCGACACCCGCCGCCACGGCTTCCACGTGGCGATCGAGAACTGGCAGCACGACTTCAACATCGGCACCATCGTCCGCTCGGCCAATGCGTTCCTGGCTGCCGAGGTGCACATCGTGGGCAACCGGCGCTGGAACCGGCGTGGGGCGATGGTCACCGACCGCTACCAGCACGTGCGACACCACCCGGACGTCGATGCGCTCGCCGCCCACCTCGCCGACCACCCCGACGGTCCGGTGCCGCTGCTGGGGATCGACAACCTGCCGGGCTCGGACCATCTGGAGACGATGCGGCTGCCGCGCCGGGTCTGCTTCCTCTTCGGGCAGGAAGGCCCCGGGCTCTCCGACGCGGCTCGGGCGCGGTGCGACGGCACCTTCTCGATCGCACAGTTCGGCTCGACGCGCTCCATCAACGCCTCCGCCGCTGCTGCGATCGCCATGCACTCGTGGGTGGTGCAGCACGCCGACCTGAGCAGCGAGGAGGCCTGGCGCGGGTGAGTGGACGTTGGCGCGGTCGGGCACAGGTCCTGGTCGAGGAGCTCCGCCACGTGGGTCCGCCCCCGGTGACCGTGTGGGGGGCGGTCCGTGCGGGCGTGACGCTGCTGATCGCGCTGACGATGTTGTGGTCCTTCGACGCCCTCGACCTCGGCGCGGCAGCCACCTTCGGGTCGTTCGCGGGGATCTACGGCGGCGCGGCGCCGTACCGGCGGCGCTGGCGACTGCAGGTGGCCACCGGTGGCCTGCTGGTCGCGGCGGTGGCCACCAGCACGCTGATCGCGACCGGCGACGAGCGGGCCTGGTGGGCGGTGGCGGCCGGGGCGACGTGGGCGGCGATCGGTGCGGCCGCCTCCGACCGCTTCGCCTGGCGCCCACCCGGGCCGCTCTTCCTGGTCTTCGCCGCGACCACCTGCGCGTCGGTGCCGGTGACTGCCGATCGGGTGCTGCCCGCGATCGCTGTGTGTGCCGCGACCGCCGCCTTCGCCGTCGGGCTCGCGGTCCTCGAGGTCACGATCGAGGTACGACGCGGGGCGGAGGTCCCCGTCGCCGCGCCACCCATGCCGTCGGCCGATCACCGGCGTCTCCAGGTCCTGCGGTGCGCCGCAGCGGTCGCGATCGCCGGTGCTCTGATGACGGCGACCGGCTGGGCCCACCCGTATTGGGCGATGGTGGCCGCGGTCGCCCCGCTGACCGCGTTCACCCTGCGTCAGCAGGTGGCTCGCGGCCTGCACCGGGTGCTCGGCACACTGGCGGGTGTGCTGCTGGCGGGCCTGCTGCTGGCTCTCCCGCTGCCTCCGCTGGGGGTGATCTTGGTGGTCGCGGTGCTGCAGGCACTGACCGAGCTGGTGGTGACCCGCAACTACGGGGTCGCGCTGGTGCTGATCACCCCGCTGGCGCTGCTCGTCACCCACCTCGCGCATCCCGAGCCCCTTGCCGAGCTGCTGGGATCCCGGCTGCTGGAGACGGTGGCCGGCGCGGCGGTCGGGCTGAGCGTCGCGGTGCTGACCCGGGCCCGCCCAGCCGCGCGGGCCGTGGCCAGCTGATCGGCCAGCCCGAGGCTAGGACTCACGCGCGGAACGACGCCGAAAACGACAGCGGGTGGCGCCGAACCGAGGTCCGGCACCACCCGCAGTAGTGTCGATGGGGGAGCGTCAGGAAGAAGTGGTCACTTCCAGACGGCGGTCTTGGCGCCGAGGACGGGCTCCTTGCCCGGCTTGATCACGTAGCTGACGCCGACGGCGCCCTTCTTCGAGGTGCACACCTTGTAGGCGCGGCCGACGATCTTGCCGCCGCCGGGGGCGGGGTAGCTGACGGTCTGCTTGCCGGAGGTGCCGAAGATCTTGTGCACCTTCTTGATCGGCATCCCCTTCTTGACCTTCTTGTACTCGGGCTTGCTCACGCAGGCCTTGGCGGCGCGGTCGACGCCCCGGTCGGCAGCCTCGGCACCGGGGGCGGTGGCGGCCAGGAAGGCGGTGCTGGTCAAGGCGGTGGTCA
The DNA here is from genome assembly GCA_008123405.1 of Nocardioides sp. BGMRC 2183. Taxonomy (GTDB): domain Bacteria; phylum Actinomycetota; class Actinomycetes; order Propionibacteriales; family Nocardioidaceae; genus Nocardioides. Next base: position 7,727 of record VSSA01000022.1, read on the forward strand.
GGACGGTGGCAGCGATGCGACGGGTGAACATGGCCGCGCACCTACCCCACGGGGGTTCGGTGCCAAACCGTGTTGCCCAGAAAGTGGCACAGGTCACGTCGCCGGGTCGGCAGGGGCGCCCTTGAGCTCGATGCTCATCTGGTCGGCGTCGACCACGGCGAGCGCGCCGGTGAGGCTCTCGGGGTCGAACAGTCCGTCGTCACGGACGTCGAGGAGCGTCTCGCGCTGGGCGTGGAGGATCGCCAGGGTCAGCGCCTTCGACGGCTCCGGACCAGGCCAGCCCGCCCGCACCTCGGCCTCGGTCTCGCGCAGCAGCGCCAGCAGACGACCGCGGTCCTCGGCGACCCTCGCCTCCGCCTCGGCTTCCGCCCCGGGGTCGCTGCCGAGCCGCCGCAGGACCAGGGCCAGGGTGCCGCCCTGGAGCAGCAGCGACCCGGCCGCGGTGAGGAAGGCGATCAGCACCAGTAGCGCGCGGGAGGGCGTGTCGGCGGGGAGGGTCTGCGCCGCGGCGACGGTGACCGCACCGCGCATCCCGGCCCACACCAGGATCGTCCCCTCCCGCCACCGCAGTGGCGAGGTCAGCAGGTAGTCGATGTCGGCCAGGCCGCGGCGAATCCGGGTGGCGAACCGCTGCCGATGCTCGGGTGAGGAGAAGCGCTGCGCCGCCCGCGGATCGCTGAACAGCGGCTGGTCCTGGTCCAGTCGTTCCTGCAGCACGTCGAGTCGCGGCTTGACCGCCGCCTTGCGCTCGGCGCGGCGGTGCAGGCCGACCAGCAGGAGGGCGACGTACGCCGCCCGCACCAGGAGGACGAGCAGCAGTGCAGCGGCGGCGAGCGCGAAGGCGGTGTCCAGGCCCTGGCCCGTCTCGTGGACCTCGTCGATGATCCCGAAGATCTCCAGCCCCATCAGCAGGAAGATCGAGCCCTCCAACACCAACTCGACGGTGCGCCAGCTCTGGGCGTCGGAGAGTCGGTGCTGCGGAGGCAGCACACGTGGGGCGCGGTGGCCGGTGACCAGGCCGGCCACCACCGCGGCCACCAGGCCGGAGGCGCCGAGAAGCTCGGCCGGGATCGAGGCGAGGAACGGAACCGTGAAGGAGAGCACGGTGTTGACCGCCGCGTCGGCGACCCGTGCCCGGACTCGAAGGTTGCCGATCCCCACGGCGATGCCGATGACCACCGCCACGACGACGGCGAACACGAAGTCGCCGATCACTCCGATCGCGGAGATCGAGACCGAAGCACCGGCCACCGCGCTGCGGAGCAGCACCAGAGCGGTCGCGTCGTTGAGCAGGCTCTCGCCCTCCAACACCGAGACCACCCGCGGGGAGGCGCCGAGGCGCTTGATGATCGTGGTGGCGACCGCGTCGGTCGGGCTCACCACCGCCCCCAGCGCGATGCCCCACCACAGATCCACGCCCGGGATCACGGCAGCGAAGAAGAGGCCGAGCACCACCGAGCTGACCACGACGAGGACCACCGACAACCCGCCGATCGAGCGCAGCTCCCGGCGGAAGCTCATCGCCGGCATGGAGACCGACGCCGAGTAGAGCAGCGGCGGAAGGAGCCCAGCCAGCACCCACTCCGGATCCACCTCGATCGGTGGCACCGCGGGGATGAAGCTGACCGCGATGCCGAGGGCGACCAGGAGCAGCGGCGCGGCGATCCGGACCCGTGGAGCGAGGGCGGCAGCGGCGGCGATCGCCAGCAGGCTGGCGACGGCGACGATCAACACCTCCATCCGCCCACCCTCCCGCATGTGCCGGGCGGCTGCAGCGCATGGAGGCGCGAATCGGTGAAACGAGGTTCAGTCGGCGGTGGCCAGCTCCGCCCGCAACCGCTCCATCGCCCGGGAGGAGTAGCTCTTCACGGTGCCCTCGGAGATCCCGAGCTCGACGGCTGTCTCAGCGACGCTCAGGTCCAGCCAGTGGCGCAGCACCGCCACCTTGCGCTGCATCGGCGGCAACTCCTGCAGGGCGTCGAACAGGGCGGAGCGTTCCTCATACGCCGGCGGCGGTACGGCGGACTCGTGGCGTCGGTCCGCGCTGGCATCGAGCGTCGGGGACTCCCGGCGCCACGGCCGGCGCTGCTCGTCCAGGTTGGTGCGCACGATCACCTGACGCACGTAGGCGTCCGGATGGGAGGCCTTCTGCACCCGCGGCCAGGCGACGTACAGCTTGGTCAGGGCGGTCTGCAGCACGTCCTCGGCGAGGTGCCAGTCGCCGCAGACGGCGTAGGCGATCCGCCGCAGATGCTGTTGGCGGCTGGTCACGTACTCGACGTAGGACGCCTCGCGCTCGCTGCGTCGCATCAGCGCACCCCCGCTCCGGAGTCGGCGCCCGCGCGCAGCCGCTCCACGAAGGCGGCGAAGGTCGGCGCCGGCAAGGTGGCGGCGTCCACCGGGATCACCTCGAGACTCTCCCCGGTGCCGCGGGCCAGCACGAACCAGATCTCCCCGTCACGGCTCACCTTCGCCATCCGGTCCCCGGCGCTGCTGTAGTCGGCGATCACCGGCGCCGGCCGCGTCTCCATCAGGGTTGCGCCATCGCCGGCCGCCAGTTGCCCGCCCTCCTCCACCACCAGTGGTGCGACCGGCTTCGCGCCGTTCAACGCGGCGATGTCGGCGATCCAGTCGGCGGGGTCGGCGAACCCGACCTCGTCGGGGTAGGTGGCGTGCGCGCCTCCGGAGAGCGCGCCGGGCAGCGGGTTGCCCTTCGCGTCATAGGCGTACTCGTGCGTGACCAGCATCCACCGCACCGTCGAGCGACCGTCGGTCAGCACAAGGCCGACCGAACGCTGCGGCAGGTCGAAGCCCATCGGGTTGGGAATCGTGCGGGTGATCCGCCACCCCTCCTTGACCACGATCCTCCCGTCGTTGTCGTAGGTGGCCGGGAAGCGGTGGCTCACCAGACTCTGCGGGTCGACCTGCTTGTCGGAGCCGCCCGATCGGTCGTCGGAGTCCATGTCACTCGCTTGGTCCGCCGGGGTGGGCGAGGGAGTGCTGGCCACGGGGGTCCGGTCGACGGCGTCGCCGCTGGGTGTGCTGCCGGTGCCGATCCAGATGCCGGTCACGGCGGCCGCGGTCGCCGTACCGATGGCGGCGCCTTGGACCCAACGGCGGCGCCGCAGCCGACGCCGTCCCTGCGCGAGGTGCTCGCTCACCGGGGTCAACGGCGGCTCGGCGCCGAAGCCCTTCTCGATGGCCGCACGGAGGTCGGTGTCGGTGCTCATACTCGGTAGACGCGCAGCGGCACCGTGCCGGTTGCCAACCGAACACCGATCACTGCACCACCTCCTGACTCGATCATCTAGTGTCGGTGCCGACCCAGGTCCCGTGCCGCAGGAGACACACCCATGCCGATCGCCACCCCTGAGAAGTACGCCGAGATGCTCGACGCCGCGAAGAGCGGTGCGTTCGCCTATCCGGCGATCAACGTCTCCTCCTCGCAGACACTGAACGCTGCGCTCAAGGGCTTCGCCGACGCGGGCTCCGACGGCATCATCCAGATCTCCACCGGTGGTGCCGAGTACCTCTCCGGTCCAGGCGTCAAGGACATGGTCACCGGCTCCGTCGCCTTCGCGGCCTACGCCGCCGAGGTCGCCAAGAACTATCCGGTCAACATCGCACTGCACACCGACCACTGCCCCGAGGAGAAGCTGGACGGCTTCGTCCGGCCGCTGCTGGCGCTCTCGGCCGAGCGGGTCGCGCGCGGTGAGGCGCCGCTGTTCCAGTCGCACATGTGGGACGGCTCCGCGGTGCCGCTCGAGCAGAACCTCAGCATCGCCGCCGAGCTGCTGGACAAGTGCATCGAGGCCAAGATCATCTTGGAGATCGAGGTCGGTGTCGTGGGCGGTGAGGAGGACGGCGTGGAGAACGAGATCAACGAGAAGCTCTACTCCACCGCTGAGGACGCGATCGCCACCGCCAAGGCGCTCGGCCACGGCGACCGCGGCTACTACATGACCGCGCTGACTTTCGGCAACGTGCACGGTGTCTACAAGCCCGGCAACGTCAAGCTGCGCCCCGAGGTGCTCAAGACGGCCCAGGAGGCGGTGACCGCGGAGTTCGGTCTGCCGGCGGGGTCGAAGCCGTTCCACCTGGTCTTCCACGGAGGCTCCGGCTCGAGCGCGGAGGAGATCGGCGCCGCGGTCGACTACGGCGTGGTGAAGATGAACGTCGACACCGACACTCAATACGCGTTCACCCGCCCTGCTGCGGCCCATATGTTCAGCAACTACGACGGCGTGCTCAAGGTGGACGGCGAGGTCGGCAACAAGAAGGCCTACGACCCCCGTGCCTGGGGCAAGGCCGCCGAGGCCGGGATGGCCGCCCGTGTCGTCGAGGCCTGCCAGAACCTGCGCTCGGCCGGCACCACGATCGGGTGAGCGGTCCCGCGTCCTCGACGCCGGCCGGTTGGCCCGACGGGCTGCCGACGCCTGCCGACATCGACGCCGCCGCGGCGACGCTGGCCGGCGTCGTCGATCCGACTCCGTTGCAGCCCGCTCCCCGGCTCTCGGCGCTGACCGGCTGCGACGTCTGGCTCAAGCGTGAGGACCTCACCCCGGTCCGCTCCTACAAGGCGCGCGGCGCCTACAACGTGGTGGCCGGGCTGCCGGACTCGGCGCGGGCCGCGGGAGTGACCTGCGCGTCGGCCGGCAACCACGCTCAGGGCGTCGCGTTCGCGTGTGCCCGCGCCGGCGTACGGGCGACGATCTTCCTGCCGCGGACCACGCCGCGACAGAAGCGGGATCGGGTCGCCGCCCTCGGCGGGACGTTCGTCGATGTGGTCATCGCCGGCGACACCTACGACGACTCCGCGGTGGCCGCCGCCGAGTACGCCGAGGCCTCCGGTGCCACCGTCATCCCGGCCTTCGACCACCCCGGGGTGATCGCCGGGCAGGGGACCGTGACGGCCGAGATCCTGACCCAGCTGCGTGCGGCCGGTCGCACGCTGGACCACCTCTTCGTGCCCGTCGGCGGCGGTGGGCTGCTCGCCGGAGCGATGACCTACCTCGCCGCTCACGCACCCGGAACAGTGGTCCACGCCGCCGAACCGGCGGGCGCGACCTCCCTCGAAGCCGCCTTCAACGCGGGAGGTCCGGTGACCCTGGAGCGCGTGGATCAGTTCGTGGACGGCGCCGCTGTGCGGCGGGTCGGCGACCTCACCTACGCCGTCGCCGCGGCCGCTGCTGCACGACGGCCGCGCTCCCACGCCGTACTGACCTGGTATCCGGTGCCCGAGGGCGAGATCTGCGTCGAGATGCTCGACCTCTACCAGACCGACGGAATCATCGCCGAGCCCGCCGGAGCGTTGGCCTCCGCGGCGCTGCGGCTGGTGGGCTACTCCCCGACGGGGGAGCCAGAGGATGACGGCCTCGGGCTGGGGACGACGGTGGTCTGCGTCGTCTCCGGCGGGAACAACGACGTCTCCCGGTACGCCGACATCGTCGAGCGGGCACTGGTGCACGAAGGGCTGAAGCACTATTTCCTGGTCGAGTTCCCGCAGGAGCCGGGCGCCCTGCGCCGGTTCCTCGACGACGTGCTCGGCCCCGACGACGACATCACGCTCTTCGAATACACCAAGCGCAACAACCGGGAGACCGGACCGGCGCTGGTCGGCATCGAGATGGCCCACCGCGACGACCTCGACGGCCTGATCGCCCGGATGGAGGCCTCCCGACTGCGGGTGCAGCGGGTCGACCCGGGCAGCCCGCTCTTCGGCTTCGTCCGCTGAGTGCTCGCGCTCAGTCCGCGGGTGCTGCTGCTTGCGTCATACGTTCGGAGGTCTCCGACCCACGATTCGTATGACGCAACCCGCCGGGCCGCGCGAAGAACAGCACCGCTGCCAGCCCGATCAGCAGCACCGCCGGGGTGACCAGCAGCGCCTGCCCCATCGCGGTGCTGAACGGGTCGTACGCCGCCGACGGCAGCGCCGAGCCGCCGGCAGCACCCTCCGGGGCTGCAGCCGGGTCGAAGGCCAGCCCGTTGGCCGACAGCCGGCTGTCCATCAGCAATGCGATCGCCGCCGACCCGAGCACCGCGCCCACCTGGCGCGTGGCGTTGTAGACCCCCGCTCCGGCGCCGGCCCGGTTCAACGGCAGGTTGCGGGTGGCGGTCGCGGCGAGCGGGGCCCAGATGGCCGCGCTGCCGGCGCCCATCAGCCCCAGCGCGGTCAGCAGCACCCACAGCGGAGTGTCGGCGGCCAGCGCCGTCGAGAGCCACAGCAGGGCGATGCCGACGGTTGCGAAGCCGGTGCCCGTCAGATAGCGCGGATGCACCCGGTCGATCAGCCCACCGACCGGCTTGGCCAGTGCGATCGACATCGCCGCCATCGGCACCAGCAGCAGCGCCGACTCGGTGGGGGAGTAGCCGCGCACCAACTGGGCGTAGAGCATCAGCGGGAAGCCCATCGCGGTGAAGGTGAAGCTGATCGTGGTCACCGCGACGTTGGCGAGTGAGTAGTTGCGGTCGGCGAAGAGCGAGAGCGGCACCAGCGGCTCCTGCCGGTTGAAGTGCTGCCAGACCACGAAGCCGACCAGGACCACGACGCCGGCCGCGATGATCATCGGCACTGTCACGAACCCGGTGACGGTGCCCCAGTCGAACTGGTGCCCCTCCTGGATGCCGAAGACGAGCAGGAACATCCCGGCGCCGCTGAGCACCACACCCAGCCAGTCGAAGCGGTGTTGGTGCGTGACCAGCACCGGCACGTTGCGCCATGCCAGGGCGATGCCGAGCACCCCGACCGGCACGTTGACGAAGAAGATCCACTCCCACGACAGCGCGTCCACCAGCAGCCCGCCGAGCAGCGGACCGACCAGCATCGCGACCCCGGCGGTCGCCCCCCACAGGGCCATCGCCTGACCGCGACGGTCGGCGGGGAAGATCCGGGTGATGATCGCCATCGTCTGCGGCGTGATCATGCTGGCACCGAGACCCTGCACGATCCGGGCGATGATCAGCCCCTCGATCGTCGTGGTCAGGCCGCAGGCCAGGCTGGCCGCGGTGAAGACCGCGAGACCGGCGATGTAGAGGTTGCGCGGCCCGAACCGGTCCCCGAGTCGACCGGTGATCATCACTGGCACCGCGTAGGCGAGCAGGTAGGCGCTGGTCACCCACACCACGTCGTTCACCCCGGCGTGCAGGTCGTCGAGGATCGCCGGCGTCGCGACGGTGACGATCGTGGTGTCCACCATGATCATGAAGAAGCCGAGCACCAGCGCCCACAGCGCGGGCCACGGGTTGCCCACCTCCGCCTCGGCGGGCGGAGTGGCGGCGGCAGACGGGGAAGGGGTCACGGAAGACACTCAACACCCGAGCGGGGACAATCCATCCCATGACGAACCCACCGATCGGATCCGACCTGATGGCGGGCCCCCCGCCGACCCTGCTGCCCGCCGACCCCGCCGTCGACGTGCTGGCCTCGGGCGAGGCGGCCGTGGACGTCGTACGGCGTCTGCCGGCCTCTCCGCTGGCGTGGGCGACCCTGGCCGAGCAGGCTTCCGGTGAGGGCGCCGACCCGGTCACCGTGTACGCCTATGCGCGGGTCGGCTACCACCGCTCGCTCGACCTGCTGCGCCGCAACGGCTGGAAGGGACACGGCCCGGTGCCGTGGGAGCACGAGCCGAACCGCGGCTTCCTGCGCTGCCTGGCGCTGCTCGCCACCGCCGCCGGCGCGATCGGGGAGCTCGACGAGCAGGAGCGCTGTGCGACCTTCCTGCGCGACTCCAGCCCCGCCGGGTACGACGCCCTGCTCGGCTGACCCCCGACGGGTCGAGTTGGCGTTTCGGGCCCGTCGAGTTGGCGTTTCGGGCCGGTTGACCTCATCCGCGCGGCGGATGCGGACCGTCCGCGCGGCCGATGCGCCCGCGCACCCTGGATGGGCAGGGTGGTTGTCCGCGCTGGCGAGGAGTGCCGGCGAGTTCGCGGATGACGAGGCGGAGGACGATCCATGCGCACACGGTCGGTTCGGGCGATGCTGGCCCTGATCCTGGGGGTGGCGGGCCCCGTCCTCGTCGACACGGTCGGCGTCGGATCCGCCGCGAATGCCGCCGCGCCGCCCGGCGGCACCATCGTCTTCCTCGACGGCCACGACATCTGGCTCACCAACGGTGACGGGTCGCGCCGCTACCGGGTCACCTACGACGGCACCGCTGCCAGCCCCTACCTGTCGCCGAGCATGTCGGACGGCGGAGTCATCGCAGCAGGCAAGGGACCCTTCCTGGTCCGCATGAAGCAGAACGGCACCGTGCTGAACCGGATGGATCCCAAGCCGATGACCAACTCGGTCGGCCACCCGGTCGATGGCCCGCCGGTCAACGTTGCGATCTCGCCGGACGGAACCAAGATCGCCTACACGATGATCGGCTATGGCTGTCCGATCGGCACCGACTGTATGGCGCGTGGAGTCACCGGCGTGACGTCGGCGACCAGGCTCACCGGCCCGACGATGCGGTCGTACTACTGGGAGCCCTCCTGGCTGAGCAACACGCGGCTGATGGTGCACGGCGGATACGGCTCTCACATCAGCCTCCAGGATGCCGGCAGCTCGGCAGCCCACTGGTTCGACGACAGTGACGTCTTCGGTGACCTCGACAGCACCGACCTCGGCGACGCCGCGGTCTCCAGGGACGGCAGAGCCCTGGTTGCCGTGCGGGGCTACGGGCCCGACAAGCACCTGATCAACTACCGCGTGACCGGCGATCCGCGCACCGGCTCACCCGCTGCCCTCGCCACCCCGACTGCGCTGTGCGTGAGCGGCACCGACGCAGACCTCGGCGAGACCAGTTGGTCGCCGGACGGTCGCGCGGTTGTCACAGCCGACAGCTCCGGACTGGTGCTGATGTATCCGGGACAGCCGTGCTCGGCGACGACGTACGACGTCCTCGGTGCGGGCTCCGAACCCCACTGGTCGGCGGCCCGGCTCTCCCCTGGCGCTCGGCAGTTCGCTCTCGGCAGCAGGCCGAAGATCAGCGGGACGGCCAAGGTGGGCAGGAAGCTCACCGCGTCCTCCGGACGCTGGTCGCCCGCGCCCGGTGCAGTGAAGTATCGCTGGCTGCGCAATGGCAAGTCGATCGCCGGCGCGACCAAGCGCATCCTCGTGGTCAAGGGGAGGGATCGTGGCAAACGGATCTCTGTTCGGGTCACCGTGACCAAGTCGGGCTACCAGACTCGGTCGGTCACCTCGCCGGCGAAGCGGGTGCGCTGATCAGCAGCTGGTGAGGACCGATGGCGCCGAGCGCCCGACCGGTCACTCGCCAGCGCCTCCGAGCAACGCGCGGATCCGCTCCGCACCGAGCGCCGCGAACAGCGTGGGCAGCCGCGGACCGCGCTCGGCGGCCACCAGCAGCTGGTAGAGCAGCCGGAAGAACGCCTTCTGGTCCGCCTTGACCTCGTCGGTGGGGGCGTCGTCCAGCGAGAGCCCCCGCGCCAGCTTCGGTACGCCGTAGATCAGCGCTGTCAGCTCCTCACCGGCCGCGGCGGTGTCGAACGACGCGGGCAGCCGCTCCAGCAGGATCCGCAGCCATTGGGCCTCGTCGTCACCGAGCGCGCGCAGGCGATCGGCGTCGGCAGCCTCGCGAACCGTGGTGCGGTCCTCGGGGTCGACGTACGAGGTCATCCAGGTGGCTGCCTTGGAGAGCCGCGGCTCGAGATCGGCGACGGAGTCGTGGGCGTGGCCGACATTGCCGACGGTGCTCGAGATGAGGTCCAGGGACCCGGCGGTCACGTCGGCGACGGAGGAGAGCAGGCGGAACGGCACGACCACCTTCGGGGTGTCCAGACGCCCCGCCGAAGCGGTGGCCGACGCCCGCTCCCAGGCCAGCACGGCCGCGTCCCGCTTCGCCGGGTCGGCGGCCTTGCGGGTCAGCGCGTCCCACTCGTCGTAGAGACGCAGCACCTCCTGGCCGAAGTCGACGTTGAACGCCTGCTTGGGCTGGCGGCGGACGTAGAGCCACCGCAGGATCGGCGCCTCCAGGATCCGCAGCGCCTCGGCAGCTGTCGGCACCCCGCCCTTGGAGGAGGACATCTTCGGCATCCCGGCGACTCCCACGAAGGAGTAGCCGACGAACGACGGAGCGCTCCCGCCGAAGACCGGGCCCACCAGGTCCTTGCCGACCGTGTACGACGACCCGGGGCTGGCGTGGTCCACCCCGCCCGGCTCGAAGTGGACGCCCTCGAAGGTCCACCGCATCGGCCAGTCGACCTTCCACACCAGCTTGCCCTCGTCCTGCGTGGCGAGGTTGGTGACGAAGGAGTCGCCGCAGACGTCGCAGGTGTAGGCGAGGTCGGTGGTGTCGTCGTCGTACGAGGTGAGCGTGACGGTGTCGCGCCCGCACCCGCGGCAGTAGGGCTTGAACGGGAACCGGGCGAGGTCCTCGCTGGCACCGTGGCCGGCGTCGTCGTCCTCGGCGGTCGACTCCGCGGCTCCCTCCTCGGCCGGCTTCTTGGTGCGGTAGCGGGCCAGCACCGTCTCGATCTCGTCGCGCCGACGGACCGCGGTGAGGACCTGCTCGCGGTAGGTGCCGGCGCGGTACATCGCGGTCTGGTCGACCTCGACCATCTCGCAGCCCATCTCCGCCAGCGCGGCCCGCAGCGGAGCCTTGTAGCGCTCGGCCCAGTTGGCGAACTCGCCGTTCGGGTCCGGCACCGCGGTCAGCGGGCGGCCGATGTGGTCGTTCCACGCAGGGTCGACCCCGGCGGGCACCTTGCGGAACCGGTCGTAGTCGTCCCAGCTGTGCAGGTGGCGTACGGCGATCCCGCGGCGGCGGATCTCCTCGGCCACGAAGTGCACGGTGAGGAACTCGCGCAGGTTGCCGAGGTGGATCGGGCCCGAGGGGCTGATCCCCGACGCGCAGGTGACCAGGTCGGGCAGTGTGCCGCCGTTGACGGTCTCGGCGTGCCGCAGCGCCAGGTCGGCCGTTCGGGTCACCCAGTCGCTGGGGTCTTGGTCTCGTGCTCCGCGTGCCACGTCGGCCAAGGGTAGTCGGCGGGTCGGGCAGCATCCGATTCGCGCCGGCTTCGTTACTCCTCGGCTGCGGGTACCACGATCCGGTAGGCCCCCGGCAGCACCCGCCAGGTACGACGCCGTACCGGACCGTCGATCTCGCCGTCGCTGTTCACGTCGTACTGCTCGCCCTCGGCCGCGCTGATCGTGACCGTGCTGCCCCGCAGCATCCGCACCTCGGCGTCCTCGGGGTGGCGCCCGAACGGCAGCAGCGCGGCCACCCGCAGCCGGGACCACCACCGCGCCGGCGTCGCGATCAGTACGTCGACGCGGCCGTCGTGCGGATCGGCGGCCGGTGTGAGGGCCGTGCCGCCGCCGACCGAGGCGCCGTTGCCGAGCGCGACGACCAGCACCCGATGGTCCGTGTCGTGCACGACGTGGCCGTCCACCTCCACCCGGAGCCGCTTCATCGGCGGATCGAGCGCGGTCAGCAGGGCGCCGATCGGGTAGCCGAGCTTGCCCAGGTTGACCTTGCCGACCCCGATCGACCCGAGCCGTGCCTTCCAGGCGGCGCCGCGCTCTCCTGCCTCGGCGCTCGCCCCCACATGCACTCCGTTGACGGTCACATCGCCGGTGTCGTCGACGACGAGGTCGGCCGGCCGCGCGGTGCCGGTGGCTGCGATCGGGGCGGCCTCCTCGGCGTCCAACGGCAGCCCCAGCGTGCGGGCGAAGTCGTTCCCGGTGCCCATCGGCACGAGCGCCACCTCGACACCGCCGAGCAGGTCGTTGCGGTGCAGCGCCGCCATCACCGCATGGATGCTCCCGTCGCCGCCGATGACCACCACGCGCAACCCGGCCAGGTCGCGGTCGGTGAACAGGTCGTCGAGCTCCTCGGGGGAGGAGGTGCGTGCGACCTCCACCTCGGCGTGCTCACGCAGGGTCGCCAGCACCGTCTCGACGGTTGCCTCGGCCGTCGTACCGGCGTTGTCGTTGGCGATCACCAAGAGGTGGGGGGTGTGCGGCACGAACCGATCCTAGGACCGTGTGCCCGGGCGGCGGTGTCGCCGACGGTCGCCACGTCGTCACTTCTTCTGCCGCCCTAGAGTGCCGCCCCATGGGGACCACCCACTGCTGGACCGCTCGCCAACTCATCGACCTCGTCCTCGACGACGACAGCTACGACTCCTGGGACGCTCCGGTCGACATCTCCGGTCACCCTCGGCACTACCGCGCGGAGCTGCGTGAGGCCGCGGCGAAGGCCGGTACGGACGAGTCGGTGCTGACCGGTCGCGGGACCGTGCGGGGTCGGCCGGTGGCGTTCGTGGTCAACGAGTTCGGCTTCCTCGCGGGATCGATCGGTGTCGCCGCCGCGCACCGGATCGCTGCGGCTGTGCGTCGCGCGACCGCGGAGGGACTGCCGGTACTCGCTTCCACCTCCTCCGGCGGCACCCGGATGCAGGAGGGCACCCGCGCCTTCGTGCAGATGGTCGAGATCAGTCGCGCCCTGATGGAGCACCGCGCCGCCGGCCTGCCCTACCTGGTGCACCTTCGCCACCCGACCACCGGCGGGGTGTATGCCTCCTGGGGCTCACTCGGCCACGTGACCGTCGCCGAGCCGGGAGCGCTCGTCGGCTTCCTCGGCCCGAAGGTCTACGAAGCCCTCAACGGACAGCCCTTCCCCGACGGCGTCCAGGCCGCGGAGAACCTGGCCGCCAAAGGCGTCATCGACGCCGTGGTGGCGGCCGAGGACCTGCCGGCGCTGGTGGACGCTGCCCTCGGCGTCCTCGTCGGTCCGCCCGACCCGCCGCGCCTGCAGCGGCGGACGCCGCTGCTCGCCGGCGAGCGGGTCGCGCACGATGTCTGGGACGACATCCAGCGCACCCGGGGCACGGGCCGGGCCGGCGTACGGGAGCTGCTGAAGTACGGCGCCGCGCCCGGCACCATCCGTCTGCGCGGCACCGACGAGGGGGAGCGGGACGACTCGGTGCTGATCGCGCTCACCCGGCTGGACGGCCAGCCGTGCGTGCTGGTCGGCCAGGACCGCAGTCGGCAGAGCGCGTCGACTCCGATGGGGCCTGGCGCGCTGCGGGAGGCACGGCGCGCGATGCGGTTGGCCGAGGAGCTCGGCCTGCCGTTGGTCACCGTCATCGACACCCCGGGCGCCGAGCTCTCCGCCGAGGCCGAGGAGGGGGCGATCGCCGGAGAGATCGCCCGCTGCATCGCGACCCTGGTGACGATGACGGTGCCCACGGTGTCGGTGATCCTCGGCCAGGGTTGCGGCGGCGGTGCCTTGGCGCTGCTCCCTGCCTGCACCGTGGTGGCCGCCGGCCGCGGCTGGCTCTCGCCGCTGCCTCCGGAGGGCGCCAGTGCCATCGTGTACGGCGACGTGGCGCATGCCGCCGACATGGCGCAGGCGCAGCAGGTCGGCGCCCTCGACCTGCTGGCCGCCGGCGACGTGCATGTCGTCGTACCCGAGCTGGAGTCCGACACCACCCCCGACCTCGCCCGCGCCGTGGTCGCCGAGGTCGCCCATCAGCTGACCCGGCGCAAACGCACACGCAGATCGCACTGACCCGGCGCAAACGCAAAGCAATATCTCATCGACCCGGTTCATTTGAGCCGGGTCGGCGTCAGGCGGTGCCGACCACCATGTCCTCCGCCGACCAGAACGCCCGCATGCTCGTGATCCGGGCGTCGTCGTCGAAGGTCATCACGTCGATCGGCGCCAGCGTGTAGGTCTCGTTCCCGGCGATGGTGACCAGCTCGAACGCGAAGGCCGCCTCGTTGCCGGCAACGCGGGCGTGGAGCAGGCGTCCGCGCTGCTCCAGTCCGTCCAGAGCACCGTAGAACTCCGCGATCTCCTCGCGGGTGGTCCGCACGTCGCTCCCCACCGGGTCCTCCACGGTCGCCCCGTCGGCGTAGAGCGCGACGACGTCGGCCGAGCTGCCGGAGGCGACCAGGTCGACGTAGTGCTGGATGGTGGTGAGGATGGCGTCCCTGCTGGCGGTCATCGGCTTCTCCTGAAAACTGGAACGTGTTCTAGAGAAGGATGGCCCAGGCTGTCCGCGACGTCCAGCACGGAGCGAGACCACGGCGTCACTCACCCCAACGGGACTGCCGCCGCCATCGTCACCCGTCCCCGCCCCTCGCGCTTGGCCTGGTAGAGCGCCGCGTCGGCGGCGGTATAGAGCGACCCGAAGTCGATCGCATGGGTCGGCAGGTGGGCACACCCCATGCTGATCGAGACCTCGAGCGGCTCGCCGGTGTCGCTGCGGAAGGAGTGCTCGTCGACGACCTCGAAGAGTCGCTGCGCGCGGGCCAGCGAGGCCTCCGGGTCGCAGGCGGGCATCAGCACCGCGATCTCGTCGCCCCCTAGCCGGCAGGCGACCTCGGAGGGGGCGCGATGCGCCAGCAGCACCCCCGCCAGTTGGGCGAGTACCGCGTCGCCGTTGGGGTGGCCGTGACGGTCGTTGATCGCCTTGAAGTGGTCGATGTCGATCAGGACCAGGCCGGTCCCGGCAGTACTGCCCGCACCGGAGAGCGCAGAACGGGCGGCCTGGTCGAGCACCCGCCGAGTGGCCAGCCCGGTCAGCGGGTCGACAGCAGCCAGCTCCTCCAGCCGCAGCACCAGTCGGGCGTGCCGCTCGCTGGTGGTGGCGAGGAGGACGCTGCTGGTGCCGATGGCAGCGGCGACGTACCAGGCGTCGATGACCGCCTCCTCGATCGGCAGCTGCGCGGTGACCACGACGATCTCGCCGAGGATGCACAGTGCGGCCGTCACCGCCGCGCCGGGGATGCGCAGCTGCGAGGCGCCGTAGAGCGCCGGGAAGAGGAAGAAGACCTGGGCGGTCAGGCCCGCGTCAGCGGTGACCAGGTCGAGCGCGACCAGAGCGATCACTCCGCCCACGGGGATCAGCGCCCAACCGAGGCGATGTCGCGGTTCGAGTCGATGCGCCCCGACACCCAGCAGCACCACGGCCAGGACGGTCAGACCGGCCGGGACCAGGGTGGTCGAGTCGATCCCCGCCGAGTGGAACGGCGAGGTGAGGATCGTGGTGGTGGCGGCGACGCCAGCCAGGGTGGAGATCGATCGGGCGGCCGCCCCGTGGTTGCGGGGCTGCATCCAGCCGAGGGGGTCCATCGGGTTCTCGTTCGGTTCGGGAGCAGTGGTACGTCGTACCGCCTCGGGCGGCACCTCGAAGGTAACCCGGCGTGCGGCTCGCCGTGGCCGGAACGCAGAAGTGCGGGTGTGATCTCACCGTCGAGCCACGGCAGTGCGCGAGGGGCTTTGGTAACGTGTGGCCGCAAGAGCCCCGGTCTTGCCGGGGCTGTTTGCTTGTCAGGACACGCAACCGAACAACCCAACCCAACAGTGGTGCGTTGAGCAGCCGGGTCAGGCGGCCCGGAGGGACTCCGTCCCGAGCGAAGGAGCAAGCACATGCCCGCGATCGTGATCGTCGGCGCCCAATGGGGCGACGAGGGCAAGGGCAAGGCCACCGACCACCTGGGCAGCCAGGTCGACTACGTGGTGAAGTTCAACGGCGGCAACAACGCCGGCCACACAGTGGTGATCGGCCAGGAGGACGGGAGCAGCGAGAAGTACGCCCTCCACCTCCTGCCCAGCGGCATCCTCACCCCGAGCTGCACGCCGGTGATCGGCAACGGCGTCGTCGTCGACATCGACGTGCTCTTCGAGGAGATCGAGGGCCTCGAGGCCCGCGGCATCGACACCAGCCGTCTCAAGGTCAGCGCCAACGCGCACGTCATCGCCGACTACAACCGCACCCTGGACAAGGTCACCGAGCGGTTCCTCGGCAGCCGCCGGATCGGCACCACCGGACGTGGCATCGGGCCCACCTACGCCGACAAGATGAACCGGATCGGCATCCGCGTGCAGGACCTCTTCGACGAGAAGATCCTGACCGCCAAGGTCGAGGGCGCGCTGGAGCTGAAGAGCCAGATCCTGACCAAGGTCTACAACCGTCGCGCTCCCGACGTGCAGCAGACCGTCGAGGAGCTGCTCGCCCACGCCGACCGACTGGCGCCGTACGTCTGCGACACCACGCTGCTGCTCGGGCAGGCGCTGGACCGTGACGAGGTGGTGCTGCTCGAGGCGGGTCAGGCGACGCTGCTCGACGTCGACCACGGCACGTACCCGTTCGTCACCTCCTCCAGCGCCACCGCCGGCGGCGCCTGCACCGGCTCCGGCATCCCGCCGACCCGGATCGACCAGGTGATCGCGATCGCCAAGGCCTACACCACCCGGGTGGGCGAGGGGCCGTTCCCGACCGAGCTCCACGACGAGAGCGGCGACTTCCTACGCAACGCCGGCCACGAGTTCGGTACGACGACAGGCCGGCCCCGCCGCTGCGGCT
This sequence comes from Nocardioides sp. BGMRC 2183, assembly GCA_008123405.1. Lineage (GTDB taxonomy): Bacteria > Actinomycetota > Actinomycetes > Propionibacteriales > Nocardioidaceae > Nocardioides. The sequence continues at coordinate 24,047 of VSSA01000022.1, forward strand.
GGTTCGACACCGTCATCACCCGCTACGCCGCACGCGTCAACGGGGTCACCGACTTCGTGCTGACCAAGCTGGACACGCTGACCGGGCTGGAGCAGCTGCCGGTGGCGGTCGCTTACGACGTCGACGGCGTGCGCCACGACGAGATGCCGGTCAACCAGTCCGACTTCCACCACGCGAAGCCGATCTTCGAGTACCTGCCGGGCTGGACCGAGGACATCTCGGGCTGCCGCGACTTCGCGGATCTGCCGAAGAACGCCCAGGACTACGTGACCTTCGCCGAGGAGCACTCGGGCGCCAGGATCTCCGTGGTCGGGGTCGGGCCGGCGAGGGAGCAGGCGGTCGTGCGGCACGCGCTGCGCTGACGCTTCGGGCCGACTCAACGGGCCCGAACCGCCGACTCGACGGGCCCGAACCGCCAACTCGACGGGCCCGAACCGCCAACTCGACGGGCCCGAACCGCCAACTCGACCGAGCGGTTCGGGACGGTCGAGGTCAGTAGATCGGGTCGTAGATGTCGTCGCACTCCTCGCCGCACTGCAGCGCGCCCCACTCGGCCTCGTCGGCGAACGACTCCCCGTCGGAGATGCGGACCGTGACGCCGAGCGCGGGGTTCTTCTTCGTCGCTTCGTAGACCTGGATCATGTCCTCGTCGCCGTCCCCATCGACATCGGAGAGGGCGTAGCCGACGATGCCGCTGGTGTAGATCTGGCTCCGCGCCTCCTCCCGGGAGCGGTAGGTGCGGGCCCACTCCTCGCGGGCGCCGATCTCGCCGTCGGTGAACCGGTAGACCCACAACCCGCGCCGCACCCCGGACTCGACCACGAGCTCGTCGGTGCCGTCCCCGTCGACGTCGCCAATCAGCCACGTGGTGACGTAGGGGTTCACCGTCGCGTCGCGGAGCAGGCGCGGGGTGGACGCGACGAACCGGCCCTCCTCGGCATCGAGGACGGTGAGGGTCTCCCTCTCGTCGTCCGGGTCCTCGGGCTGGAAGTAGAGAATGATCTCGTCCGCGCCGTCCCCGTCCACGTCGCCGGACCAGGTGAACCCGCCGGAGTCGCCGCCGGTGTACCACTGGGTGGGCTCGCCGAACTCGCCGTCCTCGGTGAGCGCAACGAAGAGCACGTCCTCGCTGTCGGGGGTGCCGAGCATCACCAGGTCGTCGTCGCCGTCACCGTCCACGTCGGCGAGGTGGTTGGCGTAGCCGCTGAAATCGAAGGCCGGGTCGACCTCGAGGCTGGTGCTGCGCTGGTCGCCGTCCATCGACTGGATGGCGATCTCCAGCGAGATGTCGGAGGAGAGGGCGTCGATCCACACCCGCTCGTCCTGACCGTCGCCGTCCACGTCGCCCAGGTGGACCGTGCCCTCGAGCGCCCCGAGCCGGGTGGCGCTGCCGAACTGCATGCCGGTGGACGGGAGCGTCCACACCGACAGTGGTGCGGTCGCGTCCAGCCGACCCTGGTAGATCTGCAGGTCGCCGTACCCGTTGCCGTCGGTGTCGCCGGCAACGCTGTCGGCGCGGGTGGGCGTGTCGTCGGCGGACGCGTCGTCCCCGTCCGAGCCCCGGGTCAGCACGAAGACCAACCCTCCGGCGATCAGGGCGAGGACCGCTACCGCCCCGACCAGCAGCGGCCACCGCGAGCGCTTCGGCTCCTGCCCGCCGGGAGGCGGGGTGGTCGGTGCGCCCGGTGCACCCGAGGGCGGGGGCGGAGGCGGCGGGGCGCCCGCACCGGCGGATCCCGCGGCCCGCACGGCAGTGCCCTGGCGTGGAGCCGGCGCCACGCCGAGCGGGGTCGTCGGCGCATCGGCGGCGAGCGCCTCCAACTCGGCACGGACCGCGCCCGCGTCGGCGAGGCGCTCGGCCGGGTCCTTGGCGAGCAGTCGCGAGAAGAGGGCGTTGAGGCGGCCGATCAGCGGACTGGTCCCGGGCAGTTGCGGGACGGGCGCCTGCTGGTGGGCGAGCGCGATCTGCACCTCGGTGCCGCTGTAGGGCTCCGACCCGGTCAGCGCTACCCACAGCACACAGCCAAGTGCGTAGAGGTCGCTGGCCGGGGTGGCCGGGTGGCCGTCGGCGCGCTCGGGGGCCAGATAGCTGCCGGTGCCGGCGACCATTCCGGTCGCGGTCGGGGCGGGACCCTCGATGCCCTCGGACCGGGCGATCCCGAAGTCACACAGGTAGGCGTGCGGGTCGCCCTGGTCCAGGCCGCGGAGCAGCACGTTGGCCGGCTTGACGTCGCGGTGCAGCACACCCCGGCTGTGGGCGGCGCCGAGCCCGCGGGCGAGCTGGGCGGCGATCTGCAGCGCGGTCCGCGCCGGCAGTGCGCCGCGCTCGCGGAGCCGCGAGGAGAGGTCGGTGCCGTCGACGTACTGCATGACGATGTAGGGCGTGCCGTCCACCTCGTCGTGGTCGTGGATGGTCACCACGTAGGGCGAGTCGAGCTGGGCCAACGCCTCGGCCTCATGCTGGAACCGGTCCCGGAACTCCTCGGAGGCGGCCAGGGCACCGGTGATCACCTTGAGGGCGACGGTGCGGTGCAGACGGAGATCGGTGGCGGCGAAGACCATCCCCATCCCACCCTGGCCGATCAGGCGATCGAGGCGGTAGCGGCCGAATTCCTCGCCGACGCGCGGCACGAACATGGAGGTCTCCCTGTCGAAGTCGAAGTGACTGGTGACGATTCTGACCCAATCGCGCTGCTTCCAACCTCGGCGGGGCCCGACCACGGCGCAGCGACTCCGTAGGATGCCGACCCGTGACTGCTGGAACCGCCGCCGCCCTGACCTGCCTCGTGATCGGCACCGGGGGCCGCGAGCACGCGCTCGCGCTCGCGCTCTCCCGGGACCCCGGCGTCGGTGCGGTCCACGCGGCGCCGGGCAACCCGGGCATCGGCGCCTTCGCCGAGTTGCACGACGTCGACCCCATGGACGGAGCGGGCGTGGCCGACCTGGCGCAGCAGATCGGTGCGGACCTGGTCGTGGTCGGCCCCGAGGCGCCGTTGGTGGCCGGCGTCGCCGACGCGGTACGCGAGCGGGGCGTCGCCGTCTTCGGACCGTCGGCCGCGGCCGCACGGCTGGAAGGCTCCAAGGCCTTCTCCAAGGAGGTGATGGCCGCCGCCGGCGTCCCCACCGCCGGATCCCGCACCTGCACCACAGCCGACGAAGCAGCCGCGGCGCTGGAGGAGTTCGGGGCGCCGTACGTGGTCAAGGACGATGCGCTGGCGGCCGGCAAGGGCGTCGTGGTCACCAACGATCGCGACGAGGCACTGGCGCACGCGCGGGCCTGCGGGCGGGTGGTCATCGAGGAGTTCCTGGCCGGCCCCGAGGTCTCCCTCTTCGCGATCTGCGACGGCGAGCGCGCCCACGCGCTGCAGCCGGCCCAGGATTTCAAGCGGATCTTCGACGGTGGGCGCGGCCCGAACACGGGCGGGATGGGCTCCTACTCCCCACTCCCGTGGGCGCCCGACGACCTCGCAGCGACAGTGCTCGCCACCGTCGTACAGCCCACCTTGGACGAGATGGCCCGTCGCGGTGCTCCGTTCGTCGGCTGCCTCTACGTGGGCCTGGCGCTCACCGCCGCCGGGCCGAAGGTGATCGAGTTCAACTGCCGCTTCGGCGACCCCGACATCCAGCCGGTGCTGGCGGTGCTCGAGTCGCCGCTGGGCACGCTGCTGCACGCCGCCGCCCGCGGCCGGCTCGACCAGGTCGAGGCGCCGCGGTTCCGCGACGCCGCTGCGGTCACCGTCGTCCTCGCCTCCGCCGGCTACCCGGAAGGCTCCTCCAAGGGCGACGTGATCACCGGCGTCGGCGCGGCCAACGGCGTCACCGACGTCGACGTGATCCACGCCGGTACGGCGCTGCGCGAGTCCGCCGTGCCAATCGCGTCCGGCGCCGGAGCTGGGCAGGAGCTGGTCACCGCTGGCGGCCGGGTGCTCGCCGTCCGCGCCCTCGGGTACGACGTCGCCGACGCCCGCGCCCGCGCCTACGCCGCCGCGGGGCTGATCTCCTTCGAGGGGCTGCAGCGCCGATCGGACATCGCTGCCGAGCCGCTCGGCGTGGTGGAGGGCGCCGCCGTACTCGCCGAGGACGAGTGAGCCCGGTGCCCGGCGCGTCGGCGCCGCCGCGGGTGGTCGAGGCCGCGCGCCTGCACCTGCCCCTGTGGGACGCGACGACGGTGACTGCACTGCGCACTGGTGCTCGTCGCCCCGAATGGCACCCGGACTTCCCACGCACCGACGACCTGGACGTGGCGGGCCTGTGGGTCGAGGGCGACGGCTGGGGACCGCGGTCGGTCTACTCCCGGCGCGCCGGCCGCGTGATGGGGTCGATCGGCTTCTTCGGCCCACCCGCGCCGGCCGAGGACGGCGTCGCCGAGGTCGAGGTCGGCTTCGGGTTGGTCGAGGTCGCCCGTGGCCACGGCGCGATGAGCGAGGCACTCGGGGCGCTGCTCGCCGCGGTGGATCTCTGCGACGCCGACGGCTGCCGGGTGCGGGTCCGGGCTCGGGTGCGCCCGGAGAACCGAGCGGCTCTCCGGGTGCTGCATCGGCAAGGCTTCACCGGGCTGCGGGCCGGGGACGAGGACGGTCGTCTGGTGATGGTGCGACCGCGGTCGACCTGAGCCTGGATCCGTGGAAGGCCGCCTACTGCGCGGCACCAGAAGTGCGCGCTGGCTTCGTTGCCGTCGCTCGACAGGCTTCCAGCCTGCCTTCGCAACGGACGCCTTGCCATCACGCGCTTCTGGCACCGCTCGCTACGGCGCCCTTCCACGGATCCAGGCTGAGAGGTTCCGCCGGCGAAACCCGCACCCGCCGCCAGCCCCGTGCCGTGGGAGAATCGACCACCGTGACGGTCCCGAATGTCCTCGCCACCCGCTATGCCGCCCCCGACCTGGCCCGGATCTGGTCTCCGGAGCACAAGATCGTGCTCGAACGGCAGCTGTGGGTCGCCGTACTGAGCGCCCAGAAGGACCTGGGGATCGATGTCCCCGACGGTGTCATCGAGGCGTACCAGAAGGTCGTCGACGCCGGCGCCGACGCAGTCGACCTGGCCTCCATCGCGGCCCGCGAGCGGGTCACCCGGCACGACGTCAAGGCGCGGATCGAGGAGTTCTCGGCACTGGCCGGGCACGAGCACATCCACAAGGGGATGACCTCGCGTGACCTGACCGAGAACGTGGAGCAGTTGCAGGTGCGCCAGTCGCTGGCCCTGCTGCGTGATCGTGGGGTCGCCACCCTGACCCGACTCGGGCGGCTGGCCGCCGAGCACGAGGTCACGGTGATGGCCGGTCGCAGCCACAATGTGGCCGCCCAGGCGACCACGTTGGGCAAGCGGTTCGCCACCGCCGCGGACGAGCTGATGATCGCCCTGGAGCGGGTCGAGGAGCTGCTCGCGCGCTATCCGCTGCGCGGCATCAAGGGGCCGATGGGCACCGCGCAGGACATGCTCGACCTGCTCGGTGGCGACGTCGACCCCGACGCCGGCAGCGAGCGGCTCGCCGAGCTCGAGCAGCGGGTCGCCGCCCACCTCGGCTTCGAACGCGTGCTCACCAGCGTCGGTCAGGTCTATCCGCGCAGCCTCGACTTCGACGTGCTCTCCGCGCTGGTGCAGCTGACCGCGGCGCCGTCCAACCTGGCCACCACGATCCGCCTGATGGCCGGCAACGAGATCGTCACCGAGGGCTTCAAGGAGGGGCAGGTCGGCTCCTCGGCCATGCCCCACAAGATGAACACCCGTTCCTGCGAGCGGGTGAACGGCCTGGCCGTGGTCACCCGCGGTTACCTGTCCATGGTCGGTGAGCTCGCCGGCGACCAGTGGAACGAGGGCGACGTCTCCTGCTCGGTGGTACGTCGCGTCGCGCTGCCGGACGCCTTCTTCGCCGTCGACGGCCTCTTCCAGACGTTCCTCACGGTGCTCGATGAGTTCGGTGCCTTCCCCGCGGTGATCCAGCGCGAGCTCGATCGCTACCTGCCGTTCCTTGCCACCACGAAGGTGTTGATGGCAGCGGTCCGCAACGGGGTGGGGCGCGAGGCCGCCCACGAGGCGATCAAGGAGGCGGCGGTCGGCACCGCATTGGCGATGCGCCAAGGGCAGGCCGAGAACGACGTCTTCGCCAAGCTCGCCGCCGACGACCGGCTCGGCCTGACGCCGGCGCAGTTGCAGAGCCTGGTCGCCGAGCCGATCGCCTTCACCGGCGCCGCCGTGGCCCAGACCCAGGAGGTCTGCCGGCGGGTCGACACCTGGGCGCAGCGGCACCCGGAGGCGGCAGGCTATGCACCGGGGGAGATTCTCTGACCCTCCTCGACGCCGCCGTCGCGCCGGCGGAGCTCTATGCGGTCCTCGCCGACCCGCGCCGCCGGCCGGAGTGGCAGTCGTCGCTGCGGCGGGTGGCCGACGTCGTACCGGGGGCGGGTGGGGCGGCCTCCAGCGGCACCACGTGGACCGACGTCACCGTCGTGCCCGGCATCCGCCCACGGATGCGCACCACGCTCGCCGAACCGCCGCGCCGGTGGGCGGAGGAGGGCCAGTGGGGTCCGTTCCGCGCGAGGCTCGAGGTCAATCTGACAGCGCGCGGCGACGGTTGCCGCGTGGAGGCCCACCACACGGTCTCGGGCCTGGGGATCGGCGGCAGGGCGATCGGTGGCCTGGTGGCGGTGCTCGCCCGACCGGCCATCGCCGCCGACCTGCGCCGAGCCGTCGCGGTGGCGACGGACGCGAAAGGGGTGTGACGCGCGGTGGGCAACCGGACATGGAAGGGCATGACCCGGTCCGCCGTGCCTGACTCCGGTGTGCCCGATCCCGGCGCGCCCGCAGACCGGGACGACGACCGCGAGGCTCGCTTCCGCGGCATGTACCAGACGAACTTCTCCGCGGTCCTGGGTTACGCGCTGCGTCGTACCGCCCAGCAGGCGGACGCGTCCGACGTGGTGGCCGAGACCTTCCTGGTCGCCTGGCGGAGGTTCGACGACGCGCCGCCCGGCGATGCGCGGCCGTGGCTCTTCGGCGTCGCCCGCCACGTGCTCGCCAACCACCACCGTTCCGGTCGCCGCCGGGAGCGACTCGGCGGTCGGTTGCGGTCCACGCTCACCGCTGAGAGCGCGCCCGATCCGGCGGTCGGGGTCGCCGAAACCGATCGAGTACGACGCGCGCTGCTGCGGATCGGCCCCGATGACCGCGAGTTGCTGATGCTGGTCGGCTGGGACGGGCTCACCCCGACCGAGGCAGCAGCGGCTCTCGGGATCAAACCGGGCACCGCCCGGATGCGATTGGCCCGGGCACGGGCCCGGATGCGGGAGCTGCTCGGTGACGCCGGGTCGGGTGCCGGACATGTGCCGGGTGTTCCCACCTTGCACGCCACCGGCCTGCAGCACAGCGGAGAGACGCGATGAACGAGGACGACCGCACGCCCCCCGGGCAGGACCCGCTCGCGGGTTCGGACCCGTGGCCGCTCGCGCACCTCGACCTGCTGCCGCTGGCCGATGAGCGTGCCGAGCTCCTGGAGGAGATCGTGTCCACCGAACCCCACGCCCCGCCCGCGAACCGGACCCCCTGGCTCGTCGCTGCAGCAGCTGTCGTCGTCCTCGCCCTTGTCGGCGGTGGAATCTGGCTCGCCCGCGGCGACGATTCCGCCGACGACCCGACCACGGTGGCGGCCAGTGGCTCCGACGCGGGGACCGCGACCGACCCCACCGCCGATCAGCCCACCGATCAGCCCACCGATCAGCCGACCGACGAGCCCGCCGACGAGCCCGCCGACGGCACTGTCGCCGCCGACGACGCCCGGAAGGGGGACCGCCTCGACAAGCAGGAGTGCACGACGCTGTTGGACGGTCGCCGGAGGTCCGACTGGACGTTCCGCGTCGACAAGCCGGGCACGTTGCGGGCCAAGCCGTCGCGGGACCGCGTGGTGGTCATCGCGCAGGTGCGCACCGACGACGGGCGCTGGCTGGCGATCGACCGCACATGTCGGGTGTGGGCCGTCGGTAAGAACGCGTCCGACCTCTCGGTGCTGCTGATGACACCCCGCGGTCAGGCCTGAGTCGGCATGGACCTGACCCGCGCCGGGCTCAGCTCGACGGCTTGACGTCCAGCACGACCTCGAACTCGAGCAGGTCCGCCCCGGTGGCCACCGGCTTCTTGGGTGCCTCACCCGGTGCGTTCGCGTGCGCGGCACGGGCGTCGCCGTCTCGCCAGGCAGCGAAGGACTCCTCGTCGGCCCACTGGGTCACCACGAAGTAGCGGTCGTCGCCAGCGGTCGGGCGAAGCAGCTGGAAGCCGAGGAAGCCGGGCGAGTTCTCCACGGTGCCGGCGCGGGCGGCGAACCGCTTCTCCAGCTCGGGGCCGGCCTGCGGCGGGACAGCGATGGCGTTGATCTTCACGACGGGCATGCCGCCAGCCTAGGCAAGCACTGTGAACGAGCAGGATCGGAGGCGATCGGATCAGCCTGGCTGATCGCATCCACTCCGATCAGCCAGTGAGGGTCAGGCGCGGGCTTCGCCGCCCCAGTTCGCCAGCTTGCCGGCGACCGTGTGCAGGTTGACCGGGGCGAAGGTGCCCGGGGTGAACGGAGCGAAGAACCAGACGTGGAAGTGGCCGCGGTGGGCGCCGTACCGGCTCACGTCGACGTAGGAGGCCTCGGGGAGGTTCTCGACGATCCGCACGATGCGGTTGGAGATCCGGCCGAACTGCGAGGCGAGCTCGTCGTCCAGCTGTCCCACCCTGGTGTGCTCGCGGGTCTGCAGCAGCAGCGAGGCCGCCATCTCCGCGGGGCCGTCGGTGTAGGAGAGGACCCAGAACTCGTCCTCCCAGACGACGCGCTCGGGGGTCAGCCCCGCGCACTCCGGGCACTCGCCCTGGACGGCCTGGCGCTTGGCGCCGACGATCCGGGCCCAGACCTCTTCTGCTTCGGCAGTCTCCGACATGACACAAGGGTGCCACTGCTGCACCGGGCGGCTCACGGCGGGTTGTCCACCATGCGCCGTACCCGGACTCAGTCGTTAGGCTGGCCGCCGTGACGCTCGCGAACATCCCGCCCGCTCCCGCGATCCCCGGCACCCGCCACCTCCACTCGGGCAAGGTCCGCGATCTCTATGAGATGACCGAGGGCGAGTACGCCGGCAAGCTGCTGATGGTCGCCAGCGATCGGCTCTCGATCTTCGACTTCGTGCTGGACACCACCATCCCGGACAAGGGCGAGATCCTGACCCGGATGTCGCTGTGGTGGTTCGACCAGCTCGCCGACCTGGTGCCTCACCACGTGCTCACTGCGGACCCGGCTGCCGTGCCCGAGCAGGTCCAGGGGCGGGCGGTGATCTGCGAGAACCTCGCGATGTACCCGGTCGAGTGCGTGGCCCGTGGGTATCTGACCGGGTCCGGTCTCAACGACTACCGCGCCACCGGCGAGGTCTGCGGGATCGCACTGCCCACCGGTCTCGAGGACGGCAGCCGGCTGCCGTCGCCGATCTTCACCCCGGCGACCAAGGCCGAGCTCGGCGACCACGACGAGAACGTCTCCTTCGAGGCCGTGGCCGGCACGGTGGGTGCGAAGACCGCGGCCCGGCTGCGCGACCTCACCCTCGCCGTCTACGACCGCGCCGAGGGCCTGGCCCGCGAGCGCGGCATCATCCTCGCCGACACCAAGCTGGAGTTCGGGTCGGTGCGAGGGCCTGGTGGCGAGGTCGACCCGGCGCTGGTCCTGGCAGACGAGGTGCTCACCCCGGACTCGTCGCGCTACTGGCCGGCCGAGGAGTGGCAGCCTGGCCGCACCCAGCCCTCCTACGACAAGCAGATCGTCCGCAACTGGGCACTCTCGGCCGAGAGCGGCTGGGACAAGGCATCGGGGCAGGCGCCGCCCTCGTTGCCCGACGCCGTCGTCGAGCACACCCGGAACCGGTACCTGGAGGCGTACGAGCGCCTCACCGGCGAGCGCTTCTGACGCCCGGTAGCGCCACTTCGGCAGTCCGCCGGGAGGGATTTGGACTCCCGCACAACCCAGCGCACCGAGTTGTGTGCTCGGGACCGGTGCCCCGCGTCACAGGGCCGACTAGGTTGTGCGCATGACGAACCTCGCCCTCTTCCTCGACGACAGCGCCACTGCGTACCCGGATCGCACCGCGATCGTGCTGGGGGACGTGCGGCTGAGCTACCCGCAGGTCAACGCGATGGCCAACCAGGTCGCTAACCTGCTGGTCTCCCGCGGCATCAAGCCCGGCGACAAGGTCGCGCTCAGCTGCCCGAACCTGCCCCACTTCACGATCGTCTACTTCGGCATCCTCAAGGCCGGCGCGACCGTCGTACCGCTCAACGTGCTGCTCAAGGGCCGCGAGGTGGCCTACCACCTCGCCGACTCCGACGCGAAGGCCTACTTCGCCTTCCAGGGCACGCCCGAGCTGCCGATCGGTGCCGAGGCGTACGCCGGCTTCACCCAGACCGAGACCTGCGAGGACTTCTTCGTCATCACCGTCGACCCGGCGGCGGCCTCGCCGATCGACGGCACCGAGACCCTCGGCCAGGCCATCGCCGACCAGCCGACGACCTTCGAGACCGTGGACGTCGACGACGACGACACCGCCGTCATCCTCTACACCTCCGGCACCACGGGCCAGCCCAAGGGCGCCGAGCTGCGGCACCGCAACATGCGTGACAACGCCCTCGCCGGCAAGGACCTGTTCGCGGCCGACCCGGCCAACCCCGACACGTTCCTGTGCGTGCTGCCGCTCTTCCACTCCTTCGGCCAGACCGTGATCCAGAACGGCGCCTTCGCCTTCGGTGGCACCGTGGTCATGCTGCCCCGTTTCGAGGCAGGACCGGCGCTCGCGGTCATGCAGAAGGAGAAGGTCTCCTTCTTCGGCGGGGTGCCGACCATGTATTGGGGCCTGCTCGCCGCGCTCGCCGAGACGGGCGACAGCGTGGACGTGAAGGCGCTGGCCGACAACCTGCGGGTGGCGGTCGCCGGCGGCTCCGCCCTCCCGGTCGAGGTGCACAAGAAGTTCGAGGAGCGCTTCGGCGTCACCATCCTCGAGGGCTACGGCCTCTCCGAGACCTCACCCGTCGCCTCGTTCTCCACCTACGGCTCGCAGCCGCGCGTCGGCTCGATCGGCGTGCCGATCCCCGGCGTGGAGATGAAGCTGATCAAGTCCGACTCGTGGGAGGAGATCGACGACGCCGGTGACGAGAACGCCGTCGGCGAGATCGCGATCAAGGGCCACAACATCATGAAGGGCTACTACAAGCGGCCCGAGGCCACCGCTGAGGCGATCAGCCCCGACGGCTGGTTCCGCTCCGGCGACCTCGGCCGCAAGGACGCCGACGGCTGGTACTACATCGTCGACCGCTCCAAGGACATGATCATCCGCGGCGGCTACAACGTGTACCCGCGCGAGATCGAGGAGGTGCTGCTCACCCACCCCGCGATCTCGCTGGCCGCGGTGATCGGCGTCCCGCACGACTCCCACGGCGAGGAGATCAAGGCCGTCGTCATCCTCGAGCAGGGCGCCTCCGCGACCGAGGAAGAGATCGTCGCCTGGGGCAAGGAGCAGTTCGCCGCCTACAAGTACCCGCGCGTCGTCGAGATCGTCGAGAACCTCCCGATGACCGCCACCGGGAAGATCCTCAAGCGCGAGCTGAGCTGATTCCGTACGGCGCGGGCGGGTCGGTCGGCGGCTGACCCGCCCGCGCAGTCCGGCCGTCGACCTCGATGCCGGGGCGGACCTCGCTCGCAAGTCGCTGCAACAACTCCCGCTGTCGGTCGAAGTGTTGGCGCTTCCAGTCGTCATTCGGCTTGGTGCGAAGCGAGGCATACTCCTCGTGCCACGCCATCGCGTCCTCGAAGAGTTCTCGTGAGATGCCGATCCACTTGTGCAGTTCGTCGAAGTCATTGCTGATGAGGACACCGCCCTCCCAGAACGGACCGGCCTCAGGCTCGCCATCCCATAGCCTCACGGAGCGAATTGGGTCCTCGAGATCGCCACAAGCCATTCGCATCACGACGGGCCCATCGAGGTGTGCGTCCTTGCGCCGCGATCGGGAGTGTCGGGAACTTTGTGTGCCAGCAGGTGTGGTGAGCAGTCGACGCAAACGGCTGCGGACCGGTGGCCCTGACCGGCATGGTGTCGTACGGCCCTCTCCAGGAGCGAGGAACTTGGATGCGTAGAGCACGTGCTGGCGCCTTAGCGTCGGCGATCGTGGCGGCGGTGATGTCGCTTGTCGTCCTTCCAGACGCCGGGGGCGCTGCAGCGCAGCAGGACTCGTCTTCCCCCACGGTGAACACGAACACGATCACCGTCCAGTTGGGCGGCAAACGAGTCTGGGTAGATCCGGTGACCGACGACGTGTTCCCCGACCCGGACGCGTTCTCGTACTGGTCGTACGACAATCCGCCGCCCAAGGTGGCGCTGACAGAGAAGATGGACGAGAAGCTGTGGATCGGTGTGGATCGCCGGTTCAAGGGGCGCAGGTTCTCGATCACCTACTACGTGCGATACGCCGGTAATGACTACCCCGGCACGGTGGTCGTGAGGGTTCGGCCATTGCGAGACCCGACGGTCACGGCCAACAGGCGGCGGCAGTCGGTCCGGTTCTGTGGGCGCAGCCCGTTCAGGTCCGAGCTGGTCATCGGCAACCCGTACGCATTGACGATCAAGGTCAGGGGTCACCACTGCAAGACGGTTCGCGTGCCCAGTAGCGCCATCCGCGACGACGGTCGCGTCCGGTACCGCTCCTACAACGTCACTCCCGGGCTGGGGCACCTCAAGACGGGTCACGGATTCCTCAAGGTACGCAGAAGGTAGAGCCGCCTCCATCGGGTCTTTGGTGCGCTCTGCGTGTCGATTCGGCACTCGCCGCAATGTCCGGGATCTGCCGCGATCCGAGTAACTGGGGCGGTGCGTCCAACCGCCGCGATCGGGCGGGTGCTCGCGCTTCATCACTTTCCGTCGGACCCTCGTCGTAGCGTTCGTTGCATGACCCCGACGGCGTCCGCTCCGGCAGTTGCCTCGCCGGCGAGCCCGGTGACGGCAGCGGAGATCGCCCTGTTCACAGCCCGGTTGAGCGAGGCGGGCATCGCACCGGACGGACAGCACGCGAGTGCGTTGATCGACGTCGTGGCCAGCCTCGAGACGCTGAAGTCTGCGGCGTGCGCGATCCAGGCCGACGCCGCCGCCGGTTTCGACAGGGCACGCCGCGGTGAGCAGGCGGCACAGGGCGTTCCCGCTGCGCGGCAGGGGCGCGGGATCGCAGCCGAGATCGCCCTCGCGCGGCGCGAGTCGCCGCACCGCGGCCAAGTGCTGCTCGGGATGGCCAAGGTCCTTCGTGCAGAGATGCCCCACACGCTGGCACGCCTCCGCGACGGGTCCCTCAACGAGTTCCGCGCGATGCTCCTGGTCCGGGAGACCGCGTGCGTCGACCTGGTCCACCGCACCCGCATCGATGAGCTGCTGTGCGCTGCTCCCCATCAACTCTTGGGAGTCGGGTCCGGGGAGCTCGGTGCCAAGGCGCGCAAGCTCGTCGCGGAGCTCGATCCCGCCGGCGCCGTGCGCCGCGCCAGCAACGCCACCGCCGACCGTCACGTGTCGATCCGGCCCGCGCCCGACACGATGGTCTATCTGACCGCCTTGCTGCCGGTTGGCCAGGGCGTCGCTTGCTACGCCGCGTTGACTCGCGCCGCCGACACCGCCAAGGCCGGCGGCGACCCGCGGTCGAAGGGCCAGATCATGGCCGACGTCTTGGTGGGACGACTCGTTCGCGACATCGATCCGGCGACGGACGGGGTGCCCGTCGGCGTCAACATCACCCTGCCCGCCAGCGCCCTGGCAGGCGGCCACGACGCGGCCACGGTCCACGCACCCGGGGTCGCACCGGTCGTCGTCCCCGCCGAGATCGCTCGCCACCTCGTCGCCGCCGGTCTCACCGACCCCACCACCGCGGCCCACTGTTGGTACCGATGCCTCTACGCCGACCGGACCGGCACCGTGATCGCGATGACGAGCCGTTCCCGTGACTTCCCGCCCGGCCTCGCTGAGTTCCTGGCCCTGCGCGGCCACGGGATCTGCGCCAACCCCTACTGCGACGCCCCCGTGCGCCATGCCGACCACATCATCCCCGTCGAGGTGGGCGGCGCCACCACAGCGGACAACGGGCAGGGTCTTTGCGCGGCCTGCAACCACGCCAAACAGGCACCCGGCTGGCGCCAACGACGACGACCCGCCACCGGTGAGGTGGTCACGACGACCCCCACCGGACACACCTACCCGACCGGCAACGGGCCGTCCCGCCCGCCCAGACCGGCAGAGTCGAGACCCAGGGTCGACTACTCCTTCGTTACCCAGCGCTACGAGCTCATCGCCTGAGCCCGCGACCCCCGCTCAGTCCAAGCTCAGTTGGCGAAGGGGTCCGGGAGGGCGCCGGGGAGGTCGGCGAGGAGCTGGCGGGCGCGCTCGGCGCTCTTGTGCTCCACCAAGACCTCGTAGCGCGTCGCGACGACCTGGGTGATCGAGGAGAAGTCCCGCTGCCCGCGGGTCATCGCATAGCCGATCAGCGCCATGATCACGCCGAACCCGGCGCCGATCAGCATCGTCGAGACGAGCACACCGAACACGCTCTCCTCGGTGAACAGGCTGAAGATGACGCCGACGAAGAGACCGAGCCACAGCCCGGAGAGGATGCCGCCGAGGGCAGCCCGCCCGGTGGTCATGCGGCCCGTGATCCGCTCGATCCGCTTCAGATCGGTGCCGACGATCATGCACTGCTCGACCGGGAACTTCTGGTCCGAGAGGTGATCCACCGTGCGCTGGGCGGCCGCGTAGTCGTCGTACACGGCGAGGGACTGAGGGAACTCCAGCCGCAGCGGGTTGGTCGACAGGGCGGCGCGGGACGGGTTGCTCACCCCACCAGTCTGCCGTACGACGCCGCGCCGGCGCTGCGATGCGCGCCCTCGGGACCTGGGCCACCCCGAACGACTTCCGGAGATGACCACTAGACTCTGCGACGTGGCCCGAGTCGTCGTAGCCGTCATGCCCAAGCCCGAGATCCTCGACCCCCAGGGGAAGGCAGTCCAGGGTGCGCTGCCCCGTCTGGGCTTCGCTGGGGTCACCGATGTCCGTCAGGGCAAACGGTTCGAGATCGAGTTCGACGGCGAGGTCACCGCCGCAGTGCTCGCCGAGGTCGACCAGATGGCCGAGACGCTGCTGTCCAACCCGGTGATCGAGAACTACACCGTCACCGTCGAGGACAGCGAGAGCGCCCCGGAGAACGCGCAGTGAAGGTCGGCGTCGTCACCTTCCCGGGCTCCCTGGACGACACCGACGCGCAGCGCGCCGTCCGGCTCGGGGGCAACGAGGCGGTCGCACTCTGGCACGGCGACGCGGACCTGAAGGGCGTCGACGCCGTGGTGCTGCCCGGCGGCTTCTCCTACGGCGACTACCTGCGATGCGGCGCGATCTCCCGGTTCGCCCCGGTGATGACGGAGGTCGTGGAGGCGGCCCGGGCGGGGATGCCGGTGCTCGGCATCTGCAACGGTTTCCAGATCCTCTGCGAGTCCCACCTGTTGCCTGGTGCACTGATCCGCAACGACCACCGCAAGTTCGTCTGCCGCGACCAGCTGCTTCGGATCGAGAACACCCGCACCCCCTGGACCTCCGCCTACTCCGAAGGCCAGGAGATCCGGATCGTGTTGAAGAACGGTGAGGGCGGCTTCGTCGCCGATGCCGAGACGCTGGCGCGGATCGAGGGGGAGGGCCAGGTGCTCGCCCGCTACCTCGAGGTCAACCCGAACGGTTCGATGAACGACATCGCCGGCATCACCAACGAACGTGGCAACGTGGTCGGCCTGATGCCGCACCCCGAGCACTCCGTCGAGGAGCTCACCGGCTCCGGCACCGACGGCCTGGGCTTCTTCACCTCGCTGGCCGCCGCCGCCCTCGGCTGAGAACCCTGCCCGCGGCGGCGCGCCCGAGTCAGCCGACCGCGTCGAGCGCCGGCCGGGCCCGACGGGCACCGTCCGCGTGCTGGGCCGCCACTGCGGCGAAGTAGGCCTGGCGACGCCGGTGTGCCACCCCACCGGTACGCCCGGCCGGCCGCACCAGGGCCGGGTCGAGCGCGTGGTTCATCCCGTCGCGCAGCAGGGTGACGGCCTCGGCCCGCATCTGGGAGATCCGGGAGTAGGTCACGCCGAGCTCGTCGGCGATGTCAGCCATCGGGCGCTCGGCGAAGAAGTAGTCCTCGACCACCTTGCGCAGCCGCTCGGGCAGCGCCGCGATCGCCGCCTGCAGATAGCGCAGACGCTCGGCGTGCTCGACCAGCTCCTCCGGTGACGGTTCGCGCTGCGTCACCAGCTCCTCGACGGCGGCCGTCGTCGCGCCCTGCAGGGAGAGCACCTGGGCGCGCGCCACGTCGTGGTCGTTGGCGGCGACCTCGTCGGTGGAGAGCCCGGTCGCGTCGGCGACCTCGGTGACGGTCGGCGGACGACCGAGGGCACCGGCCAGCGTGGAGCGGGTCTCGGCGAGGTCGCGGGCCCGGCGTCGTACCGAACGGGAGGCCCAGTCGATGGAGCGCAGCTCGTCGAGGATCGCGCCCCGCACCCGGGTCGCCGCGTAGCGGTCGAAAGGCACCCCGCGGTCGGCGTCGTAGGCCTTGCCGGCCAGCACCAGGGCGGTCAGCCCTGCGGAGGTGAGATCGTCGCGGCTGACGTGGGACGGCACCCGCCCCATCGTCTCTCGGACGATGTGCCCCACCAGCGCCATGTGGCCGGTGATCAGCTCCTCCGCGGTCGGCGGCGGGCTCCCCATAAGCTCGGTCATGGGTCCAGGTTGCTGATTTCCTTCGGCGTGTCGCCGGGACTTCGGCACGTTCAGGCCCTGCTCGGACAGGAATCGGGACCAGGGTCCCGGCGAGTCCCGGGTCTGTGCGGGATCGACCGGGGTGTTTGGTCCCGGTCCCGCTGACCGTTCGACCGGGTACCGTCGGAGCCCCACCGTCGGAGAACGTGTTGAGGAGACAGCGCCATGGCCGAGCTCGTCCGAACCAACGACCCCGCCCTGCTCTCCGCCGTCGAGGGCCTGCTCGTCGGGAGTGAGATCCCGTATCACGTGGCGGACCGGAACGCGAGCATCATGGACGGCTCCATCGAGGTCATCCAGCAGCGCGTGCTGGTCCCCGAGGAGCGGGAGGCCGAGGCGAGGACGCTGATGGTCGACGCCGAGCTGGGGGAGTGGCTGAGCCCCGCACGCGGCTGAGCCCCGTACGCGGCAGAGCGCCTGGCCGGCGCGGGTTCAGACCGCGGAGCGGGAGACGCGCGTGCCGAACGAGAGGTCGCCGGCGCGGGGCGCCGTACGACGATCCGCGGCGCCGCGGCGTGCAGTGCCCTCCGTCGCGCGCTCGAAGCCAGCGACCTGCCCGGAGTCCTGGAGCCGCACCGCCAGCAACGCTGCCTGGGTGCGGTGCTCGAGCCCGAGTCGGGCGAGCAACCCGGTCACGTGGTTCTTCACCGTCTTCTCGGCGAGGAACAGCTTGCCGGCGATCTGCCGGTTGGTCAGGCCCTCGGCGATCAGGAAGAAGATCCGACGCTGTTGCGGGGTGAGGTCGCAGATGATGTCGAGCGACTTGCGCTGGGTCTCCATCTGCTCCACCACCCGGGCGGCGACAGTGGGGTCGATCAGCGAGTGGCCGCCGGCGACCAGTCGGACACCGCCGACCAGCGAGGTGGGCTCGATCCGCTTCAGCACGTAGCCCGATGCCCCGGCCAGGATGGCCCGCGAGATCGCGTCGGCGTCGTCGTCATCGGTCAGCACCAGGCCGCGGATCTCCGGGTCGACGGCCCGCATCTCGCGGCACACCTCGATCCCGCTGCCGTCGGCGAGGACGGCGTCCAGCACCACCACGTCGGGCCGCAGGTCGAGGATCTCGCGGAGCGCGACCTCGGCACTGCCGCTCTGCCCGACGACCTCGATGGCAGGGTCGTCGACGAGCACGGCCTGGATGCCTCGGCGGACGATCTCGTGGTCGTCGACGAGGTAGACCCGGATGGGTCGTTGATCTGACATGAGTGCCATTGTCCGGTTCGCTGCGCGCTCCGGCCCACGGTTGAGCGGGATTCTGTGCGGTCGGCACGCGTCGTACCACCCGAACTGACTACTCCTGGCGCCCTTCCGGTCCGAACCCGTCGGTTCTTCTCAACTCGGCCGCTCGCCTGCCACGCGGTACGGCGCCGCCGGGGCCGTCGTACCGGCCGACTCGGCCACGTAGCTGCGGTAGGTCTCCCGGACGCCCTGCTGACTGCGGCGCAGCGCGATCAGCAGCGCGGCGACGTCACCGGTGCTCAGACCGCCGCCGGCACCGGAGGGGCAGGGGGCGAGCCAGTGCCGCGCCTCCGCGTCGGTGATCCGCGTGCCGAGCTCGATGCGGTAGTGGGTGTCGGCGGCGGTGAAGTCGACGTCGGCGACGATCCCGGTCCAGTGGGTGCCGGTGGCCGGGTCGTGCAGCAGCAGGTGCTCGCCGAGGTCCAGTCCACGAGGCAGCCGGTGCTCCAGGTGGTGGATGCTGATCGACCGGCTGCGGCGGGTGAAGGCGCTCAGCGCCACCTCGACCCGCACCACCGGCGCGCCACGCTCGACCTGCTCGTCCATCGTGTCTCCTCCTCGGCCAGGCCCCGGTGGGCTCGCCCAGCAGACCCAACGCGCCGCGTCCGATCGGCGTTATTGGGCAGAAGGTCCCGAAAATGCGGGAGGCGGGGCGTGGCCTCAGATCCAGCGGGAGAACCAGATCCGGTCCAGCCACTCGGAGTGGGTGATCAGGCCGTTGGTGAAGATCGGCCAGAACCAGGCGAAGTTCACCAGCACCAACACCACGAACGCCCCGCTCACCACCACCCCGACGGTGCGTCGGTTGGAAGGTTGTCGGGACGGCCCGATCAGAGTGCCGATCGCCAGGGTCAGCGCCATCACCACGAACGGCAGGATCGCGATCGCGTAGAAGATGAAGATCGGACGGTCGTCGTACAGCATCCAGGGCAGCCAGGTGGACAGGGTGCCGACCACGGCGACGCCGTAGCGCCAGTCCCGGGCACCGATCCACATCGCGGCGGCGAAGAGCAACGCGATGCAGCCGCCCCACCAGAGCACCGGGGTGCCGATCAGCAGCACCTGACGGATGCAGTCGCTGTCCTCGGCCGCGTCGCACCCGGGATTGCTCGGCGGGATGTCGTTGGTGACCGCGACCCCGACCGGCCGGTTCATCAGGAGCCACCCGGACGGCTTGGACTCGTAGAAGTGGGTGGAGCAGTTCAGGAAGTGGGTATGGAAGGTGTAGGCGTCCTGGTGGTAGTACCAGAGCGAGCGCAGCGACTGCCACGCCTCACCGATGCCACTGGCGTCCGGCTCCTCGGCTGTGGGCCAGCGGCGGTCCGGGTCCAGGCCGGTCGCCACGAACGAGTCCTCGTCCTCGGCACAGTGTCCCTGTCCCGTGTACTGGCGGTACTGCGTGGAGGAGAGGTGCTCCTCGTACTCGTCGGCGTGCGCCAGCCACCCGCCCCAGGTCGCGATGTAGACGAGGGCCGCGACGACCACCAGATGCACGAACGCGGGGATCCCGTCCATGATCGCGCCCTTGAGCACCGGGTGCCGGATCCCGAAGCTGCGCCGTGCGCCCGCGCTCCACAGCCAGCACAGCAGTCCGAAGGCGGCCAGCGGGTAGGCGGCCGACCACTTGGTGCCGAGCGCCAGACCGAACATCACGCCGGCGGCGAGCACCCAGGGTCGGAACAGGAACCGCGGTCCCCACGCGCCCCGCCTCGGGTACGACGCGCCGGCCCCGTCCGCATCGGGGCCGAGCGTGCGCGCCAATCGGGTCCGTAGCCAGTCGCGGTCGGCGACCAGGCAGGAGACGCCGCAGAGGATGAAGAGGGCCAGGAAGATGTCGAGCAGGGCCAGCCGGGAGAGCACGAAGTGCAGCCCGTCGAACATCAGCAGGACGCCGGCCACGCAACCCAGCAGCGTGGAGCCGGTCATCCGTCGGACCAGCCGGCAGATCACCAGCACCATCAGCGCGCCCGCGACCGCGGAGGCGATCCGCCAGCCGAACGGGTCCATCCCGAACGCCTTCTCGCCCAACGCGATCAGCCACTTGCCGACGTCCGGGTGGACCGCCAGCGACGGCTCGCCGGTCCACACCCCCTGGGTGTGGCCGGCCAGGATGTCGGCGTTGATGTCGGTCTTCGGGTTGCCGTCGACGTCGGTCAGGTAGGTCTGGACGTAGCCGTTGTTCAGCAGCGACCAGCCGTCCTTGGCGTAGTAGGTCTCGTCGAAGGCGAACCGTTTCGGGGTGCCGAGGTGGACCAGGCGCAGGGCGAGCGCGAGGACGGCGAGGCCGATCGCGGAGAGCCAACCGATCGCCTTCTGCCCCAGTGGGAGCCGAGCGAGCGGGTTGCGGGCCCGCAGTCGCGCCAGCGGCACGGTGCGACCGGCGGCGGTGCGACCGAGCCCGGTGCGGCGTTCGGCCACCTCGGGCTGCGGGTCGGTCACAGCGGAACCTTACGTGGGGGAGTGCGATGATCGGAGCGTGAGTTCCTCCCCGGCCCCAAGCCACGCCCCGTCGGCCGGGGTCCTGGTCCTGGCGGGCACTCCGATCGGCCATGTGCCGGACGCCCCCACCCGGCTCGCTGTGGAGCTGGCCGGTGCCGACGTGGTCGCCGCCGAGGACACCCGCCGGCTGCGTCGCCTGACCTCCGAGCTCGGGATCGAGCTGTCCGGACGGGTGGTCTCCTACTTCGAGGGCAACGAGCAGGCGCGCACGCCGATGCTGGTCGAGGCGCTGGAGGCCGGCGAGCGGGTGGTGCTGGTGACCGACGCCGGTATGCCGAGCGTCTCCGACCCCGGCTACCGGTTGGTGGCGGCAGCGGTCGCGGCCGACATCCGGGTGACCGCGGTGCCAGGCCCGAGCGCCGTGCTCACCGCGCTGGCGGTCTCCGGCCTCCCGGTCGACCGGTTCTGCTTCGAGGGCTTCCTGCCGCGCAAGTCCGGCGAGCGCGCCCGCCGACTCGCCGATCTCGCCGACGAGCCGCGCACCATGGTCTTCTTCGAGGCACCGCACCGCACCTCGACGGCGCTCGCCGCGATGGCCGAGGCCTTCGGCGCCGACCGGGCTGCCGCCGTGTGCCGGGAGCTCACCAAGACCCACGAGGAGGTACGCCGCGGAGGGCTGGCCGAGCTCGCGGAGTGGGCCGCGGACGGCGTACGGGGTGAGGTGACGGTGGTGGTCGGCGGTGCCGACCCACGCGCGGGCGTGGAGACCGATCCCGACAGTCTGCGGGCGGCCGTGGCAGCGTTGGAGGCGGACGGGATCCGCCGCAAGGAGGCGATCGCCCAGGTCGCCGTCCGTGCCGGGCTCCCCAAACGCGACGTCTACCAGGTGGTGCACATTGACTGACCAGAACCCGACCGGCCCCGACCCGGCCGATCCCGACGCGGAGCGCCGGACCACCGCGATCACCAACGACGGATTCGTCTTCGACGTGCTCGACGACGGCCCGATCGACGGTGAGCCGATCGTGCTGCTGCACGGCTTCCCCGAGCGCGCCACCAGCTGGCGGCTCGTGGCACCGCTGCTCCATGAGGAGGGCTACCGCACCCTGGCGCTGGACCAGCGCGGCTACAGCCCCGGCGCCCGCCCGCGGCGGCGTCGCGACTACCAGCTGCCGACGCTGGCCGGCGACGTCGTCGCCCTGATCGACCAGGCGATCGGCGCGGAGGGGTCCGCCCATGTGGTGGGCCACGACTGGGGCGCGGCCGCCGCGTGGACCGTCGCCGGCCTGCACCCGGACCGGGTCCGCACCCTGACCGCTGTCTCGGTGCCGCACCCACGCGCCTTCCTCCGCGCTGGCCGGCACTCCACCCAGCTGCTGCGCTCCTGGTACATGCTGGCGTTCCAGCTCCCGGTGCTGCCCGAGCTGGTGATCGGCAGGAGTGGCTCGGACCGTGGGCTGCGCTCCTTCGGGATGACCGACGCGGACATCACCCGGTTCCGCACCGAGATTCTCGAGGACGGCGCGCTGCCGACCGCCCTCAACTGGTATCGCGCGCTGCCGCTCTCCGACCCGCGCGGCGGCCCGGGCCAGATCACCGTGCCGACCACGATGCTGTGGAGCGACCGGGACACCGCGATCGACCGCTGGGGTGCCGAGCACAGTGGGCGCTGGGTCGACGCCGACTTCCGCTTCGTCGAGCTCGCCGGAGTCAGCCACTGGATCCCGACCCAGGCGGCGCAGGCCTGCGCACAGGCTGTGCTGGACCGGGTCCGTGGCTGAGGCCGGGGAGCTGCCGCCGACCCCGGAGCCGCTTCCGCACCCGGTCGTGGACAACCACTGCCACCTCGACATCGGCCGTGACGGCGCTGCCCGCGATCCGCGGGAGGCGATCGAAGCTGCCGCCGCGGTGGGCGTCACCCGGATCGTGCAGATCGGCTGCGACCTGCGCGGCGCCCGTTGGGCTGTCGCCGCCGCGCGTGAGCACCCCGAGCTGGTCGCCGGTGTCGCGCTGCACCCGAACGAGGCGCCCCGCCTGGCCGCCGAGGGCGGCTTCGAGGAGGCGTGGTCGGAGATCGAGCGGCTTGTTGCCGATCCGGGCGTGCGCGCGGTCGGTGAGACCGGGATGGACGCCTTCCGCACCGGCGCGGACGGGCGCGCCCACCAGGTCGAGTCCTTCGTGCGGCACATCGAGCTCGCCAAGCGGCTGGACAAGACCCTGGTCATCCACGACCGCGACACCCACCGCGAGATCCTCGACGTCCTCGACGCGGAGGGTGCGCCCGAGCGCTGGGTGATGCACTGCTTCTCCGGCGACGGCGCCTTCGCCCGGGAGTGCCTGGACCGGGGCGCCTACCTCTCCTTCGCCGGCACGATCACCTTCAAGAACGCCGAACCACAGCGGGACGCGCTCCGCCTGGCGCCGACGGATCGGCTGCTCGTGGAGACCGATGCGCCGTACCTGACCCCGTCGCCGTACCGGGGGCGGACCAACGGGTCCTACCTGGTGCCGCTCACGATGCGTCGGATGGCCGAGGAGCGGGGTGACGACCTCGGCGAGCTGTGCAAGGCAGTGCAGCAGAACACCTTTGCCGCGTTCGGCGGCGCCTGGTGAGAGGCGCCGCCGAACCCGGCGGATGCAAGGTCAGCGGACCACCAGGCGCACCGACTTACGGCCGACGACGACCTTGTCCTGCAGGCCGCTGACGTCGGAGAGGGTCAGCGTGGCGCCCTTGCGGACCTTGACCGAGCCGCGCAGCGCGACAGAGTCGTTGCGCTGGTCCTTGGCGAGCTTCTTCTTCAGGTCCGCCAGCGAGTCGACGTTCCAGGTGTTCAGGTAGCCGTTGCCGCCGGCCACGGTGAGGGAGCCCTTGGCGCCGGCGTACTTCTTGCCGATCTTCTCGCTCAACATGACGACCTTGGTCTTCCCGGCCGAGGCGAGGGTGACCCGCAGGCGCAGCGTGGAGCCGGCCTTGACCGCGGCGGGCTTCTTGGCGAGGGTGACCCACTTCTTGCCGACCCGCTGCTCGACCTTGCGCACCCGGTAGACGCTGTCGTCGGTGCTGACCTCCGCGGTGAGGGTGGCGGCGTCGACGGTGATGCCGTTGGCGCCGCTCAGGCCGGACAGCGTGTCCGCGAGCGGGTACGACGACTCCTCGGCGATGTCCCAGGAGGACTGGACCCGGTCGGTGTGGGAGACGGAGAACGGCTTGCCGTGAGCGGTCCCCTCGATGGTGAACGTCTGCAGCTCGCTGCCGGTGCCGATCTGGTCCATCACCGCGTCGTGGTTCTGCAGGTGCTGGTAGAACGCGACGCTGCCCAGTGCCATCGGCTCGTAGACCTCGGTGCTGCCGACCCGGGAGTCGTCCTCGAAGATGAGGTCGGAGCTGACAGTGGCCGCTGCAGGCGTGTCGCCGAAGTCGCCGGAGATCCCGCTGAGGCGGTCGTCGGTGATGGTGCCGCCCACTTCGCCGAGGTTGGCGACCTTGAACGGCACGCCGAGCGGGTCCTCCTGGATGTAGATCGCGTCAGCGGCGCCGAGCCCGTAGGCGACCTCGCCGAGGAAGTCCATCGGGTGACCGAACCCGACCACGCGACTGTCGCAGACCGACGTCGCGGTGCCGATCCCGGCGAAGTTGATGTCGCCCACCGACTGGACCGCGGCCAGGTTGCCGCCGGCGATCACGGTGTCGATGCCCGCGTCGGCGGCCGCACCGGTGGCTCCGGCAGCGACGTCGTCGGTCCGGTAGCGCGGGGCACGGACCCCTTCGGCGCGGTCGGCGTCGACGCCGCTCATCGTCATCGGGACCGGCAGACGGCGGAATCCGCGCTCGGCCTGGGCGCGGGTGACCTCGCCCGTCGCCGCGATCTTGGCCGCCGCCTTCCGTCCGACCTCGACCCGCCCGGCCTCGGCAGCAGGCCCGAGGTAGTCGTCCATGTACTCGAACGGCGTGATTCCCGCGATGGGAGTGGTGCCGTACGCCAGGCCGTAGGCGACCGCACCGATCAGCCGGCCGTCCTCGGCATAGACCGGCGAGCCGGACATGCCCTGCCAGATGCCTCCTGCCTTGGCGATGGCGGGAGAGTCGAGTTCCATCATCACCATGTCACGCCCGGCGCTGATCCCGTTGGCGAGGACGCCCAGCACCTCACCGGTGAAGGCCTCAGGAGTGGTGCCGCTGGAGACGGTGAGTCCCTCGACGACGTCGCCGGCGGCGAGGTCAGCGATCGGGAAGGCTTCGGCGCAGTCCTCGACCGGAGCTGCATGGGCGGTGCCGGACAGCCCGACACCTGCGATCAGGCTGGCGCCGAGGCCGACACAGGTCGCTGCGGCGGTCAGACGAACGACGCTGCGTGACGATGCGGAGCGCGGAGAGCGTGACGACATGGGGTTCCTCCGAGGTGGACGAGAGCGCGCAGCCGTTGCGTGCTGTGTGACCTACGACGCGTGAAGAGTCCCATTGGTTGCTCGCGGCGTCAGACGATTTGCGAGACGGACCCGTGTGATGGTGCTAGCTGGCGCTTGCAACTGTTAGCACGGCGGTGGCGTGGGGCAGCAGGTTGCGTCGATAAAGCGTGATTCGGATCACATTTCAGGCGGGGAGGTGCGGTCGGGTTTTGATTTCTGGCGCTTGCGCTTGTTCGCATGGATCGGAAGGCCGGGATCGGGACCGATCTGGTCGGCACTCGGAGGGTCTCGTCGCGAGCCGCTCCGGACACCGTCAGGACCGCGGTGCGTCATCGATGAGGGCGCGCCGAGTGTCAGGGGGAACCCGCGGTGGTCGATCGCCCGAGGCCCGGGGAGAACGACGTTCGGAGAATCGTGCCTGCTGCACGCGCCGCCCTCAGCTCGACCCTCGGCAAGCTCGCACCGCTGGTGCACCGCATCACCCACAGCAAGGTCGCCCTCGTCGCGACCACCGCGGTGGTCCTCCTCGCCGTCGCCGGCACCACCCTCGGTTACCAGTCGATGAAGACGACGGTCACCCTCTCCGTGGACGGGGAGGAGCGCGAGGTCTCTCTCATGGGCGGCGACGTGGCCGACGTCTTGGAGGCGGAAGGCATCGACGTCGGCGATCGTGACGTGGTCCAGCCGGATCTCTCCGAGGAGGTCTCCGACGGCAGCAAGGTCTCGGTCCTCTACGCGAAGCCGATCGAGCTGACCGTCGACGGGGAGACCAGCACCCACTGGGTCACCGCCACCGACGTCGAGGGAGCCCTGGACCAGATCGGTCCGGCCTACACCGACTCCCGACTCTCCACCAGCCGCGACCTCGACATCGATCGCGACGGCACCTCCATCGAGGTCGTCACCCCGAAGAAGCTCACGCTCGCTCTGGCCGGCAAGAAGCCGGTCACCCGCACCATCACCGCGCTGACCGTCAAGGACGCGTTGAAGGAGCTGGACATCGAGGTCGACCAGCACGACTCGATCAGCCCGCGCCCGAAGGCCATGCTGGCCGACGGCGACCGCCTCGTCTTCACCGACGTCGAGGTCACCAAGAAGAAGGTCTCCGACGAGGCGTTCGACGTGGCCACCATCGAGCGCGAGGACTCCTCCTCGCTCGAGGGCACCGAGACCGTGGTGCGGGAGGGCAAGTCCGGGCTGCGCGATGCGACGTACCGCGTCGTGACCCGCAACGGCGAGGTCGTCCGGCGGGTCCTGCTCACCACCGATGTCACCAGCAAGCCGGTGGCTCGGATCGTGGAGATCGGCACCAAGGAGGAGACCGTCACCGCGAACTACGCCGGCGGCAACACCGTGTGGGACCAGCTCGCCCAGTGCGAGTCCGGCGGCAACTGGGCCATCAACACCGGCAACGGCTACTACGGCGGCCTGCAGTTCAACCTCGGCACCTGGCAGTCGTACGGCGGCTCCGGCATGCCGCACGAGAACTCGCGGGAGCAGCAGATCGCCATCGCGGAGAAGGTCCGCGCCGCCACCGGCGGTTACGGCTCCTGGCCGGCCTGCGCCGCCAGCCTGGGCCTGCCGACCTGATCTCGCCTGGTCACATCGATCCCACCCGCCCCCTAGGCTGGTGTCATGTCCGACGCGCTCGATCAGCCCGCGGGTCTCCGGCTGCTCGGCCCGGCGGAGGTCCGGGAGCTCGCCGCCACCCACGACGTACGCCCCACGAAGCAACGCGGGCAGAACTTCGTGATCGACGCCAACACGGTGCGGCGGATCGTGCGTGAGTCCGGTGTCGCGGCGGGCGAGACAGTGGTCGAGGTCGGTCCCGGCTTGGGGTCGCTCACGCTGGCGCTGCTCGAGGTCGGCGCTGACGTCACCGCGATCGAGGTCGACCCAGTGCTGGCCCAAGCGCTGCCGGCCACGATCGCGCGGTTCGCTCCGGACGCGACCGACCGGCTCCGCGTGGTCGAGGCCGATGCGCTGCGGGTGACCGAGATCCCCGGTCCGTCTCCGACCGCGTTGGTCGCCAACCTGCCCTACAACGTGTCGGTGCCGGTCTTGTTGCACCTGATGGCGCTGCTGCCCGACCTGCGTCACGGCCTGGTCATGGTCCAGTCCGAGGTGGCCGACCGGCTCGCGGCGCCGCCGGGCTCCAAGACGTACGGCGTCCCGTCGGCCAAGGCTGCCTGGTTCGCCGAGGTACGACGCGCCGGGGCGATCGGCCGCAACGTCTTCTGGCCCGCGCCCAACGTCGACTCCGGGCTGGTCGCCTGGACCCATCGGCCGCCCCCGTCGACCCGGGTCAGCAGGCCCGAGGTCTTCGCCGTGATCGATGCCGCCTTCGCGCAGCGACGCAAGGCGCTGCGCGGCGCGCTGCGGACCCTGGCCGGCTCGGGGGAGGCGGCCGAGGGCGCCCTGGTCGCCGCGGGCATCGACCCGCTCGCGCGGGGTGAGTCGTTGGGTATCGAGGAGTTCGTCGCGATCGCGGAGGCGCTCGCTGCGGGGCGGGACGCGCAATGACCGCCGCAGCATTGCCGCCGTCGGGCGCGGTGACGGTTCGCGCGCCGGCCAAGATCAACCTGCACCTCGGCGTCGGCGCGGCCCGTGCTGACGGCTACCACCCGCTGAGCACCGTCTACCAGGCCGTCGGGCTCTACGACGACGTCACCGTCACCGAGGCGGAGGAGTGGTCGGTCGAGCTGGTCCGGGCCGATGACGACGTACCGCTGGACGGAGAGAACATCGCGATCCGGGCCGGACGACTCCTCGTCGAACACCACGGACTCGACCTCGCCGCGTCGATCAGCATCGACAAGGGCATCCCGGTCGCCGGCGGCATGGCCGGCGGATCGGCGGACGCTGCTGCGACCCTGGTCGCGCTCGACCGACTGTGGGACCTGCGGACCCCGGACGACGACATGCTCGCCCTCGCCGGCCGATTGGGCAGTGACGTACCGTTCGCGCTGCTCGGCGGCACGGCGCTCGGCACGGGTCGCGGCGAGCTCGTGGAGCCGGTGGTCGACCGGACCGAGTGCTGGTGGGTGGTGGTGCTCTCCGATACCGGTCTTTCCACGCCGGCGGTCTACGGCCACTTCGACACGGTGGTGCCCGATGCGGCCGCGGAGCCCCCGTTGCCAGCGGCGCTGCTGGCCGCGCTCGAGCTCGGCGATGTCCCCGGCCTCGGCGCCGCCCTGGACAACGACCTGTGGGCTCCGGCCCGTGCGCTGCGCCCGGACCTGGTCGCGATCGAGGCCGACCTCCGGTCGATGGACCCTGCCGGTCTGCTGCTCTCGGGCTCCGGGCCCACGCTGCTGATGCTGTACGACAACGTGGACGCCGCGCGCCGCGCGCTGGCGGACGTCACCGACCTCGGGCTGCGGGCGTCGATCGCCCCGGGTCCGGTCGCCGGCGTCCACCTGGTGACCTACGGGCCCGCCTGACCCACTGAGATCCTGAAGGAGCGTTGAACCGAGCCCGTGAGCAACCTGGTGAACCTGGAGCGCGTCTCCAAGGCCTTCGGTGTCCGCCCGCTGCTGACCGATGTCTCCCTCGGCGTGGGTGTCGGGGAGCGGATCGGGATCGTTGGTCGCAACGGCGACGGCAAGTCCACCCTGCTGCGGGTGATGACCGGCGAGGAGGCCCCGGACGAGGGGCGCGTCTCCCGGCAGCGTGGTCTGCTGATCGGCTACCTGCGCCAGTCCGATGAGTTCGCCGACCACCACACCGTGCGTGAGGTCGTGCTCGGTGGCCGTTCCGACCACGAGTGGGCCGCGGACGCGCGGCTGCGCGAGATCGTCGAGGTGCTCCTGGCCGGTGTCGAGCTGGACCGTGCGGTCGCCGGACTCTCCGGTGGCGAACGACGCCGCTGCTCGTTGGCCCGGCTGCTGCTCGACCAGCACGACCTGATCGTGCTCGACGAGCCGACCAACCACCTCGACGTCGAGGCGGTCGCGTGGCTGGCCCGCCACCTCGCCGCCCGCCCGTCGGCGCTGATCGTGGTCACCCACGACCGCTGGTTCCTGGACGAGGTCTGCCAGCGCACCTGGGAGGTGCACGACGGGGTGGTCGACGCCTACGAGGGCGGGTACGCCGCCTTCGTGCTCGCCAAGGCCGAGCGCCAGCGCCAGGCCGCCGCCAGTGAGGTACGACGCCAGAACCTGGTCCGCAAGGAGCTGGCCTGGCTGCGCCGCGGCGCCCCCGCCCGCACGTCGAAGCCGAAGTTCCGCATCGACGCCGCCAACGCCCTCATCGAGGACGTGCCTGCGCCGCGGGACCGGCTCGAGCTGCAGCGGTTCGCCACCCAGCGGCTCGGCAAGGACGTCGTCGACATGGAGGACGTCGATCTCCGGCGGGGTGAACGGATGTTGCTCGACCACGCCACCTGGCGACTGGGCCCCGGCGACCGGGTCGGCATCGTCGGGGTCAACGGAGCCGGCAAGACGACAGTGCTCTCCCTGCTCTCCGGAGAGCTGGCGCCCGACCACGGGCGGGTCCGGCACGGCCGCACCGTCGCGCTGCAGCACCTCGGTCAGCATGTCGAGGTGGTCGACCCCGAGTCCCGGGTGCTCCCCACGATCGAGTCGATCCGCCGGGTCACCAAGACAGCCGACGGTGACATCTCGGCGACCTCGATGCTGGAACGGTTCGGGTTCACCGGCGACAAGCTGACGGCACGGCTCGGCGACCTCTCCGGTGGCGAACGACGCCGGTTCCAGCTGCTGCGGCTGCTGCTGACCGAGCCGAACGTGCTACTGCTCGACGAGCCGACCAACGACCTGGACATCGAGACGCTCAACGTCCTCGAGGACTTCATGGACGGCTGGCCCGGCACCCTCGTGGTGGTCTCCCACGACCGCTACTTCCTGGAGCGGGTCACCGACTCGACCTGGGCGCTGCTCGGGGACGGGCAGATCGCGATGCTGCCCCGGGGGGTCGAGGAGTACCTGGAGCGCCGGGAGGCAGCGCTGGCGAGCGAGGCGGCTGCGGCCGCTGCGGCCGCGGCGGCGCCGACCGGCTCGACGGGGACGGCGGCGGCGAAGGCACGCGCCGGCTCGGCCGAGGAGCGCGCCGCTCGTAAGACACTCGCCCGCCTGGACAAGGTGCTCGCCCGGCTCGCCGAGCAGGAGGCGGGACTCTCCGAGCAGCTCGCCGCGCACGCCACCGACCCCGATCGGCTGGCCGAGCTGGGTCGTGAGCTCGCGGCACTGCACGAGGAGAAGGAGCACGCCGAGCTGGAATGGCTGGAGGCCGCCGAGCAGCTCGAGTGAGGCCGCCGGTGGCTTAGCTGCCGAACGGAGCGAGTAGTTGGCGCAGCAGGCCGGCGAGCGCCGTACGGTCGGACTCCGGGAGACCGGAGAGCAGGTCGCGCTCGGCGGTGAGCAGCGCGGAGAACGCGCCGTCCACGGCATCCTTGCCCTCCGGGGTCAGCCGGACCAGCACCCCGCGGCGGTCGGACGGATCGGGGTTGCGCTCCACCAACCCGCGCTGCACCAGGCGGTCCACCCGATTGGTCATGGTGCCGCTGGTCACCAGCGTCTCGCGGAGCAGCTTGCCGGGGGAGAGCTCGTAGGGGTCGCCGGCACGGCGTAGCGCAGCCAGCACGTCGAACTCCCAGGACTCGATGCCGTGCGCGGTGAACGAGGCGCGGCGTGCCTTGTCCAGGTGGTGCGCGAGCCGAGAGATCCGGCTGAAGACGGCGACCGGGCCCAGGTCGAGGTCCGCACGCTCGCGCGCCCAGGCCTCGATCAGATCATCGACCTCGTCCCTCACCCGAGGAACGATAGCGGATACGTAAAGAATCTTGATGTCGAGATAAATTCGGCGTACGGTGACCCCATGGAGACGCTCGTGATCGACCTGCCGCGGGTCCGGCTCACCAGCCTCGCCTGGGGCGACCCGGGCGACCAGTCCCGACCGCTGGCATTGCTGCTGCACGGCTTTCCCGACACCGCGCACACCTGGCGGCACCTCGGTCCGGTCCTCGCCGAGGCGGGATATCGCGCGGTGGCGCCGTTCACCCGTGGCTACGCGCCAAGCGGGTTGGCCAGCGACGGTGTCTACCACCCGGCCGCGCTGATGACCGATGCGCTGGACCTGCACCGGGAGCTGCGCGGGGATGACCGAGCCGTCCTGATCGGCCACGACTGGGGAGCGATCACCGCGAACGGGATCGCCGCCGACCCGGACAACCTGTTCGGTCGGGTGGTCTCGATGGCGGTGCCGCCGATCCCCGCGTTGCAGGCCCGGCCAGGCGATGCGCTCGGGCTGCTCCCGCGCCAGGCGACGATGAGCTGGTACACGCTCTTCAACCAGCTCCCGGGACTGCCCGAGCGGCACGCCGAGCGTCTGGTCACCCATCTGTGGCGCCGCTGGTCGCCCGGGTACGACGCCAGTGAGGACCTCGAGCACCTCCGCTCCAGCATCCCGCCGGGCCCCCACCGCACCGCCGCCTTCGGCTACTACCGCGACGCGCTTCGACGACGGAAGCTGCCGGCCGACTACGCCCATGCCGCCGCGCACTGGCTCAACGCCCCGCGCACCCCGCTGCTCTATCTGCATGGCGAGGACGACGGCTGCTGCGACGTGCGCTGGGCGGCACGGGCCGAAGCCGCGCTGCCGCCGACCAGTCGGGTAGCGGTGGTGGCCGGCGCCGGACACTTCCTCCAGCTCGAACAGCCTGCGACGGTCAACGCGCGGGTGCTGGAGTTCCTCGCCACGTCGAACGGGACCGCCGGATGAGCCACACCTGGGACCCCCAGCGCTACCTGGCCTTCGCCGACGAGCGCGGTCGCCCGTTCCTCGACCTGGTGGCGCGGATCGGCGCCACCGCGCCGCACGCCGTCGTCGACCTGGGCTGTGGCCCGGGCAACCTGACCGCGCTGCTCGCGCAGCGTTGGCCGGACGCCGTCGTGACGGGCGTGGACAGCAGTCCGGCGATGATCGAGCGGGCACGGGCGGAAGGGTCCGCCGCCACCTTCGAGGTGGCCGATCTGCGCGACTGGCTGGCCGACCCCGAGCGGCAACAGGTCGACGTCCTGGTCTCGAACGCGACGCTGCAGTGGGTGCCCGGCCACCTGGACCTGCTCCCCGACCTGGTGGAGGCGGTGCGCCCCGACGGCTGGCTGGCCTTCGGTGTGCCCGGCAACTTCGACCAGCCCAGCCACACTCTCCTGGAGGAAGTGGCCGCGCAGCCGGCCTACCAGCCGCACACCCGCGCCGCACCGCGTCCTGCCGCGCACGACGCGGCGACCTACCTCCGTGCGCTGGCGGCGCTGGGCTGCGCGGTGGAGGCGTGGGAGACCACCTACCTGCACGTGCTCCGCGGCGAGGACCCGGTCTTCGCCTGGATCAGCAGCACCGGCGCCCGTCCGGTGCTGCAGGCGCTGCCCGACGACCTGCGCCCCGGGTTCGTCGCGGAGTACCAGGAGCGGTTGCGGGCGTCGTACCCGAGTGTCGAGGTGGGGGAGGGGCCGGGCGTCCTCTTTCCGTTCCGCCGGACCTTCGTCGTCGCCCGCCCACCCCGACGACCGGAGGTCGCCTGATGTCCCCGCAGCTCTCTCTTCACCATGTCCAGGTCGCCTGCCCGCCGGGTGGCGAGGCGGACGCA
Organism: Nocardioides sp. BGMRC 2183; assembly: GCA_008123405.1. Taxonomy (GTDB): domain Bacteria; phylum Actinomycetota; class Actinomycetes; order Propionibacteriales; family Nocardioidaceae; genus Nocardioides. Next base: position 56,564 of record VSSA01000022.1, read on the forward strand.
CGCCGCTTCTACGCCGACGGGCTGGGTCTCACCGAGGTCGAGAAGCCGGCGCCGCTGGCCGGCCGTGGTGGCTGCTGGTTCCGCGCCGAGCGGGACGGCGTGGTGACCGCTGAGATCCACGTCGGGGTGGAGGACCCGTTCCACCCGGCCCGCAAGGCCCACCCCGCCCTGGTCGTCGGCGACCCGGCAGAGCTGGACCACCTCGCCGAGCGACTCCGGGCAGGTGGGTTCGAGGTCGATGAGTCGCAGTGGACGACGTTCCCGGGCTACCTGCGCTTCCACACCTTCGACGCGGCGGGCAACCGGGTCGAGGTGCTGGCGCCGGCGTGAGGCGGGTGGCTCGGGGAGGCACCGACGCCCGACGGTTCGTTACCGGGCGGTAACCTCAGGTCCATGAGCCAGGTCCACACCCTCTGGAAGACCGCCTCCGGCCTGCCCGTGATCGGCAGCACCATCGGCAAGCGGGTCTTCTCGATCGCGTTCAGCCAGAAGGCGCCGTACTTCGCCAGCATCCGCCCGCGCTTCACCGTGGTCGAGCCGAACCACGTCGAGTTGGTGATCCGGAAGCGGCGGGGCGTGCAGAACCACATCGGCACCGTCCACGCCATCGCCCTCTGCAACGGACTGGAGTCGGTGATGGGGGCGCTGGCGGAGGTCACCATTCCCGCCGACAAGCGCTGGATCCCCAAGGGGATGGAGGTCTCCTACACCGCCAAGGCGACCACCGACATCACCTGCATCGCCGAGACCGACCAAGCCCAGTGGGACACCGCCGACGGTGACCTGCCGGTGCGGGTGCGCGGGGTGCGCGAGGACGGCACCGTGGTGATCGAAGGCGTCATCAAGCTGTGGGTGACCCCGAAGCGCTAGTGTCGCGTGTCGTAAATCATTGAACGGTTGGCGCACCGGTGGCACGCGCCTCGCTGTGTTGGCCGCGCTCGGAAGACGCCCGGTATGCCGTCGCGCGGCCGCCTTGCGATGCATGCACCACCGGCACGCCAACCGTCCAAGCATTTCCGCCACACGCCACTAGCTCGCACGACGACGGCCCGGACCGAGGAGTCTCGATCCGGGCCGTCGCCTCTGGTGGTGCGATCTCCTAGGTCACCGCAGGTCGATCACCTTCACCGGCGAGGTGGCGCCGGTGTAGTGCTCACCGGCGCCGAGGACGGCGCGGACCCGCAGGTACGGCACCTTCTTCGCCTTCGGCGCGGCGATCCGGGCCGAGACCGAGGCGCCCTTCAGGGCCTTCGTGGCGACGGTGCGGAACGCTCCGTTCCCCTTCGCCACCTGGACCCGCACCGTGCCGGTGACGGGGGAGCCGGCGACGGCGCCGGTCACCGTCGTGCGCACCAGCACCCTCTTGCCCCGCTTGACGGCGTTCTTCGCCTTCACCGACAGCGCCGCCGGCGCCCTGGTGACGACGTAGCTGGCGCTCAGCTGACCGCTGGGAGCCAGCTCGTCGGTCCCGAGGAACTCCGCGGTCACCCCGTGCTCGCCGACCACGAGATCAGAAGGCAGCTCGAAGGATCCGCTGCCGTCCTGGTCCAGGATCAGGGTCTCCTCGACCCCGTCCAGACCGAGGACGACCTCGCCGCCCGCGCCGTCCGGCACGCTCACCGTCGCCTGGGCGCCGGTGCCGTACGTCGTCGCGCTCGCCGACAGGGACAGCGACATCGTGGTCTGGCGACGGCTGAGCACGAAGGTCACCGCGTTGGAGGTCGAGGACTGCGAGGTCGCCGTGGCGGCGAAGACCGCACTGACCTCGTGGCTCCCGGCCTTGAAGGAGGGCACTGTCAGCGTGGCGACGCCGTCCACCGACTCCGCCACGCCCAAGGACGTGGCGCCGTCGAAGAACTCGACAGGTCCGTCGGTCTCGACGCCGTCGGCGCCGGCGACTGTCGCGGTGAGGTCGACCGGTTCGCCGATCTCGATCGCCTCGGGCGACCACGTCAGCGTGGTGCTGGTGGCGTCCAGCGCGGCGAACTCGCCCACTGCCTCGAGCCCGGTGGCAGCTGCGACGGCTCGCACCGCGACCGTGCCACGGGCGATGTCGGTCGGCACCACGACGTCGGCCGCAGCCAGACCCGTGCCGTCGGCGATCGCGCTGACCGGGTCGATCCCGGCGGGGGTGAAGCGCACACTCTCACCGGCCCGGAAGCCATCCGCCGACAAAGTGATCGTGTCGCCGGGGACCGGGGTCTCGTCACTGGCGGTGACGGTGCCGGTCGCGCCGAGGGAGGACAGTTCGGCGCAGACATCGCCGGGGGCGCCGTACGGCGGGAGCTCGGTGCCGTTGGTGACGCCGTCGTCCTCACGGATCGTGGTGAAGACGATCGACGATCGACCCATCACCGCGCCCCGGGTGTTGATCACGCTCGCCTTGAGCGTGGTGCCCGCGGAACTGCTGGCCGCCGTGTCGCCCTGCAGCGCGGCGGTGACCACCTTGCAGGTCTCACCCGGTGCGAAGGTGACCTTCTCCATCGTGGCGCCGGCGCGGCTTGAGGTCGAGCCGAGCAGCGAGACGTAGCCGGTGACCGGGGCCGATGCGGCCTGGTCCAGGTGCACCGCGATGTCATAGGTGCCCGCGGCGTTGCCCTCGTCGACGAACGGGGCGTAGACGTCGAGCACCGGCTCGGCGCCGACGTTCGTCGTACCGACCGCGGAGCTCTCGAACGCGAGGTCGGAGAGGTACGCCGCCCCGCTGTCCACCCCGGTGAAGCGGACCTCGCGCACGTCGGAGAGGTCGACTCCGGCCGCCGCGATGGTGCTGGTGGGGACCATCACCTGCTGCAGCACGAGCTTCTTCAGGTAGCTGGCGCCGGTCGAGGTCTCCGAGGTGGGCAGCCGGACGAGCGCCTGCGGGTTGGTCTCGGAGACGAGCCCGCTCCAGGTGACCCCGGCGCCGTCGACGACGCTGAGGGTGAGGTCGGTCGACGTGACGACCGACTCGGCGGCGGCCATCTTCACCGAGAGGTGCTCGGTGTCGGCGACATCGCGCTTGCCGGCAGGGACCGCGACCCGCAGCTCGCCGGTGGAGCTGGTCCAGGAGAGCTGAGTGAGCGGCGTGGCCGGCACGTTGCCGCCGTTGCTGGCCGGGGTCCAGTGCGGAACGGTCGAGGAGCCCATCGCGCTCGACGCGCAGGCAGGCAGCTCCTGCGGGACGGTGCGGCCGGCCAGGCTGGCGCAGAGGGTCGCGGTGGCGCTGCCGAACGGACGGATCAGCGAGCTGGTGGACTCGAAGTCCGCGATCGTGGTCCGGGCCGAGGACGGCGCGGTGGCCTGGGTCCGAATGTCCTCATCCCCGAGGCTCTCGGGCACCGCACCGGTGCCGTCGAACATCGGCAGGAACCGCTGTTCGCCGCCGAGCGTCAGGCGGAACCAGGCGGCCATGTACGCCGACCCCTGGTCGTACTGCTCCTGCGGCGTCATCCGGATCGAGGTCTCGGCCACGCTGGCGTCGGTCCCACAGATCGGCTCGGTACGACGCGCGCTGGAGCCGCTCCAGTCGTCGCTGACGCTGTACTGGTAGACGCCGGGGGTCCAGACCGTGTTGTAGAAGTTGTGGTTCGCGCCCATCGCCCAGGTGCCGGTGCGGAGCACGTCGTCACCGAAGGCGTAGCGGCTGTCGTCCAGCATGTGCTGCCCCTGCTGGTTGGAGACGTCGCCGTCGCAGTAGGGGAGGATCACGTTCATCGCCACATCCGGCACCGTCATCCGGCCGAAGTCGACCGGCGCCAGCGGCAGGATGGTCTCCACACCGAACGGGTTGTCGCGCAGGGTGTTGAGCACCGCCGCCGAGGTGACCCCTTCGCCGCCACGGGAGTGGCCCATCATGCCCACGTGGTCGAGGTCGAACTTCCCGACCAGGTCGGCCGGGACGACGCTGTCGAGTGCGTCGGGCGCCTCGACGAAGCCCTCGGCCCGCGCGGCAAGCGCGGCGGTGCCGTCACTGAGCGCGCGGCCGAGGCTGACATCGCGGTCGCTGGCGTCGTCGTGATAGCTGACCTCACCTCCGGCGTTGGCCTCGGCGAGCATGTCCAGGGTGTCCAGGATCAGCTGGCCACGCGCCTGGGCACCTTGGTCGGCGGCCAGTTGGTTGTCGTTGGCGTTGATGGCGTTGGCCGAGATGGAGACCACGGAGTAGCCGTGGCTGGCCAAGGCACGGGCGGTGCCGTCGTACCCGAGGTAGCTGGGGATGGAGAGCTGGGTGGACGAGCAGGGCCACCGGTTCGGGTTGCTGGAGCCGGTGCCGTAGCAGTAGCTGTGGCGCCCGTGCAGCAGCAGGACCACGGGGCGCTCGCCACCGGTCGTCGGCAGGTAGAGCTTGCCCTCGAGCTCTCCGCGGATGCCGCCGATCGCGGCCAGGTCGACGGACTGGTCACCGAACTTGTAGATCGACTCGGTCCACGCGAACTCCCCGGGAGCGGTCGGGTCGGCGGGCAGTGGCTCGGCGGCGCTCGCCTCGGGCAGCACCTCCTCGGCGGCGGCAGTGGTGGTCGGGGCGATCGACTCGCTGGTCCAACCGGCTTCGACCGAGGTTGCTCGGGCCACGGCCGGATCGGTGGTGAAGACGGTCAGCGTGTCACCGTCGTCGGACTCGGTGGCGATGCCGACGGTCTCGCCATCGACCACCAACGTCGGTGCGTCGGAGACGATCGGGAGCGGCTCGTCCAGCTCGAGGGTGATCTCGTAGCCACCGGGCGCGGTGGTCACGGTCCACCCGTCGCCATCGGCGACGGGGCCGGGCGCGGCCTGAGCCACGCCGGTCATCGGGGAGAGGGGGGAGAGGGCGGCCAGGGAGAGGGGGAGGGCCAGGGTCGCCGCAGCGATCCTGGCGCGCACCCGTCCAGGGGTGCGTTGCGCAGAGAACAAGGGTCGGATACCTCGCGGGTGGGGGTCGGGGACTGCCGCCCGTCACCCCGAGCGCGGTGCGGCTCCCGAACACTCCCAACGTCAGATTTCACCCACCGGCGTGAACCGTTTCAGCCGGATGTCCGGTCCCGGCTCGTGTGTGAACACCGGCGCGCGCGGCCGCCGTGCGACCACCGCGCGCGGCGCCGGTGTCAGAGGGGGTTGGTGGTGGCGTCGTCCTTGCCGGCGGCCGCCGCCGCGATGTCGATCTTCTTCTCACCGACGAACTTCTTCTGCACCCAGGTGGCGATCCAGGTCAGGATCAGGTTCATCACGATGTAGAGGGCAGCGGTGACCAGCACCGTGGGGATGATGTTCTGCCCGTTCGCCGGGCTGTTGTAGGTCAGCTTGGCGACGTTGGTGAGACCGGGGGCAGCGACGGCGTAGCCGAGGCTGGTGTCCTTGAGGGCCACCACCATCTGGCTGATCAGCGCGGGGAGCATGATCTTGACCGCCTGCGGCAGCTGGATCTGCAGCATCACCTGGGTCTTGCGCATGCCGAGCGCATAGGCGGCCTCGACCTGGCCCTTGGGTACGGCGTTGATGCCCGCGCGGAAGACCTCGGCCAGGACGGCGCCGTTGTAGAGCATCAGCGCGATGACCACGCTCCAGAAGGCACCGGTATCGCCCCGGTCGATGCCCCAGGCGTAGAAGACCAGGACCATCGCCAGCAGCACCGGCACCGCGCGCCAGAACTCGACCATCGCCCACGAAGGCCAGCGCAGCGCCCGGTGCTCGGAGAGCTTGCCGACCCCGAAGACGACCCCGAAGATCACCGCCAGGATGATCGCCGCCACCGCCATCTTCAGGGTCTCGAGGACCCCGTCGATCAGGAAGTCTTCGATGTAGACGGGGCTGACGAAGGGCTCCCACTTGCGGCCCTCGAACTGGTCGTTGCCGGCCAGGCGCGCGATTGCGATCGCGAGGATCCCGGCCAGGACGAGGATGGCGAGCACCGTGTAGATGCGGTGCCGAGCGGCCGCCTTGGGGCCTGGGGTGTCGAAAAGGACGCTGTTGTTCATGCGATCCGCCACCTCCGCTCGAGTCGGTGCGCTGCGAACGAGTAGATCTCGACGAGGAAGACGAAGATGATGGCGAACGCGATGAAGATCTCGATCCGCGAGCCCGCGTAGTTGTTGGTCATCGAGCGCATCACGTTGAACGCCTCGACCACGCCGACGGCGCCGGCGACCGTGGTGTTCTTGATCAGCGCGATCTGCACGCTGGCCAGCGGCGGCACCGTGGCCCGGAACGCCTGCGGGAGGATCACCTCGCGCATCACGCCGCCGAACGGGAGTCCGATCGCGCGGGCCGCCTCCGCCTGGCCGAGCGGCACTGCGTTGATGCCGGACCGGATCGCCTCGGCGACGAAAGCCGCGGTGTAGACGGTGAGACCGAGCACGCAAGCCGTGAAGATGTTGTTGAGCCGGATGTCGCCTGCAGTGGTCGGGATCACGACGTCGACGAAGGAGAACTTGATGTCGACCTTCGGCAGGCCGAAACGGAAGAGCAGCAGAATCATCAGCAGCGGGGTGTTGCGCACCAGGCTCACGTAGATCACCGCGGCGACCCGCAGCACCCCGATCGGCCCGACGCGCATGGCCGCGAGGAGAGTGCCGAGCAGCAAGGAGCCGATACCGGCGATCACGAACAGGAGAATGGTGTGCGTGAAGCCGATCAGGATGGCTTCACGGTTCTCCCAGACCACGTCCACGTAGGGGCTTCCTCTCTGCTGGTCCTTCGGGTTGGTCCTTCAGGACCGCGGGGTGGTGCGGGGCCGTCGATGCCCCGCACCACCCGGCTGTTCACTGACGGGTGTCGATCAGGCCTGGCACTCGTCAAGCGTCGGCGGCTCGGGGACCTCGACGTCGTCGCCACCGAGGGTCGCGTTGAACGCGTCCTCCCAGTCGCCGTTCTCGAAGGACTCCTCGAGGACGCCGTTGATCCACTCGCACATCTCCGGCAGGTCCTTGGAGTAGCCGACTCCGATCCGCTCCTCGGAGAACTCCTCGCCCACGACCTTCAGCTCGCCGTCGTACTGGGCGGCGAGGCCGAGCAGGATCGAGCCGTCGGTGGACATCGCCGGCACGGTGCCGTTGACGACGTCCTCGGCGCACTGGCCGTAGGTCTCCGCCGGGACGCCGACCGCGCCCTCCTTGTTGACGTTCTCCAGCGAGGTCGAACCCGCAGCGGAGCACACCTCCTCGCCCTTCAGGTCGGCGATCGACTCCACGTCGGAGTCGGCCGGGACCAGGACCTGCTGGCCGGTGACCATGTAGGGCCCGGTCTGGCCGACGATCTGGCGGCGCTCGTCGGTGATCGAGTACGACGCCAGCACGATGTCGACGCGACCCGACTCCAGGTAGGGCTCCCGGTTGTCGGAGATCGTCTCCTCGTAGTTCACCGCGTCGGTGTCCTCGGGGTCGATGCAGAGGTCGGCGACCAGCAGCTTGGCGATCTCGACGTCGAAGCCGGTCGGGATGTCCGAGCCGGCGTCCTTGAAGCCGAGGCCGGGCTGGTCGTACTTGACGCCGACGTTGATCGAGCCGTCCTCGGCCAGCTCGGCCATCCGCGTGCCGTCATCGAACTTGCCGTCGCAGTCGTCCTCGGCGGAGACGTCGACGCCGCCTCCGTCCTCCTCGCCCGCGTCACCGCACGCGGCGAGCGTGCTCCCCGCGACGAGCAGGGCCGCCGCGGCCATTCCGAATTTCAACCTGCGCATCTTCTTTGTCTCCTCAGTGTTTGAGGATCTTGCCGAGGAAGTCCTTGGCGCGATCGCTCTGCGGGTTGGTGAAGAAGGTCTCGGGATCGGACTTCTCGACGATCTGGCCGTCGGCCATGAAGATGACGTGGTTGGCGGCGGTGCGGGCGAAGCCCATCTCGTGGGTCACCACGATCATGGTCATCCCGCGCTCGGCGAGGTCGACCATGACGTCGAGGACCTCCTTGATCATCTCCGGGTCGAGCGCGGAGGTGGGCTCGTCGAAGAGCATCACCTTCGGGTCCATGGCCAGTGCGCGGGCGATCGCCACGCGCTGCTGCTGGCCGCCGGAGAGCTGGGCCGGATACTTGTTGGCCTGGTGGCCGACGCCGACCCGGTCGAGCAGCTCCTGGGCGCGCTTCTCGGCGTCGGCCTTGGACTTCCGGCGGACCTTGATCGGTCCCAGGGTGACGTTCTCCAGGATCGTCTTGTGGGCGAAGAGGTTGAACGACTGGAAGACCATCCCGACGTCCGCGCGATGCGCGGCGAGAGCCTTGCCCTCCTCAGGCAACGGCGCGCCGTCGATGGTGATCTCGCCCTTGTCGATGGTCTCCAGGCGGTTGATCGTGCGGCAGAGCGTGGACTTGCCCGAGCCGGACGGACCGATCACGACGACCACCTCGCCGCGCGCGACCTCGAGGTCGATGTCCTGCAGCACGTGAAGGTCGCCGAACCACTTCTGCACCCCGGCCATGCGCACCAGCGCGTCGTTGCCGCTCTCTTCGCGCACCGTCATGCGCAGTGACGCTAGTCGTGCCGCGAGGGCCCCGGCTAGAGGGACACGGACCCCGAGACCAATCCGTGACCCGTGACCGTCGCCCAGACGAGACGTACGGCCCCCGCAGGAGCGGGAGCCGTACGTCATCGGTGGAGGGAGCTGGACGTCAACGCCGCAGGAAGCGCTGGTACTGGCTGCGCACCTCCGATCGGGAGAGGTCGTCGTCGAAGAACATCAGCGTGTCCATCCGACAGTTGCACGGGTTGCGCTCGGAGCCGTTCTGCGGGAACGACCCACCGATCTTGAGGCCACGCGGGTTGGTGGGCGACGTACCCGTGCCGTCGACCTGCCACGGGTCGCCGTCGTTGGTGTAGAAGCCGTCGACCGGCTGTCCGTTGCGATAGAGCGCCATGTCGCCTCCCGCGTAGTCGAACGTGGCAGCCAGGTGCACCCACTCGCCCTGCGGCAGCAGGTCCTGCCAGTCGGCCGATGCCGCGAACGTCTGCGACGAGCCGGTGTCGACGCGGCGTCCGAGCGCGACGAGCCGCAGCTCCCCGTCGACCTGGATCAGCTCCAGCAGGGCGCGCACACCGTGGCCGTCTGAGTTGCCGCTGAGCACCCCGGCAAGGCCGATCGCGTTGTAGCCCGCGGTCGGGTTGGTGCCGGTCATCTTGAACCAGCCCATCACCGTGATCCCCTCGGCACCGTTGAACCGCGACAGCGACTCGACACCATCGGCGTCGTCGGCGTACACCCCGGCCTTCCAGGCGGTGCCGGTCGGCGACTCGGCTGCGCTCTGGATCTGCAGCGCGTTGAGGCTGCCCGGATAGGCGCCGTCGTCCACGCGCATGTCCTCGCCGCCGTTGATCAGCTCGATCAGGGTGCGCGAGGCGCCCTGGTCCTCCTCCCGTGCGTCGTTGGCAGCGAACGGGTGCTCGAAGTCGTAGGACGCGACCAGGTCGCGGGCCAGCCGTGGCTCGACCTCGGGGTGCACCGGGGCACGGTGAGTGCCGACCACCTTCCAGACCTGCCCGGTCGCCTTGGCCAGCAGGTAGAGGTTGTCCTCGGAGTCGGTGCCGAAGCGCAGGTCGACTCGGCCGTCGCCGACGAAGTCGGTCATCCGCTTCCGGGTGCCGTCGGTATCGTAGAGCGCCAGCTCATGGATCGGCGCCTCCCGCGACACGTCACTGCGTTCGCCGCGGTCGTTGCGCTTGCCGACGATGTCGGCGTAGAAGACCCGCCCCTCGACCAGGTCGCCGAAGACGTACTTGCCGTTCAGCCCACGCAGGTCGCCGCGGTGCACGAAGCCACCGGAGATGGCGTGACCGGAGTCGGAGTTGCACGACCAGTTGGCCGGCTTCTCGTGGTCGTAGGACGTCGCCGGGTACTCGTAGTCCGCGTCCTTCATCTCCTGGGTGATCGGGTAGAGCCAGCACTGGGTCTCGTTGCGGTAGGCGAGCCGGCCCTCGATCACCGGCCACCCGAAGTTGTCGCCGGCGTCGACGTCGTAGATCGCCTCGATCGCGCGTTGGCCGATGTGGCCCAGGAACATGTCGTGGTCGCCGCGGGGGTCCCAGCTGAACCGGTGCGGGTCACGCATGCCCAGCGCGTAGATCTCGCCGAGCGCGCCGGGCTGGCCGACGAAGGGGTTCGACCTCGGGACGCCGTACTCGCCATTGGGGCCGTCGGTGCCGGCCGGGTCGATCCGCAGGATCTTGCCCGCCGGCGTCGTCATGTCCTGCGGGATGTCGCTGTTGACGCCGAGACCGCCGTCGCCGACGGCGAGGTAGAGCAGGCCGTAGTCGTCGTCGCGCGGTGTGGCGTGCGGGTTGAAGTCGATCTGCTGGATCGCGTGCGTCTGACCGCCGAAGCGGAACCGGAAGATCTCCCGGCTGGTGCCGCTGAAGGTGTTCGCCGACGGGTCCTCAGCGGTCCACTCGGTCACCACGCTCTGCACCGCATTCGACCCGGACTGCCCGGGGTAGGTCTGCTCCCCGGGCGCATCCGGCGTCTCGGAGTGCACCGTGTAGAACTTCCCGTTCTCCTCGAAGTCCGGGTGGAAGGTGGCGAAGCCGAACCCGGTGCCGAGGCCGCGCCACGACATGAAGTTGTCGTAGCGCTCGGCGATGTCGAGGTAGGTGTGGGTCTCGCCGTCGTCGATCAGGTAGAGCGACCCGTTCAGGTCGGGCACCTGCATCCGCCCGGAGTCGTCGGGCAGCTCGCCGATGTAGTTGATCCGATTGTGCCGATCGCCGAGACGTACGTCGGTCCAGTCGCCGTTGGGCTCCGAGGCCGGCAGCTGGGCGTACTCCTCGAGCACCAGCCCGAGGGTGGACGCCTTGATCTGCCGCGGCACAGGATCGGTGATCGGGGTGTTCGGGTCGGGCTCGTCGGCGACGGCCGACCCGGGTCCGAGAGGGGCGAGTGTCACGGTCAGCATCGATGCTGCCGCGGCACCCACCCACCAGCGTGTTGTGCGCATGGGGTGTGGTCCCTCACTGTGTGTGGTGGTTGATGACAACTGCTGCCGGTGGCCGCCGGCAGCCCTCGTCGGCCCCGGCGCCGACCTGTCGCCAGGCGGGCCGGGGCCGACGGGGATCAGGGGGTGTCGGCGGACGCGGTGGCGCCGACGGCGCGGACATGTCGTGCGCGGCCGAAATTGTCGAAGGAGCCGAAGCCGATCCGACCGCCGCTGAACGTGGTGTCGGTGGCGGTCATCAGCGGCGTGCGCCGGTCGTCGACGTACACGGCGATCGCGCCGGTCGTGGCCTGGTAGGTGATCCGTACGTCGTGCCAGTCGGTGTCGTCGATCGCGGGCGGTGCCCCCTCGTCGACGCCGTTCCACTGGTCGTCGATCCGGCGTCGGTCCGCGTCGTCGACGACGAAGATCCCGTTGTGCGGATAGATCGTGTTGTCCTGCGAGAGATGCGCGTAGTAGAAGCGGGTGGGCGACTGGTAGTTCCAGATCACGACGACGTCGCGGTTGTCCACGGCGACCACCTCGTCGATGCGCACCTGCGCGGCGAGCACCAGCGAGCTCAGCTCCGGTCCCTTGGTGACCACCGCGTACTCGAACGGTCGCCGAGGGCCGCCCGGGTTGGTGCCGGGAGCGGTGAGCGCGACCTGGCCACGTTCGAACGACCACAGGGCGTCTGTCAGCGGATCCCAGTGCTGTGGGGCGGCCGGAGCGCGGACCACGGCGATCGGCGGCGGGTGCGTTGCCTCACCGGACGCCGACGGCGCGGCGGCCATCCCGAGGCCCAGGGCCGCGCTCGCCAGCAGACCGACGGTCCGCCGGCGGGTTCGTTTGCGGGGGTGAGGAGGGGTGGGTGGGTGCTGCACGGTGCTCACGTCCTTCCGAGACAGGTGTGGTGAGTGCAGGCGGTGGGGCACTTACAGGTGCGGCTCCACGAGCTCGACGTAGCGGCGCGCGATGGTGTCCAGGACGGCGTCGCCGTCGGCGGCCCACACCTCGGCGTTGAAGATCTCGACCTCGACGTCGCCGGTATAGCCGGCGGCGGCCACGCAGCGGGTGAGGTGAGCGAAGTCGATGTGGCCGTCGCCCATCATTCCGCGGGAGAGCAGCGCGTCCGGCGGGAGCGGGGTGATCCACTCACAGACCTGATAGCTGGCGATCCGGCCGGTGGCGCGGGCGATCTGTTCCTCCACACCGGGCTCCCACCAGACGTGGAAGGTGTCGACCACGACGCCGACAGCGGTGGCCGGGAAGGGCTCGGCGATGTCGAGCGCCTGGGCGAGCGTGGAGACCACGCCCCGGTCCGCGGCGAAGATCGGATGCATCGGCTCGATCGCCAACCGCACGCCGACGTCGAGCGCGTGCGGAACCAGGGCTGCGATGGCGTCGGCCGCGCGGCGGCGGGAAGCGCGGAGATCGCGATCGCCGGGCGGCAGGCCACCGGGCACCAGGACCAGCGCGGGGGCGCCGAGGGCAGCGCACTCGTCGAGGGCGCGCAGGTTGTCCTCGTGCCGGGAGCCGTCGGTGTCCTCACCGGTGAAGAAGCCCCCGCGGCACACGGCGGAGACCCGCAGGCCGGCATCGCGGATCATGGCGGCGCCCGCCGCGAGCCCGACGTCGGCCAACGGCTCGCGCCACACGCCGATCGACTCGATGCCGTGCCGCACGCACCCTTCGACCGCCTCTGCCAAGGACCAGCCGTCGATCGTCTTCTGGTTGAGCGAGAGTCGCGCCAGACGCGGATCGCCGGGGGCAGGGGTGGGCACGGTCGCCTGCCGCCCCGACGGTACGTCGACCGCGCGGCCGGTGGCGGCTGTGGCACTCATCGGGCGGCTCCCGCCGTCTGGAGCAACAGGGTCATCCGGTGGGCCGCGAGGTCGGGGTCGGGGAGCAGCCGGGCGGTGTTGGCCAGCGCGAAGAGGCGGCCGAGGTGCACCACGCTGCGGGCGGACTGCAGGCCGCCGACCATGGTGAAGCCGGGCTGGTGACCGCAGAGCCAGGAGAGGAACGCGATCCCGGTCTTGTAGTGCCAGGTCGGCGCCTCGAAGACGTGCCGCGACAGCGCGAGCGTGGGAGCCATCTCGGCGTCGTAGGTGGTCAGATCGCCGTCGTCGAGGGCACTGAGCGCTGCCGACGCGGCCGGAGCGATCGCTGCGAAGGCGCCGAGCAGTGCGTCGGAGTGGTGCCGGCCGTCGCCGCGGATCAGCTCGGGGTAGTGGAAGTCGTCGCCGGTGTAGAGCCGCACGCCCTCGGGGAGCGCGGCGCGCAGGCCGACCTCGTGCTCGGCGGAGAGCAGCGAGACCTTGACCCCGTCGACCCGGCTGCTGTGGGCGCGGATCAGGTCGAGGAAGGTAGCTGTCGCCGCCGCCACGTCCCTCGAGCCCCAGTAGCCGCGCAGGTGTGGGTCGAACATCTCGCCCAGCCAGTGCAGGATCACCGGCTCGCGGACCTGGCGCAGCAAGTCGTCGTAGACCTGGAGGTAGTCCTCGGGCCCGGTCGCCAGCGCGGCCAGGTGGCGCGACGCCATCACGATCACCTGGGAGCCGGTCGACTCCACGAAGTCGATCTGTTCCGCATAGGCGTCGTGCACCTCGGCCAGCGTGGCGATCTCTGCCCGGTGGTCGGTGCCGGCGCCGGAGGCGATCCGGGCGTCGAAGTCGGCGGCCTGCTCGGCGCTGCGTCGTACCAGCTCCTGGATCGCCGGCCAGTCCAGACCCATGTTGCGCTGCGCGGTGTCCATCGCCTCGGCCACCCCGAACCCGTAGCGGAAGAGCTCACGGCGGAAGGCCAGCGTGGAGTCCCAGTCGAGCACCGCGGGGGCGCCGGGCACGTTCTCGCCGCGCGGGTCGGCCACCACGTGCGCCGCGGCGAACGCGATTCGCGAGGCGTACGGCTGTGGATGCTCCTTCCACTGCCGCGGCTCAAGGAGGTCGACGTCGCTCCACCCGCCCTCCGCCGTCGGTACGGCGACGCGGCCGGTCATCGGGCGCCCGGCATCTCGATCCGACGACCCTCGGCCGAGGAGCGCAGTCCGGCATCGACCAGCTCCAGGCCTCGCACCCCGGCGGCGAAGTCGTAGGGGTGCGGTCGTCCGTGGTGCACGTCGAGCAGGAACTCCTCCCACTGGGCGCGGAAGCCGTTGCCGAAGTCGGTGTTGTCGGGGATGTCGCGCCACTGACCGCGGAAGTCCTCGCTGGTCGGCACGTCCGGGTTCCAGACCGGCTTGGGGGTCGCCTCGCGCGGCTGGATGCGACATCCGAAGAGGCCGGCGACGGCCGAGCCGCGGGTCCCGTCGACCTGGAACTCGACGAGCTCCTTGCGCTCCACCCGCACCGCCCAGGAGGAGTTCACCTGGGCGATCACGTCGCCCTCGAGCTCGAAGATGGCGTAGGCGGCGTCGTCGGCCGTCGCGGTGTAGGGGTTGCCCTGCTCGTCCCACCGTTCGGGGATGTGGGTGACCGCCTTGGCGGTGACCGCCTCGACGCGGCCGAAAAGGTTCTCCAGCACGTAGTTCCAGTGGCAGAACATGTCCAGCACCATCCCGCCGCCGTCCTCGGCCCGGTAGTTCCAGCTGGGGCGCTGGGCGGGCAGATAGTCGCCCTCGAAGACCCAGTAGCCGAACTCGCCGCGCACCGAGAGGATCCGGCCGAAGAAGCCGCCGTCGATGAGCCGTTTGAGCTTCATCAGCCCCGGCAGGTAGAGCTTGTCGTGGACGACCCCGTTGATGATCCCGTGCTGCTGGGCGGCGTCGACGAGCTCCTGCCCCTCGGCCACCGACTCGGCGATGGGCTTCTCGGTGAAGACGTGCTTGCCGGCCGCGGCGGCCTTGAGGATCGCCTTGCGGCGCTCGCTGGTGACCTGGGCGTCGAAGTAGATCGTCGCCGGGTCCTCAGCCAGCGCGGTGTCGAGGTCGGTGGTCCAGTCGTCGATGTGGTGCTCGGCGGCCATCCGGGCCAGCTTGTCGGCGTTGCGGCCCAGGAGCACCGGCTCCACCTGCAGGCGGGTGCCGTCGGGCAGGCCGATGCCGCCGTCGTCGCGGATCGCGAGGATCGACCGGAGCAGGTGCTGGCGGTAGCCCATCCGGCCGGTGACGCCGTTCATCAGGATGCGGTAGGTGGTGTCGGGCATGGCGTCCTCGTCTCTCTACGGCCTCGGGGGAGGGAGCGGTGTTTCGGGGTCGTGTCGG
The DNA here is from genome assembly GCA_008123405.1 of Nocardioides sp. BGMRC 2183. Taxonomy (GTDB): domain Bacteria; phylum Actinomycetota; class Actinomycetes; order Propionibacteriales; family Nocardioidaceae; genus Nocardioides. The sequence goes on from VSSA01000022.1 coordinate 71,619, forward strand.
TGTGGTGCGAGTAGGGCGGGCGCGGTCAGCCCGAGGCGGTGCTCGCCGCGGGCTCGGCGGGCCGGCCGCCGAGGTAGAGCTCGGCGAGTTGCGGGTCCTGCAGCAGGTCGCTCGCGGCGCCGGAGATGTGCACCCGGCCCAGGTCGAGGACGCAGCCGAGATCGGCGGTCTCCAGCGCGCGCCGCGCGTTCTGCTCCACGAGGAGCACGGCGGTGCCGGCGTCACGCATCCGGACCACCTGGTCGAAGACGGTCTGGGTGGCCTTCGGGTCCAATCCCATGGAGGGTTCGTCGAGGAGCACCACCTGCGGGCTGACCATCAGCGATCGGGCGAACTCGACCTGCTTCTGCTGCCCGCCCGACAGCGCGCCGGCGAGTGCGGACCAGCGCTCGGCGACGACCGGGAACAGGTCCTTGACGAAGCCGGCGCGCTCGGCGATCTCCGCCTTGTCCTTGAGGGTGTAGGCGCCGAGCATCACGTTCTCCTCGACGCTCATCTCCTTGAAGACGCTGTGGCCCTGCAGGACGTGGGAGAGCCCGGAGGTCAGCATCTGCTGCGGACCGTTGCTGGTCACGTCGCGACCGCAGACCCGGATGGCGCCGGCGCGAGGTGTCAGCATCCCGCTGGCCACCTTGAGGACCGTCGACTTGCCGGCGCCGTTGGGGCCGACCAGGCAGACGATGGTCGCGGCCGGGACCTTGACGGTCAGGCCGCGCAACACCAGGGCGGCTCGGCCGTAGCCGGCTTCGATGTCCTCCAGCTCGAGCAGGTACTCGGTGGGTGTGTCAGATGCCAAGGTAGGCCTCCAGGACTCGGGGGTCGTTCTGCACGACCGAGGGCGGGCCCTCGCAGATGGGACGGCCGCGGTCGAAGACCACGACGTGGTCGCTGAGACTCATCACCAGGTCCATGTTGTGCTCGACCACGATGAAGGTGCGGCCCTCCGCGTTGAGGCTGCGGACCAGGCCGGCGATCCGGTCGATCAGCGCCGGGTTCACGCCGCCGGCTGGCTCGTCGAGCATGATCGTCTCGGGGTCGGCCATCAGCACGCCGCCGAGCTCGAGCAGCTTCTGCTGGCCGTAGGAGAGGTCACGGGCCTCGACCCGCTCGAGATGCTCGATCCCGACCCGGGTGAGCAGCTCGCGTGCCCGCTCGATGTCGCCCCGGTCGTGCGAGGAACGGAGCAGGTGCAGCGGGTGCGGGCGGACCGCGGCGAGCATGTTCTCCAGCACGGTCATCCGCGGGAAGATCCGGCACAGCTGGAAGCTGCGTCCGATGCCGGCCCGGGCGATGCGGTGCGGTGCCTTGCGGGTGATGGAGGAGCCTCGGTAGGAGACCGACCCGGCGTCGGGTTTGATCATCCCGGTCACGCAGTTGAAGAAGGTGGTCTTGCCGGAGCCGTTGGGTCCGATCAGGGCGTTGACCTTGCCGTGGTGGAAGGCGACCGAGGCGCCGTCGACGGCCTGCACACCGCCGAAGGCCTTGCTCAGCCCGTCGGTGGACAGCCCGATCTCGGGGGAGGTGCCCGCGGGCGCCGTACCGGGGGTGGGGGCGGTGGCCTGACTCATGGGTGCACTCCCTCGGTGACCTGGGGATCGGGGGCGCGGGTCGCGCCGCCGGTGGAATCTCCGCCGGAGGAGTCGGTGCCGGTGTGGGCGCCGCCGGCGCGCTGCTCGGCCAGCTCGGCCTGGGTGACCTCGCGGATGGAGGAGGCCTGGGGGCGGAACCGGCGGAGCAGGCCGGTGACGCCGGGGATGATCCCGTCGGGCATGAAGAGGACCACGATGCCCAGCAGCAGACCGGTGGCCACCAGGTGGAACTGGGTGTCGCCGTACTCGCTCTTGAAGAACTCCACCGCGTAGCCGACGATCAGCGCGCCCAGCGCCGGGCCGAAGAGGCTGCGGATGCCGCCGAGCAGGCTCATCAGCACCATGTAGGAGCCGATCAGGATGGAGAACTGGAAGACCGGGTCGAGGAAGCCGAACCAGAGCGCGTACACCCCGCCGCCGAGGGCGGTGAAGAAGGCGGAGAGGACGAAGGCGACCAGCTTGTACTGGAAGGTGGGGACACCGAGCGCCTGCGCCTTGTCCTCGTCCTCGCGGATCGCCTTGAGGCCGATGCCGAAGCGCGAGCGGTCGATCAGCCACCACAGCAGCAGGGCGACGGCCAACAGGGCGGCGTGGATGTAGAAGAACCGTTCGTGCTGCTCGGGGCGCAGCACCTCGGGGCCGAACGGCCGGGGGATCCGGAGCCCGTTCGAGCCGCCGGTGAACCCGCCCCACGACTGGAAGACCAGCAGCAGGATCAGCACGAAGGCGATGGAGACGATCACGAACGACGCGCCGCGCACCCGGAGGCTGGCGATGCCGACCGGGACCGCGATCACCGCGGTGATCAGGGCGCCGAGGGCGAGCGCGACCCATGGGTTCAGCTCGGCCTTCACGATGAGCAGGGCTGTCGAATAGCCACCCAACCCGGCGTAGGCGGCGTGCCCGAGCGACATGTAGCCGGTGAAGCCGCCCATGAAGTTCCAGCCGGTGGCCAGCACGGCATAGCTCATGATGACCACGCCGACCGAGAGGATGAAGGGGTTGGCGGCCACGCTGGGGAAGGCGACGATCGCTGCTGCGAGGAGCACCAGCGCGACTGCCTTCACGATCGTCGGTACGACGCCACGCGGGTCGCGGCGGCCGGCGTGGGCCGCTGCGGCGCCGGTGTCGGCGGTGCGGGTGTCAGAAGCGCTGGGCAAGACGACCTCCGAAGAATCCCTGCGGACGGATCATGAGGGTGGCGAAGAGCGCGATGTAGAAGAACGTCTGCGCCCAGGTGGTGCCGAGCGGGATCTGCAGCAGGCTCTGGCCGACCCCGAGCACCATCGCGGCGATCGCCGCGCCGGGGATGCTGCCCAGGCCGCCGACCACGATGATCGCCATCAGCGGACCGATCCAGTGCCAGTGCAGCGACGGGTAGATGGTGGAGTCGAGGGAGAGGGCGGTGCCGCCGATGGCAGCTGTGGCCAACCCCAGGCCGAAGCCGTAGCCGGCGGTCCGCTCGGTGTTGATGCCGACCAGGCGCGCCGCCTCGGGGTGCTGGATGGTGGCACGCAGCGCCTGGCCGAACTTGGTCCGGGTGAGCAGCAGGTAGAGCGCCAGCAGCGATGCGGCGGCGAGGCCGAAGGCGATCAGCTTCACCACGGCGATGTTGACCCCGCCGATGCTGATGTCCGCCCCGCCGTAGGGGAGTTGGACGCGGCGCTGGGTGCCGGTGAAGACGAAGCCCAGGGTGCCCTCGATGACCAGTGCGACCGCGAAGGTCAGCAGCACCGACATCATGGTCAGCGTGGCGGGCCGCAGGCGCGAGATCAGCAGCCGCTGGATCAGCACGCCGGTCACGAAGAAGAGCGGCACCGTCCACAGCAGCGAGACCATCGGGTCGATCCCGGTCTCGGTGGTCCAGAACCAGGCGAGGTAGGCGGCGAGGATCAGGAACGCCGAGTGGGCGATCATCACGACGCGCATCACGCCGAAGTAGAGGGTGAGGCCGGCGGCGAGGAGGGCGTAGAGCCCGCCCAGCAGCACGCCCAGCACCAGGCTCTGCAGGAGCAGGGACATTCGGTCGGACCTTTCGGCTCGGCTCGGTCGGGAGGGGGCAGTGGGTCAGTGGCTCACCACGGCGGCTTGACCGCGATGAACTCGGCCTCCGCCTGGTCCTCGGGGAGCACGATGCGGATCTTGCCGTCGACGTACTGCTGGATCATGTGCGCGCCCTGTGGGCGACCTTCGGAGTCCCAGGTGAGCGGGCCGACGACGGTCTCCACCTCGTTCTCGTGCAGCCAGTCGATGAGCTGCTGCTGGCACTCCGGGTCGGGATCGGCGCAGTCGACGGCCTCGACCGCTGCGGCGACGACCTGACCGGTGGTCCAGGCGTTCGCCTGGTCCTCGCCCGGCGGGTCGCCGTACTCGGCGGTGTAGAACTCGACGAACTCCTTGTTGGAGGGGTACGTCGCGTCGGGGGTGTAGCCGGTGGGGGAGAGGATGCCCTCGGTCTTGTCGCCGATCGCCTCGGGGAACTCGGGGTTGGTCGGCGCGGTGGAGAAGGCGGCCATCGCGGGCTGGTAGTCGAGCTGTTGCAGCGCGAGGATCAGGTTGACCGCGTCCTGGTACTGCGTGCCGCCGACCATGATGTCGGCATTGCTGTCGGCGACCTTGGCCGCGATGCTGCTGAAGTCGGTCGTGTTGGGCGGGTAGACCTCGTCCACCACGGTCTTGACGCCCATCTCCTCCAACCGGGCCTTGAGCCCGTAGGCCGTGCCCATCGCGAACGGGTCGTCCATCGCGGCGTAGGCAGCGGTCTTCGGACGCTGGGCCGGCGGCATCGCCTCGATGTGGTCGGCCAGGTAGTCGTAGTGGTCGTCGGCGACGGCCGGCGCAGCGTAGAAGAGGTTGTCGAAGCCCTGGGTGAAGACCTCGGGAGCGGCGCCCGCCGGCTCCACGAAGAGGAAGCCGTAGTCCTGGGCGACCTGGGCGGCCGGGACCACCAGGCGGGTCGAGAACGGGCCGAAGATCAGGTCGACGCCGTCGGAGTTGATCAACTTCTCGTAGTCGGCGGCGACCCGGTCGGCGCTGGACTGGTCGTCGAGGATGGTCAGCTCCACCTCCTTGCCGAGCAGCCCGCCGTTCTCGTTCATCCAGGCGGCCCAGGCCTCGTAGCCCTGCTGGACTCCCTTGCCGGGCTCGGAGTAGTCGCCGGTCAGGGGCAGCGAGATGCCGATGCTGATGGTGTCGTCGTCGCCACCGCCACCACCGCTGTCGCCACTGCTGATGCAGCCGGTCAGGGCGAGGCTGCCGGCGACGGCGAGTGCGGTGATGCGCAGACTGGTCGGAACCTTCATGGCGCTCCTCGAGATGTGAACGTAAGCGCTTTCGTAAGCGCTTTCGGTTACTCTAGGCAGCCAGGGCCGGATGTGGCAAGGGTCACAACGCGGCTTTCTTGGTCGAGGGCTGCTCCTGCTGGTGCGGGGCCGAGGAGAGGGGGTGCAGGTGTCGAGACAGCGAGCGACCCTGCGGCTGCAGGACGTGGCGACGGCGGCGGGGGTCTCGATCGCCACCGCCTCCCGGAGCCTGTCCGGGGCCCCCGGGGTCAGCGACACGGTCGCCGAAAGGGTCCGTGAGGTCGCCCGTCAGATGGGGTACGTCGCCAACGTGCACGCCCGCAGCCTCGCGGCCGGCACCTCCCGCTCGGTCGGTCTCGTGGTGCACGAGATCGGCGACCCCTACTTCGCCGAGATCGCCAGCGGCGTGCTGCGCCTCGGAGGGGAGGAGGGGCTCACCGTGCAGATCTGCCACACCGGTCGCGATCCGGACAAGGAGCTGGAGCAGATCCGCTCGCTGGTCGCCCACCGCGTCGGGGCGATCGTGATCGCGGGGTCCGGCTTCGTCGACCCTGCCCTGCAGGCGGCCGCCCGCCAGGACCTGCAGGCCTATCGCGAGGCGGGCGGGCGGGTCGCGGTGATCGGTCGACACCACCTGGGCGTGGACGCTGTGCTGCCGGAGAACACCAAAGGCGGGCGCGCGATCGCCGAGCACGTGCTCGCTCTCGGCCACCGCCGGTTGGCGGTGGCGACCGGCTCGCGCGGCCTGACCACGATCGCCGACCGGCTCGCCGGAGTCGAGGAGGCCTGCACGGCCGCCGGCGTCGACTTCGCCACGGTGCAGGTGATCGAGGCCGAGTTCACCCGTGCCGGCGGCAAGATCGCCGCCGAGCAGATCCTCGCCGAGCACCCGGACGTCACCGCGATCCTGGCGATGAACGACGACATGGCCATCGGCATCCTCTCCGTGCTCCGGCTGCAGGGGATCGACGTGCCGGGTCGGATCTCGGTGACCGGCTTCGACGACGTCGCGGTCGCCGGAGACCTCGCCCCGTCGCTGACCACGATCCGACTGCCCATGCTCACCATGGGCGAGCACGCGTTGGAGCTGGCACTCAAGGAGCCGGCCGCGCGGCCGCGGCGTCGTACGGCTGGGCACGAGCTGGTGGTGCGGGACTCGACCGGTCCGCCGGGCTGAGCGCGGATCCAGAGCGCGGGGACGATCAAGCCCGACCCGGCCGCCTACCGGCTCGCGGTCGAGGCGGCCGGGGTGCCGGCCGAGCGGGTGCTGATGGTGGCGGCGCACGCCTGGGACCTGCGCGGCGCGGCACGAGTAGGGATGCGGACGGCCTACGTGCCGCGGCCGGTGGCGGACCCGCCGCTGCGCTCGGACCGGTTCGACCTGGTGCTCGGTGGGCCGTCGGAGCTGGTCGACGTGCTGACCGGATAAGAGCGTCCGGGTTGTCGGGTGCCGGTGGGGTCGGTGGTCCAGGTCTGGCCGTGTGGCCCGTGCCAGGTGTAGGT
>VSSA01000023.1 GCA_008123405.1 Nocardioides sp. BGMRC 2183
ACGATCGTCACCACGAAGTACTTCCGCGGCGCGGTGGGCACCCCGCAGCGCGAGACCAGCCGGTGGCCGCCGGCGGTGCGATCGGGTCGGTGAGCGGATCGGGCTCCTGGCCGGACCGCGCGGCCGAGAGTTGCCGGCGGGCGAACTCCTCGAGCTCGTCGGGGGTGTACAGACGGTCCGAGGTCTCCTCCGGGCCGTCGCTGTCGATGGACGAGTCGCTCATGGGCACACCTCCGAGATAGGGCTACCGACGGGCGTCAACCTACCCGAGGGCGGCGAGCGCGGACTCGATCGCCCGATGGAAGGTCGGGTAGGCGAAGTGCATCGTGCGCAGCGTGGCGATCGGGGTCTGCGCGTGCACGGCCGCAGCAAGCAGCCCGATCATCTCCCCGCCACTCGGTCCGACCGTGGTTGCGCCCACCAGGACACCTCGGTCGAGGTCGGCGACGACCTTCACCACACCGCTGTTCGCGGTGCCGTCCGGCCCCGGACCGTGCAGGAACCCCCGCGAGGAGGCCGCCAGGTCGGTGACCCCGATGCCGATCCGCGTACCGCTCTCCCGGGCCTGATGCTCGGTGACACCGACCGCGCCCACCTCGGGGTCGGTGAAGGTCACCCGGCTGACCGCTCGGTAGTCGGCGGCCGGACCGTCCTGACCGAGCAGGTCGCGCAGCGCGACGTCAGCCTGGTACATGGACATGTGGGTGAAGGCGCCCTTCCCGGTGATGTCGCCGATCGCCCAGAGTCGCTCGCCGGCGCGCATCCGGTCATCCACCTCGATGAACCGCACCGACGGGTCGAGACCGACCGTCTCGAGGCCGATGTCGGAGAGGTTGCTGCGTCGCCCGGCCGCCACCAGCAGGGCGTCGCTGCCGACGTCGTCGCCGCCCATCCGGAGGGTGAACCGTCCCCCCGCGTGGTCGACCCGCTCTGCGGCGACGTCCTCGAGGACCGTGATGCCCTCGGCGCGTAGCGCCCGTCGTACCACGTCGGCGGCCTGGGGCTCCTCGGGACCGAGGATCCGCGGACCCGCCTCGACCACGGTGACCTCCACGCCGAAACGGGCGAACGCCTGAGCCAACTCCAGCCCGATCGCACCGCCACCGACCACGGTCAGGCTGCCGGGCAGCTCGGTGACGCGCATCGCCTCCCGATTGGTCCAGTACGGCGTCGCGGCCAGGCCATCGATCGGCGGCACGGCGGGCTCGGTGCCGGTGTTGAGGACCACTCCGCGGCGTGCTGTCAGACGGCGCGGGCCAGCGGCGGTCTCGACGCTCACCTGCCCCGGGCCGGTGAGCCGTGCGGTGCCACGGACCAGCTCGGCCCCGGCGGCCTCGAGCCGCTGCACGGCGACGGTGTCGTCCCAGTCGGTGGTCGCCTCGTCGCGGATCCGACGCGCCACCGGCTCCCAGGACGACTTCACCGTCGCGCTGCCGGCCAGGCCCTGGATCCGGTCGGCCTCGGCCAGGGTGCCGGCGGCGCGGATCATCATCTTCGACGGGATGCACCCGTAGTAGGGACACTCGCCGCCGACCAGGCGGCGTTCCACGCCGACCACCTCGAGGCCGGCACCGGCCAGCTCTGTCGCCAGATGCTCGCCACCCGGTCCGAGACCGATCACGACGACGTCCACGGTGCGATCCTGGGTCATGCTCCCGACCCTAGGCCGCCAGACCAGCGTCAGACCAGGGAGTCCTTGTCGCGCTGGATGGCACCGAGCACGCCGTTGACGAAGGCCGGCGACTCGTCGGTGGAGAGGTCGCGGACCAGCCCCATCGCCTCGGAGACAGCCACCGCGTCGGGGACGTCGTCGGCATAGAGCAGCTCGTAGACGCCGAGGCGCAGCACGTTGCGGTCGACAGCCGGCATCCGCTCCAGGGACCAGCCTTGTGCGAAGTCCCGCAGCACCTCGTCGATCCGGGACTGGTTGTCGACCACACCGCGGACCAGCGCCCCGGTGTAGGGGTTGCTCGGTGGGTTGCCCTCGGCGATCGCCCGCTCCAGGCCGTCCACACCGGTCTCGCCACGCAGGTCCGCGGCGAAGAGGAGGTCCAGTGCGCGCTTGCGCGCCTTGGTCCGTGCGCTCATCAGCCCTTCACGCGACCGAGGTAGGAGGAGTCGCGGGTGTCGACCTTGACCTTCTCGCCCTGCTCGACGAAGAGCGGCACCTGAATCTCGTGACCGGTCTCGAGGGTGGCCGGCTTGGTGCGGCCGGTGGCCGAGTCGCCGACCACGCCGGGCTCGGTGTAGGTGATCACGAGCTCGACCGAGGGCGGCAGCTCGATGAAGAGGATCCGGCCCTCGTTCATCGCCAGGATCGCCTCGGCGTTCTCCAGCAGGAAGTGCCGGGCGTCGCCGACGATGTCGGGGGTGACCTCGAACTGCTCGTAGGTCTCGGTGTCCATGAAGACGTAGTTGGTGCCGTCGTTGTACAGGTACTGGTAGCTGCGACGGTCGACGGTGGCGGTCTCCACCTTGGTGCCGGCGTTGAAGGTCTTGTCCACGTTCTTGCCGGACTCGACGTTCTTGATCTTGGTACGCACGAACGCAGGCCCCTTGCCCGGCTTCACGTGCTGGAACTCGACCACCTGCCAGAGCTGGCCGTCCAGCTTGAGCACCATGCCGTTCTTGAGGTCGTTCGTGGTTGCCATGCGTCCGTCTTCTCCGATGCGAGGTGAGCCAGGTGCGAGTCACCTGGATGGATTGTCAACGTGGTACCGCGGGCCGCTGGACGGATGGAGCACGCGTCCGGGCCGACGGGAGAGTCTAGTGGGCGGGTGCGCCCGCGATGAATTCCAGCGCCTGCCGGTAGCCGTCGATGCCCTGCCCGCTGATCGTGGTCGCGGCGTACGGCTCGACGTAGGAGGTGTGCCGGAACTGCTCGGGCCGCTGCTTGGGCTCGGAGATGTGCACCTCGACCAGCGGCGCCACCAGTTGGGCGCAGGCGTCGTAGAGGGCGAGGGAGTAGTGGGTCCACGCGGCAGCGTTGAGCACCACCGGCGTCTCCTCGTCCGCGGCGGTGTTGAGCCAGTCGAGCAGCACACCCTCGTGGTTGGTCTGCCGCACCTCGACCTCGAGACCGTGCGCGCTCCCCCACTCGCGGCAGAGCGCGGCCAGCTCCTCGTGGGTGGTGGCGCCGTAGATCTCCGGCTGGCGGCGGCCCAGACGCCCCAGGTTGGGTCCGTTGAGCACCAGCACCCGACGGTCGGCGCTCACCGCGCCAGCACCGCCTCGAACGCGGAGCGCAGGTCGTCCTCGCTCGGACCGGCCAACGACACCGGCGAGGCCAGCCGGTCGAGCACGACGAAGCGGATCAACGACCCGCGCGCCTTCTTGTCCACCCGCATCGCGGCCAGCAGTTGCTCGAAGCTCGCGCTGCCGTCGTACGACGTGGGCAGACCGACCCGGTCCAACACGGCGCGGTGGCGCTCCACGAGCGCTGCGTCCAGGCCGCCGGTACGCCGGGCGAGCTCGGCCACGTAGACACAGCCGATCGCCACCGCCTCACCGTGTCGGATGCTGTATCCGCTGGCCCGCTCGATCGCGTGCGCCAGGGTGTGTCCGTAGTTGAGCGCCTCCCGACCGGGGTGACCGGTGGTGGTGGTGCCGACCTTCTCCTCGAGGTCGCCGGCGACGACCTCGGCCTTGACCCGGATGCCGCGCTCGATGAGCTCGGCCAGCACCGGGGAGTCGGCGGTGAGGGTGGACGGGTCGGTCTCCTCGACGAGGCGGAGGATCTCGGGGTCGGCGATGAAGCCGCACTTGATCACCTCGGCCAGGCCGGAGACCAGGTCGGGCCGGGGCAGCGAGGCGAGCAACGCGAGGTCGCAGAGCACACCGGCCGGCTCGTGGAACGCGCCGACGAGGTTCTTCCCGGCGTCGGTGTTGATCCCGGTCTTGCCGCCGACGGCGGCGTCCACCATGCCGAGCACAGTGGTCGGCACGTGGACCACCGCGACGCCGCGCAGCCAGGTGGCGGCGACGAATCCACCGAGGTCGGAGGTGGTGCCGCCACCGAGGGTCACCACGGCGTCGGAGCGGGTGAAGCCCTCCTCGCCGAGCGCGTCCCAGCAGGCAGATGCCACCTCGGCGGTCTTGGCCTCCTCGCCGTCGGGGACCTGGAGCACGACGACCTCGTAGTCGTCGAGCAGGTCGGCGAAGGGGTCCAGCAGGTCCTCGAGGGACTCGGGGCACACGATCGCGACCCGCTGCGCTCCGGCCGGGATCAGCCCGGGCAGCCGGTCGAGCACGTCGTGGCCGACGACCACGTCGTACGGCGCAGCGGTGCGCACCCGGATGCTGGTCGGTCCTGCGGCAGAGGTCATCGGCTGATCAGCTCCTCGATCTCGGCGGCGACGGCCTCGGCGTCGCGGCCGTCGGTGTCGACGGTGTGGGAGGAGCACGCCTGGTAGATCGGGGTGCGCTCGTCCAGCAAAGCCTTGATCCGCCCGCGCACGTTGCCGAGCAGGAGCGGCCGCGAGGTGCCGAGTCCGACCCGCTTGACCGCGTCGGCGAGGCCGACGCGGAGGAAGACGACTGTGCCGCCGCCAGCCACATAGGTGGCGAGGCGGTCGCGGGTGCCGGGATCGAGGACGGCACCGCCGCCCAGGGAGAGGGTGCCGGGGTGCTCGGTGAGCGCGGCGGCGACCGCCTCCCGTTCCAGCTCCCGGAATCGCGCCTCGCCCTCCTCGACGAAAAGGTCGGCGATGCTGCGACCGGAGCGCTCCTCGACGTCGGTGTCGGTGTCCCGCGGGGTGACACCGTGCCGCTGCGCGAGCAGCGCTCCCACGGTGGACTTGCCGGCACCCATCGGACCGATCAGGACGACGAGGGGGGCTGTGGCCGAGGCGCCCACCTCAGCGGTACCTCAGCGTGTCCAGGTAGCTGTTGACGTTGCGCCGAACCTCGCTCAGCGCATCACCGCCGAACTTCTCGGTCACCGCGTCGGCCAGGACCAGGGCGACCATCGCCTCCGCCACGATGCCGGCCGCCGGGACGGCACACACGTCGGAGCGCTGGTGGTGGGCGACTGCCTCCTCGCCGGTGGCCAGGTCGACGGTGCGCAGCGCCCGGGGCACGGTGGCGATCGGCTTCATCGCGGCGCGCACCCGCAGCACCTCGCCGGTGGTCATCCCGCCCTCGGTGCCGCCGGAACGTCCGGAGACCCGGCGGATGCCGTCGGGGGCGGACACGATCTCGTCGTGTGCCAGCGAGCCCGGCGTGGCTGCGAGCTCGAACCCGTCGCCGACCTCGACGCCCTTGATCGCCTGGATGCCCATCAGGGCGCCGGCCAGGCGAGCGTCCAGCCGTCGGTCCCAGTGGACGTGCGAGCCGAGGCCGGGCGGCAGCCCGTGCACCACGACCTCGACCACGCCGCCGAGGGTGTCGCCCTCCTTGTGGGCGACGTCGATCCGCTCCACCATCTGCTGGGAACCGTCGGCATCGAAGCAGCGCACCGGGTCGGCGTCGAGCGCCGCGACGTCCTCGATCCTCGGCAGTGCGCTCCCGGGGGTGCGCACCCCGCCGATCTCCAGCACGTGGGAGACGATCGTCGCGCCGGTGGCCTGAGCCAGGAAGTTGGAGGCCACCCGGCCGAGTGCCACTCGGGCGGCGGTCTCGCGCGCCGAGGCGCGCTCCAGGATCGGGCGAGCGTCGTCGAAGGCGTACTTCTGCATGCCGGCCAGGTCGGCGTGGCCGGGCCGAGGCCGGGTGAGCGGAGCGTTGCGGGCCATCGCCTCCAGCTCGACCGGGTCGACCGGGTCGGCGGCCATCACCTTCTCCCACTTGGGCCACTCGGTGTTGCCGACCTCGATCGCGACCGGCCCACCCTGGGTGCGTCCGTGCCGCACGCCCCCGATCACCCGCACCGCGTCCGCCTCGAACTTCATCCGGGCGCCGCGGCCGTAGCCCAACCGGCGGCGGGCCAGGGAGTCGGCGATGTCGTCGGTGGTGACCTCGACATGGGCCGGAAGCCCTTCGAGGATCGCGACGAGACTCGGTCCGTGGGACTCCCCCGCGGTCAACCAGCGCAACATGGGCACGATCCTCCCACGCGGCGCGCGGGGATCTGCTGCGCGGTCTCAGAGCTCAGCCAGGACCTGGCCCGCGACCACCGCGACCACCGCGCCGACGAGCAGGAAAGGACCGAAGGGGACGTGCCGCCGGATGGTGTTGCCGGCGCGTCGCAACGGCACCAAGGCGAGCGCGCCGACCACCGCGGCGGCGAGGACGGAGAGCAGCAGGGTCGGCAAGCCGAACGGTCCCAGCGCGAGGCCCAGCAGCGCCCCCAACCGGACATCCCCGAAGGCCATCAGCCGTGGGCTCACCAGCCACAGCAGGCCGTAGTAGCCACCCACTGCGACGAACCCGAGGCCGGCCAGGCCGAGGACACGCCAATCGGACCAGGCGACGGCAGCCACCGTCTGCAGCGTCACCACCAGCGCCGCGGTGGGCCAGATGATCCGGCTCGGCAGGAACCAGGTCACGTAGTCGACCACGGCCAGCGCGAGGCCAGGGAGCAGCAGCACCAGGAGCCAGGCCAGTGCCAGGCCCAGCCCGAGCATGGCACCCAGCGCGCCGCCCGCGACGGCGCCGGCGACAGCGCAGCCCGTGGCCAGTCCTCGCCGCCCGGCCAGCTCGACGTAGGGCACCTTCTCCGGGAAGTCGTCAGGATCCTCGTCCGGGTCCGGCGCCGGCTCGGGCAGTGCCCGGACCAGTGCCGGCACCGCGAGCCCGGACACCACACCCACGACCGCGCCCAGCACGGCCGCCACCAGGTGCCACTCGCTGCCGCCCACCGGCGCCCTCGGGCTAGTCCTGCGGCGGGCGGGAGGCCCGCTGCCGCAGGGCGGCCTCACCGGCGGCGCGCATCGCCGCCAGTGGACCCTGATATCCGGTGAACAGCTCGAACTGCAGCACCGCCTGGTGCACCAACAGGTCCAGACCGGTGACCACCTGACCGCTGTGGGCCGCCGCCAACGGCGTCGGCCAGGGGTCGTAGACGACCTCGAAGAGCACCGGGACCGGGGCGAACCTGGCCACCAGATCGGGCCCCTGTGCGGCCGCCGGCACGGTGGAGACGACGAGCTCCTCGTCGGTGGGGACGTGGTCGCCCAGGTCGACGGTCAGCACCTCGGGGCCGGCCGGGTGCCGACGGATCGCCGCCACCGTCTCCTCGGCACGTGCGGAGTCGCGCACTGCCACCGTGATCCGTTGCGCTCCGAGCTCGGCGAGCGCGAGTCCGGTCGAGGCGGCGGTGGCACCCCCGCCGAGCACCACGGCGGCGCTGATCGTCGCGTCGTAACGCTCCCGGATCGCCGCCACCGCGCCAGGCAGGTCGGTGTTGTCCGCATGCCAGGCACCGTCGCTCCCAGCGCGACGCACCAAGGTGTTCGCACCGCCGGCGAGCCGGGCCCGGTCGGTGGCGGTGGAGGCCAGGTCGAGTGCCTCCCGCTTCAGCGGAGCGGTGACCGACAGCCCGCGCCACTGCGGGCCGAGGCCGGCCACGTGGGCAGCCAGGCCGCCCGCAGTCACCCGCCTGGCGTCGTACGACGCGGGGAGGGTGAGCGCCGCGTAGCCGGCCCGGTGCAGGGCCGGCGACAGCGAGTGCGCGATCGGGTCACCGACCACCCCGCAGCGCAGCGACTCCTGCGGTGCGGGCGGCTCAGCATTCATCGCTGTTCCGGCAGTACTCCTGCACCTTCGCGACGTTGGCCTGGTGGTCCTCGTAGTTGTCGGCGAAGAGGGTGCCGCCGTTCTCGAAGTCGGCGACGAAGTAGAGCCAGTCGCCGTCGGAGGGGTTGAGCGCGGCGTTGATCGTGGCCTCGCCCGGCGACCCGATCGGACCGGGCGGGAGGCCGGTGTGTCGGTAGGTGTTGTAGGGCGAGTCGCTGGCCCGCTCCTCGTCGGTGGTCCACACGTCGCCCTCGCGCTGGCTGGCGTAGGCAGCGGTGGAGTCCATCTGCAACGGCATGCCGTCATCGAGCCGGTTGTAGATGACCCGGGCGACCTTGCCGTAGTCCTCCTCACGGTTGACCTCGCGCTCGATGATGCTGGCGACGGTCATCACCTCGTGCACGCTCAGCCCCAGGCGGCGGGCGCCCTGGGCGATCTGGAGCTCCTTCTCGGTGGCCACGGTCTGGTCGACCATGGCGCTGAGCAGGCTGCGTGGAGTCGTGTCCGCGGTGATCTCGTAGGTGGCGGGGAAGAGGTAGCCCTCGGGGTTGCCGCCGGCCTCGGGCGGGAGGCCGATCTGGTCCGGGTCGTCGAGCAGGCGGGTGAGCTGCTTGGCGGTGAAGTCGGAGTTGTCGACGATCGCCTCGACGACCTGGCCGACCCGCGCACCCTCGGGGATCGTCACCGTGTTGCCGGCGCCGACGTTCGCGGGATCGGCGAGGTGGGCGACCGCGTCGGCGGCGCTCATCTTCTCCTTCATCACATACGAGCCGGCCTGGATCCCCTGGGCGTCGGGATTGCCCGACGCAGCGTCGACGAAGGCATCGGAGGAGGCGACGACATCGAGCTCGGCGAGCTCCTCGCCCATCGACGGGATCGACTGGCCGGGCTCGATGACGACGCTGACCTTGCCGGAGCCGGGGCCCGGGTAGTCCTCCGGAGCCGCGAACATCTCCTGGACCTGGTCGATGCCCTTGGGCACGAAGTAGGCCAGCAGCGCCGCGAAGATGACCGCCACCACGAGCATGGGCAGGCAGCCGGAGCGCCGCTTCTTGCCGCGGCGGCGGCCGCCCTGGACGCGGTCGTCGGTCCGCTCCATCGGCAGGACCGGGTCAGTCATGGGGCTCCTCGTTGTCAGGCTGGGAGTCGGGCTGGGTCTCGGTGTCGGAGAGGCCGACCACCTCTCCAGGTGGCCTGCCGGTGGCGCGCTCGGCGTCCAACGCGTGCTGCAGGATGATGACAGCGGCAGCCTGGTCGATCACCGCTCGACGGCTGGCGCCCTTGCGCTGGTCGCGCAGCATAGCCTCCGCGCTCACCGTGGTGAGCCGCTCGTCGACCAGCCGTACCGGCACCGGGGCGATCCGGGTGGCCAACCGGTCCGCGAGCGCACGCGTCTTGGCCGCCGCGGGCCCTTCGCCGCCCGAGAGCGAGCGGGGCAGCCCCATCACGACCTCGACAGCGTCCTCGGACCGCACGAGCTGCGCCAGTCGCCGCAGGTCGCCCTTGCCGCGTCGTACCGTCTCGACGGGAGTGGCGATCATCCCGGAGGGGTCGCACCGGGCGACACCGATCCGGGCGTCGCCCGGGTCCACGCCGAGGCGTACGCCGTGTCGCATGCTCGCCGATCAGCTCCCGGTGAGGGCGGCGGTGACCGCGGCCAGCGCCTCGTCGATCCGGGTGGTGTCGCTGCCCCCGCCCTGCGCCACGTCGGCCTTGCCGCCACCGCGTCCGTCCAGGAAAGGAGCCGCGGCGCGAACCAGGTCGCCGGCGGCCAACCCGCGCTCCTGCGCCGCCGCGTTCAACGCGGCCACGACGGCAGCCTTGCCCTCGCTCGCACCGATGATCACCACGACACCCGGCGCGTCGGCACGAAGTCGACCGCGGACGTCGAGCGCCAGGGTGCGCACGTCACCGGCGCCCGCTCCGTCCACCCGCTGTGCGACCACCTGGACACCGGCGACGTCCACCGCAGCCTCCGCCAGCGCCGCGCCACCGGAGAGCAGCTGGGCGAGTCGGATCCGCTCCATCTCCTTCTCGGTCTGCTTGAGCCGGTCCACGAGATCACCGACGCGACCGACGAGGTCGTCGGGTTGGGTCTTCAGCAGGGTCGAGAGCTGGCTGACCACGTCCCGCTCGCGGGCCAGGTAGGCGAAGCCTTCGACACCGGTGAGCGCCTCGATACGGCGGCTGCCCGAGCCGACGCTGGCCTCGCCGGTGACCACGATCGTGCCGATCTGGCTGGAGTGGTCCACGTGGGTCCCTCCGCACAGCTCCCGCGACCACGGCCCGCCGATCTCCACCACGCGGACCTGCGACTCGTCGTAGGTCTCGCCGAAGAGCGCGATCGCTCCCCAGTCCTTGGCCTGCGGCAGGGACATGTACTGCCAGGAGACCGGCAGGTCGGCGCGCAGCGCGTTGTTGGAGATCTCTTCGAGCTCCTTGAGCTGCCCCGGGGTGAGCGACTGGGTCCAGCCGAAGTCGAGACGCAGATAGCCCGGACGGTTGTAGGAGCCGGACTGCAGCGCCGTCGGCCCGAGTACGTCGCGCAGGGCAGCGTGCACGACGTGGGTGCCGGAGTGCGCCTGGCGCGCTCCCAGGCGCCACTGCGGGTCGACCTTGGCGTGCAGCGCGGCGGCGTCGGCGGGGAGCTCGCCCTCGACCACCCGGACCTGGTGCACCACCAGGCCGCGGACCGGGCGCTGGACGTCGAGCACCTCCAGCGCGCCACCGTCGTACTCGATCACCCCGGCGTCGGCGGCCTGCCCACCGGACTCGGCGTAGAACGGGGTCCGGTCGAGCACCAGTTCGCCGATCTCGCCGTTGCCCAGCACCGGGACTGCCGCGCCGTTCTTGAGCAGCGCCACGCTCCGCGACTCGGTCTCGAGCGTCTCGTAGGCGAGCCACTCGGTCGGTCCGTGGGCGTCGAGGACGCCGCGGTAGACGCCGGTGTCGGCGTGTTGGCCCTTCTTCGCGCGAGCGTCGGCCTTGGCCCGCTCCCGCTGCTCGGTCATCAGCTGACGGAACCCGGTCTCGTCCACCTCCAGGCCGGCCTCGGCGGCCATCTCCAAGGTCAGGTCGATCGGGAAGCCATAGGTGTCGTGCAGCGCGAAGGCTCGGTCGCCGGGGATGGTCGCGGCGCCGGCGCGCTTCACCTCGCCGGCGGCCAGGTCGAAGATCTGGGTGCCCGCGGCGAGGGTCTTGCGGAAGGCCTCCTCCTCGGCGAACGCCACTCGGGCGATCCGGTCCCACTCGCTGTGCAGCTCGGTGTAGGTCTCGCCCATCTTGTCGCGCGAGACCGGCATCAGCTCCGGCAGCGCGGGGTCGCCGTACCCGAGCAGGCGCATGTTGCGGATCGCGCGACGCAGCAGGCGGCGCAGCACGTAGCCGCGGCCCTCGTTGCCCGGCGTCACTCCGTCGTTGATCAGCATCATCGAGGAGCGGACGTGGTCGGCGACCACGCGGAACCGGACGTCGTCGGGGTACGCGGCGCCGTACTTCTTGCCCGACAGCTCCTCGGCCTTGGCGATCACCGGGAAGACCACGTCGGTCTCGTACATGTTGGAGCGGCCCTGCAGCAGGTAGGCGACGCGCTCCAGACCCATGCCGGTGTCGATGTTCTTCTTCGGGAGCTGCCCGGCGATGTCGAAGTCGGACTTGGAGCGGACCGCGGAGAGCTCGTCCTGCATGAAGACGAGGTTCCAGAACTCCAGGTAGCGGTCGCCGGCGTCCCAGTCACGGTCGGCGCCGAACTCCGGTCCCCGGTCGATCAGGATCTCCGAGCAGGGGCCACCGGGTCCGGGGACACCCATGGACCAGTAGTTCTCCTTCGGGGGCAGCCGCACGATCCGGTCGTCGGGCAGTCCGGTCACCTTCTTCCAGACCGCCACCGCCTCCTCGTCGCCGTCCAGCACGCTCGGGTAGAGCACTGCCTCGTCGAGGCCGAAGCCGCCATCGGCCTGGGACCGGGTGACCAGCTCCCAAGCGAACTCGACGGCACCCTCCTTGAAGTAGTCGCCGAAGGAGAAGTTGCCGCACATCTCGAAGAACGTCCCGTGCCGGGTGGTCTTGCCGACCTCTTCGATGTCGGGTGTGCGGATGCACTTCTGCACGCTGGTCGCACGGTCGTACGGCGGCGTCTCCTGGCCCAGGAAGAACGGCTTGAACGGCACCATGCCAGCGTTGACGAAGAGCAGGTTGGGGTCGTCGAGCAACAGCGACGCCGACGGTACGACGGTGTGGCCACGCGCCTCGAAGTGGGCGAGGAACCGCCGTCGGATCTCGGCGGTGCTCAGGTAGCCCGTCATCAATCGGTGCCTTTCTGGTCCAGCGTGGTGGCGTGGGGTGGAGCGGTGGTGTTGTGCTTCAGTGCCCGATTGTCGTCCCGGGCGGTGGGGAGCGCCGGCGGCCCCTGGTTCTCAGTGGCCAGGCGGTAGCGCTCGCGGAGGTCGTGCTCGGCCTCGACCCGGCCCTGGTCGAGCTCCTCGCGGAAGGTCCGTGCCCCCACGAAGACGGCACCGACCCTGTCGCGCAAGCCGTCCACGGTGAAGATCTCGACCATCCTCCGGGCGCGGACCATCCCGTAGACCCCGGCGGCGATGCCAGCGCCGAACCACAGTCCGCGGCTCATCCGGCAGGCTCGATCCCGGCCCGCTGCCGGGCCTCGAACTCCCTGCGCGCGGTGCGCAGGTCGGCCTTGCGCTGCTTGCGGGCCCGCTTGACCTCGCGCCTCATCTCGAACCGGATCCGGTTGCGTGCCTCGGGGGCGAGCGCTCGGCGCAGGCCGGCGGCGAGCGACGCGGTCCGGATCATCGACTCGCGCAGCAACACGTCCACGAAGACCGGGGCGGGCAGCGCCGGCACCGCCTCGGCGCGTTCGCGGCCGAGGTCGGTGATCAGGTACTCCCGGCCGTCCGAGGTCACCGGAGTCCGTGAGGCCGTGGTCTCGACGGCCCGCTCGGCGAGCTGCTGCTCGATCCCGGCCAACTGGGTGCGCAGCTCCTCGGCGTCGGCAGCGGCCTGCTCCAGCAGGGTCTGCGTGCGGCGGCGCTGGGCCCGCACGGACGCGGCCATCGCCACCACCGCCAGCGCGAGCCCGGCCACGACCAGCAGCAGCGCGGCGGCCAGCCAGGTGGGGACGGCGAGGTGTGCGATCACGACAGTCAAGCCTAGCGGCCACTCAACGCCCGCGGATGATCGCCCGGATCCGCTCCCAGCGCTGCTTGACGGGACCCTCCGCACCGAGCTCGGTGGGGCGGTAGTAGCGGGCGTCGCCGATCGCGTCAGGGGCATACTGCTGGCTCGCGATTCCGTACGGCTCGTCGTGGCTGTACTTGTAGTCGGTGCCGTGACCGAGCTTCTTAGCGCCGGCGTAGTGGGCGTCGCGCAGGTGCGGCGGCACCGTGCCGATCCGGCCCGCACGGACGTCGCGCAGCGCCTCGTCGACCGCGACGATCACCGCGTTCGACTTGGGCGCGACAGCGAGCGCGATCACCGCCTGAGCGAGGGTGATCCTGCCCTCGGGCAGCCCGATCAGCTGGACCGCCTGGGCGGCGGCGACAGCGGTGGTCAGCGCGGTGGGGTCGGCAAGTCCGATGTCCTCGCTGGCCAGGATGATTAGTCGGCGGGCGATGAAGCGTGGGTCCTCCCCCGCCTCCAGCATCCGAGCGAGGTAGTGCAGCGCGGCATCGGCGTCCGAGCCCCGGATCGACTTGATGAAGGCGCTGATCACGTCGTAGTGCTGGTCGCCGTCACGGTCGTAGCGCACCGCTGCCTGGTCGGCGGCCGCCTCCGCGGTGGAGACGTCGATGACGATGCGACCCTCGTCGTCGGTTCGGCCGCCCAAGGACGCCGCTCCGGCTGCCGCCTCCAGGTAGGTCAGCGAACGGCGGGCGTCTCCGCCGGCCAGCCGGACGATGTGGGCGGCCGCCTCCTCGTCGAGCACGTGACCGCCGGCGAGACCGCGCTCGTCGGTCACCGCGCGGTCGAGCACCTCGCGCACGTCGTCCTCGGTCAGCGACTCCAACCGAAGCAGCAGGCTGCGCGAGAGCAGCGGAGAGATCACGCTGAACGACGGATTCTCGGTGGTCGCGGCGACCAGCGTCACCCACCGGTTCTCCACACCCGGCAGGAGTGCGTCCTGCTGCGCCTTGGAGAAGCGGTGCACCTCGTCCACGAAGAGCACCGTCTCCGCACCGGTCGCGACCAGCGTGGCCCGCGCCGCCTCGATCGCCGCCCGGACCTCCTTGACCCCGGCGGAGACCGCCGAGATCTCGACGAACCTGCGCCCGGTCTGCTGGCTGACGATCGAGGCGATGGTCGTCTTGCCGGTGCCTGGCGGACCCCAGAGCAGCAGGGAGAGGGACTGGTCGCCCTCGACCAACTGCCGCAGCGGCGAGCCGGGACCCTTCAGCTGCTGCTGCCCCACCAGCTCGTCGAGAGTGCGCGGGCGCATCCGGACCGCCAGCGGCGCGGCCGCGTGGGCACTGTGGCTGAGCGAGCCGCCGCCCGAGGGCGACGTACCGCCGCCCATCTCGAAGAGGCCCTCCATGGCGGCAACCCTATCCACGGAGGCACCGATGCCCGGATCGGGTCAGCTGCGGCTGTTGCTGATCATCACGTCCTCGACGAAATGGCAGGCCGAGTGGTGCATGCCGCCGATGTCCGCGCGCTCGATCAGCTCCGGCTCCTCCACGCCGCAGATCGCCTCCGCACGCCAGCACCGGGTGTGGAACCGGCACCCGGCCGGCGGATTCGCCGGGGAGGGCACGTCGCCAGTGAGGGTGATCTGCTGACGCTCGCCCCGCAGGGTCGGGTCCGGCACCGGCACGGCCGAGAGCAGCGCCCGGGTGTAGGGGTGGGTGGAGCGGTCGTAGATCTCCTCGTCGGTGCCGATCTCGGCGATCTTGCCGAGGTACATCACCGCGACCCGATCGGAGATGTGCCGCACCACCGCGAGGTCGTGCGCGATGAAGACATAGGCCAGACCGAGCTCGTCTTGGAGTCGCTCCATCACGTTGATCACCTGCGCCTGGACCGACACGTCGAGTGCCGAGACCGGCTCGTCGCAGATCAGCACCTTCGGGTTGAGTGCGATGCCGCGGGCGATCCCGATCCGCTGGCGCTGACCGCCGGAGAACTGGTGCGGGTAACGGTTGATGTGCTCGGGGCTCAGCCCGACCATCTCCATCAGCTCCTGGACGCGCTTCTTGCGCCCCATCTTCGGGACCGCGTCCTTGTGGATGTCGAACGGCTCGCCGATGATCGCGCCGACCGTCTTGCGCGGGTTCAGCGACGTGTACGGGTCCTGGAAGACGATCTGGATCTCCCTGCGCAACCGGCGCATCTCGCTCCGGCCGGCCTGGTAGATGTCACGGTCGCCGAAGTAGACACTGCCCTCGGTCGGATCCTCCAACCGCATCAGCAGGCGGCCGAGCGTGGACTTGCCGCAGCCCGACTCCCCCACGACGCCCAGCGTCTCGCCGGCCTTGAGGTCGAAGGAGACCCCGTCGACCGCCTTGACGTGCCCGACGGTACGGCGAACCACGCCGTCCTTGATCGGGTAGTGCTTCTTCAGTCCCTCGGCCCTGAGGACGACCTCACTCACCGAGCACCTCCTCCGCGAAATGGCAACGCGAGAAACGACCGGGCTCGACCTCACGCAGCTCCGGGTCGTCGGTCCGGCATACCTCGACCGCGCGGGTACAGCGCGGATGGAACTTGCAGGCCGGGGGCATCCGCAGCAGGCTCGGCGGCAGGCCCTTGATGGCGAAGAGCTCCTTGCCCTTGTCCTCCAGCTGCGGGATCGACTCGATCAGCCCCTTGGTGTAGGGGTGGGCCGGCTTGGCGTAGAGCGGCAGCACGTCGGAGGACTCGACGATGCGGCCGGCGTACATCACCGCGATCCGGTCCGCCACGTCGGCGACCACGCCGAGGTCGTGGGTGATCAGGATCAGGCCCATCCCCTCCTCGTCCTGGATCTCCTGGAGCAACGCCATGATCTGAGCCTGCACGGTCACGTCGAGCGCGGTGGTCGGCTCGTCGGCGATGAGCACCCGCGGATTCAGTGCGATCGCCATGGCGATCATGATCCGTTGGCGCATGCCGCCGGAGAACTGGTGCGGGTAGGAGCGGACCCGCTCCTTGGCCGCCGGGATCTGGACCCGCTCCATCAGTCGGACCGCCTCGTCGAGCGAGTCGCGCCGATTCATCCCGCGGTGCTTGCGGAACATCTCCGCGATCTGCCAGCCGACCGGGAAGACTGGGTTCAGCGAGGAGAGCGCGTCCTGGAAGATCATCGAGATCTCCGGCCCGCGGATCGCCCGACGGGACTTGTCCGCCATCGTCAGCAGATCGTTGCCGCGATAGCGGATCTGCCCCCGGGGGATCTTCGCCGGCGGCATGTCCAGGATGCCCATGATCGCCTGGGCGGTCACCGACTTGCCCGAGCCGGACTCACCGAGGATCGCCAGGGTCTCGCGCTCCTCGAGCGTGAAGCTGACGCCGTTGATCGCGCTGGCGACACCGTCGCGGGTGTGGAACTCGACGAAGAGGTCCTCGACCTCGAGCAGCGGGTGGTCGACAGCGACGCTCCCGGCGCCGGCCGGCGTGGTGTGGGGACTGGTCATCTCAGCACTCTCACTTGGACTTCGGGTCGAACGCGTCGCGGATCGCGTCGCCGAGCATGATGAAGGCCAGCACGGCCAGGCTCAGGAACAGCGAGGGGAAGAGCAGCCCGTGCGGGGCGGACTGCATCGCACCCGCACCGTCGGAGATCATCACACCCCACGAGACCGTGGGCGGCCGCAGGCCGATGCCGAGGAAGGACAGCGCCGCCTCCGCGGAGATGAACACACCGAGGTTGATGGTGGAGACCACGATCACCGGGCCCAGCGCGTTGGGGAGGATGTGGGACCGGGCGATCCGCAGGGGTGAGCAGCCCAGTGCCCGTGCCGCCTGGACGTACTCCTGCGGCTTGACCTGGATCACCGCCGAGCGCATCAGCCGGAAGATGCTCGGCCAGCCGAGCACGATCAGTACGGCGGCGACCTGTCCCACGATCGCGAAGTAGCTGTTACCGAAGCTGACCGACTGCAAGATGATGATCGCGCCGAGCAGCAGCGGGATGCCGAAGAAGATCTCCGCGAACCGGCTGATCACCGCGTCCACCCAGCCGCCCATGTAGCCGGCGATCAGGCCGAGGGTGACGCCGACGACCGACGTGCCGATCGTGGCGGTCAGACCGACCAGGATCGAGGCGCGGGCACCGTAGATGCAGCGGGTGTAGAGGTCGTAGCCCTGGCGGTCCTGGCCGAACCAGTGCTCCGAGCTCGGACCGCGCCGCGCCTCGGCGAGCACCGAGGTCCGCGGATCCAAGGTGGTGAAGAGGCTCGGCCAGGCAGCCATCAGTACGAAGACGAGGATCAGGGTCGCCGAGATCCAGAAGAGCGGGTTGGCGCGCAGCGAGCGCCACGCCTCGGCACTGACCGGTCGGGCGTCGTTGACCTCGTCGCTCGCGTGGGGAACCAGTGCGGCGTCAGCGGTGTCAGTCATGGGAGATCCTCGGGTCGATGAGGCCGTAGACGAGATCCACGATCAGGTTGGCCAGCAGGTAGACCAGCACCAGCACGGTCACCGTGCCGACCACGACCATGCCGTCGCGGTCGCCGATGCCGCGGTAGACGTAGCCGCCAATGCCGTGGATGTTGAAGATGCCCTCGGTGATGATCGCGCCGCCGAGCAGGGCGCCGAAGTCGTAGCCGAGGAAGGTGATCACCGGGATCAGGGAGTTGCGCAGCGCGTGCACACCGACCACCCGTCCCTGAGGGAGACCCTTCGCGTGGGCGGTGCGGATGTAGTCGGTGCGCATGGTGTCGGAGAGGTCCGAGCGCATCAGGCGGGCCAGGTAGGCCAGTGACGTCGAGCCGAGCACCATGCCGGGTAGCAGCAGGTCGAACCAGGGCGCATCGGAGCCCACGGTGACCGGGAAGATGCCCCACTTCACACCGAGATAGAGCTGGAGCACGGTGCCGATGACGAAGATCGGGATCGAGATCACGACCAGCGTGCTGACCAGCACCAGATTGTCGATGAAGCCGCCGCGTCTCAGCCCGGAGAGGACACCGGCGCCGATGCCGATGATCGCCTCGAAGGCGAGCGCCACGACACCGAGTTTGAGGGTGGTGGTGAACCGGTCGGCGAGCTCGTCGCGCACGGGGACGCCGTACTGCGACTCACCGAGGTCTCCCTGGAGCACGTTGCCCATGTACTTCACGTACTGGACCGGGAGCGGGTCGTTGAGGTTGTACTTCTCCTTGAACTGGGCGACGTACTGCGGGGAGCACGGTCGCTCGCCGCACTTGCCGGCAGTCGGGTCACCTGGGAGCGAGAAGACCATCGCGTAGATCAAGAAGGTTGATCCGATGACCACGGGGATCATCTGGAGCAGCCGTCGGAGGGTGTACTTGCCCACCGTTCCTCCGTGTCAGCGCAGTGCGCGCCCGGCGGCGCGCGGGGGTGTGATGTGCAGGGCGGGAGAGAGCGGACTCGGGCTGCCGGCCCACGGAACCCGTGGGCCGGCAGCCGTTGTCACAGCGGACGAGCGATCAGTTCAGCTCGACGTTCCGGTAGTCCGGAACACCGAAGGCGTTGATCGCGACCTCGCCCTGGACGCGGTCGGACCAGCCAGCCTGACCGGTGGCGTACCACAGCGGGATGATCCGCATGTCCTCCGACAGCAGCGCCTCGGCCTGCTGGTAGAGGGCGTTGGCCTGGTCCAGGTCGGGGGCTGCAGCCGCCTTGCGGGTCAGCTCCTCGAACTCCGGGTTGTCGTACGGACCGTAGTAGTTCGACGACGCGCCAGCGCTGTACAGCGGGACGAGGAAGTTCTCGATGGACGGGTAGTCCATCTGCCATCCCTGACGGAACATGCCCTTGATCTTGCCCTCGCCGAGGTCGGTGAGGAAGGTCGCGAAGTCGCGGCTCAGGTCGACGGTGCACTCGACGTCCAGCGCCTGGCGGATCGAGTTGCAGGCGGCCTCGGCCCAGGGGCCGTGGTCGCTGTCGTTGTTCACCGCGAGGGTCAGCGCGCCGTCGTAGCCGCCGGCGGAGTCCCACAGCTTCTTGGCGGCCTCGGGGTCGTAGTTGCACCACTCGCCACAAGCACCGGCCTTGAAGCCGTCCACGACCGGGGAGACCCAGCCGGTGGCCGGCTCACGGGTGCCCGCGAAGATCTGGTCGATCACGGTCTGCCGGTCGATCGCCATGGAGATCGCCTTGCGCAGGTCCGGGTTGTCCAGGCTCTTGTCGGCCACCGGGTTGATGCCGATGGTCTGGGTCACGCCGACCGGGCGCGAGGTGCCGCGGTCGTCAAGGTCGCTGAGCCACTTGTCGTCGATCAGCGAGTCCGTCGGGATCTGGTTGATCACGTCGAGGTTGCCGGCCTGCAGGTCGGCGTAGGCCGCCTCGGCGTTCTCGTAGATCCGGAAGGTGATCTTGTCCTCGATGCCCGGGAACTCACCGGAGTACTCGGGGTTCTTGCTGAGGACGATCTCCTCGTTCTTGGTCCACTCGTCGACCTGGTACGGGCCAGCGCCGACCGGCTTCTCACCGAACGCCTCGGGGTCCTCGAAGAAGGACTCCGGGAGCGGAGCGAAGGCGGTGTAGCCCAGACGCACCTCGAGGTTCGAGACCTTCTCGGTGGTCTGGATGGTGAAGGTGGTCTCGTCGACGACCTTCAGGCCGTCCAGCGCCTCGTCCTTGTCGGTCGGCGGGTACTTGGCGCAGGGGTCCTCTTCCTCGCCGAGCTCGACGTTCTCCGGCGGGACGCACTGCATCGCGCCGTAGCCCGCGAACGGCTCGAAGAAGTAGTTCGCCTGGTAGGCGTTGGGGCCCCACGCGGCGTAGTTCCACGCCTTGACGAAGCTCTCGGCGGTGACGGCGGTGCCGTCGGAGAACTTGTAGTCCGGCTTGATCTTGACCGTGAAGTTCTGGTTGTCCTTCGTCTCGATCGACTCCGCGATGTCGTACTCCGGAGCGGCGTTCTCGACGTCGTAGTGGATCAGCTTGGCGACCGTCAGGTCCTGCGGGTCTCCACCGCAGGTCTCGGCCGTGTTCTGCGGAACCAGCGGGTTCTCCGGGTTGCAACCGAAGACGGTCAGCCCAGCCTCGCTGTCGTCGCCCGAGTCATCGCCGCCACATGCCGACAATGTGAGGGCGAGCGCGGATGCGGCGACCACGCCGACCGCACGATAGATGCCTCGCATGCATGTCCTCCTCAAGTGAAATGCGTGACCCGGAGAAAATCCGGGCACCGCACGCAACCTAGTTGGAGAAACGACCCCCGTCGGTCACCGAGCGATAACGATCTGGTCCCGACCCGCACCGACGCCGACCCGCGCCGACACGCCAGCGATCAGGCGTCGGCCTGCTGCCCGGCGTTCTGCCCGGCGTTGTGTTCGGACTTCTGCTCCGCCTTCTTCTCTGCCGTTGCGTCCACCCCGGCCTCCTTGCGCTGCGCGGCCGTGATCGGCGCGGGCGCGGCGGTGAGCGGGTCGAAGCCGCCTCCGGACTTCGGGAAGGCGATCACGTCCCGGATCGACTCGGTTCGGGCCAGCAGCGCCACGATGCGGTCCCAGCCGAACGCGATGCCGCCGTGCGGCGGGGCGCCGTACTTGAACGCCTCCAGCAGGAAGCCGAACTTCTCCTCGGCGTCCTCGGCGCTGATCCCCATCACCTCAAAGACGCGCTTCTGCACGTCCTCGCGATGGATACGGACGGAGCCACCACCGATCTCGTTGCCGTTGCAGACGATGTCGTAGGCCCAGGCCAACGCGTTGCCCGGGTCGCTGTCGAAACCGTCGACGTCCTGCGGGGACGTGAAGGCGTGGTGCACCGCGGTCCAGGCACCCTCACCGACAGCCACGTCGCCGGAGGCGACGGCGTGGCTGGCGGGCTCGAACAGCGGGGCGTCGACGACCCAGAGGAAGCTCCACGCGTCCTCGTCGATCAGGTCGCAGCGCCGGCCGATCTCCAGCCGGGCCGCGCCGAGCAGCGCACGACTGGTCTTGGCGCCCCCGGCGGCGAAGAAGATGCAGTCCCCGGGCTGGGCGCCCACGTGGGCGGCGAGGCCGGCCTTCTCGTCATCGGTGATGTTCTTGGCGACCGGCCCGGTCAGTCCGCCGTCCTCCTGCACCAGGACGTAAGCCAGCCCGCGAGCACCGCGCTGCTTGGCCCACTCCTGCCAGGCGTCCAACTGCTTGCGAGGCTGGCCGGCTCCCCCGGGCATCACCACGGCGCCGACGTAGTCGGCCTGGAAGACCCGGAACGGGGTGTCCTTGAAGTAGTCGGTGCACTCGACCAGCTCCTGCCCCATCCGCAGGTCGGGCTTGTCCGACCCGAAGCGGGCCATCGCCTCGGCGTAGGTCATCCGCGGCAAGGGTCGCTGGACGTCGTACCCGATCAGCTGCCAGAGACCCGCGACGATCTCCTCGGCCAGGGCGATCACGTCGTCCTGCTCGACGAAGCTCATCTCGATGTCCAGCTGGGTGAACTCCGGCTGGCGGTCGGCGCGGAAATCCTCGTCCCGGTAGCAGCGGGCGATCTGGTAGTAGCGCTCCATGCCGGCCACCATCAGCAGCTGCTTGAAGAGCTGCGGGCTCTGCGGCAGGGCGTACCAGCTGCCCGGCTGGAGGCGGGCGGGGACCAGGAAGTCGCGGGCCCCCTCGGGCGTGCTGCGGGTCAGCGTGGGGGTCTCGATCTCGACGAACCCGTGGGCGTCGAGGACGTCGCGGGCGGCCTTGTTGACCTTGCTGCGCAGGCGCAGCGCCTCGCCGGGGCCGGTGCGGCGCAGGTCGAGGTAGCGATGGCGCAACCGCGCCTCCTCGCCGACGTCCACATGGTCGCTGATCGGAAACGGCAGCGGGGCGGCGGCGCTGAGCACCTCGACGCCCTCGCTCCCGGGCAGCGTGACGACCTCGATCGCGCCGGTGGGCAGGTTCGGGTTCTCGTTGCCCTCCAGACGCGCGGTCACCTCGCCGGTGACCTTCAGGCAGTACTCGGCGCGCAGCGCGTGGGCGACCTCCTCGTCCCGGATCACCACCTGCACGATGCCGCTGGCGTCGCGGAGGTCGATGAAGGCGACGCCGCCGTGATCGCGCCGGTTCGCGACCCAACCGGCCAGCGTGACGGTCTGACCGACGTGTTCGGGGCGCAGGCTGCCGGCGTCATGGGTGCGGATCACTGGGTGGTCTCCTCGTGGTGCTGCTGTGGATGCTGGATTGGCATGCTGGTGGGTGGGCCGAAGCGCTCGACGTTCAGCCGCGGGTGATGCGCGGACGGAGGTCCTCGGCAGGAGGCTGCCACGTCGCGGCGTCCGCCGCGAACTGGTTGCCGCTTCGGATGTCCTTCACCTCGTCGGTGACGGCACCGTCCTCGGCGACCGAACGGAACCAGACGTAGGGGATCCCGCGGCGCTCGGCGTAGCGGATCTGCTTGCCGAACCGCTGTGCGGCGGCGGCGACCTCGCACGGGATGTCGCGGGCGCGCAGTGCTGCCGCGATCGTGTCGGACTCGGCGCGGCTCTCCTCGTCGGCGAGCGCGACCAGGACCACACTCGGCACCTTCCGGTCCGCGACCAGGCCGGTCCGCGCGATCAGCGGTACGACGACGCGGCTGACGCCCAGCGAGATCCCCACCCCCGGGTAGGTGGAGCGTCCGTCGCTGGCCAGCGCGTCGTACCGGCCGCCGGAGCAGATCGAGCCCAGCGACTCGTACCCCTCCAGACGGGTCTCGAAGACGGTCCCGGTGTAGTAGTCCAGCCCCCGAGCGATGGCCAGGTCGGCCTCGACCCTCACCTGCGGTGAGGTCAGGTCGGCCACGCCGGTGACGAGGCGGGCCAACTCGTCCAGCCCCTCGTCCAGCAGCGGGTGCTCGACCCCCAGCTCGCGGACCCGGGCGACGAAGGAGTCGTCGGCGGCACTGATGGTGGCGAGTGCGAGCACGCGGTCCGCGGTGGCGGCGTCGACGCCGGCCTCGGTCACCAACAGTTCGTGGACCTTCTCGGCAGGGAGCTTGTCGAGCTTGTCGACCAGCCGCATCACCTCGTCCGGCTCGGTGATGCCGAGCCCGAGGTAGAAGCCCTGGATCAGCTTCCGGTTGTTGACCTGGAGGCGGAACGCAGGCAGGAAGTCGAGCCGGGTCAGCGCGTCCACCATCACCCGGGCCACCTCCACGTCGTGGTGGAACGGCAGCACGTCACGGCCGACGACGTCGATGTCGGCCTGCAGGAACTCGCGGAACCGTCCCTCCTGCGGCCGTTCGCCGCGCCACACCCGCTGGATCTGGTGGCGGCGGAAGGGGAACTCCAACTTGCCGGCGTTCTCCAGCACGTAGCGCGCGAACGGCACGGTGAGATCGAAGTGCAGGCCCATCCCGGCGTGCCCCTCGGCGCTCTCCTCGTGCAGCCGACGCAGCAGGTACACCTCCTTGGAGGTGTCTCCCTTGCGCAGGAGCTGGTCGAGCGGCTCCACGGCACGGGTCTCCAGGTTGCCGAAGCCGTAGAGCTCGAAGGTGTGGCGCAGCGTGTCGATGATCTGCTGCTCGACGATCCGCTGCTCGGGAAGCAGCTCGGGGAACCCGCTCAGCGGGGTGGGCTTGGCGCTCATCGGATCTTTCGTGACAACCGGCTGACGGGGCGGATCACAGACCCCGGGCGGCGCGTGCGGCGCTGCCCGAGTCCTGCAGGTCGAGGAGGAAGGGATTGGTGGCCCGCTCACGACCGATCGAGGTCTGCTCGCCGTGACCGGGCAGCACCACGATGTCGTCGTCGAGCGGCAGGACCTTCTCGGCGAGCGTGCGCAACATCGTCGGATGGTCACCGCCCGGCAGGTCGGTGCGGCCGATCGAACCGGCGAACAGGGTGTCGCCGGAGAAGAGGAGCTGAGAGATGTCCTGCTCGCCGTACGGTGTGCGGAAGCTGACCGACCCGCGGGTGTGGCCCGGAGTGTGGTCGATGGTGAACTCCATCCCGGCGAGCTCGAGCACCTGGGCGTCGCCCAACTCCTGCACGTCGTCCGGCTCGGCCCACTGGTAGTCCCCGCCGAGCAGCATCTGGCTGCTCTCCCGGCTCATCCCGGCCATCGGGTCGGTGAGCAGGTGCCGGTCCTCAGGGTGGATCCAGGCGGTGGCGTCGTAGGTGCCCGCCACCGGCGCGACCGACCACATGTGGTCGATGTGTCCGTGGGTGAGGAGCACCGCGATCGGCTTGAGCCGGTGCTCCCGGACCACCTCGGCGACGCCGTCGGCGGCGTCCTTGCCGGGGTCGATCACGATGCACTCCGCCCCGGGTCCGGTGGCGGCGAGATAACAGTTCGTGCCCCACGGTCCTGCGGGGAAGCCGGCGATCAGCACCTCCCCAGCCTATCGGCCGCCGCGATCGGCACGAGGGTGCGGCTCCTGGTGGCAACAGAAGCTGTTCGGATGCTCCGCACCCCGGGCGTCCTCGACGTACGTGCGGTGGTGACCACTAGCATGGCCGACTGTGACTACCTCGGAGTGGGGACGGGTCGATGCCGACGGCACCGTCTATGTGAAGACCACCGACGGCGAACGACCGGTCGGGCAGGTCCCGGACACGAGTCCGGAGGAGGCCCTTGCCTTCTTCACCAAGCGGTACGACGCGCTCGTGGTCGAGGTCGACCTGCTGCATCGCCGCGTGAACTCCGGGGTGCTCTCCCCCGACGACGCGGCCTCACGGGTCAAGTCCGTGCGGGCCGAGGTGGTGGAGGCCAACGCGGTCGGCGACCTCGCCGGGCTCGCCGCCAAGCTCGACGAACTCGGGCCGGTGATCGCCACCCAGCGCGACCTGCGGCGTGCCGAGAAGGCCCGCAAGGCCGACGAGGCCCGCGAGGGCAAGGAGGCGCTCGCCACGGAGGCGGAGAAGATCGCCTCGGGCCGAGACTGGCGCAACGGGGCCAACCGGCTCCGGGAGCTGCTCGACCAGTGGAAGCAGCTCCCCCGCCTCGACCGCGCCACCGACGACGAGTTGTGGAAGCGCTTCTCCTCGGCGCGGTCGGCGTACACCAAGGCCCGCAAGGCCCACTTCGCCCAACAGGACGAGCGGCGCGAGGGCGCCCGGGTGATCAAGGAGCGGCTGGTCAAGGAGGCCGAGGCGATCGCCGACTCCACCGAGTGGGGACCCACCGCCGGCCGCTACCGCGACCTGATGCGGCAGTGGAAGGCCGCCGGCCCTGCCCCGAAGGCTGTCGACGACCAGCTCTGGAGCCGCTTCCGCGGCGCCCAAGACACCTTCTTCGGAGCCCGCGACGCCGCGAACGCCGCCCTGGACGCCGAGTTCGCCGCGAATGCCGAGGTCAAGGAGGCGATCCTGGTCGAGGCCGAGGCACTCCTCCCGATCACCGACCTCGCCGCCACCAAGGCCGCTTTCCGCGACATCGCGGACCGCTGGGACGAGGCCGGCAAGGTCCCCCGCGCCCGGGTCAAGGAGCTCGAGGGACGGATGAGGGCCGTCGAGCAGGAGATCCGCAAGCTCGAGGACGAGCAGTGGCGTCGTACCGACCCGGAGAAGTCTGCCCGCGCCGACGACATGGTCTCCAAGCTCGAGTCCGCCATCGCCGAGGCCGAGGCGAAGCTCGCCAAGGCGCAGGGCTCCGGCGACCAGAAGCGGATCGCCGAGCTGGAGAAGAGCCTCGAGGGTCAGCGGTCGTTCCTGGAGATGGCGAAGCGGGCGAGCGCCGACTTCAGCTGAGGGGGCTGGGCTGTCGGTTTCCCCGGTTCACCGGGGAAACCGTCACTTCCACACCGTTGCAGCGCCCGAGAAGTGACGGTTCTGCCTGCCCGGTGGGGCCAATGTGATCAGCGCGCCGCGCGGCGTTGCCGTGCGACCGAATCGATCAGGTCGCGGAGCCGGCGAGCCAGCAGGTCAGGCCGCGCGAGGTCGGCCCAGGTCACCCGCAGACAGCGCCAACCGGTCAACTCGCAAACCCGGTTCTCTCGACCCTTCTCGCGAACGACCACATCAGCGATCGACTCGCCCGGCCGCCGGTACTTCTCGTACTTGACGCGTCCGTCGAACTCGATCCACACGCCGAGCTCCGGAAGCGCGAAGTCCAACTGGGCAACGAGATCCTCTCCGTCGTACACCTCGAACTGGCTGACCGGCCTTGGGAAGTGCTCGCGCCACAGCAGGTAGGACAATCGCGTCTCCCCGACCGACTCGATGCGAGGGTCCACCAGCCGCAGGGCAAGGTCAGTCCGCAAAGACCCGGGCCAGCGCTCCATGCTCCCGCGATAGCGGTCCTCGAGGACCTCCACCGTGCACTCGCCGTGGTGCAGGAAGTGGTTGGCGACGACCAACGTCGCCTCGACCGATCCGATGGATGCCACCTCCAGGATGGCCCGAATCGGCGACACCACGTCGATCCCATGAACTCGAACGACGTCGTCGTCCAGCAAGACCCCGCCATGCTGTCGAACACCCGACTCCCTGCGCCCCGACCGCTCGTCCCGGCGCGTGAGGTGGACCTCGTCTAGACCTAGACCCCACACAGGTGCGTCGAGGAACGGCAGTGCGGAGGTGTGACTCAGTACGACGTCCGTCCGCGACTGGAGCAGAGCCGCCCGTGACCGCACGGCGTACTGCGTTTCTTCGCGTTGGCCTGTCCAGGTCGGCCCATCCGCGTACGCGCCGTGCCGAATCCGGGCCAAGCTCCCGGCACGCAGCGCGTGTCGGATGCTGCGGTCGGTGTGGCCGATGGCGAGCAGTTCGGCACGAAGAGAGATGGGCATGAGCCGCGGGTCATCTGGCGGTATCGACATGCCTCCGGCGGTGCCCCGCACCGCGCACGATCAACCATCGAGTCACGCGCCCTGTGGATAGCCCTCGGGACTCTCGCTGGACGGTTGATCACACACGTCACTCCGGCCACACAGCGACGGCAACTCTGTCACTTCTACACCGTTGCAACGGCTGCTAAGTGACGGGATCCCCGGTGAACCGGGGAAACCGACAACAGCACCCTCAGGCAGTCACGCGGTAGACGTCGAAGACCCCCGGCACACTCCGGACGGCGTTGAGGACGGTGTCGAGGTGCTTGGCGTCGGCCATCTCGAAGGTGAAGCGGAGCTTGGCGACCCGGTCGCGGCTGGTGTGGAGGGTGGCGGAGAGCAGGTCGAGGTGGGCGTCGGAGAGGACCAGGGAGACGTCGGAGAGGAGCCGGGCGCGATCGAGCGCCTCGACCTGGATGTTCACCAGGAAGGTCGACTGCCCGGTCGGCGCCCACTCGACGTCGAGCACCTTGCCGGGTTGGGTGAGCAGGTTGGCCGCGTTGGTGCAGTCCTTGCGGTGCACGGACACGCCGCCACCCTTGGTCACGAAACCGAGGATCGGATCCGGCGGGACGGGGGTGCAGCAGCGGGCGAGCTTGACCCAGACGTCGGGAGCCCCGCGCACGATCACGCCC
Organism: Nocardioides sp. BGMRC 2183; assembly: GCA_008123405.1. Classification (GTDB taxonomy): domain Bacteria; phylum Actinomycetota; class Actinomycetes; order Propionibacteriales; family Nocardioidaceae; genus Nocardioides. Next base: position 27,150 of record VSSA01000023.1, read on the forward strand.
GAGTCACCACCGCTGGTGGAGCGGGACCGCCGGCCGCGGCCGGTGATGGTGACGGCCTCGGCCAGGTCCTCCTGGGCGCCCTCGTCGCCACCGTGCAGCTCGATGACGCGGCGTACGACGGTCTGGGCGCCGAGGTTGCCCTCACCCACCGCTGCGTAGAGCGCGGTCACGTCGGCCACCTTGCACTGCTCGGCGACCTGGCTGAGCGTCTCGTGGCTCATCAGGCGCTTGAGGGGCAGCCCCTCCTTGCGCATCAGCTTGGCGATCTCCTCCTTGCCCTTCTCGATCGCCTCCTCACGCCGCTCCTTGGTGAACCACTGCCGGATCTTCGAGCGCGCCCGCGGGGACTTCACGAAGTTCAGCCAGTCGCGTGACGGCCCGGCCGTGGGCGCCTTGGAGGTGAAGACCTCGACCACGTCGCCGTTCTCCAGGGTCGACTCCAGCGGCACCAGACGTCCGTTGACCCGCGACCCGATGGTGTGGTGGCCGACCTCGGTGTGCACGGCGTAGGCGAAGTCCACGGGCGTGGAGCCGGACGGCAGTGCGATCACGTCGCCGCGCGGGGTGAAGACGTAGGTCTCGGTCTGGTTGATCTCGAAACGCAGCGACTCCAGGAACTCGCCCGGGTCGTCGATCTCGCTCTGCCAGTCCAGCAGCTGACGCACCCAGCTCATGTCGTCCAGGTCGCCGCGTTTCTCGGTGTCGTTGCCGGCCCGACCGTCCTCCTTGTACTTCCAGTGCGCGGCGACGCCGTACTCGGCGCGGCGGTGCATCGAGAAGGTACGGATCTGCATCTCGACGGGCTTGCCGGCAGGACCGATGACCGTCGTGTGCAGCGACTGATACATGTTGAACTTCGGCATCGCGACGTAGTCCTTGAACCGGCCGAGCACCGGGTTCCAGCGCGAGTGCAGCACGCCGAGGACCGCGTAGCAGTCGCGGTCCTCCTCGACCAGGATCCGGATGCCGACCAGGTCGTAGATGTCGGAGAAGTCGCGGCCACCGACGATCATCTTCTGGTAGATCGAGTAGTAGTGCTTGGGGCGACCGGTCACGGTGGCCTTGATCTTCGACTCGCGCAGGTCCTTCTCGACCTGGCTGATCACCTCGGCCAGGAAGGTGTCGCGCGCCGGCGCGCGCTCGGCCACCATCCGGACGATCTCGTCGTAGATCTTGGGGTGGAGGGTGGCGAAGGCCAGGTCCTCCAGCTCCCACTTGATCGTGTTCATACCGAGCCGGTGCGCCAGCGGCGCGTAGATGTCGAGCGTCTCTCGCGCGGTGCGCTCCTGGCTCTTCGGCGGGACGAACCGCAGCGTCCGCATGTTGTGCAGCCGGTCGGCGAGCTTGATCACCAGGACCCGGATGTCGCGCGACATCGCGACGATCATCTTGCGGATGGTCTCGGCCTTGGCGTTCTCGCCGTACACGACCTTGTCGAGCTTGGTCACTCCGTCGACCAGCCGGGCCACCTCGTCACCGAAGTCCCGGCGACACTCCTCTAGGGTGTACGGCGTGTCCTCGACGGTGTCGTGCAGCAGCGCCGCAACCAGTGTCGGCTCGGTCATCCCGATCCCGGCCAGGATCGTGGTCACCGCCAGCGGGTGGGTGATGTAGGGGTCGCCGCTCTTGCGGCGCTGGTCCCCGTGCAACCGCTCAGCCGTCGTGTAGGCACGCTCCAGCAGGGCGAGGTCGGCCTTGGGATGGTTGGTCCGGACGGCGCGGAACAACGGCTCCAGGACAGGGTTGCTGCTACCGCTGCGACCACCCATCCTGGCCAGGCGCGCGCGCACCGGGGACGGGCGCGGCGCCGTGCGTTCCTCTGCCATTGCCCCAGTCTAGGAGGTCGTTGCGCGCGCCGACCGACGTCCCTGCTGCCGGGCCCTCTCAGCTTCGAGCTCAGGCGACGGTGAGAGCGGTCACCGGTAGATCGCCCATCGGCGCCCGGCCGTCGAGGAAGCCGAGCTCCATCAGTACGGCGAGCCCGACCGGCTCGGCCCCGCACCGGCGCACGAGGTCGGCGGTGGCCGCCGCGGTGCCGCCGGTCGCCAGCACGTCGTCGATCAGCAGCACCCGATCACCGGGCCCGAACGCGTCGTGGGCCACCTCCAAGGTGGCCTGGCCGTACTCCAGGGCGTAGGAGACGGCATGGGTCTCGCCGGGCAGCTTGCCGGGCTTGCGCACGGGGACGAAGCCGACACCGAGCGCGAGGGCGACCGGGGCGGCCAGGATGAAGCCGCGTGCCTCCATGCCGGCCACCTTGTCCACCACCGGGACGCCCGCCTGGTCGCGTCCGACGGCCGCCAACGCGGTGACGACCACCTCCAGGCCGACCGGGTCGGCGAGCAGCGGGGTGATGTCCTTGAACACGATGCCGGGCTCGGGGAAGTCCGGCACGTCACGGATCAGCCGCGCCAGGACCTCCCCGATCTCGGTCGTCGTGCTCACCTCAGGTCTACTTCTTGCCGCGCTTGGACCGGGTCTCACGGACCGGCTGCTTGCGCCCGGCGGCGCCGCTCTCGTCGACCTTGCGGGTCGTCGTGGGCAGCGTGCGACCCTTGCCCGCGACCGGCATCTCGACGGCGTCGGAGCTGGCCGCACCACGCGGGCTCTCCGGCTCGTCGTCGGCGGTGAAGCCCTCGTCCTCGTCGTCGAAGCCGAACTCCTCGAGCTCGGTAGCGCTCTCCTTCACCGGCATGTCGTCGACGTAGGTCGGCACGGTCGCGTAGCGGTCCGCGGCTGCCCGCTTCTTCGCCCGCGCCCGGCGCGCCTGCTCCTGGATCTCGCCTTCGCGGGACTTCATCTGGACCAGCAGACGCGGGGCGATCATCACCGAGGAGTAGACGCCGGCAGCCATACCCACGAACTGGGCCAGCGCCAGGTCCTGCAGCGAGCTGGCACCAAGCTGGACGGCGCTGACGTAGAGGATCGCGCCGATCGGGATCAGCGCCACGATCGAGGTGTTGATGGACCGCACCAGGGTCTGGTTGACGGCCAAGTTGGCGGCGTCGGAGTAGGACTGCGTGCTCTTGCGCAGCTTGGTGGTGTTCTCCTTGACCTTGTCGAAGACCACGACCGTGTCGTAGAGCGAGAAGCCGAGGATCGCCAGCACACCGGTGACGGCGGCCGGTGTCACCTGGAATCCCGACAGCGCGTAGATGCCGACGGTGATCGCGATGTCGTGGAACAGCGCCACCAGCGCCGCCACCGACATCTTCCACTCCCGGAAGTAGCCCCAGATGAAGAAGACCACCAGAACCAGGAAGATCGCGACACCGATCAGCGCCCGCTCCGCGACCTCCGCGCCCCAGCTGGGACCGATCTCGGTCTTGGAGATATCGGTGTCACTGACCTCGGGATAGAGGTCGATCACGACCTCGGAGACCGCGGCGCGCGACTCCTGGTCGAGCTCCTCCATCTGGACGGTGAGCGTGTCGCTGCCGGCGGTGGTCACCGTCGGGTTCTCCGCGCCCTCGATGCCAGCCTCGCCGATCGCGTCGCGGAGCTCGTCGGCGTCCTCCTGGGTGGCATTGCCGGAACCCACCGGCACCGAGTACGTCGTACCGCCGACGAACTCGACACCGAAGTTGAGACCCTTGACGGCCACCGCGGTCATCGCCAGCGCGACCAGCACCAAGGAGATGCCGTACCAAAGCGCTCGCTTGCCGACGAAGTCGATCGACTTCCGACCCTGGTAGAGGTCGTTGCCGAGCCGGGACATCTTGCCCATCAGGCCTGCCCTCCCACGGTCTTTGCCGGTCGGGGCGCGTCCATCCCCAGCGTCTCCTTGCTGAGGCCGGACCACTTGTTGCCGGAGTTGAAGAACTTGAACTGTGCCAGCCAGGACACCATCGGCTTGGTGAACCAGAAGAGCACGGCGAGGTCGATCAGCGTGGTGAGGCCGAGGGCGAAGCCGAAGCCCTTCACCGCGCCGGTCGCGAAGATGTAGAGCACCGCAGCCGAGAGCAGCTGCACGGTGTTCGCCGCGACCCGGGTCACCCGGGCACGGGCCCAGCCGGTCTCCACCGCGACCCGCATCGACTTGCCCTCGCGCATCTCGTCACGGATGCGTTCGAAGAAGATGACGAAGGAGTCGGCGGTGACACCGACCGCGATGATCAGTCCAGCGATGCCGGGCAGGGTCAGTGTGAAGCCGGCCGTCTCGCTGAGCAGCAGCACCATCGCGTAGGTGACCGCGGCGGCAACGAAAAGCGAGGCGACCACGACCAGGCCGAGTCCCCGGTAGTAGAAGACGCAGTAGAGCATGACCAGCGCGAGTCCGAAGAGGCCGGCGGTGATGCCGGCCGTCAGCTGGTTGCCGGCCAGCGACGGGCCGATCTCCTCGACAGTCGGCTCGTCCTCGAAGGTGATCGGCAGGGCGCCGTACTTGAGGCTGGTGGCCAGCGAGGTGGCCGAGGCCTCGTTGAAGTCACCCTCGATCTGGGACTGGCCGTCGGTGATCACCGCGGTCATCACGGGGGCGGAGAGCACCTGGCCGTCGAGCACGATCGCGAACTGCTCGTCGGTGCCCTGGAACTCGCGGGAGACGGTCTCGAAGTCGTCCGCGGCACCGGTGCTGCCCGGGGGGTTCGCCTTGTCCGGGTCGTTGCCCATCTCGATGTTGACGACCCACTGCAGCTGGTTCTGCGGGATGCCGGCCGAGGCGTCGGTCAGCTCGGTGCCCTCGATGATCGAGCGGGAGAGCAGGAACTTGGCGGACTGGCCGTCCTCCGGCTCGCTGCAGGCGACCAGCGGCTTGTCCGGGTCGTCGACCAGCTCGGCAGGCTGGCCCTGGGCGTCGAGCAGGACGCCCTCCGCGGAGCAGGTGTATTCGTTGTAGGCCGCGATCGACGCGGCGTCCGGGCTGCGGCTCCAGGCGATCTCGCCCTCGGCGGTGCCGTCACCGGCCGCGCTCTCGCCGCCGGCGGGAGCCTCGGGGGTGCCCTCGGTCGGTGCCGGGGTGGCGCCATCGGTGGGGCTGGCCGAGTCGACCGGGGCGTCGCTGGCCTTCTGGCCCGCCTTGTCGTTCTTCTTGCCACCGTTGGCGTCGTCGGTGGCGTCGTCACCAGGCGCAAGGTCAGGCGCGGTCCGGCCGAGCCCCTGCTGCCCGGAGGCACACTTGGTCGGCTGGTTCGGGCTGCAGGCGACCAAGCGGAAGCGCAGCTGGGCCTGCCGGGAGACGGTCTCCTCCAGCTCATCGCGGTTCTCGGTCGAGCCGGGCACCTCGACGACGACGAACTTGTCGCCCTGGGTGGTCACCGATGCCTCGCTGACACCGGACCCGTTCACCCGCTGGTCGAGGATCTTGCGGGCCTCCTCGAGGCTTTCGCTGGAGGGGACCTCGGTGGCCGTCATGGTGATCCGGGTGCCGCCCTCGAGGTCGAGGCCGAGGGCCGGCTTCCAGGTGCCGGTCAGGGCGACCAGGCCGTAGCAGATCGCCACGCCCAGGAAGAAGACGACCAGGGTGCGCCCCGGTCGCAGACGTCGCTCAGCCATCTTCTCAGTCGTCCCCTTGCTCGGGCCGCGGTTCCTCGGAGCGTTCGCTCTCCTCGGGGTCGGTCTCCTCGGTCGGCTCGACCTTGGACCCGATCGCGCCGCGCACCACACGCAGCACCACTCCGGGGGCGACTTGGACCGCCAGGTCCTCGTCGGTGATCTCCGCGATGGTGCCGAAGACGCCGCTGGTCAGCAGCACTCGGTCACCGACGTCGAGGCCGGACTGCATCTGCTGCATCGCCTTCTGACGCCGCTGCGCGGGACGGATGATGAGCAGCCAGAAAACGACTGCGATCGCAGCGATCCACAGCAAGGACGCGTACTCCTCCACGAAGAAACCTCTCAACGGTTGGTGGGCCCGTCACCCCGGGTTGAAGAGGGCAGGCGTCGACCGACGGGCAAGTGTAGCCAGGGCACCCCCAGGTCCCGAATGTGCGGGGGGTCACTCACTCCACAGCGTCGCGTCACCGGCGCCGCCGACGTCGTACGACGTGGGGCCGTTCGGCACCGCAGGAGGGGCCAGGCCCAGGTGCCGCCAGGCCGCGGAGGTGGCGATGCGGCCGCGCGGCGTACGGGCGAGGAAGCCGTTGCGGACCAGGAACGGCTCGGCGACCTCCTCGACGGTCTCCCGCTCCTCGCCGACGGCGACGGCGAGGGTGGAGACGCCGACCGGGCCACCGCCGAACCGGCGGCACAGCACGTCGATCACCCCGCGGTCGAGACGGTCCAGGCCGAGCTCGTCGACCTCGTAGAGGTCCAGCGCGTCCCGGGCGACCCCCCGGGTGACCACGCCGTCGGCGCGCACCTGGGCGAAGTCGCGGACGCGTCGCAGCAGGCGGTTGGCGATGCGCGGGGTGCCGCGGGAACGCGAGGCGATCTCGGCCGAGCCTTCCTCGGTGAGCTCGACACCGAGGAGCCCAGCAGAGCGGTGCACGATCAGGTCGAGCTCCGCGGGCTCGTAGAACTCCAGATGCGCGGTGAAGCCGAACCGGTCCCGCAGCGGTCCCGGCAGCAAGCCGGCGCGGGTGGTGGCACCCACGAGGGTGAACGACGGCAGCTCGAGCGGGATCGCGGTGGCGCCCGGCCCCTTGCCGATCACCACGTCGACCCGGAAGTCCTCCATCGCCATGTAGAGCATCTCTTCTGCCGGCCGGGACATCCGGTGGATCTCGTCGACGAAGAGCACCTCGCCCTCGTTGAGCCCGGAGAGGATCGAGGCGAGGTCGCCCGCGTGGGTGATCGCCGGACCGCTGGTCAACCGCAGCGGCGTCCCCATCTCGTGCGCGATGATCATCGCCAGCGTCGTCTTGCCGAGGCCGGGAGGGCCGGAGAGCAGCACGTGGTCCGGCGCGCGACCGCGCTGCCGCGCCGCCTCCAGGACCAGACCGAGCTGGTCCCGGACCCGCGCCTGGCCGACGACCTCGTCGAGGCTGCGTGGGCGCAGCGCCGCCTCAACGGCACGCTCGTCCCCGTCCGCCTCGGCTGCGGTCAGGGAGCGCAGATGGGTGTGCTCGGCCTCGTCGAGGTCCTCCTCACCGAACGGCACTACGTCCACTCCCCTTCCGGCGGTGCATCAACATGTCTGTCATCGATCCTGCCCGACACGTTCTCAGGCCTTGGAGAGCGTGCGGAGAGCCGCGCGCAGCAGTGCGCCGACATCGGCAGCGCCTCCGGCCGCCTCCGCCTCGGGCGCGACCGCATCGACCGCCTTCTCTGCATCCTTGGCGCTGTAACCCAGTCCCACCAGCCCCTGGTGAACCTGGTCGCGCCAGGGTGCGCTCGCGGCGCCCCGTGGCGTCTCGACCCGCCCACCGGTCGGCGCACCGATCCGGTCCTTGAGCTCAAGGATGATCCGCTGTGCGCCCTTCTGGCCGATCCCGGGCACCTTGGTCAGGGTCTTGGCGTCCTCGGCGGCGATCGCGCTCCGGACGCCGTCCGGCGAGAGCACGGCGAGAATCGCCTGGGCGAGCTTGGGTCCGACCCCTGACGCGGTCTGCACCAGCTCGAAGACGGTCTTCTCGTCCTCGTCGGCGAAGCCGAACAACGTCATCGAGTCCTCGCGCACCACCATGCTGGTGGGCAGCATGGCCTCCTCCCCGTGGCGTAGCGCGGCGAGGGTGCCCGGAGTGCAGAGCAGCTCGAGCCCCACTCCCCCGACCTCGAGGACGGCACTGGAGAGGCTGACGGCCGCGACGCGGCCACGGACGAAGGCGATCAACGCAGGCTCCCTGAGGTACGACGAGCGGTACGGCGAGGTGCACGACGGGTGCGGGCATCGGCTGCCACGGCCGCCTCGATCCGCGACTGGGCGCCGCCGCGCCACAGGTGGGTGATGGCGAGCGCGAGGGCGTCGGCAGCGTCCGCCGGCCGCGGCGGTGTCTCCAGGCGCAGGATCCGGGTGACCATCGCCCCGACCTGGGCCTTGTCCGCGCGACCGTTGCCCGACACGGCTGCCTTGACCTCGCTCGGGGTGTGCAGTGCCACGGGCAGGCCGCGGCGCGCTGCGCAGACCATCGCGATGCCGGCGGCCTGGGCGGTGCCCATGATCGTGGAGACGTCGGAGCGGGCGAAGACCCGCTCGATCGCCACGGCATCCGGCCGGTACTCCTCCAGGCGTGCCTCGATGCCGGCCTCGATGCTGACCAGCCGCTCCGGAACGGAGAGGTCCGAGGACGTCCGGACCACCCCGACGTCGAGCATCCGCAGCGGGCGGCCGAGCGTTCCCTCGACGACCCCGATGCCGCAGCGGGTCAGACCGGGGTCGATCCCGACCACACGCATGTCACAGCCCTCCACGTCGTCTGTCGAACACGTGTTCGCAGGCTACCTCGCTGGACCGGGGCCCGCGGAGGTGGACACGCCGAGAGCTCAGTCTCGATCCCCCGATGCTCAGGCGTCGATGGTCTCCAGGACCTCGTCGGGGATGTCGGCATTGCTGAAGACGTTCTGCACGTCGTCCAAGTCGTCCACGGCGTCGACCAGGCGGAAGACCTTGCTGGCGACGTCGGCCTCGCCGACCGGGATGTCGAGCGTGGCCACGAACTGGACCTCGGCGGAGTCGTAGTCGATGCCGGCCTCCTGCAGCGCGCTGCGGACCGCGACCACATCGCCGGGGTCGGACTGGATCTCCCAGGAGTCGCCCAGGTCGTTGACCTCCTCGGCCCCCGCGTCGAGGGTGGCCTCCAGGACGTCGTCCTCGGAGATCTCCTTGTCCTCCTGCGACTGGGCCACCACGACCACGCCCTTGCGGACGAAGAGCCGGGAGACCGAGCCGGGGTCGGCCATGGTGCCGCCGTTGCGGGTGACCGCGGTGCGCACCTCCATCGCAGCCCGGTTGCGATTGTCGGTGAGGCACTCGACGAGCAGCGCCACGCCCTGGGGGCCATAGACCTCGTACATGATGGTCTCGTAGTCGACGCCACCGCCGTCGAGGCCACCGCCGCGCTTGACCGCGGAGTCGATGTTCTTGTTCGGCACCGACTGCTTCTTGGCCTTCTGGATGGCGTCGTACAGCGTCGGGTTGCCGGAGGGGTCGGGACCGCCCATCTTCGCCGCGATCTCGATGTTCTTGATCAGCTTGGCGAAGAGCTTGCCGCGCTTGGCGTCGATCGCGGCCTTCTTGTGCTTGGTGGTCGCCCACTTGGAGTGGCCAGACATGCGTCCCCTACTTCCGACTCGACACGTTCCGGAGCCGCACCTGCATCGCTCCGCCTCAGAGGTACCGGCAGTCTATCGCTGCACCAGATCCAGGAAGAGGCGGTGCACCCGTCCGTCGGCCCCCACCTCGGGATGGAACGAGGTCGCCAGCAGGCCCCCCTGCCGTACGGCGACCGGGTGTCCGTGCGCCTCGGCGAGGACCTCGACGTCCGGACCGTACGCCTCGACCCACGGCGCCCGGATGAAGACCGCGTGGACCGGGTCGTCCAGCCCCGCCAGCAGGAGGTCGTCCTCGAAGGAGTCCACCTGGCGCCCGAACGCGTTGCGCCGCACGGTCACGTCCAGCCCGCCGATGGTCTCCTGGTCGTGCGCACCGTCGACGATCCGGTCGGCGAGCAAGATCATCCCGGCGCAGGTGCCGAAGGCGGGCATGCCGCAGGCGATCCGCTCTCGCAGCGGATCGAGCAGGCCGAAGATCCGGGCCAGCTTGGCCATCGTCGTCGACTCGCCCCCAGGAAGCACCACACCGTCGCAGCGCTCCAGCTCGGCCGGACGCCGGACCGTGATCGCCTCGACGCCGAGCGCGATCAGCGCGGCCAGGTGCTCGCGCACGTCCCCCTGCAGCGCGAGGACACCGACGGTCGGCGCGCGCCGGGCGCCGCCTACCAACCGCGTTCGGCCAGGCGGTGCGGCGCTGGCAGCTCCTCGACGTTGATCCCGACCATCGCCTCGCCCAGTCCGCGCGAGACCTTGGCGATGACGTCCGGGTCGTCGTAGAAGGTGGTCGCCTTCACGATCGCCTCGGCCCGCTGAGCCGGGTTGCCGGACTTGAAGATGCCCGAGCCCACGAAGACGCCCTCGGCTCCCAGCTGCATCATCATCGCCGCGTCCGCCGGGGTGGCGATCCCGCCGGCGGTGAAGAGCACCACCGGCAGCTTCTGGGCCCGGGCCACCTCCGCCACCAGCTCGTACGGCGCCTGGAGCTCCTTGGCGGCGACGTACAGCTCGTCGGTGGCCAGCGAGCCCAGGCGGCGGATCTCGCCGCGGATGGTGCGCATGTGGGTGACGGCGTTGGAGACGTCGCCGGTGCCGGCCTCTCCCTTGGAGCGGATCATCGCCGCACCCTCGGTGATCCGGCGCAGCGCCTCGCCCAGGTTGGTGGCGCCGCAGACGAACGGCACGGTGAAGGCCCACTTGTCGATGTGGTGGGCGTAGTCGGCCGGGGTGAGCACCTCGGACTCGTCGATGTAGTCCACGCCGAGCGACTGCAGCACCTGCGCCTCGGCGAAGTGGCCGATCCGGGCTTTGGCCATCACCGGGATGGAGACCGCCTCGACGATCCCGTCGATCATGTCGGGGTCGCTCATCCGCGACACCCCGCCTTGGGCCCGGATGTCGGCCGGGACCCGCTCCAGGGCCATCACCGCGACCGCACCCGCGTCCTCGGCGATCTTGGCCTGCTCGGGGGTGACGACGTCCATGATCACACCGCCCTTGAGCATCTCGGCCATGCCGCGCTTGACGCGAGTGGTTCCGGTGCTGGGCTGCTGCTCGCTCATGGAGCCGAGTCTAGGACGACCCGAACAGCGTTCAGGAGTCGGTCTCAGGGTTGTCGTCGGTGGCCGCTCCGCGCTCAGCCGCGTCGAGCGCGAGTGCCTGGCGTCGTACCTTCAGGATCCGGAAGGCGACCGTGTAGGTGTTGGCGAACGCGAGCGCCCACAGCGTCACGTAGATCAGGATGTCGGCGTCGAAGATGCCGGCGAAGCCGGTCATCACCAAGATCGCGACCAACCGGTCGGCCCGCTCCGCGATACCGCCCTTGGCGTCCATCTCCAGCGACTCCGCGCGGGCCCGGGCGTAGGAGGTGACCGATCCCATCACCAGGCAGTACAGCGTCACGCAGAGGTAGAGGAAGCTGTCGCCGTGCTCGGGGCGGGCGAAGTAGAGGGCGAGACCGCCGAAGACCGCACCGTCGCCGATCCGGTCCAGGGTGGAGTCCCAGAAGGCCCCGAAGCGGGACTTGCGGCCCAGCTCCCGCGCCATCTTCCCGTCGACCAGATCGCTGAAGACGAAGGCCGTGATGAAGAGGACGCCGATCAGCAGCTCGCCCATCGGGAAGAAGATCAGGGCGCCGGCTGCGACGCCGAGGGTGCCGACCAGCGTCACCGCGTCCGGGCTGATCCCGAGGCGGATGAAGAGGCGCACCACCGGGAGCAGGACGACGCCCTGCCAGAATTCCTTGAATCGGTCCAACATCGCTGCGAACCCTAGCCTGCACTCATCGCGGGCTCAGCCCCAGTGGTCGGCGAGCAGGTCCCGGGTCTGCTCCAGCAACTGCGGCAGCGTCTTGGTGCCGCCGATCACGGTCAGGAAGTTGGCGTCTCCGGACCAGCGGGGGACCACGTGCTGGTGCAGGTGCGCGGCCAGCGAGCCGCCGGCCGCTCCCCCGAGGTTGAGGCCGACGTTGAACGCGTGCGGCTGGGCGATCTTGCGGATCGAGCTGATCGCCTGCTGGGTCAGCCGGGCGACCTCCACCGTCTCCTCCTCGTCCAGATCGGTGTAGTCGGCCACGTGCCGGTAGGGCAGCACCATCAGGTGGCCGGGGTTGTAGGGGTAGAGGTTGAGCACGACGTAGGCGCTCACGCCGCGCACCACCACGAGGTCGTCGTCGGTGGAGGTCGCCGGGTCGCTGGTGATCCGGCAGAAGGGACACTCCGGCTTGGGCGGGCCGTCGACGCCAGCGTCTTTCTCCTCCCCGCGCACATAGGTCATCCGGTGCGGTGTCCAGAGCCGCTCGAGACCGTCCGGGTCGGTCATCCCTCCACCCCCAGCGGTTCGAGCAGATCGCGGATCGGCAGATCCGGGAGGTCGATCCCCCGGGACTGCGCCAGGCCGTCGACCTGCAGCCAGATCGACTCGGACAGGATGCCGATGAAGGTGTCCACCTCGGGGACCCTCTCCTCCCGTGCCATCCACCTGCGGACGGCGGCGAAGACTGCGTTGATCATGCCGAACACCCAGGGGTCCAGCCCGGCACGGTCGTCGTGTTCGAGCTCGGCACCCAGGGAGGACACGACCTGCTCCATCACGACCTCGATCGCGCCGGCGATGGCCTGCATCGCCTGGTTGATCGGACTGTCGCCCCAGCCCGCCAGGTCACGACCGGCGAACCAGACCAGTGACGGGTGCTCCACCGCCCAACGGACGAATGCGGCGATCAGGCCGTGCACGATCTCGTCGGGACGCCCGTCGATGGTGAGGGCCGGCGCGAGGACGTCGCCGAGGCGGGCGCAGAGGGCCCGCTGCACCGCGCGGTCCAGATCGGCGCGGTCCTCGAAGTGGCGGTAGAGGACCGTCCGCTTCATCCCGGCGGCGTCGGCGACGGCCTGGAGCTGGAGCTCCTCGCCGGGCGACTGCTGCTCGAGGACCGCGATCGCCGCGTCGACGATGGCGCGTCGACGGGTCCGGTTGTGCTCGTCCCAGCGGCTCTGGCGACCGTCGGTCCGGCTCTCCGGCGCTGTCGACGTCATGCCCCTCCGCTCCTCGTGACCGGTCTGCGAAGCGTAGCCTGTGCGGCCCGACGGCGACCCCCGGGTGGTTCGGAGACGCCTCAGCGTGGATCCACGCTCAGGTCTGGTGGAACCAGCGTCCCAGGTCGGCGGCGATCCCCGGGCAGGTCACGTTGTGGTCGCGCCGCTGCTCCACCCACTGGCCGAAGACCGCCTCACCGCCCTGGATCGACCAGTCGTCGCCGCAGCGCGACAGCGCCTCCTCCCGGGAGGTCTCGCCCGCAGCACGCCACTCCGGGACCTCCAGCCGGAGGTCGCCGACCACCTCGTCCCACAGATGGGGCGTGGAGTAGACACCGATCTCGTAACCGGCGTCGACGTACCCACGCGCGGCCCCCTCGATCACGGCGGCGTTGGCGGTCTTGTCGCTGCTCCAGGCGAAGTCCGGGACCGGTTCGACGTCGATCCACACGATCGGTGTCTGCAGTCCCGCGGACCCCATGTTGCCGATGTTGTAGCGGGCCTGCTGGTAGCCGACGTTGCGCAGTCGACCCAGGTCGCTGGCGGCGTCGAAGGGGCCCTGGTCGCCGTACTCGGCGAGGGTGTCGGCGTCGGGATAGCTCGACACCGCATACGCCGCGAGCATCAGCTGGTGATCGCTCACCCAGTCGACCTGGTCGGTCAGGCACGGGTTCGGTGTGAAGCCCGGACCGTTGGTGAGCCCGACGATGACGAACTGGGCCTCCGGGACCGGCATCGGCATGCCCAGCGTGCGCTTCTCCGGGATCCCCATCCCCGGCGGACACTGCGGCCAGCTGATGTCTGCACCGAGCAGCGCGCCGTCGACCGGCGCGATGTCACCCTCGTCCTCCCCCTCCTTGGCCAGGTCCTCGGCGAGATCGGCCAGGTCTCCGGCGTCCTCACCGGGGACGCTCTGTCCGCCGTCACGCTCGCCGGCGTCCTTGCCGGAGTCGGCCGTCGCCGTGGTGTCCGTCGATCCCGGCGCCGCCTGGTCCGGTGTGGAGGCACACCCGGCCAGCATCAGCGCGAACGACGCCACCAATGCCAGGGTGTGGCTCCTCCAAAGGTGCACCAGGTCAGACCTGCTCGCGCGAGGCGACGGCGGCGACGACCCGCTCGATCGCCTCCGCGACCGGGACCCCGTTGTCCTGGCGGCCGTCGCGATAGCGGAAGCTGACCGCTCCAGCCTCCACGTCGTTGTCACCGGCGATCACCATGAACGGCACCTTCTGCAGCTGTGCGTTGCGGATCTTCTTCTGCATCCGGTCGTCGGAGGTGTCGATCTCCACCCGGATGCCCTGGCCGCGCAGCTGAGCGGCCACGTCGCGCAGGTAGCCCTCGTGCCGCTCGGCGATCGGGATGCCCTGCACCTGGACCGGGGCCAGCCACGGAGGGAACGCGCCCGCGTAGTGCTCCACCAGTACGCCGAGGAACCGCTCGATGGAGCCGAACTTCGCCGAGTGGATCATCACCGGCTGCTGGCGCGAGCCGTCGGCGGCGACGTACTCGAGGTTGAAGCGGTCGGTCGAGGGCTGGTTGAAGTCGTACTGGACCGTGCCCATCTGCCAGGTGCGGCCGATCGCGTCCCGGGCCTGGACGGAGATCTTCGGCCCGTAGTAGGCCGCGCCACCCGGGTCCGGCACCAGCTCGAGACCGGTCGCCGTGGCGACCTCCTCCAGCACCTTGGTGGCGACCTCCCAGTCCTCGTCGGAGCCGATGAACTTGTCCTTGGAGGCGTCGCGGGTGGAGAGCTCGAGGTAGAAGTCGTCGATGCCGAAGTCCCGCAGCAGCGAGAGCATGAACTCCAACAGGTGCTTCACCTCCTCGGGCGCCTGCTCCGGCGTGCAGTAGGAGTGCGAGTCGTCCTGGGCGAAGCCACGGACCCTGGTGAGACCGTGGATCACGCCGGACTTCTCGTGCCGATAGACGCTGCCGAACTCGAAGAGACGCAGCGGCAGTTCACGGTAGGAGCGCTGGCGGGAGCGGAAGATGAGGTTGTGCATCGGGCAGTTCATCGCCTTGAGGCGATAGTCCATGCCGTCGACGTCGAGCGCGGGGAACATGCCCTCGCCGTAGTACGGCAGGTGACCGGAGGTGTAGAAGAGCCCCTCCTTGGCGATGTGCGGCGTGCCGACATAGTCGAATCCCTCGGCGATGTGGCGCTCGCGGACGTAGTCCTCCATCGCGCGCTTGATCACGCCACCCTTGGGGTGGAAGACGGGCAGGCCGGAGCCGATCTCGTCGGGGAAGCTGAACAGGTCCAGCTCGCGGCCGAGCTTGCGGTGGTCGCGCCGCTCAGCCTCCTCGATCCGGTGCAGGTGGGCGTCGAGCTCGTCCTTGCTGGGCCACGCGGTGCCGTAGATCCGCTGCAGCTGCTTGTTCTTCTCATCCCCGCGCCAGTACGCCGCCGCGCTCCGCATCAGCTTGAACGCCGGGATCCGCTTGGTGGTGGGCAGGTGCGGCCCGCGGCACAGGTCGGACCAGGCGACCTCGCCCTTGCGGTTGACGTTGTCGTAGATGGTGAGCTCCCCCGCGCCGACCTCGGCGCCCGCACCTTCGGCTGCCTCGGCGGCCCCCTCGCCCATGCTGCCCTTCAACCCGATCAACTCGACCTTGTAGGGCTCGTCGGCCAGCTCGGCCAGCGCGTCGGCGTCGGTGGTGACCCGCCGCTCGAAGCGCTGGTTCTCCTTGATGATCTTGCGCATCGCCGTCTCGAGGCGGGCCAGGTCCTCGGGGACGAAGGGCGTCTCGACGTCGAAGTCGTAGTAGAAGCCGTCGGTGATCGGCGGGCCGATGCCGAGCTTGGCCTCACCGAAGATCTGTTGCACGGCCTGGGCCAGCACGTGCGCGGTGGAGTGACGCAGGATGTCGAGTCCGTCCGGACTGCCGATCGGAACGGACTCCACGGCGTCGCCGTCGGCCAACTCGTAGGAGAGGTCCTTGAGCTCGTCGCCGACCCGCGCAGCGACCACGTCGGCGGAGTCCGCAGCGTCGGTGAAGAGCTCCCAGGCCTTGGTGCCCGCGGTCGTCACCCGCTCCTCACGCTCACCGGCGTGGATGCGGACGACCTTGATCTCGGACACTGCGTTGCCTCCTGGTTGTTGCTGGCTCCACCCGCGTGCTCGGGCAGGACCCGATCGTATCGAGATGTCCCCGGTCGTCGCGGGTGGAGCCTGGGGAAGCAGGCTCAGAGCCGTTCGATGATGGTCACGTTGGCCTGACCGCCGCCCTCGCACATGGTCTGCAGCCCGTAACGGCCGCCGGTGCGCTCGAGCTCGTTGAGCAGCGTGGTCATCAGCCGGGTGCCGGTGGCCCCGATCGGGTGACCGAGCGCGATGCCGCCGCCGTTGACGTTGACGCGTTCGTGCGGGGCGCCGGTCTCCTTCATCCAGGCCAGCACCACGGAGGCGAACGCCTCGTTGCACTCGAACAGGTCGATGTCATCGATGCCGAGCCCGGTGCGGGCCAGGGCGTGCTTGGTCGCCTCGATCGGTCCGGTGAGCATCCAGACCGGGTCGTCGCCGCGCACGGAGAGGTGGTGGATCCGGGCCCGCGGGGTGAGCTGGTGGTCGTTGACCGCCTGCTCGGAGGCGACCAGCAGGGCCGAGGCGCCGTCGCAGATCTGCGAGGCGACAGCTGCGGTGATCCGGCCGCCGGGGGCCAGCGGGTCGAGGCCGGCCATCTTCTCCAGCGAGGTCTCGCGCGGGCACTGGTCGACGGCGAACTCCTCGCCGTTCGCGAGCGGGAACGGCACGATCTGGTCGCCGAACCTCCCCTCGGCGATCGCCGCGCGCGCCCGTTCGTGCGAGGCGAGCGCGAAGCGCTCCATCTCCTCACGGCTGATGTCCCACTTCTCCGCGATCATCTCCGCGGAGCGGAACTGGCTGACCTCTTGGTCGCCGTAGCGCTTCAACCATCCGGGAGACTCGGCGAACGGCGTGGTGAAGCCGTACTGCTGGCCCACCAGCATCGCGGCCGAGATCGGGATCGCGCTCATGTTCTGCACGCCGCCGGCCACCACCAGGTCCTGGGTGCCGGACAGCACACCCTGGGCGGCAAAGTGCACCGCCTGCTGGGACGAGCCGCACTGGCGGTCGATGGTGACGCCGGGGACGTGGTCGGGCAGCCCGGCCACCAGCCATGCGGTGCGAGCGATGTCGCCGGCCTGGGAGCCGATCGTGTCGCAGCAACCCAGGATCACGTCGTCGACCGCCCCGGGCTCGACGCCGGTGCGCTCCACGAGCGCGCTCAGGGTGTGCGCCGCGAGGTCGGCGGAGTGGACCTCGGCGAGCGCTCCCCCGCGCTTGCCGACAGCGGTGCGGACCGCGTCGACGATGTAGGCCTCAGCCATGGTGGATTCCTTTCACTTCGCGATCCCGTCGAGCAGGATCCGGACGTACTGGTCGGCGACATCGGTATGGGTGAGTCCGCCGCCCGGCCGGTACCAGCGGACGGCCACCCAGACGGTGTCGCGGATGAAGCGGTAGGTCAGGGTGACGTCGAGGTCGTCGCGCAGCATCCCGGTCGCGACACCCTCCTCCAGCAGGGTCACCCACACCTGACGTGACTGGGCGTTGCGGTCGGCGAGGTAGCCGAACCGCGGGAACGTACCGAGGTAGTCGGCCTCGTTCTGGAAGATCGCCACCTCTGCTGGATTGTTCTCGATCGCCTCGAAGGAGACCCGGAAGGCCCGCTCCAGCTTGCTCCGGGCATCGTCGTCACTGCCGAGGATCTCCTCGTAGCGAGCGAACAGCTCGGTCTGGAACACGGAGAGGATCTCGTCGACCATCGACTCTTTGGAGTCGAAGTGGTGGTAGAGGCTGCCGGACTGGATCCCGGCCGCGTCGGCGATGTCGCGCACGGTGGTGTTGCGGAACCCCTTGTCGGCAAAGAGGCGTGCCGCGATCGCCAGCAGTTCGGTACGACGAGCGCCGCTGGTCGTCGTACCGCCGCCGTTGCGGGAGCGAGCGCCGGACTCAGGCATGTTGGCTGCTCACCGAGACCACCTCGCCGGTCATGTAGGACGCATAGTCGCTGGCCAGGAAGACCATCACGTTGGCCACCTCCCACGGCGCCGCGGCCCGTCCGAACGCCTCCCGCTGCTTGAGCTCGACGAGCAGCTCGGCGGAGGTCACCTTCTCCAGGAACGGGTGCATCGCCAGGCTCGGGGAGACCGCGTTGACCCGGATCCCGTACGACGCCAGGTCGGTCGCCGAGCATCGGGTCAGCGCCATCACGCCGGCCTTGGCCGCGGCGTAGTGCGCCTGGCCCTCCTGGGCCCGCCAGCCGATCACGGAGGCGTTGTTGACGATCACGCCCCGCTTGCCGGCGTCCCGCATCCGCCGCCCGGCGGCGCGCACGCAGCGCATCGTGCCGGTCAGCGTGATGTCGAGGACCCTGCTCCACTCCTCGTCGGCCATCTCCAGGATGTCGGCGGTGCCGCCGAGTCCGGCGTTGTTGATCATGACGTCCACGCCGCCGAACTCCTCGGCGGCGTCGAGGAGTGCGGTGACCTGCTCCTCGTCGGTGACGTCGCAGACCAGCTGGCGGACCCGATCGGCGCCGAACTCGGCGGCCAGCGACTCCTCTGCCTCGGCGAGCCGTCGGGCGTGGGTGTCACTGAAGACCACCGCCTTCGCCCCCTCCTCCAGGGCGCGGCGCACCACGGCAGCACCAATCCCGGCGCCGGCCGCCGCGGTCACCACGACCACCCTGCCGGCCAGCAGGTCGTGCCCGGGGACATAGTCGGGGGTGGGTTGCTCCACCTTGTGGTTGCTGCTCGGTTCGGTCATGGGCTCCTGCCTCAGTTCTTGGGCAGACCGAGCACCCGCTCGGCCAAGATGTTCTTCTGGATCTCGTCGCTGCCGCCGTAGATGGTGTCGGCGCGGGAGAAGAGGAAGAGACGCTGGTGGGCGTCCAGGTCGTAGTGGCCGGCGCCGGCGAGGTCACGACCTGCCCGGGTGAGCAGGCCGTCGACCCCCGCGACGTCCATCGCCACCTCACCGAGCCGACGGTGCCAGCCGGACCAGGCCAACTTGAAGATCGAGCCGGCGCCGCCGCCGGCCGCGGAGTCCTCGCCGCCCTGGACCAGGGCGAGCGAGCGCAGCGCATAGCTGCGGATCGCACTCAGCTCGGTGCGCAGCGCGGCCAGACGGTCGCGCACCACCGGGTCGTCGATGCTGCCGTTGGCCTTGGCTCGCTCCACGACCTCGTCGAGCTCGCGTGCGAATCCGACGGTCTGGCCCAGGGTGGAGACGCCGCGCTCGAAGCCGAGCAGGCCCATCGCCACGCCCCAGCCGGCGCCGACCTCACCGACCACATGGCCTGCCGGCGTACGGGCTCCTTCGAAGAAGACCTCGTTGAACTCCGAGCCGCTGGTGAGCTGTTCGATCGGGCGGATCTCCACCCCGTCCTGCTGCAGCGGGACGAGCAGGAAGGAGAGGCCGCGGTGTCGCTGCGAGCCGGGTTCGGTGCGGGCCACGACGAAGCACCAGTCGGCCACGTGCGCCATCGAGGTCCAGACCTTCTGGCCGTCGACCACCCAGTGGCCGGCTGCCTCGTCCAGGCGTGCCTTGGTCTGCACGCCGGCGAGGTCGGACCCGGCACCGGGCTCGGAGTATCCCTGCGCCCAGAGCTCGCGGACGGAGACGATCTCCGGCAGGAAGCGGCGCTGCTGCTCGGGGGTGCCGAACGCGATCAGGGTCGGCCCGAGCAGCTGCTCGCCGAGGTGGTTGACCCCGGCCGGCGCGCCGGATCTGGCGTACTCCTCGTGGAAGATCACCTGCTGCCACAGCGACAGGCCGCGCCCGCCGTGCTCGGTCGGCCAGCCGACGGCGGTCCAGCCGTGCTCGGCCAGGTGTCGGTTCCAGGCAAGTCGCTCGTCGTGCGCCTCGTGCTCGCGGCCCGGGCCTCCGAGCCCCTTGAGGGCTCCCCACTCACCGGCCAGGTGGTCGGCCAGCCAGTCCCGGATCTCGGCACGGAACGCGCGGTCCTCCGCGCTCTCGGTCAAGTCCACAGGTGATAGCCTACCAAGCAAATGCTTGGTAGGCAGCCCGGATCCCCTTCCGGGGCCGACGGAGGAGAGGGAATGACCGAGACCAGCACCCCGAGCACCATCCCGGCGGTCCTGCGGGCCGCTGCCGCCCGCTTCGGCGACCACCCGGCCTACGTCGACGGCGCGGTCACCCTCTCCTACGCGGACCTGCTCTCCCGGGTCCGAGCGGTCGCGCGGGGCTACCTGGCCGCTGGCCTCCAGCCGGGTGACCGGGTCGCGATCTGGGCGCCGAACAGCATCGACTGGGCCGTCGCCGGTCTCGCGATCAGCTATGCCGGCGGCACCCTGGTCCCACTGAACTCGCGCTACACCGGCCACGAGGCCGCCGACATCGTGGAGCGCTCCGGCGCCCGGTTGGTGGTCGTCGCCGACGGCTTCCTCGGCCGTCACCAGATCAGCGAGCTTCGCGACGCAGCAGCGCTGCCCGACGTGGCCGAGGTGATCGACATCGCCGAGCTGGCCGCACTGGAGGCCCGCGGCGAGGCGATCGGGGTCAGTGAGATCGAGGCGCGCGCCGATGCCGTCACCGGCGACGACATCGCCGACATCCTCTTCACCTCCGGCACCACCGGGCGCCCGAAGGGAGCGATGACCGCCCACCGCCAGACCGTGGGTGTGGCGCGCACCTGGGGCGAGCTCGGCGGTATCACCAGCGACGACCGCTACCTGGTGATCAGCCCGTTCTTCCACACCTTCGGCTACAAGGTCGGCATCATCACCGCGCTGACCAGCGGCGCGACCCTGTACCCGGTGGCCACCTTCGACGTGGAGCGGACCCTGCGCCTCATCCAGGATGAACGGATCACCGTCCTGCCCGGCGCGCCCACGATCTACCAGAGCCTGCTCACGGCCCCCACGCGCAACGACCACGACCTCGACTCGCTGCGGCTGGCGGTCACCGGCGCCGCGGTGGTGCCGGTGGTGCTGATCGAGCGGATGCGGGCCGCCGCGCCCGAGGGCCTGGGCTTCGAGCAGGTGGTCACCGCCTTCGGGATGACCGAGGCGGTCGTGGTCACCATGGCGCGGGCCGGCGACCCGGCCGAGCTGGTCGCGACCACCTGCGGACGCGCGATCCCCGGGATGGAGATCGCCATCGCGGGCGCGGGCGAGAGTGGCGGCGAGCTGCTGGTGCGCGGGGACTTCGTGATGCAGGGCTACCTCGACGATCCCGAGGCCACTGCGAAGGCGATCGACGCCGACGGCTGGCTGCACACCGGCGACGTCGGCACCATCGACGAGGCCGGCAACCTGCGGATCACCGATCGGCTCAAGGACATGTACATCTCCGGCGGTTTCAACGTCTACCCGGCCGAGGTCGAGCAGGCGCTGCTCCGGCTCGACGGTGTCGATGACGTCGCCGTCGTCGGCGTCCCCGATGAGCGGATGGGCGAGGTCGGCAAGGCCTTCGTGGTCGGCTCCGCCGACTCCGACGCGGTGATCGCCTTCGCCAAGGAGCGGCTGGCGAACTTCAAGGTCCCACGCCTGGTCGCCAAGGTCGACGCACTCCCCCGCAACCTCGGCGGCAAGGTGCTCAAGAACGAGCTCCGCGAGCGCGGCTGACCCGCCGCGACACGACGGAGTGACGAGAAGAAGCCACGAGAAGAGAGACGAGGCATGGAACTCGAACTGAACGAGTCCGAGCAGGCCTTCCAGGCCGAGGCCCGGGCGTGGCTGGCGGAGAACGTCCCCACGACGCCGCTGCCCTCGATGGACACGCCCGAGGGGTGGGCGCTGCACCAGGAGTGGGAGGCGAGGCTCGCCGCCGCCCGGTACTCGGTGGTCTCCTGGCCCGAGCGCTACCACGGTCGCGAGGCGTCGCTGATCGAGTGGATCATCTTCGAGGAGGAGTACTACCGCGCCGGAGCACCCGGCCGGGTCTCCCAGAACGGGATCTTCCTGCTGGCGCCGATCATCTTCGAGCACGGCACGCCCGAGCAGCAGGACCGCTTCCTGCCGACGATGGCCACCGGCGAACGAGTCTGGGCACAGTGCTGGTCCGAACCGGAGGCCGGCTCCGACCTCGCCTCGCTCAAGTCGACCGCACGCCGGGACGAGGAGCGGGGCGGATGGCTCCTCAACGGCCAGAAGATCTGGTGCTCGCGGGCCGCCCTGGCCCACTGGGGCTTCGGACTGTTCCGGTCCGACCCGGACGCGGCACGCCACGCCGGTCTGACCTACTTCCTGTTCCCCCTGGACGCCGCGGGCGTGACGGTCCGACCGATCGCCCAGCTGGACGGGGAGGAGGGCTTCGCGGAGGTCTTCTTCGACGACGTCTTCGTCCCCGACTCCGACGTGCTCGGCGCACCCGGCGACGGCTGGCGGGTGGCGATGAGCACGGCCGGCAACGAGCGCGGCCTCTCGCTGCGCTCGCCGGGCCGCTTCACCGCCGCCGTCGACCGGCTCGTCGACCTGTACGTCGAGCGGCCCGACACACGCCTCGCCGATCGGGTCGTCGACGCCTGGATCAAGGCCGAGGCCTACCGGCTCTACACCTGGGGCACGGTCACCCGACTCGCCGACGGTGGCGATGTCGGTGCCGCGGGCTCGGCGAACAAGGTGTGGTGGAGCGAGCTCGACGTCGCGCTGCACGAGACCGCGCTCGACCTGCTCGGGGCCGAGGCCGAGCTCGACTCACGCTGGCTGGACGGCTACACCTTCTCGCTGTCCGGCCCGATCTACGCCGGCACCAACGAGATCCAGCGCAACATCGTGGCGGAGCGGATCCTCGGTCTGCCGCGCGAACCGAAGGGAGCGGGCCGATGAGGTTCGAGCTGACCGAGGACCAGCGCGACTTCGCCGCGTCGCTGGACCGACTGATCACCAGCAGCGACCCGATCGCCGCGGCCCGCTCGTGGGCCGCCGACGACACCGCCGCCGGGTTGGCACTGTGGCAGCGGATCGCCGACCAGGGGGTCTCGGCGCTGCTGGTCCCCGAGGAGTCCGGCGGGATGGGTGCGGGCCCGGTCGAGCTGGCCGTCGCATTCGAGGTCCTCGGCAAGCATGCTGTACCCGGCCCCTGGGTCGAGTCCGCTGCCTACCTGGCCACCGAGCTCTCCGGTGCGGCACAGGAGGCGGTCGCCGCCGGTGCGGTCGCGACGGTCGCCGTACCTCCGCACACGCCGTACGCGCTCGATGCGGACGTCGCCACGCAGGTCTACCTCGCCGGGAGTGCCGGCCTGCGGACCGCGACCGCCGGCGAGCGGCTGAGGTCGGTGGACCGCACGCGGCGGCTGTTCCGCCTCGATGCCGACGGCATCCACGACACCGCCGACCGCGCTGCCGAGGCCTTCGACGCCGCTGCGCTCGCCACCGCCGCCCAGCTCCTGGGAGCCGGCGAACGGGTGCTGGCCGACGCGGTCACCTACGTCAAGCAGCGGCGCCAGTTCGGCCGCGAGATCGGGTCGTACCAGGCGATCAAGCACCAGCTCGCCGATGTCCGGATCGCGCTGGACTTCGCCCGACCGCTGGTCTTCGGCGCTGCGCTGGTCGACCCCGACGACCCGGCCGCCCGCGCCCGCGCGGTCTCCGCGGCCAAGGTGGCCTGTGGCGACGCCGCCTACCGCGCCTCCCGCACCGGGCTGCAGGTCCATGGCGCGATCGGCTACACCGAGGAGTTCGACCTGAGCGTGTGGATCACCAAGATCCGCGCCCTGGTCACCGCCTGGGGCACGCCCGGCTTCCACCGGGATCGCATCCTGAGCACGCTCACCCGCGTCCCGGCGGGAGAGCGCTGATGGACTTCTCGCTCGACGACGAGCAGCGCGAGCTGGCCGCGACCGTCCGCTCACTGTTGGACAAGCGCGCCGACTCCGCCGCGGTGCGGGCGGCCGCGACCTCCGACACCGGCTACGACCCGGCCCTGTGGAGCGCCCTGGCCGAGCAGGTCGGGGTCGCCGCCCTCGCCGTTCCCGAGGAGTACGACGGCGTGGGGGCCTCGTTCTTCGAGACCGCGGTGGTGCTCGAGGAGCTGGGCCGGAGCCTGGCACCGAGCCCGTTGCTGGCCACCACTATCGCCACCGAGGCCATCCTCGCCGGCGGCACCGAGGAGGCGAAGCAGCGTCTCCTCCCCCGGCTCGCGGCCGGTGAGATCGGCACCCTGATCACCGACCCTCGGGCGGTGCTGGACGTCGAGCACGCCGGGATCGTGCTGGCGGTGGAGGACGACGACCTGGTCGAGCTCGCCGATCCCAAGACGGCCTGGGCCGAGTCGATGGACCAGACCATCCGCCTGGGCCGGGTCGACCTGACCGACGCGCCGACCACGGTGATCGGGGACGGACGCACCGCTCTCGCCCGCGCCGAGCTCGTCACCGCCGCCGCGGCAGCCGCGCTGGCCGTCGGACTCTGCCAGCGGGCGCTCGACGAGACGGTCGCCTACACGCGCGAGCGGGAGCAGTTCGGGCGGCCGATCGGCTCCTTCCAGGCGCTCAAGCACCGGATGGCCGACCTGCTGGTCCGGACCGAGATCAGTCGCTCGGCGAGCTGGGCGGCGTCGTACGCGCTGGCGCACTCCGCTGACGCCGAGGAGACCGCGCTGCTGGTCCACACGGCTGCCTCGTACGCCTTGGAGTCGGCGCACCTGGTCACCGGGGAGGCGATCCAGCTGCACGGCGGCATCGCCATCACCTGGGAGCACGACGCGCACCTGTGGTTCAAGCGCGCCCATGCTCTGAGCCAGCTCGCCGGCGCGCCGCACCGGCACCGCGCCGCCGTCGCCCTCTGAGCAGCGCCAGGACCTGAAATGACAGCTGCGGACCGGAGCATCCTCCGGTCCGCAGCTGTCGATCAGACGCTGATCGAGATCAGCTCGGTCGTGCCTTGAGCATCGCCCGGACGACCTTCGGCAGCGGGTGCGCGATCAGGTGCGGGCGGGCCAGGGCGCGCCGCGAGGTCACTGCCCACAGCACCAAGCCCTTGCGCTTGCGCAGCAGCCAGGGGCCACCGCTCGCGCCACCGTTCATCGTGCACTTGAGCACCGCGTCACCGCGGGCGCCGTACCGGTTGGTCTTCTTGGTGCCACCGTCGCAGCGGTAGGCGATCTGACCGTTGTAGCGGCCCTGGGCCGGCCAGCCCCAGGCGCGGACCTTGCGCTGACGCTGCTTGGCGCCGATCACGACCTTGGCGCCGCCGACCTTCTTCACCAGCTTCTTGCCACCGGACTTGCGCATCAGCAGGACAGCCTGGTCAGAGGCGTAGCGGTGCTTGCGGCTCCATGCCTTCGGCACGAACGCGTAGTTGGCGACCCAACGGTTCAGCGGCGCCTTGCCCTTGCGGTAGCGCGGCACGAAGACCCAGTTGCTGTAGAACCGGGCCGACCCGGACTGCGGGTTCGGGCCGGTGTGCACGCAGTGGCCGGCGGTCAGCACGCGGTTGCCGCCCCGGGCCCGCACGGCGGTGGCCGAACAGACGGCATCCACGCCACCGTCGGTGAAGAAGAGCTTGCCGACGGGCCGCGGCACGTTGACCTTCCGGTTCGCCTTCTTCGCCTTGGCCTTGCCGCGGGTGGCGGCAGGCCGGCCCACGGTCTCGTCCATCGGCACCGCGTTGGCCATCCGCTGCGGCGTCCAGTAGGACTCGACAGCGGCCGCCTTCGCGGCACTGCGTCCGCCGGCCACCGCGTGCGAGTCGAACCCGACGGAGGCCGAGGTCGGCCCGGCGTTGCCGCCGGGGGCGGCCTGGCTGCTGGTCCCGCCCAGCACCACCAGCACCGAGGTCAGCGCGCACGCGAGCGCGCTCACCACCACCAGCGTCTGCCGGACCGGTCGTCCGAGAACCCTGTTCTTCATCTGCTCCACCCTCTGTCCGTGCGCCGTCGTCCGGCGCGGTGCGTCGTACCCAGGGGTGATGCCACCCGACGACGCAGATGACACTCACCGACCACGAGAATCTCAACGCGAGAGATCATCACCCGTCACGGGCGAGATGACCTCATCGGTCCATGCTTCATCGGTCGGTCGTGCGGTAGCGCCCCTTGAAGTAGAGCAGCGGCTCGGTCACTGCCGCGTCCTCGCGATGGGTCTCCATGTGCTGCACCCGGCCGACCACGATGTAGTGGTCGCCGGCCTCGTAGGCGGCGTGGATGGTGCAGTCGAGGTGGGCCAGGGTGCCGTCGATCACCGGGGACCCGGTCACCTCAGCCGGCCGCCAGGAGATCTCGGCGAACTTGTCGATGCCGCGGGTGGCCATGGTCGCCGACACGTGCTCCTGGTCGGCCGCGAGGACGTTGACGCAGAACGTGCCGGAGCGCTGGATCAGCGGCCAGGCCCGCGAGGTCCTCGCCGGGATGAAGGTGACCAGCGGCGGGTCGAGCGAGACGCTGGAGAACGACTGACAGGTCATCCCCACCGGCTCGTCCCCGCTCATCGTGGTGATCACGGTGATTCCGGAGCCGAAGCAACCCAGCACGTCGCGGAAGCGGCGGGCCGCTGCCCGGGCCTCGGGATCATCGTGGACGGCGACGTCCTCGCCGGGTCGGAACTCGAAGTCGACCTCGGCGTCACCGAGCCAGGAGTCGATCAACGTCGGCGAGGGCCACGTCTGGCGCGCGTCCGGGCTGATCCCCTCGGGGATCTCCGAGGGCTTCTCGTCGGCAGGCACGGCACCCACGGTAGTGATCCGTTCTCCTCGCGGGTCCGCGGGGCTCAGTTGCCGCCGCCGAAATTGTGGCCCCAGTAGGAGACCGCGGTCGACTCGCGGGCGACCCAGCGGTCGTCCTCGACCCGCAGGCCCTCGGTGCCGAACTCGATGTCGAACCCGCCGGGCGACTTCACGTAGAACGAGATCATCTCGTCGTTCATGTGGCGGCCCAGGGTGGCCGAGAGGGGGGCGTCGTACTTGCGGACCCGTTCCAGGGCACGACCCACGTGGTCGAGCTTGTCGACCTCGAGCATGATGTGCACGCACTTGGTGGGGTTCGGCATCGGCAGGAACGCCAGCGAGTGGTGCCGCGGGTTGATCCCGAGGAAGCGCAGCCAGATCTTGGTGCCGGGCTCCTTGCCGCCGAGCTCACCGGGCAGGCTCATCGAGTCCCGCAGCCGGAAACCGAGCACCTCGGTGTAGAAGCGCAGCGCCTCCACGTCGTCGAGGACCGGGATCACGATATGCCCCATGCCCTGGTCGGCGGTGACGAAGGTCGCGCCGTACGGCGGGACCACCGGCCGAGCCTCGTAGGTGATGCCGTGGAAGAGCTCGAAGACGTTGTCCCACGGGTCGCGGAACCGGATCATCTCCTGCACCCGACGCTCGGCGAGCTCCTCGGGCGTGCCTTCCTCGAAGGCCACGCCGGCGGCGGCCAGGTGGTCGCGAGCCTCCTGCAGCGCCTGATGGTCGGCCAGCTCCCAGCCGGTGGCGTCGAGCTGGTCGACGTCAGCGGGGAAGACGACCAGACGGGCGGAGACCGCATCGATCTGCCAGTACTGGTGCTCCGGATTCGGCCCACGACCCTCGGCGAGTCCCAGCACCTTGCCGGCGAAGGTCTTCCAGGCGTCCAGGTCGGTGCTGGCCACACGGACGTAGCCCATGGACTTGAGGTTGATGGTCACGATTTCCCTCCAGAGGTGGTGCGTTCAGGGTGGCGGGCCCGGCCGTGCCGCCCGAGGAACACGACGGCGGTCTCGCGGAACTCCTCAGCGGCCTCGATCTGGGCCCAATGGCCGCAGCGCGGAAAGACGTGCAAC
The DNA here is from genome assembly GCA_008123405.1 of Nocardioides sp. BGMRC 2183. Taxonomy (GTDB): domain Bacteria; phylum Actinomycetota; class Actinomycetes; order Propionibacteriales; family Nocardioidaceae; genus Nocardioides. The sequence continues at coordinate 54,560 of VSSA01000023.1, forward strand.
TGGGCCTTCGGGATGAGCTTGAGCGCTGCCATCGCCCCGTCCAGCGGGTTGACCCGGTCCTCGCGGCCCCAGGTCAGCAGCGTGTGGTGGCGGAGTCGGTGCGCCTCGCGCCACAGCATTCCGTCCTCGGCGGTCGCGGGGTCGAAGAACGACATGCCCATGGACCGCATCGCGTCCTGGGCTCCAGGCGCAGTGGCGTCGGCGAACCGCTCCTCGACCAGCGCATCGGTGACGAGCGACTGGTCGACGACCATGGTGGAGATGAAGGCGCGCAGGGTCTCCCGCGTCGGGTCGGCCGAGAAGTCCATCAGGCGCTGGACGCCCTCGGTCGGGTCGGCGTGGAAGAGGTTGAGGGAGAGTCCGCCCGGTCCCATCAGGATGAGCCGTCCGACCCGCTCAGGATAGGAGAGCGCCAATCGCATCGCGGTGCCGCCGCCGAGGCTGTTGCCGAGCAGGTGCACTTGCTCCAGGCCGAGCCGGTCCATCAGCGCGACCACTGCGTCGGCCGAGAACCGGTAGTAGTTGCCCACCACCGGCGGCTTGTCCGAGGCACCGAATCCGGGCTGGTCGACCAAGAAGGTGCGGAACTCCGCGGCGAAGCCGCCCAGAGCGGGACCGAAGTTCGACCAGGCCGAGGCGCCGGGACCGCCGCCGTGCAGCATCAGCAGCGGCAGCCGGTCGGCGGCGCCTTCGCCCCGGGCGTCGGCCTCGTAGTAGTTCAGGGTGATCTCTCCGGCGGCCTCGGTCTTGACCTGGACCTGGGCCCGGGTCTCCTCCTTGCCGAACGCTGATCGGGCAGCGCCCATCAGTACATCCCCGGGTCGATCTTGTGGCCGAACTGCTGGGCGCCGTACATCTGCAGGGCGCGCTCGGGGTCGTTGGCGGCGTGCACCCGGCCGGCGTGGGCGTCGCGCCAGACCCGCTGCAGGTAGGTGCCCTCGGCGAGCGCGCGCCCGCCCGAGGCCTCGAAGAGGGCGTCGATCGCCTCGATCGCCCGTGCGGTCCCGAGCACCTGGTCGCGACGTACCCGCAGCCGCAGCTCGAGCGGGATCTGCTCGCCCTTGGCGACGTGCGCCTGCTCCTCGCGGAGGTTGCTCATCAGCAGCGCCCAGCCCGCGTCGATCTCGGAGGAGGCCCGGGCGATCCGGACCGCGGCGAACGGGTCGAGCGAGGCCTTCTCCCCCAGGTACGCCGCCCGGACCCGCTTGTTCTGCATCTCCACGTGCTCGGCGTAGGCCCCCTTGGCCATGCCGAGGATCGGGGTGGCGATCGTCGAGGTGAAGATCGAGTGGAACGGCAGCTTGTAGAGGTCGGAGGTGTTGACCGCCTGGCCGGGCCCGCGGCACTGGCCGGTCTCCCCCATCGAGAGGGTGAACTCGGTGGGGATGAAGGTCTCCTCGACGACGATGTCGTTCGAACCCGTGCCGCGCAGGCCGACCACGTTCCACACGTCGACGATCTGGTACTTCTCCCGCGGCACCATGAAGGTGCGGAAGTCCACCACCTGGCCCTCGGTGTTGAAGACCAAGCCGCCCAGCAGCACCCAACTGCAGTGGTCGCAACCGGAGGAGAAGCTCCACTTGCCCGACAGCAGGAAGCCGCCCTCGGTCTGCACGGCCTTCCCGGTCGGGGCGTAGGAGGAGGAGAGGCGCACGCTGGTGTCCTCGCCCCACACGGCCTGCTGCGCCACGTCGTCGAAGAGGGCTACCTGCCACGGGTGCACGCCGACCACGCTGGAGACCCAGCCGGTCGAACCGTCCGCCGAGGCGATGTCGCGGACCGCGGTGTAGAAGGCGAGCGGGTCCGCTTCGAGGCCATCGAACCGGCGCGGCTGCAGCAGGCGGAAGAACCCGGTCTCCTCCAACTCCTTGATCGAGGCGTCCGGGACCACCCGGAGCCGCTCGCCGTCCTCGGCGCGATCGCGGAAGGTCGGCAGCAGGTCGCGGACACCGTCGAGAACGGATTGCACCTCTGCCGGATAGGTGGTGGTCATCGTCGAGCTCCTGTCTGCACGGGCGAAGGCCGAACGGCCGATGACCACATTAGAACATGTTCTAGTTTGCAGCGAAAGGCGGGACTCCCACTCTCCGGAAGGCGTCACCCGGCGTGTCGAGAGGGGCGGCCGCCGAGATGGCCGGATCCGGCCACGCAAGAGCGTTGACGCAGTTGTGACCGCCGTCATAACGTCCTGAGGCACGTTTCTATGAATCGTTTCACACTCGGAAGGACCCTCGTGCTCCTGCGCACCGACACCCCTCGTCGCGGACTCGCCGGCTCCGCAGCGCTCCTGCTGGGCATCGGCCTGGCGAGCGCGCTGCCGCCTGGCCAGGCCGCGGCTGCTCCCGCGCCTGCCGACGGCGCCATGCCGACCCAGCTCGAGGTCGGCGGACTGCTCGACCCGCTCGGCATCGACGACACCACCCCCACCCTCGGCTGGCAGGACCCCGCGGCGGTGACCGAGCAGAGCGCCTTCCAGGTGCGCGCCGCCAGCACCGCGGCCGGGCTCTCCGACCCCGACCTCTGGGACTCGGGTCGGGTCGACTCCGCCGCGCTCTCCACGACCTACGCCGGCGCCCGACTCGACTCCCGTGACCACGCCTTCTGGCAGGTGCGGGTCTGGGACGCCGAGGGCGAGCCCACTGCTTGGAGCGAGCCCGCGCAGTTCGAGATCGGACTGCTCAGCGAGGCCGACTGGGACGCCGACTGGATCACCAACCCCGCGTGGGACGAGCCGCTGCACCAGGACCTGACCTTCGAGGCCCCGCAGACCGCGCAGTACGTGCGGGTCACCGTGAGCGACCTCGGTCGGCCCGAGGAGCCGCTCAACGACCCGGCCTGGAAGCCGCGGCTGGAGCTGGGCGAGATCGCGCTGCGCGACAGCAGCGATGACTCCGGAGCGAACCTGGTCGACGGCGCCACGGTCACCGCCTCCGAGCGCAAGAACCAGACCGGGGTCTGGGAGCCGCAGTTCGTGGTCGACGGCAAGTTCACCACCGCCGACGCGCCCCGCGGCTACCGCAGCAGCTACCACCCCGAGACCGACGTCCAAGACTCCCCGATCGTCCTGACGCTGAAGCTCCCCGAGGCGCGGACCTTCGACACCGTCGAGCTCTACTCGCTGTGGGACAGCCCCGGTGGCTTCGGCACCACGCCCAACTACCCGCGCGACGTCACCGTCGCCACCTCGACCGACGGTACGGCGTACACGAACGTGGCCAGCGCCAAGAAGCTGCCGGCGATCTCGACGGTGCACGAGGCTCCCGAGGCCCTGCCGATCTTCGCCACGGACTTCGATGCCAGCGACGTCGTCTCGGCTCGGCTCTACGTCGCGGGCCTCGGCGTCTACAACGCCAGCATCAACGGCGAGCCGGTCTCCGAGGACCTGCTGGAGCCAGCCAACACCGAGCACTCCAAGCGGATCCCCTACGCCACCTACGACGTGACCGACCTGCTGGCCGACGGCGAGAACAGCCTCGGCCTCGAGGTCGGCAACGGGATCTTCAACGTGTTCAACACTCCCGACAACCCCACCCGCTACGTCAAGACCGCCAGCGGTCACGGCGGGCCGCGGGTGATCGGCCAGCTCGAGCTGACCGACGCCCAGGGCGAGGTCACCACTGTCGCGACCGATGCCGGCGACGACTCCGCCTGGCGCACCACGCTCGGTGAGGTCACCTTCACCAACTGGTACGGCGGCGAGGATGTCGACGCCCGCCGTCGCGTCGAAGGCTGGAACGAGCCCGGCACCGACCGCAGCTCCTGGGAGGCGCCGGTCGCCTCGTCTGCCCCGAAGCGCACCTCCCGGCTGGTCGGTCGCGTGATGCCGCCGATCCGCCAGGTCGACACCCTGGACGAGGTCACCTGGACCGAGCCGGTCGAGGGCACCTACGTGTTCGACTTCGGCGTCAACTTCGCCGGCTGGCAGGAGCTGACCACGTCCGGCGCGGCCGGCACCGAGATCACCATGCGGCCGGGCGAGAGGCTGACCGCGGAGGGCACCGTCGACCAGCGCAGCTCGGGCCCCAACGCCTACGACACCTTCACCCTGGCCGGCGACGGCGAGGAGACCTACACGCCGCGCTTCCGGTACCACGGCATGCAGTACCTGCAGGTCGAGGGCTTGCCCGGTGAGCCGACCGCGGAGACGGTCAAGGGCCTGGTGTTGCGCGCCAGCAACACCGACGTCGGCGAGTTCGACTCCTCCGACGCGATGTTGAACGACATCCACACCATCATCGACCGCTCGGTGCAGAGCAACATGTACTCGGTGCTGACCGACTGCCCGCACCGCGAGAAGCTCGGTTGGCTGGACCAGACCAACCTGAACTTCACGACCACGGCGCGCGGCTACGACATGCAGGCGCAGTACCGCAAGCTGCTGCAGGACATGGTCGACGCCCAGCAGCCCGACGGCCTGATCCCGACCACCGCCCCCGAGGACTCGATGTTCGCCGGCGCCTTCCGGCACGACGCCAACTGGGGCGCCACCCTGGCGGTCTCCTCCTGGCAGGTCTACACCGAGTACGGCGACACCGAGCCGATGCGCGACTTCTGGCCGAACATGGTGCGTTACCAGGACTACCTGGCCTCCGAGGTCCGCGGCGGCGTGCTGCCCGGCGGACTCAACGACTGGGCCACCCCGGAGGAGTCGGTCGACCGGGTCCCGGACGCGCTGGTGCAGACCTACGCGTACCACAAGATCACCCGGACCATGGCCGACATCGCGACCGTGCTCGGCAAGCCGGCCGCGGCGCGCACCTACACCGCACGGGCTGCCCGGATCGCCGACGACTTCCGCGCCGCCTACTACGACGCGGAGACCGGCTCCTGGAGCAACGGCAACCAGGCGGCTCTGGCGCTGGCGCTCGACGAGGACCTGGTCCCCGACGACCTGCGCGCGGACGCCGTCCAGGCGCTGGTGCAGCGGATCGAGGCCGACGGCGGCCAGTTCATGGTCGGTGAGGTCGGTCTCTACGCCCTGCTCCGCGTGCTCGCCGACGAGGGTCTCCACGACCTGGCGTACGACCTGGCCACCCGCCCGAACGGGAACAGCTATGCGAAGTTCGTGAACTCCGGCTCCACCTCGCTGCCCGAGCACTGGTCCGGTCGCGGCGGGACCGGTTCGCAGAACCACTACATGCTGGGGATGCTCGAGGGGTGGCTCAACGAGAGCCTCGCCGGTCTCGGCCAGGCACCCGACTCGGTGGCCTTCGAGCACGTGCTGGTCCAGCCCGCTCTGGTCGAGGGCGTCGACAGCGCGTCGGCCTCCTACGACTCCGTCCGCGGGCCGATCGCCACTGCCTGGTCACGCGACGGTGACGTCCTCGAACTGACCGTCGAGGTGCCCGGCAACACCACCGCGACGGTGCGGGTGCCCAACGGCGCCGACGGCTCGGCCGCCTACGGCCCCCGCGGCGCCGAGGTGGTGCCGAGCGAGGTCGAGGGCTACACCCAGTTCGAGGTCGGCACCGGCACCTGGGAGTTCGGCTCCGGCGGTGAGGCTCCGACCTGGGCGACCCAGATCGCGGTCGAGGACGCCTCGGTGTCCTACGGCGCCGGCGCAGGCGTGGACGTGACGGTCACCGACGGCGCGGGCGAGCCCGTCGACGGCGGCACCGTTACGGTCACCGGTCTCGGCAAGGAGCAGACCGCCGACGTGGTCGACGGCACCGCTACCGTCGCCGTGCCGGTCCGGATGGCACCGGGTAGTCGCGAGGTCGCGATCGCCTACACCGGCACCGACCGGTTCGAGGACACCGCAGCCAGCGCGACCGTGCGGATCACCAAGGCGCGGGTCTCGGCCTCGGCGACGGTACGTGTCGCACCGACGACCCGTCGCGGCGGACGGATCCGGGTCGAGGTGTCCTCCGTCGGGACGCGCGCCGCCGCACTCCCGCCGCGGGGCAAGGCGACCGTGGTCCTCACCAAGGGCGGGCGCACGATCAAGCGCACCACCCAGATCGCCAAGGGTGCCGGCGTCGTCCGGGTGCCGGCGCTGGGCCGCGGCAACTGGGCGCTCAAGGTCCGGTACGCCGGCGACGCGCGCTACCGGAAGCTGCCGCTGACCCGGGTCGGCAAGGTGACCGTGCGGCGCTGACACCCGAGGACACGGCGAGGCCCCCTGACGTGGAACGTCAGGGGGCCTCGCTGCTTGCGCGATCAGGGTCAGGCGCCGAAGGTGACGCTCAGCGTGTCGAAGCCGCTGATCGTCGCGTCCACCCGGTCCCCCGCCGCGAAGGGCACGAACGGGCCCAGCGCTCCGGAGAGGATCAGATGCCCGGCGCGCAGCGGGTCGCCGAAGGTGGCCGCCTGCACGGCCAGCCAGCGCAGCGCCTCGAGCGGGTCGCCGAGGCAGGCAGCGCCGTTGCCGGTCGACCGCTCCTCGCCGTTGATGCTCAACGACATGGTCACCTCGCGCGGCTCCAGATCGCCGAGCGGACGACCCTCCCGGCCGACCACGTAGAGACCGCTGGAGGCGTTGTCGGCCACCGTGTCGGTGAACGCGATATCCCACTCGGCGATCCGGGAGTCGACGATCTCCAGCGCCGGCAGCGCCACGTCCACGGCGTCGCGCACCATCGCCAGGGTGATCTCGTCGGGAGCGGCGTCGATGTCGCGGGAGAGCACGAAGGCCACCTCTGCCTCGACCCGAGGCTGCACCAGCGTCGCCATCGAGATGGGCGTGCCGTCCACGCCGTGGCTCACGTCCATGTCGGAGAGCAGGTAGCCGAAGTCGGGCTGGTCCACGCCGAGCTGACGCTGCACAGCCTCGGAGGTCGCGCCGATCTTGCGGCCGACAACGGTCGCGCCACCGGCCAGCCGGGCCTGGACCAGCCCCTGCTGGACGGCGTAGGCGGCGGGTAGGTCGTCGGTGCCGATCAGGTCGCGCACCGGCGCGCACGGCACCCTGGTCTCCTGGGCCCGGGCCAGGCGTCGTACGGCATCGGAGATGGCAGCAGAATCAGTCACGACCGCATCGTAGAGGCGCCGCGAGCCGCCGGGACCAGACCTCGTTCCACCCACCAGAACGCAGCGGGTGGCAAGAAACTAGAACCTGTTACTTTTTTGCCATGAAGGACTCCTACGACGTCGTCGTGATCGGAGCCGGCGGTGCCGGCATGTCCGCGGCGCTGGCCGCCGCGCACCGCGGCCTGGACACGGTGCTGATCGAGAAGAGCGGCTACTTCGGCGGCTCCACCGCCCGTTCCGGCGGCGGCGTGTGGATCCCCGGGAACTACGCGCTCCGCGCGGCCGGTCAGGTCGCACCGAACGACCAGGACGAGGCCAAGCGCTACCTGGACGCCATCGTCGGCGACGTCGTGCCCAAGGTCCGCCGCGACACCTACCTGGATCGTGGCCCCGAGGTGCTCGACTTCATCAAGGAGAGGACGCCACTGCGATTCACCTGGGTGCCGCAGTACGCCGACTACCTCCCCGAGCAGCCGGGCGGCCGCGCGGCAGGACGCAGCGTCGAGCCGATCCCGATGGACGCGCGGTTCCTCGGCGACGAGCTCGAGCGGCTGCACCCGCCGTACACCAAGGCGCCGGCCAACATGATCGTGATGCAGCGCGACTACCGGAAGATCAGCCTCGGCATGCGCACGCCTCTGGGCCCGCTGACCATGGTCAAAGTGCTGCTCAAGCGGATCTTCTCCCTCGTGCGGGGTCAGAAGATGTACGCGATGGGCAATGCCATCGCGATCGGCCTGCGCAAGGGGCTCGTCGACGCAGGCGTCCCCGTGGAGTACGACACACCGCTGCTCGACCTCCTCATCGAGGACGGGCACGTGGTCGGCGTCGTGGTCGAGCACGATGGCGAGCGCCGCGAGATCCGCGCCACGAAGGGGGTCGTCCTCGGTTCAGGCGGCTTCGAGCACAGCCAGGAACTGCGGGAGAAGTTCCTCCCCCAGCCGACGTCGTCGAAGTGGTCCACCGGCGCTCCGGCCAACACCGGTGGCGGCCTGCTGGCCGGCACCGCCGTCGGCGCGGCGACCGACTTGATGGACGACGCGTGGTGGGGGCCGACCGTGCCCCTCCCCGGTCGCGCATGGTTCGCATTGGCCGAGCGCAATCTGCCCGGCTCGATCATGGTCAATGCCGCCGGGCAGCGCTACATGAACGAGGCGCTGCCCTACGTCGAGGCGACGCACGCGATGTACAAGGGTGAGGCGTCCGGCGTCAGCCACGTGCCGTCGTGGCTGGTCTTCGACCAGACCTACCGCAACCGCTATCTCTTCGCCGGGCTCGCCGGACGGCAGCCGTTCCCGGGACGTTGGTACAAGGAGGGCGTGGTGACCCGCGCCGACACGCTGGAGGAGCTGGCCGAGAAGGTGGGTCTGCCCGCCGGCTCGCTGCCGAGCACCGTGCAGCGGTTCAACGGGTTCGCGCGGTCCGGGGTGGACGAGGACTTCGGACGTGGCGAGTCGGCCTACGACAAGTACTACTCCGACCCGACCGTGAAGCCGAACTGCTCCCTGGCTCCCATCGAGAAGGGTCCGTTCTACGCGGTCAAGATCGTCCCCGGCGACCTGGGCACCAAAGGTGGGTTGGTCACCGACGAGCACGCTCGAGTGCTCCGCGAGGACGGCACCGCGATCCCCGGGCTCTACGCTGCGGGCAACGTGTCCTCGGCCGTCATGGGCAACACCTATCCCGGACCGGGCGGCACCATCGGCCCCGCCATCGTCTTCGGCTACCTGGCCGCGGAGAGCATCGCGAAGGAGAACGCCTGATGCCCATCGACCCGTCCGTCGCGATCGGCGCACAGACCGCCGACATCACCTTCAGCTGGAGCTCCTCCGACGTCCTGCTGTACCACTTGGGCGTCGGTGCCGGCTCCCGCACCGGCGACAACACCTCGACGGAGGCGCTGCGCTACACCCTGGACGACGAGCGACTCCAGGTGCTGCCGAGCTTCGGCGTGGTGGCGCCCACCTTCCACGCGACCGACCCGCCGCCGCTGGACCTGCCCGGCTGCGACATCGACCTCGCCCAGGTGGTGCACGGAGCCCAGTCGATCACCGTCTCCGGCCCGATCCCGACCTCCGGCACCGGTCACCTCACGACCACCCTCACCGACATCTGGGACAAGGGGAAGGCCGCCGTCATCTGGCAGGAGGGAGTCGTCACCGACGACGCCGGTGCCGAGTTGTGGCGGGTCCGCTCCTCGATCTTCGTCAAGGGCGAGGGCGGCTTCGGCGGCGACCGCGGCTCGGCCGAGGCGGTCGTGGTGCCCGAGCGCGCGGCCGACCTGACCACGTCCTACGAGGTGACTCCCCAGCAGGCACTCCTCTACCGGCTCTGCGGCGACCGCAACCCGCTGCACGCGGACCCGGCGTTCGCCCAGCGGGCCGGCTTCCCGGCGCCGATCCTGCATGGGCTCTGCTCCTACGGCATCGTGCTGCGCGAGCTCACCGATGGCCTGCTCGACGGTGACGCCGCAGCAGTGGCCGGGTTCACCGCACGGTTCGCCGGCGTCGTGTTCCCCGGCGAGGCGATCGCGATCGAGGGATGGCGCGAGGACGACCAGATCATCGCCAGCGCAGCGATCGGCTCCGGCCCGCGGGCCGGGTCACCGGTCCTCGCCGACTGCGTGCTCACCGCCCGCTGACCCGGTGTCCTGACTCGGGTCCTGGTGGTCGGGGCCGTCCTCGACCACCAACGGACGCAGCCGGACCCAGAGCAGGAAGACCGCGGAGACCACGATCAGGCCGATGCCTGCCCACAGGTTCGCGGACAGGTCTCCGGTGGCGTCTCCGGTGTCGTCGCCGAACAGTTCGACGGCCACCAGGATCACGCCGTAGATCCCCAGGAGCGCACCGATGATGGTGCGGATGTCGAAGGCTCCGGCGGTGTGCCGGTGGCGGCGTGCCTTCGCCTCGGCCTCGTCCATCTCGACGGGCTGCTGACCAGGTGCGTTGTCGCTGCTCATGTCCACCTCCTAGAAGACCACATTGAGGATGACGACGAGGACGCCGGCGATCGCCGCGAGCGGGATCGTCCGCTGGTACCAGGGGCGCTGCGCCTCCTGCGGATCGGTCCGCATCTCCCGCGGCGTCTCGGAGTAGACCAGGCCGACCAGTTGCTCGGCGGGCTTGGGCCGGGTGGCGAGGGAGACCACCACGCTCAGCACGATGTCGACCACGAAGGCCGCCGACGCCGAGACGAAGGCGGCGCCCTGCCCCGAGAGCGGCAGCACGCCCAGGCTGAGTGATCCGAATGCGTCCTCACTGAGGAAGGCGACCCCCACCGCGGACAGGGTGCCGGCCACCAGGCCGACCCACCCGGCGGTCGGCGTCATCCGCTTCCAGAACATGCCGAGGATGAAGGTGGCGAAGAGCGGGGCGTTGAAGAAACCGAACAGCGTCTGGAGGTAGTCCATGATGTTCGAGAAGTTCGACGCCAGCAGCGCCGTACCGATCGCGACGACGGTGGCGCCCACCGTGGCGATCCGGCCGACCTTCAGGTAGTGGTCGTCGCTGCGTCCCTTGACCAGGTAGTCGCCGTACAGGTCGTAGCTGAAGACCGTGTTGAACGCCGAGACGTTGGCCGCCATCCCGGCCATGAAGGCAGCCAACAGTCCGGTGATCGCCACGCCCAGCAGGCCGTTGGGCAGCAGGTCGCGCATCAGATAGAGCAGGGCGTCGTTGTAGGCCACGCCCTCCCCGGACGCACCCCCGGGCGGGCTGCCGCCCGCCTTGAGGTCGGCGATCTCGGTGACCAGCACTGCGGCGAGCATGCCGGGGACGATGGTGATGAACGGGATGAACATCTTCGGGAAGGCACCGATGATCGGCGTCTTGCGGGCCGAGGAGATCGAGTCCGAGGCCATCGCCCGCTGCACCTCGACGAAGTTCGTCGTCCAGTAGCCGAACGAGAGCACGAAGCCGAGTCCGAAGACGATGCCGATCACCGACAGCACCGGCGATTCGAAGCCGGTCAGAGCCTGCCCCGGCCAGGACTCGGTCTGCTGGCTCACCGTCGCGGTGACCGCGCCATCGGCGTCCTTGGCCGGCGCGATCTGGTCCATCAGACCGTCCCAGCCGCCCACTTGGTGCAGACCGATCACGGTGAGGGGCAGCAGCGCGGCGACGATCACGAAGAACTGCAGCACCTCGTTGTAGATCGCGGCCGACAGTCCACCGAGGGTGATGTACGAGAGCACCACGGCCGCCGCGACGATCAGTGCCACCCACAGCGGCCAGCCGAGCAGGGCGTGCACGATGGTGCCGAGCAGGAACAGGTTGACGCCGGCGATCAGCAGTTGGGCCAGGGCGAACGAGATCGCGTTGACCAGGTGGGCTCCCGGCCCGAATCGGCGGAGCATGAACTCCGGCACCGACCGGACCTTCGAGCCGTAGTAGAACGGCATCATCACGATGCCCAGGAAGAGCATCGCCGGGATTGCGCCGACCCAGAAGTAGTGCACCGCGGGCAGACCGAACTCGGCGCCGTTGGCGGACATGCCCATGATCTCGACAGCACCGAGGTTGGCGGAGATGAAGGCCAACCCGGTCACCCAGGCGGGCAGTGCCCGGCCGGACTGGAAGTAGTCGACCGAGTCGGACACCCCGCGCTTGGCGACCCAGCCGATGCCGAGCACGAAGAGGAAGTAGGTGGCGAGGATCAGATAGTCGACCCAAGCGGCGTCGATGATCGTGTCGGACGCGAGCGGCAACGCCGCGGAGGGCAACGAGGACCCGAGTGTCATGAGCAGGCGACCTTCACAGCAGGGGTGACGGACTCGATCACGCTAGCCCGTACCCAGCCGCATCGGTTCGACCCGCCGGTCGGCGTGGCGGCGTACGGTGGCGCCCATGTCCTATCCCACGGCGCTCTATCACGGCGATCAGGGCGAGGTCTCGGCGACGGTCCGGCCGGCCGCTGCCGAGCCGGAGCTCATCTATCCCAACGGCAATCGGATCAGCTATCTCGCCACCGGCGCCGGAACCGGCGGCCTCTTCGGTCTCTACCGCTACGACTTCTCGGGCGCGCCAGGTGGACCGGGGCCGCACTTCCACCGCACGATCGCGGAGTCCTTCTACATCCTCGACGGCACCGTGGAGGTCTACGACGGCACCCGCTGGGTCGCCGCCACCTCGGGCGACTTCCTGCACGTGCCACCCGGCGGCATCCACGGGTTCCGGAACAGCTCGGAGCAGGCCGCCTCCATGCTGCTGCACTTCGCACCGGGAGCGCCGCGGGAGGCCTACTTCGAGGGGCTGGGTCGCCTGGCCGCCGGGGAACAGTGGACCGAGGAGGAGTACGCCGCCTTCATGCTGGAGCACGACAACGTGTGGATCGAGAGCTAGCCAGCCGAAGCCGGGGTTTCCAGGCTCGGCGCTGGGGCGCCTCGCACCTCAACCGCCATCGTTGGACCGGTGGTTGAGGTGCGAGCCGAACGCCCGGGCCACCCGGTGGTTGAGGTGCGAGCGGAGCGAGCCTCGAAACCACGAACCCACATCCGCTCAGGTTCGTCGGTGGTAGCGCCGGTCTCCGCTGGGGAGGCGGCTGACTTCGTAGGCGGGGTCGTGTTCGAGGTGGTGGTGGAAGGAGCAGAGCAGGACCCCGTCGGCGAGGTCGGTGCTGCCGCCTTGGGACCAGGGGTCCAGATGGTGTGCTTCGCACCAGCGGGCGGGGATGGTGCACCCTTCGGCCCGACAGCACTTGTCCCGCAATCGCAATGCTTTGCGCTGCGCGGGTGAGAACAGCCGCTGGGCGCGTCCTAGGTCCAGGACCTCGGACTTGCCGCCGAGCACGACGGGGAGGATCTTCGCGGTGCACGCCAGGCGACGGGCTTGGGCGGCACTGATCTGCTGCTCCCCGTCCTGGAGGGGGTCGAGGAGCCCAGCGGCACCGAGGTCCTTGGTCAGCTGGTCGTGGTCAATGTTCACGATCACCGTGGTCGCGTCCCCACCATGGGCGGGCAGCTTGTTGGGGTCGAGGTGCTCCAACAACGCACAGAACGCCAACCCCCGGGCCCTGTGTTGCGGCAACCGCTCGGACTGAGCGTCTGATTGGCGCGGTGAGGTGTAGGCATCCAGATACGTCGCCAACCGGGCCGCGATCGGGTCGGGCACCAGGGCGGTGATCCGGGTGACCCCGTCCCCGAGTGGCCGCATCTTCAGCGAGGTCTTCGCACGGGCCGCCGCGTCCAGGGCGGCCAGCCGCTTCGCCTCCTCGGCCTCGGCGACCTCGGGGGCGATGACGTACAGGATGCGGTCGGCCAACAGCCGCAGGTGTCGGGGGTGGTGGCCGGTGGGCGGGGCGTCGTCGTACCCGGCACGATCCCCGGTGGCCAGGTCGACCAGATGCC
>VSSA01000024.1 GCA_008123405.1 Nocardioides sp. BGMRC 2183
CACCACCGCACCGCCCACAACGAACGCTTCACCCTCACCCGCCACACCGACACCGAATGGGCCCTCCACCACCGACAACGATGCTGAGCTGAGCACTCCCGGACCCACCCGGGGTCGCCGGGTGGGTCCGCACGTTCAGCGCTCGATCGGGGTCTCCACGTCGTCCGGCACCTCGTCGACCTTCTTCTCGTCGCCGTGGCCGGGCCACCATGCGGCGTGACCGATCAGCGCAGTGAGCGCCGGCGTGAAGAACATCGCCATCACGAACGCCGCGATGAGGATGCCGACCGAGAGCGCGAAGCCCATCGACTCGAAGAGGGCGTTGCCACCGAGCATCAGTGAGGCGAAGGTGCCGGCCAGGATCACACCCGCTGCCGCGATCGTCGGGCCGGCATGCCGCACCGCCTCTGCCGCGGCGTCGCGCGGCTCCCGACCTTCGCGTGCCTCCTCACGGAGCCGCGCGATCATCAGGATGTTGTAGTCGGTGCCGAGTGCCGTGACGAACAGGTAGATGTAGATCGGCAGCATGAAGATCAGGCCTGGTTCGCCCTGGATGTGCTGGAAGACGATCACCGATGCGCCCAGCGTCGCGGCGAACCCGAGGCCCACCGCTGCCATCAGGTACCACGGCGCCACCAGGCTGCGCAGCAGCAGCGCCAGGATGAGCATGATCACGATCGCCGCCGCGGGGAAGACCACTGAGTAGTCGCGCTCCATGGCGTCCTGCAGGTCGGCGAAGACCGACGGCGTGCCGCCGACGAACGCCTCGGTGCCTTCGGGCGCCTCGCCGTGGGCGACGTCGCGGATCGGGCCCTTCACGTCCTGCAAGGCCTGGTCGGAGACGGGGTCGCTCTCCAGCACCAGGGAGATCTGCGCGGTCGAGCCGTCCTCGGAGATCTGCGGCGGATAGACCTGGTCGACCCCGTCGGCCTCACCGAGCGCGGCAGCGTAGGTCTCCAACTCCTGCTGATCCAGGGTGGCGCCGTCCTCGGCCGCCACGATCACCGGCACCGGCTCGGTCTGGCCGGCGGCGAAGTGCTCCTGGAAGGTCTCCAGCGCCTCGGTCGACTCCACGTCCTCGGGCAGGCTGGAGGAGAAGTCGAACGACGGGTTGAAGCCGAGCGCGAAGACGGCCAGCGCCGCCATCACCAGGCCCGACGCCACTGCATGCAGTGCGGGCCGCTTGCCGAGGCGTCGACCCATCGCGCCGAAGCGGGCCGCCTTGGGCTCCTTCCTCCAGCTCTTCGACGGCCAGAAGACGGCTCGGCCGAGCACCCGCACGGTCGCCGGCACCAGCGTGAGCGCGGCAACCAGGGTGACGCCCACCGCGATCGCCAACGCGGGACCGATCGCCTTGAAGATGCTCAGCGAGCTGAGCAGCAGCGCGAGGAAGGCCACGATCACCGCGCCACCTGCGGAGGCGATCGCCTCACCGGCGCGCTCGATCGCATACTCCACGCCGTTCCTCACCATCGCCCGGCGGGTGGCCGGCTCGGCCAACGCCTCCTCGCCGTGCTCGGCGACGAGATAGCGCAGACGCTCGCGGTAGCGGAACAGGAAGAAGAGGATGTAGTCGGTGCCGATCCCGTAGAGCACCACCACCAGGATTGCCTCGATCGAGCTGTCCGCCTGGAGACCGAAGATCTCGTTGGCCCAGCCGATCAGCCCGTTGGCCACGACCGAGACCAGGCCGACCAGGACCACCGGCATCAGGCAGATGATCACACTGCGGAAGATCAGGGCGAGGAGCCCGACGATCAGCACGATCGTGGCGATGCCGACGATCGCCAAGGTCTGTTCACTGGACTCCTGGGAGTCCAGTCCCTGGGGGACCGAGCCGGTCGTCTGCACGCTCAGGTCGGTGCCCTCGACGAGGTCGTCGAGCTCGGTGCGCAGATCCTCGGCGTCCTCGAAAGCCTGAGGGTCGAACCCGGTGGCGCCTTCGGCCAACCCGATGATGCCGAGCTGGATCTGACCGTCCTCGGAGACATTGGCGTTGCCCTGCGGATCGGTGGTGACGACCTGCTGGACGAACGTCTCCTCGCCGAGCTCCGGCCCGAGCTCCTCGGCGATCCGAGTCACCTCGGCCTGATCCTCCTCGGTGAGCGGCTCACCGTCCTCGCGCTCGAAGACCAGGATGGCCGCGGGAGTGGTGGCGCCGGGGAAATTCTCGGCCTGCCGTTCGATGGCCTGGACGGACTCGTAGTGGTCCGGGAGGAACTCCGACTCCTCCGAGGTCGTCTGCAGCGCAGGAGCGAGGATCGCCACCAGGACGGCCAGCACCACCCACGTGCCGATCACGTACCAGGGGTGACGGGCGATGAATCGACCAAGGGATCTGAACACGTTTGCTCACGCTAGTGCCACCCTGCGTCTGGCGACACCGACTTTCGTCGTGTTCACCGATCGTTGACCGGCCCGCATGCGAATCAACGCTCGCATTCGCCTGCTCGCGGCGATAGCCTCGAACCGTGAGCGAGGGCTACTTTCCCGAGGGGTCGATGCTGCGACTGGTCCAGTCGCACCGAGCGGTGGGCCAGACCTACGGACAGCGAGCGCTGATCATCGGTGCCACCCACCCGGTGCCCTACGTGGGCACCTCGCAGTCCACGCTCGCCAAGGAGCGACCGTTCGAGCGCTTGGCGCACACGGCACTGGCGTTCGAGACCATCTTCTTCGCTCCCAAGGCCGAGGCGGACCGCCTGCTCGGTGCAGTGCACCGGATGCACCGTGGGGTCAACGGCACGCTCGACCAGGACGAGGGCAGCTTCGCCAGCGGCACGCCGTACGACGCCTTCGACCCGGAGTTGATGCTGTGGACGATGGCGATGCTCGCCGACTCCTCGCGCGTCGCGTTCGAGACCCTCGTCCGGCCGCTGAACGCCGGCGAGCGGGAGGATCTATGGGCCGACTGGGTCCGGTTCGGGGTGCTCTTCGGCATGCCCGAGTCGGTCGCCCCTGCGTCGGCGGAGGCGTTCGAGCAGTGGATGCAGGACTGGTACGACGGCGGCCGGATGCACCTGACCGACGAGGCCCGCGCCGTGGGTCGCGCCATCGCCACGGACATGCCGGTCCCGTGGCCGATGACCCCGGGCATCAAGCTGACCAACCTGACCGTGATCGGCATGCTCCCGCCCGCCGTCCGGGACCTCTTCGGACTGCGCTGGACCCCCGCCCACGAGATCGCCTGGCGCACCGTCACGGCGGCCGTGCGACGCTCGCAACGAGTCGTGCCGGACCGGGTCCGGCTGGGGGACAACGCCGACCTGCACCACCTGGTGATCCGCACCGAGCGCGCGGTCGTCGAGCGCGGTCGGCCGACGATGCGGCTGCCCGCCGCCTGATCTGCTGCCGCGGCCCCTCAGTTGCTCGTGGCGCCGACGATGCGCACCGCGAACTCCGCGTAGGCGGCAGCGATCGCCTCGGGTGTCCAGACCAGGTCCTCGTGGTACCACCGGGCGAGGTCGATGCCGAGCGAGAGCAGTGCTGCGGCGGCCAGCCGCGGGTCGGGGCAGTCGAAGGAGCCGTCGGCGACGCCGGCGCGGACCAGGTCGCGCAGCTCGCCGTCGATCTGGTGACGGAGCTCGGCGATCTCCGCGGAGTGCTCGTCGTCGAGGGCGGCGAGCTCGTAGTTGATGATCCGCGCGGTGGTGTGCGCCCGCGCGTGGTGCTCGGCGAAGGCGGCCGCGACGGCACGCAGCTGCTCGATCGGGTCGGGGTCCGCGGCGCGAGCGGTCCGGACCAGCTCGAGCGTCCGCTCGTGGCCGCGCTGGGAGATCAGGAAGAGCAGTTCCTCCTTGGAGCGATGGTGCACGTAGAGCGCGGCCGGGCTCATCCCGGCGGCCCCGGCGATGTCGCGGGTGGTGGTGCCGTGGAAGCCCTTCGCGGCGAACGCCTCGATCGCGGCGGCGAGGAGCCGTTCGCGGGTCGCGTCGGCGCGGCTGCCCGCGGCCGGTGATGCATCACTCATCGGCGTCTCCTTCGGATTCGGGGGTTGACCTTAGCGGCCGCAATGCCTGATTCTGTCACTAAGCAAGCGCTTAGTCACCCCTCAGGAGTCCAGATGCCCGAAGCTGTCATCGTCGCCACCGCCCGCTCGCCGATCGGCCGGGCCGGCAAGGGGTCGCTGGTCGACCTGCGGCCCGACGACCTCGCCGTCCAGATGGTCGACGCCGCCCTGGCGAAGGTGCCCGAGCTGGACCGCCGCCGGATCGACGACCTGATGCTCGGCATCGGTCAGCCCGCCGGCGAGGGCGGCCACAACCTCGGCCGCATCGTCTCCGTGCTCGGCGGCATGGACCACCTGCCCGGTACCACGGTGAACAGGTACTGCTCCTCCTCGCTGCAGACCACCCGGATGGCCTTCCACGCGATCAAGGCCGGCGAGGGTGACGCCTTCCTCTCCGTCGGCGTCGAGACGGTCAGCCGCTACGGCAAGGGCACCGCGGACGGCCTGCCCGGCACCACCAATCCGGTCTTCGAGGCCGCGACGGCCCGTACCGCCGAGACCGCTGCCGGCGGTGCTGGCCCCTGGCACGACCCGCGCCACGACGACACCCTCCCCGACGTCTACATCGCGATGGGCCAGACCGCCGAGAACGTCGCCTCGCTCACCGGCATCACCCGCGAGGAGCAGGATCGCTTCGGCGTGCGCAGCCAGAACCTGGCCGAGAAGGCGATCGCCGACGGCTTCTGGGCACGCGACATCACCCCGGTCACCCGCCCCGACGGCAGCGTGGTCAGCGCGGACGACGGCCCGCGCGCCGGCGTCACCTACGAGGCGGTCTCCGGGCTCAAGCCGGTCTTCCGCCCCGACGGCACCGTCACCGCCGGCAACTGCTGCCCGCTCAACGATGGCGCCGCCGCGGTGGTGGTCATGTCCGACACGTTGGCCGCCGAGCTCGGGCTGACCCCGCTCGCCCGGATCCTCGCCACCGGCGTCTCCGGGCTCTCCCCGGAGATCATGGGCCTCGGTCCGGTCGACGCCACCCGTCAGGCGCTGGCCCGCGCCGGGATGACGATCGACGACATCGACCTCGCCGAGATCAACGAGGCCTTCGCGGTGCAGGTGCTCGGCTCGGCCCGCGAGCTCGGCCTGCCCGAAGAGAAGGTCAACGTCAACGGCGGCGCGATCGCCGTCGGTCACCCCTTCGGGATGACCGGCGCCCGGATCACCTCGACCCTGCTCAACTCGTTGGCCTGGCACGACCGACAGATCGGCCTGGAGACCATGTGCGTCGGCGGCGGCCAGGGCATGGCGATGATCGTGGAGCGGCTCTCGTGAGCGCCCCGTTGCCTCCCACGCCCGGCTCTGCGGCGGGCGGCCACCGCCTGGCCGGCCAGACCGCCATCGTCACCGGCGCCAGCCGCGGGATCGGGCTGGCCATCGCCGAACGTATCGTCGCCGAGGGCGGTCGGGTGGTGATCACCGCGCGCAAACCCGAGGCGCTGGACGAGGCGGTGGCGACGCTCGGCGGTCCCGAGAACGCGATCGCGGTCGCCGGCCACGCCGACGACGCGGACCACCGCACCGAGACCATCGAACGTGCGCTCGCCACCTTCGGCAGCCTGGACCTGCTGGTCAACAACACCGGGATCAACCCCACCTACGGACCGTTGATGGAGATCGACCTCGGGGTGGCCCGCAAGATCGTCGAGGTCAACGTCTTCTCCGCGCTGGCCTGGGTGCAGGAGACCCATCGCGCCTGGATGGCCGAGCATGGCGGCTCCATCGTCAACGTCTCCTCGATCGGCGGCCTGCGTCCCGCCCCCGGGATCGCGATGTACGGCGCCTCCAAGGCGATGCTCAGCCACCTCACCGAGGAGTTGGCCGTCGAGCTCGGCCCGGACATCCGGGTCAACGCGGTGGCCCCGGCCGTGGTGAAGACCAAGTTCGCCACCGCCCTGTACGACGGCCGCGAGGAGCAGGTGGCCGCTGCCTATCCGCTCAAGCGGCTCGGTGTCCCCGACGACATCGGCTCGGTCGTGGCCTTCCTGCTCTCTTCCGACGCCGGCTGGATGACCGGCCAGACCCTGGTGGTCGACGGCGGCGTGCTGTTGGGCGGAGGTGCCTGATGCCGGCTCAGCCCCAGACCGCAGTGGTCACCGGAGCCGCCGGAGGGATCGGGCGTGCCTTGGCCACCCGGCTGGCCTCCGAAGGAGTCCGGGTGGTGGTCAACGACCTCGACGCCGAGGCACTCACCGAGCTCGCGGGACAGATCGGCGCGCACGCCGTACCTGGGGACGCGGCGAGTGCCGAGGGTGCCGCGGCGCTGGTGGGCGCCGCCCGCGCCGAGCTCGGCCAGATCGACGTCTGGTTCGGCAACGCCGGGGTCGACGTCGGGCAGGGACTCGCCGCGACCGACGAGAGCTGGGCGCTGGCCCAGGAGGTCAACGTGATGGCTCACGTCCGGGCCGCGCGGCTGCTGGTGCCGGGTTGGGTCGAGCGCGGTGGCGGCCGTTATGTGGTCACCGCTTCGGCGGCCGGCCTGCTCACCATGCTCGGCAGTCCGGTCTACTCGGTGACCAAGCACGGTGCCGTCGCCTTCGCCGAGTGGCTCTCGGCGACCTACCGCCACCGCGGCGTGGTGGTCCAGGCGATCTGTCCGCAGGGCGTGCAGACCGCGATGCTGGACCGTTCCGGTCCGCTCCAGGAGCTGCTCAGCCACGATGCCGCTCTCACCCCCGACACGGTCGCCGACCGTGCCTGGGAGGCGCTCGGACACGAGGAGTTCCTGGTGCTGCCGCACCCCGAGGTGGCCGGCTACTACGCCGCCCGCGCGACGCAGACCGACCGCTGGTTGAGCGGGATGAATCGACTGCAGCAACGACTCGAGGACCAGATCCGGCAGCCAGGAGCAGAGGGATGAAGGCATGGCAGGTACGCCAACTCGGTGAGCCCGCGGTGGCGATGACGCTCAACGAGATCCCGGACGCCGAGCCCGGCCCTGGCCAGGTGGTGGTGCGGGTGCTCGCGACGCCCGCCAACTTCCCCGACGTGCTGATGTGTCGCGGTGAGTACCAGGTGCGGCCCGAGCTCCCGTTCACTCCCGGTGTCGAGGTGTGCGGCGAGGTCGCCGTGCTGGGC
Organism: Nocardioides sp. BGMRC 2183; assembly: GCA_008123405.1. Classification (GTDB taxonomy): domain Bacteria; phylum Actinomycetota; class Actinomycetes; order Propionibacteriales; family Nocardioidaceae; genus Nocardioides. The sequence goes on from VSSA01000024.1 coordinate 7,088, forward strand.
GAGGGCGTCACCGGGGTCGCTGTCGGCGATCGGGTGATCGGCTCGCCGGTGCTCCCGCACGGTGGGTTCGCCGAGTTCGCGGTCCTCGAGGCCGCCGGCGCCTTCCCTGCGCCGGATTCCCTCGACGACGCCGAGGCCGCCTCGCTCTTCATCGGCTACCAGACCGGCTGGTTCGGCCTGCACCGACGAGCCCACCTGCAGCCCGGTGAGACGCTGCTGGTGCACGCCGCCGCCGGCGGAGTCGGCAGCGCCGCCATCCAGCTCGGCAAGGCTGCCGGTGCCCGCGTGATCGGCGTCGTCGGAGGCCCGGCGAAGGCCGAGGTCGCGCGCACCCTGGGCGCCGACGTCGTGGTCGATCGCTACTCCGAGGACTTCGTCGCGGTGGTCAAGGCCGAGACCGAGGGCCGCGGCGCCGACGTCGTCTACGACCCGGTCGGTGGCGACACCTACGCCCGCTCCACCAAGTGCATCGCGTTCGAGGGCCGGATCCTCGTCGTCGGCTTCGCTGGCGGCGAGATCCAGTCCGCCGCGCTCAACCACGCCTTGGTGAAGAACTACAGCATCGTCGGTCTGCACTGGGGCCTCTACAACACCTTCGATCCGAGCGCGATCCGCGCCTGCCACGACGACCTGGTCCGTCTCGCCGACGCCGGCCAGGTGCGACCGCTGGTCTCCGAACGGCTCGCGCTCGCCGACGTGGCCGACGGCGTCCAGCGCCTCGGCGAGGGCACCACCGTCGGCCGTGTCGTCCACGTCGCCTGATCTTTCCCACTCTCGAAAGGCCCACCGATGACGTCTTCCACCCTGCTCGACGACCTCGACACCCGTGACGGCGTACGTCGTACTGCGGTGGTCACCGGCGCCGCGCGTGGCATCGGTGCCGCGGTCGCCCGGCGCCTCGCCGCGGACGGGATGGCGGTCGCCGTCCTCGACCTCGACGAGTCCGCCTGTGCGGCGGTGGTCGAGGAGATCCGGGCCGCCGGCGGCGACGCGCGCGCGGTCGGCTGCGACGTCGCAGACCCCGCCTCGGTGACCGCCGCGGTGGAACGCATCGCGGCCGAGCTCGGCGCCCCGACCGTGCTGGTCAACAACGCCGGCATCATCCGCGACAACCTGCTGTTCAAGATGAGCGTCGAGGACTTCGACGCGGTCACCGCCGTCCACCTGCGCGGCGCCTTCCTGATGACCCAGGCGGTACAGCGGCACATGGTCGCCGCGGAGTACGGCCGGGTGGTCAACCTGTCCAGCACCAGCGCGCTCGGCAACCGCGGCCAGGCCAACTACGCCGCGGCCAAGGCAGGTGTGCAGGGCTTCACCAAGACCGTCGCCTTCGAGCTCGGCCGGTTCGGGGTGACCGCCAACGCGATCGCGCCCGGCTTCATCGAGACCGACATGACCGCCGCCACCGCGGCACGGGTCGGGGTGGAGTTCGAGGAGTACAAGTTGGCGGCCGCGGCGCAGATCCCGGTCGCCCGCACCGGCCGTCCCGACGACATCGCGCACGCCGTCTCCTTCTTCGCCAGCGAGGGCGCCGGTTACGTCTCCGGTCAGGTGCTCTACGTGGCCGGCGGACCGCGGAACTGAACCATGACCGAGACCCCCGGACTCGCCCCGGCCGTGCTCACCCGCTGGTGGCGCGAGCACCTCGACCACGACCCCGCCACCACCCTGGCCGGCGGTCTGCGCGCCACCCTCATCGCCGGGGGGAAGTCGAACCTGACCTACCGGGTCGGCGACGGCTCCCGCACCTGGGTGGTACGACGCCCGCCGCTCGGCCACGTGCTCGCCACCGCCCACGACATGGCCCGCGAGCATCGGGTGATGACCGCGCTCGCGGACACCCCCGTACCGGTGCCGGCCACCCATGCGCTCTGCGAGGACACCGGCGTGCTCGGTGCCCCGTTCTACGTGATGGCCGACGTCGAAGGCACCCCCTACCGGACCGCCGCCGAGCTCGGTGCACTCGGCGCGGCGCGGACCCGTGGCGTCGCCGAGCGGATGGTCGACGTGCTGGCCGAGCTGCACCGGGTGGAGCCTGCTGCCGTCGGCCTCGGCGACTTCGGCCGGGTCGAGGGTTTCCTGCCGCGCCAGGTGCGTCGATGGCGCCAGCAGATGGAGGCCTCGCGCACCCAGGAGTCGTCCGCCGCGACCGAGCTCGCCGATCGGCTGACCGACGGCGTCGAGGCCGCCGCCGCGCTCGGGGTGCCCGGCATCGTGCATGGGGACTATCGGCTCGACAACCTGCTCGTCGACGCCGGCGACGACGTCGTCGCCGTCCTGGACTGGGAGATGGCCACGCTGGGGGACACCCTCACCGACGTGGCCCTGCTGGTGCTGTACAACCGGCTCGCCGCGGTCGCGCCGGGGATGGTCGCGGATGCCTGCGAGGCTCCGGGCTTCCCGGGCGAGGAGGAGATCCTGGAGCGCTACGCGACGGCGGTCGGCCGCGACCTGGCCGGGCTGGGCTTCCACCTCGGGCTGGCGTCGTACAAGCTCGCGGCCATTCTCCAGGGCATCCACTACCGCTACCTTCGCGGACAGACGGTCGGCGAAGGGTTCGACCGGGTGGGAGAGGTCGTCGAGCCGTTGCTGGCCACCGGCCTCGATGCACTGACCGCCAGCCGCCCCTGACCCCGATCTCGACCGAGACCACGCACCGAGGAGAGGAACCGATGGACTTCGCTCATGACAGCCGGACCGAGGAGATGCGCGGCCGCATGCTCGCCTTCATGGCCGAGCACGTGGAGCCGGCCGAAGCGGTCTTCGACGCCCAGCTCGCCGACTCCGAGGACCGGTGGGCCTGGTCCCGGGTCCCGGTCCTGGCCGACCTCCGCACCGCCGCGCGGGACCACGGCCTGTGGAACCTCTTCCTCCCGGGCGAACACCCGGACGTCGAGGGCGCCGGGCTGACCAACCTTCAGTACGCGCCGATCGCCGAGGTCAGCGGACGCTCCAAGCTGGCGCCGGCGGCGATGAACTGCTCGGCGCCGGACACCGGCAACATGGAGGTGCTCTCCATGTTCGGCACGCCGGAGCAGAAGGAGCGCTGGCTGCACCCGCTGCTGCGCGCGGAGATCCGCTCCGCCTTCGCGATGACCGAGCCGGAGGTGGCCTCCTCCGACGCCACCAACATCTCGACCCGGATCGTCCGTGACGGCGACGAGTATGTGGTCAGTGGCCGCAAGTGGTGGATCACCGGGGCGATGAACCCGGACGCCGAGATCCTGATCGTGATGGGCAAGACCGATCCCGACGCCGACCGGCACGCTCAGCAGTCGATGATCCTGGTCCCGCGCGACACCCCCGGACTGGAGATCGTCCGGGGCATGGAGGTCTACGGGTACGACGACCACGACCACGGCGGCCACGCCGAGCTGGTCTTCCACGACGTCCGGGTGCCGGCGGCGAACCTGATCGGCGAGGAGGGGCAGGGCTTCGCGATCGCCCAGGCGCGACTCGGCCCGGGACGGATCCACCACTGCATGCGCGCGATCGGACTGGCCGAGCGGGCGGTGGAGCTGATGTGCGCCCGTGCCGACGCCCGGGTCGCCTTCGGCCGCAAGCTGTCGGACCAGGGTGTGGTGCGGGATTGGATCGCCGAGTCCCGGGTGCGGATCGAGCAGCTGCGACTGCTCTGCCTGAAGGCGGCCTGGCTGATGGACACCCAGGGCAACAAGGGCGCGCACACCGAGATCCAGGCGATCAAGATCGCCACCCCGGCGACCGTGGAGTGGATCCTGGACAAGGCGATCCAGACCCACGGCGCCGGTGGGCTCTCCCAGGACTTCCCGCTGGCCCCGGCGATCGCCGGCATCCGCACGCTGCGGTTCGCCGACGGACCCGACGAGGTGCACAAGCAGGCCCTCGCCCGCCACGAGCTGCGCCGTCAGGCCGCGCTCCGGGAGCAGGCAGGGGCGGCACGATGAGCGCCGAGCTGCGCGAGCGCGTCGCGACGCTGCTCGCCGAGCACGACCCGGCGGCCACCGACCGCCTCGACTTCCTCCGTGCCCGGTACGACGCCGGGCTGGCCTGGGTGTGGTTCCCCGAGGGCCTCGGTGGACTGGGCCTCGCCCGCGCCGACCAGGGGATCGTGGACGCGCTGCTGGCCGAGGCAGGGGCGCCGAGCAACCACCCCGAGCGCAACGGGATCGGCCTGGGCATGGCCGCCCCGACGATCCTGCGGTTCGGCACCGAGGAGCAGAAGCAACGGTTCCTGAGGCCGCTGTGGACCGGGGAGGAGATCTGGTGCCAGCTCTTCTCCGAGCCGGGCGCCGGCTCTGACCTGGCCGGGCTCGCCACCCGAGCGGTCCCCGACGGGGACGGCTGGATGGTCAACGGCCAGAAGGTGTGGACCTCGGGAGCGCACAACGCCCGGCTCGCGATCCTGGTCGCGCGGACCGACCCGGACGCGCCCAAGCACCGCGGGTTGACCTACTTCCTCTGCGACATGACCGACCCCGGGGTCGACGTACGGCCGTTGCGTCAGATCACCGGAGAGGCCGAGTTCAACGAAGTCTTCCTCAACGACGTGCGGATCCCCGACAGCCAGCGCCTCGGCGACGTCGGCCAAGGTTGGCTGGTCGCCGCGGCCACCCTGGACAACGAGCGGGTGGCGATCGGCGGGGCGGCGGCGCCGCGGGAGTCAGGGATGATCGCGAAGGTCGCCCAGACCTGGCGGGAGCAGCCGGAGCGTCGGACTGCGGGGCTGCACGAGCGATTGGTCGAGGCCTGGGTCGACGCGGAGGTCGCCCGGGTCACCGGGATCCGGTTGCGCCAGAAGCTGGCCCAGGGTCAGCCGGGGCCGGAGGGATCGGCGATGAAGCTGGTCTTCGCGGGGCTGGCCCAGCGCCTCTCCGGCATGGAGCTCGAGCTCCTGGCCGAGGACGGCCTGCGCTACTCCGACTGGACGATGGTGCGCCCGGACCGGGTCGACTTCACCGGCCGGGACGCCGGCTACCGCTACCTGCGTGCCAAGGGGAACTCGATCGAGGGCGGTACCTCGGAGATCCTGCGCAACGTCATCGCCGAACGCGTCCTCGGCCTGCCCGGCGAGCACCGGGTCGACAAGGACGTCCCCTGGAAGGAGATCCCGCGATGAGCACGACCATGGATCCGGACCTGCTGCCCACCCAGGACGACGAGGATCTGCGGGCCGCGGTCCGAGCGGTGCTCGCCGCACATGGCGACCCGACCGCTGTGATCGCCTGCTACGACGGCGATCGTTCGGTCGTGGCGCCCCTGTGGCGGGCGCTCGCTGTCGACCTCGGTCTCGCCGGACTGCTGGTCGCCGAGGAGCACGGCGGCCATGGCGCAGGCGCTCGCGAGGCCGCGGTGGTGCTCACCGAGCTCGGCGCCGCGGTCGCCCCGGTGCCGTTCCTGACCAGCAGCGTGCTGGCCACCACAGTGCTCGGCTCTCCTGCCGCCACCCCGGCTGCAGCCGACCTGCTCGCCGCGCTGGCCGCCGGGGAGCAGGTCGCGGCCGTGGTGTTGCCGTGGTCCACTGGGCCGGACTCGATGTCGGTGCTCACCGAACAGGGCGGAGAGGTGCGCAGCGTCGCTGGCGCCGTGGAGGCGGACGTGCTGCTGGTGCCGGTCGGCTCCGGTGACGGCTCCGGCGTCGACGTGCGCGCGGTGCCGGTGGACGCTGCGCGTGTCGTCGCGGTGCCGTCCCTGGACATGACCCGACCGCTGGCCGACGTCACCGTCGACGCGGCTGCCCTCGCGGCCGCGCCCGTCGTCGTCGGGGGCGCTGCGGAGACGCTGGCCGACGCACTCTCTCTGGCCAGCGCGCTGATGGCCTCCGAGCAGGCCGGGCTCACCCGCTGGTGTGTCACCACCACCGTCGGCTATCTCAAGGAGCGGCGGCAGTTCGGTCGGGTCCTCGGCGGTTTCCAGGCACTCAAGCACCGGCTCGCCGACCTCTACGTGGAGGCGGAGCAGGCGTCGGCGGCAGCGACCTGGGCGGCGGCGACCGCGAGCGGCGACGCCGATCCCGACGAGGTGCGGCTCGCCGCGGCGGTCGCTGCGTCGTACTGCGGGCGGGTCGCGGTGCATGCCGCGGAAGAGACCGTGCAGTTGCACGCCGGCATCGCGATGACCTGGGAGCATCCGGCTCACCTGGCGCTGAAGCGCGCCAAGTCGGACCAGATCGCGCTCGGCACCGCCGAGCACCACCACCGGATCGTGGCGGACCTGGTCGATCTCCCGGGTCCGATCGCCGGCTGACGTTCCGAGGGTGGCCGGTGGCCGTTGCTAACGGCCACCCTCGGTGTGCCCGATGGCCAGGAGTCCGAGGGCGAGCAGCAACCGGTCTCGCGGGTCGCGGAGATCGCGGCCGGTGAGTCCTTCGATCTGCTTGAGCCGGTAGAGCACCGTGTTGCGGTGGCAGTAGAGCTCCTCGGCGGCCTTGGTCGGTGACCCGTTGCAGCGCACCAGGGTGGCCAGCGTGGCGAGCAGCACCTCGGACTGGTGTCGGCCCAACCCGAGCAGCGGCGCGACCGTCTCCTCGGCCAGCAGCGCGCTGACGTCCGGGCTGGCGGTGAGGAGCAGCTCGGGCAGACGCTCGCTCACCTGGACTACCTCGATCCGGCCCCGCGGCAGGGTCTGGGCGGCGCGTGCGGCCAGCTGGTAGGCCCCGGCGAACCCGGAGACCCCCTCGGCGGAGAGCGCGATCCCGACCCGTCCGGCTGCTGCCGGTCGGAGCAGGGCCGCCAGCTCCTCGCCGGTGCATCCCTCCATCGGCACCAGGGCGAACTGTGCGCCGCCCCGCACGTGCCAGAAGGAGACCCGTCCGGCACGTTCCAACCGGTCCTCCGGCGAGCGCAGCGGCTCCTCCAGGGTGTCGAACGGCGCCACCACGCAGGCGACCGGTTCGCCCGGCGCGATGCCGAGCGCCGCGGCCGCCTCGTCGGCCAGCTCCGGCTCGGCGCTGCCGTCGGCCAGACGATCGAGCAGGCCCTGCTGCCGCTGCAGGTCGCGTCGCGCCAGCCGGGCGCTCTCCCGGCGGTGGGAGTCGATCAGCACCGCGTTCTGCACGTCCAGGGCGTGCCACAGACGCTGCCCTGCGATCAGCAGCAGGTGGTCGTCCAGGCCCAGCTCGGCTCGGTCCAGCTCGAGCAGCGCCTCCCACATCACCCGGGTGCCGAGCGTGTAGGCGTTGAGCACGAGCTCCATCGAGATGCCCTGCCGGGCGCGTCGACGACCGGTCTCGCGCCAGACGTCGGCCGGACGGTGCTCCGGGTCGTCCTGGGCGGCCAGCGTGCGCAACCCGCGGCGTACGTGCTCGCGGGTGTTGTGCACGACGTCGGCTCGCAACGCCGGATCTGCGCGCTCGAACCAGGTCGGATCGTTGTACTCGAGCAGAGCCGTGATGGAGTCGGCGATCTCGTCGGCCCGGGGGATGAGGGTCGCCCAGGCGCGGTGGAGACGGGCTTCGAGCTCGGCGTCCACAGTCGCCGGAGCCGGCAGTGGAGCAGGACGTGGCCCCGCGATCCCGGTGCGTGACATGCGCCACAGCGTTGCACTGATTGCACAGTGCCGCCAAGGGGCCTCCCGCGGTTCGGGGCGGTTCGCACCAGTCACTTTGTGCGATCTGTCCATACCCCTGGTTTGTGCAGATCGTCCAGAGTGAGGGACGCCACATCACGACATCGCCAGCGTCTCACCACGACCGCTGCCCGTGTCCCGTGACGCAGCGTCGCCGGCCGACCGGCTCCCGCGGCCGCGACCCGTCACCCGACCACCGGTGCACCGCTCACGACCTCCCAGCACACGAGCCTCTGCACCCGACTGCCTGCTCACGACCCATCGCTCGAGCCACAGGAGAAGCCTGTTGTCCACCACCGCCACCAGCGCCCCACTGTTCGGGATGCACGGCGTGACCGTGACCTTCGGCGGTCTGACCGCGCTGGCCGACGTCGACCTCGACGTCGAACCCGGCCAGGTCCTCGGCGTCATCGGACCCAACGGCGCCGGCAAGACCACCCTCTTCAACGTCGCCTGCGGTTTCACCCGCCCGGATGCCGGCGCGATCACCTGGCGTGGGGAAGATGTCGGCCGGCTGCGACCGCATCGGCTCGCGTCCCTCGGCATCGCCCGCACTCTGCAGGGCCTCGGTCTCTTCGACGGGATGACCGTCCTGGACAACGTGGTGGCCGGTGCCGACCGGTGGGCCCGGAGTGGGTTCTGGTCCGACCTGCTCGCCCTGCCGCGCAGCACCCGTGACGAGCGCGACCTGCGCGAGCGGGCGATGGCAGCACTGTCCGAGCTCGGCATCGCCGAGCACGCGGCGCGGTACCCGGCAGCGATGCCCTACGGACTGCGCAAGCGGGTGGCCCTCGCCCGGGCCCTCGTCGCCGAGCCCGACCTGCTGATGCTCGACGAGCCCGCCAGCGGACTCTCCGAGGAGGAGATGGCCGAGCTCGGCGAGCTCATCGCCGGGCTGCGCAGCCGGATGTCGGTGATGCTCGTGGAGCACCACATCGACCTGGTGATGAGTGTGTGTGACCAGTTGGTCGTCCTCGACTTCGGTCGGGTGATCGCTCGTGGCCGTCCCGAGGAGGTCCGCGACGACCCGGCGGTGCTGGACGCCTACCTCGGCGTCGAGGTCGACACCGACAGCCACCCCGCCCCGGACGCCGTCACGCACCTCGGGGAGGGTCCGCGATGACCACCCTCACCGTGCAGGGCCTCACCGTCGACTACGGCCCGGTCCGTGCCCTGGACGGCGTCGGATTCGAGGTGCCGGGCGGGATCACCGCCGTGCTCGGTGCCAACGGCGCCGGCAAGACCACGCTGCTGCGCACCCTCTCGGGCCTGGTCCCCGCGAGGGCCGGTACGGCGCGCCTCGACGCCACCGACCTGCTGCGCACCCCGGCCGAGGAGATGACCCGGGTCGGGCTGGCACACGTCCCCGAGGGCCGAGGTGTGATCGCCGAGCTGACGGTCGAGGAGAACCTGCACCTGGGCGCTCTCGGCGCCCGGGCCGCGCGCCGCGGGACCGCGAGCCGGTTCGACCTGACCAGGGTCTACGAGCTGTTCCCGGTGCTGGGGGAGCGATCGGGGCAGCTCGCCCACACGCTCTCGGGCGGCGAGCGCCAGATGCTCGTGGTCGGTCGGGCCCTGTTGGCCGAGCCGTCGATCCTGCTGCTCGACGAGCCGTCTCTGGGGCTTGCGCCCCGGGTGGTCGCCCAGATCTTCGCGTTGATCAGGGAGCTCGTCGACCGGGACGGCCTCACCGTGCTGCTCGCCGAGCAGAACGCCCGCAGCGCACTGTCCATCGCCGACCGGGCCCTGGTCCTCGGCCTCGGTCGCGTCGTCGCCGACGAGAGCGCTGCCGCGCTCGCCGGTGACGACCGACTCCGCCACGCCTACCTCGGCGCCTGAGCACGCCGGATCTGGAGGGAAACTCCCCGTGCAACAGCTGTTGACCACCACCCTGAGCGGCTTGACGCTGGGGTTCGTCTACGCGGCCTTCGCGTTGGCGCTGGTGATGATCTGGCGGTCCACCCGCATCGTCAACTTCGCCCAGGCGCCGATGGCGATGATCACCGCCTACGTGGCGCTCGTCCTCATCGACGCCGGTTACTCCTACTGGATCGGCTTCGCCGCGGCGCTCCTGGCGGGATTCCTGCTCGGGTCGCTGGTGGAGTGGCTGGTGATCCGACGCGTCGATGCCAGCAATCCGATCAACCCGGTGATCCTCACCCTGGGGTTGTTCATCGTCTTCCACTCGCTAGCAGCGTTGATCTTCGGCTCTCGATTCCGCTCGTTCCCGGCACCGTTCGGTCTACGCGGCTTCGAGGTCGGCGACACGACCGTGGCGCTCACCGGCTTCGGCATCTTCACCATCCTCGCCGTGCTGGTCGCGGTGGGTGGGCTGGTCCTGCTCTTCCGGTTCACCGACGTCGGACTGCGGATGCGCGCTTCGGCGTTCAACCCGGAGGTGTCTCGGCTGCTGGGCGTCCGGGTGGGACGGATGCTCAATCTCGGCTGGGCGTTGGCCGCACTGGTGGGCTCCCTCTCCGGCCTGCTCATCGCCGGCGGCGGACTGGTCCACCCGTCCTACATGGACCCGGTCGTGGTCTACGGCTTCGTGGCCGCGGTGCTCGGCGGCCTGGACAGCCCGGCCGGCGCGGTGCTCGGCGGTCTGCTGCTCGGCCTCAGCCTCAGCTTCGTCAGCGGCTACCTCGGCTCCGAACTGGTGGCGATGGCCGCGCTGGTGGTGCTGATGGCGGTGCTGCTGGTGCGGCCCGGCGGGATCTTCGGCGGCATCGCGGAGCGGAGGGTCTGATGGCGGCGATCAAGCAGGTCCTCGCGCCGAGCCACGCCACCGGCCGACTGCTGCTGGGCGTGGTCGGGATCGCGGTGGCGGTCGCGGTGATCAGCATGGTCGGTGAGTTCCGGGCCACCCAGCTGGCATCGATGGCCTACCTCGGCGTGGCTGCCGCGGGCCTCACCCTGCTCACCGGCCTCAACGGCCAGCTCTCCCTGGGACATGGCGCTCTCATGGCGATCGGCGCCTACACCGCGGCGCTGCTCCTGCCCGACGCCGACGCCGGCACGCCACTCCCGGTCGTGCTGCTGGCGGCGGTCGCCGTGACCGTGCTGGTCGGTGCGGTGGTCGGAGTCGCCGCGGCCCGACTCCACGGGCCCTACCTGGCTGGCGCCACGCTCGCGCTCGCGGTCGCCGTGCCGGGACTGGCGATCTATTTCGGGGACACCCTCGGCGGCGAGCAAGGCCTCTCGGTCTCCGTGCCGGACGTACCGGTCTGGCTCGCCGACGCGATCTTCTTCCTCACCGGCACCGACCCCTCCCGTGGCCGCTACGTCAGCTACGTCGCGTGGGTGGTGCTGGTCATCGTCCTGGTTGTCCTGGCCAATCTCGCCCGCAGCCGCACGGGTCGCCGGTGGCGCGCGGTCCGCGACGACGAGATCGCCGCCCAGCTCGTCGGCATCGACCTCGGGCGCAACCGGGTGCTGGCCTTCGTGGTGAGCGCCGCCTGCGCCGGACTCGGCGGAGCTCTGATGGCGCTCGCGGTGCGACTCACCGCACCGAGCGGCTTCACGCTGACGCTCTCCCTGACCCTGGTCGCCGCGATCGTGCTCGGTGGTCTGGGGACCCTGACCGGCGCCGTGATCGGTGCCGCCCTGCTCACCTTCCTGCCGCAGGTGGTCACCCAGTTCGGGGGCGGGATCGGGCTCGACGACGTCCAGTCCGCCCAGCTCGCCCCCTTCGTCTACGGCCTGGTGATGGTGCTGGTCGTCCTGCTCGCCCCTGCCGGCCTCGTCGGCTCGCTGTTGCGGTGGCGGATGCGGCGGGCGGGGCGTCGTACCAGTGCCGTTCTGGACGGCCCGCCACCATCCGTCCCCTCCGGCTCCGACTCTTCCGACTCTTCCGACTCCGAACCGTCCGACGACTCACCCACCTCAACCCAACCGACACCGAGAGGCGCCCACTCATGAGGTCAACCATTCCCGACAAACTCCGTCGAGGGCCGGCGGCAGCAGTTGTCGTCACCCTCGCCGCCTGCGCCGCACTTTCGGCCTGTGGTGCCGGCGAGGACCGCGAGGAGTCCGCCGACGCCGCCCGCAACACCGTCGGCGTCACCGACGACACCATCAAGGTCGGCGGCCACTTCCCGCTGACCGGGGTGGCCGCGCCCGGCTACAGCGAGATCCCCACCGGCCACCAGGCCTACTTCGACTACGTCAACGCCAACGGCGGGGTCAACGGTCGGCAGATCGAGTGGGTCGTCAAGGACGACGCCTACAACCCCACCAACACCAGCAGTGTGACCAATGAGCTGGTGCTGCAGGACGAGATCTTCGGCATGGTCGGTGGCCTCGGCACGCCCACCCACGGTGCGGTCATCGACTTCCTCAACGACGAGGAGGTGCCCGACCTCTTCGTCTCCTCCGGGTCGCGGCAGTGGGGCGAGACCCCCGAGGACTACCCCTCCACCTTCGGCTGGCAGCCCGACTACGTGATCGAGGGCAAGGTGATCGGCCAGTACATCGCCGAGAACCTGCCCAACGCCAAGGTGGGGCTCTTCCTGCAGGACGACGACCTCGGCGCCGACGGCGAGGCCGGGGTGCGCCAGTTCATCGACGACCAGGTCGTCGAGACCGTCCACTACACGCCCGGCAACACCGACGTCGCCCCGCAGATCGCCAAGCTGCAGGCGGCCGGCGTCGACCTGGTGGTCGGGTTCAACGTGCCCTCCTACACGGCCCTGTCGCAGTTGGTGGCGCTGAAGACCGGCTTCTCGCCGCAGTGGATCTACAGCAACGTGGGCTCCGACCCGAACCTGGTCGGCTCGCTGCTCGCGAACTTCTCCGAGGGTGCCGTCGACGGCGGCGCCGGGATGCTCGACGGCGTCATCACGACCGAGTACATGCCCGGTGCCGACGCGCCCGAGGACCCCTGGGTCCAGCTGTGGCAGAAGGTCTGGGACGAGCACGGCCAGGACGGCGAACTCACCAACTACCGGATCTACGGGATGGCCGAGGCCTACACCTTCGTCCAAGCGCTGCAGGCGGCCGGAGAGGACCTGACCCGGGAGGGCATCGTCGCCGCCCTCGAGGAGGTCGGCGCCGACTTCGAAGGCCCCGGCTTCGGCCCGTTCCGCTACTCCGCCGACAGCCACCTCGGCCTCTCCGGACTTCAGGTGGTCCAGCTGAAGGGTGGCGCCGGCGAGCCGTTGACCCCGGTGCTGGTGACCGATCTGGGTGACGCCGAGATCGAGGAGGACGACTCCGCCGCCGGCGACGCCCCGCCGGAGAGCGGGATCCCCGAGGTCGACGCGGTCGACTGAGACGCGCAAGCGAACCGACCGCCGGCGTCCGTGCGGGCCGCGAGGCCCGCACGGACGCCCCACGGTGCCCCGTCACCGGCCACCCCTGACCCTGCGAAGGAGACCCATGACCACGCTGTCCCTGGCCTCGGTGCTCGCCGAGCCCGCCCGACGCCGCCCCGACCGGATCGCCGTCGTGGAGGGCGCGGAGCGCACCTCCTACGCCGACCTGTGGCGTCAGGCCCGTTGCTTCGCCACCGCGCTGACCGGCCAGGGCGTGCGACCCGGCGTTCGGGTCGCACTGCTCGCCCCGAACGTGACCGACTTCGTCCGTGCCTACTACGGGATCATCGCCGCCGGCGGTGTCGTGGTGCCGGTGCCGACGCTGCTCAACGCCGAGGAGGCGGGCTACCTGCTGCGCCACTCCGGCGCCGAGCTGCTGCTCCACCATGCAGCCACTGCCGGCGTGGCCGAGGCGGCCGCGGCGACGGTGGGGATCGCGACCCACGATGTGGCCGGCTTCGGTGACGGGGCCGAGCCGCTGCCGTCGTACGTGACCAGGAGGCCGGAGGACCCGGCGGTGATCTTCTACACCAGCGGGACCACCGGACGGCCGAAGGGTGCCGTGCTGACCCACCTGAACCTGGTGCTGAACGCGACGGTCAACGCCGTCGACGCCAACCCGCTGTTGGCCGAGGACGTGGTGATGGGCTGTCTGCCGCTGTTCCACACCTTCGGGCAGTCGGTCTCGATGAACACCACCTTCCGGGTCGGCGCGACGCTGGTGCTGCAGCCACGATTCGACCCGATCGAGGCGCTGCGGATCATGGTGGCCGAGCGGGCCACGATCTTCTTCGGTGTGCCGACCATGTACATCCATCTCCTCGAGGCCGCCGGCGATGCTCCCGCGCTGCCGGCGCTGCGGGACTGCGTCTCGGGCGGCGCGTCGCTGCCGGTCGCGGTGCTGGAGCGCTTCGAAGAGCTCTTCGCGACCCGGATCTTCGAGGGCTATGGACTCTCCGAGACCTCGCCGTCGGCGACGGTGAACCAACGCGTGTACGGCGCCCGGCCGGGCACCGTCGGCCATCCGCTGTGGGGCGTCGAGGTCGAGATCGCCGACCCCGACGTCCAGGACCGGGTGGTGCTGCTCGGGACCGAAGAGACCGGCGAGGTCGTCGTCCGCGGCCACAACGTCTTCGCCGGCTACCTGGACGACCCGGCCGCCTCGGCCGCGGTGCTGGTCGACGGCTGGTTCCGCACCGGCGACCTCGGGGTCAAGGACAGCGACGGCTTCGTCAGCATCGTGGACCGGCTCAAGGACCTGGTGATCCGGGGTGGCTACAACGTCTATCCGCGCGAGGTCGAGGAGACGCTCGCCCGACACCCCAGCGTGGCGCAGGTGGCGGTGATCGGGGTGCCGGATCCGGTGCACGGCGAAGAGGTGTGCGCCGTCGTCGTACCGACCTCGGCCGACGCGATCGACGCCGAGGACCTGCGCGACTGGGCGCGTGAGCGTCTCGGGCGGCACAAGTACCCGCGCCTGGTCGAGCTGGTCGCCGAGTTGCCCCTCGGGCCCTCCCACAAGGTGCTCAAGCGCGAGCTGCGGGCGCGGTTCACCCCCGCAACGCAGCGCTGACCGACACCCCTTCCGCCCCATCAGCAAGGAGAAGAAGACCCGCATGGACCTGCAGCTCAACCCCGAAGAACGAGAGATCCGCCAGTGGGTTCGCTCGTTCGTCACCAAGGAGATCCTGCCGCTCGAGGCCGAGGCGCTCACGCGCGAACGCCGTCACGAGGCCGGCGTCACCGAGGAGGAGATGACGGCGCTCCAGGACAAGGCCAGGGCCGCCGGCTTCTTCGGCGTCCAGACACCCGAGGAGTACGGCGGGATGGGGCTCGGTGCGGTGATGACCGCGCTGATCGAGGTGGAGCTCGGCCGCTCGTTCATCCCGTTCCGGTTCGCCGGTGAGGCCGACAACATCCTCTTCGACGCCAACGAGGAGCAGCGTGAGCGCTACCTGGTGCCGACGATCGAGGGCGAGCGCCGCTCCTGCTTCGCGATCACCGAGCCCGGTGCCGGATCGGACGCCCGGGCGATCCGCACCAGCGCGGTCCGCGACGGCGACGAGTGGGTGATCAACGGCGAGAAGACCTTCATCACCCGTGGCAACGAGGCCGACTTCACGATGGTCTTCGCGGTCACCGACCCGGAGAAGCATCGGGCCGGGCAGACCGGGGAGTCGGTCACCTGCTTCCTGGTCGACCGCGCGCAGGGCTGGCGCTCGGAGTACATCGACACGATGGGGGAGTGGGGCCCAGCCTCGCTGGTCTTCTCCGACGTCAGGGTGCCGCACAGCGCGATCCTCGGTGAGGAGGGCAAGGGGTTCGCGATGGCGATGCGCTGGATCGGCAAGGGGCGCTACCTGCTGCCGGCCCGTGCCCTCGGCGCCTGCGAGCGCCTGGTCGAGATGGCGATGGAGCACGCCCGCAACCGGGTCACCTTCGGCAAGCCGATCGCCGAGCGCCAGGCGATCCAGTGGATGATCGCCGACTCCGCTACCGACATCGAGGCGCTCCGCTGGCTGGTGCTCGGCGCCGCGTGGCAGGTCGATGCCGGCAACGACTCCCGTCAGTTGCAGTCGATGGCCAAGCTCTTCGGCGGGGTGCGGGCCAACGAGATCGTGGACCGGATGCTCCAGGTGCACGGCGGCATGGGCTACACCCGTGAGCTGCCGCTGGAACGCTGGTACCGCGAGCTGCGACTGCTGCGGATCTATGAGGGCACCGACGAGATCCAGCGCCGCACCATCGCCCGCAACCTGCTCGCCGGCCACGCGTCGGTGCGGGGGCACCTGGGCTGACACCGCCGCGCGGCTCGCGCCTCGCGCCGCGCCGCGCGGCAAGCTCAGAGCGGCTCGACCAGCAGCGCCGTACCGGCCCCGGCCACCCGGGTCAGCACCAGGGTGGCCGGGGTGTCACCACGCAGCGCGAGCCGCTGGCGCAACTGGTCCGGTACGACGTCCACCCCGCGCTTCTTGATCGTCAGCGTGCCGACTCCCCGCTCGCGCAGTGCCGCCCTGAGCTGCTTCTCCCGGTAGGGGAGGTGCTCCAGGACGCGATAGCCGCGGGCGAAGGGTGTCTGGAAGGCCTCGGCCGAGGTCACGTAGGCGATCTTGGGGTCGATCAGTCGTCCGTGGACGCCGGCGGCGACAGCGGTGACCAGCCCGGCCCGGATCACCGCTCCGTCCGGCTCGTAGAGATAGGCGTCGACCGGACCGGTGCCGACCTCCGTCCGGCCGGGGTCGTCCTCGTCGGTGATCGAGGCGAGCCCGCCCTCCCCGATCAGGGTGGCGCGGCGAGCCACTGTCGCGGTCCGGCCCGACCACAGCGCTGCCTCCTTGACCTCCCCGTGGTCGCTGACCCACTCGGCCTCGACACCCTCGGGCACCAGGTCGTGCGGGATGCCCGGTGCGACCTTCACACAGGCGTCGCGCCGGAGCAGTCCCTCGACCCAGGTCCAGGGCGGCGTCCAGTCCTCGACCCGGAACGAGCGGCCGGTGCCGCTGCGGCGCGCCGGGTCGGCGAAAGCGAGATCGAAGCCGGAGTGGTCGACCTCGGTGGCATCGGCGACCTGCACGGCTCCGGGCAGCTCGAGTGCTGCCAGGTTGGCCCGCGCGACCGCTACCCGGACCGGATCCAGGTCCACCCCGGCGCAGACGAGGCCGCTGCGCGCGGCGGCGATCAGGTCGCCGCCGATCCCGCAGCCGAGGTCGATCAGCGTCCTCGCGCCGAACGCGGCGAACCGGGCTGCTCGGTGCTCGGCGACCGCGGCTCGGGTGGCCTGTTCGAGCGCCTCGGGGGTGAAGTACATCCGGTGGGCCAGCTCGCCGAACTTCGTCACCGCGGCCGAGCGCAGCGCCACCTGGGTGAGCGCGGCCGCAGCGCGCTCGGCTGTCGTCGTACGTCGCAGCAGGGTGTTGACGCGCAGCTCCGGCTCGCCGGCGAGCACTGCCAGCCGCGCCTGCTCGAGCACACGTTGGCCAACGTCGGTGAGCAGCCAGTCGAACGCCTCGAGGTCCACGCGGCCATCCTGCCAGCCGCCAGGCCGGGCCCCTCCCTGGCACTCGTTGCCGGTGAGTGCTAGTTTCGTCTTGGCACTCTCGGTGCGAGTGTGCCAGTGCTTGTGACGGCGTGCGACCCCCGCGACGGCGTACTCCATCCCAAGCCCCAACGTGGGAGGGCGCTGCTCTCCGGAACAAGTCAGACAAGTTCTCAGCAGAGAAAGAGGTCGATCCCGTGTCGATCAACATCAAGCCCCTCGAGGACCGCATCGTCGTCAAGCCCCTCGACGCCGAGCAGACCACGGCCTCCGGCCTGGTCATCCCGGACACCGCCAAGGAGAAGCCGCAGGAGGGCGAGGTCCTCGCTGTCGGCGCCGGCCGGTGGAACGAGGACGGTGACGAGCGCATCCCCGTCGACGTCGCGGTGGGTGACAAGGTCATCTACAGCAAGTACGGCGGCACCGAGGTCAAGTACTCGGGCCAGGAGTACCTGATCCTCAGCGCGCGCGACGTGCTCGCGGTCATTTCCTGATTCCCGTACCGGGTCGTGTGTCTGAGTCGTCGCGCTAGCGGTGTCTCGGACACACGACCCGTTTCGCTTCCTTCGAAGGAGAAGTAATGCCGAAGATCCTGGAGTTCGACGAGGACGCACGGCGCTCGCTGGAGCGCGGTGTCGACGCGCTCGCGAACGCGGTCAAGGTGACGCTCGGCCCGAAGGGCCGCTACGTCGTCCTCGACAAGAAGTGGGGAGCCCCCACGATCACCAACGACGGTGTCACCGTCGCCCGCGACGTCGAGCTGGACGACCCGTTCGAGAACCTCGGTGCCCAGCTCACCAAGGAGGTCGCGACCAAGACCAACGACGTCGCCGGTGACGGTACGACGACCGCGACCGTCCTCGCTCAGGCGATGGTCCACGAGGGTCTGCGCGCGGTTGCTGCCGGCGCCAACCCGATGGGCATCAAGCGCGGCATGGACGCCGCAGCGGCTGCGGTCTCCGACGCGCTGCTGAAGTCGGCCCGCGAGGTGGAGTCCCGTGAGGACATGGCCTCGGTGGCCACCATCTCCAGCCGGGACAGCCACATCGGCGACCTGCTCGCCGAGGCCTTCGACAAGGTCGGCAAGGACGGCGTGATCACCGTCGAGGAGTCCAACACCCTGGGCACCGAGCTCGAGTTCACCGAGGGCATGCAGTTCGACAAGGGCTACCTCTCGGCCTACTTCGTGACCGACCAGGAGCGCATGGAGGCCGTCCTCGACGACCCCTACATCCTGCTGCACCAGGGCAAGATCTCCTCGATCCAGGAGCTGCTGCCGCTGCTGGAGAAGGTCATCGCGGCCGGCAAGCCGCTCTTCATCCTCGCCGAGGACGTCGAGGGCGAGGCTCTCTCGACCTTGGTGGTCAACAAGATCCGCGGCACCTTCAACGCGGTCGCGGTGAAGAGCCCCGCCTTCGGTGACCGTCGCAAGGCGATGATGCAGGACATCGCGGTGCTGACCGGTGGCCAGGTCGTGGCCCCCGAGGTCGGGCTCAAGCTCGACCAGGTCGGCCTCGAGGTGCTGGGCCAGGCCCGCCGCGTGGTGATCACCAAGGACAACACCACCATCGTCGACGGCGCCGGCGACGCCGGTGAGGTCGAGGGTCGGGTCAACCAGATCAAGGCCGAGATCGAGTCCACCGACTCCGACTGGGACCGCGAGAAGCTCCAGGAGCGCCTCGCGAAGCTGGCCGGCGGCGTGTGCGTGATCAAGGTCGGCGCCGCCACCGAGGTGGAGCTGAAGGAGAAGAAGCACCGCATCGAGGACGCCGTCTCCGCGACCCGCGCCGCGATCGAGGAGGGCATCGTCCCCGGCGGTGGCTCCGCGCTGATCCACGCGGTCTCCGCGCTGGACAACGACCTCGACCTCGCCGACGACGAGGCAGTGGGCGTGCGGATCGTCCGCAAGGCCGCCGACGAGCCGCTGCGCTGGATCGCCGAGAACGGCGGCGTCAACGGCTACGTGGTGACCACCAAGGTCCGCGAGCTCGGCGTCGGCAACGGCTACAACGCCGCCACCGAGGAGTACGGCGACCTGGTCGCCCAGGGCGTCCTGGACCCGGTCAAGGTCACCCGCTCCGCGCTGGTCAACGCCACCTCCATCGCCGCGATGCTGCTCACCACCGAGACCCTCGTGGTGGACAAGCCCGAGGAGGAGGACGAGGCGGCTGCGGCCGGCCACGGCCACGGTCACGGCCACTGAGTCTCCCGCGTCTCCACACCGACCCCGCACCGGTCCTCCGGTGCGGGGTCGGTGCTTTGCCGAGAACGTGTCGGGGAGTCACCGGCGCCGATCGGTCGCACGCGGGGATCGCGGGAGGTCACGCTCGTCCGGCATAGTTGAGGCCATGCTGTGGAGAGTGCGCGCCGACCTGCCGGACCGCCCGGGCACCTTGGCCGGACTCGCCTCCGCGTGTGGCGACGCCGGGGTCGACATCAAGCGGGTACGGATCTTCCCCGGCGCCGATCACGTCACCGACGAGTTCGTGATCTTCGCACCCGAGGAGTGGGCGGCGGACCGGATCGCGGAGATCTTCGCGACCGCCGGTGGCATCGGCATCTCGGTGATCAGGTCCGGGCCGGCGGCACTGGAGGACCAGCCCACGCGCTACGTGCAGGCGGTGCGCGAGATCGTCGCCAATCCGGCTAGCTTCCCCGATGTGGTGGCGCACCTCTTCGACGCCGACGTCGCCCCGTCGGACGGCGACGAGGACGTCCTGGAGATGGTGCTGGGCACGACCACCACCATCCAGATCCGGCGCGACCCGGCCTTCACCCCGGTGGAGCGCCAGCGGGCAGCCGCTCTGGCCGAGCTCGTGGGCGAGGTGCTGGCTGCACAGACGGTGCCCGCGCCGGCACAGACGGGCACGTCGGGTGACGCCGAGCCCGACTACGTGCGCTCCGAGACCCAGGTCTCCGCGCTGGTGGGGGGCCGCGTCGCGGGTCAGGCCAGCATCGAGGTGTGCGAGGGCGAGGAGCCCTGGCCGGTCGACCTCTGGGTGGATCCGTCCTGGCATCGGCGGGGCATCGGCACCCGGTTGCTGGCCGACATCGCCCGGCTGGCTCGGTCCCGAGGCGCCGAAGAGATCGTGCTGACCGCGCCCTCGGACACCCAGGCGGTGCTGCCGATGGTGCTCGCGGCCGGGATGCGCGGACGGATCCGGATGGCAGGGGAGACCCTGACGGTGCGGATCGCCGTCACCGACCTGCGGGTCTGAGCTCTACCGTCCCGAGGGATGGGCGCCGGCGTGACCGCCGACGTGGTCGCCGAGGTGCCAGCCGTCCGAGGGTAGGTCGACCGCCTCCTGCGGGCCCCAGGACCCGACCGGGTAGGGGAGGGCGGGTGGTCGCCGGTCGAGGACCGGCTGGCAGATCTCCCAGAGCCGCTCGACCTCGTCCGCGGAGATGAAGAGCGTGCGGTCCCCGCGCATCACCTCCAGCAGCAGCCGCTCATAGGCCTCCAGCGGATCCGCGTCCGGGACGTCGCCGACCAGGTCGAGGCGGAAGACCCCCTCCACCAGTGCCATGTCCGGGCCGGGGCGCTTGGCCCTGATGTCGATCTCGATGCGGGGCTGGTCGGCCAGCTCGATGACCAGCTCGTTCGGCGCCGGCTGCCCGCCGTCCTCCGGCTTGAGCCAGCGGTGGCGCGGATCGTGGAAGCGGACCGTGATCGTACGGCGCCCCTCGGCCAGCGCCTTGCCGGTGCGCAGGTAGAACGGCACTCCGCGCCAGCGGTCGTTGTCGATCCACATCTCCATCGCGGCGAAGGTCTCGACCGTGGAGTCCTCGGCTACGTCCGGCTCCTTGCGGTAGCCGTCGTACTGGCCGAAGACGACGCGGCCGGGGTCCAGCGGACGGACCGCACTGAAGACGGCTGCCTTCGCCGCGCGCAGCGCGGACTCCCGGTAGGCGTGCGGGTCCTCGAGGGCGACGAAGCCGAGGAGCTGGCACAGGTGGGTGGTCACCATGTCGCGCAGGCAACCGGTGGACTCGTAGAAGCTGCCCCGGCCCTCGACCGTGAGCGTCTCGGGTACGTCGATCTGCACCGAGGAGATGGTGTGCCGGTTCCAGGCCGGCTCGAAGAGGCCGTTGGCGAACCGGAGGGCGAGGATGTTCTGCACCCCCTCCTTGCCGAGGAAGTGGTCGATCCGGAACACCTGGGCGTCGGGGAAGACGCCGGCGACGGTGGCGTTCAGCTCGCGTGCGGAGTCGAGGTCGGTGCCGAACGGTTTCTCCGCCACCAGCCGGGACCGGGCGACCAGGTCCTCGCGCTCCAGCATCTGGACCATCCCCTCCACGGCTCCTGGCGGCACCGAGAGATAGAGCAGGCGTCGTACGTCGCCCAACAGGCAGGAGCAGCGCTCCAACAACCGGTCCTCGGCGGCACGGACCGCCTCGCCGAGCGCGCTGCCGTCCTCGGAGGAGGAGGTGACGAAGGTGATCTGCGCCAGCAGGTCGGTGGCGACCTGCTCGTCCAGCTCGCCGACGAACTCGGTGAGCGCGTCGTGGACCTGCGCTCGGAAGTCGTCGTCGGAGCCGGGCGAGTGGCGACCGGTCCCGATCACCGCGAAGTGGTCGGGCAGCCGTCCGGCCGCCGCCAGGCGGTAGAGCCCGGGGAAGAGCTTGCGTGCGGCCAGGTCGCCGGTGGCGCCGAAGAGGACCAACACGTGCGGGGACAGGTCGGAGGACATGCGGATGCTCACACCACCAGCGTGTCGGACTCGTCAAGCACGACCACTAGACTGGGAGTCGTGGAGGTCCCGGAGAAGTTCGCAGCGCTCGGTCTCACCTACGACGACGTCCTGTTGCTACCGGGTCATTCCGACCTGGTGCCGGACGAGATCGACACCACCTCCCGGCTGACCCGGGAGATCTCGCTGCGCGCGCCGCTGGTCAGCGCTGCGATGGACACCGTCACCGAGTCGCGGATGGCGATCGCGATGGCCCGGCAGGGCGGCATCGGCATCCTGCACCGCAACCTCTCCACCGAGGAGCAGGCCTACCAGGTCGACCTGGTCAAGCGGACCCAGACCGGGATCATCTCCAACCCGATCACGATCGGGCCTGACGCGACCCTGGAGGAGCTGGACCGGATCTGCGGGGAGTACCGGGTCTCCGGGCTGCCTGTGGTAGACGAGGACAACCGGCTGCTCGGCATCTGCACCAACCGCGACCTCCGATTCACCCCGGTCGCGGAGTGGTCGACCACCAAGGTCGACGAGGTGATGACCCCGATGCCGCTGATCACCGGCCAGGTCGGGATCAGCCGGGACGACGCCACCATGCTGCTGCGCAAGCACAAGCGCGAGCGCCTTCCGCTGGTCGACGCCGAGGGTCGGCTCGGGGGACTGATCACGGTCAAGGACTTCGTGAAGTCGGAGCAGTTCCCGCACGCCTCGAAGGACGGCAGCGGACGCCTTCTCGTCGGGGCGGCGATCGGCTACTTCGGCGACGCCTGGGAGCGGGCCACCACCCTGATCGACGCCGGTGTCGACGTCCTGGTCGCTGACACCGCCCACGGACACGTGACGCTGCTGCTGGACATGGTCCGGCGGCTCAAGAACGACCCGGCGACCCGACACGTCCAGGTCATCGGCGGCAACGTGGCCACCCGTGAGGGCGCCCAGGCGTTCGTCGACGCCGGCGCCGACGCGGTGAAGGTCGGCTTCGGACCCGGCTCGATCTGCACCACCCGGGTCGTCACCGGCTGCGGTGTGCCGCAGGTGACCGCGGTCTACGAGGCCTCGCTGGCCGCAGGCCCGGCCGGGGTCCCGGTGATCGCCGACGGCGGTCTGCAGCAGTCCGGCGACATCGCCAAGGCGATCGTCGCCGGAGCGGAGTCGGTGATGATCGGCTCGATGCTGGCCGGTTGTGAGGAGTCGCCCGGCGAGGTCGTCTTCCACCACGGCAAGCAGTACAAGTCCTACCGGGGGATGGGCTCGATGGGCGCCATGTCCAGCCGCGGCAAGAAGTCCTACTCCAAGGACCGCTACTTCCAGGCCGAGGTCGCCAGCGACGACAAGATCGTGCCCGAGGGCATCGAGGGCCAGGTCGCCTACAAGGGGCCGCTGGCCGGGGTCGCGCACCAGCTCATCGGCGGCCTGAGCCAGTCGATGTTCTACGTCGGCGCGCGTACCGTCCCCGAGCTGCGCGCCAAGGGCCGCTTCGTCCGGATCACGTCGGCCTCGCTCAAGGAGAGCCACCCGCACGACATCGAGATGACCGTGGAGGCTCCCAACTACTCGGGTCGATAGGCTGACCGGGTGACTGACTTCGAGATCGGCCGCGCCAAGCGAGCCCGTCAGGCCTACTCCTTCGACGACATCGCGATCGTCCCGTCGCGGCGCACCCGCGACCCCGAGGAGGTCAGCACCGACTGGCAGATCGACGCCTACCGCTTCTCGCTGCCGATCATGGCGGCACCGATGGACTCGGTGATGTCGCCGGCGACCGCGATCGCCCTGGGCAATCATGGTGGGCTCGGAGTGCTCAACCTGGAGGGCCTCTGGACCCGCTACGAGGACCCGGAGCCGCTGCTGGGCGAGGTCGCCGAGCTCGACGGCGTGGCGGCCACCCGCCGCCTGCAGGAGATCTACGCCGCCCCGATCCAGGCCGAGCTGATCACCGAACGGGTGCGCCAGGTCCGTGAGGCCGGGGTGACCGTCGCCGGATCTCTGTCGCCGCAACGCACCAAGGAGTTCGCGAAGGCCGTCGTCGACGCCGGTGTCGACATGTTCGTCATCCGCGGCACCACCGTCTCGGCCGAGCACGTCTCCAGCCAGGCGGAGCCACTGAACCTCAAGGAGTTCATCTACGAGCTCGACGTGCCGGTGATCGTGGGCGGCTGTGCCACGCACACAGCCGCGCTGCACCTGATGCGCACCGGCGCCGCCGGCGTCCTGGTCGGGTTCGGTGGCGGAGCCGCCCACACCACCCGCACCGTGCTCGGCGTGGCCGTGCCGATGGCTTCCGCGGTGGCCGACGTCGCCGCCGCCCGGCGCGACTACCTCGACGAGTCCGGTGGCCGCTACGTGCACGTCATCGCCGACGGCTCCATCGGCACCTCCGGCGACGTGGCCAAGGCGATCGCCTGTGGGGCCGACGCAGTGATGGTCGGGTCGCCGTTCGCGCGCGCCACCGACGCCCCCGGCCGCGGCTTCCACTGGGGTGCCGAAGCCCACCACGCCGACCTTCCCCGCGGGAAGCGGGTCCAGTTCGAGCAGGTCGGCACCATCGAGGAGATCCTCTTCGGCCCCTCCCGGGTCGCCGACGGCACGATGAACCTGGTCGGTGCGCTGCGGCGCTCGATGGCGACCACGGGTTACACCGAGCTCAAGGAGTTTCAGCGGGTTGAGGTGGTCACTGCCTGAGGTGCGGGTTTCGCCGGTCAGCCGGCGAAACCCGCACGACACGCCGTGCGCCATCGGCGTGTCGTGCGGGTTTTGGCTGACAGGTTCGGGGTCAGGCCGCGTGCTGCGCGCCGACCATCGCCTCGCGGATCCGGCGAACCGTTGACCGCACCCGGAACAGGTCCGCCCACACGAGCCGGATGCAGCGCCATCCAGTGAGCTCGCGGATCAGGTCCTCGCGTGCCTTCTCGCGGAGCACCATGTCCGCAATCGACTCATCCGGCCGGCGGTAGCGCTCGTACTTCTCGCGGCCATCGAACTCGAGGAAGAGTCCGAGCTCCGGCCACGCGAAGTCGACGTACGCGATGATCCGACCGTGCCGGTCGCGGATCGGGTGCTGGAGTTGCGGCTTCGGGAGGTGGTTCTCCCAGCACAGGTGCAGGAGTAGCGACTCGCCGGCTGACTCGCAGCGTTCGTCCGCGAGCCCGAGCACCAGCGGTGTCGCGAGGGAGTGGGGGTCGTACAGCATGCCGCGCGCACGGCGCTCCAGGTGTGCTTGCGTTGTCTCGCCAGCGTGGAGGAGACCGTTCACCGTCACCAGAGCGTGACGTACGTCGGTGATCGCGATCATGTCGAGCGCTGTCCGGGTGCCGCTGGTCACTGGGAGCCCGTCGCGGACGGTGAGGTCCTCAGCCACCAGCGCGGGACGATGTTGGGCTTGCGTCGTGGTCCGTCGACCGGCCCGTTGGTCGGTCCGCGTCAGGTGCACCGTCGTACCCATGTCCCAGACCGGCACGTCGTAGACGTCGGCCGCGCTTGGACCTGCCAACGCCACTGGTCGTCGGGCCCGCCGGAGGGCCGCGAGGGCGAGGAGTCGCCGTCGCGCTGTCTGCGACGCGACGTTCCAGTGGTCGGCTGTGACGTAGGCGCCGTGGCTGATCCGGTGCAGAACGCCGGAGCCGACCAGTCGCTTGATGTCGCGGTCGTCGTAGCCCATGGCAATGAGCTCATGGGTCATGTAGAGGTGGTCGTGGCTGAGGTCGATTGTTGAGAAGAGGGTCATGCAAACGAGGTCGCCTGCCGGCGGATGGTCGAATCGAGCACGTCGCCTGGCTGTGGATGGGGGTACGACGACGGACGGCCGGGAGGCCAACCTGGGCCGCCTGGGGGCGAACGCCTCGGACCTATCAGCCAATACCCGCACGACACGCCGTACGTCGTCGGCGTGTCGTGCGGGTTTCGCCGGTCAGCCGGTGAAACCCGCACCCACTGACACGCGTCAAATTGGTCCGCCCGCCCCGTTGACACCTAGAACACGTTCCACCCATGCTGAGACCCGCGTCACATTCAGCATCTAGGAGGGAACGTGACCCAGTCACCGCCACCGGCCGACATGACATTGCAGCGCTCGAGCCGGGAGCCCGGCACGATGGCGGCGGCACTCACCGCCTGGCTCACCACGGTGCTGCCACCCGACGCCGATCCGGAGGTCGTGGTTCACGACGGCATCCAGACCAACGGGATGTCCAGCGAGACCGTGCTGCTCGCGGTGACCAGTACCGAGGACGGGGAGCGCCACACGCGGGAGTACGTCGCCCGCGTCGCCCCCGCGGCCGAGGACCTTCCGGTCTTCCCGTCCTACCGCCTCACCGACCAGTACGACGCGATGCGGCTGGCCGGTGAGCTCGCAGGCATCCCGGTGCCGCAGGTGCGCCTCAACGAGCCCACCGGCGACGTGCTGGGCACGCCGTTCTTCCTGATGGAGCGCCTCGACGGCGCGGTGCCGCCGGATGTGCTGCCCTACACGTTCGGCGACAACTGGCTCTACGACGCCGACGCGACCGAGCAGCAACGACTCGAGCGGGGCAGCGTCGACGTACTGGCCCGGTTGCACCAGATCCCGGACGCGGCGCGGACGTTCGGGTTCCTCGACCCGGCGGTGACCGGGCACGCGGGGGAGACGGTGCTGGCACGCAACCTCGCCAAGACCCGCGCTTGGTACCAGTACGCCTTGGACGCCCCGGAGGGCTCGCCGCGCTCACCGCTGATCGAGCGCGGACTGGCCTGGTTGGAGACGAACCTGCCGGCGACCGAGGAGGCGGTGCTGGTCTGGGGGGACTCCCGGATCGGCAACATCATGTACCGCGACTTCACCCCGGTCGCGGTGCTGGACTGGGAGATGGCCAGCCTCGGTCCCCGCGAGATGGACCTGGCCTGGATGGTCTTCGCACACCGGGTCTTCCAGGAGATCGCGGCCATGCTCGAGCTGCCGGGGATGCCGGACTTCCTGACCGCGGAGAGTGTCGCGGCCACCTACGCCGAGCTCACCGGCGTCGAGCCCGGCGACCTGACCTGGTACCAGGTGCATGCCGCGGTCAACTGGGGCTGCGTCTTCCTGCGCACCAGCGCCCGCCAGATCCACTTCGGCGAGATCGAGCGCCCCGACGACCCGGAGGCGGTCTTCCACCACCGGCCGCTCTTCGAGCGGTTGCTCGAGGAGGTCGGAGCATGAACACTGCCGGCACCGACCACGGCCTGCACGGGGAGTACGTCGGCCTCGGGCCGCTGGACGAGTACCCGATCCACCAGTTGCCGCGGCCGGTCGCCTGGGCCGGCAGCAGCGACCGCAACTTCTACGACCGTTGCTACCTCAACGCCCACGACCGCACCGGCGACCTGTTCCTGATCACCGGCCTCGGCTTCTACCCCAACCTCGGCACCAAGGACGCCTTCGTGCTGCTCCGTCGCGAGCTGGACGGGCGCAGCGAGCAGACCGCGGTGCACCTCAGTGACGCGGCCGACCCGCGCGGTGCAGATCGGCTGGAGCAGCAGGTCGGCAACTACCGGATCGAGGTCCTCGAGCCGCTACGCCGACTGCGCGTGCTGATGGAGACGACCGAGGGCGTCGCGCTCGACCTGACCTGGGAGGGCTCCTTCGACGTGGTGCAGGAGCTCCCGCACGTGATGCGCCAAGGCTCCGGCACCACACTCGACGCCCAGCGTTTCGCCCAGGTCGGCACCTGGGAGGGCGTGATCTCGGTCGACGGCACCGACATCGACGTCACGCCCGACACCTGGGTCGGCACCCGCGACCGTTCCTGGGGCATCCGACCGGTCGGTGAGGCCGCACCCGCCGGCAAGCCGGCCGACCCGGCGTTCGAGGGCATGTGGTGGCTCTACGTGCCGATGCGGTTCGAGGAGTTCAGCGTCGTCCTGATCATCCAGGAGACCCCCGACGGCTACCGCACCCTCAACGACTGCACCCGGGTCTGGGCCGACGGCCGCGTGGAGCAGCTCGGCTGGCCGCGGGTGCAGATCAGGTACGCATCGGGGACCCGGGTGCCGACCGGGGCCACCATCGTGTGCACCACCCCGTCCGGCGACGAACTCGTCCTCGAGGTGACCTCCAAGCTCGCCGTACCGATCCATGTCGGCGGGGGCTACGGCGGCGACTCGGACTGGACCCACGGCATGTGGAAGGGGCCGAAGTTCACCGAGCGGCTCACCTACGACATGGCCGACCCGGCCGTCGCCGGGCGGGTGATGTTCGGGGTGATCGACCACGTCGGCCACGCCGTCGCCTCCGGCCCCGGACTCGGTACGACGGCCGCCACCGCCGAGGGGCACGGACTCTTCGAGCACGGTGCCCTCGGCCGCCACGACCCCAGCGGCTTCGCCGACTGGTTCAGCCTCGCCCCGTGACCTGCCCCGCACGAACTAGTCCCGCCACACGCCACTAGGAGAACGTATGACCACGCTGGACCGCGACGCCCTCTACATCGGCGGTCGCTGGGCCTCCCCTGCCACCGACGCCGTCTTGGAGGTGGTCTCGCCGCACACTGAGGAGGTCGTCGCACGGGTGCCGGAGGGGTCCACCGCCGACATCGACGCCGCGGTCGCCACGGCGCGGGCGGCGTTCGACGACGGCCCGTGGCCCCGGATGAGCCCCGCGGAGCGGATCGAGATCGTGCAGAACCTCTCCGGGCTCTATGCGGCGCGGCTGGAGGACATGGCCTCGGTGATTAGCACCGAGATGGGATCGCCGATCTCGTTCGCCAACCTGGCCCAGGCGCCGGCGCCGTGGATGCAGATCGAGGCGTTCCTCGGGATCGCCCGGGAGTTCGGGTGGGAGTCGACCCGGCCGGGCGCGCTCGGCGGGGACGTGATGGTGCGCCACGAGCCGGTCGGGGTGGTGGCTGCGATCCCACCGTGGAACGTCCCGCAGTTCACGGTGATCTCGAAGGTGGTGCCGGCGCTGCTGGCCGGCTGCACGGTGGTGGTGAAGCCGGCGCCGGAGAGCCCGCTGGACTGCTACCTGCTGGCCGAGATGCTCACCGAGGCCGGCGTACCCGAGGGCGTGGTGAGCATCGTCGCCGGTGGTCGCGAGGTCGGTGAGCACCTGGTCCGCCACCCCGGTGTCGACAAGGTGGCCTTCACCGGCTCGACCGCGGCCGGGCGGAAGATCGGCGCGATCTGCGGCGAGCAGCTCAAGCGGGTCTCGCTCGAGCTCGGCGGCAAGTCGGCGGCGATCGTGCTGGACGACGCCGACCTCGGTGCCGTCGTGGAGGGGATGAAGTTCCTCGCGGTGATGAACTCCGGGCAGGCCTGCGTGGCGCAGACCCGAGTACTGGTCAGCCGCGAGCGGCACGACGAGGTGGCTGCCGCGCTGGCCGAGGGGATCGGTGGGATGAGGGTCGGCGACCCCGCCGATCCCGCCTCCGAGATCGGCCCGATGGTGGCCCGTCGTCAGCAGGAGCGGGTCAACGGCTACATCGAGCTCGGTCAGTCCGAGGGGGCGAAGCTGGTGGCCGGCGGGACCGGGCGACCAGAGGGTCTCGATACCGGCTGGTACGTGCGCCCGACGGTCTTCGCCGGCGTCGACAACCGGATGCGGATCGCGCAGGAGGAGATCTTCGGACCGGTGGTCTCGGTGATCCCGTACGCCGACGTCGACGACGCGGTGCGGATCGCCAACGACTCCGACTACGGGCTGGCCGGCACGGTGTGGACCGCTGACGCCGACGCCGGCGTCGATGTGGCTCGCCGGGTCCGCGCCGGCACCTACGGGGTCAACACCTACACGATGGACTTCGCGGCGCCCTTCGGTGGCTTCAAGGCCTCGGGGCTGGGCCGTGAGTTCGGTCCAGAGGGCCTGGCGCAGTACACCGAGCTGAAGTCCGTCTACCTCTCCGCCCCCGCCATGTGACCGGGTCGGCCACGGTTGACATCCGCCCAGAATGTGTAAAACGGCACAATCGTTACCCATCGGTAGCGGCTGGTGATCGGGGTCACTACCCTCGGGGTCATGAGTTCGTCGGAATCTGCGCCCGGTCCACTCGTCGACGGTCCCCGCGACCCCGAGCACGACCCGCGGGCGTCGTACGCCCTCGAGCCCGGTCAGGTCGACCGGCTGACTGGCCGGGTCCTGGCGACGTCGGGCCGCACGAACACCGTCCACTCGCCGATCGACGGCGCACCGCTGGCGCACATCCCGCAGTCGAGTGCCGAGGACGTGGCCGAGGCGTTCCGGCGGGCCCGGGTGGCGCAGGCGGCGTGGGCCCGGACGTCGCTGGAGGACCGGTCGGCGGCGCTCTTGCGGCTGCACGACATCGTGCTCGACCGGCAGGACGAGATCCTCGACCTGATCCAGCTGGAGTCCGGCAAGGCGCGCAAGCACGCCTTCGATGAGCCGCTGCACATCGCGTTGACCGCCCGCTACTACGCGCGCACCGCCCACGACCACCTCGACACCCGGCGCAAGGTAGGCGTCGTGCCGGGGCTGACCCGGGTCGAGCTCAACCAGGTGCCCAAGGGCGTCGTCGGCATCATCTCGCCCTGGAACTACCCGTTCACGATGGCGCTCTGCGACGGCCTGCCGGCCCTGCTCGCCGGCAACGCGGTGGTGACAAAGCCCGACGCCCAGACGATGCTCTCGGCGCTCCTCGGCGCCCGGATGCTCGAGGAGGCCGGCTTCCCCAAGGATCTGTGGCAGGTCGTCGCCGGACCGGGTCGGGAGCTCGGCACGCCGATCATCGAGCGCTCCGACTACATCTGCTTCACCGGGTCCACCGCGACCGGCAAGGTGATCGCCCGCCAGTGCGCCGAGCGGCTGATCGGCTGCTCGCTCGAGCTGGGGGGCAAGAATCCGATCCTGGTGCTCCGCGACGCTGACATCGAGCGGGCGGCGGAGGGCGCGGTGCGGGCGAGCTTCTCCAACGCGGGCCAGCTCTGCGTCTCCACGGAGCGGATGTTCGTCGCCGACCAGGTCTACGACCGGTTCATGGAGCGTTTCGTGGCGCGCACCCAGGCGCTGACCCTCGGTGCCACGCTCTCCTGGGAGTCCGACATGGGGACGCTGATCTCGGCCGACCAGCTCGAGACCGTCACCGCGCACGTCGAGGACGCCGTCGCCAAGGGCGCCGTGGTGCGAGCCGGCGGCCGGCCTCGCCCCGACCTCGCGCCGTACTTCTACGAGCCGACCATCCTGGAGGGCGTCAGCCCGGAGATGACCTGCTTCGGCCACGAGACGTTCGGGCCGGTGGTCTCCGTCTACCGGTTCCACGACGAGGCCGACGCTGTTGCCCGCGCCAACGACGGCGACTACGGCCTCAACGCCTCCATCTACAGCTCCGACGGTGACCGGGCCCGCCGGATCGCGGCGTCGATCAAATGCGGCACCGTCAACATCAACGAGGCGTTCGCGGCTACCTTCGCCAGCATCGACGCACCGATGGGCGGGATGCGCGAGTCCGGGATGGGCCGCCGGCAGGGGAGCGAGGGCATCCTGCGCTACACCGAGCCGCAGTCGGTGGCCACGCAGCGGCTGCTCCGGTTCTCCCCGATGCTCGGCATGTCGGAGGAGACCTACGCGAAGGTGATGACGCTCAATCTCCGCCTGATGAAGAAGCTGGGCCGCGCGTGAGCTCCGCGTCCCAGGACCATGCCTTCGACTACGACGTCCTCGTCGTCGGATCGGGCTTCGGCGGGTCGGTGACCGCGCTGCGCCTGACCGAGAAGGGCTACCGGGTCGGCGTGCTCGAGGCCGGCGCACGGTTCGACGACGCGGACTTCGCGGACACCTCGTGGGACCTGAAGCGCTACCTCTTCGCGCCGAGCGCCGGCTGCTACGGCATCCAGCGGATCGATGCGGTCCGTGACTGCCTGATCCTCGCCGGCGCCGGTGTCGGCGGCGGGTCGCTGGTCTATGCGAACACCCTCTACGAGCCGCTGGACGCCTTCTACTCCGACCCGTCCTGGTCTCACATCACCGACTGGAAGGGCGAGCTCACGCCCTTCTACGACCAGGCGAAACGGATGTTGGGTGTCAACGACTACCCCGGTACGACGCCCGCCGACGAGGTGATGCGCCGTACCGCGGAGGAGATGGGGGTCGGCGACACCTTCCACCCCACCCCGGTCGGCGTCTTCTTCGGCGGCCCTGAGCAGGGCGAGGGGACCGACGTCGACGATCCCTACTTCGGGGGCGCCGGCCCGCGTCGTACCACCTGCACCAACTGCGGCGAGTGCATGACGGGGTGCCGGCACAACGCGAAGAACACCCTGGTCAAGAACTACCTCTACCTGGCCGAGCGCAACGGTGCCGTGGTGCATCCGTTGACCACGGTGACCCGGGTCCGACCGCTGCCCGGCGGCGGCTACCGCGTCGACGCGCGTTGGACGAAGGCGAAGCTCTCCCGGGGCAGCGCCACGAAGACTTTCACCGCCGAGCAGGTGGTCTTCTCGGCGGCCGCGCTGGGCACCCAGAAGCTGCTGCACAAGTTGAAGGCGACCGGCGACCTGCCGGGCATCTCCGACCGGCTCGGCGTGCTCACCCGCACCAATTCCGAGTCGCTGCTCGGGTCGATCGCACCCGCGGACTCCGGGGTCGACTACACCCAGGGAGTGGCGATCACCTCCTCCTGGCACCCCGACGAGGTCACCCACATCGAGCCGGTGCGCTACGGCAAGGGCTCCAACGCGATGTCCCTGATGCAGACCGTGCTCACCGACGGCGGCGGTGACCAGCCGCGCTGGCGCACCTGGCTCAAGGAGCTGTGGCAGCAGCGCCGCAACGTGCGCGACCTCTACGACGTACGGCACTGGTCGGAGCGCGTGGTGATCGCGCTGGTCATGCAGACCGTCGACAACTCCATCATCACCAAGCCGCGTCGTACTCCGTTCGGTTGGTTCCTGACCTCCGAGCAGGGCCACGGCGAGCCCAACCCGACCTGGATCCCGATCGCCAACAAGGCGGTCCGGAAGATGGCCGAGATCATGGGCGGCACCCCCGGCGGGACCATCGGAGAGCCGTTCGACATGCCGCTCACCGCCCACTTCATCGGCGGCTGCACGATCGGGGACAATCCCGAGACAGGCGTGGTGGATCCCTACCAGCGCCTCTACGGGTACGACGGCCTCCACGTGGTCGACGGGTCGACGATCTCGGCCAACCTGGGCGTGAACCCGTCGCTGACGATCACCGCGCAGGCCGAGCGGGCGATGGCCTACTGGCCGAACAAGGGGGAGCCGGACCCGCGCCCCGCGGTCGGTACCGGATACCAGCGCCTCCAGCCGGTCGCACCGCACGCACCCGTGGTCCCTGCGGAGGCTCCAGCGGCGCTGCGGCTACCCATCGTCGGCGTCAGTTGACGGCTGTCAGGCGTGCGTTCGGGAACGATCGAAAACTTTGCCGAACTTGTCCGGCGACGGCGTAACCCGGGTTGTCCGGGCTCGTTGATCGCTAACGAGTCCGGGCATCACGCTCCCTCCCGAAGTCCGGGCTCTGTCCAGGCGCTGTCCAGCAGCTGCGTGGACGATCAGGGCCCGGCCACTCTCCCTCCCCGGCCGGGCTCTGGTGCGTTTTGGGGTGGGTGGTGGCGGGGGCTGCGTCGTACCTGACATCTGGGTTGCTTCCAGGCCCGAAATCCAACGCAGATGTCAGGTACGACGCAGCACCGGCCACCGCCTGTGGAAGAGCGGATGCGGGGTCGGCCTCAGCGGCGCATCCTCTGCCTGGTGAACCAACACTCCGAGTCCCGACACGCGGTGCATCGTCCGGTCCAGGTCGATCCCGCCGGTGTCGCCGGCCCGACTCCGGCTCAAGCCCGCGGTCGGGCGTGGCGGCGCGTCGGCAGCAACCTCTACGTCCCTGCAGCGGCCGATCCGGGCTCGCGGGACCAGCGCATCGTGGAGGCGCTCGCCGCGTCACCCGGGTCGGCGGCCGCCACGGGGTGGGCGGCCCTGGCGTGGCTGGGTGGCCGATGGTTCACCGGGGTCGGCCCCGACCGTGCCGCGTTGGACGTGCCCGTCGCGCTCGGTGATCGTCGGCTGGCGCGACCCCGCGAGGGCATCCGTTACACCGAGGACTGGCTCTTCGACGGCGACGTCATCGACGTGGACGGGCTTTCCATCACCGTTGCCGAGCGCGCAGCGAGTTTCGAAGCACGCACGGCCAGGGACCTGGCCCGGGCCGTTGCGGCGATCGACATGGCGGCGTTCGACGACCTCCTCGATCTCGACGGAATGCGCAGCTACGTCGCCCGTCTGCGGGGCCGGCCCGGCATCCGGCAGCTGCGTCGAGCCTTGGAGCTCGCCCACGAGAACGCGTGGTCGCCTCAGGAGACGCGGATGCGTCTGGTCTGGCTGCTGGAGGTCGCCGACCGACCGCTGCAGTGCAATGCGCCGGTCTTCGATCACCGTGGTCAGCATCTGTTCACTCCCGACCTCCTCGACCCGGCCGCCGGCATCGTGGGGGAGTACGACGGCGACGCCCACGCCGCGGCCGAGCGCCGGGGAGCAGATCTCGATCGGGCTGAGCTCGCGCGTGATCTTGGGATCGAGATCGTGACCATGGTCGGTGGGGGCATGCGTGCCGAGCACAGTTTCGCTCGTCGACTTCGCGCGGCGTACCGACGGGCCGAGACCCGACCCGCCTCCCGCCGCCGGTGGCGGTTGGAGCTGCCTGACTGGTGGGTCGACACCTCGACGGTAGGTCGCAGGAGGGCGCTGACCGAGCCCGCTCGGCGTCTCTGGTTGCGACGACAGGCCGCGTGAGGACGTCGTACCTGACATCTGGGTTGCTTCCGGTCCCGAAACCCAACGCAGATGTCAGGTACGACGCCGCCGGCGGCGACGACGGACGCGGCGGTTCGGGGGCCGACCGCGGGCCTCGATACGATTCGCCCATGACGGCAGAGGCTCAGGCAGAGCGCGACCACGACCTGGTCCTGGTGGTCGACTTCGGCGCCCAGTACGCGCAGCTGATCGCCCGGCGGGTGCGCGAGGCGCGGGTCTACTCCGAGATCGTGCCGCACTCCATGCCCGTCGCCGAGATGATGGCCAAGAGTCCGTCGGCGATCATCCTCTCCGGCGGTCCCTCCTCGGTCTACGCCGAGGGCGCGCCCGGCATCGATGACGCCATCTTCACCACCGGCACGCCGGTGTTCGGCATGTGCTACGGCTTCCAGCTGATGGCCAAGGGCCTCGGTGGCACCGTGTCGGCCACCGGCGCGCGCGAGTACGGCCGCACCCGGGTGCACGTGGGGCATGCCGGCACGCTGCTCGGCGGCGTCCCCACCGACCACCAGGTCTGGATGTCGCACGGCGACTCGGTCACCGCGGCGCCCGCCGGGTTCGACGTGCTCGCCTCCACACAGGTGACCCCGGTTGCCGCCTTCGAGGACGTGGAGAAACGCCTGGCCGGAGTGCAGTGGCACCCCGAGGTGCTGCACTCCGAGCACGGTCAGCGGGTGCTCGAGCACTTCCTCTGGGACATCGCCGGCTGCCGGCAGTCTTGGACGATCGGCAACATCGCCGAGGAGCAGATCGAGCGGATCCGGGAGCAGATCGGCCCGGATGGGCGCGCCATCTGCGGCCTTTCGGGCGGTGTCGACTCCGCGGTCGCGGCGGCGATCGTGCAGAAGGCCATCGGCGACCGCTTGACCTGCGTGTACGTCGACCACGGCCTGATGCGCAAGGGCGAGACCGAGCAGATCGAACGGGACTTCGTCGCCTCCACGGGGGCCAATCTCGTCGTCGTCGATGCCGAGAAGCAGTTCCTCGACGCCCTCGCCGGGGTCAGCGACCCCGAGACCAAACGCAAGATCATCGGCCGCGAGTTCATCCGCACCTTCGAGGCCGCCGAGCTCGACATCATCAAGGATGCACCGGAGGGCACCAAGGTCGCCTACCTGGTGCAGGGCACGCTCTACCCCGACGTAGTGGAGTCAGGCGGGGGAGCGGGCACCTCGAACATCAAGTCCCACCACAACGTCGGCGGCCTCCCCGAAGACCTGGAGTTCGAGCTGGTCGAGCCGCTGCGCACGCTCTTCAAGGACGAGGTGCGGTTGGTCGGCGAACAGCTCGGCCTGCCCCCGGAGATCGTCTGGCGTCACCCGTTCCCCGGCCCCGGCCTGGGCATCCGGATCATCGGCGAGGTCACCCGCGAGCGGCTCGACATCCTGCGCGAGGCGGATGCGATCGCTCGCGCCGAGCTGACCGCTGCCGGTCTGGACCGTGACATCTGGCAGTTCCCGGTGGTGCTGCTCGCCGATGTGCGTTCGGTCGGGGTCCAGGGCGACGGCCGCACCTACGGTCACCCGATCGTGCTGCGCCCGGTGACCTCGGAGGACGCGATGACGGCGGACTGGGCGCGGGTGCCCTACGACGTGCTGGAGCGGATCTCCACCCGGATCACCAACGAGGTGCCCGAGGTCAACCGGGTCACTGTCGACATCACCTCGAAGCCGCCGGGCACCATCGAGTGGGAGTGACCCTGTCGTCGCTCCCGCCGCCGGGCTCAGTGCACGGTCGCCACTGATCGGCCGCCGACGCCGCGGGTTCGGGGACGCCACTCCTCGCCGGTCTCGCCCGATGGGTCGGTGAGTTTCTGCCCTCAGCCGACCGCTCGGGCAGTTACCCTCGGGCGAGGAACCGCCGGAAGCCCCCACGCTTCTTCTCGGAAGGGAACCGTGACTGTCGAGTCGGGCCGTGCACTGACGCCGGCGGAGATCGAGGACGCCCTCGGGGATGGCCGGCTGCGGGTCATCTATCAGCCGTGCTACGACATCCGCACCGGCGCGATGGTGGCCGTCGAGGCGCTGGCTCGGGTGGCTGATCCGCTCACCGGAGAGCTCGTCGCGCCCGGACGCTTCCTCCCCGTCGCCGAGGAGGCCGGGCTGATCGCGCGCCTGGACGAGGCGGTGCTGGCCGAGGGGGCCCGGCAGGTCGCACGCTGGCGCACACTCCCCGGAGCGGGCGGGCTCTGTCTCGCGGTCAACCTCTCGGTGTTGGGGTTGGACGATCCGACCCTGCCCGAGCGGTTCGTCTCGATGGTGCGCGCTGCCGGGCTACCCACCGACGCGTTGATCGTGGAGCTCACCGAGACCGTGCTCTCCCGGGCCGGACGGGGCCACGAGGCGGTCGCCGCCGAGCTCGCCGCCGCCGGGTTCAACGTCACTCTCGACGACTTCGGCACCGGCAACGCGAGCTTCGAATACCTGAAGCGTTTCGCCGTGCACGGGATCAAGGTCGACCGCTCCTTCGTCCAGCACCTCGGCACTGGCGCCGACGGCGAACAGCTGGCCGAGTCGCTGGTGCGGTTCTGTCTCTCACTCGGCGTGCTCGTGGTCTGTGAGGGCGTCGAGGAGCCAGCCCAGCTGGAAGCGTTGCGTCGGCTCGGCTGCCCGTTCGTCCAGGGCTTCCTCCTCGATCCGCCGCTGACAGCGGAGGAGGTCGAGCGGAGGCTGCGCGACGAGAGCCCCCCTGCTGCGCTCGCGACCACGTCGCCGTCGCCTGCTCCATCGTCCGTCCGCCCGGTCCGCCCCTCGGCGACCACCGCTCGGGGCGACCGGTGGGTGACCCGCTCTCTGGCGGTGCTGCTGGTGGCGATCCTGGTCGGGATCCTCGGCTCGGCTGCAGTGGTCGCCGAGCTGGCGGAGGATCGCGCCGCAGACGCCGCCCAGGACCGTCTGGAGTCGGTCGACGCGTTGGCTGCGGCCCGGATCGACGCCGAACTCGCCGCGATCCGAGGCGTGGTCACCGCCAGCAGCCGCAGCGGGCCGGTCGTCGACGCGGTGACCTCCCAGGACGAAAAGCAGATCAACGACGTGCTCGACACCCTCGGCAGTCTCACCACCGCGATCTACACCACCGCGCTCTTCGACGCCGACGGCCGGACACTCGGGTCGCATCCCAGCGCCCCGGAGCTGATCGGGAAGAGCTTCGCCCATCGGGACTACTTCCACGGAGCACTTCGCTCCTCAGGCGCCTACGTCTCGGACGTCTACCGGCAGGCCACCGCCGGGACCCCGTGGGCCATCGCCGTGTCGGCAGCAGTGCGGGACGCCGACGGTGCGGTGCAGGGCGTCATCATCGCGACGGTGCGGTTGGAGGGGTTGCAGAGTCTCCTCGATGAGCTGCAGCACCAGCACGGGGTGGACCTCACCCTGATCGACCAGAGCGGGGTGGTACTGGCCTCCAGCCGTGAGTCGATCGGGAGCTATACGCACGACCCGCATCTGGAGGACCCGCGCAACACCGCAGGTGCCAGCGACCTCGACCCGCTCTGGGCGACCCGCAACGTGCCCTCTTTGGATGGATGGCTGCTGGCCGAACAGCCCCGTTCCACGGCCTTGTCCAGTGTCCGGAGCAATGTCGGTGTGGGCGCGCTCCTGGCGGGAGGACTGGTCGTGGCCGGGCTGGCCCTGCTCGTGCTCTGGCTGCATGCCGATCGCCGGCGCCGTCGCCTGACGGCTCAGGTGCAACAGGCCTACCAGCGACTGATCGGGGTGGTGTCGACGACCACGGCGCCGATCGCGATGTGTGACGACCAAGGCCGGATCATCCTGGCGAATCCGGCGTTCGCAGCCCTGGTCGACGTCGATCCCGATCAGTTGCCGGGGCGGGCGCTGTCGGGCTGGATCCCTGGTCTCGACGAGGCCGTCGAGCCGGAGGCGGGAGCGGCCTCCACCGTGGTCACCACGATCGGCGAGGTGCGGACCGTCGAGGTCAGCACGCAGCTGCTCGACGACGGCAGTCAGCAACTGCGTCTGCACACCCTCACCGACGTGACGCCACACCGCCGGGAGCACGAGCGGCTCCGTGCGCAGGGCCGTCTCGACCCGTTGACCGGCGTCGGGAACCGGGTGGCGCTGCGCGAGACGCTCGGTTCGGTGGTGCGGTCGGAGACCGCGTCGTACGCAGTGGTCATGCTCGACCTGGACGGGTTCAAGCAGGTCAACGACGAGCGTGGGCACGCGGTCGGAGACCGGCTGCTGGTCAACGTCGCGCAGGTGCTGAGCTCGGCGGTCGGCCCCAACGACCTGGTGGCCCGGATCGGCGGCGACGAGTTCGTGGTGGTGCTGCGCCTCGACGATGCCCGTCAGGGCGGTGAGCTCGCCGACCATCTGCGCGATCGGGTGCAATCGGTCATCGATGCAGCGCCGTGGCATCGACAGATCGCTGTCGGGGTCAGCGTCGGGATGGCGGTGGTCGGGGTGGACGGGGAGGACCCGGACGCCCTGCTCCAGCTCGCCGACCGGCGGATGTACCAGGTCAAGCGGCGTCGCTGACCCCGTCACCACCCCGTGAGGACACTAGAACCTGTTCCACTTCTCGTGGATCCCCGGTAGCGTCCGGCTCACTCGATGAGGAGGAGGCGGCGATGCCGGGAGCCGACGACGCGCTGCGCATGCGGGAGCGGAGCCGTGCCTCCTCGTTCGCGCGGGTCGTGGCGGCGTACCTGGTCGCCTTCGGTGCGGCGACGGTGTGGCTGGTCGTGGGTCCCGACACCGCCTGGTTGTGGCTGGACGGCCTGATCGCCGACCTGATCGCGACCGGGGTGGTGTTCGTGGCGAGTCGGATCCACGCGAACTCCAGCTTCTACGACGCCTACTGGAGCGTGCTGCCGCCGTACCTGGCCGGCTACTGGATGCTCGCGAGCACCGGCTCGCCCGACGACTGGCGGGTGGCCGCGGTGCTGGCGGTGATCGCGTTGTGGGCGGTCCGGCTGACGTGGAACTGGGCGCGCTCGTGGCCCGGGCTGCAGCACGAGGACTGGCGCTACCCGATGCTGCGGGACCGGGCAGGACGTGCCGAGATGGTGGTGGATCTCGTCGCCATCCATCTCATCCCCACTCTTCAGGTCTTCCTGGGCCTGCTCCCGGTGTACGTCGCGGTCGCGCTCACCGGGCGTCGGTTCGGGTGGATCGACGTACTCGCACTGGTGGTCGCAGTCGGTGCCATCGCGCTCGAGTACGTCGCCGACGAGCAGCTGCGCCGCTTCACCCGGTCCGCAGCCCCGGGGGTCGTCATGGAGCAGGGCCTCTGGGCCTGGTCGCGTCACCCGAACTACCTCGGTGAGATCGGCTTCTGGTTCGCCCTCGGCCTGTTCGGCATCGCCGCCTCGCCCGGCGACTGGTGGTGGCTGATGGCCGGCACTGTGGCCATGGTCGCGATGTTCCTCGGCGCAAGCATTCCGATGATGGAGCAGCGGAGCCTGGAGCGGCGGCCTGCCTACGCCGGCGTGGTCGCCCGCGTGCCGATGCTGGTGCCGCGGCCACCGCGATCCTCCGTGCCGCCGTCGGACCGGGAGGGTGAGTGAGAAGGCCGCGGGTCGTGGTGGTCGGTCTGGGGGACACCGGCGTGCTCACCGCGATGCATCTGGCACGGCATGCCGACGTCCTCGGCATCGCCACCAAGCCAGGACTGCTCAGCGGTCAGGAGTTGGGACTGCGGCTGACCCGCCCCGAGCGGTGGGCAGAGGACTATTGGATCGACTTCGACCGGTTCCGTCGTCTCGATCGGGTGGAGGTGCGGACCGGGCGCGCCGTGTACCTCGATCGGGTGGCGCGAACCGTCACGGTGCAGGACGCCGAGGGGCGATCATCGGTCGAACCGTACGACGCCCTGGTGATCAGCACCGGTGTGAGCAACGGGTTCTGGCGGGAGTCGAGCATCGAGGATGCCGGCGCCGTCGCCCGCCGACTCCACGCCGCCCACGGCGTTCTGGCCCGCGCGGCCACGATCGCGGTGATCGGCGGAGGTGCCGCCGGTGTCAGCGCCGCTTTCAACGCGGCGACCCGGTGGCCGGAGGCGGCGGTCGACCTGTACTACCCGGGGCAGGCGGCGCTGCCGCAGCACCACCGGCGGGTCTGGCGCGATGCGGAGCAACGGCTGCGCGCGGTCGGCGTACGGCTTCATCCGGGGTATCGCGCCCTCGTCCCCGACGAGGCGGCGAGCGGCATCGGCGTCGGTCCCATCACGTGGGTCACCGGGCAGCCTCCGAGCGCCGCCGGGGCGGTGCTGTGGACCGTCGGACGGGTGCGCCCGCACACCGACTGGTTGCCGCCCGAGCTGCTCGACGAACGAGGTTTCGTGGAGGTGCGACCCAGCCTGCAGACCGCGCGGGAGGACCGCGTCTTCGCGGTGGGCGACGTCGCCGCCACCGACCCGCTGCGCTCATCCGCCCGCAACCGCGCCGATCGCATGGTGGCGCGCAACGTGCGCGCCGTACTGTCCGGAGGCGAGCTCGACTCCTATGCGGCACCCTCGCGGCGCTGGGGCTCGGTGCTCGGCTACCAGCCCGACGGACTGCGGGTCTATGCGGTGGACGGCCGACCGTTTTGGATCCCGCGCTGGTGGGTGGATCGCCTGCTACGGCCGGTGATCGTGCGCCGCGGAATCTATGGCGGGGTCAGGGCCGGCTCCACGCCACTACCGTGGGCGCCATGACCCACGACCTGGTGATCCGTAAGGCCGACCCGACCGATGCCGAGGAGAGCGACGCGGTCCGCTCGGTGATCGCCGCGGCGTTCGTCGAGCAGCCTTCAGTGGCGACGCTCTGGGCCGACGTCGAGCGACGCGGACACGCGCGGGGGAGCCTGGTCGCACTGGAGGCCGGACGGGTCGTCGGGCATGTCGGACTCTCGCACTCCTGGCTCGACACCCGCCGCCGACTGGTCGACGTGCTGGTCCTCAGCCCGCTCAGCGTGGTGCCGGCGCGGCAGGGGAGTGGCATCGGGGGCCGTCTGCTGGCAGCTGCGATCGAGGCTGCGCAGGAACTGGCCGCGCCGGCGGTCTTCCTCGAGGGCGACCCGGGCTTCTACTCCCGACATGGGTTCGTCCCAGGCAGCGAGCACGGGTTGCTGGCACCCAGCGCACGGATTCCGGGGCCCGCGTTCCAAGTGGTGCTGCTGGAGCGACACGAGCCGTGGATGACGGGTCGGCTCGTCTACCGGGAGGTGTGGTGGGACCACGATGCCGTCGGGCTGCGTGATCCCGGCCTCGCGGAGGTCGAGCAGCACCTCGGGGTGGCCGACCCGAGCGGAGCTTGAAGGTGGTTTCGGGCGCGCCGTCTGCTGGACGTGCGGGTTTCCCCGGCTGACCGGGGAAACCCGCACCCCATCACCCGAACAGGCTGACACCCCCCGGCCCCACGAGCAGCCCGACGATGATGAGCACGATGCCCCAGAGCAGGTCGCCGCGGATGAGCCGGACGATGCCGAGCACCACGAGTACGACGGCGATGAGCCACAGGATGAAGGTCATGGGGTCCTCCTCAGGTCATGACCGGAGACGGGATGCTCCGGACTTTTCGACGCTACGGCATCGATGTGCCCGATTCCGGCGGACACATGAGTGGCGGCGTGCCGGGAGGGAGCCCATTGACTTAATTCAAGTCTCGTATTAAATAGTGTCCATGGCACTGGTGCTGGGCGTGGACTCCTCCACACAGTCCACGAAGGCCGTTCTGGTGGACGCCGCCGACGGCACCGTCGTCGAGTTGCGCGCGGCCGGACATCCGCCAGGCACCGAGGTCGATCCCCGGGCCTGGCTGGGCGCGTACGACGAGGCCACCGACGGTCTCCTGGACCGTGCCGACGCCCTGGCGGTCGGCGGGCAGCAGCACGGGATGGTCGCCCTTGATGCCGCCGGCGAGCCGGTGCGCGACGCCCTGCTGTGGAACGACG
This sequence comes from Nocardioides sp. BGMRC 2183, assembly GCA_008123405.1. Classification (GTDB taxonomy): domain Bacteria; phylum Actinomycetota; class Actinomycetes; order Propionibacteriales; family Nocardioidaceae; genus Nocardioides. Next base: position 49,299 of record VSSA01000024.1, read on the forward strand.
TCCGCAGCGCGGCGGCGGCCGACGACCTGATCGCCGAGATGGGCGGCCCCCGCGCCTGCGCCGAGGCCGTCGGCAGCGTGCTGGTGGCCTCGTTCACCGCGACCAAGCTGCGCTGGTTGCGCGATCACGAGCCGGCCCGTGCCGCGCGGGTGGCCAGCGTGCTGCTGCCGCACGACTACGTCTCGCTGCACGCCGCCGCGCCGGGCACGGAGGCGTTCACCGACCGTGGCGACGCGTCCGGCACCGGCTACTTCGACGCCCGATCCAGTGCGTGGCGACGAGACCTCGCGACGGCCGCGCTGGGCCACGAACCACGGCTGCCGCGGATCCTCGCCTCCGGGGAGGCAGCGGCCACCACCACGGCCGGAGCCCGGATCGGCGCCGGCACCGGCGACAACATGGCTGCCGCCCTCGGGATGGGATTGGAGCCCGGCGACGTGCTCGTCTCGATCGGAACCTCCGGGGTGGCGTCCACCATCAGCAGCACGCCGATCGCCGACCCCACCGGCACGGTGACCGGGTTCGCGGATGCCACCGGCCGGTATCTGCCGATGGCCACCACGATCAACGCTGCCGGCATCCTGGACCTCCAGGCGCGGCTCCTCGGCGTCGACCACGATGAGCTCGCCCGCCTCGCGCTCGCGGCGCCGGCCGGCGCCGGTGGTCTGGTGCTCTCGCCCTACTACGGGGGTGAACGCACCCCGAACCGCCCCGATGCGCGCGGGGTCTGGACCGGGCTGACCGGCGCGACCACCCGCGCCGACCTCGCGCGGGCGGCGGTCGAGGCGCTGCTCTGCTCGCTGGCCGACGCCGTCGACGCCGTCGCTGCCCATGCCGACGTGGAGCCGCGCCGCATCCTGATGGTCGGCGGCGCGACCCGCAACCCCGCGGTCCGCGCGCTCGCCCCTGCCATCCTGGGCAGGCCGGTGCTCCTCCCGCCCGAGGGCCAGTACGTCGCCCTCGGGGCCGCTCGCCAGGCCGCCTGGACCCTGACCGGTGACGCGACACCTCCCGGTTGGCCACCCGCCGCGTGCACCGTGCTCGAGGCCGACCCCACACCCGGCGTACGCGACGCCTATGCGGCACTGCGCGACGCGACACCCGCCCTTCCCTGAGACCCAACACCCACCAGACCCGAAGGACATCCGATGACGCTCCAGATCCCCGCTCCCACACCCGCCGACAAGTTCTCCTTCGGTCTGTGGACCGTCGGGTGGCAGGGACGCGACCCGTTCGGCGAGGCGACCCGCGCGGAGATGGACCCGGTCCACGCGCTCACCAAGCTGGCCGAGATCGGGTCGTACGGCGTCAACTTCCACGACGACGACCTGATCCCGTTCGGCAGCGACGACGCGACCCGTGCCGCGATCGTCGAGCGCTTCAAGAAGGGGCTCGCCGAGACCGGACTGGTGGTCACCACCGCCACCACCAACCTCTTCACCCACCCGGTCTTCAAGTCCGGAGCTCTCACCAACAACGACCGGGAGATCCGCCGCTTCGCGCTGCGCAAGGTGATGCGCAACATCGACCTCGCCGCCGAGCTCGGCGCCCAGGTCTACGTCTGCTGGGGCGGCCGCGAGGGCGCCGAGTACGGCGCATCCCAGGGCATTGCGGAAGCACTCGACCGCTACCAGGAGGCGTTCAACCTGCTCGGCGAGTACGTCACCGCCTCCGGCTACGACCTGCGCTTCGCGATCGAGCCCAAGCCGAACGAGCCGCGCGGCGACATCCTGCTGCCGACCATCGGCCACGCGCTGGCCTTCATCGAGACCCTCGACCGACCCGAGCTGGTCGGGGTCAACCCGGAGATCGGCCACGAGGAGATGGCAGGGGTCAACGCGGCCGCCGGTTACGCCCAGGCGCTGTGGCAGGGAAAGCTCTTCCACATCGACCTGAACGGCCAGAACGGTCCCCGCTACGACCAGGACCTGCGCTTCGGCGCCGGCAACGTCCGCGGCGCCTTCTGGGTGGTCGACACCCTGCTCGCCGGCGGCTACGACGGCCCGGTGCACTTCGACTTCAAGCCGGCCCGGACCGAAGGCGAGGACGGGGTCTGGGCGTCGGCCAAGGCGTGCATCGACAACTACCTGATCCTGCGCGAGAAGGCGAAGTCGTTCCGCGCCGACCCCGAGGTGCAGGCGGCGCTCGAGGCCGCCAAGGTCCCCGAGCTGGCCGTGCCCACCCTCGCCGAGGGGGAGGGGTGGCGCGAGCTCCTCGACGCCGCCCCTGAGGACCCCGAGGCTCTGGCCCAGCGTGGCGGTGCGTTCGAGGCCTTGGACCAGCTCGCCCTGGAGCACCTCTACGGCGTGCGGTGAGTGATCCGTTGGGCGGGCCAGCCCTTCCCGAGCAGGTACGACGCCGCAACACCGCGACCGTGCTCCGCTCCCTGCGCGAGGACGGTCCGGCGAGCCGGGTCGAGCTCGCCGCGCGCACCGGGCTGGCCCGGGCCACGGTCGGCACCATCGTCGGGGCATTGGAGGAGACCGGGGTGCTGCGGCACCACGAGCAGGTGCGCAGCGGGGAGCGCGGCCGGCCGGCCTCCCGGGTGACCCTGGCCGGGTCCGGCCCGGTCGGGATCGGGCTGGAGATCAACGTCGAGCACGTGGCCGCGGTCGCGGTCGATCTCGGCGGCGAGGTGCGGCTGCGGCGTACCCGTGTGGTGCCCAGCGTCGCGGAGGCCTCCTCGACGCTGGTCCAGATCGCGCGCGAGGTCGCGACGTCCCTGGACGAGGCGGGGATGTGGGCGCTCGGCGCCACGGTCGCCGTTCCCGGTCTGATCGAGGCCGATGAGCGCACCGTCGCCTGGACACCCAACCTGCCGCTGGCCGGTGCGGGTGTCGCCGATGCGATCGACGCGGTGTTCGGCTGGCAGGGGCGGGTGCGGGTGAGCAACGACGCCGACTGCGGGGCGCTCGCCGAGCTGCACCACGGCGCGGGTCGCGGTAGCCGCCACCTGCTGTACCTGACCGGGGATGTCGGGATCGGTGCCGGAGTGGTGGCCGATGGCCGCCTGATGCGCGGCGCGACCGGCTTCGCCGGTGAGGTCGGCCACCTGCCGCTCGGCGCGCCGGAGCGGCGGTGCGGCTGCGGTCGGCACGGCTGCTGGGAGGCCTCGGTCGGCCTGCACGCGCTGATGGCGCGGGTCGACGTACCGGGTCCGGGAGCCGACCTCGGCACGGCCATGCGCACCGCCGTCGTCGTCGCCGAGCGGGCTCGCAGCGATCACGAGGTGCGGGCCGGGATCGCCGAGCTGGGTCGCTGGCTGGGCCGCGGCCTGGGCGTGGTGAGCGGCGTGCTGGACCCGGGAGTGGTGGTGCTCGGCGGCTACTTCGAGCCGCTCGGCCCCCTGGTGCTCGAGCCCGCCCGGGCTGCCCTGGCCGAGGTCGTCGCCTCGCCGGCGCAGCCGGTGCCGGAGCTGCGGGTGGGGGCGTTGGGTCCGGAGGCCGCCGCGCTGGGCGCCGCCGAGCGGGCGGTGGCCGACGTGCTCGACGGCACCACCGAGCTCGATCCGGGTGGCGAGATCAGCCGGCCATCCGCGTCGGTGCGTCCTTGATCGCTGTCGCGAGGCTGGCCACCGGATCGGTGAGCAGAGGGTCCAGTGCGACCTCGGCCGCACCGAGCAGGACGGAGTCGGTGCCCAGGCCGGGCTCGGCGAGGCGCAGCGACTCCAGGGCCGGAGCCATCGCGCGCTCGCGGAGTCCGGTCGTGATCTCGGCTCGCAGCAGGCGGTGCAGCGGTCGGAAGTAGCCGCCCAGGATCACCACCGTCGGGTTGAACGCGTTGACCACGGCGGACAGGCCGCGCCCGAGGTTGGTGGCGATCGGACGCAGTGCCCGTGGCGGGGTGGAGTAACCGTCCAGCTCCTCACCGAGCCGGATCGCCTGGTCGCTGGCCAGCCCGATCGCGGAGACGATCGCCGGAGCACCCACCACCGTCTCCCAGCAGCCGCGGCTGCCGCAGTGGCAGGGGGCACCGTTCGGGTCGAAGCTGAGGTGCCCGATCTCACCGGCGTAGCCCCCGGCGCCGAGCAGCCGGACCCCGCCGGTGATCACCCCGGCGCCGACCCCCACGTTGCCGGAGATGTAGACGACGTCGTCGACGCCCTCGCCCACCCCGCGCCGGTGCTCGGCGAGCGCGCCCAGGTCGGCGTCGTTGCCGAGCGTGACGGGCACGTCCAGGCCGAGGGCCGCGAGCAGGATCGAGGCGAAGGAGACGTCGCTCCAGCCGAGGTTGGGAGCCTGCCGGATGAGACCGTCGCTGCGTCGTACCAGACCGGGGACGGCGACGCCGATGCCGAGTAGGGACGCATTGGCCGGCGCCAGCCCCGCGACGTGGCGGATCAGCCGGGCCACCGCCGCCCCCACCTGCCACGCCTCGGCCTGCGGCTCGATGGTGGCCTCGGCCCGTTCGAAGACCTGGTCGCCGAGGCCCACCCGGGCCACCACCGCGCGGTCGACCCCGAGGTCGACCGCGATCACGTAGGGGCCGTCGGAGACCTGCACCGCGGCCGACGGCCGCCCAGCGGTACGACGCTCGCCGGTGGCCGCGCCCTGTTCGATGAGCCCCAGGGACTCGAGCTCGGTCGCCAGCGCCCCGATGGTGCTGCGGTTGAGCCCCATCAGCGTGGTCAGCTCGGCCCGGGAGATCTCCCCGGTCCGGTGGACGTGCCGCAGCAGGGTCCCGAGATTGTGACGTCGCACCCCCTCCTGGTTGGTGCCGGCGCCGCGCCGTGAGCTGGTCATGGCCGTAGCGTCACACGCCCGAGGAGGTACGCCGACGGCGGGAGATGGCATCCACGCTGGCGGCCAGCAGGAGCACCCCGCCGGTGACCAGGAAGTTGATGTAGCTGGCCTGGTTCAGCAGTCCGAGCCCGTTGGGGATGGTCGCGATCACCAGACCGCCGATCACGCCGTTGATGGCCCGCCCGCGCCCGCCGAAGAGGCTGGTTCCGCCGATGACGGCAGCGCCGACCGCGTAGAGGAGCTCGTTGCCGCCACCGGAGCCGGGGGAGACCTTGCCCGTGTAGGAGGCCGCCAGCAGGCCGCTGATCGCCGCCATGCTGGAGCAGATCACGAACGCCGCCACCTTCATCCCGGTCACGTTGATGCCCGCCCGGCGGGCGGCCTCGGCGTTGCCGCCGACCGCGTACAGGTGACGGCCGAACCGGGTGCGGGTGAGCACGAAGGTCCACCAGAGCAGCAGCACGATCACCACCGGTGCGACCCAGGGGATGCCCTCGATGGTGAAGATCTCGGGGTTGGGTGCGCGGTTCTGACTGAGCAGCGCGGTGATGCCGAGGATGACCACGGCCATCGCGACGATCTTGATGATCACCAACGACAGCGGCTGGTGCACCAGCCCCTTGGCGACCTGGCTGCGGTAACGCAGGAGGCTGAGGGCGGCGAACCCGAGCACGATCACCACGGCCGCTATCCACCCGGCGGTCACCGGGACGTTCTTGATCGAGAGCCCCCGCAACACCTCGTTGTTGAACCGCAGCGACCCGCCCGAGCCGATCAGCTTCAGCGGCACAGCCTGGAGCGCCAGGAAGAAGGCCAGGGTGACCACGAAGGACGGGATGCCGAGCAGCGAGACGAGCAGGCCGATCGCCAAGCCGATCACGGCGCCGACCGCGATGCCGGCGAGCGTCGCCATCCACCAGGTCCAGTCGTAGTCGAGCAGCATCAGCGCGGTGATGGTCGCCGAGGCGCCACCGGCAACGCCTGCGGAGAGGTCGATCTCGCCGAGCAGCAGGACGAAGATCAATCCCATGGCCAGGACGCAGATCGAGGCGGACTGGATGACCAGGTTGGCCATGTTGTAGGTGGTCAGGAAGTTGTCGTGCAGCGAGGAGAAGACGACGAAGAGCACAACCAGGCCGAGGATCGCCGGCAGCGAGCCCATGTCACCGCCGCGCAGCCGGTTGAGATAGGCAGAGACCGCGTCGCCGAGCGAGCCGCTCTGCTGGGTGTCGGCCTGGAACTCGCCGTCGGCGAGGGTGGGCATGGAGTCTGAGTCAACAGTCATGGAGATGTCCCGGTTCAGATCGTCGCCGACGCGGTGTTCTGGAGTCCGAGGTCGCCGGAGCGCCCCGCGGTGATCAGCTCGACCACCTGGTTGTGGCTGACCTCCTCGACGTGGACGTCCGCAGCGACCCTGCCGAGATAGAGGGCGGTGATCCGGTCGGCGACTTCGAAGACGTCGTTCATGTTGTGGGAGATCAGCACCACGCCGAGGCCGCGGTCGGCGAGGCGTCGTACCAGATCGAGGACCTGACGCGTCTGAGCGACGCCGAGGGCGGCGGTCGGCTCGTCGAGCAGCACGACCCGTGAGTTCCACAGGACCGCCTTCGCGATCGCCACGGTCTGCCGTTGGCCGCCGGAGAGGCTGGCCACCGGCTGGCGCACGGACTTCACCGTCCGCACCGAGAGCGAGGTGAGCGTCTCCCGCGCCTGGGTCTCCATGGTGATCTCGTCGAGCACCGGTCCGTGCCGCAGCTCGCGGCCGAGGAACATGTTCTGGACGATGTCCAGGTTGTCGCAGAGGGCGAGGTCTTGGTAGACGACCTCGACGCCCAGGCCGGCGACGTCACGAGGTCCGTGCACGTTCACCGGGGCGCCGTCGAAGAGGAAGTCCCCGTTGTCGCGGCCGTAGATGCCGGCGATCACCTTGACCAGGGTGGATTTGCCGGCGCCGTTGTCGCCGACCAGGGCTGTCACCTGGCCGGGGTAGACGGCGAAGTCGACGTCGTGCAGCACGTGCACGACACCGAAGCTCTTGTTCACGCCGCGCAGTTCGAGCAGCGGTTCGGTCATCATTCGCCTCCGGGAGGGCGCGGAGCGCCTCGATGTGTGTGGGCGCGGAGCGCCTCGATGATCGGCGCAGCGCGCCCGAGTTGATCGGGTTGGTGCGGTGACGGGTGCCCGGGCCGACCGGCCCGGGCACCCGAGGCGGGTCCCGCGGTGGCGCGGGACCCGCTCGGTGGAGCGGATGGATCAGGAGATGCCGGCGTCGGCGCAGAGCTTGGCGAAGTCGCCTGCGCAGACGTCCTCGACGGTCTGTCCGCCGTCCTCGATCACGTCGTTGACGTTCTCCTTGGTGATCGACTGGGGCTCGAGCAGGATCGCCGGGACATCGCGGCCGCCCTCGGTGTCCTCCACGGTGCCGGTGGTCTCGGCGTCCTCACCGTTGACCAGCGCGATCGCCGCCTCGGCCAGCGCACCCGCCTCCTGCGTGGCGGACTTGTAGACCGTCATGCACTGCGTGCCGGCGAGGATGTTCTGCAGCCCCTCGACGGTGGCGTCCTGACCGGTGACCGGGACCTCGCCCGCCAGCCCGTTGCCCTCGAGGATGCCGATCGCAGCGCCGCCGAGTCCGTCGTTGGCGGCCAGCACGCCATCCACCTTGCCGTCGGCAGCGGTGTAGAGCTGCTGGAAGATGGTCGCGGCCTCCTCGTTGTCCCAGTCGGGCACGGCCTGCTCGCCGACGACCGTGATGTTGTCCATCCCGTCCAACACGCTGTGCGCGCCGGCCGCGAACAGGGTCGCGTTGTTGTCGGTCGGGGAGCCGTTCAGGTAGACGATGTTGGACGGCTTGTCGCCGAGACAGTCGGCCAGACCTTGACCCTGCAACTCGCCGACGACGGTGTTGTCGAACGAGACGTAGTACTCCGCCGAGCCACCGAGCGTGAGCCGGTCGTAGTCGATGGTGGCCACGCCCGCGGACGCTGCCTTCTCCTGGATCGCCGCGCCCGACTCGGAGTCGAGGTTGACGATGGCCAGCACCGTGACACCGTCGCCGATCATCGAGTCGGCGATCTGCGTCATCCGCTCGGCGTCGCCCTCGGCGTTGTCGATCGCGTACTCGACGCCGGCCTCCTCGAAGGCCGCTTCGAGCGCCGGTCGGTCGGCTGACTCCCAGCGCACCGAGGACTCGGTGTCGGGGAGGATCACGCCGATCTTGCCTTCGCCGGTGCTGTCGTTGCCCTCGCCGCCACCCTCACCGTCGTCGCTTCCGCACGCGGTCAAGGAGAGAGCGAGTCCCAGCCCTGCTACCACCACAGCAGCATTCCTGCGCTTCAACATGAACCGCCTCCTCGCGATAGGCCCGGGTGTCGCGTGGGTCGCGCACCTTACTCAGCGGGCCATATGTTGTTTCAGGCAACATATTGCGTGACGGCCGTCACGTCTACCCCAAAATCGCTGACCCGGCTCAAGTGCACACGCAGATCGCGCTGACCCGGCTCAAGTGCACACGCAGATCGCGCTGACCCGTCGCGAATGCGCACCAAATCTGTTGGTCGACGCTCGGGCGGCGTGCGTTTGAGCCGGGTCGGCGGGATCCAGGTGTGCGTTTGAGCCGGGTCAGCGCGCCGGCGGTACGCCGTACAGCGTGGTGCGCTCGACCACTGGCCGATCGATGCCGGCGCCGATCTCGACGAGTTCCTCGACCGTCTTGGCGGAGCCGTGCTCGGAGCCGGCCATCCGCGAGATGGTCTCCTCCATCAAGGTGCCGCCGAGGTCGTTGGCCCCGGCGTTGAGCATCGCGCGGGTGCCGTCGACGCCGAGCTTGACCCAGGAGGTCTGGATGTTGGGCACCCGACCGTGGAGCAGGATGCGCGCCATCGCATGGACCGCGAGGTTGTCGCGCAGGGTGGGGCCCGGGCGGGCCACGCCGGCCAGGTAGATCGGTGCGGAGGTGTGCACGAAGGGCAGCGGCACGAACTCGGTGAATCCCTGCACGCCGTTGTCCAACGCGGTGTCGTGGACCCGCTTGAGCACGTTGAGGTGGCCGACCCAGTGGCGGGGGTTGTCGACGTGGCCGTACATCATCGTCGAGGTGGTCGGCACGCCGACGCGGTGCGCGGTGGAGACGATCTCGATCCAGGTCTTGGCCGGCAGCTTGCCCTTGGTCAGCACCCAACGGACCTCGTCGTCGAGGATCTCTGCGGCGGTGCCGGGTAGCGAGCCGAGTCCGGCCTCGCGGGCCTTGATCAGGAAGTCCTCGATGGAGAGTCCGGTGCGGGCGGTGCCGTTGACGACCTCCATCGGGGAGAACGCATGCACGTGCATGTCCGGGACCCGCTGCTTGACCGCGGCGACCAGATCGAAGTAGGCGTTCGCGGGAAGCTGGGGGTCGATGCCGCCCTGCATGCAGACCTCGGTCGCACCCAGGTCCCAGGCCTCCTGGGCACGGTCGGCGACCTCGTCGTAGGAGAGCGAGTAGGCGTCGGCGTCGCTGCGACGCTGGGCGAAGGCGCAGAAACGGCAGCCGACGTAGCAGACGTTGGTGAAGTTGATGTTCCGGTTGACCACATAGGTGACGTCGTCGCCGACGGTCTCCTTGCGTAGGTCGTCGGCAAGCCGGGTCACGGCGCGGAGCAGGTCACCCTCGGCGGTCATCAAGGTGAGGGCGTGCTCGTCGGAGAGGTCGACCTGACCGGTCGCGGCGGCGGCCTCGGCGGCGCGAAGTGCGGCGCCGCCCTCGGCGTGCAGCACCGCCGGCGCACCGTCGATCAGCCCGGTGCGCTGCGCCGCTTCGTTCACAGCAGCCCAGTCGCCGTACACGGAACCGAAGTCACTGCGCCGGTCCTCGGTGCGACCCTCGGTGTCAACGGCCGCATGGAGGTCGGTGCGCCCGGCGGACTCGAAGCCACCGTCCGGCTCCTGCCAGGGTCGGCCCACCGGCTTCACGCCGTCGATCGCCAGTCCGTCGGGTCCGGCCAGGGCGGCAACGTGGCCGAGGACGCGCGGGTCGATCCAGGCCTCGCCACCCTCCAGCGCCCCACGCACGTACTCCGGGTGCACGGTGAGGCGGGCCGCCAGGTCGAACCCGCACTCGGCGCTGATCGCACGCAGGCGGTCCAGCGAGGGCCAGGGACGTTCGGGGTTCACGTGGTCGGGGGTCAGCGGCGAGACCCCGCCCCAGTCGTCGACACCGGCCTCGAGCAGCGCGCGGCACTCGGCGGTGCCCTCGGCGTGGTCGACCAGGTTCGGCGGCGCCTGGATCCGGGCCTTCGGGCCGAGCACCAACCGGGTCACTGCGATCGCTGCCCGGTACTCGCTCAGTCCGAGGTCTCCCGCGTGCCGCATCGCGGTGTCCGGCTTGGCCCGGAAGTTCTGGACGATGACCTCCTGGATGGCGCCGTAGGCACGCGAGGTGGTCCGCAGCGCGAAGATCGTCTCGGCGCGTTCGGTCAGGTTCTCCCCGATGCCGACCAGCAGGCCCGTGGTGAACGGGATGCCGTGTCGTCCTGCGTCCTCGAGCACGCGGAGGCGGACGTCGGGGTCCTTGTCCGGTGAGCCGAAGTGGGCCTCGCCCTTGGTCTCGAACAGACGCCGCGAGGTGGTCTCCAGCATCATCCCCATCGAGGGGGAGACCGGCTTGAGCCGGTTCAGCTCCTCCCACGACATCACTCCGGGATTGAGGTGGGGCAGCAGCCCGGTCTCCTCCAGCACCCGGATCGCCATCGCCCGGACGTAGGCGAGGGTGGAGTCGTAGCCGCGCTCGTCGAGCCAGGCACGAGCCTCGGGCCAGCGGTCCTCGGGCCGGTCGCCGAGGGTGAACAGCGCCTCCAGGCAACCGAGCTCGGCACCTTGTCGGGCGATCTGCACGATCTCGTCGGGGGAGAGGAAGAGGTCCTCGCCCTTGCGGCGCAGCTGGCCCGGCGTCTCGACGAACGTGCAGTAGTGGCACCGATCGCGGCAGAGCTTGGTGACCGGGATGAACACCTTCGGTGAGTACGTCACCGTCCCGGGCCGGCCGGCCGCCACCAGGCCCGCGTCGCGGACCTTGCCAGCCGCGGCCGTCAGCCGGTCCAGGTCGTCGCCGGTCACGGCGAGCAGCACCGCTGCCTCGTCGACATCCAGCGCTGCGCCGCGTTCGGCCCGGGCCAACGCGCGCCGGATCTGCTGGGGGGTGGGCGCCTCGTTCATCCCGTTCAGGCTAACGCTCGCCACTCCGAGTGCCGCGTGCGGTCCGCAGGGTGGTGGGGTGGGCCAGGCTCAGCTTGGATTCGGAAATCCAAGCTCAGTTCGGCAGCTTGGCGGTCATCCCGTCCACGATGCCGACGAAGTCGTCCGACCAGTTGGGCAGCGCCGACCAGGTCACGATCACGCCGCGACCGGTGTGCGGGCTCGTGGTTCTGAACGTGCACTCACCGCTCTGGGAGTCGCAGTCGCCGCCGTTCTGACGCAGCGTCGCGGTGACCTCGGAGAAGGAGGCGAAGCCCTCGTAGTGCAGCTCCCACGACCGGCAGTTGTCGATGCCGTCGGCGGTGCAGCGGCGCAGCTCGCGCCAGTAGATCTTCTTGGGCTTGGCCTTCCCGCACTCCTCGCTGGTGGCTTCGGACTCGCTGCCCCAGGCATAGCTGGCGGTGACCCGGACGGTGACGCAGACCTTGGCGCCACCCTCCTCCGCGTCGGCGCGATAGCTCGAGCCCCGCAGGGCACGTTCGGAGTCGCCGTCGGCGATGGTGACCTTGGCCGTGGCGTTCTCCGCTGCGCTCTCCTCGAAGGTGAACTTCACGCCGCGGTAGACGGGAGTGGTGCTGGCCTTGCCGACACTCGGATCGGTCACGTAGCACTCGTCGAGCTCGGCGACCGCCGCGTCGGAGGCCTCGGCCGCCGCGTCACCGGAGGCCTCGAGGGCGTCGACGGCCAGGAAGTCGGCGATCGGCTCGGTGCCGATGTCGCCCAGGCACGCGGTGTCGGCGAGCCCCCACTCCTCGCCGAGCTGCTCCTCCCAGTCGTCGGAGCAGTCGAGTACGGCGGTGGTGAACGCGGAGGCGTCCTCGGCCTCCCAGTCCCCGGTGTAGGTCCAGCTGTCGCCGTCCTTCTCGATCACGCCGGTCTCGGCCAGTGCGCCGGAGCGTCGATCGCCGATCAGGTCGTCGGCGGCGCACTGCAGCTGGCTCTCCGATGCCCACGCGGGGCCGGGTACCTCGGCGGCGATGACGTCGGCGGCCTCCTGGTCGGCGGCACTGAGCGGCCCGAAGCCGAGCCGACCGGTGAAGAAGGCCCAGCCGCCGGCGGCGAGACCCACGATCAGCACCAGCACGACCACGCCGAGCGTGATCAGCAGCCCGGTACGGCGCTTCTTCGGCGGCGGCCCCCACTGGCCACCGCCACCTCCGGGACCGTACGGCGACCCCGGCGGCGGTCCCTGCGGCGGCCACCCGCCCCCGGGAGGCCCCGGCGGCGGTCCGACCGGCGGGCCGGACGGGGGTCCT
>VSSA01000025.1 GCA_008123405.1 Nocardioides sp. BGMRC 2183
GCCCGGAGCCGGCGGTGCGACCTGACCGGTCGGCGGCGGCGTGGGCGCAGGCGGGGCGGCCGGGGCGAACGCCGGAGTCGGCGTGTCCCCGGCGAGCTCGGCCGGCATCAGCACCAGCTCGGCCCCCGGCGCGTCAGGACCGCAGCGCACCACGACCCGTCGGTCGATCCTGATCTCGGAGAGTCGCCTGCCGTCGACGAACGTGCCGAACTGGCTGCCCCGGTCGACCAGCACCCAGCCGTCACCGTCGGGACGGATCTCGGCGTGCTGCCGTGACACGGACCCGGCGGTGAGCACCACGTCGGCCTCGATCGCGCGGCCGACCAGGTAGGTGCGCCTCTCGTCCAGGCGCAGCGTCCGCCCGTCGACCTCCACCAGCAACGACATCTATTCCTCCTCGGCGCCGACCGGTGTCGGCGCGACTCGCACCCGTCGTACCCGAACGGCCGTGTCCCGAACCTGGATCTTCGCACCCTCGACGAGTTCCATGGCATGCCCGGGTTGGAGCAGGAAGCGCTGGCCCGTCGGGAAGGTGACCGGCCAGGAGTGGGCCGAGGTGTTGCGCAACCCCCAACGGTCCCCGCGCGACGGATGCCGCTCCACCCTGCCGAGCACGTGGGGCTGATCCACACCGCTGACCAGATGGTCGGAGCGGATCACCGTGCGCGGTCCGACCACGAGCTCGCGTCGGCCGATGCCCAGGAGATAGTCCGGACGCAGCTCGGTGCTGTCCTGCCAGCAGCGGGTCACGGCTGCCTCCCTGGTCCAGAAGTTGGTCATCTGGCAGGTCGGGCAGGTGATCATGCCGTCGCGCAGCCGGTCCATCGCCTTCACCCACTGCCCCTCGGTGACCCGCGCACCCGGGTCGTCGAGACCGTCGACGAATGCCTGGACGAAGAGGTCGCGCAGGAACTGCGGATAGATGTCCCAGTACTGGGCGACGATCGGCGAGGGGCGGTTGTCGTCGCGATCGGGGTGGAGGCAGAAGACGGGGGCGGTCCCGAAGTGGTCGCGCAGCCAGGCCGCGTCCCGCACCCCGGAGTCGGTGCGGGCGCCCTCCAACGGATGTCCGAGGAAGAGGGCGTAGAAGAGCAGCACGGCGAGCGAGTGCCGATCGGTCTCGGTGCTCGGCAGCGTCTGGAAGGTCTGGTCCCGCACCACCTCCGGCGCCATGAAGTACGGCGTGCCCAACACCCGCCCCGAGCCGTCGTCGACTCCGACGTTGTCGTTGTCGCAGATCAGCACGTCCCCGGTGGCAGGGTCGAAGAAGACGTTGCCGAAGGAGATGTCGCGGTAGCACAGTCCGCGGGCGTGCAGTCGCAGGAAGCTGTAGGCCAGCTGGCGGCACAGCTCGAGGATGGCGACGAAGTCCACGTCCAGTGGCCTGCCGTCGGGGCCGGTGTCGAGCAGCAGGTAGCTGAGCTCGAGGTAGCGCGGATCGCGCAGCGCCATCACGTAGCCGAAGCCGGGCATCGTCGCGACCCGTGCCATGCTCAACGGCCAGAGGAACCGCAGGTGCGGCGAGCCGATCTCCACCAGGCGCTGCATCTCGTCGTACTGCACGGCGGTCGCGGAGTCCGGCCGGTACCACTTCAGCGCGAGCGGCTCACCCGTGCTGCGTCGTACCTCGTAGACGTAGCCCTGCCCACCCTGGCCGAGGAGGGAGGAGACCCGGGCGCTGCCCAGCGGGCCGAGATCGACATCGACGCCCTCAGTCAACACCGGTGGCGACCTCCGTGCTCGCTCGAACAGTGCGTGTCAATCTATAGCCTTCGACAGTCTCGTTCGCGTTCGGCGGGCGAGTCGAGAACGGCAGGAGTGACGCCGATGAGTGACCGGCTCGGTGGTGCAGTGACGCGCCGGCCCCTGCATTTCGTCTTCGTGCTCGACGTGTCGGGCTCGATGAACCGAGGTGGCCGGATCCAGGCGCTCAACAACGCGATCGTGGAGGTCCTGCCCCAACTCCGGGACGAGGCCAAGGCCAATCCGCATGCCGAGCTGCTGATCCGCGTGCTCGCCTTCGCCACCGAGCCGCGGTGGGTGATCGAGGAGCCCACACCGGTGGACCGGGTGCGGTGGGAGCGGCTGGACGCGGTGCCCCGCGGTTTCACCGAGCTCGGCAGTGCGCTCACCACGGTGACCCGCGCGCTGGACCGACTCGACGACCGCGCAGGCACCTATCCCCCGGCGATCGTCCTGGTCTCCGACGGCCGACCCACCCAGGTGAGTGGGATCTCTTTCGCCGACGGACTCCAGACGCTGCTGGAGAACCGGTGGGGGGCCAGCGCGATTCGACTCGCCCTCGGCGTCGGGCAGGACGCCGACATGCAGGCGTTGCGTGCCTTCATCGGCGATCCGGACGTCCCGCTGCTGCGCGCCGACAACCCGGCCCAGCTCGTCGACTACATCGGGTGGGCGGCCCAGGCTGCGAGCAGGGTGGCCTCGCGACCGGTCTTCGGTCCCGGTGCCGGCCTCGCCCCTCCCCCCGAGGCGCGCGACGAGCCGATCTGGAGCCCCGAGGAGTGACATCGGGCCCGCCCGGGCCGGCCCCGGCTGGGAGCTCAGCTTGAATCCACCGATTCCTCGCTACTGCGCGCCCCCATCCGGGCGCCCTGGCTGCGTCACCGACGCTCGACGGGCAACCAGCCCGCCCTCGCGCCGGGCTCCTTGCCAGCCCACCCGTCTGGTGACGCTCGCAACGCGACGAATCGGTGAATCCAAGCTCAGCCTGGATCGATCGGTGGATTCAGCCCTCCCACCAGGTCCGGAGCTCGTCGAGGGTCCCGTCGAAGGCGTAGCCGATCGCGTAGCAGTTGCAGCCCTGCTCGTTCCAGTCCCAATAGATCGTCGGCGTGCCGTCGGCGTCGACGTAGGCGTAGAACGACCCCTGCTTCTCGCTGCGGTCGTCCTCGAACCAGTAGTCCTCGTCGGTCCGGTCACTGGCCTCACGCCACGCCCGCAACTGGGTGCGACGCACGCCGAGCAGGTCGCGGCGACGCTGGAAGCGACCGACGACCGCGGTGATCTGGTCCTTCGGCTGGCAGAAGTTCTCCTCGGTCTCCCCGGTGATGAACGTCGACTGCCGGGCGCAGTCGGAGATGTCCATGAACTTGTCGGCGAACTCGCGCAGCTGAGGGTTGGCCGGCGAGGTCGGCGCCGCCACACGCGGGTCGGTGCTCTCGAAGTGCGAGGTCAGCGTGTCCAGGGTCGCGCCCTGGGCGCCGGTCAGCTCGGCGGACTGGGGGCCGGCCGCGCTGTCCCAGTAGATGACCGCCGGCTCCTGATTGCCGGAGTTCTCCGGGTCGAAGTGGTAGTAGCCGGCCGCGCCTGCGGTCCCGCTCAGGGTGCCGGCCCGCAGGTCGACCCGTTCCCTGCGGGCGGCCCGCACCGCAGGCGCGGAGTCGAACGTGGTCAACCGCAGGGTGCCGGCCGGGACCGCGCACTCGACGACCTCGCGCTGTCCCTCGGCGGGATCGGCTGCGGCGCACTCCTCGGTGTCGTGGGCGATCATCGTGGAGAGGGAGCCATAACGCTCCTCGAGCGCCTCGGGACTGACGTCCACGGCGGCCTCCTGGTCGCCACCATCCTCGTCCCCGCCGGTGGTGACCGCGACGACGGCGATCACCCCACCACCGACCAGCAGCACCAGGACCGCGGCCAGCGCGATCCACAAGCCGGGGCCCCGCTTGCGCGGCGCGGGTGGAAACGGCGCGGGATGGCCGAGAACGCCCGGCCCGGAAGGGGCGGCTGGCGGCGCCGGCGCGGCGGGGGGTGCAGAGGCGGCCGGCCACGAGCTCGGCACCGACGCCGGTCGTTGGCCCGACGCCGACGGCGAGGGCGGCGGGAGGTAGCCCGGGGACGGCTGGGACCCGGGCCATCGGCTCGTGGCACGGGAGGGGTTGGTCGGCGCGTCGGCGGGCGTCGTACCGGGGCGGAAGCGGCGGATCTCGGCCTCGGGGACCAGGTCCGTCGCGTAGCCGAGGACGGCGACCGCCCAACTCGCCGATCGGTGGTCCTCCCCGCCGCGGTCACGCGCCAGCCTGGCGCCGGCCTCGTCCACTGCCCGCCCGGGCGCCGCACCACCGCCGACCAGACTGCGCAGTCCGGCGAGCGCGTCGAAGCGGACCGCATCGACGAGCAGGTTGATGTCGCCCGCGGTGGCGGTCTCCTCGTCGAGGACGTCGTCGAGCAAGCCTCGGAAACCGGAGGGGTCGGCGAGCACCACCTCCCCGTGCTCCTGCACCAGGTCCCGCACCGCGGCATGCAACTCCACGACCATCCCCACTCTGCGTCGTCCCTGCAGGCATTTTCGGCGTCGCGCGACGCTCAGGAAACTCTAGTGCCCCGGCCGGCTCGGTGCGCCAGGTGCGGGCCGACGAGAACGCCTCACGCCAGCAGGGAGCGCACCACCCGCAGCCCCACGGAGGTGCGAGCGAGATCCACCCGCTCCTCCGCGCAGACCGCCCGCAGCGTCGCCTCGGCCTGGTCGACGATCGTGCCGGCCCCGTCGATCCACTGCTCCACGCGGTCGGTCGCACTCTGCTCCGCGTCGCTCGCGGCGAGGACCTGGCCGGTGAGCTGGGCATGGACCGCGTGCAGGTCGTCGCGGAGCGCAGCCCGGGCCATCGTCTGCCACTGGTCCAGGCGCGGAAGCGCGACGATCCGCTCCTGGAGCACCGCCAGCGCCAACCGCTCGCCCAGCGCGAAGTGGACCCGCGCCACCTCGAACGGATCGATCTGGTCGCGGGTGGCGATCTCGACCACGTTGAGCAACGCGTAGCCCACGTCGAAGGAGGCCACGCGAGCAGCCAGGTCCTCCGGAACGTCCTGCTCCTCCCACATCCGGCGACGCGCGGCGTGGGCCTCCAACTCTCTGCCGAGCAACAGGTCGGGCAGCTCCAGCAGTGTGCGCTGGACCGGCCCGGAGAAGAGATCCACCGTCGCCTGGCTGTCCAGCGGAGGACGCCGGTTGGTGACCAGCCACCGCGAGGCCCGTTCGACCAGGGTGCGCATCTCGACCCGCATCCGGGTCTGCACCGCGGCATCGAGGACGTTGTCGTAGGTGGCCAACTCCTTGCGCAGCGCCAGGGACCCGAAGATCTCCCGGGCCACGAAGTTGGCCCGGGTCAGCTCGGCGGCGTCGGCGCCCGTCTCGCCCTTCAACCG
This sequence comes from Nocardioides sp. BGMRC 2183, assembly GCA_008123405.1. GTDB lineage: Bacteria > Actinomycetota > Actinomycetes > Propionibacteriales > Nocardioidaceae > Nocardioides. The sequence continues at coordinate 5,167 of VSSA01000025.1, forward strand.
CGGCCAGTAGGTCATCCCCGCGCCGTTGACCAGGTCGTTGACGACCTGGGTCACGATGATCTCTCGGCGCAGCGGGTGCTGATCGATCTTGCCCTGGAACCCGTCGCGGATCGGTGCCGGGAAGTAGCCGACGAGGTCCTGCACCAGATAGGGGTCCTCGGGCAGATCGGTGGCGAGCAGCTCGTCGGCCAGCGCGATCTTGGTGTAGGCCATCAGCACGGCCAACTCCGGTTGGCTGAGCGCTCCGTTCTCCTCGATCCGACGCGCGACCTCCTTGCTCGGCGGCAGCGCCTCGAGCCCACGGTCCAAGAGGCCCTGCCGGGTCAGGTCCCGCATCCACTGCTCGTGCACGTGCAGCAGGGAGGGGGCGTTCTTGGCGGCGTTGGCCAGGGCGAGGTTCTGCTCGTAGTTGTCGGCGAGGACCAGGTCGGCCACCTCGTCGGTCATCGAGGCGAGCAGTGCGTTGCGCTGCTTGCCGGTCAGGTCGCCGTCGGCGACCACCCGGTCCAGCAGGACCTTCAGGTTCACCTCGTGGTCGGAGGTGTCCACACCGGCCGAGTTGTCGATGAAGTCGGTGTTGATGCGGCCGCCGTTGACGGCGTACTCGATGCGACCACGCTGGGTCAGACCGAGGTTGCCGCCCTCGCCGACGCAGCGCACCCGGAGCTCGCCCCCGTCGACGCGGATCGCGTCGTTGGCCTTGTCCCCGGCGTCGGCGTGGCTCTCGCCCGCAGCCTTGACATAGGTTCCGATGCCGCCGTTCCAGAGCAGGTCGACCGGCGCCAGCAGGACCGCGCGCATCAACTCGGCCGGCGTCATCCGCTCCACCTGACCGGTGATCCCGAGCGCAGCCCGGATCTGCTGGTTCAGCGGGATCGACTTCGCGGTGCGCGGGAAGACGCCGCCCCCGGTCGAGATCAGCGAGGTGTCGTAGTCCCGCCAGCTCGACCGGGGCAGCGCGAAGAGGCGTTGCCGCTCGGCGTAGGAGGTGGCCGCGTCCGGCTCGGGGTCGATGAAGATGTCGCGATGGTCGAACGCCGCGACCAGCCGGGTGTGCTCGGAGCACAGCATCCCGTTGCCGAAGACGTCACCGGACATGTCGCCGATCCCGACACACGTGAAGTCCTCGTTCTGGCAGTCGAGGCCCATCTCCCGGAAGTGGCGGCGCACCGAGACCCAGGCGCCTCGTGCGGTGATCCCCATCGCCTTGTGGTCGTACCCCACCGAACCACCGCTGGCGAACGCGTCTCCGAGCCAGAAGCCGTAGTCGGCCGCGACGCCGTTGGCGATATCGGAGAACGTCGCAGTGCCCTTGTCCGCCGCGACCACCAGGTAGGTGTCGTCGCCGTCGTGCCGCACGACCCGCGGCGGTGGGACCGTCTCCCCCGCCACCAGGTTGTCCGTGACGTCCAGCAGCCCTGAGATGAACGTCTTGTAGCAGGCCACACCTTCGGCCAGCCACGCCTCACGGTCACTCGGCTGCGTCGGATCCACCGAAGGCAGCTGCTTGGCATAGAACCCGCCCTTGGCTCCCACCGGCACGATCACGGTGTTCTTCACCATCTGCGCCTTCACCAGACCGAGGATCTCGGTGCGGAAGTCGTCACGCCGGTCGGACCAGCGCAGTCCTCCGCGGGCCACCGCGCCGAACCGGAGGTGCACCCCCTCCACCCGCGCCGAGTAGACGAAGACCTCGAACCGCGGGCGTGGCTCCGGCAGGTCCGGGATCGCCGACGGCTCCAGCTTGAGCGCCAGGTAGGTCTTGCGGGTCCCATCCTCCGTCCCGTCGACGGTCTGGAAGTAGTTGGTGCGCAGCGTCGCCTGGATGTGGGTCAGGTAGCCGCGCAGGATCCGGTCGTGGTCCAGCCCGACCACCTCGTCCAGCGCCGCGCGGACCGCCGCGTCCAGCTCCTCGGTACGACGCACCCGGGTCGCCTCGTCGCTGTCGGGGTCGAACCGCTCCTCGAAGAGATCCACCAGCAGCCGCGCCAGCTCGACGTTGTCCACGAGCGCGCCCTCGATCGAGTCGACCGCGAACGGGCTGTTGCCCTGGCGCATGTACTTGGCATACGCCCGCAGCACCGTGACCTGGCGCCAGGTCAGTCCCGCGCTGAGCACCAGCGCGTTGAACCCGTCGATCTCGCTGCGACCCTGCCACATGGCGTGCAGTGCGTCGGCGAAGAGCTCGCGCCGCTCCTCCGGCTCGGCGCCGTGGTAGCGCAGCCCGAAATCGTAGATGGCCGACCGTCGCTCCACGCCGTCGAGCTCGTAGGGCCGCTCGTCGACCACCTCGACGCCGAGGGAGGAGATCATCGGCAAGATCACCGACAACGAGATCGGCGAGCCGATCCGGAACACCTTGAGTCGGGCCTCGCCCTCGGCGGCGTCCAGGTCGGTGTAGAGGGACTGGTCGATCCCGTCGTCGCTCTCGATGCCCTCCAGGCGCCCCAGATCGACAGCTGCCGTGCGGGCGGTGAAGTCCTCCTTGTAGGCCTCGGGGAACGCCTCGGCGTAGCGGCGGGTCAGCACGGCGCCGACCTCCTCGCCGTACTCGGCGGTGACCGCCTGCGCGAAGTCCTCCTGCCAGGAGCGCGACGCCTCGACCAGGCGACGCTCCAGGTCCGCGGTGTCGATGTCGTCGGGGATCAGGCGTCCGGACGGCAGCCGCACCACGAAGTGCACCCGCGCCGTGGTGGACTCGTTGATGCTGACGTTGAACTCGACCGAGTCCGCACCGAGCTGTTCGGTGAGGATCCGGGAGAACTTGTGCCGGACGCCGGTGTTGTAACGGTCGCGGGGCAGGTAGAGCAGCACTGAGAGATAGCGCCCGTAGGTGTCGCGGCGCAGGAACATCCGCACCGCACGGCGCTCGCGGGCCTGCATCGCCGCCTCGGCGATCGGGGTGAGCTCGTCCACCGGGGTGTGGAAGAGGTCGTCGCGCGGATAGGTCTCCAGGGTGTCCAGCAGCGCGCTGCCGTCGTGGCCGCGCGGGTCCAGCCCGCTGCGGCGCAGCACCTCCCCGACCTTCTCGCGCAACAGCGGCACCCGCAGCACCGACTCGGTGTAGGCGGCACTGGAGAGCAGGCCGAGAAACCGGCGCTCACCAGTCACCTCACCATCCGGCCCGAAAGTCTTCACCCCGACGTAGTCCAGGAAGGCCCGGCGGTGCACCGTGGCGCGCGAGTTCGCCTTGGCCAGCACCAGCAGGGTCCGCTCCCGCGCACGCGCCTTCACCGCGTCCGGCAACCGGCTGAACGCGACCGACTCGGCGGGGGTCTCCCCCTCGCGACGTCCCTCCCGCAGGATGCCCAGCCCGCTCCCCTCCACCGGACGCAACACGTCGTCCTCGACTCCGTCGACCTCCGCTCGGCCCAACCGATATTCGCGGTAGCCGAGGAAGGTGAAGTGCTCGTCGGCCAGCCACCGCAACAACTGTGCACCCTGCGTGATCTCGTGCTCGGGCAGCGGCGGCGGCGACTCCTCCAGGTCGGCGACGACCGCACGGACCTGCTCGTGCATCGCCGGCCAGTCCTCGACCGCGACCCGGACGTCGCCGAGGACCCGCTCGATCCGCTGCACCAGTCCTGCGACGTCCTCCTCGTCCCCGGCCAACCGAGCGATCTCGACATGCATCCACGACTCGCGCACCACGCCGTCAGCAGGAGCGGAGGCGGCCGAGGGCACCGGGTCCACCCGCTGCAGGTGGCCGTCGTCGTCGCGCGCCACGTCGAAGGTCGGGTGGACCACGAGGTGCATGTCGCGCAGCTGCGCCGACAGCTCCATGGTCAGCGAGTCGACCAGGAACGGCATGTCGTCGACAACGACCTCGACCACGGAGTGGCCGGCCGCCGACCAGCCGTGCTCACCAACGGTCGGGGTGAAGACCCGGATCCGGGGAACGCCGGCGGGCCGCTCGGCCGCCAGGTGATAGTGCGAGGCGAAAGCGCCGTAGATGTCCAGGTCGGCCCGGCCCGCGAGGTCGTCCAATGCCACGTGGTGGTAGTAGGCAGGCAGCAGCGCGGCGAGCTCGTCGCGCGGGGGCCCGGCAGCCCCCTTGCGGTGATGCCGCGCAGCCTCGGCCGCCTGCTCGAAGAGCTGCTCCCGCTCGGAGTTCTGGACCGCGGTCCGCGTCGTCATTGACACGCCTCGACACTAGGCCTGCGATGGTGCCCCGACAACCAACGACACGGCGCACCCCGCACGCCCCAGCTCCGGTGGTCAGGAGAGGATCGAGGCATGACGAAGCGACTGGTGCACACGATGACCTACGACGCACCTGCGGCGGCGGTGGCAGCGATGCTGGCCGACCCCGCCTTCCGGGAGGAGGTCTGCCGCCATCAGCGGGCGACGTCGTACGACGTGAGCGTGGAGGGCGTGCCGGGTGACCCGATGCTCGTGCGGGTCGAGATGTCCCAGCCGACCGACCAGGTGCCGTCGTTCGCACGCAAGATCGTCGGCTCCACCACGACCATCGTGCTGACCGAGACCTGGGCCTGCGCCGACCGGGGCGAGCTCCACCTGGAGATCCCGGGCAAGCCCGGCGAGATGATCGGCACCGCCGTGCTCACCGAGGCCGAGGGCGTCACGACCGAGACCGTCACGCTCGACGTCAGCGTCCGGCTCCCGCTGGTCGGCGCGAAGATCGAGGAGCTCCTCGCCAAGCTGATCGGCAGCGCGCTGCGGGCCGAGGAGCGGACCGGAAAGGCCTACCTGGCCCGCTGACCGGCGACCTCGCCGGGTCCGAGCCTCATCGGCGCGGGCCGCGACGGCCGCGGGGCGCCTGCGGCCGGGTCGGCGAGGAGACGTCGAGCAGCTCGTCCAGCGACTCCCGCAGACAGCTGGCGAACAGGTCCACGTCGGGGAGCCGGTCGCGGTCGGCAGTGACGCCGTAGTACACCCCACCGTCGTAGGAGGTCACGCCGATCACCAGTGGATGGCCGGCGACCAGCGGCGGCACCGGATAGCTCTCGACCATCCGCGCGCCGGCGGCATAGAGCGGCGACTGCGGCCCGGGCACGTTGGTCACCGAGACCTGGTAGCCGCGGCGCAGCTCCTCGGCGGCCACGCGCGCGCCGATGGCATGGAAGGTGGTCGGCGCGAACCCGGCGACGCCGGCGAGCCGGTTCGCGGCCACCCCGCGGCCGGTCTCCTTGTGCGCCTGGAAGGAGTAGGACACCTGGTGCAGGCGCACCACCGGACTGGGCTCACCGATCGGAAGATCGACGAAGTGGCCGGTGATCTGGCTGCCCAGCGAGGTCGCCTCCAGCTCCTCGTCGATCACCGAGACCGGGACCAGCGCACGCAGCTGGCGGATCCCGCCCATCGACTCGGCACGAGTCATCATCCACGAGCGCAGGCCTCCGGCCACGGTGGCCAGCACGACGTCGTTGACGGTGCCACCGTGCGCGTCACGGACCTGTCGGTAGTCGCTCAGCCGGGTGTCCACGGTGACCACGCGGCGCTGCTGCGAGAGCGGACCGTTGATCATCCCGCGCCGCCGCGGCCGCCGGCCGGTCAGCGCACCGGCGAAGGAGCGCACGCGTCGACTGCGCTCGTCAGTCTCCCGCGCCAAGAAGCGCGAACCGGTGCGCAGCGTGTCGAGCAGGGTGCTGGGCTCGGTGAGGGTGTCGCGGACAGCTCCGGCCAGCAGGTGCGTCGGCGCCGGTGCGCGCCGTGGGCTCCAGGTGTCCGGGTCGAGCCCCCGTTCGCTCGGCGACGGATCCAGCAGCAGCTGTCCCAGATCGACCGTGTGCACGCCGTCCACCAACGCCTGGTGGGTCTTGGACAGGACAGCGACCCGACCACCCTCGAGCCCCTCGACGAAGTAGATCTCCCAGAGCGGGCGGGAGCGGTCCAGCGGGCGGGACACGATCCGGGCGACGAGCTCGAGCAGCTGCGTCGACGTACCGGGCCGCGGGAGGGCGGAGCGGCGCACGTGGAAACCGAGATCGAAGTCCTCGTCATCGACCCACAACGGGTTGGCCAGATGACCCGGCACGCTCTGCAGCCGTTGGCGGTAGCGCGGCACGAAGGCGAGCCGGTCCTGGATCAGGTCCATCAGGCGCTGGTAGTCAAGTGCCTGGTCGCCGTCGCCGGGCTCGAAGATCTCGATCGTCGCGTTGTGCGCGGGAGCCTCGGGTGTCTCTTCGGCGAGGTAGGAGAGGTCCCGTGGGGTCACTCGGTCAACCACGTCGTCGTACCTCCTAGCTGGCCCTCGTCCGGCCCCGTCCGGACCCGTCACCGGGTGCGTGAGATTCTGGCAGAGACCAGAGCGCCGGGGCTCGGGTGTCCGCCTCCCGGGTCGCCGCTGTGAGCGTGCTGTCCCGACCACGAGCGCGGCGCGCCTGCGTCGACCCGGCCCCACCGGGTCGCACCGGGGTCGAGGACGTACGGGACCGACAAGCGAAAGAGGGACGGTTGAGGATGGGACGCCGCCTGATGGGTGTGGCCGGGGCGCTGCTGTTGATCGCCACGTTGGCCGGTTGTGGGGACGACGGCGAGGCGGGCGGCTCCGACGAGCCGGTGGTCGTCGAGATCACCTTCGCCGACGGCGATGTCTCACCGGTCGGTGAGCGGGTCCACGTCGACGCCGGCCAGCCGATCGACCTCGAGGTCACCGCCGACGAGCCCGGCGAGCTGCACATCCACTCCTCGCCGGAGCAGACGCTGCCGTACGAGACCGGCACCGAGACGTTCAAGATCGAGATCCCCCGCGCTGGCCGCGTCGACGTCGAGTCGCACGACCTGGACCAGGTCATCGTGACGTTGATCGTCCAGTGATCGAGGCGCACGGGATCGGAGGGCAGGCCGATCTCCCGATCCCGCTGGAGTTGGCGATCTCCGGCGCGGTCGCCGCCCTCGTCCTCTCCTTCGGCGTGCTGGTGGTGGCCTGGCGGACCCCGCGCTACGGCACGCCCGGCGGCCGCCCCGTTGCGAAGGTGCAGCGTCTGGTCGACAGCACTGCCTACCGCATCGTGCTGCGGACTCTGGGCATGGTGCTCTTCGGATTCACCGCTGCCACCGCGGTGTTCGGTGAGAACGCCCTGACCAACCCGTTCTTCGGCATCGTCTACGTGTGGTGGTGGGTCGGCCTGATCGCGGCATCCCTGCTGTTCGGTCCGGTGTGGCGCGCGATCAGCCCGGTGCGCACCATCAACGCGGGTCTGGCCCGACTGGCCGGCAGCGACCCGGACGTCGGAGTCCGGGGCTACCCGGCCTGGCTCGGCTACTGGCCCGCCGCGATCGGTCTCTACTCGTTCGTCTGGCTGGAGCTGGTCTACAAATACTCCACCGAGCTCGGCTCGGTCCGGTTGTGGTGCGCTCTCTACGTCGCGGTGATGCTGATCGGCGGCGCGGTCTTCGGCAACCGCTTCTACGAGCGCGCGGACCCGTTCGAGGTGTACTCCTCACTGGTCGGGAAGCTCTCGATCTGGGCGCGGCACGAGGGACGCCTCGTGGTGCGCAGCCCGCTGGCGAACCTGGCCACGGTGACGGCGCGTCCAGGTCTGGTCGCCGTCGTCGGCGTGCTGTTCGGCAGCACCGCGTTCGACTCCTTCAAGGAGTCGGCCTGGTGGATCACCACGACGTATGAGTCCGAGATCTCCGGCACCGTGCTCGACAACCTGGCGCTGTTCGTCTTCTGTCTCACCGCGGGCGCACTCTTCTCGCTGGCCTGCTCCATGGTCGGCCTCGGCTCCCCCCTCGAGAACGGGGTACGACGCCGCACCCTCCCCGATCTCTTCGCCCACTCGATGGTGCCGATCATCGCCGGCTACATCTTCGCCCACTACCTCACGCTGCTGGTCGACGTCGGCACCCAGACGCTGGCGCGGGCCAGCGACCCGTTCGGCAAGGGGTGGAACATGCTCGGCACGGCCGGTCTCGAGCCGTCGTACTGGTTCTCCTACCACCCGACGGTCCTGGCCACCGTGAAGGTGCTGGCCGTGGTGATCGGTCACGTCGTGGCGGCGGTGGCGGCGCACGATCGCGCGCTGGAGGTGCTACCCCGGCGGCATCAGATCACCGGTCAGCTGCCGTTGCTGGTGGTGATGGTGGTCTTCACCGCCGGTGGCCTGTTCCTGCTGTTCAACGCCTGAGGCGTTCAACGCCTGAGGAGTTCAACGCCGGAGGAGTTCAACGCCGGGCCATCGATCCTCCGACGCCAGCCGCGGCGATCGAGTCGAGGAGGCCCGCGACGGCACGGGTCAGGGCGGAGTCGCCGGATTCGAGCAGGCTGCGCCCAGCCACCAGGGCACGGTCCACCGCGGCCTGGTCGTCGGGCAGGAAGGTCAGTCGGCGAGCTCCGAAGTCGGCGAGCATGGCGGCCACGTCGCGCTCCCGCCACCCGAGCGTGGGGCGCATCCGGTTGACCGCCACGTGCGGCTCGACGCCGGGCAGCGCCTCCGCGAGGTCATGCAGCCCACGGGCCAAGCGGGTCAGCCCGACCGGGTCGGCGCTGCCCACCACGACGACCTCGTCCGCCGCGGCCAGCGCCTCCAGGGTCAGACCGTTGCGCTCGGGGCGGGTGCCCAGCTCGCCAGCGGGGTCCTGCTCGAGTGAGAACCCGGTGTCCAGGACCACCTGCGCCACCCGCCGCGCCAGCTCGACCAACTGTCCCAGGGTGCCGGGACGGACCTCGACCCACCGGTCGGCCCGCGGCAGACCGGTGACCAGCCACAGCCGGTCGGAGAGCCGGCGCTCGACGGTGGTCAGGCGGTCCTCGAGCGTCCCGGAGGCGGCCAGCCTGGCTGCGGCGAGCAGACCGGACACCTCGTCGAGGACGCCGAGTTGCTGGGCGACACTTCCGCCGTAGGGATCGGCATCCACCAGCACCGTGGTCAGTTCACGGCGGGCCAACTCGGCCGCCAGGGCGGTCGCCAAGGTCGTCCGTCCCGGCGCTCCGCCAGGACCCCAGACAGTGACCACGCGTCCCGGTGACGGGCGGGTGGGAGCGATGCCGTCATGAGCGGTGCCGTCGGGAGCGGTGCCGTCGCCGACCGGGGTCGCCGGCAGTCGTGGCGCGGTCGAGTCGTCGCCCTCCCCCGGTGCGGTTCGGACGGCGGTGACCAGGTCGTCGAGCGGCTCCTGGGCGACGACCTGGCGGACGCCGATGCGCTGGGCCGCGGGCCGCGCTGCCAGCGGATCGGCGGCGACCACCACGACCCGGACCCCGTGGTCGGCCAGGCGGTCGATCACGGCCGTGTCGAGGCCGCTCACCTCGGCACCCACGACGGCGACGTCGGCTTGGCCGGTGCTCGCCGCGGCCAGCAGGTCGTCGAGGTCCACGCACCGCTTCAGCACCACCACGCCCGGATGGGCGTTGAGAGCACCGAACGCGCTGGACTCCCAGGCCGCACCGGTGGAGACCAACAGCGTGACGATCATCGTGGCGCGCTCATCCGCGCTGCACGATCCGGACCACCGGATCGTCCATCCCGGCCAACAGCGCCTCGAAACCTTCGACCCGCTCCTCCGGCACGGCGACCACGACCTGTCGGAAACCGGAGACCGCGAAGGTCTCCTCGTAGGCGGGCGCATCCACCACGCTGACCCGCTCCAACGCGCGTCCTTCGTCGTCGCTGCGGCGCGCTCCCCGATCGTCGACGTAGACGTCGACCTCGGAGCCGACCACCACCGCCGGCGGCACCCGGTTGGGCTCCACCTCCAACGGCACCTGGAGCAGGGAGCGCTCGGTCGCCGAGACGACCGCCGAACGGGCAAGCATCTCGCCGCCGCCGACCGAACGACTCAGGACCAGCCCTCCGGGCAGGTCGGTCGCGGCGCTGTAGTACAGCGACTCGTCCTCGCCGTCGGCGAACCGGACCCGTCCGACAGTGACGTCCTCAGGGCCGATCTCGGCACCGCTGCCGAGATCGGCGGAGACCACCCAGACCGGGACGGTCTCGTCCGCCGCCGCGAGCAGACGCGCACCAGCGAGCACCGACACGCACAACAGCAGGACACCGATCCACAGTCGCGGATCCCGCCATCCGGCGCGTCGTGTGCGCGTGGCCGGTGGCGGGACCGGACCAGGGGACTTCCCGAGATTCCTGGACACGGTCACATATCTTGACGCCAAGTTCTCCCCGCGTCACCTGGTCCTCCACAGGCTGGGCGGGTCACGCTGCGTCGGGCTCCGGTGAGGTGCGACGATGAGCACCATGGCCCCTTCTCCGCGTTTCCTGACCTTGGCCGACGTGGCCGAGGTGCTGAACACCTCGAGTGCTCAGGTCTACGCGTTGGTGCGACGGGGCGACCTGCCGGCGATCAAGATCGGCGGACGCGGCCAGTGGCGGGTGGAGAGCAGCAAGCTCGAGGAGTACATCGAGCAGATGTACTCCGAGGCGCGCCAGTTCGTGGTGGACCACCCGTTCGTGGAGTCCGACAGCAGCGACTGACTCCCCGGGCATCTCTCCCAGCGACCTCAGCCCACCTCGCCGTCGAGGGTGACCTCGACCGTCTCCTGGTCCTTCCCGCGCACCAGGGTGAACTCGATCGTCTCGCCCGGCTGGTGGGTACGGATCGCGACGATCAGCGCGATGCCGTCGGTGACCAGTTGGCCTTCGACGTGGGTGATCCGGTCGCCCTTCTCCAGGCCGGCGTCCTGGGCCGGGCTGCCGTCCACGATCGAGTCGAGGATCGCGCCATTGCCTTCGGAGACGCCGCCGGTCTGCACCTTGGCGCCGATCACCGGATACTGTGCCTCGCCCGTGCGGAGGATCTGGTCGGCGGTGATCCGCACCTGCTCGACGGGGATCGCGAAGCCGACACCGATGTTCCCGGCATCGCCGGAGGCGCCGCCGTTGGTCGCGATCGCGGAGTTGACGCCGACCACCTGCCCCCGCAGGTCGACCAGCGGTCCACCGGAGTTGCCCGGGTTGATCGCGGCGTCGGTCTGGACCGCGTTGATGTAAGAGGAGTCGTCGGCGGTGTCCCCGGTGGTGACCGGCCGGTTCTTGGCGCTCACGATGCCGGAGGTGACGGTCGCGCTGAGGCCGAGCGGCGAGCCGATGGCCACCACCGGGTCGCCGACGCGCAGCGCCTCGGAGCGGCCCAGCGCCGCGGCCTTCAGCTCGGCGTCCCCCTCGATCTGAAGCACCGCCAGGTCGTAGACGGGGCTGCGCCCCACGACCGTGGCCTCGCGGTGCGTGCCGTCGGCGTCGACGACCTGGATGGCACCGTCGTCCTGGGCCGCCTCGGCGACCACATGGTTGTTGGTGACCACGTGGCCCTGCTTGTCCAGCACGAAGCCGGACCCGGTGGCTCCGTTGGCCTCGCCACCGAACTCGGCGATGATCTGCACCGTGCTCGGCAGCACGGCATCGGCGACGGCGGCGACCGAGCCACCGTCCTCCAGCGGCGGGAGTGGCTCGAGGTCGACGTCCTCCAACCCGCCGGCGTACGTGCCAGCGCCGCCGGCGCCGTCCTCGATCCACTCGTCGTAGATCGCGGCGCCGCCGAGTCCACCGCCGAGCCCGAGGAGCAGCACCAGCGCACCGATCCCCAGACCGCGCGCGACGCGCTTGCCACCGCCGCCGGCACGGTGGCGGTGCACGGTCAGGTGGTCGGCCGGGAGCGGTGTGGTGGTCGGGGGCGGAGGCGGAGGCGGCGGTACAGCGCCGGGAGGCTGGAGCGGCTGGTCGCCGGCGCCGGGCGGCGCCCACGGGGAAGCCGCGGATGCGGCCGCCTGCTCCGGGCTGGCCTGCTCCGGGCTGACCTGTTCCGGGCTGACCTGTTCCGGGCTGGCCTGTTCCGGGCTCGCCGGCTGCGGGTTGCCGACAGCCTGGATCGGCGCGGTCTCGTCCAGGCCGTCGTCGGCCGCTACCTCGGCGCCGTCGGTCTCGGGCCGTACCTCGTCACCGGTGGCTGGGGCGTCGGCGTCCGAGACGCTGCGCTGCTCGTCGTTCACGCTTCACATCATGGCCGATGCGGCCACATCCGATCCGTGCGCCCCGGGGTGCGGCTGGGGCGTGTCAGCCGAAGAACCGGTCGACGGGCGCGGGCAGGCGCTCGGCCACGTTGCGGACGGCGGCGGAGCCACGGGCCGGCCGGGTGCGCTGCGTGGCGTTGCCGTCGGAGGGGGTCGGGGTCGACTGGTTGATCTGAGTGACCGGTGGGCGTCGGTCCGCTGGCCCGGCGCCGGGCGTCACGCCCAACGCCACCACGCCGAGCAGCGCGGCGCCGAGCGCACCGCCGCTGATCAGCACGAACCCGCCGGAGACGGGGCGTCGCGCAGCGTTCGGCGCAGCGATGAACTGCTCCCCCGGGGTGAGGTTCAGCAGGGAGCCCTTGAGGTCCGCCGGAGTCGCGCGGGCAGCGTCCAAGCCGGCGAGCCTGGTCTTCACCCATCCCTCGCGCTCGACCAGATCGCGACAACGGTGGCAGGCGTAGACATGGGCCCACGCGTCCTCGGCCTCCGCCGCCGGCATCTGGCCGTCGAGCAGCGCGCTGACGCGGGTGCCGAGGTGCCCGATCATGCTGTCGCCCCCGGGACCAGACCTGGCCTGGTGGGGCCGGCGTACCGGGTGCGTCCGTCGGCTGGTGCCCGGTGCGCGAGTGCACTGCGCAGCATGGCGCGCCCGCGGTGGATCCGGGACCGCACGGTGCCGAGCTTGGCACCGAGGATCTCCGCGATCTCTTCATAGCTGAGGCCCTCGATGTCGCACAGCACGACCGCCGCGCGGAAGTCGGGGGGCAGCGCGGCGAGCGCGCTCTCGACGTCGTCGTCGAACATCCGGTCCGCGTAGGCGGCCTCCGGCGGCGCAGCAGCGCTGGCCAGCTTGGCCGCACGCTCGTCGGTGAGCGCATCGAACCGGATCCGCTGCTTGCGCCGCGCCTGATCGAGGAACAGGTTGGTGGTGATGCGGTGCAGCCAGCCCTCGAACGTGCCGGGGGTGTAGGTGTGCAGCGAGCGGAAGACGCGGACGAAGACCTCCTGAGTGAGGTCCTCGGCGTCGTGCCGGTTGCCGGTGAGGCGCAGGGCGAGCCGATACACCCGATCGGTGTGCTCCTCGACGATCTCCTGCCACTCCGGGGCGACCCACTCCTGCCCCGGCTCCGTCTGTGACGTCATCTCGGCATCCCTCTTCCGCAACGTCGGTACCAACCCTGACGACTCCTTCACGCTAGATGGGTCTCCTGAGGTTTCCCTGTGAAAGAGAACAACGGTGGACACCGGCGCCTTGTTCCCGCGGGCACCGGTGCCGACTCCGTCAGACGAGTAACGGCTCGCGCGCTGCGCGACTCCCCCGGACCTACTCGTCTAGGGTTGGCAGCGTGGCCCTGACACCGATCAACCCGACCAGTTGGACCTACGCCGAGGAGTACGTCGCCGAGGACCCAGTCCTGGACGCCGCACGGGCCCGTGCGGAGGAGGTCGGGATCGCCGCGATCGGCAGCGGCGGCGGTGCCGCGCTGCGCTTCCTCGCGGCGGTGATCGAGGCCCGGGCGGTCGTAGAGATCGGGACCGGCACCGGGGTCTCCGGACTCTGGCTGCTGCGCGGCATGCGACCCGACGGGGTGCTCACCACGGTCGACGTGGAGACCGAACACCAGCGCTTGGCCCGCGAGTCGTTCAAGGAGGACGGCATCGCCCCGCAGCGAGTGCGCACCATCGCCGGCGCCGCGCTCGACGTCCTCCCCCGGCTGACCGACGGCCACTACGACCTCGTCTTCGCCGACGGCGACAAGATCGAGTACGGCGCCTACCTGGACGAGGCGCTCCGGCTGCTGCGCCCCGGCGGCGTGGTGGCCTTCGACAACGCGTTGTGGCACGACCGCGTGGCCGACCCTGCTCAACGCGACGACCAGACCACCGCCATCCGCGACCTGGTCCAGCGGATCGCCGAGACCGAGGGCTTGGTCCCGGCGCTGCTTCCCGTCGGCGACGGACTGCTGGTGGCCAAGAAGGTGTGGATCCCGGAGGGCTGATCAGCCCCGGATGTCCGCCAGCGGATCCGGAGACCCGAGCCAGGTCAGCAGGGCGCGCGGACCGAACCCCGAGGGCCCGGGCGTCCACTCGTGCCACTCCTTCTCCACATCGCCGACCGAGGCGATGTCCAGGTGCGCCCACGGCACATCGCCGACGAACGCCTGCAGGAAGAGCGCCGCGACGATCGCGGGTGGGCCGCCAGGGGCGTTGTCCGCGTCGGCGATCTTCGAGGAGAGCTTGTCGGCGTAGCCGGCGTACAGCGGGAGCCGCCACAGCGGCTCACCGGCGTGCTCCCCGGCGTCGGTCAGCCGCTCGGCCAGGGTGTCGTCGGTGGCGAAGAGGCCGCCCACCTGCTGCCCCAACGCGACCTTGACGCCACCCGTCAGCGTGGCCACGTCGACGACGACGCTCGGCTTCAGCTCGGCGACCGCATAGGCGAGAGCGTCGGCGAGCACCAGGCGGCCCTCGGCGTCGGTGTTGTTGACCTCGGTGGTCCGGCCACCCCAGTGCGTGATCACGTCGCCGGGACGCAGCGAGCTGCCCGAGACCGCGTTCTCCGCGGCAGGCACCAGCCCGACGACACGGACCGGACAGTCGACATCGGCCAGCGCGGCCATCGTGGCCAGGACCACCGCGCCGCCCGTCATGTCCCGCTTCATCGAGGTCATGCTCTGGGCCGGCTTCAGACTGAGCCCGCCGGAGTCGAAGGTGATGCCCTTCCCGACCAGCACCACGGTCGGGAGCTTCTTCGCCGCGCGCGCCGAGACGCCCGCGGGCGTGTAGTCGAGACGGATCAGACGAGGCGGCGTCGCCGACGCCTGACCGACGCCGAGGATGCCGCCGAAGCCGTCCCGGGCCAACTCGGTCTCGTCCCAGATCCGGCACTCCAGCCCCGCGGCGGTGGCGATCTCCTCGGCCTGCTCGGCCAGCCACGCCGGGTTCTTCAGGTTCGACGGCACGGTCGCGAGCATCCGGGAGCGCCAACCGGCGCCACCCAGTGCCACCGATCGAGCCAGTGTCCCGGCATCCCCGGGCACCTCGGAGCCCAACGCGAGCACCACCTTGCCGACGGGCGCATCGGTCGGCCCGGTCGAGCGCCAATGGAAGGCGAACGAGCCCAGCGTCATGCCGACGACGAACGCCTCCAAGGCGTGCTCGAGGTCCTCGGCGACAGCCGGCACCGACGTCGCGACGGCGGCGCGCCCCTTGACCGCCTTGGCCAGCGCCGCACCCGCCCGGCGTACGTCGACGGGACGTCCGACTCCGACACCGACCAGCAGCACCAGGCGAAGCTCCGGATTGGCCTCGCTGCCCTCGGGCAGCGCGACCGTCGCGGTCTCGCCGACCTCGCCACTCAACCGGTGTGCCTCGGCGATGGCGAGCAGATCCAGGCCGGTCTGCTCCTCCAACTCCGCCGCACCCGGACCCAGCACCAGGTCACCGGTATCGGCTCCCGGCTGCACCGGGAGCGCGATCACCTCGACTCCGACGATCGCCCCCGGCGGCCGCGCGTTGAGCGCGAACTCCGGTGGAGTGACCTGGGCCGGGAGAACGGCTCGAGTCACCCGAGCACGTTCTGGAGAGCGTCGCCCAAGGCGCCGGCCTCCTCGGCGTTGAGCTCGACCACCAAGCGGCCGCCGCCTTCGAGCGGAACCCGCATCACGATCCCGCGGCCTTCCTTGGTGACCTCGAGCGGACCGTCACCGGTCCGCGGCTTCATCGCCGCCATGCGGCACCCCTTTTCGATCAGTACTGGCACTCATGCTGCAAAGCTCAGCGACGACCATTATCCCCTACCGGCCCGGGGGCGCGCAGCCACCCATCGCCTCAACTGTGTGCTGCGCCACCGACGTCGGGGTCGGTAGTGCCGTCCGTGCCATGGTCGGGCTCGCGGGTGCTCGTCGCGGCGTCGGCCTCGTGGGCCTCCAGCTCCGCGGTGAGCCGCGCCAGCAGTGCGTCCACCTCGGCCATCCGGTAGCCGCGGAAGGCCAGCGGGAAGCGGACCGCTCGCAGGTCCGCGCCGGAGAGGGGCCGATCTGCGGGCACCAGCGTGTCGACGCGGTCGTCGTACGTCGTGCGCATCGGCTCGCCACGTCCGGCGGCGAGCATCGCCACCCCGCCCATCGCCAGCACGATCAGGACGGCAAAGACCCACATCATCATCGTCGGGACCTCATCCGTGCCGCTCGCGCGCCTCGACCATCAGCGCGACCGCCTCGTCCACGTCGTCGGTGAGGGTGAGCATGTCGAGATCGCTCTGCCGGATCCGCCCGTCGCCGAGCATCGACCCCTGCATCCAGTCGAGCAGGCCCTGCCAGTGCTCGACCCCCATCAACGCGATCGGGAACTGGGTGATCTTCAGCGTCTGCGCCAGCGTCATCGCTTCGAAGAGCTCGTCCAGCGTGCCGAGGCCGCCGGGCAGCACCACGTATCCCTGGGAGTACTTGACGAACATCATCTTGCGGACGAAGAAGTAGCGGAAGTTCAGGCCGAAGGTGACGTGCTCGTTGAGGCGTGCCTCCCAAGGGAGCTCGATCCCCAACCCGATGCTCTCGCCGCCGGCCTCGGCCGCGCCCTTGTTGGCGGCTTCCATCGCGCCCGGCCCGCCGCCGGTGATCACGGTGAACCCGGCCTCGACCAGGGCCCGTCCGACCTTCACCCCCATCTGATAGCCGGGATGCTCGGGTGGGATCCGGGCGGAGCCGAAGACCGAGATCGCCGGACCGAGCTCGGCGAGGTCGTTGAACCCCTCGACGAACTCGGCCTGCATCTTCAGGACCCGCCACGGATCGGTGTGCACCCAGTCGCTGTCACCCCGGGTGTCGAGCAACCGCTGGTCGGTGGTCGACCCCTCCGGCCGGCCCTTGCTGGGCCGCGGACCGGCTCCGGTACGACGTGTCATCGAGTCTCCTCCTCGCCGGCACCGGCCGGCGGGTCGGTGGTGAGCCAGGCACGCAGCGCTTGCTCACAGGCGACGATCCGCGACTTGAGCACCTTCTCGTCCTTCTTGTGGGCGTACTCGGCGTCGCCCGGACCGTAGTTGACGGCCGGCACGCCGAGGGCCGAGAACCGGGCCACATCGGTCCAGCCGAACTTCGGACTCACCGGCATCCCGACCGCGCTGAGGAACTCGCGAGCCGCGGGGCGGTCCAACCCGGGGAGCGCACCGGGCGAGGAGTCCGTGACGGTCAACTCGTGGCCGGGGAACACCTCCCGCAGATGGTCCAGCGCCTCCTCCTCGGTGCGGTCGGGCGCGAAGCGGTAGTTGATCGTGACCACGCACTCGTCGGGCACCACGTTGCCCGCGACGCCACCGGTGATCGCGACCGCGTTGAGGCCCTCGTGGTACTCGAGCCCGTCGATCACCGGCCGTCGCGGCCGGTAGGTGTCCAAGGTCGCGAGGATCGGGGCCGCCGCATGGATCGCATTGCTGCCGGTCCACGCGCGCGCCGTGTGGGCGCGCTCGCCCACGGTCCGGATCTCGACGCGGATCGTGCCCTGGCACCCGGCCTCCACCTCGGCTCGGGACGACTCCATCAGGATCGCGAAGTCGGCCTCCAGCAGATCCGGACGCTCGGCCGCCAGCTTGCCGAGCCCGTTGTGCACGGCAGCCACCTCCTCCGCGTCGTAGAGGACGTAGGTGAGGTCCCGGTTGGGGTGGGTCAGCTCGACAGCCAGCTTGATGATGACGGCGTCGCCGCCCTTCATGTCGCTGGTGCCCAAGCCGTGCAGATACTCCCCGTCGTCGCGGCAGGGCAGATTGTCGTTGAGCGGCACCGTGTCCAGGTGGCCGGCCAGGATCACCCGCTCGTCGTGACCGAGGTCGGTGCGGGCCACGATGGTGTTGCCGAACCGCTCCAGCTGCAGGTGATCCCGTCCGGCCAGTGCCGCTTCGACCAGGTCAGCGATCCGTTGCTCGCCGAAGCTCACGGACTCGATGTCCACGAGCTGGCGGGTCAGGGTGACGACATCGGTGGACGGATCGAGGGTCGGCGCAGCGTCGGACACGGGTCCAGTCAACCAGCACCCAGCCAGAGGTTTTCTCCCGGCCGCACCGGGCACACGCACGACGGGGGCCAGTGACCCACCTCACATCTCTCGGAGACCCGATGAATTACGACTACGACGAGCTCGACACCTTGATCGACAACGCCGCCCGCGAGGCAGCGTTCGCCGAGTACACCCACATCGACGGCTGGATCCTCGATCAGGGCGACAACTACGTGCGCAAGGTCGAGAACTACGGTGAGAGCTCCTCCACACAACAGATCTACCTCGACGGCGTCGCCTACAGCAGCACCTATCTGGGCGGCTCCCAGGGCCCGTGGGAGCGCGACGCCAATCTGGAGTCGGAGTTCGCCGGCAAGGTGACCTCGTGGCGCGGCAAGCTGGACAGCGCCCTGCTCGGCTGGGACTACATCGGCGAGGGAACCGTCTTCGATGACGTCATCTATGCCTGCCAGGTGGCCGTGCAGAAGGTGGCCGTCCGCGGCGGGGACGAGTCGAGCTTTCCCAACCCGGACCTGGAGAAGATCGGCTACATCCGCAAGTTCATCCCAGACGGCAGGGACGCCGGAGCGACGATCAGCGCGTTCTACGACAACTACGGGCCCGACCGGCTGGAGACGGTGCTCGGCGGACACTGCGAGGCGATCGCGTGCCTCGGCATCGCGTTGACCGGTGAGAAGAACCTTCTCGACACCTGCCGTCAAGACACCGCCAACCTGGTCGGCAACGTCGCCACCGCGTTCAAGGACAGCCGGAAGCAGCAGTCGGTCACCGAGGACTTCAAGACCGCGCTCACCATCGTGACGGCCACAGCCGGCCTGGTGGGCGCCTTCGCCACCGGGCCCGCCGCGGCCGCCTTCGGAGCCCTCGGCGCCAGCTCGTCCTTCCTCAGCACGGCAGTGGGTCTCCTCCCCCAGGACACAGCAGACCCGGTATCCACCGCCGGAGGCACACCCGAGGACGTCTACACGGCCTTCCAGACCGCACTCAGCACCTTGGAGACCAAGGCGGAGAGTCAGGATCAGGGTCTGTGCGCGATGCTGACCTCCATGCTCGGCGCGGTCGACGACCAGCTCAACCGCAAGGTGTTCCACATCGAGCCCGGCGCGGGCCAGGCCGACATCGGCGACGACATCATCGACCTGCAGTACTCGACGTTGGAGCACATCGGCTATGAGTCGATGCCCACCATCGCGCGGGCGTTCTTCGAGGCCGCAGACCAGATCGAGACCAGCAACCAGCAGAACGTCTGGTTCCGGCCCAGCAAGGTGGGGATCGGGTTCTACGGCTCCTACCACGACTGGCAGAGCCTCGCCTACCGCCTCACGCCACTCCTCAACGACACCGGCGCGGAGACCGTCCGAGCCGGCGAGGCTCTGGCGGAGGCAGCAGGCTACTTCCGCGACAGCGACGATTGGGCGAAGGACAAGCTCGGTGACAACCACACCGAGCTCGACGACGCAGAGCTGGGATGGGTCGGACCGTACGTGCCGCCGCCCCCAACACCGCCGTGCGGGATCAGCGGCGACCACTACTGCGCTGTCTGACCTAGTGCTGGGCGCGCGGTGTCCCGGGCGCGGTGTCCCGGGCGCGGCGTCCTAGGCGCGGTGTCCTAGGCGCGCCCGACATTGATCGTCGCCTTCTCGCCGTCGCCGACGAGCAGATCGAGAGCACCCTCGCCCGCCGCCCCCCGCACGCTGTACGACGTCGCCAGGGTCTCCCGGGCGATCAGCTGCTCGTGGGTGCGGGCGGCCTCCTGCACCGACTCCGCGCCCCCGATCACCAGCGCGATCCGGTCCGACACGTCGAGACCGGCGTCGCGGCGGGCTTGCTGCACCGCCCGCACCAGGTCGCGGGCCAGGCCCTCGGTGGCCAGCTCCGCGGTGACCGCGGTGTCCAGCACGACGAACCCGCCCCCCGGCAGCATCCCGGTGGCCGAACCCTCCGCGGCGCCGACGACGGTCTCGAGGGTGTACTCCCCCTCGACCAGCGCCAGTCCTCCGGCGGTGACGGTGCCGTCGGAGGCCACCGACCAATCGCCGGACTTGGAGCCCTTGATCGCTGCCTGGACGTCCTTGCCGAGCCGCGGGCCGGCAGCGCGCGCGTTGACTGTCAGCTTCTGCTCCACCCCATAACCGGCGGCCTCCTCGGAGTCGGCGGCGACCAGGCGCACTGACTTCACGTTGAGCTCGTCGGCGACGATCGCCGTGAACGGCTCGAGGGCGGCGGGGTCGGGGACCACGATCGTCAGCTCCGCGAGGGGCAGTCGGTTGCGGAGCCGGGCCGCCTTGCGCAGCGCCGAGCTCGCCGAGCAGACCTCACGGACCTGGTCCATCGCGGCGACCAACCCGTCGTCGGCCGGAAGCGCCGACACGTCGGGCCAGTCAGCCAGGTGGACCGAGCGCCCACCGGTCAGACCGCGCCAGATCTCCTCCGTGGTCAGCGGCAGCAGCGGCGCCACGGCCCGACAGACCACGTCGAGCACCGCAGCGAGGGTCTCGAACGCCTCGATCCGGCCCTCCCAGAACCGCTCCCGGGAACGGCGGACGTACCAGTTGGTGAGTACGTCGAGGAAGGCGCGGGTGGTCTCGCAGGCGTCGGCGATCGCGTAGCCGTCGAGCTGCTCGGTCAGCTCCTCGACGTACTGGCGGGTCTTGGCCAGCAGGTAGCGGTCGAGCGGGGCGTTGGAGTCGGTGCGCCCGGTGGCGTCGTAGGACTCGGCGTTGGCGTAGAGCGCGAAGAAGTACCAGGTGTTCCAGAGCGGGATCATCACCTGCCGCACCGCGTCGCGGATGCCCTGCTCGGTGACCACCAGGTTGCCGCCGCGCAGGATCGGGCTGGCCATCAGGAACCAACGCATCGCGTCGGCGCCGTCGCGGTCGAAGACCTCGGAGACGTCGGGGTAGTTGCGCAGTGACTTCGACATCTTGTTGCCGTCCGAGCCCAGCACGATGCCGTGGCTGATGCAGGAGGAGAACGCGGGCTTGTCGAAGAGCGCACTGGCCAGGATGTGCAGCGTGTAGAACCAGCCGCGGGTCTGGCCGATGTACTCGACGATGAAGTCGGCCGGGAAGTGCTGCTCGAACCACCCCTTGTTCTCGAACGGGTAGTGCACCTGGCCGAAGCTCATCGAGCCGGAGTCGAACCACACGTCGAGCACGTCGGCGACGCGGCGCATCGTGGACCGCTCGCCCTCGGGGCGCGGGTCGTCCGGGTTCGGTCGGGTGAGGTCATCGATCCAGGGCCGGTGCAGGTCCGGCTCGCCCGCCGCGTTGCGCGGCAGCCTGCCGAAGTCGCGCTCGATCTCCTCGAAGGAGCCGTAGACGTCGATCCGCGGGTAGGCCGGGTCGTCGGACTTCCAGACCGGCACCGGGGAGCCCCAGAACCGGTTCCTGGTGATCGACCAGTCCCGGGCACCTGCGATCCACTTGCCGAACTGACCGTCCTTGATGTGCTCGGGCACCCAGCGGATCTGCTGGTTGAGCTCGCCCATCCGCTCCTTGAACGCGGTGACCTCCACGAACCAGGAGCTGACCCCCTTGTAGATCAGCGGCTCGCGGCAGCGCCAGCAGTGCGGGTAGGAGTGGTCGTAGGTCTCGCGGCGCAGCAGCACCGTGCCCGGGGTGACCGCGCCGGTCTCCCCGGAGCGCCGGGTGGCGGCCTTGAGATGGTCGATGATCTGCAGGTTGGCGTCGAAGACCAGCATGCCGGCGTACTCGTCGACGGGCGTGGTGAAGCGACCGTCCTTGCCGACGGGCATCACCGGAGCGATCCCCTCGCGGTCGGTGACCTCCTTGTCGACCTCACCGAAGGCGCCGGCACTGTGCACCAGCCCGGTGCCGTCGGTGGTGGTGACGGCCTCGTCGGCGGCGACCACACGGAAGGCGTTCTCGTGGCCCTCGAAGTAGGCGAACGGCGGCCGATAGCTCAGCCCGACCAGGTCGGCCCCCTTGCCGCGCCACACGACGTTCGGCTCCTCGCCCAGCTCCCGGCCGTAGGAGCTCAGCCGGGCCTCGGCGATCAGGTACCGCTCGACGCCGTACTCCTCGACCATCACGTAGTCGATGTCGGAGCCGACCATCACGGCCAGGTTGCTCGGCAGGGTCCACGGCGTGGTGGTCCAGACCAGCAGCTTCGCGCCGGCGAACGTGCCGTCACCGGTGACCTCGAACCCGACGGTGACGGCCGGGTCCTGCCGCATCTGGTAGACGTCGTCGTCCATCCGCAGCTCGTGGTTGGACAACGGAGTCTCGTCGTTCCAGCAGTAGGGCAGCACCCGGAAGCCCTCGTAGACCAAGCCCTTGTCGAAGAGGCTCTTGAATGCCCAGATGACCGACTCCATGAACTCCGGGTTCATCGTCCGGTAGTCGTTGTCGAAGTCGACCCAGCGCGCCTGCCGGGTGACGTAGTCGCGCCACTCGCCGGTGTACTTCAGCACCGACGCGCGGCAGGCGTCGTTGAACCGGTCGATGCCCATCTCGACGATCTCGTCGGTGGTCTTGATCCCGTTGAGGCGCATCGCCTCGAGCTCGGCGGGCAGCCCGTGGGTGTCCCACCCGAACCGGCGCTCGACCCGCTTGCCGCGCATCGTCTGGTAGCGCGGCACGATGTCCTTGACGTAGCCGGTCAGCAGGTGGCCGTAGTGCGGCAGACCGTTGGCGAACGGCGGACCGTCGTAGAAGACGAACTCGTTCTCACCGCGCTCACCCGGGTCGCGCTGCTCGACCGAGGCCCGGAAGGTGTCGTCCTCCGCCCAGTAGGCCAGCACCCGCTCCTCGATCTCGGGGAACGACGGTGCGGAAGGGACGGCGCTCTGGGCGGCGGTGTCGGTGGTGACCTTCGGATAGGTCATGGCGGTCGGTCTCCTGCGGTGCGGCTGTCATCTGGTGGTTGAACTGTGTCGAAACCCCAGGGACGACCCTCGCGGACCGCGGTACCACCCCGCTTGCCGCCCAACCTGCTGGACGACCGCTCCTTGTCGGCTGTGACGGGCCTACCCGCCGGGTTCTACTGGGGCCTCGGCGTCGCTGAGACCTGTTCTTCCCGGGGCTCGCCGCTGATGACGGCTCGAGCGCCTGTGGTCTCAGGGTACGGCGCCGCGCAGCCCCGGCGCGAATCGGATTCCGCCCGGGCTTGCCCCGGGATTCCGAGGCGCTGTGACACCTCGTGTCGCCCATCGGCGCCACAACGGCCCGGTTTCTGGCGACACGGACCGATCCGCGATCATCTGAGGCGTGTCCTACCTCCTCGACGACGCCGTCGCGACCGAGCCGCTCGGCGACGGTGTGCACCGTGTCCAGCTCACCGCCGACTGGCACACCGCCAACGGCACGCCGAACGGCGGCTACATCCTGGCAGTGCTGCAGCACGCCGCGATGCTGGAGGCCGCGCATCCCGATCCGCTCTCCATCGCGGTCACCTACTTCCGGCCGGCGTCGACCGGCGAGGCCGAGGTACGGGTCCGCGAAGTGCGTGTCGGGCGCCGGGTCTCGACGTACGACGCGATCCTGGTGCAGCACGAGAAGGAGATCGCCCACGCCGTACTGAGCACCCACGACTGGGATGCCACCGGCGCGATCGAGCACACCCCGCACACGGCACCGAAGATCGCCGGACCCGAGGAGTGCCCGGACTCCAGCGGCCTGATCCCGGCGGGGATGATGGCGATCCTGGACCGCTACCGGTATGCGATGCCGCAGGCGCCGGGGTGGCTGCGAGGCGAGCCCACCGGTGTGACGGAGTCGCTGGCCTGGATCCGGGCCAGCGACGACCGTCCGGTCGACGCCCTGCTGGCCGGCGCGATGGTCGACGCGTTTCCCCCGGTCACCGCGGAGATCGGCCACCTGGCCTCGGCCACCATCCAGCTCACCGTGCACTACCGTCGGCGACCGACCGACACCACCTGGGCGCTGGGCCACGTCACCAGCCGGCACGTGATCGCGGGCTACCACGACGAAGACGTGGAGCTCTGGGACGAGCAGGGGCGGCTGATCGCACAGAGCAGGCAGCTGGCGATCCTCAGCGAGGGCTGACGGCGGGCGGGGCGCCGGCGTCGGGTTTCACCGCCATCGGGGTGAACCTGCTGCGTTGGTGGTGAAGTTTCGCCACCAACGCGTGGGCTTCACCGCCAGCCCGGTGAAACCTGTGGCCAGTGGGATGGCCTCACAGCGCCGTCGCCACCTGCCAGGCGGAGTGCACGGCGCCGTGGATGTAGCCGACCGCACCGGCGTCGCCGACCACGTCGACCTTCACACCGGCGTTTCGCAGCTCCTCGGCCAGCGGCGCGGACGCTGCGGTGCCCTCGGCGTAGACGACCAGGTCGGCCGGTGCCGAGCGCCGCTGGTCGCCCTCGGTCCACTCGACGCCGTGCTCGGTGATCCGCTCGAGCGTGACGTTGCGGTGGATCGCGACGCCGTGCTCTCCGGCATTCTTCACCGCGGTCCAGCGACGCGGCATCGCCATCGGCAGCCCCAGCTGCTGCGACTCGTGCAGCACGGTCACCCGGCGGCCCCGGTGGGCCAGGAACTCGGCGAGCTCCAGGCCGACCAGCGAGCCGCCGATCACGACCACGTCCTTGCCCATCGGCAGGAACTTCCGGGTCAGCTCGCGCACCGCCGCCGGGCTCTTGGTGACGCCGGAGAGCTTGCCCATCCGGCCCAGCGCGCGCAGCACCAGACCGGCATCGCCCTTCTCGGCGCTGCCCAGCAGGAGCGCACGGAGGGTGTCACCGGTCTGCACGATCGGCAGGTCACCACCCGGTACGTCGGGCTTCGGCCGGACCGCGCCGGTGGCGACGACGACGTGATCGGGCGCCAGCTCCTGGATCGACGCGACCGAGGCCTCGGTGCGCAGTCGGACCTCGATGCCGAGGCGGTCGACCTCTGCACCGAGCCAGTCGAGCAGCCGCTCGTTGTCCGGTGTGGTCAGGGTGGAGAACCACAGTGTGCCGCCCAGCCGGTCGGACCTGTCCATGACCGTCACCCGGTGACCGCGTTCGGCGAGCACCCGGGCTGACTCCAGTCCGGCCGGTCCGGCGCCGACGACCACGACGTGCTTGCGGGTGCGGGTCGGCTGCAGCGGCAGGATGGTCTCGTCCCCCAGCGCCGGGTTGACCGCGCAGAACGGGGTGTCGTCGAAGAAGTTCTCGTTGACGCAGAGATAGCAGTTGATGCAGGGGCGCACCTGCGCGGCGCGGCCGGAGGCCAGCTTGCTGGGCAGCTCGGGGTCGGCGAGCAGCTGGCGGCCCATCGCGGCGAAGTCGATGTCGCCCGCGGCGATCGCCTTCTCGGCCACCTCGGGCAGCATCCGGCCGACTGCGATCACCGGGATCGAGACGTGCTTCTTGATCTCGGTCGCGGCGTCGAGGTAGGCACCGACCCGGTCCGGGAGCGGCCCCTCGGTGAAGTCGGCGAACGGGTTGCGCCCCCAACCGGTGACGTGGATCGCGTCCGCGCCGGCTGCCTCGAAGAGGGCGCAGGCACTGGTGGACTCGGCAAGTGTCAGTCCGCCCTCCTGGCCGAACTCCTCGCCGGCCACGCGGACCAGGACGGCAAGGCGGTCGCCGACCTCCTCCTTCACGGCGCGGATCACGCGGCAGGCCAGCCTGGCCCGGTTCTCCAGCGGGCCGCCGTACTCGTCGGTGCGCTGGTTGTCGCGGCGGTTGAGGAAGGCGCCGAGGATGTAGCCGTGCGCGACGTGGATCTCGATCGCGTCGCACCCGGCGCGGGCGACCCGCTCCGCGGCGTCGGCCCAGGTGGCGACGAGAGCGTCGAGGTCCTCGGCCGTCATCGGGTGATAGGTGGCCTTCTTGCCACCGGTGACCGCCGCCAGACGGCCGAGCTCCTCGCGGGTGCAGTCGATCATCGCGCCGTAGTCGTAGTCGTAGTCCGGGACGCTGGGCACCACCAGCGGACGGTCGTTGATCGTGTCGATCCGGGCCACCTTGCCGTGGTGGGTCGACTGGATGCAGAGCTTCCCGCCGGCGGCGTGCACCGCGTCGGCCAGCGCCCGCAGTCCCGGGATGTAAGAGTCCTCGGAGAGCCCCGGCTCCTTCATGGAGGTGGCGCCGATCGGGAAGTCGATGGCGCAGGCGCCGGTGATGATCAGCCCAGCGCCGCCAGCCGCCCGCGCGACATAGTGGTCGATCTCGCGCTGCTCGATCACACCGTCCTCGGAGACGTTCATGTCCATCGCCGGCAGCACGATCCGATTGGTCAGCTCCATCGGGCCGATCCGGCCCGGTGCGGTCAGGTGCGGGAATGTCCGAGGCTTGCTCACGGCGGTGAGGCTAGGTCCCTCCACGGCCATCGCGCCGCCGTCAGTCGCGCCCAGCGGGACTGACCGCGGAACTGACCCGGAAACTGGCCCGGAACCGACCAGGGACCGCGGAGCGGCGGCGATGCGATCAGTGCCCACTGGTGTCCGTAGAATCTGCGAGCGTGACTGACGCGCTGACTGCTGCCTGGGGCCACGGCCTCGCCACCCTCGACGCCGACGACCATGTCCTCGACGTCTGGTTCCCCGCTCCCGCCTTGGGAAGCGCAGACGGCAGCGACGCGCCGAGCGAGCTGACCGCCCTCGCCGGCGCCGACGAGGCACGCGGCGTGCGGCGCGAGGTGCGCACCGTGGTGATCGAGGACCTCGCCGCGGCGCCCAGCACCACCGAGGACGTCTGGCTGCGCCTGCACCTGCTCTCCTCGCGGCTGGCCCGCCCCCACACCCTCTCCCTGGACGGCATCTTCGGCCTGCTCACCAACGTGGTCTGGACCAGCGCCGGCCCGTGTGCCGTCGCCGGCTTCGAGCTGACCCGCGCCCGCCTCCGGGCCACCGGCGCGCACGTCACCGTGTACGGCGTCGACAAGTTCCCCCGGATGGTCGACTACGTGATCCCGGCCGGCGTCCGGATCGCCGACGCCGACCGCGTCCGGCTGGGCGCCCACCTGGCCGAGGGCACCACGGTGATGCACGAGGGGTTCGTGAACTTCAACGCCGGCACGTTGGGTGCCTCGATGGTCGAGGGCCGCATCTCCGCTGGAGTGCTGGTCGGTGACGGCAGCGACATCGGCGGCGGCGCCTCGATCATGGGCACCCTCTCCGGCGGCGGCAAGCAGGTCATCTCGATCGGCGAGCGCTGCCTGCTCGGCGCCAATGCGGGTCTCGGCATCTCGCTCGGCGACGACTGCGTGGTCGAGGCGGGCTGCTATGTCACCGCGGGTACCAAGGTCACCGTGCTCGAGCCGGGCATGGAGCCGCGGGTGATCAAGGCAGCAGAGCTCTCCGGTGCGAGCAACGTGCTGTTCCGGCGCAACTCGGTCTCCGGCGCGGTCGAGGCGGTGCCGTGGCAGGGCGAGGGCATCGCGCTGAACGCGGCGCTGCACGCGAACTGAGAGCGGATGCCGACGATCCGCCGCCCCGATCGGCGTCGGCGTTACCAACGATCCCCCACACTGGTGCGATGAAGAAGCGTATGGGCCTGATCGCCTTCGGGTTGATCGTGCTCATCGCGATCGCCGGGATCGGGATCGGTGTCCTGACCGCCACGGACAACCTCGGGTTCGGTCCCGACGGTGATTGCACGGCCACCGTGGACGGCCACACCGTCGAGATCAGCCGCGAGCAAGCCGAGAACGCGACCCTGATCGCCGCGATCGGCGCCGACCGCGGCCTGCCCGCCCGCGCGGTCTCCATCGCGCTGGCCACCGCCTATCAGGAGTCGAAGCTGGAGAACATCGAGCACGGCGACCGTGACTCACTCGGCCTCTTCCAGCAGCGCCCTTCCCAGGGTTGGGGCACCGAGGAGCAGATCCTCGACCCGGTCTACTCCACGAACGCGTTCTACGACGCGCTGGAGAAGGTGGACGGCTACGAGGACATGGAGATCACCGTCGCCGCGCAGGAGGTGCAGCGCTCCGCGTTCCCCGATGCGTACGCCGACCACGAGGCCGACGCTCGGGCACTGGCCTCCGCGCTCACCGGCTACTCCGAGGCAGCGTTCACCTGCGACCTGGACGGCGGTGCACCGGGGGCGGAGCTCGAACTGGTCGACTCCGGGCTCACTGATCGCGCCGAGCAAGTGCGCCTCGACCTGGTCGACCGTTTCGAGGACCTGAGCCTGGGCGGGTTCGAGCCGGGCGGCGTCTCCGACGGGCACATGGAGGGCTCCGCGCACTACGAGGGCCGCGCGATCGACATCTTCTTCCGTCCGGTCACCGGCGAGAACCAGGTGCGCGGGTGGGCGCTGGCGCACTACCTGGTCGGCAACGCGTCCCGGCTCGACATCCGCACGGTGATCTTCGACGACCGGATCTGGCGGGCCGGCCAGGACGGTTGGAGCGACTACGACCCGCCCTCGCGCTCCGGAGACCAGTCGATCCTCGAGCACCGCGACCACGTGCACGTCGACGTGTTCGGCTGACCTGGCGCTGGTCGCTCGGCAGACCTTGGTGTCGCGTGTGGTTAGGTCCGCTGGCGCCAAGCCATCCCCAGGGTGAAGCGGGAGGTCGCGCCGAGGTCGGCCATCGCCTCGGCGACCCGGCGGCGCACCGTCCGCGCCGTGATGCCGAGGACATGAGCCACGGCGTCGTCCGTGAGGCCCTGCGCGACCAGCCCGAGGACGTCGGCCCAGGGCTCGTCGTCGGCGAGCCAGGCGCGGGAGGTGGCCCACAGCTCGTCGAAGAGCAAACCGATCGCGGCGACCACCGGAGGGGTGCGGATCGCGATGGTGTTCTCGGGCGTCGAGGAGCCCCACCACACCGGCAGCGCGGCCAGGCCGGGCGGATCGACGTACATCCAACTGGCGACCTGCTCACTGCGCCGGAAGTCGATGCCCGCCTCCCGGGCCTCCTCGACCAGGGCGTCGAGGTCCTGGCAGTCAGCCACGTCGTGGCCCCACATCGGGTCGCTGGGCACCAGCACCCGGACCGGCGTCTCGCCGGAGAGCCGCTCGTGCAGCCGGAGCAGATGCCCCGAAGCCAGCGCCACCCGCAGCACCTCGGCGCGGGGCGCCACCAGTGCCGGGCGCTGCGGCCGCTCCCGCTCGGCGTGGCGGAACCACTCCTCCCACGAGTCGGCGTGCGCGTGGACCAGGCTCACGGCGAGCGGATGCTCGCCCCCGGGTTCGGCGGTCCCGAGATCCCACGCCCGGATCAGGCCGGGCAACGCCTCCATCAGCGCGACGGTGCGGACGTTCTCGGCCAGCAGCGCCCGGGCGCGCGCCTCGCCCAGCGCCACGAAGACGGCGTACGGCGACTCGTAGTCCAGCCGCTCGCCGTCACGGCGTAGGAAGCCGCCCTCCTCCAGCGCGACCAGCCGGGCGGCCAGGTCGGACGGCGGGTCCGCGAGCGCGGCGAGCAGCGCCGGCTGGTCGGGCGGGCGGAGGAGATAGGCGGTGCGCAGGATCTCCATCGTCACCGGGTCGAGAAGGGCGCCCTCCCGGACCTCGGTGGGGGCGGGCGGGGTCATCGTGCCAGCGTGTGGCAGTTCCGGACATTCCGCAACCGGACGCCAATTTCGTGGCCCTTACCGGACACAGCCGGGCTACGGTGCCCGACACGCCCGCCCGAGCAGCCGATCCCGAGGAGCAGTCATGTCATCCAGCACCGCCGCCACATCCCGCCGTCTCGCCGCGACGCTCGTCGCCACCCTCGCCACCGCCGCACTCACGCCCGCGCTCGCCGCACCCGCCGTGGCCGCGGCCCCCGCGAAGAGCACCGTCACCATCAAGGCCACGGGCGTGGAGCTGTCCGGCAAGGTGAAGAGCAAACGCCGCGTCTGCGTCGTCAACCGAACGGTCCTCGTCTACAAGGTCCTCAACGACGGCAATCATCTGTTCAGCAGCGATGTGACCGACGAGCAGGGTCGCTGGAACACCGGCAACACCGGCCAAGAGGGCACCTTCTTCGCAAAGGTCAAGAAGACAACGAAGTGCAAGGCCGACAAGAGCCCGCGTGTCCGCGCGGTCCGCAATGACTGAACCGGGTCCGCCGACAGCAGTTCGCCACCGTGCTGTGCCCGGCGGTCGGTGAGAAGGTCAGCCTCGGGTGAGCCGCGCGACGGCGGCGGCGATGCGCTCGTCGGTGGCCGTGAACGCCACCCGCACGTGCCGACGACCCGCGGGGCCGTAGAAGGCGCCCGGCGCCACCAGGATGCCTCGGTCGGCCAGCTCGGCCACCAACGCCCAGCAGTCCGGGCCGTCCGGACCCTTGGTCGCCCAGAGGTAGAGGGACGCCTCGGAGTGGTCGATCGTGAAGCCGGCGCCCAGCAGTGCATCGCGCAGTCGCTCGCGTCGTACGGCGTAGCGCTGGTGCTGCTCGGCGACGTGGATGTCGTCGGTGAGAGCCGCGACCATCGCCGCCTGCTGCGGCCCGGGCATCATCAGGCCGAGGTTCTTGCGGACCGCGAGCAGCTCACCGACCACCGCGGGGTCACCGGCAAGGAAGGCACACCGGTAGCCGGCCAGGTTCGACCGCTTCGAGAGCGAGTGCACCGCGAGGATGCCCTCGGTGCTGCCGCCGCAGATCTCCGGATGGAGCACCGAGTAGGCCTCCCCCTCCCAGACGCAGTCGAGGTAGCACTCGTCGCTCACCAGCAGCACGCCGCGCTCGCGGCACCAGTCGACGACCTTCTTCAGGTGAGCCGGCGGCAACACCCGTCCGGTGGGATTCGACGGGCTGTTGAGCCAGAGCAGGCGCGGGGTACGCGGGCCGAGCGCGGTCAGTGCGTCGGTGGCGATCGCATCGGCACCTGCGAGTGCGGCGCCGACCTCGTAGGTCGGGTAGGCCAGCTCCGGGTAGACGACCAGGTCGCCCGCGCCGATGCCGAGATGCACGGCCAGCGAGGCGATCAGCTCCTTGGAGCCGACCAGCGGCAGCACCTGGTCCAGCCCCAGACCGGGCACGCCGTGGCAGCGCGCGAACCAGTCGACGACCGCCTGCCGGGTCTCGGGCCGACCGATCGTGACCGGGTATCCCGGGGCGTCGGCGGCCGAGCAGAGCGCGTCCTGCACGACCTGCGGCGTCGGGTCGACCGGGGTGCCGATGGAGAGGTCGACGATGCCATCGGCGTGCGCGCGTGCCCGCTCGCCGTACGGCGCCAATTTGTCCCAGGGGAAGTCCGGCAGCCGGCCGGAGACCCCGAGGGCGAGACGCTCGCTCAGTGGTCCTGGTTCTGCGGCTCGAGGTTCGCGATGAACTCGTGGTCGTGGTCGATCTCGCCCATCTTGGCGGCCCCGCCGGGCGAACCGATCTCGTCGAAGAACTTGACGTTGGCGTCGTAGTAGTCCTTCCACTCCTCCGGCACGTCGTCCTCGTAGAAGATCGCCTCGACCGGGCAGACCGGCTCACAGGCGCCGCAGTCGACGCACTCGTCGGGGTGGATGTAGAGCATCCGCTTGCCCTCGTAGATGCAGTCCACCGGGCACTCGTCGACGCACGCACGGTCCTTGACGTCGACGCACGGCTGCGAGATGACGTAGGTCATCGAATCCTCCTGGACGGAAACACTGGGGGCTGCGACCGCGGCTTTCACACCGCGGCGGGTGACAGGGGACACGAATGTCTTTCGTGTACGACCCCACTCTAGTATCCCGGCGTGACGAACGAGCGGACACCCCACGATCCGGGACGTCATCTGCTGGGGCCTCACGTAGTGGGGCAACGAGTGGTGATCCGCCGGCTGGTGCACGGCGAGACCGGACCCACCGGCGGCCCGGCGATGACCGACCTGTTGGGCGAGTGTCTGGCCTGGACCGCGACGACCGCGACGGTGCGCACCGCCGCCGGCGAGGTGGTCGAGATCGCGGTCGGCGACATCGTCTCCGGCAAGCCGGTGCCGCCCCGACCGTCGGTGCGGCACCGGGTCTCGGTCGCCGACGCCGAGGCGCACACGCTGGCGCTCTCGACCGACCTGGAGACCGAGGCGCTCGGCGCCTGGAGGCTGCGCAGTGAGCGCTCTTCCGCAGGCCGGTTGCGGCGCCGGCTCAACTCCTGCCTCGCCGTCGGCGATCCGGGGGTGCCGCTCGCCGAGGCGGCCGCCGCAGTGGCCCGCTTCTACGACGACCGGGAGCGACCCACGTACCTGCACGTGGAGCTCGACGGGGACCACGAGCGGACGCTGCGCTCGCAGGGCTGGCTGGTCGACCGAAGCGGCGACGCCGAGTTCCAGCTCGCCTCCATCGCCCGGGTACGACGTACCCTGCGCGCCCCCGACCACCCGGTCGCGGTGAGTGCCACCGGCGGTCAGGTCACCGTCACCGTCGGCGACGACCGCGGTCCTGTTGCCGAAGGGGCGGCGGCCCTCGACGGCGACTGGCTGGGGATCCACGGCCTGATGGTCGATCCCGAGCACCGGCGCCGCGGCCTGGCGCTGACGGTGATGGCCGCCCTGCTGGAGTGGGGGGCGGAGCAGGGGGCGACCACGGCCTGGCTGCACGTCGAGGTGACCAACGGCCCAGCCCTCGCGCTCTACGACCGCCTGGGGTTCACCACCCACCACGTGATGCGCTACCTGGTGCCGGCAACAGCCACGCCCTAGGGCGTGGCTCACTCGATGAAGCCCTGCTCCCGGAGCCAGTCCTCGGCAACATCGGTCGGCTCCTTGCCGTCGACGTCGACCTGCGCGTTCATCGCGATGAGCTCCTCGTCGGTGAGCTTCTCGGTGACCGGCGCCATCAGCTCCTCGATCTGCGGATACTCCTCGTAGAGCTCCTCGCGCAACACCAGCGACACGTTGTACTTGGGGAAGTACTCCTTGTCGTCCTCGAGCACGGTCAGGTCGAGCGCGAGGATCCGTCCGTCGGTGGTGAACACCTCGCCGAGGACGCACTCACCGCGGTCGGTGGCGTCGTAGATCGCCCCGGTCTGGAAGATCTTGAGCTGGTCGTCCGAGGCGGTCAGACCATAGGTCTTCAGCATCCCCGGCAGTCCGTCGGGGCGGTTGGTGAACTCGGTCTCGACGCAGTAGGTCTGCGCCTCCTTCGGCAGCTTGTTGACGTCGGAGAGCGTCTTGATGCCGTACTTCTCCACGCTGTCCTGGGTGATCGCGAAGCCGTAGGTGTTGTTCATCGGGGCAGGCGGCAGCCAGACCAGGTTGTTCTCCTCCAGGTCCTCGTCCCGGACCGCCTCATACTGCTCCTGCTCGTCCGGGATCGGCTTGTCATGGCCCAGATAGTTGATCCAGCCGGTGCCGGTGTACTCCCACATCGCGTCGATCTGGCCCTCGACCTCCGCCTGACGCGCCGCCGTCGAGCCGGGGATGTTGGTCAGGTCGGTGACCTCGGCGCCGGCGGCCTTGAGCATGATCAGCGCGATCTTGCCGAGGATGATGTTCTCGCTGAAGTTCTTCGAGCCGACAGCTATCTCGGCGCCTTCGAGGGAGTCGACGTCACTGGTCGCACCGGCCAGCTCGGCGGTGGGCACCACCCCGCCGGCGGTCTGCAGGCCGCAGCCTGCGGCGGCCGCCAGCATGACGGTGGTCGCAAGGCCCGCGGTCAGCCGGGCACGACGCCCAGGGGTGCGGGAGCGGGAGCGCAGGTGCATTCAGATCCCCTTCGGTCGGGTCAGCACCTCGAGCACGCGACCGAGCCACTCCACCAGGAGCGCGATCAGCGCGACGAGGACGGCACCAGCGACCATCAGCGAGAACCGGAACAACGTGATCCCGGTGTTGATCATCTCGCCGAGGCCCCCGGCTCCGATGAAGAACGCCAACGCAGCTGTGCCGGCGATGAGCACCAGCGCGGTGCGCAGGCCGGCCATGATCACCGGCACCGCGAGCGGCAGCTCGATGTGCAGCAGGGTGCCGGCCGGCGTCATCCCGATGCCGCGACCTGCCTCGATCAGGGTCGGGTCCACGCCCTGCAGGCCGGTGATCGTGTTGCGCAGCACCGGCAGGAAGCCGTAGAGGGTGAGTGCGAGGACGGCCACCCAGAAGCTGTTCCAGGTGGTGAGCCAGAGGAACAGCAGCACGATCAGACCGACAGCGGGAGCCGCCTGGCCGGCGTTCGCGACACCGACGACGATCGGCGCCGCCGCCTTCGCCCGGCCACGGGTGAGCAGGATGCCGGCAGGGATCGCGGTGATCACCACGAAGAACGCAGAGACGAAGGTGAGCCGCAGGTGCTCGACGATCAGCGAGGTGATCTCGCTCCAGCGCAGCTGGTTGGTCTCGACGCTGTCGAGATCGGCGAAGTGGCGCCAGAGCACGAATCCGAGGAAGACCAAGGCGATCAGCACCGGCGGCACGATCAGCATCAGCAGCATCTCGCGAGAGATGCGGCGCGGACGGGACCGGACCTCGACGTCGCCGTCCTCGACGACCTGGGGGGTGGCCGGCTCGACACCGGTGCTGGTGTCGGTCATCAGCCTTCGCTCCCCCGGAGCTCCTCGTTGCTGACGGCCACCTGGGTGGGCGCCTCCTCGGCCCCCGACGTCGCCGCCTCGGCCTGGTCCTCGAGCTGACGCATGTACTCGGTGACCGCGTCGAAGTCGACCACCCCCAGGTACTGGTCGCGGGCTCCGGTGACCGGGGCCGCTCCGTGGCTGCTGGTCAGCATCGTGTCCAGCGCGTCGTTGAGAGTGGCCCGCTCGTCGAGGGTGATCAGGTCCTCGTTGCCGGCGTGGATGACCTCGCCCTTGAGCTGGCGCAGCCACGGCCAGCCGACCGGCCGATTGCGTTGGTCGAGCACGATCACCGATCGGTCGCCGTTCGACTCCGCCCGGCGTCGTACGTCGGTGGTCGTCTCGCCGATCTTGGCGGTGGTCGGCCGGCGAAGCTCGACGTCGGAGACACGGGCCAGGGAGAGCTGTTTGAGGGTCGAGCCGGCGCCCACGAAGTCGGCGACGAAGTCGTTGGCGGGGGCGGCCAGCAACACCTCGGGGGTGTCGTACTGGGCGATCCGGGCGCCCTCCTGCAACAGCAGGATCCGGTCTCCCATCTTGATTGCCTCGTCAATGTCGTGGGTGACGCAGACGATGGTCTTGCGGAGTTCACGCTGGATGCTCAGCAACTCGTCCTGCAGGCGCTGCCGAGTGATCGGGTCGACCGCACCGAACGGCTCGTCCATCAAGATCACCGGAGGGTCGGCGGCGAGACCGCGAGCCACGCCGACGCGTTGCTGCTGACCGCCGGAGAGCTCACGCGGATAACGGTCGCGGTACTTGGCGGGGTCGAGCCCGACCAGGTCGAGCAGCTCGTCGACGCGGTTCGCGATCCGGGTCTTGTCCCAGCCGAGCAGCTTGGGCACCGCGGCGATGTTGGTGGCCACGGTGTGGTGCGGGAAGAGGCTTCCGCCTTGGATGACGTAGCCGATCTTGCGCCGCAACGAGGTTGCGTTCTCCTGGCGGACGTCTCGCCCGTCGATGGTGATGGTGCCGGAGGTCGGCTCGATCAGCCGGTTGATCATCTTCAGCGAAGTGGTCTTCCCGCACCCGGACGGGCCGATGAACATCACGATCTCGCCGGCAGGGATGGTCAGGGAGAGGTCGTCCACCGCAGCTGCCTTCTGGCCCGGATAGCGCTTGACGACGTTCTCCAGGCGCAGCTCGGCGCCGCTGATCTCGTCCGTACCCCCGCCCGACGCCTCGGCGCCGGTCGGGTTGGTCGACATGTCCGTGCTCATGCGCGGATTCCCTTCGAGATGGTGAAGCGGCCGAGGAGCAGTAGGAGTGCGTCGGCGATCAACGCGATCACCACGATCGCGACGGTGGCGACGACGACGTAGTCCAGGGCGGTCGCTCCGCCCTGGCGAGCAAGCCCCGTGAAGATGTACTCACCGAGTCCCGGCCCTTTGACGTAGCCGGCGATGGCGGCAACGCCCATCGACATCTGCAGGGAGACCCGCATGCCGGCCAGGATCACCGGCCAGGCGAGCGGCAGACGCACCCGGGTGAGCACGCCGAGGTCGGTCATCCCCATGCCACGGGCGGATTCGAGCAAGGTCGCGTCCACGCCCTGCAGGCCGACCACGGCGTTGCGGAGGATCGGGAGGGTGGCATAGAAGGTCACGCAGACCACCGCCGTGGTGACCCCGAGTCCGGTCAGCGGCAGCAGGATGCCGATCAGCGCGAAGGACGGCAGGGTCAGTCCGATCGCCGACAGCGCGTTGGCCACCGGTTCGAATCGCGGTGTGCGGGTGATCAGCACAGCCAGCACGACCGCGATCACCGTGGCCAGCAGCACACTCTGCACCACCAGGCTGAAATGCTGGTAGGTGTAGAACGCGATGTCTTCGCGGCGGGTCGAGATGAAGTCCCACACAGGTCGTCAGCACCTCCGACGGGGCCACGCCGAGCGCCCGGTGACGCCCGTGACCTCTCAGCCCTGGGACCGCGACCCTCCCTCCACCCCATCACAAGTCCGGTACGACGACGAGGACCGCACCGCTGTGTTGGCGTGTCGCGGGTGGTCAGCCGCGGGCGAGGAAGGCGATCAGATCCTGCCGGGTCAGCACGCCCACCGGCTTGCCGTCCTCGTGGACCAGCACCGCGTCGGCACCCTCCAGCAGCGTGACCGCCGCGGGCGTCTCCTCGCCTGCGCCGATGGTGGGCAGCGGCGCGGACATGTGCTTCTCGACGGAGTCGGTCAGCTTCGCGTCGCCGGCGAAGAGTGCCTCCAACAGCGCCCGGTCGGAGACCGCCCCGGCGACCTCGGCCGCCACGATCGGCGGTTCGGCGCGAACCACGGGCATCTGGGAGACGCCGTACTCCTGGAGGATCTGGACGGCCTCGGCGATGGTCTCGTTGGGGTGGGTGTGCACCAGGGCCGGCAGCTGGCCGGTCTTGCCGCGCAGCACCTCGCCGACGGTGCGCGAGCTGGGCGCGGTGCCGGTGGCGAATCCGTACTGGGCGAGCCAGTCGTCGTTGAAGACCTTGCTCAGGTAGCCCCGCCCGGAGTCGGGCAACAGCACCACGATCACCGCGTCGGTGTGACCCTCGGACCGGAGTTCGGCGGCGAGCTGCTTGGCCGCGAACGCCGCCATTCCCGCCGAGCCGCCGACCAGCATCTGCTCCTCGCGGGCCAGCCGCCGGGTGAAGGCGAACGAGTCGGCGTCGGAGACCTCGATGACCCGGTCCGCAACGCCGCGGTCATAGGTGTCGGGCCAGAAGTCCTCGCCCACGCCCTCGACCAAGTAGGGACGGCCCGTGCCGCCGGAGTAGACCGAGCCCGACGGGTCGGCGCCGACGACTTGGACCTCGGGGTTCTGCTCCTTCAGGTAGCGGCCCACGCCGGAGATGGTGCCGCCGGTGCCCATGCCAGTGACGAAGTGAGTGATCCGCCCCTCGGTCTGGCGCCAGATCTCCGGACCGGTGGTCTCGTAGTGGGAGCGCGGATTGTTGGGGTTGGAGTACTGATCGGGCTTCCAGGCGCCCGGCTGCGAGGCGAGCCGATCGGAGACGTTGTAGTAGGAGTCGGGGTGCTCCGGTGCGACGGCCGTGGGGCACACCACCACCTCGGCGCCGTAGGCGCGCAGCACGTTGCGCTTGTCCTCGCTGACCTTGTCGGGGCACACGAAGATGCAGTGGTAGCCCTTCTGCTGGGCGACCATCGCCAGCCCGACGCCGGTGTTGCCGGAGGTCGGCTCCACGATCGTGCCGCCGGGCTGCAGCGCGCCGGAGGCCTCCGCGGCCTCGATCATCCGGGTCGCGATCCGGTCCTTCACCGAGCCGCCCGGGTTGAGGTACTCCACCTTGGCCAGCACCAGCGGACCGTCCTCGGCCTGGTCGGCCTGGTCCGGGTCGAGGCTGCGGGAGAGCCGCACCAACGGGGTGTTGCCGATCAGGTCGAGCAGTGAGTCGACGTACTCCATGGACTCAAGGTATTACCTCCGAGGCTCCGCGACGAAGGTCACGCGAACACCGAGTGCGCTCACCCGCTCGTGACCGCCCGGCAACACGCGCTCCGTAGGGTAGGAGCGTGAGTAGAGCGTCCGCTGCCCGCAAGCTCGCCGCCGCCGCGTTGTACGGCGGCGGTGGTGTCTCTGCCGTCGGCGCGGGGCTGTACGGCGTGCTCGTCACCGAGGCTCGCGTCGCCCGCAAGATCATCGGTCCGGTGCTGGAGGATCCTCCGCCCGACGCGACCGGGTGGTACGGGCGCGGCCGGCCGGGACCTGCGATCCGGATCGCTCTGCTGGGCGATTCCAGCGCGGCCGGCTACGGTGTGGAACGGGTCGAGGAGACCCCCGGCGCCCTGGTCGCCAGCGGCATCGCCGAACACGCCGACCGCCGGGTCTACTTCCGCTCGTTCTGCGTGGTCGGCGCCAAGTCCAGCGACTTGGCCCGACAGGTCGACCGGGCGCTGCTGATCGAGCCGGAGGTCGCGGTGATCCTGGTCGGCGGCAACGACGTCACCCACACCGTGCTCCCCAAGCAGTCGGTCCAGCATCTCGCTGACGGGGTACGACGACTCGTCGCCGCGGGCTGCCAGGTCGTCGTCGGCACCTGCCCCGACCTGGGCACCATCCAGCCGATCGCGCCGCCCCTGAAGCAGATCGCCCGTGCCTGGTCGCGCCGCTTGGCGGCCGGTCAGACCATCGCGGTCCTCGAGGAGGGCGGCCGCACCGTCTCACTCGGGTCGATCCTCGGCCCAGAGTTCGCCGCGGCACCGGCAGTGCTCTTCGGCCCCGATCAGTTCCACCCCTCGGCCGAGGGCTACCGGGCACTTGCCCACGTCCTGATCCCCTCCGTGCTCGCCGCCCTCGGCGAGGTGCCGGACGACGAGTCCGTGCTCGAGGCCTACCGTGGGGAGGCCATCCTCCCGATCAGCCGCGCCGCCGTGCAGGCCGTCAAGCAGCCGGGCACCGAGCTCGACGGCACCGAGATCGCCGGTCGCCGGGCCGGAGTCCGCGGCCTCTGGGTGGAGTTGCGCCATCGCCGCCGCCGCGCGCAGGTGCGCGGCGAGGTGCCCGAGGCCCACGAGCCAGCGGAGTCGGCCGACACTGTGCCCGGGAACGACGCAGGCTGACCCGCCCCGTCGATCCCGCGACTGGCTATCGCGAACAGGTGGATGCGATCTGGGTGTGCGTTCGAGCCGGATCGCCGCGATCCGCGTGCATTTGAGCCGGGTCAGCGCAATCCACGTGTGCGTTTGCGCCGGGTCGGCGATCGCTCGCGCCGAGAAGCTTCCTCGCGCGCAGACGCCGCAGGCCGCCAGGAAACCTGGCGGCCTGCAAATGTCAACCGCGAGCGCGGCAGCGTGGCGCGAGCGACATCGCTCGGCCCATCCAAACTCAGTCCTGCTGGAGGATCGCCAGGATCCGGAGCAGGTTGGTGTAGATCCAGACCAGGCTGACCAGCAGCCCGAACGAGGCGCGCCACGACTCCCGGGCGGGGAGGCCGTTGGCGATGCCCTGCTCGACGAAGTCGAAGTCGAGGATCAGCATGAAGACACCGAGGACCAGGCCCGCGATCGAGAAGACCAGGCCCAGACCGTTGAGGGCGAAGATGCCGGCGCCACCACCGAAGAGGCTGATCACCAGCTGCATCAGGCTGAGCGCGACCATGCCGAACATGGCGGCGATGACGAAGGTGCGGAACTTCTGGCCGACCTTGATGTTGAAGAACTTGTACGCCGCGAGCGTGCCCGCGAACGCCGCGAAGGTACCGATCACGGCCTGCACGACGATGCCGCCGTAGGCGGAGTCCGGGGTGGTGAACATCGCGTCGTAGAACTTGCTGATCGCACCGAGGGCGACACCCTCAGCGACCGCGAACGCGATCACCAGCGCCGGGCTGATGATCTTCTTGAACGAGTTGACCAGCGACAAGATGAAGGCCGCGCCTGCGCCGACCAGCATCGCGCCGGAGAGGATGCCGACGGCCTCCTCGCTCTCGATGGCCGGGGTCATGAACCAGGTGATCGCCGCGGCGAGGATCGTGATGCCCAGCGTGATCGCCGTGGTCTGGACCACCGAGTCGATGGTCATCCGGTCGGTGCGCTGCTGGACCGGCGGGGCGCCGAAGCCGGCGGTCTGGCCGTCGCCGTAGCCGGGCTGTCCCTGCGCGTAGCCGGGGTAGGCACCGCCGTCGCCGTAGGTGGCCTGGCCGTAGCCGCCGCCCCGGTTGAACTCCTCGGACCGGCTGAACACCGGGTTGTTGCTCTGCATGGTCTCCTCCGCAGGGAAACTGGTGTCGGGCCCCTCAGTCTAGGGGTCTGATACCGATGAAACGTACGGCCTCGCCGTTCCGTTCCCGCACTCGGCCCGGGGTTTCGGCGCTCCGGCGGCTCACCGCCCCTGGATCCGCACGGTCACCACACGGCCGGAACGCGGCCGGACGTGGAGCAGGCCGTGCGGGCGCCGTACGGCGTGCCCGTTCCTGACCCGCACCCGGTAGCCGTCGGGGTAGTGCAACGGGCTGACGAAGAGCTCGGTCGGTGCCTGGATCCGTCGGTCGGGTCGATACCTGAAGACGAAGTCGCCGCTGCGGGCGTCGAACGTCATCCGCACAGGAGTGCCGGCCACCGCCCGGGCGTAGGTGCGCACCAGCCGGCGCAGCTTGGCCCGCTTGACCGACGTCAGATCGGCGTCGTCGGCGAACATGCCCTGCGCCTCGTCGGCGGTGGTCGGGTCACGCCACTGCTTGTAGGCCCAATGGGTCCACCCCATCAGGTGTTCGTCGGCGACGGCGGCGTCGATCTCGACGGCGCGGAGGTTGTCACTGGCGCCCCACTCGCTCATCATCGGCGCCGCATGGATCCGCGCAGCCTGATCCAGCGCGGTGACGTTGCGGTCGCGGGAGAACTCCCAGCAGTTCTCCACGTCGCCGATCGGCAGCCCCTGGGACTCCAGGAAGACGTCCTGGCAATAGTTGTGCCAGGAGTAGCCGAGCTGCCGCTCACCTGCCATCGGCTCGAGGAAGGTGGGAATCAGCTGCCCTGCGCTGAGCTGCTGGGGCTCCCACCAGACCAGGTTGTCACGGTCGACCTCGCGGATCGCGGCGGTGACCCGCTCGTAGGCCGGCTGGAGCTCCTTGACATAGGACGCCTTGCAGCCGGTGGTCAGACAGGAGAGCCACTCCAGTCCCATCCACGGCTCGTTGATCAGGTCGTAGCCCATCAGGTAGGGCTGGTCACGCCACCAGCGCGCGGCGACCTGCCAGGCCGCCGCCCAGTCGTCGATGCCTCCGTGCTCGTCGGCCCAGAACTCGTCGAAGACCCGGGAGTTCTCGGGGGTCCAGTAGCCGATCGGGAACGGCAGGTTGAGCGGCGGCAGGGCGCCGAGCACTGCGGGACGGTGCAGTGCCCAGTCCGGCACGCCCTCCCCGCCGTAGATCTCGTGCCACTGGTCCTGGTGCAGGTCGAGCTGCATCCAGATCCGTTGCTCGGCGAGCAGATCCATGACCCGCTGCCAGCGGCGCCGGTAGGACGGGTCGCCTCTCCCGGGCTTCTGCGGTGTCAGGCCCGCCCACAGGGTGCCGAGTCGTACCCCGTTGAAGCCGTGGCGCCGCAGCCACCGGGCGTCACGACGGGTGAAGCCCTCTGCCGTCGCCGGTGGCGCGTAGGGGTCGAGCTTCCAGACCAGGTTGAAGCCGTGCAGGATCACCACCCGGCCCTGACGGTCCACCAGCCAACGCCCCTTCCTCCGCAACTGCGGAGGATGCTGGTCCCGTTGGCCGACCGAGACCGACCGCGGATCTGACTCCTGGTCGGCCCCGGTGCCTGGCTCCGCACGGGCCGGGCCCGGTGCTCCCGTCACCAGAACGACCAGGACGAGGGCGATCATCGACGCGGTTCGCAGGCGCACGACGGGCACAACGAGCGTGTCGCCCGAAGGTGAGGGTCAGCCGCGTCGCAGCCGCACCACCGTGTCGCGGACCTCGATCGGACCGTCCGGCATCTGCTGGACCCGGTCCTGGGCGGCGGCGACTTCGACCTGCCACCCGCTGTCCGGGCCGCCGGCGCCCAGGGCCGCCAGCACGCGCTCGGGATCGAAGAGCAGTCCGGGGCCATGGCTGTGCCGGGCGCCGGAGGTGACGTCGTCGGGGTGGTGGGCGGTGACGAGCAGTCGCCCGCCGGGTGCGACGGCGTCCGCGATGCCGGTGTAGATCGCGTCGAAGTCCGGCGACGGCACGTGCAGGAAGCTGACCGTGACCAGGTCGAAGTGTTCACCGGGCACGGGGCGCGGGTCGGCGAGGGCGTCGTAGAGGCCGACCTTGACCCGGTCGTCCACGTCGGCCTCGATCGCGTGCTCGGCGACCTTGTCCAAGGCCACCTGGGAGACGTCGACTGCGGTGACCTGCCAACCACGGCCGGCGAGCCAGATGACGTCGCCGCCCTCGCCGCAGGCGACGTCGAGCGCCCTGCCCGGAGCCAGATCCGCGGCCTGCTCGACGAGCCGCTGGTTGGGCCGGCCGCTCCAGACCCGGTCGCCGGAGTAGCGCTCGTCCCAGGCGGAGGCGCTGAGCGCTTCGCGGAGCTCGGCGAGCGTCGGCTCCTGACCGTGCTGATCGTCGGTGTGCTGGTGCGTCATGCGGCCACTCTCCCGGTTCAGGTCGACCTGACGTCAAGCCGTCCCCGACTGCTGACGATCTGCTGTGCGCAGTGGAACGCTGCTGGCGGCGGATTCGATCGGTGTCGACGGCGTGAGCGACGCAGGCTGGGCCCATGAGTGAACAGATCAGGCTCTTCGACGACCGGCAGCGACGCGAGCTGCTGCAACAACGTGTGGCGGTGCTCGACGGAGTGCTCGACGACGACAACGGCGTACTCCTGGCGAGTCATCTGGTGGCGCTGGCGGCCGATGATCCGGTCGCCGACATCGCCCTGTGGATCCACTCCCCCGGCGGATCGGTCCCGGCGATGTTGGCGATCCGGGACGTGATGCGGCTGGTCCCGTGCGACGTGGCGACCCTCGCCTTGGGCGTCGCCTGCAGCGCCGGGCAGTTCCTGCTCTCCTCCGGCACGCCCGGCAAGCGTCGCGCCCTGCCGCACGCACGCATCCTGATGCACCAGGGGTCCGCGGGGATCGGCGGGACCGCGGTGGATGTCGAGCTCCAGGCCGAGGACCTGCGCTACACCCGCGACATCGTGCTGGCGCTGATCGCCGAGGACACCGGTCAGCCGCTGGAGCGGGTCTTCGAGAACTCCCTCCACGATCGCTGGTACAGCGCGGCCCAGGCGTTGGACTACGGGTTCATCGACGAGATCGTCGACTCCTTCGACCACCTGGCTCCGCCACGGCGCCGGGCCGGGCTGGGCACCTTCACCGCCGGAGTCGGTACGACGCAGGGGGCCGGCCGATGACCAGCTACACGATCCCGAACGTGATCGCCCAGCACCCGCGCGGCGAGCGGATCATGGACGTCTACTCCCACCTGCTCACTGAACGGGTGGTCTACCTCGGCACCGCGATCGACGCCGGCGTGGCGAACGCCCTCGTCGCGCAACTGCTCTACCTCGAGGCCGACGACCCCGACCGCGACATCCAGCTCTACATCAACTGCGAGGGCGGTGACCCGAGCGCGATGCTGGCCATCCACGACACATTGCGCTACATCCGACCCCAGGTCGCCACCACGTGCGTGGGCCAGGCAGTCGCGGTCGGCGCCGTGCTGCTCGCAGCGGGCACTCCCGGCAAGCGCGCGGCACTCCCCCACGCCCGGGTCGTGCTGCACCAACCGTCGGCCCAAGGCCGTGGCGCCATCCCCGACCTGATCCTGGCCGCCGACGAGGTGGTGCGGGTGCGCGGCGACATCGAGCGGATCCTGGCTCATAGCACCGGGCAGGAGGTGGCGACTCTGCGCGCCGACACCGACCACGACCGGGTCTTCACAGCCGAGGGCGCCCGGCAATACGGGCTTCTCGACCACGTGATCGCCGAGCGACCTCGAGAGGTATAGGGCTCAGGTCCGTCGGTGGTAGCGGTGGTCGCCGGTGGGGAGTTTGCTGACGGTGTAGGCGGGGTCGTGTTCGAGGTGGTGGTGGAAGGAGCAGAGCAGGACGCCGTCTTTGAGGTCGGTCTTTCCGCCTTGGGACCAGGGGTCCAGATGGTGTGCTTCGCACCAGCGGGCGGGGATGGTGCAGCCCTCGGCCCGGCAGCACTTGTCGCGAAGTTGGAGTGCTTTGCGCTGCGCGGGTGAGAACAGGCGCTGGGCGCGTCCTAGGTCCAGGACTTCGGACTTGCCGCCGAGCACGACGGGGAGGATCTTCGCGGTACACGCCAGACGCCGGACGTGGGCAGCACTGATCTGCTGCTCGCCCCCGCTGTCGGTGGTGGGGTCGAGGAGCCCGGCGGCGCCGAGGTCCTTGGTGAGCTGATCGTGGTCGATGTTCACGATCACGGTGGTCGCATCGCCACCATGGGCGGGGAGCTTGTTGGGGTCGAGGTGCTCCAACAACGCGCAGAACGCGAGGCCGCGGGCGTGGTGTTGCGGCAGCCGTTCCGCATCCGGGTTGCCGGCTTCCTCGTGCAGGGAGTGATGGCGGGGTGAGGTGTAGGCATCCAGATACGTCGCCAACCGGGCCGCGATCGGGTCGGGCACCAGGGCGGTGATCCGGGTCAATCCGGGGGTGTCACCGTGGGGCCGCATCTTCAGCGAGGTCTTCGCACGCGCGGCGGCGTCCAGGGCGGCCAGCCGCTTCGCGTCCTCGGCCTCAGCGACCTCGGGAGCCACGACGTACAGGATCCGGTCGGCCAACAGCCGCAGGTGACGCGGACCGAACCCACCCTCAGGGACCTCATCCTTGTCACCGGTGCCGTAGCCGACCAGGTCCCGCTCAGCCCGTTCCCGGACATCAACACCGACCCTGGGAGGCAACGCATCCAA
Source organism: Nocardioides sp. BGMRC 2183 (assembly GCA_008123405.1). GTDB lineage: Bacteria > Actinomycetota > Actinomycetes > Propionibacteriales > Nocardioidaceae > Nocardioides. Next base: position 49,861 of record VSSA01000025.1, read on the forward strand.
CCCGGACACGATCACCCGCGCCTGCTCCAACGACAGTGCTCCACGCGCCATCGCTTCCGCCACCCGGGGCCACGCGCGGTCCACCGACCCAGCGACCTTGAGCTCCGAGCGGAGCCGGGCGGGTTCGGTCCCGGTCTGCAGTGCGACCCACCCCGCGACATCCCGTGCCCCATGCGCCGACGCAACATCGCCGGATGCTGCCATCGTCCGCATCCGCAGCTCGGTCACCTGCGCTTCCAGGGCGACCAGCTCGGTCAGCAGCCGCTCCCGCTCGCCCTGGCTCAGAAACCCGGGTTGGGCTTCAGCCACCCCCGCCAACCCGGCACGCGCGTCCAGGACCGCGGTGGTGATGCGGTCGGTGCGAGTGCCGAGGATCGACATGAAACGGGGCCTTCCGAGGAGCGTTTCGGTTGCCCTGATTCTACGCTGATTCGAACTGGTGTTCTAGTGGCCAGGCGAAGCTTGTGGACCTATTTTCCCAGGTCAACGAACGTTTTCCACAGCTCGGGCCGGCACAGTGGCTGTCATGTCGCACGACATCGGTGACGGTTGTGCATCAGGACATCGGTGACACTTCCGGCGTGCCGTCGATCGTGTCACTGGCACATGATCTTCCCGGGCCGCGGGCGTCGCACGGGCTGAGCGGAAGAGGAAGTCACGCTCGGCCCGGCGTCGGTTCGTCTACCCCGCGCCGAATGCCTGCTGGCAGCTCGATGCCACCGAGTACGTCCTGGCCGGTGGACGTAAGAGATCGCGCGGAGTGTTCGACAAGCAGCGGTTGGCCGAATCCAGATTCGTCACCGATGTCCCGAGTCGCCACGGGCCGGCAATGCGACCGGCAGCGCCGTTCGCCGCGGTGCCCCTCCACGGACCACGTCACTGAGCTTGCTTCAGGCAGCCAGCGCGTAGGCGGAGGCGACCGGACGCGCGGGGGCGACGCGCCGGGCCGGCCTCATCGCCGCCAACTCGCCGGCGACCGCGGAGGTGAGGTCGAGCAGCGTGGTGTCGAGCGCACCGGCCACCGCCGCGATCATCTCACTGGAGGGCTCCTTGAGACCCCGTTCGATCTCGGAGAGGTACTGCGGCGAGATCCCGGCTCGCTCGGCGGTCTCGGTCAGCGTCTCCTCGCGCTCCCGGCGCAGCCGACGCAGCCGACCGCCGAGCAGATCGCGCCAGAGCGGCTCGGCAGCCGTTGTGTCCGGACTGCTGTCGCGGGCGGGATCTGCCGGCGCGAGTCGGAGGGGCGGAACGGGTGCGGTGTGCTCGGCCATGCCTCATCGTAGGTCGCTGGACGGCGCCCGCACCCGGCGTCGTACCGGACTCTGCTGAGAGCAGAACCCGCTGACGTAGGTGGTCGGTGCCCCCGCTGGGACTCGAACCCAGACTGAAGCGTTTTTAAGACGCCGTCCTCTGCCGGTTGGGATACGGGGGCTGGGGATTACAGGTAAGTCTGGCGAGGATAGATGGCGTGGGCCCCGGCGACGCGGTCCAAGAAGAGCAGGCCGTCGGTGTGGTCGATCTCGTGCTGGAGTGCCCGGGCCTCGAAGGCGTCGGTGGCCACCGTGACCTGCTCGCCGGTGCCGGGGATCGTGCCGGTGACGGTGACCCGGGAGGCGCGTTTGACGTCACCGGTGAAGTCCGGCACCGACATGCAGCCCTCGCGGGCCTTCTCGTTGCGGCTGGCAGCGACCACCTCGGCATTGCAGAGCACGAAGGTCCCGTGACGAGTCCGGGTCTTGGGGTGGTCGGTGACGTCGACGCAGAACATCCGCACCCCGACGCCGACCTGGTTGGCGGCCAGGCCGACGCAACCGGGACTGACGCGCATCGTGGCGACCAGGTCGGCGGCCAGCTGGATCATGTCGGGGTCGGTCGGGTCCACCTCCGCACCACGGGTGGACAGCACCAGGTCGGGTGCCCGGACCACCGGCAGCACGGTGCCTTCCGTGCCGAGCTCGTCCACGGTCCAGGCCGACAGCCGGGCGCTGTCGGCGGTGAGGTCGTCGCTCACAGTTCGTCGGCCTCCACCGGCCGCACGGTGGCGGTGACGCCGACCTGCTCGGCCGCGGCACGGATCCCGGCCTCGACGACGCCCGGCTCGACCCCCGCCGGCACGTCCAGCTCGGCAACCAGCAGGTAGAGGTCGCCGGAGAGCCGCGTGGTCAGGTCGGTGATGTTGCCGCCGAGGGCCGCCACGTGGCCGACCACCGCCGAGACGATCCCGGGACGGTCGCCGCCGTGCACGGTCAGCACCCATCGGTCTCCGCCGCCGGCGTGGGCCGGCTGGTCGAGGACGGGGCGGACGGCGATGTCGAGGTCGCCGCCGGCGGCCAGCGGTGCCAGCGCGGCTTCGATCTGGCTGCCGTCGGCGGAGCCGCGGCACAACAGCATCATCGCGAAGTGGCCCCGCAGCAGCGTCATCGTCGAGTCCTCGATGTTGAGGCCAAGGCCGGCGAGGCCGGCGGTCGTCTCGGCGATGATGCCGGGACGGTCGTGGCCGAGGACGGTGACGGCATGCAGTGCGGTGCTCACGGCGCCATTCTGGCAGGCAGCCCCGGCACGGGATCACTCGGTGAGTGGCCCGGTCACTCGGTCAGAGACCAGGCGATCCCCTCGAGGATGTCGGTCTCGGCGACCTCGATCCGGTCGATCCTCAGCCGGCGCAGGACCCGCGAGAGGATCAGCGCACCTGCGTCGACCACGTCAGCACGCCCCGGATGCATCCATCCCAACTCCCGGCGCTCCGCCACCGTCATCGCGACCAGTCGCTGGATCTGCTGCTCGACCGCCTCGACCGGGAGCACGGCTCGGTGGATCGCCTCACGGTCGTAGTCGACAAGGCCGAGGGTGCCGGCCGCGATGGTCGTGATCGTGCCGGCGACCCCGATAGCCGATGCCGCCGCACCGGGGTCCAACCCGGCCACGGCCGCCTGGTCGATCGCCGCGTCGATGTCGGCGACGCACGCGGCCACCTGATCCGGGGTCGCCGGGTCGCCGCCGAGGCGGCGCTCGTGCAACCGGACCGATCCGATGTCCATCGAGTACGCCGCCCGCAGGCCGCCCGCCTCGTCGCCGAGGATCAGCTCCGTCGACCCGCCGCCGATGTCCAGCACCAGCACCGGCGAGGGCAGCGGGCCCGCGTCGCGGGTCGCGCCCGCGAAGGCCAGCCGTGCCTCCTCCTCGCCGGAGAGCACCTCGGGGTCCACCCCGAGCCGAGCGCGGACTCCGGCTGCGAACTCGGCGGCGTTGCCGGCGTCCCGCGTCGCCGAGGTGGCACAGAACCGGACCCGGGTCGCCCCGGCGTCGCGAATCAGCGCCGCGTACTCGTCAATGGCGGCGAAGGCGCGCTCCAGTGCCGCTGGCGCCAGCATCCCGGTCGCGTCCACGCCCTGGCCCAGTCGGACCATCCGGGCCTCGCGGACGCTCACCTCGGGCAGCGTGCCGATCAGCAGCTTGATGGTGTTGGTGCCGCAGTCGATCGCGGCGACCGGCTCACGCATCGGTGCTGGTGTCGATGCTGGTGTCGGGCGTCCCCGGCCAGGAGCCGGTGCACCAGCAGCGCTCCTCGGTCCAGCCCAGCCGGTCCAAGGTCTCGTCCCCCAACGGATTGAGCCCACGGCCCGCGGCCAGCGCGTGTGCGGCGAGCACGTGCAGACACTTCACCCGGTCAGGCATGCCGCCCGCGGAGATGCCGTCGATCTCGGGCACCTCCAGGTCGTGCGCCCGACCGACGAACGCGCGGTCCTCCAGATAGGCCTCGTGCGCGACACGGTACGCCGCCGCCAGCTCGGCGTCGGTGCCGAGCCGGTCCTGCATCGCGCGCATCACGCCGGAGGCCTCCAGCGTCCCGATCCGCGAGTTGATCCGTGGCGCGGTCAGGTAGTAGGTGGTCGGGAACGGAGTGCCGTTGGGCAGCCGCGGCTCGGTCACCACGACCAGCGGGCGTCCACACGAGCACCGGTAGCCGACGCCGTGAACCCCTCGGGCCGGACGACCGAGCTGCTCGGCGACAACCGCCGCGTCCGCCTCGGTGAAGGTCTCGGCCTGGGCTGCTCTCACCGTGGACTCACTCCAGGTCCTCCTGCGAGGGGTCGATCTTCTTCTTCGGCGGATCGGGGATCCGGGTCGGCGGGTCACCGGCGACCTTCATCGAGTCCCACACGTCGTCGTACCAGGCCCGCTCCTCGGTCTGAACCGCCTCGTCCGGATCGGAGAGCTCCGACGAGCTGTCCAGCAGCTCGCCGTTCTCGTCCACCACCACGAAGGGGGTCTCGCCACGAGGCACGTAGCCGAAGCGCTCGCGCGCCTGCTGGGCGACGAAGGCCGGGTCCTCCCACCGCTCCTTCTCGAGCTCCAGGTCGTCGATCGCGTCCTTGCGCTCGGCGATCTGGGCCTGCAGCTGGTTGATCTGGGAGCGCTGCTGCAGGTAAGCGCGCAGCGAGGAGGCGTAGGAGACGGCCAGGACTGCCAGCACCAGCACCAGGATCGCCGCGCGGCCGGTCAGCCGAGTCCGGCGCTTCTCCTCCGCGGTGGTGGCCTCCGCGGCCACCTCCCGCTCCAGCTGTGCCTGTCGGCGCTGGTTGTGCTGCGGCGAGGAGCGCGGACCACCGGGCCCGGAGCGCCCGCGTGCGGGGCGCCCCGGCTTCCGGCTGGTCCTGCGCTCCTCGGCCATGGAGTCGCCTCGCTCAGCCCTGGAACCGGGGGAACGCGCCGGCCCCGGCGTAGCGGGCGGCGTCACCGAGCTCGTCCTCGATCCGGAGCAGCTGGTTGTACTTGGCGACCCGCTCCGAGCGGGCCGGAGCACCGGTCTTGATCTGGCCGCAGTTGGTCGCGACCGCCAGGTCCGCGATGGTGGTGTCCTCGGTCTCGCCGGAGCGGTGGCTCATCATGCAGCGGTAGCCGTTGCGGTGGGCGAGCTCGACGGAGTCCAGCGACTCGGTGAGCGTGCCGATCTGGTTCACCTTCACCAGCAGCGCGTTGCCCTGGCCGCCGGTGATGCCGCGCTGGAGTCGCTCGACGTTGGTGACGAAGAGGTCGTCGCCGACCAGCTGGGTCTGTGTGCCGAGCTGGTCGGTGATCGCCTTCCAGCCCTCCCAGTCCTCCTCGTCGAGAGGGTCCTCGATGGAGACGATCGGGTACGACGCCACCAGGTCGGCGTAGTAGGCGATCATCTCCTCCGCGGTCTTCTCGGTCCCCTCGAAGGTGTAGGCGCCGTCCTCGCAGAACTCGCTGGCGGCCACGTCGAGGGCGAGCGCGATCTCCTTGCCCGGCTCGTAACCGGCCTTCTGGATGGCCTCGGTGATCAGGTCCAGCGCCGCCCGGTTGGACTCCAGGTCGGGGGCGAAGCCACCCTCGTCGCCGACCCCGGTGGCCAGCCCGCGACTCTTCAGCACCGACTTCAGCGCGTGGTAGACCTCCGCGCCGGAGCGGAGCGCATCGCGGAAGCTGGCCGCACCGATCGGCGCGATCATGAACTCCTGGATGTCGACGTTGGTGTCGGCGTGGGCGCCGCCGTTGAGGATGTTCATCATCGGCACCGGCAGGACGTGCGCGTTGGGTCCGCCCACGTAGCGGTAGAGCGGGAGCTCGGCGGAGTCCGCTGCCGCCCGCGCGACGGCCAGCGAGACACCGAGGATCGCGTTGGCGCCGTACTGCGCCTTGTTGGGGGTGCCGTCGGCAGTCAGCATGGCCTGGTCGACGAGTCGCTGGTCGGCGGCGTCGATGCCCTCCAGGGCGGGGCCGATGGTCTGGATCACCGCGTCCACGGCGTGCTGCACGCCCTTGCCCAGGTAGCGGTCGCCGCCGTCACGCAGCTCCACCGCCTCGAAGGCACCGGTGGAGGCGCCGCTGGGCACGGCAGCCCGAGCGAATGCACCGTCATCGAGGAGTACCTCGACCTCGACGGTGGGGTTGCCGCGCGAGTCGAGAATCTCGCGGGCGCCAACGGCTTCGATCGCTGCCACGTGCTGCTCCTGGGGAGGGTCGTCGGACGTTCCGCGGCCAGCGTAGACGTCACCGTCGGCGGTTCCGTGGAGCACCCACCGGCCGGAACACGAAACCGGACCTCCTGCCGCACCCGCGACGCGGGGTGACGGGTAGCGACCTACACTCCGTGCGGTGGACAGCGACCGGACCTCTCTCGAGCAGAGCCCTTGGCTGCTGCTCGGCGGATTCGCCGTGATCGCGGCGCTGGTCCTCGGCGCGATCCGGCTCGCCGGCGACGACGAGCAGTCCCCGCAGGCCGGGACGCCCGCAACCACGGGCACGACGGCGCCCAGCGCCGACCCCACCGATCCGGCCCCGAGCACCGAGGCCGAACAGGACCGCTACGGCGGCCAGGCCAAGATCAAGGTGCCCAAACGGCTGCGCAACCTCGACCCGGTGCCGCAGGCACCGGCCAGCAGCGGTCGCAGCGGAAGCGGTCTGCGCCTGGGCCCGCCCGCCGACGTGGCGGCGCCGATCGGGATCCCGCTGCAGGGGCGGGTGACCACCGCGGTCGCCAACATCCCGAACCGGACCAGCAGCAGCGGGTTCGCCGCCTCGATGAGCACCCTCACCGCCGCTGGACCGGACTTCGTCCTGCTCAACGAGGTCGGGCGTCGCTCGACCCGGCAGATCGCCTCCCTGGCACCCGGGTACGGCGTCTACCGCGACCCGGTGCCCGATCGGTCAGCCGGTGGGGTCCAGTCGATGAACAACGTGATCGCCTGGCGCAAGGACCGCTGGCACCTGGTCGACGGGGGACGGATCAAGATCGTCGACAACGACGTCGGCTACCTGCGCGGGCGGCCGTTCGTCTGGGACCGCTACGCGACCTGGGGAGTGCTCCAGCATCGGAACGGGGCGATCCTGTCAGTGGTCTCCACCCACATGATGACCAACCCGGTCCGCGCACCCAGGCAGCCGGGCACCCCCGCGCAGAGCAGGCTGCAGCGCTACGCGACCGGCATGGACCAGCTGGTCGACGCGGTGCGAGCGCTGTCGGCGTACGGTCCGGTGCTGGTCGGCGGGGACATGAACTCTCACCCGCACCAGGGCGGCTGGACGGCGGCGTCGCGGCTCTCGGCCGCCGGCTTCTCCTACACCAAGGACCGGGCGGTGATGTACCAGTTCTTCCCGTCGGGGATGGAGACGGTCGGCAGTCGCGAGGTCCGGGTCTCCTCCGACCACCCCGGGCTGGTGACCACCCTCGACCTCAACGGCGTCGGGCCGGCCTGAGCGGTCATCCTGGCGCCGGGCTCAGGCCTCGAGTCCCAGGTCCGCCATCCGGGCCGCGTGACGCTCGGTGAGCCGGGTGAACATCCGCCCCAGCGCCGCCAGGTCGAGGCCGGGGCGGTCGACACCACCGGAGAGCAGCGCGCTCAGCGCATCCCGGTCGGCAGCGATGCGCTGGGCCTGGATCAGGGCCTCCCCCATCAGCCGACGACCCCACAGGGCGAGCCTGCCGCCCAGTCGCGGATCCTCGGCGATCCCGGCACGGACCCGGTCCACCACGAACTCCGAATGGCTGGTGCCCTCCATCGTGGCGACGACCAGGTCACGGGTGGTCGGGTCCAGGTAGGCGGCGATCTCGCGGTTGAAGTCACTGGCCAGGCCGTCGCCGACGTAGGCCTTGATCAGTCCCTCGTACCAGTCGGCCGGCGCCGTGTGGGCGTGGAAGGCATCGACCGACTCCCGGAACGGAGACATCGCGTCGAACGGGTCGCCACCGAACTCCCGGATCCGTGCGTGCAGGCCGTGCACCCGGTCGAACTCGACGCAGGCCATCGTGGCCAGCTCCACCTTGTCCGGCAGCGTCGGCGCCAGCTTCGCGTCCTCGACCAGGCGCTCGAAGGCGCAGATCTCGCCGTAGGCGATCACGCCGAGCAGGTCGATCACCGCCTGACGGTAGGCGGGATCCTCGGGGGCCTCGGAAACGGCGGGGACGTCGGCGGTTTCGGCCATGGGCGCAGCGTACCGATACCATGGGTGTGGGCAGAGCGCTGTGCACAAGCGCGGCGCCGCCCGCGTATGTGCGCGGCTGAGTGTGAAGGGCCGGCCCACGGGGGTCGTCTCGCAGCCGCATCGAACGAATCGGTGGAACGGCTGCGATCGAAGGATCCTGCGGCCGGACGGCTGAACCTCACGAAAGCGACAGGACCCTGAGCAACGACATCCAGACCGGCCCCGAAGCGCCGGTCGAGACCGACACCCCGACCACTCCCAGCTTCCGCGACCTCGGCGTGATGCCGGCGATCTGCGACTCGTTGGAGCGCTCGGGCATCACCCACCCGTTCGCGATCCAGGAGATGACGCTCTCCGTCGCGCTGATGGGGACCGACCTGATCGGCCAGGCCCGCACCGGCACCGGCAAGACCCTCGCGTTCGGCATCCCGGTGATCCAGCGCTCGGTTGCCCGCACCGACCTCGACTACGCCGAGCTGCCCGAGGGCAAGCCGCAGGCCCTGATCGTCGCCCCGACCCGCGAGCTCGCACTCCAGGTCTCCGGCGACCTCGAGCTCGCCAGCCGCGACCGCGGCCTCCGCGTGCTCACGGTCTACGGCGGCGTCGGCTACGAGCCGCAGCTCGAAGCGCTCGACGCCGGCGTGGACATCGTCGTCGGCACCCCGGGCCGGCTGATCGACCTGGCCAACCGACGCGCGCTGGACCTCTCCCACGTGCACGCGCTCGTCCTCGACGAGGCCGACGAGATGCTCGACCTGGGCTTCCTGCCCGACGTCGAGCGGCTGATCCGCCAGACCCCCGAGACCCGGCAGACGATGCTGTTCTCGGCCACCATGCCCTCGGCGATCGTCTCGCTGGCCCGGATGCACATGCGGCACCCGATGAACATCCGCGCCGAGTCGTCGTACGAGAACGCGACGGTGCCTGCCACCGCGCAGTTCATCTACCTCGCCCACGACCTGGACAAGCCGGAGATCATCGGCCGGGTGCTGCAGGCCGAGGACGCCGGCAAGGTCGTCGTCTTCACCCGCACCAAGCGCCAGGCGCAGCGGGTGGCCGACGACCTGAGCGAGCGCGGCTTCAAGGCCAGCCCGCTGCACGGCGACATGGCCCAGGTGGCACGCGAGAAGGCGATGGGTCGCTTCCGCGAGGACAAGATCCAGGTCCTGGTGGCCACCGACGTCGCGGCGCGCGGCATCGACGTGGCCGGGGTCTCCCATGTCATCAACTACACCTGCCCCGAGGACGACAAGACCTACGTCCACCGGATCGGCCGTACCGGTCGAGCTGGCGCCTCCGGCATCGCGATCACGTTGGTCGACGCGACCGACGTGCACCGCTGGAAGATGATCAACAAGGCACTGGACCTGCCCTTCGACGAGCCGTTGGAGACCTACTCGACGTCCGAGCACCTCTTCCACGACCAGGGCATCGCCCCGGGCACCAAGGGCCGCATCGTCGACCCTGCCCCGGTCGAGCGGGCGCCGCGGGAGAAGCGCGAGGGCGACCGCCCGGCGCGCAACCGCAACCGCAACCGCCAGCGCACGCGCGGCGGCCAGCCGGCCGGCGACGCGACAGCGTCCA
>VSSA01000026.1 GCA_008123405.1 Nocardioides sp. BGMRC 2183
CAATTCACAACAAACCATAACTTGCATGACACACTGTTGAGTTCTCAAACATCACACGCACCAGCCTGGTGTCGCCGGTGACCCGGCGCCCTTTGGCGGGGCAACCTGTGAAACGTTAGTCCGTCCGCTTCGGCCCGTCAACTCGGCGTGACCGCCGATCTCCGTGCCCCACATCGTGGACTGTCATGACATGCTCAAGGCCCCGGGATTTCCCCTCGGGGCCTTGCCGCTTGCCGCGACGAGAAGAACATTACGGCACCGTGTCATCCATGCCAAATCGGGGTGGACGCGTGCGACGCTAGCCCAGCTCTGCGACGCGTTTGTGCAGGTCAGCGAGCTGCTCCCGGACGCGGACCGGCGCCGTACCGCCGCGGCCGTCGCGGGAGTCGACGGAGCCCCGCACGGTCAGCACGGTCCGAACGGCGGGGGTCAGGTGCTCGGAGATCTCCGCGAATTGCTCGTCGCTGAGCTCATCGAGCTCGATCCCGAGCTCCTCGCAACGCCGTACGCACGAACCGGCGACCTCGTGCGCCACCCGGAACGGCACCCCCTCGCGGACAAGCCACTCGGCGATGTCGGTCGCGAGCGAGAATCCCTGAGGGGCCAGCTCGGCCATCCGGGAGGTGTTGAAGACCAGTGTCGCGACCTGTCCGGTGAAGGCCGGCAGCAGCACCTCCAGGGTGTCGACGGAGTCGAAGACCGGCTCCTTGTCCTCCTGGAGATCACGGTTGTAGGCCAGCGGCAGCGCCTTGAGCGTGGTGAGCACGGCGGTCAGGTTGCCGATCAGGCGGCCGGTCTTTCCCCGGGCGAGCTCGGCGATGTCCGGATTCTTCTTCTGCGGCATGATGCTCGACCCGGTCGACCAGGAGTCGTGCAGGGTGACGAAGTCGAACTCCCTGGTCGCCCACACGATCACCTCCTCGGCGATCCGGCTGACGTCGACGCCGATCTGCGCTGTCACGAAGGCGAACTCCGCGACGAAGTCACGCGAGGCCGTGCCGTCGATCGAGTTCGCCGTCGAGCCCGTGAAGCCGAGCTCGCGTGCAACCAGCTCGGGATCGAGTCCGAGGCTCTGCCCGGCCAGCGCTCCCGCGCCGTACGGCGAATCCGCCTCGACCCGGCGACGCCAGTCAGCCAGCCGCTCGACGTCGCGCACCAGCGGCCAGGCGTGCGCCAGCAGGTGGTGGGAGAGCAGCACCGGCTGGGCGTGCTGGAGGTGGGTCCGGCCGGGCATGATCGCCGGCTCCGGTCCCAGGTGCCGCTCGGCCTGGGCTGCCAACGCCTGCACCAGGTCCAGGACCAGGCTCGAGATGGTCGCGGCATGGTCGAGCAGATAGCAGCGGAACAAGGTCGCGATCTGGTCGTTGCGCGAGCGTCCGGCGCGCAGCTTGCCGCCGACGTCCGGGCCGACCTCCTCGATCAGGAGTCGCTCCAGGGCTCCGTGCACGTCCTCGTCGGACTGCGCCGGCCGCAGCGTGCCGTCGGCGAAGCGGGCAGCCAGCACGTCGAGACCCCGGTGCAGCTCTGCCTCCTCAGCGCTCGTCAGCAGCCCGGCCGCACCGAGCGCCTTGGCGTGTGCGTGCGAGCCGGCGAGGTCGTAGTGGCCGAGGCGCCAGTCGAAATGCGTCGAGCGCGAGAGCGCCTCGAGCTCGGGGGAAGGGCCCCCTGCGAAGCGCCCGCCCCACAGCTTCCCTGTGTTGGTCCCCTCGGTCTTGGTCTCGGTGCCCTCCGTGCCCGCGGTGCTCACCGTGCTCCTCCGTCCGTGGCCCTCTTCGCCACTGTCGTCATCTCCTCGCCATCATGTCGTGCGCCGGGGGCAGTCTTCAGTCGGCGCCGAACTCCATGGCCGCGGCGTCGAGCGCGTCGTCCTCGCTGTCCACGCCCAGGGCCGCCGGGTTCTTGGTGATCCGGTCATAGCCGCCCGCGGGCAGCTCGCCGAAGAGCGTCCCGTTCTCGACCAGCACCTGCCCCTGGTCCAGCGGCTGGTTGGCGTACAGCTCCAGCTTGGAGCGGGAGTCCGCGATGTCGAGGTTGCGCATGGTGAGCTGTCCGATCCGATCGGTCGGACCGAACGCAGCGTTCTCGGTGCGCTCCATCGAGAGCTTCTCCGGGTGGTAGGAGAAGGCGGGGCCGTCGGTGCGGAGGATCGAGTAGTCCTCCCCGCGCCGCAACCGGACCGTCGCCTCACCGGTCACCAGCGAGGCGATCCACCGCTGGATCGACTCGCGCAGCATCAGAGCCTGCGGATCCAGCCAACGGCCCTCGTAGAGAAGCCGTCCGAGCTTGCGCCCCTCCGAGTGGTAGTTGGCGATGGTGTCCTCGTTGTGGATCGCATTCAGCAGCCGCTCGTAGGCGATCCAGAGCAGCGCCATGGCCGGAGCCTCGTAGATGCCCCGCGACTTCGCCTCGATGATGCGGTTCTCGATCTGGTCGCTCATCCCGAGCCCGTGGCGACCACCGATCGCGTTTGCCTCCATGACGAGGGCGACGGGGTCGTCGTACCGCACCCCGTTGATCGAGACCGGACGTCCCGCGACGAAGCCGATGGTGACGTCCTCGCTGTCGATCGCGACCGAGGGATCCCAGAACTTCACGCCCATGATCGGCTCGACGGTCTCCAGCGACACGTCGAGGTGTTCCAGCGTCTTGGCCTCGTGGGTGGCGCCCCAGATGTTGGCGTCGGTCGAATACGCCTTCTCGGCCGAGTCGCGATAGGGAAGGCCGTGCTCGGTGAGCCACTGGCTCATCTCGGTACGGCCGCCGAGCTCGGTGACGAACTCCGCGTCGAGCCACGGCTTGTAGATCCGCAGGTCAGGGTTGGCCAGCAGGCCGTAGCGGTAGAACCGCTCGATGTCGTTGCCCTTGAACGTCGAGCCGTCACCCCAGATGTTGACGTCGTCCTCGTGCATCGCCCGGACCAGCATGGTGCCGGTGACCGCTCGGCCGAGCGGAGTGGTGTTGAAGTAGGCGCGACCGCCGGAACGGATGTGGAAGGCACCGCAGGCCAGTGCGGCAAGTCCCTCCTCCACCAACGGGAGTCGGCAGTCGATGGCGCGGGCGATCTCGGCCCCGTAGGCCATCGCCCGGTCCGGCACACCGGAGATGTCGGGCTCGTCGTACTGACCGATGTCGGCGGTGTAGGTGCAGGGCACAGCGCCCTTGTCGCGCATCCAGGCAACGGCGACGGACGTGTCCAGACCACCGGAGAAGGCGATGCCGACGCGCTCTCCGGCGGGGAGGCTGGTGAGGACCTTGCTCAACTTTCGTTCCTTTCGGCAAGGGAGGTGAACTTGTGGGCCAGGGATTCGCCGCCGACCGGGTCACGGCTGATCACCACGACCGTGTCGTCGCCGGCGATCGTCCCGAGGATGTCGCCGAACTCGACCTTGTCGATCGCGCTGGCGAGGAACTGCGCTGCACCCGGCGGGGTGCGCAACAGGACCAGATTGGCGCTGGCCTCCGCGCTCACCAAGAGCTCGGAGGCGAGCCGGGAGAGCCGGTTGGCCGCGGCGGCGCTCTCCGCGGCGATCGGGATCCGGTCACCGCCCTCGGCGGGCACCGCGTAGACCAGCGCGCCCGACGCGAGCCTGATCTTGAGCGCATCCAGCTCGACCAGGTCGCGACTCAGCGTCGCCTGGGTGACGTGGACCCCGCGCGCGGCGAGAAGAGCTGCGAGCTCCTGCTGGGAGTGGATCTCGCGGCTTCCGACCAGCTCGGTGATCAACTGCTGACGGGCGCTCTTGGTCACCGGCGTGATGGCGCGTTCGGTCATCGCCGTCACCACCCTCGACGCTCGTGCAGCCACGCCAGCACTGCCTTCTGCACGTGACGCCGGTTCTCCGCCTCGTCCCAGACGACACTCTGCGGGCCGTCGATCACCTCGGCAGTGATCTCAAAGCCGCGGTAGGCGGGCAGACAGTGCAGCACGACGGCGTCGGAGGCCGCCAGGGAGAGCAGCTCTCCGGTGATCGCGTAGGGGGCGAAGACCGCACGTCGGGCGGCCGCCTCATCCTCCTTGCCCATCGACACCCAGGTGTCGGTGATCACCACGTCTGCCTCGGCGACCGCAGCGACCGGATCGGCCACCGCGGTGACCGAGCCGCCGGTCGTCGCGGCGATCTCCTTCGCACGCGCGAAGATCTCTTCCGCCGGCAGGTAGCCCTCGGGACTGCTCATCCGGATGTGCATCCCGGCCAGCGCGCCCGCCAAGAGCCAGGAGTTGCCGACGTTGCAGGCACCGTCGCCGAGGAAGGTGGCGGTCAAACCGGCCAGCTCTCCCTTGTGTTCGGCGACGGTAAGCAGGTCGGCGAGCAGCTGGCAGGGGTGGAAGTCGTCGGTCAGCGCATTGACGACCGGGACCCCGGAGAGCTCGGCCATCTGCTCCAGGTCGGACTGGTGGAAGGTGCGCCAGACAATCGCCGAGACCTGGCGGCCGAGCACCCGGGCGACGTCGGCGACCGACTCCCGCCGCCCGATGCCGGCCAGCGCGCCGTCCACCAGGAGCGGGTTGCCCCCCAACTCGGCGATGCCGGCCGAGAAAGACGTCTGGGTGCGCAGAGTGGCCTTGTCGAAGATCATCGCGACCGTGTGCGGCCCAGCCAGTGGCTTGCCCACACCGCCGTCGACGAGCCCGAACGGATCCTCCTTCATCGCGGCGGCGAGCGCCAGGATCTCGGCCTGCTCCGCCGAGGTCAGGTCGTCGTCGCGCAGCAGATGGCGGGTCATGCCGCACTCCCCTGGGCCGCGTCCAGGATGGAGGGCCACGCGGCGAGGAACGCATCGACGTCGTCGAGGCCGACCACGAGCGGTGGTGCGAACCGCACCCGGTCCGGCCCGGTGGCGTTGATGATCCAACCGGCGTCCTGCGCGGCTGCCACGACCGCCGGCGCGTCCACCCCTGCCAGGGTCAGGCCCACCAGCACGCCGCTCCCCCGGATCTCGGTGACCCGGGCGTCGGCGACCAGCCCCGACCGGAGCCGCTCACCGACAGCCACGGCATGCTCGAGCAATCCGTCCTTCTCGATCGTGTCGATCACGGCCAAGGCGGCGGCCGCGGCCACCGGGTTGCCGCCGAAGGTGGTGCCGTGGTTGCCAGGCTCGAAGAGGCGACCGGCATCACCGAAACCGATGCAGGCGCCGATCGGAATGCCCCCGGCAAGGCCCTTGGCCAGGGTGACGATGTCGGGGGTGACCCCGGCGGCGTGGCTGGCGAGCCACCGACCGGTGCGACCCATGCCGCTCTGGATCTCGTCGAGCCACAGCAGCGCACCGTGGTCGGTGGTGATCGCACGAGCCGCGGCGAGGAAGTCCCCGGCCGCCACGTTGACCCCGGCCTCGCCCTGCAGCGGCTCGATCACCACCGCGGCGGTCTGGTCGGTGACCGCCGCGGCGAGCGCGTCGACGTCGCCGTACGGGACCCAGGTGACGTCGCCGGGCAGCGGTTCGAACGGCGTCCGGTAGGCCTGCTTCGAGGTGAGCGCGAGGCTGCCCATGGTCCGGCCGTGGAAGGCGTCCTCCATGGCGACCACGTGGGTGCGACCGGTCCTGCGGGTCATCTTGAGCGCAGCCTCGTTCGCCTCCGCGCCGGAGTTGCACAAGAAGACGCGTCCGTCGGTGTCGGGCGCCGCCAGCGCCAGCAGTCGCTCCGCGAGCTCGATCTGCGGGGTGCTCGCGAAGAAGTTCGAGATGTGTCCGAGGGTGCCCAGCTGGGTGGTCACCGCGTCGACCAGGGCGGGGTGCCCGTGGCCGAGGGTGTTCACCGCGATGCCGCCGAGGAAGTCGACGTAGCTGCGTCCATCGACGTCCCAGACACGACATCCCTCTCCTCGCTCGAGGATCAGCTTGGGCGGGCCGAAGGTGTTCATCAGCGCCGCTGAGTAGCGCTGGGTCCAGCTCTCGCTGCTCATGAGTCACGTGCCTTCCGGGTCTTGGTCTCCACGCCGGGCAGCACCTGGGTGCCGACGCCCTCGTGGGTGAACAGCTCGAGCAGTACGGCGTGGGGCTGGCGTCCGTCCACCACCGTGGCCCGCTGGACCCCACCCTTGATCGCCTGCAGGCAGGCGCCCATCTTCGGGATCATGCCGCTGGCCAGGGTCGGCAGGATCTCCTCCAGGGCCTCCGGGCTGATCTCGCCGATGACCTCCTCGGGGTCCGGCCAGTCCAGGTAGAGGCCCTCGACGTCGGTGAGGATGAGCAGCTTCTCGGCACCGAGCGCGACCGCCAGTGAGGCCGCAGCCGCATCGGCGTTGACGTTGTGCACGGTGCCCTCGGCGTCGGGGGCGACACTGGAGACGACGGGGATCCGACCGGCCTCGATCAGGTCCAGCACCGCCTCGGGGCGGACCTCGCTGACCTCGCCGACCAGACCGAGATCGACCTCCTCACCGTCGACGACGGTGCCGGTGGCCTCGGCGGTGAACAACCCGGCATCCTCACCCGACTGGCCGACCGCCAGCGGGCCGTGCTCGTTGATCAAGCCGACCAGCTCGCGCTGGACCTGCCCGACGAGCACCATCCGGACCACGTCCATCGCCTCGGGCGTGGTGACGCGCAGACCGCCGCGGAACTCGGACTCGATGCCCAGCCGATCGAGCATCTGCGAGATCTGCGGCCCGCCGCCGTGCACCACCACCGGTCGGAAGCCGGCGAAGCGTAGGAAGGCGATGTCCTCGGCGAAGGCGCGTTTGAGCGCATCGTCGGTCATTGCGTTGCCGCCGTACTTCACCACGATGACCTTGCCGTGGTAGGCCTTCAGCCAGGGCAGCGCCGCAGCCAACGTGGCAGCCTTCTTGGGGTCCGGCTTCGCCGGGTTCTGGGTATCAGCGTGGTGAGTGACTGGGTTCTCGGTGTTCATCCGTGGGGCCCTCGTTCAGGAGCTGTAGGCGCTGTTCTCGTGCACGTAGGCGTGGGTGAGGTCGTTGGTCCACACCGTCGCCTCGGCGTCACCGGACTTCAGGTCGATGGTGACCGTGACGGCGCGGGCCGACAGGTCCACGCCGGCCGGATCCTCGGCGGGCCCGGAGTTGCGGCACACCCACACGTCGTTCATCGCGACGTCGAGGTCAGCTGGGTCGAAGACTGCGTCCGTGGTGCCGATCGAGGCCAGCACCCGACCCCAGTTGGGGTCCTTGCCGAAGACGGCGGCCTTGAACAGGTTGCTGCGCGCCACGCTGCGACCCACGGCGACCGCGTCGTCCTCCGTGGCAGCGTTGCGGGTGAGGATCGCGATCTCGTGGTCGGCGCCCTCGGCATCGGCGAGCAGTTGCTGGGCCAGCGATACACACACCTCGGTCAGCGCGGCGGTGAAGGTGGCCGGGTCCGGTACGACACCACTGGCGCCGTTGGCGAGGACCGTGACGGTGTCGTTCGTCGACTGGCATCCGTCGGAGTCGAGACGGTCGAAGCTGACCCGGGTCGCGGCGCGCAGCGCGGCGTCGAGCTGGGCGGCCGGCACCTCGGCATCGGTGGTGATCACCACCAGCATTGTCGCCAGCGCCGGGGCCAGCATGCCGGCGCCCTTGGCCATCGCGCCGATGCTCCAGCCGTCGCCGGTGAACACCGCCTGCTTGCTGACCGAGTCCGTGGTCATGATCGCCTCGGCGGCGTCGCCTCCTCCGTCGGAGGAGAGCAGCGGGTGGAGTGTGTCGACACCGTCGATCAGCTGCTGCCGGTCGTTGGTGAGCCCGATCAGGCCGGTGGAGCAGACGATCACGTCGCCCGCGCCGACCCCGACCTTCTCTGCGACCCGTTCGGCGACCGCATGGGTGGTCTGGAAGCCTTCAGGGCCGGTGTAGCAGTTCGCACCGCCGGAGTTGAGGACGACGGCGCGGACGACACCGTCCTTGGCGACCTGCTCGCTCCACAGGACCGGGTTGGCCTTGCAGCGGTTGCTGGTGAAGACCGATGCCGAGTCGTAGCGCGGGCCGTCGTTCACGACGAGGGCGAGATCCTTGTCGCCACTGGACTTCAGGCCGATCGCGGTGCCGGCGGCCCGGAAGCCTTGGGGCTGGGTGATGCTCATCAGGGGTCCTTCGTGGGGGTGGTCAGGCGGGGGTGGCGGGGGCTGTGGTGTGCCCCGATCGTCGCCAGGCCTCCTCGGCGGCGTCAGCGTCGTGCCGCGGGACGAGGATCCAGCTGGAGTCGAAGGTCGAGGCGGTGAAGACGCCGATCCCGGCCTCTGCCAGCGGGCTCAGGAGCGTGACCAGCACACCGCTGTGGGTGAGCTCGAGGGTGCCGTCGATACGGAAACCGGTGAGCGGCTTGAGGTGCGGCACCTTGCTCGGGACATTGCGGCCCGCGCAGACCACCGTGGTCTCGGTGGCGGTCGCGGTGACCGAGAAGACCGACGACGACTCCGCCCAGGCAGGGACGTCGGCTCCAGGACCGAGCCGGACCACTGCCAGGGTCTCGGGGTAACGGAGCAGGTGGTGACCGGCGGACGCGCTCTCGTCGACGGAGATGTCGTTCACGGCGCCACTCCGACCGTGCTCAGGCCGGTTGTCTCCGGCAGGCCGAGCGCGAGGTTCATGCACTGCACGGCCGCGCCCGCAGTCCCCTTGGCCAGGTTGTCGATCGCGCCGACCGCCACCAGCCGGCCCGCGATCGGGTCGACAGCGACCTGGATCTGGACCGCGTTCGAGCCGATCACCGACTGGGTCTGCGGCCACTGCCCCTCGGGCAGCACGTGGATGAACGGCTCGTCCTCGTAGGCCTCGGCATAGACCGCGTGCGCGGCGTCGGTGGCCCAGGTGCCGGCCAAGGGAGCCGAGCAGGTGGCCAGGATGCCCCGCGCCATCGGCACCAGCATCGGCGTGAAGCTGACCGCGACGTCCTTGTCGGTGAGCCGGCCGAGATTCTGGGTGATCTCGGGGGTGTGCCGATGCACTCCCCCGACGCCGTACGCCGACGCGTTGCCCATCACCTCGCTGCCGAGCAGATGGGGCTTGGCGGCCTTCCCGGCCCCACTGGTGCCGCTCGCCGCGACCACGACGACGTCGGGCTCGACGATCCCGTGCTGGACGGCCGGGGCGATGGTGAGGGAGGAGATGGTCGGGTAGCAGCCCGGGACTGCCACCCGCTTGGCTCCCTGCAGCGCCTCGCGCCGGCCGGCCAGCTCGGGAAGACCGTAGGGCCAGGTCCCGGCGTGCTCCCCGCCGTAGTACCGGGCCCACTCGGCGGCGTCCTCGAGCCGGAAGTCGGCGCCGCAGTCGATGACGACCGTCTCCTCGCCGAGTTGCTCCGCGACTGCAGCGGACTGTCCATGCGGGAGGCCGAGGAAGACGACGTCGTGGCCGGCGAGGACCTCCACGCTGGTCGGCTCGAGGATCCGGTCGGCGAGCGGCAGCAGGTGGGGCTGCAGCGACCCGAGGCGCTGACCCGCGTTGCTGCCGGCCGTCAGCGCTCCGATCTCGACGTCCGGGTGCCCGAGCAGAAGCCGCAGCACCTCACCCCCGGCATAGCCACTCGCTCCGGCGACGGCGACACGAACGTGACTCATATGTATGACTATACAGCCGATTGCATAGTCATGTGAATCGAGTTTCCGTGGCCACCAGTCTGGCACGGCGCCCGCAGCTCAGCGCTGCGCGGCCCCCGTCACCTCGGCAGCACGAGCGACGGCGGCATCCCGGGCCTGGGCGGCCTCCCCCTCGACCAGGGTGCGGTCCGGCGCACGGAACCGCAGCGCGTACGCCAGCGACTTGTGGCCAGCGGCGACCTGGTCGCCGGTGTAGACGTCGAAGAGACGCACCGACTCCAGCAGGTCGCCTGCTCCCTCGCGCAGCGCCTGCTCCACCGCGGCCGCCGGCACGTCGCTCGTCACCACCAGCGCGACGTCCTCCTTGGCCACCGGGTAGCCGGAGAAGGACGGGGCCGGGCGCAGGTGCACCGCGGCACCGAGCAGCGCGTCCAGATCGATCTCGGCCGCGACGCTGCGGGGGGGCAGTCCGAAGGCGTCGCAGACCCGCGGGTGCAACTCGCCGGCGTGGCCGACGACCTGGCCGTCGAGCTCGAGAGCCGCACACCGGCCGGGGTGCCACGGCGCCTGTGCAACCGCCGACGTCATCAGGCGCAGGCCGAGGGCGTCGGCCACCCGCTGCACGACATCGATGGCGTCGGACCAGGCGACGCCGCGTCCCGTACCCCACCAGCCGGTGGCCTCGGCCTCACCGGTCGCGACCACGGCCAGCCGCAACGGCTGGTCGGGGAGCGCCCCGGTCACCGCCGCGAACTCCTCCTCGGTGGGTCGGCGGTCGACCGGCAGGATCGGTGCCGGCTCACCGGAGCCCGGGATGGTCACCGTGGCGATCTCGAACAGGGCGACCGAATCGGTGCCGTGACCCACGTTGCGTGCCGCCGCCCGGAGCAGCCCGGGCAGCAGCGTCGTGGTCATCGAGGGCGCCTCGCTGCTGAGCGGGTTGGACAGCCGCAACGTCGTCCGCCGTGGATCGTCCCCGGGCAGGCCGAGCGCGTCCAGGTCGCTCTCCCCGACGAACGGGAAGGTGACCACCTCGACGTAGCCGGCCGCGGCCGCGGTGCGACCGACCCGCCGTCGCAGCTGCTGATCGCGGGTCAGGCCACGACCAGCGGGTGCGGTCGGCAGCACCGCCGGGATGGTGTCGTAGCCGACGAGGCGGATCACCTCCTCGGTGGTGTCCTGAGGATCGGTCAGGTCGGGGCGCCACGGCGGCGGCAGGACCTCGAGCGTGCCGGTGCCGACGCCGCTCACCGTGCAGCCCACTGCCTCCAACGTCGCCACGACACGGTCCTCGGGGATGTCGATCCCCGCCACGCGGGCCGCACGATCGGCGGCCACCTCGATCGGCGCCGGCGCCGGCGCCGTACCGACCTCGGTGACGCCCGGGTCCGCGGTGGCCCCGCCGTAGGTGGTGAGCAGTTCGACCACCCGGTCGGCGGCGGCCGCGCAGATGGTCGGGTCGACCCCGCGCTCGTTGCGCTTGCCCGCCTCGGAGGTGATCTTGTGCCGCTTGCCGGTCCGGAACATCGCGACCGGGTCCCAGTGCGCCGACTCGACCAGGATCCGGCTGGTGGTCTCCGACATCTCGGTAGTCTCGCCGCCCATCACGCCGCCGAGACCGATGATGCCGGAGTCGTCGGTGACGACCAGGTCCTCGGCGTCCAGCACGCGCTCGGCGCCGTCCAGCGTGGTGAGTCGCTCACCCTCGCGAGCGCGACGCACCACGATCGCCCCCTGCAGCTTGTCCAGGTCGTAGCCGTGGATGGGGCGGCCGGTCTCGAGCATCACGTAGTTGGTGACGTCGACGGCCAGCGAGATCGGACGCATCCCGGCCGCCGTGATCCGCTGCACGATGAAGTCGGGGGTGGTCGCGGACGGGTCGACGCCACTGACGGTGCGGGCCACGAAGACCGGACAGCCCGCCTGGTCCTCGAGCACGACGGGGTAGCCGGCGTCGTCGGCCGGCGGGGTGTCGCGCAGCGCCGGGTCGCGGAAGCCCGAGGCGCCCTCGACCGAGACCAGCACCTCGCGCGCGATCCCCCGCAACGAGAGGGCGTAGGCCCGGTCGGGGTTGATCTCGAACTCGATGATCTCCTCGTCGAGCCCGAGCACGGCGCGGACGTCCTCACCGGGGACGCCGGCATCGGCGGGCAGCACGATGATGCCGTCGTGGTCCTCGCCGAGACCGAGCTCGCGCGCGGAGCAGATCATCCCCGCCGAGACGTGCCCATAGGTCTTGCGCGCGGAGATCTCGAAGCCGCCGGGGAGCACGCCGCCCGGCAGCACCACCACGACGAGGTCGCCGACCTCGAAGTTGTGTGCGCCGCAGACGATCCCCTGCGGTTCGCCGGTGCCGTTCGCGTCACCGACATCGACGGTGCACCAGTTGATCGTCTTGCCGTTCTTCTGCGGCTCGGGCTCGAGGGTGAGCACCCGGCCGATCACCAGGGGCCCGGTGATCTGGGCGCCGGGGCTGTCGATGCCCTCGAGCTTCAACCCGGTCAGGGTGAGTCGCCGGGTCAGTTCCTCGGTGGTCACGTCGGCTGGGACGTCGACGTACTCCTTGATCCAGGAGAGGGGGGCCTTCATCACTAGTCCTTCAGATCTCGGTGCCGAACGCGGAGGAGAACCGGGCGTCGCCCTCGAAGAGGGGCCGCAGGTCGCCCAGGCTGTGCCGGAACATGAAGGACCGGTCGATGCCCATGCCGAACGCGAAGCCGGAGTAGACCTCGGGGTCGACGCCGCAGGCGATGAGCACCCGCGGGTTCACCACACCGCAGCCACCCCATTCGATCCAGCCCTCGCCCTTGCAGGTGCGGCAGGCGTCGCTGTCCTCGCCGCGGCAGACGAAGCACCGTACGTCGACCTCGGCCGAGGGTTCGGTGAACGGGAAGTAGGAGGGGCGGAAACGGGTGTCGATCCCGTCGCCGAAGAGCCTGGCCGCGAGGTGGTCCAGCGAGCCCTTCAGGTGCGCCATGGTGATGCCCTCATCGACCACCAGGCCCTCGACCTGGTGGAACATCGGGCTGTGGGTCGCGTCGTACTCGTCGGTGCGGAAGACCCGTCCCGGACAGGCCACGTAGATCGGGGGCCGTCGGGTGAGCATGGCGCGGGCCTGGACCGGCGAGGTCTGGGTCCGTAGCACGACGTGGTTCTCGGCCGGCTCGGTCCAGAAGGTGTCCTGCATGGTGCGGGCCGGGTGGTCCGGGCCGAGGTTGAGGGCGTCGAAGTTGAGCCACTCCGCCTCCACCACCGGGCCCTCTGCGATCTCCCAGCCCATCGCCACGAAGATGTCGGCGATCAGCTCGGACTGGAGTGTGATCGGGTGCCGGGAACCGGTGCGTCGCCGGTCCACCGGCAGGGTGACGTCGACGGTCTCGGTGGCGAGCATCCGCTCCTCGTGCTCGACCTCGAGCACTGCCTGGCGGGCTGCCAGCGCCTTGTTGACCGCGCCGCGCGCCTGGCCGACGCGACGGCCGGCCTCCTTGCGGGCCTGTGGCGGAAGCGCCCCGATCTCGCGGTTGGCCAGCGCCAACGGCGAACGATCACCGGCATGGTCGAGCCTGGCCTGCTTGAACTGCTCGAGATCGGCGGCCGCCTCGATGGCGGCGATCGCCTCGTCGCGCATCCGCTCCACCTCGGCGGCTTGGAGCGGGGTGACCTCGACGGGGTCGTAGTCGGTGTTGGGGCCGGACATGGCTCCCTCTCTTCGCGACGGATCAGCCTCACGGCAGTTCAGGACGTCGCAGATTCTAGGAGTGGGTGGGGGTGCTCTCCTCCCCGGACCCGGTGACGCCCGGAGTCGGGCGCGTGCTCAGGACGCGCGCCGTGCCCCCGGACCGTCGACCGATCCGGGGCTGGGAAATCGCTGCGTGCTCGCTGCCACCCGGCCATGCTAGCGGTTCGCACGACACGCGCCGGGGTCGGACGTCCTTGCCAGGCGGCGCACGGACTGGGAATAGTGAGCTGCACCACAGTCACTGGAGTCGACCGGGCGGTCACTGCGCGACACCCGGCGGGGATGGGCGGCAGCGTGTCAGGACCACGGCAGGACCAGGGACGTATCGACTCGGCGGCATCGGACCTGTTGTTGCAGGCCGGCCGGTTCTTCACCCGCTGGGATGAGACCGAGGACGGCAGGGCCGTGTTCCGCGAGGGCGGACGCGCCGGCGACGTCTTCTACCGGGACCGGTGGAGCCACGACAAGGTGGTGCGCTCCACCCACGGCGTGAACTGCACCGGCTCCTGTTCGTGGAAGGTGTACGTCAAGGACGGCGTGATCACCTGGGAGAGCCAGCAGACCGACTATCCGTCCGTTGGACCGGACCGCCCCGAGTACGAGCCACGCGGGTGCCCGCGCGGCGCCGCCTTCTCCTGGTACACCTACTCCCCCACCCGGGTGCGCTTCCCGTACGCCCGCGGCGTGCTGGTCGAGATGTTCCGCGAGGCGCGGGACCGGGTGGGCGGCGACCCGGTGCTGGCCTGGGCCGACCTCCAGTCCGACCCGGAGCGGCGGCGCCGCTACCAGCAGGCCCGCGGCAAGGGCGGCCTGGTGCGGGTCAGCTGGGCCGAGGCGGTGGACATGGTCGCGGCAGCCCAGGTGCACACGATCAAGGCGCACGGCCCGGACCGGATCGCGACGTTCAGCCCGATCCCGGCGATGTCGATGGTCTCCCACGCGGTGGGGGCGCGGTTCACGCACCTGCTCGGCGGGGCGATGACCTCCTTCTACGACTGGTACGCCGACCTGCCGGTGGCCAGCCCGCAGGTCTTCGGCGACCAGACCGACGTGCCGGAATCCGGCGACTGGTGGGATGCCACCTACCTGATGCTGTGGGGATCGAACATCCCGGTCACCCGCACCCCGGACGCCCACTGGATGGCAGAGGTCCGCTACCGCGGGACCAAGGTGGTGACGGTCAGCCCCGACTACGCCGACAACACCAAGTTCGCCGACGAGTGGGTCCCCGCCCAGGCCGGCACGGACGCGGCGCTGGCGATGGCGATGACCCATGTGGTGCTCAACGAGTGCTACGTGCAGAAGCGGGTGCCGTTCTTCGTCGAGTACGTGCGCCAGTACACCGACCTCCCGTTCCTGGTCACCCTCACCGAGAACGAGGAGCACGGCGGGCTGGTGCCCGGGAAGTTCCTCACCGCCAGCGACCTCGGCGACACCGCCTCGGAGGCGGCGTGGAAGACCGTGCTGCTGGAAGCCGCGACCGGCGAGCCCGTGGTGCCGAACGGATCGATGGGCTTCCGCTACGCCGAGTCCGGGGAGGGTCGCTGGAACCTCGACCTGGAGGGCGTCGTACCGGCGTTGTCGTTGCGCGATGCCAAGGTCGACCCGGAGGCGGTCGAGGTGCTGCTTCCCTCCTACGCCGGCCCGACCGGTGAGGGCGAGGTGCTGCGGCGCGGAGTGCCGGTGACCCGGGTCGGGGGCCGACTGGTCACCACCGTCTTCGACCTGATGCTGGCTCAGCACGGTGTCGGCCGACCCGATCTGCCCGGCACCTGGCCGACCGGGTACGACGACGCGTCGGCGCCGTACACCCCCGCCTGGCAGGCGGAGGTCACCTCGGTCCCGGCCGAGCAGTGCATCCGGATCGCTCGGGAGTTCGCCCGCAACGCCGAGGAGTCCGGCGGCCGGTCGATGATCATCCTCGGCGCCGGTGTCTGCCAGTGGTTCCACGCGGATGCGACGTACCGCTCGATCCTGTCGCTCCTGCTGCTGACCGGGAGCATGGGCCGCAACGGTGGTGGCTGGGCGCACTACGTGGGGCAGGAGAAGTGCCGGCCCATCACCGGCTGGATCTCGCTGGCCAACAACCTCGACTGGAGCCGCCCGCCGCGGACCATGATCGGCACCGCCTACTGGTACATGCACACCGACCAGTGGCGTTCGGACGGCTACCAGGCCGATGCGCTGGCCTCGCCGCTCGCCGAGGGGCACCTCGGCGGGATGCACACCGCTGACACCATCGCCCAGTCCAACCGGCTGGGCTGGATGCCGTTCTACCCGCAGTTCGACCGGAACCCGCTCGATCTGGCCGACGAGGCCGAGGCGGCGGTGGCCGCCGGGGAGGCCGGCGACGTCAACGAGTATGTGGTGAACCGTCTGAAGGACGGGTCCCTGAAGTTCGCCATCGAGGACGTCGACGCCCCGGAGAACTGGCCCCGCACGCTCACCCTGTGGCGCTCGAACCTCTTCGGCTCCTCGGCGAAGGGCAACGAGTACTTCCTCAAGCACCTGCTCGGCACCCACACCAACGCCCGTGCCGAGGATGGTGCGCCGGAGGTTCGGCCGCGCGACGTCACCTGGCACGACCAGGCACCCGAGGGGAAGCTCGACCTCCTGGTCTCCGCCGACTTCCGGATGACCTCCACCACACTGCTCTCCGACGTGGTGCTCCCAGCGGCGACCTGGTACGAGAAGCACGACCTCTCCTCGACCGACATGCACCCCTACGTGCACGCCTTCACCCCCGCGATCGACCCGCCCTGGGAGGCCCGCACCGACTTCGAGATGTTCCACCTCTTCGCGCGACGGGTCTCCGAGCTGGCCCGCGACCACCTCGGGGTGCGCAAGGACATCGTCGCGGTGCCGCTGCAGCACGACACCCCCGGCGAGACCGCCCAACCCGGCGGGGTGGTCCGGGACTGGAAGCGCGGGGACGTCGATCCGATCCCGGGCAAGACGATGCCCGTGCTCCAGGTGATCGAGCGGGACTACACCGCGATCGCCGACAAGCTCGCCACCATCGGGCCGCTGGCCGACCGGCTCGGTTTCGGGGTCAAGAACGTGACCTTCGACCTCGGCGAGGCGCTGCACCTGCTGGCCGGGTCGGGCGGGGTGATGGACTCCGGGGCAGGGGTCGGACGCCCGGCGATCGACACCGACGCCAAGCTGGCCGAGGCGATCCTGACCCTGTCCGGGACGACCAACGGGGAGTTGGCGACCCAGGGCTTCCGGACGCTGGAGCGGCGCGTGGGCAAGCCCCTGGCCGACCTCGCCGAGGGGTCGGAGGAGAAACGGATCACCTTCGCCCAGACCCAGGCCGCGCCGGTGCCGGTGATCACCTCCCCGGAGTGGTCGGGATCGGAGACCGGCGGGCGTCGCTACGCCCCGTTCACGGTGAACATCGAGCGGCTCAAGCCGTTCCACACCCTCTCGGGACGGATGCACTTCTTCCTGGACCACGACTGGATGCGGGACCTCGGCGAGTCGCTACCGATCTATCGGCCTCCGCTGGACATGAACCGGCTCTTCGGCGAGCCCCGCCTCGGCTCCGACGGGGCTGCGGAGATCACCGTCCGGTACCTGACCCCGCATTCGAAGTGGTCGATCCACTCCGAGTATCAGGACAACCTGTTCATGCTCTCGCTCTCCCGGGGCGGCACCTCGGCCTGGCTGAGTCCGGCGGACGCGGCGACCATCTCCGTGGCCGACAACGACTGGATCGAGTGCACCAACGCGAACGGTGTCTTCGTGGCCCGGGCGATCGTCAGTCACCGGATCCCGCAAGGCGTGACCTTCGTGCACCATGCCCAGGAGCGCACCATCGACGTACCGAAGTCGGAGGCGACCGGGCGACGCGGGGGCATCCACAACAGCGTCACCCGGGTGCTGGTCAAGCCCACCCACCTGATCGGCGGGTACGCGCAGCTCTCCTACGCCTTCAACTATCTAGGCCCCACCGGCAACCAGCGCGACATCGTCGCGACGATCCGCAAGCGGTCGCAGGAGGTGACCTACTGATGAGGGTCATGGCCCAGATGGGCATGGTGATGAACCTCGACAAGTGCATCGGGTGCCACACCTGCTCGGTGACCTGCAAGCAGGCGTGGACCAACCGCGCCGGCACCGAGTACGTGTGGTTCAACAACGTCGAGACCCGCCCCGGTCTCGGCTACCCGCGCCGGCACGAGGACCAGGAGAAGTGGCGCGGCGGCTGGACCGTCGACGGACGCGGCCGGCTCCGACTCAGGGCCGGGGGCCGGCTGAAGAAGCTGCTGACGATCTTCTCCTCACCGGTGCAGCCGGAGATCAAGGACTACTACGAGCCCTGGACCTACGACTACGCGACGCTCGTCGACGCTCCGCTCGGCGACGACTTCCCGGTGGCGCGACCGAAGTCGCTGATCACCGGTGAGGACACCAAGGTCACCTGGTCGGCGAACTGGGACGACAACCTGGGTGGTGGCCCCGAGCACGCCCCGTTCGACCCGATCGTGGAGCGGCTCCGTGCCGAGTCGAACGAGAAGATCAAGTTCGAGTTCGAGCAGACCTTCATGTTCTACCTGCCGCGGATCTGCGAGCACTGCCTGAACCCGTCGTGCATGGCGTCGTGTCCCTCCGGTGCGATCTACAAGCGCAGCGAGGACGGGATCGTCCTGGTCGACCAGGACCGGTGCCGCGGCTGGCGCCAGTGCATCACCGGCTGTCCGTACAAGAAGATCTACTTCAACCACAAGTCCGGCAAGGCCGAGAAGTGCACCTTCTGCTATCCCCGGATCGAGGTCGGCCTGCCGACGGTCTGCTCGGAGACGTGCGTGGGTCGGCTGCGCTACCTCGGCCTCTTCCTGTACGACGCCGACGCGGTGACCGCGGCCGCCAGCGTTCCCGAACAGGAGCTGTACGAGGCCCAGATGGACCTGCTGCTGGACCCGAACGACCCCGAGGTGCTGCGCGAGGCCCGCGCGCAGGGCATCCCCGAAGACTGGCTGGACGCGGCGCAACGCTCCCCCGTCTACGCCTTGGCCAAGAAGTATCGGGTGGCGCTGCCGCTGCACCCGGAGTACCGCACGATGCCGATGGTCTGGTACGTCCCGCCGCTCTCCCCGGTGGTCGACCTGCTCACCGAGCAGGGCCACGACGCGGAGTCCACGGCGACGCTGTTCGGCGCGATCGAGGCGCTGCGGATCCCGATCGAGTATCTCGCCGAGCTCTTCACCGCCGGCGACACCGAGGTGGTGGACGGCGTACTGCGCAAGCTGGCCGCGATGCGCGCCTACCTGCGCGACATCACCCTGGGCCGTGACCCGGACGACTCCATCCCCGCCTCGGTCGGCATGTCCGGCGAGGAGCTCTACGAGATGTACCGACTGATGGCGATCGCGAAGTACGAGGAGCGCTACGTGATCCCGAAGGCGCACGTGGAGCAGGCGCACGACCTGGAGGAGATGGGCTGCTCCCTCGACTACGACGAGGGGCCGGGGATGTACGACAGCGGCCCCCTCGGCGAGGCCAGCGGGCGGCCGGCGCCAGTCGCGGTGGAGACCTTCCACGCGCTCCGACAACGACAGACCAGCGACGAAGCGACCACCGAGGAGAGCCTGCGGGGACGAGTCAACCTGCTGAACTGGGACGGGAACGGACGACCCGACGGCCTCTTCCCGAAGCGCCGGTCATGAGCCGCAGACGGGGCACCCGCCGGGCATCTGCTGCATCCGAGCAAGCGACACGCGTGGTGCACCAGGTCGCGGCCTGGTGCCTGGGCTACCCGGACGCCGCGCTGCTCGAACGGCTGCCGGTCCTGCACCACGCCCTCGCCGAGCAGCCCCCCTCACCACCGGTGGACGCGCTGCGCGGCTTCCTCCAGCACCTGGCTGCGGCGCCGCCTGCGGAGCTGGTCCGCGACTACGTCGACGTCTTCGACCTGAGCAGCAAGCAGGCGCTGTACCTCTCCTACTGGACCGATGGCGACACCCGTCGCCGCGGCGAGACGCTGGCCGCCTTCAAACAGCGCTATCGCGACGCAGGGATGCTGGTCGACACCCACGGCGAGCTGCCCGACTACCTCCCGATGGTGCTGGAGTACGCCGCGCTCGCTGATCCCCGCGGTGGACGCGAGCTCCTGCAGGAGTACCGGGCCAGCCTGGAGCTGATCCGGATCGCGCTGGTGGAGCGCCGCTCGCCGTACGCGGCGGTGCTGACCGCGATCTGCGCCACGCTCCCCGGCGTCTCCCCCCAGGACCGCGCCAGTGCGATGGCGCTGGCCCGCAGCGGCCCGCCGACCGAGACCGTCGGTCTGGAACCGCTGCCCTATCCCACTCTGCGCGGCACCGCGGCCGCGCCCGGCACGGAGGTCGGCTGATGGACGTGGTGCTGTGGGGCGTGCTCCCCTACCTCGCCGTGGTGATCTTGGTGACGGGGACGATCTGGCGCTACCGCTACGACAGGTTCGGCTGGACGACGCGCTCCTCCCAGCTCTATGAGTCGCGGCTGCTGCGGATCGGGTCGCCGCTGTTCCACTTCGGCATCCTGATCGTGATCATCGGCCACATCGGAGGACTGGTCGTCCCCAAGTCCTGGACCGAGGCGCTCGGCGTGAACGAGGACCTCTACCACTTCAACGCACTCTTCTTCGGCACGATCGCCGGGATCGCCACGCTGGCCGGCCTGGCGATCCTGATCTACCGGCGACGCACCACCGGACCGGTCTTCATGGCGACCACCACCAACGACAAGGCAATGTACGTGCTGCTGGTGGGGGCGCTCGTGCTCGGTCTGTGGACCACGCTGGTGGCGGTCGGCGCCGGCCACGACGCCCACGACTACCGGGAGACCGTCTCTCCCTGGTTCCGATCGCTCTTCGTGCTGCAACCCGACGTCGACGCGATGGCGGCGGCACCGATCCAGTTCCACCTCCACGTCCTGGTCGCGCTGCTGCTGTTCACCGTGTGGCCGTTCACCCGACTGGTCCACGCCTTCACCGCTCCGCTGCACTACCTGTTCCGTCCCTACATCGTCTACCGCAGCCGGGACCTCCCGGCCGGCACCGGGGCGCGCGCCCCCCGTCCGGGGTGGAGCCCGGTCGGCACCCGAGACCGCACCAAGTGAGGCGACAGTGACGACACCGACCACCGCCGGCCCGGACCTGACCGGGCAGACCACCAACCTGCTGCTCGCGACCTGGGCGTTCGCGATCAGCTTCTGGGCGTGGAACATGATCGCGCCGCTCGGCGTCCGCTACACCGAGATCCTCGACCTGTCCTCGACCGAGAAGTCGGTGCTGGTGGCCGTGCCGGTCATCGTCGGCTCCGTGGGCAGGGTCGTCACCGGCGCGCTCACCGACCGGTACGGCGGGCGGGTGATGTTTCCGATCCTGCTGCTGGTCTCCGCGCCGTTCGTGATCCTGGTCGCGGTGGCCGGTGAGATGGAGTCGTTCGCGCTGCTGCTCGTCTTCGGCTTCTTCCTGGGCATCGCGGGCACCACCTTCGCAGTCGGCATCCCGTTCGCCAATGCGTGGTTCGAGAAGAACCGGCGCGGCTTCGCGACCGGCGTCTTCGGTGCCGGGATGGGTGGCACCGCACTGTCGGCGTTCTTCACCCCGCGGATGGTGGAGTGGTGGGGCTACCTGACCACCCATGTGGTCATCGCGCTCGCTCTGGTCGCCACCGCGGCGCTGATCTGGGTGGCGTTGCGGGACTCCCCGGCGTGGTCACCGAACAACGACCCAGTGGTGCCGAAGCTGGCTGCCGCGTCCAAGCTCGCGGTGACCTGGCAGATGTCCTTCCTCTACGCGGTGGCGTTCGGCGGGTTCGTGGCGTTCTCGACCTACCTGCCGACGTACCTGAAGGACGTCTACGACTTCGGGCTCACCGAGGCGGGCACGCGGACCTCGGGTTTTGCGATCGCAGCGGTGGTCTGTCGGCCACTCGGCGGAGTGCTGGCCGACAAGGTCGGGCCTCGGGTGGTCGCCGCGGTCTCCTTCGCCGGCGCCGCGGTGATGGCGGTGGTGCTCACCTTCCAGCCGCCGGTCGAGGTTCCGGCCGGTGTCTCCTTCGTGCTGATGGCCGGCTTCCTGGGCATCGGGACCGGCGCGGTGTTCACCTGGGTCGCGCAGCTCTCCCCTCCGGAGCGGGTCGGCGCGGTGACCGGCATCGTCGGCGCTGCCGGTGGCCTGGGTGGATTCTTCCCACCACTGGTGATGGGAGCCACCTACAACGAGGCGGACCACAGCTACACGATCGGATTGCTGCTGCTGTGCGTGGTGGCCGCGGGAGCGCTGGTCTTCACCCTGGTCGGGATCAGGTCGCGGGCGCGGCCTCGGCCAGCGGCCAGGTGACCCTGATCTGGGCCCCGCCCGCTGGTGCGTCCTCGATGGCGACCTCACCACCGTGCGCCCGGACCAGGCCGTTGACGATGTAGAGACCCAGGCCCGACCCGCCGCCCACCCCGGCGGTCCAGAACTTGGTGAACGCTCGGGCGCGCTGCGCGGCCGGGATGCCGGCGCCCTCGTCGGTGACGACGATCTGCGCCGACCCCTCGTCCGACCGTACGGCGAGCCGTACGGTCCCTTCGCCGTGACGCACGCCGTTCTCCACCAGGTTGGTGAGCACCTGGAGTGCCTTGTCCGGGTCGGCGTCGAGGAGCGGCCTCGCGTCGGCGACCAGCTGGATCCGACGGGAGGTGGTCACCTGCACCGACTCCACGACCCGCTCGGCCAGGCGCACGACATCGGTGGGCCAGCGGTGGAGCTGGAGCCGGCCCGTGTCGATCCGGGCGACGTCGAGCAGCTCGGTGATCAAACGGCTGAGGCGATCGGCATCCGCGCTCACCGTCGTCAGCATCAACTGGCGCTGGTCGTCGTCGAGCTCGTCCCAGCGGTGCAGCAGCGCACCGACGAACCCCTTGAGCCCGGTCAGCGGCGAGCGCAGCTCGTGCGCGACGGTGGCGACGAGATCGGAGCGCTCCCGGTCCAGCCGCGCCCGGCCCCGGCCGGACCGCAGGCTGACTGCTACCCGGGTGGGAGGCTGATACCGATCGACCCGGTGCAACCTGGCGGCGACCAGCACCTCGGTGCCGTCCGTCAGCCACCACGCCTGCTCGGGGATGCCGGTGCGAGCACCGAGGCCGGCATAGGGTCGATTCACCGCGCACCAGGAGCGGCCGTCCTGGTCGACCAGGGCCAACACCTCCTCGAGCGGCCGGTCGATCACGGTGGTCTCGACGTCGAGGCCGAGCATCCGTCGTGCCACGCCGTTGCAGGCGAGCACCTGGCCCTCGGCCCCGGCGACCAGGGCGCCGTCGGGCAGCAGCTCGATCGGCTCGGGGTCCATGGGCACGCAGATCACCACGGGCGCCGGGCGCGGGCGCCGGCGAAGAGACAGACGGCGGCGGCGGTGGCGAGGTTGAGGCTCTCGGCCGATCCCTGGATCGGGATCCGGACCCGGTGGTCGGCACGCGCGGCGAGATCGTCGGGCAGACCCCATGCCTCGTTGCCGAAGAGCCAGGCGACGCGGCCGGCGAGCAGTGGGTCGGCCTCGAAGAGGTCCACCTCACCTGCGCCATCAGCCGCCAGAACCCTCATGCCGGCGCCCTGGGCGGCGGCGACCGCGGCCGACGCGTCCGGCGCCAACGCGATCGGCAGGTGGAAGAGGGAGCCGACAGTGGCTCGGACCGTCTTGGCGTTGTGCGGGTCGACGCTGTTGCCGGCGAGGATCACGCCCGCTGCGCCGGCGGCGTCCGCGGTGCGGATGATGGTGCCGGCATTGCCCGGATCCCGTACGTCGGCGCAGATCACGACCGTCGACGCGGGGCCGGCCAGCACGGTCTCCAGCGGGACGTCGAGGAGTCCGCACACGGCCACCACCCCGGCCGGGGTGACCGCGTCGCTGAGCGAAGCCAGCGCACGGTCGTCGACGAGGGTCCAGGCGACGTCCGCCCGGCGGGCCGCTCCGGCCAGGGCGTCGTACTGGGTGGTGGCGGCGGGGGTGGCGAAGACCTCGCGAACCCCCGCACCGGCGGCGAGCGCCGCCTCGACGGCCTTCGGGCCGTCGGCAAGGAAGAGCCGCCGCTCGGTGCGGACCGAGCGGCGGCTCAACTTGCGTGCTTCCTTGACGCGAGCGTTGCCCGCGGTCAGAGGAGTCGTCACGTGACCAGTGTCAGGTCGATGCTCAGGCGGTGGCCTTGGGCGCGTTGACGTCCTCGGGCAGCGCGGCCTTGGCCTGGGCGACCAGCGCCGAGAAGGCGGCCGGGTCGTTGACTGCCAGGTCGGCCAGGATCTTGCGGTCCACCTCGACGCCGGCCAGGTTCAGCCCCTGGATGAACCGGTTGTAGGTCATCCCCTCGGCGCGTGCGGCCGCGTTGATCCGCTGGATCCAGAGGCGACGGAAGTTGCCCTTGTTCTTGCGCCGGTCGTTGTAGCTGTAGACCAGCGAGTGGGTGACCTGCTCCTTGGCCTTGCGGTAGAGGCGCGACCGCTGCCCGCGGTAGCCGCTCGCCCGGTCCAGGGTGGTCCGACGCTTCTTCGCAGCGTTCACTGCGCGCTTGACGCGTGCCATTTCTTACTCCTCGAAACTCGATGCCGAATGTGGTGCAGGACGCGTCAGCGACCGAGCATCTTCTTCGCGCGGGGGACGTCGTTCTTGGCCACCTCGGTGGTGCCGGACATCCGCCGGGTCACCTTGGAGGACTTCTTCTCCAGGTTGTGGCGCTTGCCGGCCTTCTCCCGGAGGATCTTGCCGGAACCGGTCACGCGGAAGCGCTTGCTGGCACCGGAGTGGGTCTTGTTCTTCGGCATCTGAAACTTCTCTCTCGTCTCGCTGCCCGGTGGCGCCACGCGCCACCGGGACGGCGGGTTTCTCTTACAGGTCGATGTCGGGGTCGAGGGCCTCGTTGGCCCGCTTGGCCTTCTTCTGACCCGACGGCTGCGTTGCGGTGCGCTCGGCGCGCTCCTCGGCCTGCTCGGCGGCGCGCGCCTCCGCGGCGGACACCTTCGCAGCCTTCACCTCGGCCTTGGCCTCGGCCTTCTTCTTGTGCGGACCGAGAACCATGACCATGTTGCGGCCGTCCTGCTTCGGATTCGACTCCACGAAGCCGAGGTCCTCGACGTCCTCGGCGAGCCGCTGCAGCAGCCGGAAGCCCAACTCGGGCCGATGCTGCTCGCGACCGCGGAACATGATCGTGATCTTGACCTTGTCGCCGGCCTTGAGGAACCGCACGACGTGACCCTTCTTGGTCTCGTAGTCGTGCTGGTCGATCTTCGGCCGGAGCTTCATCTCCTTGATGATGACGTTGGTCTGGTTCCGTCGTGCCTCACGGGCCTTCTGGGCGTTCTCGTACTTGAACTTCCCGTAGTCCATGAGCTTGCAGACGGGCGGGCGGGCCATCGGTGCCACCTCGACCAGGTCCAGGTCGGCCTCCGTGGCCAGCTTGAGCGCCTGGTCGGTGGGGACGATGCCGACGGTCTCGCCGTTGGGTCCCACGAGCCGGACCTCGGGTACCCGGATCCGGTCGTTGATGCGCAGCTCGGTGCTGATGTGTCCTCCCAACTCGTTCGGTCAGAGGCCCCCGGCCCACCGCGTCTCACGGTGGAAAAGCAAGAAAGCCCCCGCTGTGCAAGCGGAGGCCAGTCGTGACACCTGTGCACGTGAGAGGCTCACGCACGTCCTGTGTCGTCAGGGACCGGACCCGACGACCTGTGGTGCTGGCGGTCGATGCGGGTGGGAGTCGACATCTCGTCTGAACCCCGCTTGTGGATGCGCCGCTCCACTCCCGTGGATCGACACATCGGTCAACACCGCATCTTAGCGGGTTTGTTCCCCGTCGTCCGAATCGTCGTGCACACCCTCGGCGGCGCCGGGGGCGCGGCCGAGCCAGCCCCACCCGCCGTCGTCCAGTCGGACCGGCTTCCAGCCCGCTGCCACCCGGTGCAGATCCTCGCCCTCCAGGACGAACCGGGCCGGACCGGCCACATCGATCACCAGTGCTGCCGCGCCCTCCTGCACGGCGGTCGCCGCGGCCAAGGGGGCAGCGACCGGGACCGGTCGGGCGTCGGGATCCCAGGCGGCGAGCGCCGCTGTCGCGGTGAAGCCGAGCAGCGCCGTCCTGCCGTCGGCGCCGGTGAGCAACACCGCGGCCATGTCGCTGCTCTTGTCGCGCGCCAGGCCTGCGTCGTCGTACTCGACCTCGCCGAGGACGGCGACCACGGGGACCAGGATCCGTGCCGTGGCGAGTCCGGCCAGCACCTCCGGATACTCCGCCGCGCCGGCGGCGTGCGCCTGGAGAGCACGGGCCAGGACGGGATCGGCCGAGCCGTCGTCGTCGACGTACTCCGATCCCTGGAGTCGGCGCTCGTCCGCCCGCGGTTCGCTCACCGCCCGATCATCGCATCCATGGAACGATGACCGGGTGCTGCACCCGAAGCCCGGCGACCACGTCGCCCGCAACCGCCTCGCCCGGCGGCTCGACACGGCGGTCGCCGCCGAACGGGAGCCGCTCGGCACCCCGATCTTCGTCGTGGATCTCGACGCCTTCGACACCAACGCAGCCGACCTGGTGCGGCGCGCCGACGGCACTCCGATCCGAGTGGCCTCGAAGTCCTTGCGGGTGCCGGCACTGATTCGCAGGGCGTTGTCGACACCGGGATTCGCCGGCGTGCTCTGCTACACCCTCGCCGAAGCGCTGTGGCTGGAGGAGCACGACGTCAGCGACGACCTCGTGGTCGCGTACCCCAGCGTCGACGAGGGGGCGCTGCGCACGTTGGTCGCCTCGCCGCGCGCGGCCTCGAGGATCACGGTGATGATCGACGACGTCGCCCACCTCGACGTGATCTCGGCGCAGCGTTCCTCGGCCGCGGTGCCGGTCAAGGTCGCCATCGACATCGACGCCGGCCTGCGCTGGGGCGGCCAGGCGGTCGGGCCGAAGCGCTCACCGCTCTTCGACGTCGGATCGGTGGTCGCGCTGGCACGGGAGGTCGGGCAGCGACCGGGGTTCCGGCTGACCGGAGTGATGACCTATGAGGGCCAGGTCGCGGGCGTCCCCGACGAGGTCCCCACCCAGCGCGCGAAGTCGCTGGTGGTGCGCAAGCTCAAGGAGAAGTCGGTCGAGCAGCTGCTGGTACGACGCGCCGCGATCCTCGATGCACTGCGCCCGCACCTGCCCGAGGATGCCTTCTTCAACGCCGGCGGCTCCGGGTCGATCGAGACCTCGGCAGCCGACCCGGCGGTCACCGAGGTGACGGCCGGGTCCGGCCTGCTGGTGCCGGCCCTCTTCGACCACTACCGCAGCTTCGAGCCGCTGCCGGCCTCCTTCTTCGGGCTGCGGGTCTCCCGCGTGCCGGCCGCCGGCATCGTGACCGTGCACGGGGGCGGTCTGATCGCCTCCGGCCCGTCCGGTGCCGACCGGGCGCCGACCCCGTGGGCGCCCGCCGGGCTGGCGCTGACCGGACTCGAGGGCGCCGGGGAGGTGCAGACCCCACTGACCGGCAACGGCACTGCCGCGCTCGGCATCGGCGACCTGGTCTGGTTCCGGCATGCGAAGTCCGGGGAGCCCTTCGAGCACGGCCCCGGCGTGCACCTGCTGCAGGGCGACCGCTTCGTCGATCACGTGCCGAGCTATCGCGGCCACGGCGTTGCCTTCTAAGGCAACGCCCGGCCCCGGAGCCGCCGCGGAGATCGTCGCCCGCGCCGAGGTCGCGCCGCCCCGGCTGGGACGGTCCCGGCTGGTCTGCATCGACGGCCTGGCCGGTGCCGGCAAGTCGACGCTTGCCACTGCGGTCGGGGTGCTCCGGCCCGACGCGGTGGTGCTGGCCACCGACGAGATGTTGCACGGCTGGTCCGGCCTGCCCGACCTCGGCGCCACCCTGGACCGTCTGCTGCGTCCGCTGGCCGGCGGACGCAGCGGAACCTGGCGACGGTGGGACTGGATCGCCGACGCGTGGGCCGAGGAGCACCGGGTCGACCCGGTCGACCTGCTCGTCCTCGAGGGCGTCGGATCGGCTGCCGACGAGATCGCCGACCTGGTCAGCCTGACGGTCTGGGTCGAGGCCGAGCGCGACGTACGGCGTCGACGCTGGGTGGACCGCGACGGCGAGGCGCTGGAGGGCTACTGGTCGACCTGGAGCGCCGACGAGGCGGCGCACCACCGGGTGCATCGGGCCCGCGAGCGCGCCGAGCTGTGCTTCGACACGACCGGCGGGCGAGCCAGCCTCAACGACGGTGGGCCGCGACCAAAGCCTTGACCTCCCGGACGGCGGTCTTGGCACGGCCGCCGTCGGAGCCCTGGATGCCCAGCATCGGCAACGTGCGACCGTCGGCCAGGTCCAGGCTGGGCCACGGGGCGCCCAGCGGCATCCGCACCTTCTCGATCTCCGCCCAGGTGAAGTCGCGACGGCGGTAGCCGTTGACCAGGGTGATCCCCTGCTCGGTCACCGTCACCCGGGAGCGAGCCATCGCGTAGAGCAGGGCCACGCCGACACCGACGATCGCGATCACGGTGCCGCGTTCCAAGACGTTGATCGCGTCGCGCGTCTGCTGGTCGAAGCTCAGCCAGAGCCAGGCGAAGGCACCGACCAGGACGACCGCGAAGAGGGGTGCGGCCAACCGCGGTCCGAACGGACGCCAGGTGCGGGGCAGGGTCGGTGTGGTCACGTCGTTCGTCGTCGTCACGATCAGAGCCGGCAGGCGTGGATGTCGGTGGTCAGGATGCCGCGGGCGCCGAGGTCGAAGAGCTCGTCCATGACTCGCTGGGCCCGCTGGCGCGGCACCATCGACCGGACAGCGACCCACCCTTCGCGATGCAGCGGGGAGACCGTGGGACTCTCGATGCCGGGCGTCAGCCCGACCGCCTCCTCGACCCGCTCGGCTCGGATGTCGTAGTCCATCATCACGTAGGCGCGAGCCACCAGGACACCCTGCAGACGTCGAAGGAAGACCTCGAGCCCGGCGGGCTTGCGATCGGGGCCGGTGATCAGCACCGCCTCGGAGTCCTGG
Source organism: Nocardioides sp. BGMRC 2183 (assembly GCA_008123405.1). Taxonomy (GTDB): domain Bacteria; phylum Actinomycetota; class Actinomycetes; order Propionibacteriales; family Nocardioidaceae; genus Nocardioides. The sequence goes on from VSSA01000026.1 coordinate 28,193, forward strand.
ATCACCTCGCCGAACACCTCCAGGCCGGCCGCACGCAGCGTGCTCCCGGTCTCGACGACGTCGGCGATGAGGTCGGCGACCCCCAACTGGATGCTGCTCTCGACAGCACCGTCGAGCCGCACCACTGTCGCCTCGATCCCCTTCTCCTCCAGGTACGTCGACAGCATCCCGTCGTAGGAGGTGGCGATCCGCTTGCCGGCGAGGTCGAGGTCGCTCGCCGCGACGCCCGCCGGAGCGGCGAACCGGAAGGTGGAGCGACCGAAGCCGAGCTGGAGCGTCTCGGTCGCCTGGGCGCCGGAGTCGAGCAGCAGGTCACGGCCGGTGATGCCGACGTCGAGCGTGCCCTCGCCGACGTACAGCGCGATGTCGCGCGGGCGCAGGTAGAAGAACTCGACCTGGTTGTCGGGGTCGATCTTGGTGAGCTGCTTGCTGTCGGTGCGCTGGGCGTAGCCGGCCTCGCGCAGGATCGTCGAGGCCGCTTCGGAGAGGGCGCCCTTGTTGGGCACCGCGACGCGGAGCAGCTGCGTCTGGTCAGACATGTCGGTTCCTAGAGGTGGGTGTAGACGTCCTCGAGCGTCAGTCCGCTCGCGATCATCAGGACCTGGGCGTGGTACAGCAGCTGGCTGATCTCCTCGGCGGTCCGCTCCGGCCCCTCGTGCTCGGCGGCCATCCAGGACTCGGCGGCCTCCTCGACCAGCTTCTTGCCGATCGTATGGACGCCCGCGTCCAAGGCACGCACCGTGCCCGACCCCTCGGGACGGGTGCGGGCGGTCTCGGTGAGCTCGGCGAACAGCGCGTCGAACGTCTTCACGGTGCGCAGCCTAGTCAGGCCGGGCGGGCCAGCTGCCGGAGGGTCTGTGCGGTCTGCAGGGCGGCGGCCGAGGCCTCGTATCCCTTGTCCTCCGCAGACCCCTCCAGGCCGGCGCGGTCCAGGGCCTGCTGCTCGGTGTCGCAGGTCAGCACCCCGAAGCCGACCGGGACACGGGCGTCGAGGCCGACGCGGGTCAGGCCGTCGGTGGCCGCGCTGCAGACGTAGTCGAAGTGAGGGGTGCCGCCGCGGATCACGACGCCGAGCGCGATCACGACGTCGTGGGTGTCGGCCAGGGCGGCAGCCGCCACGGGCAGCTCGAAGGTGCCGGGCACTCGGACCACCAGCGGGTCGGCGACGTTGTGGTCGGCGAGGGCGCGCTCGGCACCGCCCAGCAGGCCGTCCATCACCTGGGTGTGCCAGCTCGCGGCGACCACGGCGACCCGGAGGTCGGCGCAGTCGATCGGGGCGACGTCGGGCGCGCCGTGTCCTGCCATCTCAGTTGGCTCCTTCGATGTCGGCGGTCAGGTGGGGCAGGTCGTGACCCATCCGGTCGCGCTTGGTGAGCAGGTAGGTGATGTTGTGGCCGTTGGGGTGCGGGGTGAGCGGCACCCGCTCGGTGACCTTGATCCCGTAGTCCTCGAGATCGGCGACCTTGTCCGGGTTGTTGGTCAGCAGCCGCACCTCGGCGACGCCGAGATCCCGCAGGATCTGGGTGGCCGCGCCGTAGTGGCGGGCATCGGCCGGCAGGCCGAGGTCGAGATTGGCGTCGACGGTGTCCCGGCCGCCGTCCTGGAGCTGGTAGGCCTGCAGCTTGGCGACCAGCCCGATGCCGCGGCCCTCGTGGCCGCGCAGGTAGACCACCACACCGCGGCCCTCGGCGACGATCCGGTCCATCGCCTCGTCGAGCTGGGGGCCGCAGTCGCACCGGCTGGAGCCGAAGACGTCGCCGGTGAGGCACTCGGAGTGGACCCGGGTCAGCACCGGGCCGCCGTCGCGCAGGCCGTCCGGGTCGCCGTAGACGAGCGCGACGTGCTCGCTGCCGTCCACGGTGATGGTGTAGCCCATCGCGGTGAAGTCGCCGTGGCTGGTGGGCAGGCGGGTCTCTGCCTCGCGCACCACGTGCACCTCGGTGCGCCGCCGGTAGCGGACCAGGTCCTCGATCGAGATCATCGCCAGGTCGTGCTCGTCCGCGAACGCCCGCAACTCAGGCGCCCGCTTCATCGTGCCGTCCTCGTTGACCACCTCGACCAGCACACCGGCCGGTGTGAGTCCGGCGAGCCGGGCCAGGTCGACAGCGGCCTCGGTGTGGCCGCGACGGACCAGGACGCCCCCCTCCCGGTAGCGCAGCGGGAAGACGTGACCGGGGCGGGTGATCTCCCACGGCTCGGTCGCGGAGTCGGCCAGCACCCGAGCTGTGTGCGCCCGGTCCGCGGCCGAGATGCCCGTGGAGACGCCGTCCCGGGCGTCCACGGAGATCGTGTACGCCGTCCGGTAGGCGTCCTTGTTGTGCGGCGTCATCAGCGGGATCTCGAGGCGGTCCAGCATGGTGCCCGGCATCGGCACGCAGATCACCCCGCTGGAGTGCCGGATGGTGAACGCCATCAGCTCCGGCGTCGCCTTCGACGCGGCGAAGATGATGTCGCCCTCGTTCTCCCGGTCCTCGTCGTCGACGACGATGACGGCTTTGCCCGCGGCGATGTCGGCGATCGCACGCTCGACGGGATCCAGTCGGACGGACATGCTCAGTGCTCCTTCTTGTCGTTGGCGCCGGTGTAGGCGCGCACGAGCTTCTCCACGTGCTTGGCCAAGACGTCGACCTCGAGGTTGACCGGGTCGCCTGGTGCGCGGAACCCGAGGGTGGTGCGGGACAGCGTCTCGGGGATGAGGCTGACCGTGAACGAGGACTCCCCCGCCTCCACAACGGTGAGCGAGGTGCCGTCGACGGTGATCGACCCCTTGTCCACCAGGTAGCGCGAGAGGTCGGCGGGCAGCGAGATCTCGACGACCTCCCAGTGCTCGCTCGGGGTGCGGGCCAGCACCTCGCCGACACCGTCGACGTGCCCCTGGACGATGTGGCCGCCGAGTCGCTTCTCCGCGGTCACCGCGCGCTCCAGGTTGACCCGGTCGCCGCGAGTGAGCGCGCCGGTGCTGGTCTTGGCCAGCGTCTCGGCCATCACGTCCGCGGTCCAGGTCCGTTCGGTGCGCTCGGCCACCGTCAGGCACACCCCGTTGACCGCGATCGAGTCTCCCAGTCCGGCGTCGGCCAGCGTGACCTCGGCCGCGATGGTGACCCGGACGGCGTCCCCCTGGTCCTCGATCCGCTCGACAGTGCCGAGCTCCTCCACGATCCCGGTGAACATCAGGCTTCCTCTCCACGGGGGTGCAGGACGAGACGCACATTGGCCTCGGCGCCCTGCCCGATGACGGTGGTGTCGACGAGCTCGAAGCCGAGCGCGTCGGTGATGGTGGTGATGCCGAGATCGCCCACGGTGCTCAGGCCGGCGCCGAGGAGGATCGGTGCGATATAGACGACGACCTCGTCGACGACGCCAGCGGCGAGGAACGCGCCAGCAACGGTGGGGCCACCCTCGAAGAAGACGTGTTGGCGACCGTGGTCACGATAGAGCGACTCCAGCGCCCAGCGCGGGTCCCGGCCCCGCAAGTGGACCGTGGGGGCGGCATCGTCGAACACCCGGGCGGTCGGGGGCAGGTCCCGCTCCCCCAGCACGACGCGCAGCGGCTGCTCCGGCAGCGGGCGCTCGTCGTCGTCACGGACTGTCAGCTGCGGGTCGTCGACCAGCACCGTGCCGGTGCCGACCAGCATGGTGTCGCAGAGCGCGCGCAGCTCGTGGGTGTCGCGACGCGCCGGTGGACTGCTCACCCAGCGGCTGGTGCCATCGGCTGCGGCGCTGCGCCCGTCCAAGGTGGTGGCGAACTTCCAGGTCACGAAGGGTCGCCCGTGCTCATGGGCGAAGGTCCAGGCCCGGTTGAGGGCGCGAGCGTCGTCCTCCAGCAGGCCCTGCTCCACCACGACCCCGGCTGCGGTCAGCGCCTCGATCCCACCCTGGGCGACCGGGTTGGGGTCGCGTTGCGCGATCACCACCCGGGCCACGCCGGCCTCGATCAGCGCCTGGGCGCAGGGACCGGTGCGTCCGGTGTGGTTGCACGGCTCGAGGGTGACCACGGCGGTGGCGCCAGCGGCCCGGTCTCCGGCCGCACGCAGCGCGGCCACCTCGGCGTGTGCGGTCCCGGCGCCCTGGTGGAAGCCTTCGCCGACGCTGGCGCCGTCGGGAGCGAGCAGGACACAGCCGACGCGCGGGTTGGGGTGCAGCGGTACGCCGGGCGACGCTGCGAGCGCGAGCGCGCGTTGCATGGCGTCGTACTCGCCTGCGAAATCGGTGGTCACCTCGTCGTCCTCTCCTCTGCTCCGGGCCGGCACTTGCCGCTGAGGGCTCCGGGGCGAGGGGACGTACGGCGCGCGGGGGCCGGGCGGACCGGGCTCACCGGACGCTGGCGTGCACTTCCCATCCGGACTTTGACCGTCGGTCCAGGAGTTCCACCTGGTCAACCGGCGACTGGCGGTCGTCGGGTCGCGGACTTCGCTTGTGTTGCGAGATGCAACGCATTCGTCACCGCCGGCTCGGAGTTTCACCGACCCCAGAGCACGCAAGCTCTTGAGTCCATGGTGACACAGCGCCCGGACGGGGCCGGCATCCGTGCCGCTCAGTGGACGCGGATCACCCAGCGGCGGCCGCGGCGCTCTCGCGGAGTTCGGTGATCATCGCGTCCGGGTCGTCGGCGGAGTAGACCGCGGAGCCCGCCACGAAGACGTCCGCGCCGGCCTCGGCACACCGTTCGATCGTCTCCAACGAGATGCCGCCGTCGACCTGCAGCCAGGTCTGCACGCCGTGCTTGGCCATGAGCGCGCGGGCGCGGCGGATCTTCGGCAGGCAGAGGTCGAGGAACTTCTGTCCGCCGAAGCCGGGCTCGACGGTCATGAGCAGGAGCATGTCGAGCTCGGGTAGGAGGTCCTCGTAGGGCTCGACCGGGGTGGCCGGACGCAGCGCCATCGACGCACGGGCGCCCGCAGACCGGATCTCGCGGGCCAGCCGTACCGGCGCCTGGGCGGCCTCCACGTGGAAGGTGACCGAACTGCAGCCCGCCTCCGCATAGGTCATCGCGTGCCGGTCCACGTCGGCGATCATCAGATGGGCGTCCAGCGGCGTCGGGGTGCTGCGGGCCAGTGCCTCGACCATGGCCGGTCCGAAGGTCAGGTTGGGCACGAAGTGGTTGTCCATCACGTCGACGTGCACCCAGTCGGCGCTGGGGATCCGGGCGACCTCCTCCCCCAGCCGGGCGAAGTCCGCGTTCAGGATGGATGGCGTGATCTGGATGCCCACGGGCGAGGATCTTAGCCTCGCGCGTCGGCGGCGGGCCCCTCGGCCTCGGGCACCGCCTCCTCCGCGTCGGCGGCCTCCAACAGTGGCGTGATGTCGAAGACATGGTCGTCGATGTCGGCATGCAGATCGCCGAGCTCGCCATAGCGGCGCGGCACGGTCCGGATGGTGAAGTCGCGCGGATCCGCGTCCTCGATCTCGTCCCAGCGCAGCGGGGTGGAGACCCGAGCATCGGGCAGGCCGCGAACCGAGTAGGCGGCGGCGATGGTGTGGTCCCGAGCGTTCTGGTTGTAGTCCACGAAGACGTGGTGCGGGTCCCGGTTCTTCTTCCACCAGGTGGTGGTCACGTCGTCGGGGGTACGGCGCTCCACCTCACGTGCGAACGCCCAGGCGGCGCGGCGCACTGCCTTGTGGTCGTGGTCGGGACGGATCCGCACGTAGATGTGCAGCCCCTTGCTGCCGCTGGTCTTGGGGTAGCCGACGGCCCCCAGCTCGTCGAGCAGCTCGCGGGCGACGCCGGCGGTACGTCGTACCGTGTCGTAGTCGGCGAGCGGACCCGGATCGAGATCGATCCGCCACTCGTCGGGCTGCTCCACGTGGCCGCGCCTGCTGTTCCACGGGTGGAACTCGACAGTCGACATCTGCACCGCCCAGATCACCGCACCGAGCTCGGTGACGCAGAGCTCGTCGGCGGTGCGCGACCAGCGCGGGAAGAAGAGACGCACCGTCTCCACCCACGGCGGGGCGCCGGCGGGCAGGCGCTTCTGGTGCACCTTGTCGCCGGCCAGCCCCTTGGGGAACCGGTGCAGCATGCAGGGCCGCTCGCGCAGGGCGTTGACGATGCCCGGGCCAACCGCGAGGTAATAGTGGACCAGGTCCAGCTTGGTCGCGCCGAGCTGCGGGAAGTACACCCGGTCCGGGTTGGTGACCCGCACCGTGCGGTCCTCCCCGTCGGGTCCGGCGGGGACGTCGATCTCGATCGCGGGACTCGCCATGCGGCGAGCGTAGGCCAGTCCGCCGACTGCGCGGGCGGTCAGCGCCAGCCGAGGGCGGGTGCCACCTGGGTCAGCACGGCCTCGAGGACGTGCGCGTTGTAGTCGACCCCGAGTTGATTCGGCACGGTCAGCAGCAACGTGTCAGCAGCGGCGATCGCCTCGTCGGCGGCCAACTGCTCGGCGAGGACATCCGGTTCGGCCGCATAGGAGCGGCCGAAGACCGCGCGCATGTTGTCGATCTGTCCGATCTGATCAGCTTCCTCGCTACTACCGCCGAAGAGGGCGCGGTCCTGCGCCGTGACCAGCGGGAAGATCGACCGGCTGACGGAGACCCGCGGCGCGTGGTCCCAGCCGGCTGCGTCCCAGGCATCGCGGAATGCCGTGATCTGCTCGGCCTGCTGGACGTGGAACGGCTTGCCGGACTCGTCCTCCTTGAGCGTGGAGCTCATCAGGTTCATGCCGAGTCCGGCCGCCCACCGGGCCGTGGAGTCGGAGGCGGCGCCCCACCAGATCCGGCCCCGGAGCCCTTCGGAGTGTGGCTCGAGGCGGAGCAGCCCGGGCGGGTTGGCGAACATCGGGCGCGGGCTGGGCTGGGCGAACCCCTCCCCCTTCAGCACCTCCAGCAGCACCTCGGTGTGACGGCGGGCCAGGTCCGCATCGGTCTCGCCCTCGGCGGGCCGGTAGCCGAAGTAGCGCCACCCGTCGATCACCTGCTCCGGTGAGCCCCGGGAGATGCCGAGCTGGAGCCGCCCGCTGGCGATCAGGTCGGCGGCGCCGGCGTTCTCCGCCATCATCAGCGGGTTCTCGTAGCGCATGTCGATCACACCGGTGCCGAGCTCGATCCGGGAGGTCCGGGCTCCGGCCGCGGCCAGCAGCGGGAACGGGCTGCCCAGCTGACGCGCGAAATGGTGCACTCGGAAGTACGCGCCATCGGCGCCGAGCTCCTCGGCGGCGACTGCGAGGTCGATCGACTGCTGCAGCACGTCGGCCGCAGTGCGGGTCTGCGACCCGTGGGCGTCCGACCAGTGGCCGAAGGAGAGGAAACCGATCTTCTTCATACTTGGTTCAATGTTCAACCAGCCCGGATGATTCCCACTCAGACACGTTCTCAGGCACGGCGCAGCAGCGCCAGGAACATCGCGTCGGTGCCGTGCCGGTGCGGCCACAGCTGGGCGGTCCCGGGGACCGGCCCATCGGCGTGCTCGACCCCGGGCAGCAGTCCGCGCACGTCCTCGACCACCACATCGCCCCGGCCACGGGTCACCGAGGAGATCACATCCCCGGTCTCGATGGTGACCGGCGAGCAGGTCGCATAGAGCACCACGCCATCGGGCCGGACCAGTTCCAGGGCCGAGCGGAGCAACTGCCGCTGCAGCATCACCAGCGCCACCAGGTCATCGGCGCTACGACGCCACCGTGCCTCAGGACGGCGGCGCAACGCCCCCAGACCGGAGCAGGGTGCGTCGAGGAGGATGCGGTCGAAGGCGGCCGGCCTCAACGGCGGCATCGTGCCATCGGCGGTCAGCACCAGTGGGCCTCCACCGCCGCCCTCCTCTGCTCCTGCGGTGAGCGCGCGCTGGACCAGGCGGGCACGGTGCAAGTGCTGCTCCACAGCGACGAGTCGGGCGCCGCGCTGGGCCGCGATTGCGGCAAGCAGGGCCGCCTTGCCCCCCGGCCCGGCGCACAGGTCGAGCCAGGTGTGGTCAGGACCCGCCAGCGGCGCCGCCGCGAGCGCGTGCGCCACCAGCTGCGAGCCTTCGTCCTGCACCCCGGCGCGCCCCTCGGCCACCGCCGGGACCGTCGCTGGGTCACCCCCGTCGACCACGACGCCGTACGGCGAATAGCGGGTCGGCGTACCGGGAAGCTCCTCGCGGGTGGCCAGCCCCGGACGGGCGACGAGGGTCACCCGCGGCGAAACGTTGTCGGCCGCCAACAGGGCGTCGAGGTCATCGTCCGGAGCGGCCGCATGGAGCTGCTCGACGACCCAGACCGGGTGGCTGTGGGCGATCGCCGCCCGTTCGACCTCGGGCATGTCGGGCGGAGTGAGCTCGACGACCCATGCCTCGAGGTCCCGGGTGGACACCGTGCGCAACACGGCGTTGGCGAAGCCGGCGGCACCGTGTCCGACCGTTGCCCGCACCAGGTCCACACTGGTGCTGATCGCCGCGTGCTCGGGGACACGCATGGAGAGCAGTTGGTGGCATCCGAGCCGCAACACGTCAAGCACCCCGGCCTCCACCTTGCGCAGGCCGCGGTCGATGCTGGCGGCGAGGATCGCGTCGTAGGTGCCACGCCGGCGGATCGTGCCGAAGGCGAGCCCCGTGGCGAAGGCCGCATCCCGGCCGGAGAGGTCGTAGCGGGCGAGGATGCCGGGGAGCACGAGGTTGGCGTAGGCGTCCTCGGTCCGCACCGCACGCAGCACGTCGAGCGCGGCGGCACGCGGCTGGTCGACGCGGCGCGAGGACGCCGGCGGACGCCGACCGCGCCGCGGCTGACTCACCGGAACCTCGCCCCGTCCGTCAGTCGCGCCCCGCGTGCCCAGTCGGCAGCGTCCATCTCCTTCTTGCCGAACGCCTTGACCCGGCCCAGCCGCACCGGAGCAGAGCCGGTCCCGACCAGGACCTCGTTCTTGCCGACGCCCAACACGCCCGGGTCGAGGGGCATATCGCTGGCCGGGGCCGGGGCCACCGGGCCGAGCTTGACCCGCTCGCCGTCGAACTCGGTCCATGCCCCGGGGAACGGGGCGCACGCGCGGACCCGGCGGTCCACCGCCTGAGCCGGCTCGGCCCAGTCCACCCGGGCGTCCTCGACGGTGATCTTCGGCGCCAGACTGACGCCCTCGCTGGGCTGTTCCCGCGCCTGAAGTGAACCGTCGGCGATGCCGTCCAGGGTGGCGACCAGGAGGCCGGCGCCTCCCTCGGCCAAGCGGTCCAACAGGTCGCCGGAGGTGTCGGTCGGACGGATCGTCTCGGTCATCACGCCGAACGTGGGGCCGGCGTCCAGCGCCCGAACGATGCGGAACGTGGTGGCACCGGTGACCTCGTCACCGGCCCAGATCGCGTGCTGCACCGGGGCGGCGCCACGCCACGCCGGGAGCAGCGAGAAATGCAGGTTGACCCACCCGTGCTCGGGGATGTCGAGTGCCGACTGCGGGATCAGCGCACCGTAGGCGACCACTGGGCAGCAGTCCGGCGACAGCGCGCGCAGCGCGTCCTGGAACTCCGGCTCCTTGGGATGGGTGGGCTTGAGCACCGGCACACCGAGCTCCTCGCCACGGAGGCCGATCGGGCTGGGGGTCAGCCTGCGCCCGCGTCCAGCCGGGGCGTCGGGGCGGGTCACCACGCCGACCAGCTCGTGCGCGGAGTCGGCGATCGCGTCGAGGGCCGGTACGGCGACCTCGGGGGTGCCGGCGAAGACGACCCGCATCAGCGGCCGAACCCGTGGGTGCGGTGCGGCGAGACCTTGATCGTGGGGCGCTCGAGGCCGAACCACTCGGACTCGCGGATCTCCTTCATGGCTGCCTTCCGTGCGGCGTCGTCGAGACGGTCGATGAACAGGATCCCGTCGAGATGGTCGGTCTCGTGCTGGATCGCCCGAGCCAACAGCTCCGACCCAGAGATCTCGACCGGCTCGCCGTGCATCGTGAAGCCGGAGGCGACCACGGAGCGGGCGCGCCGGCAGTCGAAGGTGAGGTCGGGCAGCGAGAGGCAGCCCTCGGGCCCGTCCTGGATCTCCTCCGACAGCGTGAGACTCGGGTTGATCAGGTGGCCGACCTCGCCCTCGACGTACCAGGTGAAGACCCGCAGGCCGACTCCGATCTGCGGCGCCGCCAGGCCTGCGCCCGGCGCCTCCAGCATGGTGTCGGTGAGGTCGGCGACCAGTTGTCGCAGCTCGGCGTCGAAGTCGACGACCTCGATCGCAGGCTTGCGCAGGATCGGGTCGCCGAAGAGGCGGATGGGTCGGACAGCCACGGCGCCGATCCTAGTGGTGCGTCCTGGGGTCCACCGATGGTGGACCGGCGCTCCCCCAGATCAGAGGTAGCGGCCGCAGTGCGGCCAGGGCGAACGGCCACGCTGGGCGTAGAGCCGCTTCGCCCGGTAGGTCTGCTCGCCTGCCGACGCGAGATGCGGCATGCCGCTGCCGCCGACGCTGCGCCAGGTGGCCACGTTGAACTGGTAGAGGCCGTAGTAGCCGGCGGGGTTCACCGCGCGCGGGTTGCCGCCGGACTCGCAGCGGGCCAGCGCCCCCCAGTTGAGGTGGGCGGTGCCGGGCACGCTGCGGACCTTCCGGCCGACCGCCACCACGCGAGGCCGAGGTTTGCGGACCACCTTGCGGTGCGCCTCGCGACGTACCCGCTCGCCGTTGTGCCACTCCAGGCGGACCCGGATCCGTCGTACGCCGGCGCGGCCGGGTCGTACGACCTTGCGGACACCCGGCTTCAGGGTGTTGACCATGCGGACCCGGACCGGCCGCTGGATAGGACGCCGGTGGGTGCGGACGGCGGTGCGCACCTTCACCACGCGGACCAGGTCGTGGTCGCGGAGCAGGCGACGATCGTGGTCGCGCACCTTGTGTCCGTTGCGGACCAGGAGCACCTTGTCGTTGCGGTCGACCGCAACGCCCTGGCCGCGCAGCAGCCAGACGGGGCGCCGCGCCTCCGTGCGAAGCCTCCGCACGTCTCGGGTGCCGACCCGGAGGCGGACGAGGGTGGTCTCCGGCGCGGGATCGGTGGTCTCGGACTGGTCGGCGGACCCCGCCTCGTCCGGCGCCGGCGCCGGCGCCGGGGCCGCGGTGGCGACGCCGGAGCCGAGCCCGGCCAGGAGGGCGCCGGCAACAGTGCCGACCACCAGGGTGGTGGCGCCGCCTCGCACGGCGCGGGTGACGGTACGCATGCTCACGTCGCGTTGTTCCTTCACTCGGTGGAGCCCCGGCGCGACCGGAGCAGGACGACACACGTCGGTCCGCGGATGGGCGATGGGCCACACCGGCCGCGCGTGCTGGTCGCGCTCGAGCAGCGGGCCCGCCTCGGGGCCAGCACCGTCGGTGCGCAACGCAGCCATCGACGGTAGGTGCGGGCGTGGACCATGCCGAATCCGCGGCGGGTTCCGGAGGGGTGATCTCCATCGCACTGCCCTACAACGGTGTGCTCAGATCTGAGGCGGATCGACCTGAAGTCGCACCGGGTCGAGGCGGCGCGCAGAGCGCAACCGTAGTGCCTCCTGGAGCGCCTCCGCCATCGCCTGTCCGTCGGCCGTCGGCACCCGCACCAGCATCCGATGCACGTCGCCGCCGTCGGCGCCAGGACCGCCGGCACCGCGTGGTGCGGCCGGCGGCAACGGTCCGAGCACCTCGGCCGATGACGGCAGGTCGACGAGCGTGAGGAGGTCGTCCACGGCCCCCGGAGCGCCGCTCACTGTCGCGATCCGGGCCGCGGGCGGCAATCGGGCCTCCCAGCGCTCGCTCGCCTCCCGGGCCGCGAACCCGCCCGGGTCCCACCGGACCAGCGCCTGCAGTGCCGGGTGGCCGGGGTCACCGACCGCGAGCGCCCGACCACCGGGCCGGACCAGCGCGACCGCGTTGCTCCATCGCCGCACAGCCTCCTCGGCCTGCCGCAACCTGTCCCCGGCCAGAGCGAGCCAGGTGTCGAGCAGGACCACGACGGCGAAGCCACCCTCGGCGACCGGCTCGGCGCCGGGCGTGGCGACGACGATCCGGGAGGCCGCGTCGATGCGGTCCCGGATCCGGTCCCGAGACGAGGTCACCACGGGGACCTTGGGGAACATCCGTCCCAACTCGTCCGCGGTCCGCGCGTCGCCCAGCACCGGCGCGCGCAGCCCGCGCGCGCCGCACTCCGGGCATGACCAGTCCGGCTCCGGCGTCGCGCACCAGCGGCACTGGGGCGGGGTGCTCGGCCCGGTGAGGCTGAGCGGCCCGGTGCAGGCCGAGCAACGCGCCGGCTCACGGCACCGCTCGCATGCCAGCCGCAGCGCATAGCCGGCGCGAGGGGTCTGCACCAGCACGGGCCCACGCTCCAGCCCCCAGCGCACGGCGTCGCGGGCCTCAGTGGGGATCCGGGCGCTGTGCGCGAAGCGATCTCGTCGCAGGGCGTGCTCCGAGGCCCCGCTCACTCCGACCAGCACCCGCGAGCGGAGGGTCTCACGCGGGAGGGCGATCTCGTGGGCCCACCTACGGCGCAGCAGCTGATCCGCCTCGACGCTGCGGCCGAAGGAGCCGAGCAGATAGGCCGCACCCTCGCGCTCCGAACGGAGAGCGAGCACGTCGCGGACGTGCGGGTACGGCGCCCGGGGCTCGGCATGCAGCTCGTCGCCGTCGTCCCAGATCGCCACCAGGCCGAGGTCGTGCACCGGAGCGAACGCTGCCGAACGGGTCCCGACGACGATCCGCCGGGTGCCCCGCGCCACGGCGAGGAAGTCCTGGTAGCGGCGAGCCGGGCCAGGCTCGGCGTGCAGCGTCACGTGGTGGTCGGGGCCCAGCAGGGTGGTGAGCGCCGAGTCCACCCGCGCCACGTCCCGGTGATCGGGGAGGCACAGGATGCTGCCGCGCCCAGCGACCAGCGCGTGGGCTGCCGCAGCGGCCAGCAACGCCGGCCAGTCCTCCCCCGGCCCCGCGGCCCACACCGCCCGCGGACCGTCGCCGGCGGCCACATGCGCCCAGAACGCCCCCGCTGCCGGGTACGGCGCCCAGGCGGTGAGCAGATCGCCGACTGCCGGCAGCGCCGGCTCCGGCGCTGACGGCACCTTCTCGACGCCGGCGTGCCGGGGCGGCACCGCCAGGCGTCGTACGTCGGCCGCGGTGCCGGCGTAGCGGGCGGCCACCGCGTCGCACAGCTCCCGCACGGCCGGGGTGAGGACCTGTTCAGCACTGACCAGGCGGCGCAGCGGTGCCAAGGCGCCGTCGTGACTGGTCGAATCGCCCCGGCGGACCACGAACCCGTCCACGTCCTGACCAGCGAACCGCACCTTCACCCGGACCCCGGGCCGCACCCCGTCCGACATCGCGGCCGGCACGGCGTAGTCGAACTCGCGGTCGAGGTGGGCAGGGGTGAGGTCGAGCACTACCCCGACGACTGGATCCTCGTCGACGATCTCGGCCTCGGCGAGGTTGCGTGCCCGCGTGTGGGCCGCCTTCGCCCGTCCCTCGGCCGCCCGGTCGCGCACCAGACCCGGCAGCTCCAGGGCTGGCTCGTCGGAGGGGCGCATGGGCGCAGTTCTACCAGCGGGCTCCGCGGGAACCCGCCGGACCGGGTCAGCCCGCGACAGCCGCCTTGAGCGCGTCGGCGCGGTCGGTGCGCTCCCAGGTGAACTCGGGCAGCTCACGGCCGAAGTGGCCGTAGGCGGCGGTCGAGGCGTAGATCGGGCGCAGCAGGTCGAGGTCACGCACGATCGCGGCCGGGCGCAGGTCGAAGACCTCGAGGACGGCCTGCTGGATCTGCTCGTCCGGAACGACACCGGTCCCGAAGGTCTCGATGAACACCCCGACCGGGGCCGCCTTGCCGATCGCGTAGGCGATCTGTACCTCGCAACGGCGAGCGAGGCCCGCCGCCACGACGTTCTTGGCGACCCAGCGCATCGCATAGGCGGCCGAGCGGTCCACCTTCGACGGGTCCTTGCCGGAGAAGGCGCCACCACCGTGGCGGGCCATGCCGCCGTAGGTGTCGACGATGATCTTGCGCCCGGTCAGCCCGGCGTCGCCCATCGGACCGCCGACCACGAAGCGTCCGGTGGGGTTGACCAGCAGTCGGTAGCCCTCGGAGGGCACCGACGCCTTGAACTGCTCGAGCACCGGCTCGATCACGTGCTTGGTGATGTCCGGGGTGAGCGTCTTGTCGAGGTCGATGTCATCGGCGTGCTGGGTGGAGAGCACGACGGTGTCGATGCGCACCGGACGGTTGTCGGCGTCGTACTCGATGGTGACCTGGGTCTTTCCGTCCGGTCGCAGGTAGGGCAGGGTGCCGTCCTTGCGGACCGTGGAGAGACGTTCGGAGAGGCTCTGGGCGATCTTGATCGGCAGCGGGAAGAGCTCGGGGGTGTCGTCGCAGGCATAACCGAACATCAGTCCCTGGTCGCCCGCGCCCTGCTTGTCGAGCGCGTCCACGCTGGCGCCGACCCGCGACTCGTGACCGTCATCGACCCCCTGCGCGATGTCGGCGGACTGGCCACCGATCGCCACCTGGACGCCGCAGGTCGAGCCGTCGAAACCCTTCTCGGAGGAGTCGTAGCCGATCTCCAGGATCTTGGCGCGCACCAGGTCGGCAACCGGGGCGTAGGCACCCGTGCGGACCTCGCCTGCCACGACGACCAGACCGGTGGTGAGCAGCGTCTCGACCGCGACCCGCAGGTTCTCCCGGTCGGGGTCGTTCGCGATCAGGTAGTCCAGGACGGTGTCGCTGATCTGGTCGGCGATCTTGTCCGGGTGACCCTCGGTCACCGACTCGGAGGTGAAAAGACGTCCAGTCACGGGTGGAGGCTCCTGCTGCTCGGACACGCGCGTTCAGGCGGGTCGGTGGGGGGTACTGGTGGCAACGATACGGGTCGGGGGCCTTCGGTCCACGAAGTCTCATCTCCATGGCGCAGCGGGTGGCGGGGACCGTTGCTCACCCGCTCGGCGACATCCGGGCGGCGACCTGGTCCCAGATCACGTGCGCCAGGGCCGCCTTGCTGCCGCGCGGCACCTCGACGGTGGCGCCGTCGGCGGTCAGGATCACTGCCTCGTTCTCCTCGGCACCGAAGACCGCGCCACCGCTGACGTCGTTGACGACGAGGAGGTCACAGCCCTTGCGGGCCAGCTTGGCGCGCGCCAGCTCCAGCACCGTGCCGGTCGCATCGCCGGTCTCGGCCGCGAAGCCGACGACCACCTCGGCGGCCCGGGTGGCGGCCAGCTCGCGCAGGATGTCGGGGTTCTGCCGCAGCTCGATCGTCGGAGCCGAGCCGTCCTCGGACTTCTTGATCTTGACCCCTGACTCGTCAACCGGTCGGAAGTCGGCCGGGGCGGCGGCCATCACGACAGCGTCCGCGCCGGTCGCCGTGGTCAGTACGGCGTCGCGGAGCTCACCGGTCGTCTCGACCCGCACCACCTTGACCCCGGCAGGGTCGGGCAGGCCGACGTTGGCAGCCACCAGAGTGACGTCGGCACCCCGCGCCGCGGCCGCCTGCGCCAGCGCATAGCCCTGCCGACCGGACGAGCGGTTGCCGAGGAAGCGGACCGGGTCCAGGCGCTCCCGGGTGCCGCCGGCCGAGACCACCACCCGGCGCCCGGCCAGGTCCGGCGTCGGCGCGCCGTGCGCCAGCACGTTGCTGCACAGCTCGAAGAGCTCGACAGGCTCGGGCAACCTGCCCTTTCCGGTGTCCACACCGGTGAGGCGCCCTTCGGCAGGCTCCACCACGACGACGCCGCGCGAACGCAGCGTGGCGACGTTGGCGGCAGTGGCAGGGTGCTCCCACATCTCGGTGTGCATGGCCGGAGCGAGCACCACCGGACAGCGGGCGGTGAGCAGCGTGTTGGTGAGCAGGTCGTCGGCCAAGCCGTGGGCAGCCTTGGCCAACAGGTCGGCGGTCGCGGGGGCCACCACGACCAGGTCCGCGCTCTGTCCCAGCCGGACGTGCGGCACCTCGTGCACCCCGGTCCACACATCGGTGGAGACCGGCTTGCCGGAGAGGGCAGCCCAGGTCGGGGCACCGACGAACTCCAACGCGGCCGCGGTCGGCACCACCGTCACGTCGTGGCCCGACTCGGTCAGCCGGCGCAGCAGCTCGCACGCCTTGTAGGCGGCGATGCCACCGGCGACACCGAGCACGACCCGGGGCTGTGGCCCGGACGCGGAGCGCTCCTCGCCCATGAGCGGTCCGGCCTCAGCTCACTCGGTCTTCTCGGCCGCGGCCGCTTCGGCAGCCGCAGCCGCGGCGGCCTTCTCGGCGGCGAGCTCGGCAGGGTCGACGTCCTCGCAGGTCAGCAGGTCGTCGTTGATCTCACGCAGCGCGATCGAGAGCGGCTTCTCCTGCACGTGGGTCTCCACGAGCGGGCCGACGTACTCCAGCAGGCCTTCGCCGAGCTGGGAGTAGTAGGCGTTGATCTGCCGGGCGCGCTGGGCGCTGTAGAGAACGAGCTTGTACTTGCTGTCCGTCTTGGAGAGCAGGTCGTCGATCGGGGGGTTGGTGACACCCTCGGCGGCGATGTTGGGGGCAGACACGCGCAGTAGCCTCACAGGTCGGTGGACGGGGAACTCATCAAGGCTACCAACTCACCGGCGGCAGCGAGAACTTCATGGTTGACGATGGTGCGGTCGAACTCCGCCTCGGCGGCCAACTCCCGGCGCGCAGTGTCCAACCGCCGCTCCCTTTCGGCCTCGTCCTCGGTGCCGCGGCCGACGAGTCTGCGGACCAGCTCCTCCCACGACGGAGGCGCGAGGAAGACGAAGAGCGCTTCCGGCATCGTCTCGCGGACCTGGCGAGCACCCTGGAGGTCGATCTCCAACATCGCCGGACGTCCGGCCTCGAGGGCCTCCTCGACCGGACCGCGGGGCGTTCCATATCGGTGCCGCCCATGGACCACGGCCCACTCCAGCAGCTCTCCGTCGGCGATCATCCGGTCGAACTCGTCGTCGTCGACGAACAGGTAGTGCACTCCGTCGACCTCGCCGGGCCGCGGGGCCCGCGTGGTGGCCGACACCGAGATCCAGACATCCGGATGCTGGTCCCGGACGGCGGCCGCCACCGTTCCCTTGCCGACCGCGGTCGGCCCGGCCATCACGACCAAGCGGCGTCGGGCCGGATCAGTCACCCGCGAACTCGCGCTCCAGCGCGGCGATCTGCTTCACCCCGAGGCCCCGGACGCGTCGCGACTCCGCGATCGCGAGCCGCTCCATCATCTGGCGGGCCTTGACCTTGCCGAGGCCGGGGACCGACTGCAGCAGGTCGAGGACCTTCATCTTCCCGATGACCTCATTGGTCTGCCCCTGGGCCAGCACCTCGGAGATGGAGGCGCCGGAGTTCTTCAGGCGGTTCTTGACCTCGGCACGCTCGCGGCGGGCGGCCGCGGCCTTCTCGAGGGCGGCCTGACGCTGTTCGGGAGTCAGAGGAGGCAGGGCCACGGGCGGTGTTCCTTCGGTCGTGAGAGAGCGGTGGATCCGCTCCGCGGTCACATTAACCAGACCGCCGCACGCCCGGCAACGCACCCCCACCCCCGAAGCGGGGAACCCGCATGGCGTGGGCGGCCTGCGATCGTCAGAGGTTCAGCAGTCAGAGATTCGCCGTCACAGATTCAGTGGAGTGCCGCAGACGTCGAGCGCCTGCTGCTGCACCGACTTCATCGACTCGTTCGTGGCCGGGTCGTTGAGAGCGGCAGCCGCGGCGTCGATCCGGCGACGCTCGGCAGCGGTGAGACCTTCGGGCGGGCTATCGCGGTCGTAGGTGGCCGGGTCGACGCCAGCCGCCTCGAGCTCGTCCGCCAAGTGCTCGACGCCGGCGATCACCCGGTCCCAGTCGTCGGCGATGTCCTCGGGTGCTTCGGCGGCGAGCCGTTCGAAGCTCGGTAGCGCCCGGATCAGGCCCGAGCCGGCCCCCTGTTCGACGGCGGCACCGATGACGGCGCGCTCCTGCTCGACGCTCGCGCAGTAGTCGGCGTACGGGTCCTCGGGGTCGGTGAGCTTCTGCCAGGCCACCACGCCGAGCACGACGAGCGAGGCCACGGTGAGCACCACCAGCAGCGCCGTACGACGCCGGCCCGGTCGCCCGGGCCCGGACCGTTCCTGCGACGCCACCGTGCTCAGCCCAGCAGGCCGCGCAGGTCGTCGTTGGCGCGCCGCACCGCGTCCTGCATCGCATCGGCGTCGGGGCCGAGGCGCAGAATCCCGCGCGAGGAGCTGGCCGTGACCTGAGCGGCGCTGGCCCCGAAGATCCGGCCGATGTCGGCGGCAGTGCCGCCCTGCTCCCCGTAGCCGGGGGCAAGGATCGGGCCGTTGAACGCGAAATCCAGGCCGGAGCCGTCGATCGTGGCACCGACCACTGCGCCGAAGGAGCCGAGCGGGTCGGCGCCCTGGTTCAGCACCCGCAGGTGCTCCAGGACGGTAGCGGCGACCGGCCGCGCGCCGTACTGCTCGGTGGTGACGGCCTCCTGGACCTCGGGACCCTCCTTGTTGGAGGTGGCCGCCAGCACGAAGATCCCCGCGTCGTGGCGGCGGGCGGTCTCCACGAACGGCTGCAGCGACCCGAAGCCGAGGTAGGGGCTGAGGGTGATCGCGTCGGCCGCGATCGGCGAGGACTGGTCGAGGTAGGCGTCGGCGTAGGCCTGCGAGGTGGAGCCGATGTCGCCCCGTTTGACGTCGAGGAGCACCAGCGCGCCGGCGGCGCGGGACTGCGCGATCACTCGCTCGAGCACGGCCACACCGCGACTGCCGAACCGCTCGTAGAAGGCGGACTGCGGCTTGACCACGCTGACGTGGGGGGCGATCGTCTCGACCGCTTCGAGCGCGAACCGCTCCAGGCCGGCCACGTCGTCGCTGTAGCCCCAGGCGCGCAGCAGCGCGCCGTGCGGGTCGATCCCGACGCAGAGCGGCCCGCGCTCGGCGAGTGCTGCGGTGAAACGGGCGCCGAAGCCGGTCGCGGTGACGGGGTCCATCAGAGCCTCCTCAGGCAGTCGGCGGTCAGGTCGGCCAGCGTCGGATAGCCGTCGACGGCCATGATCAGATCGGTCTCCGCCTGCAGGCTGCGCAGGTGATGCACGGCGCCGGCGACACCGCCGAGAGCCAGCGCATAGGCGTAGGGTCGGCCGACCGCGACCGCTGTCGCGCCGAGGGCCAGCGCCTTGACCACGTCGGCGCCGGTCCGCACCCCGGAGTCGAAGACCACCGGCGCCCGGTCGTCGACGGCGGCGACCACGTCCGGCAGCCAGTCCAGGGCCGCTCCCCCGCCGTTGGCCTGGCGGCCGCCGTGGTTGGAGCAGTAGATGCCGTCGACGCCCTCATCGAGCGCGCGGCGGGCGTCGTCGGGGTGGCAGATGCCCTTGAGCACCAGCGGCAGGTCGGTCAGTGACCGCAGCCAGGACAGGTCCTCCCAGGTGACCGGGTGGCCGAAGGTGCCCACCCAGGTCATCACGACCGTGCCCGGGTCCGGGTCGGGCCCGGTCATCTCGGCGAAGACCGGGTCGGAGGTGTAGTTGGCCAGCGCCTTGCCCCGCAGCTGCGGGAAGTTGCCCGAGGCGAGGTCGCGCGGGCGCCAGCCGGGCACCCAGGTGTCCAAGGTGACCACGATCGCCTCGTAGCCGGCCTTCTCCGCACGGTGCACCAGGCTGGCGGCGAGGTCACGGTTCTTCGGCGTGTAGAGCTGGAACCAGGCCGGGGTGTCGCCGGTTGCGGCCGCGACCTCTTCGAGGGGGTCGCTCATCAGGGTGGAGCCGATCAGCGGCACGCCGGTGGCCGCGGAGGCCTCGGCGGCGTGCACGTCTCCGTGCTGGTCGGGCGTGCAGAGCCCGATGACCCCGACCGGCGCCATCAACAGCGGGCTGGCCAGGCGCCGTCCGAAGAGCTCGACGGAGAGGTCGCGCTCCGCACTGGCCCGCAGCATCCGCGGCACCAAGGCATAGCGCTCGAAGGCAGCCACGTTGGCGCGCTGGGTGGCCTCGTTCCCGGCACCGCCGGCGATGTAGGTGCGGAGCTCGGGTGAGAGCGCCGCGAGGGCGTTGCGCTCCAACTCGTCGTAGTCGAACGGATGGGCGGGCAGCACTCCGCCGAGCGCGCCCAGGTAGAGCTCGATCTGGTAGTCACCGAAGCTCATGATCAGAGACCTTTCAGGATCTTCCGGGGCCAGCCCGCCCCACCGTAGATGAAGCCGGTGTAGGCCTGGAGCAGCGTCGCGCCGGCGTCCAGCCGCTCGCGCGCGTCGGCCGGCGTGCCGATCCCACCGACGCCGATCAGCGTCAGGTCGGGTCCGCCCTGATCGCGCAACAGGCCGATCACCTCGGTCGCACGGCCGCGCAGCGGCGCCCCGGAGAGCCCGCCCGCGCCGGCCGCCTCCACCGCGGCGGCGGCACTGCTCAGGCCGGTGCGCCCGATGGTGGTGTTGGTCGCGATCACGCCATCGAGGTGCAGGTCGAGCGCCATCGCCGCGACCTCGCGGATGTCCTCGTCGGCCAGGTCCGGAGCGATCTTCACCAGGAGCGGCACGCGGCGCCCGGTCACCGTGGCGTCGGCGACGGCGCGCACGTGGCGCAGCAGCGGCGCCAGTTTCGCCGGCGCCTGCAGGTTGCGCAGCCCCGGCGTGTTCGGGGAGCTGACGTTGACCACCAGGTAGTCCGCGTAGGGGGCCAGCAGCCGGGTGGAGAGCTCGTAGTCAGCCTCCACCGCCCCCTGGTCGTCGTCGGGGACCACCTTGGACTTGCCGATGTTGACGCCGAGCACGGGTCGTGAGCCGTCGGCAGGCCCGCGGTCGGCCGCCCCGGCTGCTGCGAGCCGTGCGGCGACGGCAGGGGCGCCGTCGTTGTTGAAGCCCATCCGGTTGACCACGGCCCGGTCCTCGGGGAGCCGGAAGAGCCGCGGCGCCGGGTTGCCGGGCTGTGCCCGACCGGTGACGGTGCCGATCTCGACATGTCCGAACCCGAGGCCGCCGAGGGCGTCGTACCCGATCGCCTGCTTGTCGAAGCCGGCCGCGAGGCCGAGCGCGTTGGGGAACCGCAGGCCGAGCGCATCCACCGGAGTGCCCGGCATGCTGCGGCGGCGCAGCACCGGTCCGGCCGCGCGGATCGCCGCGAACGCCACGTGGTGCGCCCGCTCCGGGTCCACCCGGACCAACGCGTGCCGGAAGAGCGCGTCGTAGGCG
Source organism: Nocardioides sp. BGMRC 2183 (assembly GCA_008123405.1). Taxonomy (GTDB): domain Bacteria; phylum Actinomycetota; class Actinomycetes; order Propionibacteriales; family Nocardioidaceae; genus Nocardioides. The sequence continues at coordinate 49,224 of VSSA01000026.1, forward strand.
CGCTCGCCGAGGCTGCGACCGGTCACCGAGTGCCCTCGAGCGCCTTCGCCCAGTCCTGCAGTGAGCGGACCCCGATCTCGCCCTTCTCCATCGCCTCGATGCCCTGCACCGCGGCACCGAGGCCCTGCACGGTGGTGATGCACGGGATGTTGGCGCGCACCGCCGCGGTCCGGATCTCGTAGCCGTCCAGGCGTGCCGAGCCGCCGCTGGTGGCGCCGTGCGGAGTGTTGATCACCAGGTCGACCTCGCCCTCGAGGATCAGGTCCACGGTGGTCTTCTCGCCGTCAGGCCCAGGCCCCTCGAAGTGCTTGCGGACCACCCGTGCGGTGACCCCGTTGCGACGCAGCACCTCGGCCGTCCCGGCGGTGGCGAGGATCTCGAAGCCGTGGTCGGCAAGCACCTTGATCGGGAAGATCATGTGCCGCTTGTCCCGGTTCGCCATCGAGACGAAGACCGTCCCGCCACCGTCCCGGGAGGCCAGCGGCAGCGAGCCGAACGCACCGGCCTGGGCCTTCGCGAACGCGGCGCCGAAGTCGGCGTCGAGGCCCATCACCTCACCGGTCGACTTCATCTCCGGTCCGAGGACCGTGTCGACCTGCTGTCCGTCGGGGGTGCGGAACCGGTTGAACGGCATCACCGCCTCCTTGACCGCGATCGGCTGCTCCGGCGGCAGGTGACCCCCGTCGCCGGTCGCGGGCAGCAGCCCGGTGGCGCGCAGGTCGGCGATCGACTCGCCGAGCATCACCCGGGCGCACGCCTTGGCCAGCGGGGTGCCGGTGGCCTTGGAGACGAACGGCACGGTGCGGCTGGCGCGCGGGTTGGCCTCAAGCACGTAGAGCACGTCGGAGCCCAGCGCGAACTGGATGTTGATCAGGCCCCGTACCCCGACGCCCTTCGCGATCGCCTCGGTGGCCTCGCGGATCCGGCCGATCTCGTGCTCGCCGAGGGTGATCGGCGGCAGTGCGCAGGAGGAGTCCCCGGAGTGGATGCCGGCCTCCTCGATGTGCTCCATGACACCGCCCAAGAAGAGCTCGGTGCCGTCGTAGAGCGCGTCGACGTCGATCTCCACGGCGTCGTCGACGAAACGGTCGACGAGGACCGGGTGGTCCGGGGTGACCTCGGTGGCCCGGGAGATGTAGTCCGAGAGCGCGCGCTCGTCGTACACGATCTCCATGCCGCGTCCGCCCAGCACGTAGGAGGGGCGGACCAGGACCGGGTAGCCGATCCTGGCGGCGATCTCACGGGCCTCGGCGAACGAGGTGGCCATGCCGTGCTGCGGTGCGACCAGTCCGGCCTCGTGCAGCACCCGGCCGAAGGCGCCGCGCTCCTCAGCCAGGTGGATCGCCTCCGGGCTGGTGCCCACCACGTTGACGCCGTTGTCCTTCAGGCCCTGCGCGAGGCCGAGCGGCGTCTGCCCGCCGAGCTGACAGATCACGCCGGCGACCGGACCCGCCTGCTCCTCCGCGTGCACGATCTCCAGCACGTCCTCCAACGTGAGCGGCTCGAAGTAGAGCCGGTCGGAGGTGTCGTAGTCGGTGGAGACGGTCTCCGGGTTGCAGTTGACCATGATCGTGTCGTAGCCCGCCTCGGAGAGGGTGAGGCAGGCGTGCACGCAGGAGTAGTCGAACTCGATGCCCTGGCCGATCCGGTTCGGCCCGGAGCCGAGGATGATCACCGCGGGCCGCTCCCGGGGCACGATCTCGGACTCCTCGTCGTAGGAGGAGTAGTGGTACGGCGTGCGCGCGGCGAACTCGGCCGCGCAGGTGTCGACGGTCTTGTAGACCGGCCGGATGCCGAGGGAGTGTCGGACGCCGCGGATCACGTCCGCGCTCATCCCCCGCATCTTGCCGATCTGCAGGTCGGAGAAGCCATGCCGCTTGGCCGTGCGGAGCAGCTCCGGGGTGAGCTGCGGCGCCGCGATCAACTCCAGCGCGATCTCGTTGATCAGCATCAGCTGGTCCACGAACCAAGGGTCGATGCCGGTGACGTCGTGGATCTCCTCGGGCGTCGCACCGGCCCGGATCGCGTCCATGACCCGCTTGAGCCGACCGTCCGTGGGGACCCGGATCTCCTCCAGCAGTGCGGCCTTGTCCAGGTCGACGAAGTCCTGGGTCCAGTCGAACGGCGCCGACTTCGACTCCAGTGAGCGCAGCGCCTTCTGCAGTGCCTCGGTGAAGTTGCGTCCGATCGCCATCGCCTCGCCGACGGACTTCATGTGCGTGGTCAGCACCGGGTCGGCGCCGGGGAACTTCTCGAAGGCGAACCGGGGCACCTTGACCACGACGTAGTCGAGGGTCGGCTCGAAGGACGCCGGGGTCTCCTCCGTGATGTCGTTCTGGATCTCGTCCAGGGTGTAGCCGATGGCGACCTTCGCCGCGATCTTGGCGATCGGGAAGCCGGTCGCCTTCGAGGCCAGGGCGCTGGAGCGGGAGACCCGTGGGTTCATCTCGATCACGATGATCCGGCCATCGGCGGGGTTCACCGCGTACTGGATGTTGCAGCCGCCGGTGTCGACGCCGACCTCGCGGATGATGCCGATCGCCAGGTCGCGCAACCGCTGGTACTCGCGGTCGGTCAGGGTCATCGCCGGCGCGACGGTGATCGAGTCGCCGGTGTGCACGCCCATCGGGTCGAGGTTCTCGATGGAGCAGACGATGACGGTGTTGTCGGCTTTGTCCCGCATCACCTCCAGCTCGTACTCCTTCCACCCGAGGATCGACTCCTCCAGAAGCACCTCGGTGGTCGGACTGGCGTCGAGTCCGGCGCCACCGATGCGCCGCAGCTCGGCCTCGTCGAAGGCGAACCCGGAGCCCGAGCCGCCCATCGTGAACGAGGGACGGATCACCACCGGGTAGCCCAGCTGCTCTGCCCCGGCGAGCAGGTCGTCCACGGAGTGGCAGATCACCGAGCGGGCCGACTCGCCGCCGAGGTCGGCGACGATCTTCTTGAACTGCTCGCGGTTCTCGCCCCGGTCGATCGCCTCGATCGAGGCGCCGATCAGCTCGACGCCGTAACGCTCCAGGACGCCTGCTGCGTCCAGCGCGACCGCGCAGTTGAGGGCGGTCTGACCGCCCAAGGTCGCCAGCAGTGCGTCCGGGCGCTCCTTGGCGATCACCTTCTCCACGAACTCCGGCGTGATCGGCTCGACGTAGGTGGCGTCGGCGAACTCCGGGTCGGTCATGATCGTGGCCGGGTTGGAGTTGACCAGGATGACCCGCAGGCCCTCCTCCTTGAGCACCCGGCAGGCCTGGGTGCCGGAGTAGTCGAACTCACAGGCCTGGCCGATCACGATCGGGCCGGAGCCGATCACCAGGACGCTCTTGATGTCCTCGCGCTTGGGCATGTCAGGCCTTCCGTTCGTTCTGCTCAGCCATCAGGTCGACGAACCGGTCGAAGAGGTACGCCGCATCGTGGGGGCCGGCCGCGGCCTCGGGGTGGTACTGGACGGAGAACGCCTTCAGTCGGCCGCCTTCGGACTCCGGGGCGCGCAGCTCCAGGCCCTCGACCACGTTGTCGTTGAGGCAGACGTGGCTGACGCTGGCCTCGCCGTACGGCGTGGTGGTGGGGCCGTCGAGCGGTGCGTCGACGGCGAACCCGTGGTTGTGGGCGGTGACCTCCACCTTGCTGGTGGTGCGGTCCATCACCGGCTGGTTGATGCCGCGATGGCCGTACTTGAGCTTGTAGGTGCCGAAGCCGAGGGCCCGGCCGAACAGCTGGTTGCCGAAGCAGATGCCGAAGTACGGAACGCCCTCGGCCAGCGCTCCCTGGAGCAGCTCGACCTGGCCGGTGGTGGCCGCCGGGTCGCCGGGGCCGTTGGAGAAGAAGAGACCATCCGGACCACCGTCGCCGATCGCCTGCACGTCGTCCAGCGACGCGGTCGCCGGCAGCACGTGCACCTCGATCCCGCGCTCGGCCATCCGGTAGGGCGTCATCGACTTGATGCCGAGGTCGAGGGCCGCCACGGTGAACCGCTTGGTGCCGTGCGCGGGCACCACGTAGGTCTCCGGTGTGGAGACCTCGGCAGCGAGCTCGGTCCCGGCCATCTGCGCGGAGTCCAGCACCCTGGCCAGCAGCGCCTGGGGATCGGACTCGGTGGTGGAGATCGCGGCCCGCATCGCCCCCCGCTCGCGCAGGTGGCGGGTGAGTGCGCGGGTGTCGATGCCGCTGATCCCGACCACACCCTGCTCGCGCAGCTCCTCGTCCAGGCTGCGCACCGAGCGCCAGTTGCTGGCACGGCGGGCGGGGTCGCGCACCACGTAGCCGGCCACCCAGATCCGGCGTGACTCCGGGTCCTCGTCGTTGACGCCGGTGTTGCCGATGTGCGGGGAGGTCATCACCACGATCTGACGGTGGTAAGAGGGGTCGGTGAGGGTCTCCTGGTAGCCGGTCATGCCGGTGTTGAAGACAGCCTCGCCGAAGGCCTCCCCCTCGGCACCGTAGGCGTCGCCGCGGAAGACCCGGCCGTCCTCGAGGACGAGCAGAGCGGTGCTCACTGGAGTGCTCCTTCCAGCACGGTCGGGACGCCGCGCAGCAGGGTGGCTCGGACGGCGCCGGTGAGCGTCCGTCCGTGCCAGGGGTTGTTACGGGAGAGCGACACCGAGTCGTCGCGGTCGACGGTGGCCACGGCCGCCGGATCGACCAGGGTCAGGTTGGCAGGTTCGCCGGTGGCCAGCGGGCGGCCGTGCTCACTGTCGAGGCCGGCGATCCGGGCCGGGTTCGTGCTCATCACCCGGGCCACCCCCGCCCAGTCGAGCCGTCCGGTCTCCACCATCACCGTCGCCACCAGCGGGAGCGCGGTCTCCAGACCGAGCATGCCGAAGGCCGCGTCCACGAACGCGTGCTCCTTGTCGTGGCGGGCATGGGGGGCGTGGTCGGTGGCCACCGCGTCGATGGTCCCGTCGGCGAGCGCGTCGCGCAGCGCCTCCACGTCCTCGGCCGGGCGCAGCGGAGGGTTGACCTTGTACGTCGGGTCGTAGCCGCCGTTCTCCGTCGCCAGCAGGTCGGTGGTGAGCAACAGGTGGTGCGGGGTCACCTCGGCGGTCACATCGATGCCCTGCGCCTTGGCCCAGCGCACCATCTCCACGCTGCCGGCGGTCGAGACGTGGGCGACATGCACCCGGCTCCCGGTGTGGCGCGCCAGCATCACGTCGCGAGCCACGATGACCTCCTCGGCGACACCAGGCCAGCCGGGCAGGCCGAGCCGCCCGGACAGCTCGCCCTCGTGGCAGCAGGCGGTCGGGCCGGCCAGCGCGGGATCCTGGCTGTGCTGGCTGATCACGCCACCGAACGTCTTGACGTACTCCAGCGCGCGGCGCATCACCCGGGCGTCGTGGACGCACCTGCCGTCGTCGGAGAAGACCCGGACCCGGGCCCGGGAGCGGGCCATCAGGCCGAGCTCGGCCAGCTCGGCTCCAGCCAGTCCCTTGGTGACCGCGCCGACCGGCTGCACGTCCACCAGACCTGCGGCACGCCCCAGGTCGAAGACCCGCTCGGCGGCCTCGGCGGTGTCGGTCACCGGCGAGGTGTTGGCCATCGCGAGGACCGCGGTGAACCCGCCGACAGCGGCGGCACGGGAGCCGGTGAGGACCGTCTCGGCGTCCTCCCGGCCCGGCTCGCGCAGGTGGGTGTGCAGGTCGACCAGGCCGGGGAGCAGGACCAGGCCGTCCGCGTCGATCGTGGTGTCGGCGGTGCCGGTCGCGCCCGGCGTCGTACCGATCTCGGCGATGCGGCCGTCGGCGACGAGCACGTCGGCGGTGGTCTCGTCGAGCAGGCGTGCGCCCTTGATCAGCAGGGAGCCGAGTGCCTCGGTCATGGGGTCTCCTCCCCGGCGAGCAGGTGGTAGAGCACGGACATGCGCACGGCGACTCCCGCCGAGACCTGGTCCAGGACGACCGAGCGGTCCACGGAGTCGGCAGCGTCGGCGGAGATCTCCAGGCCACGGTTCATCGGGCCGGGGTGCAGGATCGGGGTGTCGGCTCCGAGCAGACCGAGCCGCTCGCGGGTGAGTCCGTAGCCGACGGTGTATTCGCGCGCGGTCGGGAAGTATCCACCGCTCATCCGCTCGCGCTGCACCCGCAGCATCATCACCGCGTCCGCGCTCGGCAGCACCGGGTCGAGCTCGTAGGACGTGGCGAACCCGGCCGCCTTGGCCCAGTCGTCGATGCCGGCCGGCATCAGGGTCGGCGGTGCCACCGCGGTGACCGACGCGCCGAGCTCGAGCAGTGCCTTCACGTTCGAGCGGAACACCCTGCTGTGGGTCAGGTCGCCCACGATCGCCACGTGCTTGCCCTCCAGCGACCCGAGTCGCCGGGTGAGGGTGTAGGTGTCGAGGAGCGCCTGGGTCGGGTGTTCGTGCATCCCGTCCCCGGCATTGATCACCGGTACGTCGACCCACTGACTGATCTGGTGCGCGGCCCCGCTGGCGCCGTGGCGGACGACCAGGCCGTCCACGCCCATCGCGGTGACGGTGAGCACCGTGTCGCGCAGGCTCTCGCCCTTGCTGGCGCTGCTCCCCTTGGCCGAGAGGTTGATGACGTCGGCCGAGAGCCACTTGCCGGCGATCTCGAAACTCGAGCGGGTGCGCGTGGAGTCCTCGAAGAAGAGGTTGATCACGGTGCGCCCACGCAGGGCCGGGAGCTTCTTGACGGCGCGGCGCTGGACGTCGTGCATCTCGGCGGCGGTGTCGAAGATCTCGGCCATCGCGGCGGCGTCGACGTCGTCGATGCTGAGCAGGTGGCGGGTCATGCCTGGACCTCCGAATCGCGACGCGGGGTGCGAGGGGGCGGCACTGGCTGGTCACCGATCCGGACCTCGTCGGCGCCGTCGGTCTCAGCCAGACGGACGCTGACCCGCTCGCTGCGCGCGGTGGGCAGGTTCTTGCCGACGTGGTCGGCGCGGATCGGCAGCTCGCGGTGTCCGCGATCGACCAGGACCGCGAGTCGCACCACTGCCGGCCGACCGAGATCGGAGATCGCGTCCAGCGCGGCGCGGATGGTGCGGCCGGAATAGAGCACATCATCGACCAGCACCACCGTCTTGCCGTCGATGCCGGACGCGGGCAGCGAGGTCTTGTGGGGGGCGCGCGTGGGGTGGGAACGCAGGTCGTCGCGGTACATCGTGACGTCCAGCGACCCGGTGCCGACGCTGGTGCCCTCGACCTCGGCGATCTTCTCCGCCAGGCGCTGCGCCAGCGGCACGCCCCGGGTGTGCAGGCCGAGCAGCAGGAGGTCGTCGGCGCCCTTGTTGTGCTCGAGGATCTCGTGGGAGATGCGGGTCAGCGCCCGATGGATGTCACCGGCGTCGAGAACGACGCGTCCGGGATCGTGACCGGGATCCTGCACGTGCGGCTGGGTAGGCATGAGCCTGCCTGACCTCCTTCTCCGCCTCACGGGACGGCTCGTTAAAGGATGTCGAAACTGCTCCGCAGCCTACCGGTCCACCCGCGAGCGGACGCAACCGGGCGCGCGTGATCCCCGCCTCCTGGTGGATCTGGATTCAGAGCGCGGCGGCCATCCCGGCGCACGCCCGCAGCCAGGATCGGCGGGTCTCGGCGGAGAGCTGGTGGTAAGGCACCACGGAGCCGGCGACCAGGACCGGGTCGTAGGGCACCCGGTAGACCCCGCGGGTGCGCTGTTCGTAGACCTGGGTGAGGTCCTGGGCCAAGCGGGTGTCCACCTTGTCGCTCGGGTCGGAGAGCACGGTGACGGTCTTGTACTTGAGATTGGCGTAGCCGGCGTCCTGGAGGGCGTCCAGCATCCACAGCCCGCTGTAGCCGGTGTCCTCCCGCACGGTGCTGGTGACCACCAGCAGGTCGGCCGCCTCGGCGGCTGCCAACCAGTTCTCGGCACGCATGTTGTTGCCCGTGTCGACCAGGATCACCCGGTAGAAGCGTTCCAGCAGCTGGTGCACCTCGACGAAGTCCTTGGCGTGGATCACACCGGTCACGTCGGGACGCTCGTCGGAGGCCAGGACATCGAAATGCGCGTCGCCTTGGGAGCGCACGAACGCACCCAGGTCGCCGATCCGAGACTGGTAGACGTCCTTGAACCTGCCGAGGTCCTCGAGCAGCTCCCGGGTGGTGTTGCGATGGGCGCTGCGGGCCCCCCGGATGCCCAGGGTGCCGCGGGTCTCGTTGTTGTCCCACGCGACCACGCCGCCACCGCGCACGGTGCCGAAGGTGTAGCCGGCGGCCAGCACGCTGGTGGTCTTCGCCGCCCCACCCTTGGGATTGATGAACGCGATGGTCCGTGGGCCGTCGAAGTCCTTCTGGATCAGCTGGCGATCCTCGTGATAGGCGGTCTCCCTGGCGCCCATCTTCGGCTTGATCAGCCCACCGGACCAGCGGCGGGCACGCCCCCGCCACCCCCAGGTCGCCGGGCCGAGGTCTGCCTCGGCGTCACGCCGGTCGAGGAAGTCGGTGGCGGTCATGAACCGGCGCGGCTCGGCCGGTACGCCGGAGGGTGATGGTGTTGCCGGAGGTGCTGCCGTCGGGGGCACCGGCGGGTGCACGGACGGAGGTGCCGCTGGCGGCGCCGCGGCAGGGGCTGCCGGAGGGCCGCTCGGCGGTGCGGCAGGCGGTGCGGCAGGCCGCGCGGC
>VSSA01000027.1 GCA_008123405.1 Nocardioides sp. BGMRC 2183
CCTTACCGAGGGTGGGCGGGGCGGGGAGTGGTGTCTCTCCGCGGGCGAGCATCCCCAACGCGGTCGCCCGCCGCTCGTCCAGCGTGTCCGGGACCCCGCCCTGGCGGAGTTGTTCGGCCAGGTCCGCGACGGCTTCCTCCAGCGCGGTGGCGTCAGCATGGTCGAGAGCAGCCTCGAGGAACACGAGCCCGTCGAGGCCGTTGAGTCCGGTCGCGGCGTCGCCGAGCCGGATGTCGACACCCTTGCTCGGCAACCGCGCGAGGCGTCGTTCCTCGGCAGCGTCGGGGTCGAAGGTCACCAGGGCCTGCTGAACCAGCCGGTCGAGGTGGGTGGTGCCGACCGAGTCGGCATAGGGGGCGACCTGCCGGTCCACCCACCTCGTCGCCTCCGGGGAGAGGGGGCGGGTGGCTTGCGCGATCCGCCGCGCCCGCCACACCAGCACCTCCCCGGCCACGATCCGGGCATACGTCTGTGGCAGTCGGTAGCGCAGCTCGACCGCATCAGCCAGGAACGCCCGCCCCGCCCTCGTGGTCATTCCCAGCGCAGCAGCGAGCTCGGTGACCGCGAACTCCGCCACACACGGTGCGCCTTCCCCGCCCAGCGGGAGCTCTTGCTCATGCCAGGAGTCGGCGGGTCCTATCAGGGTGTCGCTGGAGTGGATCGCGGCCCAGTCCACACACGCGAACAAGACATCGCGGTCCGCCCGCTCCGCGGTCTGCTTCGCCGACCGCACCCGCCCCAACACCGACGACGCAGACAGCTCCAACGTCACAGTCTCGTCGTTGTCGATCTGGAGCATCCGCACCCACCATCCTTCGATGACTCCACCCTCCCAACCACCCCCGACACAAAGCGCTGCGTCGCCCGACCGAGAACTACGCTGGCCTTGTGGCCGGGGCCGAGCGGCGCCCGCCGGAAGCGAGTGAGCGGCATGAGCGTGTGGACCGACGAGCAAGGCGTCGTGGTGCTGCCCGATGCGCGCCGCGTGCGCGGGACCGGCGTACGGCGGCCGCGCGGTGACGTGGCCGCCCCGGACTTCGCTGTCTATCTGCTCGGACGCGAGCCGGCACCGGTGGACTGGCCGTTCCGGTGGGTTCGGTGGCGAGACTTCCGGCTGCCCGCGTCGAGCATGGAAGCGACCTCGGCGTTGCGTGGGGCCTGGGAACGCGCCGCTGACCAGCGCGTCGAGATCGCCTGCGGCGGCGGGGTCGGCCGGACCGGCACTGCGCTCGCGCTTCTGGCGATCTGGAGCGGTGTGGCTCCGGACGCTGCGGTCGCGTGGGTGCGCGCCCACTACCACCCGCGGGCCGTGGAGACTCGCCGTCAGCGGCGCTGGATCGAGGACGTCGCGCTGAGTTCGCGACACACCCTGACCGCCGCGCGTCGGAGCACACGGCGGCGGCCACCGCCCCGCTAGTCGACGAGGACCGGCGCGGTCGGCGTCGCGGTCACCGCAGCGGTCCTAGCAGAGGCATTGCCACGGGTGTCGACGCTCGTGACACTGAACCAGTGCGTCACGCCGTTCGGGAGCGCTGAGATCTCGACGGTGGCGGCCTCGGTGATGGTGACGAGAGACCAGGGTGTTCCGGCCGTGCGCACCCATACCTCGTGGTGAGAGAAGTCTGCGGGCATGGCTCGGGACCAGCTGAGCTCGACGGATCCTCCGGGAGCGGGTGGTGTGGTGCTCGGAGGGTAGACAGACGGCGTGACCGCTGTCAGACGATTCCCGGAATCCGCCGTCGGGCATCGGGCGCGGTGCTTCAGCCAGGGACGAGCCGTTCCCTGCCCTGCCACCGTCCGTGTTCAGCCAACGGTCGGAACCGCATGAAGGCGGACTCATGGTGGAAGTCGTGGCGGGCCTGCTCGCGCATGGCTGCGGCATGCACCTCCTTGTTCGGGACGTCACTGTGACCGTGGACCATCGCGGTCATCTCCTCGACCGATCGCCAGATCGAGAAGGTGGAGAAGTGCCGTGGCGGCCGCATCGCGGCCAGGGCGATGGTGGCCCCGGGGTGGGAGACCACAAGTCGTTCCACCGGCTTGCCCCACTTCAGGAAGCGAGGGAGCTGCGGGAGCTTCAGGCGCGCGAGGGTCACCGCGACGACGGGCTCGCCCCGGTCCCAGACGCCGGCCTTGGCCGGGAGGCCGGGAAGGCAGGCGAGCGCGCCGTACCGGCGGAGGAACTCCATGCGCACGTGCCATCCGGTCGCGAGCGCGACGCCCAGCGGGTGGGTCTGGAGGAAACGGTCCAGCGCGTCTTCGGACTCCCAGCGGGCGAACACCGCTGCCCGTCGCACCTGCATCCGCTCCAGTGAAACCGTCGCCGAGCCCAGTTGCATGAAGGCGAGCGCCTCGGCATGGAGGAGGCCGGGCACCGACTCGGGGCCAGGCGGCTTGGCCATGGCACGCGCGGTGGTCCGTGCGGGCAGATCCGCGAGGTGATAGCTGAACATCGGTCCTGACGCTATCGGCTCCACGCCGGAGATCAGTCCGGAACCGACGGTTGGCTCTAGCATCGCCGACATGACCAGCCCCGGACCGAAGATCAGCGAGGGGCTCGGGGGGTGGCGCAGGGTGGACCTCGGCACTCGGAAGTTCTGGCGTGCCGTCGGACGCCCGGTCGATCTGGGCGGGGCTCAGGCCTGGTTGCGAGGGCCGACCAGCGGTCACGGGCCGATCGGCGAGGACTGGGTGGAGGCCGAGGCCGCACACCATCAGGGGTCGGTGGCTCGGGGCTGCAGTGGAGCCGGGCTGCTCCGCGACATGTGCGAGCTCGATGGGCCGGACTTCACGGTCGAGCGGGTGCGCCCGGAGATCAGAGACTTCTACGAACGGACCAGCGGGTGGCGCATGGAGGTCTGGGTCGGTTGGTCGCCGGTGTTCTGGCCAGGCGGCGAGCTGGTGTCCCGCCTCTTCGGGCGGCGCCTCGAGCAACTCGCACTGCCCACACGGCCGCTGGACGTGGCACGCGGCCTGGACAGCGACGTGGTGTTGATCCTCGATGACCAGGGCGTCCAGCGTGCCGCTGGCTGGACGCGCACGGTCCGCGCCACCGGCGACAAGGCATTCAGCGGCTCGTACTCCACCCGTCTCCTGCCAGGCGCCCGGCGACCCAGTGTGCACGCCGCGTTCCCGTTGGAGTCCGGCAACGTCCAGGTCTTCCTGAGACCCGATCACGGTCCGGACGGCTCACTGTTCCTCCGTTCGCCTGGCGGCCGGTTCGGTGAGGACGGTGCCTACGTCGTGGCCGAGGACCGCGGTACGACGTACGCCTCGGGCGTGCCCCTCCGCGAGAGCTTCCACCTGTACCTCGACGAGGACGGCGTGCTACGCGCGGATCACCGGCTCCGTCTCTGGTCCGCGACGGCGGTCAGGCTGCACTACAAGTTGGAACCGGTCGAGTAGCAGTCGACGAGCCTCACGCCTGGATGAAGTCGGCGATCAGACGACCGAGCTCCTCGCCGGCGTCCTCTTGGAGGAAGTGTCCTGCGTTGGCGACGGTCGGGTGGGTGCGTCCCTGAGCGCCGGGGATGAGCTTGCGCAGGATCGGTGCCATTGCGCCGGTGATCGGGTCGCTGTCGCTGAACGCGATCAGGAAGGGCACGTCGCTGGCCGACAGGACGTCCCAGGCGGCGCGGTTGGCGTCGCTGGCCGGATCGTCGGGTCGCGTGGGCACCAGGCCGGGCATGGCTCGAGCGCCGGCCTTGGCGCGTTCGTCCTGGAACGGCGCGTCGTAGGCGGCTCGGACCTCGTCGGCCATCGGACGCACGCACCCGGAAGCGACAAGGCGGCCGACGTCGAGCACGTCGGCGGACTCGACTGCGCGGCGGAACCGCCACCACACCTCGGGCATGTCGAAGTCGCCGGTCGGCAGGCCGGTGTTGGCAGCGACCACCCGGGCGAAGCGATCGGGATGCTCGGCAACCAGACGCAGCCCGATCAGCCCGCCCCAATCCTGGCCGACCACCGTGACCTCGCGCAGGTCGAGCTGGTCGAAGACCAGTTCGCGGGTCCACTCGACCAAACGGGCGTAGGAGTAGTCGGACTGATCGAGTGGCTTGTCGGATCGGCCGAAGCCGATCATGTCGGGCGCGATGCATCGGATGCCGCGCTCGGAGAGAATCCGGATCACGTGCCGATAGAGGAACGACCAGGTCGGCTCACCGTGGAGCAGCAACGCCACCGGCCCGTCGGCCGGCCCTGCGTCGACATAGGCCATGCGCAGCGTGCCGCCATCGGGATCGGCGACCTCGGCGTACGCCGGCTCCCAACCGAAGTCGGGCACGTGGGCGAAGTCAGTTTCCGGGGCTCGGGAGACCTCCATCCCGCCAGTCTGACAGGCGGGTGACCGCCGAGTCTGGCACTGGAGGGCCCGCGGTGGCCGCAGACGCTGACGACCGTCGCAGCGGTTCTTGTGGACGGGCTGGCCTGTAAGCCGGGTTCTGTCCCTGTCACCAGGGGGCGACCATCCATCTACGGCCGTCGTTGCCGGCGGTCTCCAGCGCCCTACCCGTGCACTCGGGCGAGCAGCCCTCCCGACCGAGGTCGTCGTGCACTGTCTGGACTTGCTCCGGGTGGGGTTTGCCGAGCTGCCCCGGTCGCCCGGGGCACTGGTGGGCTCTTACCCCACCGTTTCACCCTTACCGACCCGTGGGGCCGGCGGTCTGTTCTCTGTGGCACTGTCCCGCGAGTCACCTCGGGTGGGTGTTACCCACCACCCTGCTCTGTGGAGCCCGGACTTTCCTCGGGACCCCCGAAGGGATCACGCGGTCGCCCGGCCAGCCCGTCCACAGGTCAGCGTAGTCCACGCTTCGGGAACAACGCGGTCGCCGCCGGAGTTCAAGCGGACATGAACAACACGCCCTTCGACCCCGAGCAGGTCCTCGCCGCCCCGGCGATCGTGTTCCCCGGGCAGTCGGCAGGGCACGCGGCCGCCTTTCGTAACGCGTGGGACCTGCTGTCCCGGCGCGCACCGCGCGAGGCGTTGGAGCTGATCGAGCCCGCCCTCGCCGAAGATCCCGACAACCACGGTCTGCGCAGCCTGCAGGCGTGGGCCTTCCTGATGCGCGCCCAGCTCGGCCGAGCCGAGGAGGTCCTGCGCGACCTCGTCGACGACGACCCGTCCGACACCTGGGCCCGGCATGCTTTGGGCCGCGCCCTCGAGCGTCAGAGCCGGTACGACGACGCGCTGCCCCACCTGCGCCTGGCGGCCGTGATGAGCGGCGACGTCGAGCACGAGCTCGACGTACTGCGGGTGGAGCGGCTCGCCGGGAAGATCTGACCCGAGCTCACCCGACCCGGGTCATCTCCACCGAGACCGACATCCGCGAGGTGTCGGTGCCGGAGTAGATGCCGCGCAGCGGCGGGACGTCCTCGTAGTCCCGGCCGAACCCCACCGAGACGTAGCGGTCGTCGGGCGCCGTGGCGGTGCTGGGGTCGAGGGCGCGCCAGCCGTCGTCCCACCACTCCACCCAGGCGCGGGAGTCGCCGGCGACGGTCTCGCCCACCGCCGGATCGGCCACCGGGTGCGCGTAGCCGGCGACGTAGCGCGCAGGGATCCCGATCGAGCGCAGCGCGCCGATCGCCAAGTGCGCCATGTCCTGCACGGCGCCGGTGCGCTGCTGCCACGCCTGCGCGGCGGTGGTGGCGGCGTCTGTCGACTCGGGGAGCAGGCGCATCTCGTCGTGTACCAGCAACACGACGGCGTGCGCCGCCTGGCCGGGCAGCTCAGCGGAGCCGGCGATCTCCCGCGCCCGCAGCGCCAGCTCCTCTGGCGGTGCGACCAGGTCGGGAAGCATCAGGAACTCGGTCCAGCGGTCGGCGATGCCGCGCTCGCCGTATTCGTCCCAGGGCGTCGAGGGAGCAGGTGGCGCAGCGCGGTGCACCTGGACCGTCGACGTCGCGACCACCGCCATCGCCTCGTGCGGGTCGGCGATCTCGAACGCGATCACGTGGGTGCCGAAGTAGTCGGTGTAGGGGTAGGTCCACGGGGAGGGCGTCACGTCGAGCCGCTCGTGGATCACGATCTGCTCGGGCGTGCTGCTCGGCGTCATCCGAGCCTGGTTGTAGGAGGCCGAGGCCCGGGCGTCGTAGCCGAACTCGGTGCGGTGCACGATCCGCAGCTGCATCACAGCCGGACTCCCTTCCACGAGACCGCCTCGGCGCCCTCGAAATAGCGCCGGGTGATCGCATCGGTGGCCGCCGCGCAGGTGCGTTGCAGGCGTTCCATCTCCTCGGGCAGTTCGGCGACCAGGTCGGCCAGGGAACCGTAGTCGAGCTCGGCGCGGGTGCGTCCGATCAGCCGGTGCGCCTCGTCCTGGAAGCCGGCCCTCCGTGGATCGCCGCCCAGGTTGTCCAGGCACTGCTCGGCGCGAGCGAGCGAGAAGACGACCGACCGTGGGAAGAGCCGGTCCAGCAGCAGGAACTCCGCCGCGGATCGCTCGGTCTCCACGCCACGGTAGGTGCGCAGGAACGTCTCGTAGGCGCCGGAGGAGCGCAGCGTGGAGGTCCACTGCTCACCGGTGCCACCGGTGAGCGCGGTCGACGCGATCAGGCGCGAGGTCATGTCTGCCCGCTCGATGCACCGGCCCAGCACCAGGAACTGCCAGCCCTCGTCGCGGGTCATCGTGGCGTCGGCCGTGCCGTTGATCAGCGCTGCCCGCTCGCGCACCCACTGGAAGACGTAGGGCGGTCGTAGCGCCTCGAACCGCCGCGAGGGGATCGAGCGGTAGGTGGTGTTGATGACCTCCCACAGCGGCACCGGCAGGGTCTCCCGAGCGCCGCGGGCCGCCTCGCGAGCGTTGGCCAGCGCGTTGGCGATCGAGGTGGGCGAGGCGGGGGAGTAGGCCAGGACGGCGAGCACGTGATCGATGTCCAGGACGGCGGGGAAGTCCTCTGGCTCGATCCCCATGCTGGCGAGCAGGTCACGGCAGGTCTGCTCCTCGTCCACCCGGGCATCCTCGAGCAGCACCTGGGTCTGGACGTCGAGGATCCGGGCGGTGTCCTCGGCCCGCTCGACGTAGCGGCCGATCCAGAACATCGACTCCGCGATCCGGCTCAGCATCAGGCGTCCTCCTCCGGGCTGGTCGCTTCGACGAGATCGATGGCGGAGCTCTGTTGCTGTTGCTGCTCCTGCTGGTGGAGGTCCCCGTGGCCGGCGAGCACCCAGGTGTCCTTGGAGCCGCCGCCCCGCGAGGAGTTCACGATCAGCTCCCCCTTGGCCAACGCGACCCGGGTGAGTCCACCGGGCAGCACCCAGGTCCGCATCCCGTCATTGACCGCGAACGGACGAAGGTCCACGTGCCGCGGACCCAGCTCGCCGTCTACGAAGGTCGGCACCGTGGAGAGCTGAACCACCGGCTGGGCGATCCAGGAGCGAGGGTCCTCCAGCACCTTGCCGCGCAGCACGTCCAGCTCGTCGGTCGATGCACGCGGGCCGATCACGATGCCCTTGCCGCCCGAGCCGTCCACCGGCTTGAGCACCAGCTCGTCGAGGCGGTCCAGCACCTCCTCGCGGGCGTCGGCGTCACCGCAGCGCCAGGTGTCGACGTTGCGCAGCACCGGCTCCTCGGCGAGGTAGTAGCGGATGATGTCGGGCAGGTAGGTGTAGACCAGCTTGTCGTCGGCCACCCCGTTGCCGACCGCGTTGGCCAGAGTGACGTTGCCGGCGCGGGCCGCGTCGATCATGCCCGGGCAGCCGAGCACCGAGTCGGGCCGGAAGTGCACCGGGTCGAGGAACTCGTCGTCGATTCGGCGGTAGATCACGTGCACCGGGGCGAGGCCCTTGGTGGTGCGCATCATCACCTCGCCGCGTCGGCAGACCAGGTCGCGGCCCTCGACGAGCTCCACGCCCATCGTCCGCGCCAGCAGCGCGTGCTCGAAGTAGGCGCCGTTGTAGACACCCGGCGTCAGCACCACGACCGTCGGGTCCGTGACCCCGGCCGGTGCCGCGGCGCGGAGGGCGGCCAGGAGGCGCTGCGGATAGCCGGCCACCGGGCGGATCCGGTGCTGGGCGATGGTCTCGGGCAGCGCGGCCGCGATCGCGCGCCGGTTGGTCATCACGTAGGAGACCCCCGAGGGCACCCGCACGTTGTCCTCGAGCACCCGGAACTCGCCGGCGTTGTCGCGGATCAGATCGATCCCGGAAACGTGCACCCGCACCCCGTTGGCCGGCCGGATCGTCGCTGCCGCGCGGTGGAAATGCGAGGAGGTGGTGATCACCCGGCGCGGGATGACACCGTCGTCGAAGACCGTGCCGGCGTCGTACACGTCGGCGAGGAACATCTCCAGGGCCTTCACCCGCTGCTGGACTCCCCGTTCGATGGTGGACCAGGTGTCCATCTCGATCACCCGCGGCAGGATGTCGAGCGGGAAGGCACGCTCTTCACCGCCGATGTCGAAGGTGACGCCCTGGTCCAGATAGCTGGCCTGCAGCGCCTCGACCCGGCTGATCAGCTCGGGGGTCGTCATCGCGCCCAGCGAGTCCCGCAGTCGCAGGTACGGCGACCGCAGCGACTCCCCGTCGAACATCTCGTCGTAGGCGGGGCTGGCCGGCTCGGTGGTCCCGTATCCCTCGAACATGGTGCCCATGACCGGACCCTACTCAGATCCGGTAACAGCCGTATTGCCTCAGGCGGGCGTGCCGCCGACGGAGGGAGTAGGTTCAGCGCATGGCCTTCTGGTTCTGTATCAAGCACCACCGCGTCGAGGGGGACGAAGGCTGCCGCGCCAAGGATCGCCTCGGCCCCTACGACACCGAGGCCGAGGCATCCCGGGCGCTGGAGATCGCGGCCGAACGCACCGCGGAGTGGGAGAACGACCCGAAGTGGAACGACGACGTCGACCAGGCGGACGAGGGTCCTGACAGGGGAGTCTGATCGTGTGGCGACGCCGTCGTCGGATTCGGCCCGTGGCGCTCGACCCGGCCACGGGTGAGGTCGTCTCGCCGCTGCCCTTCGCGGGCCTGGTGCTGATGGCGTCCTCGTTCTTCCTCAACGCCGCCAGCGGTGTGATCGCACCCTGGTGGGTCGTCGTAGGGCTGTTGCTGATCTGGGTCGCTCTGCTGCTCTCCTGCCTGCGGGCGTGGACCGAGGACCCGCCACGCACCGTGTGGATCGGGATCGCCTCGATCGTGGTGTGGGCGGTGGTCGTGATCGGCGGTGGGATCGCTTTCGGCTGGAGCTGAGCGTCCCAGTCAGCCCGGTGGCCCTCCTGCGCCGTTGCATCGGACCGGGCTGGGTACCACCAAGGGCGATGACGTCGCGACCGAGGACGATGCTCGACTGGCTCGCCGCACATCCGGTGCTGCCCCTCGCCGTGCGCGCGGCGCTCGCTGCGGTGGTCGCCTGGCTGGTGGTGGTCCCGTTCGGGGGGATCGCGGACGACTACCCCTACTACGCGCCGTTCGGTGCGGTGGTCGCGGTCTCGGCCACCGTGGCCGGATCGCTGCGGACAGCCCTGCAGACCGTCGTCGCCCTCGTCCTGGGCGCGCTGCTGGGGTTGGCCTGCGGAGCGCTCCTCCAGCTTCCCTCGGTGCCGGTGGTCGTCGGGGTCGGGCTGATCGTCCTGCTCGGCACGCTGCTGGGCGCTGTGCCCTGGTTCGGCCTGATGGGGAGCTGGGTGCCGATCTCCGCGCTCTTCATCCTGATCCTCGGCGGGGACAGCCCCTGGCACTTCGGCTCCGGGTATCTGGTCCTGACCACGGTCGGCGCCCTCACCGGTGGTCTGGTGACGCTGGCCCTCCCGCCGCTACGCCTGGCGGAGGCGGCACACGCCCAGGATCGCCTGCGGGTGGCGCTGGTGGCACAGCTGGAGAGCCTGGCCGAGGGTCTGCGGAGCGATCCGCTGCCGAGCAGCGACGACTGGGGCACGCGCAGGGAGGACATGGAGTCGGGCGCAGACCGAGTGCGATCGCTGCTGGGCGGTGCGACCGAGGGACCCCGGATCAACTGGCGGGTTCGACGCTGGCAGCACCGCGCCGACCTGCTCAGTGCGCAGGGACGCGCGCTGGCAGCGTTGGCTGTCCAGATCGGCGACCTGGCCGACCTGGTGGCGACCCTCGAGCATTCGGGTCGGGAGGTGGCGGCTCTCGGCTCGCCGCTGCGCGGGCACACCGCCGACGCGCTGCGCGGGACCGCGCGGGCGCTGGACTCGGTCGACGGCGGTACGGCGACCTCGGCCGCGCTCGCCGACGGGTTGCGGGCCGTCGATGGGTTCGCCGCCGCGGTTCGCGACCAGCGCGAACGCACCGATGACGACCTGTTCGCCGCCGGTGCGCTGGTCACCGCGCTGCGACGCGCGCTGTTCTCAGTGCAGCAGGCGTGAGCCGCTCAGGCTCGGTGGACCCAGGCTCAATGTGGATCCCCCTCAGGTTGCCGCGCGGGCCGAGTCTGCCCCGTGCTGCACCGCCTCCAGCAGGCCGGCGATGAAGGCGGGCAGGTCGTCGGGGTTGCGACTGGTGATCAGGTTGCCGTCGGTCACCACCCGCTCGTCGACCCACTCGGCGCCGGCGTTGCGGAGGTCGGTGGCGAGACTCGGCCAGGAGGTCAGGCGCCGGCCGCGGACCGCGTCGGCCTCGACCAGCGTCCACGGCGCATGGCAGATGGCCGCCACCGGCCGAGCACTGGCCATGAAGTCCCGCACGAAACGGACCGCGTCGTCATCGAGCCGCAGCGCATCGGGGTTGGCGACGCCGCCGGGCAGCACGAGCGCGTCGTAGTCATCGACGTCGGCCCCGCCCACGACGGCATCGACCTGCCTGGTCTCGGCACGGTCGAGATGGTCGAACGTCTGGACCTCGCCGGAGTCGGTGCTCAGCAACACCGGGTCGTGCCCGGCGTCGACCACCGCGTCCCACGGCTCGGTCAGCTCGACCCGCTCGATTCCCTCGGTCGCGACCAGGAAGGCGATCCGCTTGCGGGCGCCGCCCTCGGACTCGGTTCGGGGCTCGGTGAGGTTGCTCATCAGGTCTCCTCCGCTCGGGTTCGTCGGGTCGTGGCTCCGTACCCGATCGATTGCGGGCCATTCGACGGGCCGATGACGGGTCGATCCCACCCGTGGGACGGTGGTCGTCCAAGGATGTTCAGATCTCGGCGTCGCGTTCCAGCGCCTGGCGCAACTCCTCTTTGGACCGTGTCCCGACCGGTTCGTCGACGTTGGCTGCCTGCTGCTCGAGCTGTTGCTTGGTGATGTCGTCGGGCTGCTCGCCGAGGTGCTCGGCGCGACTGGCGAGGAAGGTGGCGCCGAGTCGAACCCGTTGGTCGGCGTCCATCCGCTCGCGGATGCCGGGCAGCACCGTCTCCTCCTCTTCCTCGAGGTGGTGCTGCACGGCGTCGATCAACTCGGCCAGCACCGTGTCGAACTCCTCGCCGCCTGGATCTGCGTCCTGCAGCCGCCGGGCGATCTCGTCGGCGGCCAGGTGCTCCTGCTGGCTGTGCTCGACGTCGTCCGCGCCGCCGGCCTCCCGAGCGGCGGGATAGACCTCGGCCTCCTCCGCGCGCTCGTGTGCGGTGAGCAGCGTGGTGAGCAGCGGGACCAGGGTGGGGCGGCTGTCCGGCTCCTTGCGCAGGCGCTCGAAGAGCCGCTCCATCTCCCGGTGATCCTGCAGGATCAGGTCGACGACGTCGTGGTGGGTGCTCATAGGCACGCGGTACCCCAGGGTGTTCGGCCCATACGACCCCGGAAGCCGTTCGGCTGTCTCCCGCCAGAGCGGGTACGGCGTTGGCCATGAGACCGAGGTTCGGTCCGGGCACGATGCCCGCGGCCGCACTGCGTGGTGTGCGCGTCGTGCTGGCGGCGCTGAGCCTCGTGGTGCTCCTGGCCGGGTGCACGGTCGCGACGCCGTCGGCCGGCGACTGGCGCGCGACGGCGGCACGGTCGTTGGAGGACTCCGCTTCTGCGGTCAGCACCGCTCGTCTGGCGCTGCGCGAGCAGGAGGCAGAGCGCACGTGGTCGACCTATGCGGTGACCTTGGCCGCCGATGCCGAGAAGCAGACCGGCACGGCGACGGACGGTGTCGCCACGCTGCAACGTCCTGAGGGAGTGGGCGTGGCAGAGGCGGCGGCGGTCATGGACCTGCTCGGCCGCGCCGAGGACGTCGTACGTCGTGCCCGGCAACGACTCGTCGCTGGGGGACCGCCGCCTGATGCTCTGCTGGAGCGTCTGGACACCGTGGCGCAGCAGTTGACCCGCGCGGCAGGACGGCTCGGATGAAGCGCTATCTGGCGGTCTTCCTCGGCATCCTCACCGCGATCGGCGGCTTCGTCGACATCGGCGACCTGGTCACCAACGCCCAGGTGGGCGCTCGCTTCGGGATGTCGCTGGCGTGGGTGGTCCCGGTCGGTGTGCTCGGGATCTGCGTCTTCGCCGAGATGGCAGGACGGGTCGCGGCGGTCAGCCACCGGCCGGTCTTCGACCTGGTCCGCGAACGACTCGGGCCGCGGGTCGGCTTCCTCAACCTGGCCGGTTCGCTGGCGGTCACGTTCCTCACCTTCGTCGCAGAGATCGGCGGTGTGGCGCTCGCACTGCAGTTGGTCACCTCCGTGCACCACGTGGCGTGGGTGCCGTGCGTGGCGCTCCTGGTCGGACTGGTGCTCTGGCGGGCGAAGTTCTCGGCGATGGAGAACATTCTCGGGCTGCTCGGTCTGGCGCTGGTCGTCTTCGGGATCGCGCTCTGGCAGCTGGGTCCGGACTGGTCCGGCCTGGCCCGTGAGGCGTTCACCGCGGCCAAGCCGGCCGGCGAGCAGTGGACCACCTACGCCTACTTCGCGGTCGCGCTGTTCGGCGCCGCGATGACGCCGTACGAGGTCTTCTTCTTCTCCAGCGGTGGTGTCGAGGAGCGTTGGACGGCGAAGGACATCGGCGTGATGCGCGCCAACGTGCTGATCGGCTTCCCCCTCGGCGGGATGTTGTCGTTGGCCATCGCTGGTTGTGCCGCCGTGGTGTTCGGGCCGCTCGGCATCAGTGTCGAGACCCTCGGCCAGGTCGGACTCCCCGTCGCCGTCGCGCTCGGCAAGGTCGGACTCGCCGTGGTGGTGGTCGGCTTCGTCGCGGCCACCTTCGGCGCTGCCTGCGAGACCGGGCTCTCGGTGGGCTATGCGTTGGCCCAGTACTTCGGGTTCCAGTGGGGGAAGTACGTGCGCGCCCGGGAGGCAGCTGCCTTCCACGTGGTGCTCGTCGCCGCGGTGCTGTTGGCCGCGGGGATCCTGATGACCGCGGTCGACCCCATCCTGGTCACCGAGTTCTCCGTGGTCTTCTCCGCGGTGGCGCTGCCATTGACGTACTTCCCGATCCTGGTGGTCGCCAACGACCCGCAGTACCTGGGACGACACGTCAACGGACACGTGGCGAACGTGCTCGGCGTCGGCTACCTGGTCCTGGTCGGCGTCGCGTCGCTGGCCGCGATCCCGCTGATGATCGTGACGAGGATGGGACAGGCATGAGGGGCGAGCACGTGGACGGCAGACGACCCGGCCCGATCCAGGGATGGCCCGAGGCGGACTACGACGCTGCGCTGCATCTGCTGGACCGCCAGGTCGTCACGGCCGACGGCCGGTTGGTGGGGAAGGTGGACGACATGGAGCTGACCGTGCAGGACGGGGTGCTGGTGCCGACCGGGCTGCTCGTGGGCCTGGGGGCCTTGCTGCCGCGCTTCGGCACCCGGCTCGGGCCGTGGCTGCACGATCGCTACCGGCAGATCAGCCTCAGCCATGCCGACCGTCGTGCCCCCTCGGTGATCGACCTCGACCTGGTCGAGGACATCGGCAGTGCGGTCCACCTCACCCAGGACCGCGACGCCCTGCTGCGTCCACGGGTCGAGCACGTCATCGCGCCGGTGCGTCACCGGCTGGGGGAGCTGTTGAGCATGCGCGTCGTACCCGATCCGTCGCGGCGTACCGAGGCCTGGCCGCGCCGGCCACGGGTGCTGGATGTTCGGCTTGCAGCCCGGCCGGACCGACCCGGTCGGCACGCCGTCGACGCCCTGGTGGTCGGTGGCGGCCACCCCGGCGGCTTGCTCGGCTACGACCGCGGGCAGGTCAACCGGCCGTGGCCGGTCGCCGCCTTGGTGGGTCGGCTGCACCGCAGGTCCGTGCTGGTCTTCTGTGGACGCGGGGTCGAGGTCGACTGGGAGGTCGGGGAGGTCCGGGTGGGCGAGGCCGCCGAGGTCGCTCCACTGGTGGAGAGGGGGACCGGCCCGGGTCAGGACGCAAGGTAGACGGCCGGGTGCGGGATACTCGGGCCATGGCGATCCACATCACCGGCGACGATGCCGCCGACCAGCTGCTGACCGACTCCCCGTTCGCCCTGCTGGTGGGGATGATGCTGGACCAGCAGTATCCGATGGAGCACGCCTTCGCCGGCCCGCAGAAGGTCAACGGGCGGCTGGGAAGCTTCGACCCGACGACCATCGCGGCGGCCGACCCCGAGGAGTTCGCCGCGCTCTGCTCCACCACCCCGGCCATCCACCGGTTCCCCGGGTCGATGGCAGCGCGGCTCCAGGAACTCGCCCGCATCGTCGTCGACGAGTACGACGGCCACGCCGAGCGGATCTGGACCGAGGCCGCCGACGGCAAGGACCTGGCGAAACGGCTCAAGGCGCTGCCCGGGTTCGGTCCGCAGAAGGTCAAGATCTTCGTCGCGCTGCTGGCCAAGCAGCTCGGCGTGGTGCCGGCCGGGTGGGAGAAGGTCGCCGGCGACTATGCGCAGGAGGGCTTCCGTTCGGTGGCCGATGTGGTCGACCCGGCCTCGCTGCAGAAGGTGCGCGACTACAAGAAGGAGAAGAAGGCGGCGGCCAAGGCTGCGTCGCAACCCCGTGGGTGATGCGGGAGCCTCACCGGGGCCGTGGCACAATGAACGTCAGCGCTCTTGACGCCTGCGGGTCTCGTTGCGCCCTGACCGCTTGTACGCTTCGCTGCCACTATCGAGAGGTGTTCGTGTCCTCGAACGCACGCAAGGTCCCGACCGAGGTGCTCGCGCACCCCTCCATCGTCGCCCTCGTCGAGCGGGCTGCCCCGACCGGGAGCGTCACTCCTGAGGACGTGCGCCAAGCGTTCACCGACGCCGACGTCGCGCCGGCGCAGCTCAAGCCGCTGATGGCGCACCTCGCCGGGCTCGGGATCTCGGTGGCGATGCCGGCCGACACCCGCGCCGTGGCGGCGTCCTCGCGCACCGCGCCCAAGAAGGCGGCGGCGAAGAAGGCGGCCCCGGCCAAGAAGGCGGCTCCGAAGCCCGAGGCCGAGGAGACCCCCGCGCCGGCGAAGAAGGCCGCCGCGAAGGAGGCGTCGCCGAAGAAGGACACCGCGAAGGGCGCCGACGCCGCGCCGGCCGAGGCGCCGGTGATCGGCCCGGACGGCAAGAAGGTGCTGCCTGACATCTCCGACGAGCAGTTCGAGAAGGACGTCGCCGCCGACCCCACCATCAAGGAGGACGAGAAGGAGGCCGAGAAGCAGAGCTTCGTGGTCTCCGCGGCCGACGACACCGATGAGCCCGAGCAGCAGGTCATGGTCGCCGGTGCGACCGCCGACCCTGTCAAGGACTACCTGAAGCAGATCGGCAAGGTCCCGCTGCTCAACGCGGAGATGGAGGTCGAGCTCGCCAAGCGGATCGAGGCCGGCCTCTTCGCCGAGGAGAAGCTCGCCAAGGGCGGCAAGATCAGCCCCAAGCTCTTCGAGGAGCTGGAGTGGATCGCCGAGGACGGCCGCCGGGCGAAGAACCACCTGCTCGAGGCCAACCTCCGCCTGGTGGTCTCGCTCGCCAAGCGCTACACCGGCCGCGGCATGCTCTTCCTGGACCTGATCCAGGAGGGCAACCTCGGTCTGATCCGTGCGGTCGAGAAGTTCGACTACACCAAGGGCTACAAGTTCTCCACCTATGCGACCTGGTGGATCCGTCAGGCGATCACCCGCGCCATGGCTGACCAGGCCCGCACCATCCGGATCCCGGTGCACATGGTCGAGGTCATCAACAAGCTCGCCCGGGTCCAGCGCCAGATGCTGCAGGACCTGGGCCGCGAGCCGACGCCGGAGGAGCTCGCCAAGGAGCTCGACATGACGCCGGAGAAGGTCGTCGAGGTCCAGAAGTACGGCCGCGAGCCGATCTCGCTGCACACCCCGCTGGGTGAGGACGGCGACTCCGAGTTCG
This sequence comes from Nocardioides sp. BGMRC 2183, assembly GCA_008123405.1. Taxonomy (GTDB): domain Bacteria; phylum Actinomycetota; class Actinomycetes; order Propionibacteriales; family Nocardioidaceae; genus Nocardioides. The sequence continues at coordinate 16,138 of VSSA01000027.1, forward strand.
GTGACCTGATCGAGGACTCCGAGGCGATCGTGCCGGCCGACGCGGTCAGCTTCACGCTGCTGCAGGAGCAACTGCACGCGGTGCTCGACACGCTGTCGGAGCGCGAGGCCGGTGTGGTGAGCATGCGGTTCGGTCTGACCGACGGCCAGCCCAAGACCCTCGACGAGATCGGCAAGGTCTACGGCGTCACCCGGGAGCGGATCCGCCAGATCGAGTCGAAGACGATGTCGAAGCTGCGGCACCCCTCGCGCTCGCAGGTCTTGCGCGACTACCTGGACTGATCGCGGGAGCTCAGCCGGCGGCGACCAGCGCCACCGCGACGCCACAGAACGCCACACCGAGCAGCTGCGGGCGGTAGAGGTGCTCGCGCAGGACGACTGTCGCCAGCAGGACGGTGACGGCCGGGTAGAGCGAGGTCAGCACTGCGGCGACGGTGAGTAGCCCGGTCTGGCTGGCCAGTAGGAAGAAGAGCACGGCCGAACTGCCCACGAGGCCGGCGATGATGCCCCACGTCGCGCTCGCCGATGACAGCCGCCACGGAGCCCCGAATCCGAGCGCGAGGGCGATCACCGTCGCCATCGAGACGGATTGGGTCACCGCGAGCGGCCAGTAGCCGGCACCCTCGGGAACCTGCCCGAGCGCCACGAACAGCAGGCCGAAGCCGAGCCCGGCCAGCAGGCCGTCCAGCACACCGCGGGCGGCGCTTCCGGGCGCTGCCGGTCCGGCGGCGGACAGCGGGTCCGCGGCCCCGGGCTCACGCGCCACCAGCCAGATGCCCGGCAGCGCGGCTGCGATGCCGACCCACACCAGCACGGCCGGCCGCTCGCCGGTCAGGACGCCGATCGCGACCGGGAGCAGGGCTGCCCCCACTGCCGAGACCGGGGCCACCACACCCATCCGGCCGGTGGCGAAACCGCGGTAGAGGAACCCGGTGCCGGCCCCGCTGCCCAGACCCGCGACCACGCCCCAGAGCAGGTGCTCGGTGCGCGGGGTGCCAGGGAACGCCACGGCGAGAAGGACGGCGCCGAGCAGCCCGCCGATACCCGAGGCCAGTGCGACCGGCCAGGCCGACGTACGTCGGGCAGCGATGCCGCCGACGAAGTCGGAGACGCCGTAGCCGAGCGCTGCGGCCAAGGAGAACAGGACGCCCATCGAGGGACCTTCCGCCGAAGTCTTCGAGAACGGCGAAGGGCCCCGGGACAGTGTCCCGGGACCCTTCGAAGCTGGTCGTTGGGTGGCGTCAGCGCTCGTCGTCCGCGGCGGTCGCCGGCGTCCCGGTGAGTTTGTGGGTCTCGTCCTGGACGTTGACGGCGATGTCCTTGAGGGCCGTGCCGTGCTCGCGCGCGTGGTGAGCACAGAAGAGAAGCTCACCGCCGGAGGCGAGTTCGACACGGAGGTAGGCCTGAGCACCGCACCGGTCGCACCGGTCCTCGGCGGTCAGCGGAGCGCTGGGGGCAACTGCAGTTGTCACGACGGCCTCTCTCTCTTCGTTCACCACCTGATCGGGGTGGTGCCGGGATCAACGTAGCGACTTGCTCAAAGATTCCCGTGCCCGTGTGGTCTAACCCACGACCATCCAATCACGCAGAACCCCTCGGACCACGGGATTTCCACGGCCCGAAACAACCTTGTGACCAACGGCTGCGGCGGTGCGCGGCGCGTGGGCCGGGCCAGGCCCGTGTGCCTGCGTCGGCCCCGGGCGTGTCGTGGGTAGATTGGGGGCCGTTCGAAGGGAGTTCCACCATCGCCGACAACACCTACAACGCTGCGCACCTCCTGGTCCTCGAGGGCCTGGAGGCGGTCCGGAAGCGACCCGGGATGTACATCGGGTCGACCGACACGCGTGGCCTCATGCACTGCCTGTGGGAGATCATCGACAACGGTGTCGACGAGGCGCTCGGCGGCAACGCCTCGCGCGTCGAGGTGACGCTGCACGACGACGGCTCCGTCGAGGTGTACGACGACGGACGGGGCATCCCGACCGACAAGGAGCCCAAGACCGGCCTGCCCGGCGTCGAGGTGGTGGCCACCAAACTGCACGCCGGAGGCAAGTTCGGCGGCGGCTCCTACAACGCCTCGGGTGGACTGCACGGCGTCGGCCTCTCCGTGGTCAACGCGCTCTCCAGCCGGATGGACATCGATGTCGACCGCTCCCCGGCCACGCAGGGGCTCTCCTTCCAGCGTGGTGTGCCCGGCACCTTCGACGGCGACGGGCCGACGGCGGAGTTCACACCCCAGTCCGGCCTGACCCGCAAGGGGAAGCGGGTGGCGAAGGGCCGGACCGGCACCCGGGTCCGCTTCTGGCCGGACCGCCAGATCTTCACCAAGGACGCCCGGTTCGAACTCACCGGCCTGCTGGGCAGGGCGCGACAGACCGCCTACATCGTGCCGGGCCTCGAGCTGATCATCCGCGACCTCTCCGGCGCGGAGCCGATGGAGGAGAAGATCCGCCACGACGGCGGCATCTCCGAGTTCGCCGACGCGCTCAGCCACGGTGAGCCGGTGACCGAGGTGCTGCGGATCACCGGCTCTGACACCTTCACCGAGACCGTCCCGATGCTGGACGAGAAGGGGCACATGACGCCTCAGGAGGTCGACCGGGAGCTGCTGGTCGACATCGCCGCGCTGTGGGACTCCGGCTACGACACCGAGATGCGCTCGTTCGTCAACGTGATCGCCACGCCGAAGGGCGGCACCCACGTCGCCGGTTTCGAGGCCGCGCTGACCAAGACGTTCAACGACGCCATGCGCGCCTCCAAGGCGCTCAAGGTCAACGACGACGACGTGGTCAAGGACGACATCCTCGAGGGGATGACCGCCGTGGTCACCGTCCGGCTCGCCGAGCCACAGTTCGAGGGCCAGACCAAGGAGATCCTGGGCACCCCGGCGGTGCGTGGCGCGGTGCGCAAAGTGGTCGCCGCCCAGCTCAAGGACTTCCTGACCTCGACCAAACGGGCCGAGAAGGCCCAGGCCAAGCTGCTGATGGAGAAGGTCGCGGGAGCGGCGAAGACCCGCATCGCGGCACGCCAGCACAAGGAGACCCAGCGGCGGAAGAATGCCCTGGAGTCCTCCACCCTTCCGGCGAAGCTGGCCGACTGCCGGGCCACCGACAACGAGCGCACCGAGCTCTTCATCGTGGAGGGTGACTCCGCGCTGGGCACGGCGAAGCTCGCCCGCAATTCCGAGTTCCAGGCGCTGCTGCCGATCCGCGGCAAGATCCTCAACGTGCAGAAGGCGTCGGTGGCCGACGTGCTGAAGAACGCCGAGTGCGCCTCGATCATCCAGGTGGTCGGCGCCGGCTCCGGCCGCACCTTCGACCTGGATGCCGCCCGCTACGGTCGGATCATCTTCATGGCCGACGCGGACTCCGACGGCGCCCACATCCGCACGCTACTGGCGACGCTCTTCTTCAAGTACATGCCCGACCTGGTGGCCGAAGGGCGGGTCTACTCAGCGGTGCCGCCGCTGCACCGCATCGAGCTGACCAGCCCGAAGAAGGGCCAGGACAAGTACGTCTACACCTATTCCGACGACGAGCTGCAGCGCAAGCTCGCCGAGCTGCGCAAGAAGAACCAGCGGTGGAAGGACCCGGTGCAGCGCTACAAGGGTCTGGGCGAGATGGACGCCGATCAGCTCGCCGAGACCACGATGGACCCGCGGCGTCGTACGCTGCGCCGGCTCACCGTGGACGACGCCCAGGTGGCCGCCGAGGTCTTCGAGCTGTTGATGGGCTCGGAGGTCGCGCCGCGCAAGGAGTTCATCGTGCAGGGCGCCTACGAGGTCGACGTCGAAGCGCTCGACGCCTGAGATGAACGTCGCCGAGACCCGCAAGGCGGTCACCAAGCTGCTCAAAGCCCGCGGTGGGAAGGCGCGCCGCGGACACCTCCGCATCGCTGTCGGCGACCTCTTCTGGTACGTCGACCTGCGCGCCGAGGCGCCCGGACCGAGCGCCCCGCTGCGGCTCGAGCTCGGCTGCTGGACGCCGCGGCTGCCGCCGGAGCCGGATGGTGGCGCGGTGGACTGCCCGCTGCTGGTGGACGTGCCGCTCGGCGAGCAGCCGTTGGCCGAGGTGGAGCGCTACCTCGACCTGATCGGTGAGATCGGCGACCTCACCACGCTCGCGGTGCGGCTCGTCGAGCTCCCCGGTGCGCTGGTCGACGTACCGCTGCGGGAGCTGCTGGGGAGCTGAAACCCCAACTCGACGGGCCCGAAACCCCAACTCGACGGGCCCGAAACCCCAACTCGACGGGGGTCAGTACTTCTGGTCGAGCAGGCCGGTGTCGACGTCGTAGAGGAAGCCGCCGACCTTGACGGTGTCGGGCACCAGTGGGTGCGAGGTGACCCGGTGCACGTCGTGGCCGAGGGCGGAGACCTGATCCTCGATCACGTGGAAGCGCTGCCAGGCGGCGTCGGTGCCGGCCGAGGCGGAGACCCGCTCGCGCAGCGTCTCCTCGCTGTTGGAGGCGACCGCGCAGCGGGTGTGCGGGACGACCAGCACCCGCTGGACGTTGAGCAGGTGGACGGCCAGCACGATCGCCTCGAGCGCAGCCTCGGTGACCCGGCCGCCGGGGTTGCGGAAGATCTTCGCGTCGCCAGGCTTCAGGCCGATCATCTCCAGCGGGGCGATCCGGGAGTCCATGCAGGTCACCAGGGCCACACCGGCACGCGCGACACCGTCGAACCCGGAGTACTGGAAGTCGTTCGCGAAGTCCCGGTTCGCCCGCAGCAGGTCGTCGAAGTCGTCGAAGTCAGCCATGCCGCTCAGGGTAGCGGCGGCCCGCCGACCCGGTTCAGCCGGGCGAGCGGAGCGCCTCGGCCACCGGGAGGGAGCGGGTCGGCGCGTTGCGCAGCAGTACCAGCGCCAGCACTGCGGCGAGCCCGGCGGTGACCGCTGCCCCGGCGAAGACCGCCTGCTCCTGGATGATCCCGAGCTGGGTCAGCGAGAGGTCGGGTTGGTCGGCCTGCACCTGGTGCAGCCGCCGCAGGCCGATGGTGGTCAACGCCGAGATCCCGACCAGCATCCCCACCATGCGGGCCACGACCACCAGTGCCGAGGCGAGGCCGTGGCTGTCCTCGGTGGTGCTGGCCAGCATCGCCGCATTCACCGGCGCCAAGGCGAGGCCGAAGCCCAGCCCGCCGAGGATCAGCGGCAGGTTGGAGGTGAACGACTCCAGGGTGGTCGCCTCCCACTGTGCCATCGCCGCGAACGATGCGGCCGCGGCAACCATCCCGACTGCTGTCACCGGGCCGGCAGCGAAACGTCGCAGCAGCCAACCGCCAAACAGCGCCCCCACCGGCAGGGCGGCGAGGAAGCGGAGCAGGATCAGTGCGGCGCCGAGCTGGGAGTCCTGGTGGACCGTGGTCCGCGCGAAGAGCGGGATGTCGACGAGTGCGGCGATGAGTGACCAGCCGATCAGGAGGCTCACCACCAGGGAGCCCCACGCCGGACGCGCATGCAGAGCGCCGCGCGGGACCACCGGGGCGGCTGCACGGCGCAGATGGAGCACGAAGCCGACGGCGGCGAGCGCCGCGCCGGCCAGGAACCAGGGTCCCTGCGGCGAGAAGACAGCCACCGCGGGGTCGGCGGTGGCGAACGCCAGCACCACCCCGGCCAGCGCCACGCCGAGCAGCAGCGCACCGAGCAGGTCGGCCTCGACCGCGGCACGGAACCACCCGCGCAGGTCGACCAACGGCGCCGGCGCGAACCAGCACCAGGCCAGCCACAGCCCCGCCGCGACGAGGGTGATCACGCCGATCGGGGTGATCCACCGCGACCCGTCCTCGACGTAGGGGATGAAGAGCTGACCCCAGGTCAGGTCACGCTTGATCGCGGACGGCTCCAGGTAGGTGATCAGACCGGCGCCCAACACCGCGACGCTGAGCAACACCCCGATCCAGTCCACCCGCAGCCTGCGGTTCGCTCGCCCGGACGCAGCACCGGGTGCGTCACGGGCGATCACCCGGACCGCCACCGCGAGCAGCGTCCCGACCGCGAGGTTGATCGCGAAGATGCCGCGCCAGGTCGCGAAGGAGAGGACCAATGCGCCGTAGAGCGGACCGAGGACGCTGCCGAACTCCTGGACCGCGGAGACCATGCCCAACGGGATGCCGCGACGGTCGGCCGGATAGAGCGTCGCCACCAGCGACATCGTGGCCGGCACCAGGCCGCCGCCGCCCATGCCCTGCAGGAACCGGCCGATCACCATCGTCACCAGCTCCGGGGCGATCGCGGTCAGCAAGGAGCCCAACGAGAACAGGGCCAGCGACATCCCGACCACCGGCACCTCGCCACGCAGGTCGGCGATCCGTCCGATCAGCGGCAACGTGGCGACGTACCCGAGCAAGAAGCCGGAGACGATCGGCGCGGCTCGCTGCAGCTGCTCGACGGAGATGCCGACCGAGGCCATCATGTCCGGCAACGCCAGCACCACGACGTAGGTGTCGACGGCCGCGAACGCGACGGCGAACGCGCAGAAGGTGAGCAGGACGCGGTTCATCGTCACGGCCGGCACCCACGCCTCACTCGGGCGCGGTGATCTCCTCGCTGACGTCGTACTCCTCGATGGCGATGGTGTAGGTGATCGGGTCGGCGCTCTCGAAGAAGGACCCGGTCATCTCCACGGTGCGCAGGTATCCGTCGTCGTCCACCTCGAAGGTCGCCTCGACGTCCTCGTCGGCCGCGCAGGGCAGGATCGTGCGCATCGACCCGCCCGGGACCGTGCCGGTGTAGGGGGTGATCACCACCGAGGCGTCGTCCTCGTTGCGCTGCGCCTCGCCGGCCTCGACGTCCTCGGCGGCGGTGAGGATCGAGGAGACACCGCTGTCCGGGTCGAGCAGCGTGGCCGGGTCCGGGGCACAGAAGTCGGCCGGCGCGTACTCGTCGGTCCAGCCCTGCAGCGGGACGTCGATGTAGACCGAGCCGTCGACCGAGACGACGCCGATGTCGCTGCCGGGGAACCCGGCAACGCGACCGGAGATCTGACCCTTGAACGCGGCCGGGTCGGCGACGATGGTGCCGGTGGCCTCGGAGAGGTAGTCGGTGCCCGGGTCGTCCGGGGTGCTCATCCGCAAAGTGATGCCGCTGGTCTCGTCCAGCAGCGTCTTCGCCTCGGCCAGCACGTCCTCCGGTGTCTGGTCGTCGGACTCCTGCTCGTCGCCGCCGCCGGTGCAACCGGAGAGGACCAGGGAGGCGACGGCGGGCACGGCGACGGCGAGCGCGAGGCGCCGCACGGTCGCCCGGCGCAGGGGAGCACGGTTCATGCGCTCACCCTGACACACCGACGGTCGCCGCCAGCGGCCCGGCACACGCAGCGATCGGCTGGCTGCTGGGCACACCGGAGCCGTCCCGGCGGCCGTTGGCCTCGGGGAGGTCGACCGGCGCTCCGCTCGCCGCCCCGGCGCGGGCCGGGGCCGGTCCGGCCCAGGCGAAGACCAGTCGGTCCTCGCCCTTGAGGAAGCGATGGCAGCGCACCCCGCCGGTGGCCCGGCCCTTGCGGGGGTACTCGCCGAAGGGGGTGACCTTGACGGACCCGGCGTCGGTCCCCGGGAGCGCGGTCGAGGAGCCGGAGACGGTCACCACCACGGCGCCGTCGGGGCTGTCCACGTCGCCGTTGGCCAGGGTGCCGAACCAGATCACCTGCTGGCCTGACGCCAGCCGAATGCCGGCGACACCGCCGCCGGCCCTACCCTGCGGACGGACGTCCGAGGCGGCGAAGTGCAACAGCTGGGCGTCGCTGGTGATCAGGCACAACTCCTCGGTGCCGGCCTGGAGCTGCACGGCGCCGACCACCTCGTCGCCGTCCTTGAGGCCGATCACCTCCCACTCGTCCTTGTTGAGGACCTCGGGGTTCACCCGCTTCACCACGCCGTTGCGGGTGGCCAGGGCGATGCCCGGTCCGTCGCCGACCAGGGCGGTGAGCCCGACGACCCGCTCGCCGGCGCCGAGGGAGAGCATCTCGCTCACCGGGAGCCCGCCCTGGAGGTTCGGTTCGTTGGCCGAGGGCGGGATTCCGGGCAGGTCGAGCACGCCGATGCGCAACAGCCGTCCAGCGGAGGTCAGCACGCCCACGTCGGCGCGGGCGGTGGTGCGCACAGCGGCCGCGATCACGTCGTGGTTGGCCCGGCCACCACCCGAGCCGATCTCGCCCGCCGAGGAGGTCCGCGCCAGCAGCCCGGTCGACGACAGCAGGGCGAAACACGGGTCGTCGGGCACCTCCAGCGGCGCGGCTGCCGCGGCCACCGCCGCCGTACCTGCCGACTCCAGCAGGACGGTACGACGCGGGGTGCCGAACGTCTTGGCGATCTCGCCGAGCTCGTCGGAGACGACCTTCCGGAGCAGCTCGACATCGGCGAGGATCGCGTCGAGCTCCTCGATCTCGCGGCGCAGCGTCTCCTGCTCCTTCTCCAGCTCGATCCGGGAGAACTTGGTGAGCCGGCGCAGCTGCATCTCGAGGATGTACTCCGCCTGCGGGACGGAGAGGTCGAAGACGCTCATCAACCGCTCCTTGGCGGCGGCGGAGTCATCGCTGGACCGGATCACCTGGATGACCTCGTCGATGTCGAGCAGGGCGATCAACAGGCCGTCGACGAGGTGCAGCCGCTCGGCCTTCTTGTTCCGACGGAACTGGCTGCGGCGCCGGACCACCTCGTAGCGGTGCTCGAGGAAGACCTCCAGCAGCTGCTTGAGCCCGAGCGTGCGGGGCTGGCCGTCGACCAGGGCGACGTTGTTGATCCCGAAGGAGTCCTCCAGCGGCGTCTGCTTGTAGAGCTGCTCGAGCAGCGCCTCGGGCACGAAGCCGTTCTTCACCTCGATCACCAGGCGTAGCCCATGCTCACGGTCGGTGAGGTCCTTGATGTCGGCGATGCCCTGCAGCTTCTTGTTCTGCACCAGCGTCTTGATCCGCTCGACGACCTTCTCGGTGCCCACGCCGTAGGGCAGCTCGGTGACCACGATGCCCTTGCGGCGGCCGAAAGTCTCGATCCGTGCGGTGGCCCGCATCTTGAAGGTGCCTCTGCCGGTCTCGTAGGCGTCGCGGATGCCGTCGAGGCCGACGATCTTGCCGCCGCCGGGCAGGTCGGGGCCGGGGATGAACCGCATCAGCCCGTCGATGTCGGTCTTCGGGTGCTTGATCAGGTGACGCAGCGCCTGGACCACCTCGACCAGGTTGTGCGGCGCCATGTTGGTGGCCATGCCGACGGCGATGCCGGCGGCGCCGTTGACGACCAGGTTCGGGATCGCCGCGGGCAGCACGCTCGGCTCGAACTCGCGGCTGTCGTAGTTGGGCCGGAAGTCGACGGTGTCCTCGTCGATGGACTCCGTCATCGCCAGCGCCGGGGGCGCCATCCGGCACTCGGTGTACCGCATCGCCGCGGGCGGGTCGTCGGGGGAGCCGAAGTTGCCGTGGCCGTCGATGAACGGCAGCCGCATGGACCAGGGCTGGGACATCCGCACCAGGGCGTCGTAGATGGCGCTGTCGCCGTGCGGGTGCAGCCGGCCCATCACCTCGCCGACGACGCGGGCGCTCTTCACGTGGCCGCGGTCGGGCCGCAGGTTCATGTCGCTCATCGTGTAGAGGATCCGGCGCTGCACCGGCTTCATCCCGTCGCGCGCGTCGGGCAGCGCGCGGGAGTAGATGACCGAGTAGGCGTACTCCAGGAACGAGCTCTGCATCTCGTCGCGGATGTCGGTGTCGAGGATGTGCTCCTCGAAGTCCTCCGGGAGCGGATCGGGCTTGGTGCGACGTGCCATGAGGGACATTCTCCCCGCCCGGTCGGCCGGGAACGGGGCAGGGCGCGCCGTGGACCGACGCGAGACCTGTGCAACCCCTCGGGTCGGCCCGATAGATTTCGGTGCGTGAGCTCCCAGGACCTCCCCACCACGGACGAGATCGAGGCGCCGCCCACCCACTGGGAGGGCGACGTCCTGCTGAGGGACGGACGGACCGCGCACATCCGGCCGATCCAAGCCGGGGACCAGGAGCTGATGACGGAGTTCTACGCCCGGGTCTCCGACGAGTCGAAGTACTACCGGTTCTTCTCGCCGATGCCGACCCTCTCGCCCTCCGACCTGCGCCGTTTCACCCATGTCGACCACCGCGACCGGGTCGCTCTGGTGGTGCTCCTGCAGGGCAAGATGATCGCGGTCGGCCGCTACGACGTGGTCGGCAACCACGGCTCCGGCAAGGAGGCCGAGGTCGCCTTCCTGGTCGAGGACCAGCACCAGGGCCGAGGCATCGCACAGCTCTTGCTCGAGCACCTCGCTCAGGCCGGCCGGGAGCGGGGCGTGGAGCGGTTCACCGCCGAGGTGCTGCCCGACAACTCCCGGATGATCCAGACGTTCCGTGACGCCGGATACCGGGTGGCGAGCGGGTACGCCGACGGCGTGATCACGCTCGAATTCCCGATCGACCCCACCGACACCGCGATCGGCGTGATGCACAACCGCGAGCACGTCGCCGAGTCCGCCTCGATCCACCGCTTCTTCCACCCGCGGTCGGTGGCGATCATCGGCGCCAGTCGTCGGCAGGAGACGATCGGTCACGTCCTGGTCCGCAACCTGGTCACCGCGGACTTCACCGGACGGGTCTTCGTGGTCAACCCCAACACCCGCGCGGTGTCCGGGATGCCGGCGTACAAGAACGTCAACGAGATCCCCGACGACGTCGACGTCGCGATCGTCGCGGTGCCGGCCGAGTCGGTGACCGACGTGGTCCTCGACTGTGCGGCCAAGGGCGTGCACGGGCTGGTGGTGATCTCCTCCGGGTTCGCCGAGACCGGCGAGGAGGGCCGCAAGCGGCAGCGTCACCTGGCAGGACTGTGCCGCTCCTACGGCCTGCGCCTGATCGGACCGAACTGCCTCGGGGTGATCAACACCGACCCCGGCGTCCAGGTGAACGCTTCGCTCTCCTCGGTGATGCCGACCCGCGGTCGAGCCGGGTTCTTCTGCCAGTCCGGCGCGCTGGGCTCGGCGATCCTGGAGAAGGTTCGCAACCGTGGCCTGGGCATCTCCACCTTCGTCAGCGCCGGCAACCGTGCCGACGTCTCCGGCAACGACCTGCTGCAGTACTGGGAGGAGGACGACGCCACCGAGGTCGTGATGATGTACCTGGAGTCGATCGGAAACCCGCGCAAGTTCTCCCGGATCGCCCGTCGGGTCTCGCGGCGCAAGCCGATCGTCGCGGTCCGCTCCGGCCGCACCACCCAGGGTGTTCCGATGGGACATGCGGTACGGCGCATCGGCGCCCCGCCGGCTGCGGTCGACGCGATGTTCCGGCAAGCCGGCGTGATCCAGGTGGACACCCTCGACGACATGTTCGACGTCGCCCAGCTGCTGGCCCACCAGCCGCTGCCGCGCGGCCGCCGGGTCGCCATCGTCGGCAACTCCGACGCGCTCGGACTGCTCGCCTCGGATGCCGCCTCGGCGGTCGGACTGGTGGTGAACCGGTCGGTGGCGCTGGGCTCCGAGGCGACCGCCGAGGACTTCGAGGACGCCCTGGACGGCGCCATCGACGATCCCGACGTGGACTCGGTGATCGCTGTCTACATCCCACCGCTGGACGTCTCCGGCGAGGAGGTCGCCAACGTGCTGGCCGCGGTCGGCGAGCAGTCCGACAAGCCGCTGGTCTCCAGCTTCCTCGGCGCCGAAGGCGTGCCCGAACTGCTCCGGGTGCCCGACGTCGCCGGCTCCTCGGCCGGTCGCGGATCGGTGCCCTCCTACCCGGCCGTGGAGGCCGCGGTGCGGGCGCTGGCGCGAGTCGTGGAGTATGCGGTGTGGGTGCGCACCCCGGACGGGGACCACGCCGAGCCCGGTGAGGTCGACGACCAGGCCGCCAAGCGGCTGATCACCCGGGTGCTGACCGACGGCGGCCTGGAGGCGGCCGACGAGGGCATCGACCTGAACTCCGCCGAGGTCTCCGCGCTGTTGGCGACCTACGGCATCGATGTCTGGCCGGTCTACTCGGTGGCCGACCTCGAGGAGGCGAAGGCGATCGGGGAGCGGTTGGGCTGGGACGTCGTACTCAAGTCGACCAGCCCGGCGGTGCGGGAGCGCCCGGACATGGCGCATGTGTGGCGCAACATCGGCTCCGCGTATGAGATGACCGAGGCCTGGGAGACGCTGAACCACCATGCGGCGGACCCGACCACGGCGGAGTTCGCGGTCCAGAAGACCGCTCCGCCCGGCGTGCCGGTGGCGATCCGTTCCACCGAGGACCCCCTTTTCGGCCCGGTGGTCTCCTTCGGGATCTCCGGCCCGGTGATCGAGCTACTCGGCGACTGGTCCTACCGGATCCCCCCGCTGGACGAGCAGACGGTCAGCACCATGGTGCGAGAGGTGAAGAGCTCCCCGCTGCTGTTCGGCTACCGGGGCACCGAGCCGATCGACGTGGCCGCGGTGGAGCACCTGATCGCCAAGGTGGCCGCGATGCAGAACGACCTGCCCGAGATCAGCGGTCTGGAGCTCTCGCTGGTCCTCGCCGGCGCCAGCAGTGCGGCCGTGCTGACCGCGAGCGTGCGGGTGGCGCGGATCAAGGACCCTCGTCCGGACTCCTTCGTCCGGCGGATGCCGGATCTGATCACCACCATCCCCGACTGATCCCCGGCCGATCCCCGGTTGCCGATCGACGGCAGGGGAGTGAGCTGGGGATCCGTCGGCGGTGCCAGCACCCGGCGTGGCAGGATCCGCACCATGCCGCACCCCACGTCCGTCCCTCCCGCCGACCGCGCCGCCGAGTTGCGTGCCGCGATCGACCGCACCGGGTACTACCCGGAGGTGGTGGCCGCAGCGGTGACCGACGCCGTCGGGGGCGAGGACGTGATCTCGTTCTACGTGCACCACGAGCCCACCTTCGAGCGGGACGAGGTGCGCCGGCACCAGAGCGTCATCGTGCTGACCCCGACCCGGCTGATCCTGGCGCACACCGACGAGCACACCGGTGACGACCTGCTGCCCGAGCCCTACACGTCGACCTCGACCGAGGCGGTGGCGCTCTCCTCGGTCACCTCGGTGGTGGTCACTCGGATGGTCACCAACCCCACCGACGGCCCGCGCCCGCCTGTCGAGGCGGTGCTCACCATCGGCTGGGGCGGGGTGAGTCGGATGGATCTCGAGCCCGCCTCGTGCAACGACCCCCAGTGCGACGCCGACCACGGCTACACCGGGGTGCTCGCCTCCGACGACTTCTCGCTGCGGGTCTCGGCAGCCGCTGACGGGACCGACGCCGTCGGCGGCTTGCTCGGCTTCGCCGCCAGTCTCTCGGCCCGGACCCGAGGAGCCCGGTGACCCAGGTCCCGACCGTCGGCGCGGCCACACCGGCCGCCGGCGGCTTCTGCCCGCCGGCCTACGGACAGCGCTCGCTGAGCGACATCGTCCCGGCGGTCGCTGCCGCACTGGGCAACCCGTTGGCGCCGACACCCGGCTCGCCGCCGGGCTCGACGACACCGGCGGACCGACTGCTGCTGCCCGACGCCGCGGCGTATGTGGTGTTCCTCATCGACGGGCTCGGGGCCCGGCTGCTGGGGCGGTACGCCGAGGCGGCGCCGTACCTGGCCTCGTTGCTGGTCGGATCGGCGCCGGCGACGGCGACAGTGCCGTCGACGACCTCGACCAGCCTCACCTCGTTGGGCACCGGGCTCACCCCTGGTGGGCACGGCTTGGTCGGGTTCACCACCCGGGTGCCCGGCACCGACGAGCTGCTCAACGCGTTGCTGTGGGACGTCGACGTCGACCCGCTCCAGTGGCAGCCGCATCCGACGGCCTTCGCCCGACTGCAGCACGCAGGGGTGCGCGTCAGCGTGGTGAACAAGCGGGAGTTCGACGGCAGCGGGCTGACCGTCGCCGCCCACCGCGGCGCCGACTACGTCGGCGTGGATCGGGTGGGGGAACGGATCGCGGCGGTGGTCGAGTCCTCGGCCACGCGTCCCTCGCTCACCTATGTCTACGACGGCGACCTGGACTGGACCGGGCACCGCTGGGGCGTCGCCTCCAGTGAGTGGCTCCAGCAGCTCGCGATGATCGACCACGAGGCCGAGCAGCTGCGCGAGGCGTTGCCGGCCGACCGCCGACTGGTGGTGATCGCCGACCACGGGATGGTCGACGTGCCCGCCACCGCCCGCATCGACGTCACGATGAACGACCACCTCCGTGCCGGGATCGCCCTCGTCGGTGGCGAGGCGCGCTTCCGCCACCTCTACTGCGTCGGGGGTGCGGTCGACGACGTGGTCGCGACCTGGCGTGAGGAGCTCGGCGCCCGCGCCGAGGTGCTCACCCGCGCCGAGGCGGTGACCCGCGGCTGGTTCGGCCGCGTCGACCCGTCGGTGCTGCCGCGGATCGGCGACGTGGTGGTCGCCTGCCACGAGGACACGGCGATCCTGGCCAGCGAGCACTTCCCCTACGAGGCGAAGCTGATCGGCATGCACGGCTCGCTCACCGCGGACGAGATGCTGATCCCAGTCCTGGTCGACTGAACAGGTCCGGATCGCCGGTATCTTTTCGCACCCGCCCGGGGTCCTGGACGCATGAAGCGATCAAACCACGGGCGCACGGCCCTCTCCGTGCTTGCCACGGCCGTCTTGATGGCGGTCCTTCCCGGAGTGGCCGGTGTCGCGCCGGCCGAGGCCGCTGTGATCAGCCGCTCCGGCACCATCAACGCCAACGACCCCACCATGGACGTCGTCTTCATCAACGGCACCAACGACACCTGTGGCGCCCAGGGCGCCACCGACGTGCGCTACGAGGTCGTTCCCTGGACCGCACCGGTCGGCGGCACCACCGAGTTCCGGTTGACCAGTACGCCGGGGAACATCGCGTCGTTCTACGTCTACGACGGACCGTTCGACCCGACCAACGGCACGCAGAACTGTGTCGCCGCGGACAACTCGGTGGACACACCGGCAGGTGAGAAGACAGTCACCCTGAACGCCCAGGACGGCCGGACCTACCGGCTGGTGATCTTCGACGACACGTTCGCCCAGAACGGTGTCAGCTTCAAGATGGACATCGAGGTCCCCGGCGGCAAGGCGATCTATCCGGCTGACGGACCCGGGAAGAAGTACCTCTCCCTGCCGGGATCCTTCTCCTGCTCCAGCCTGGACACGAACGCCACCTGGCGCGGCAAGGCCAACAAGGTGCGCTCGGCGGTGATCAAGGCGAACGGCAAGGTCGTCGCCCGGCTCTTCGATCGCCACATTGCCCCGGGGCGTACGACGTACCTGGCCGATCTGCCCGGCAACACGAACCGGATCGTCGCCCAGCTCAAGCTCAAGGGCGGCGGCAAGGCCACGGTCCGGCGGCAATACACCCGCTGCTGATCAACCAGGACCCTGATTTACCAGGACCCTGTTCAACCAGGACCCTGCTCAACCAGGACCCTGCTCAACCAGGACCCTGTTCAACCAGGGAAGGGCAACGGCTCGGGCGAGAGGCTGACGGCTCTCGCCCGGGCCGCGGTCATGCCGCGGCGGTGGTGTTGGCGGCACAGCACCTCGTAGGCCACCTCGACGTCGGTCGGCACGGGTGCCGGCGGGGCGTCGGCGCTCTCGACGTCGCCGACCACGATCACCTCGCCCTCGGTGAGCATCACCCCGTCCTCGGTGCGGGCGTTGTGGGTGGCGCGCTTGCCGCACCAGCACAGCGCCTCGACCTGGAGCACCTCGGTGCGGTCGGCGAGCTCGACCAACCGGGCCGACCCGGGGAAGAGCCGGGTGCGGAAGTCGGTGAGGATGCCGAAGCAGAAGACGTCGATCTGCAGTTCGTCGACGACCTTGGCGAGCTGGTCGATCTGCGCGGGGGTGTAGAACTGCGCCTCGTCGCAGATCAGGTAGTCGATCCGGGCGCCCTGGGTCAGTGCGTCGACCGTGTAGCGCCAGAAGTCGAAGTCGGCGCCGACCTCCTCGGCCTGCGCGGTCAGGCCGAGTCGGGAGGAGACCATCGCGACACCGGCGCGGTCGTGGGAGGTGAAGAGCCTCCCGACCCGCCCACGTGCTGCGTGGTTGTGGTTGGTCTGCAGGGCCAGGGTCGACTTCCCGGCATCCATCGTCCCGGTCCGGAAGGTCAACTCTGCCACGTTCGGCATTCTCGCATCCGCCGGTGACGTCTGGTCCTATGGTGGCTCGGTGACGCACTTCCTTCTCGGGACCAGTGGCCTGCCCTACCACCTGCCGGCGTTCGCCGACATCGACGACGCCGACTATGCGCCGGCGTTCCAGGAAGGGACGGCTACACAGCTGGCGGCGATCAGCGCGATCACGTCCGATCCGGAGCCACCCACCTTCGACAACACCCTGGTGCCACTCGAGCTGAGCGGGGTCGGCCTGCGACGCATGCTCGCGATCTTCTTCAACAAGGCCAGCGCCGACACCAACCCGGCCATCGACGCGCTCCGCGCGGACTTCGCCCCTCGCCTGGCCGCGCACTTCGACGCCATCCGTCACGACCGTGCCCTCTTCGAGCGGTTGCAGGCGGTGCACGCACAGCGCGCGTCGCTGGACCCGGAGCAGCGCTATCTGGTCGAGCGCTACGTCACCGAGTTCGTCCAGGCAGGCGCGGCGCTCGACGAGGCGGACCAGGCGCGACTGGCCGCCGCGAACGCCGCGCTGTCGGAGAAGGAGACCGCCTTCGAGCTCGCGCTGCAGGCCGACGCCAACGACCTGGCGGTCCTGGTCGACGATGGCGCCGAACTGGACGGTCTCACCCCCGGGGAGGTCTCGGCGGCGCGAGCGGCGGCGCAGGCGCGTGGGCTGGACCAGGGCTACCTGCTCACCCTGGTGCTGCCGACGGCTCACCCGCACCTCGCCTCGCTGACCGACCGCGACCTGCGCCGCCGGCTCCACCAAGCACAGGCGGCGCGCGGCCGTCGCGGCAACGCCCACGACACCCGCGAGCTCGCCATGGAGATCCTCCGCCTCCGCGCCGAACGCGCGACGCTGCTCGGCTACGCCAACCACGCGGCACTGGTCACCCACGACAACACCGCCGGCACGCCTGCCGAGGTACGTCGCATGCTGACCCGTCTGGCTGAGCCGGCGGCGCGCAACGCCCGGGCCGAGCACCACGCCCTCTCGAAGGCCGCCGGGTTCGACGTCCAGCCGTGGGACTGGGCCTACTACGCCGAGCAGGTCCGCGCCGCCGACTACGACGTGGACCTGGCCGCGCTGCGTCCATGGTTCGAGGCCGAGCGGGTGTTGCACGACGGTGTCTTCCGGGCGGCGACCGAGCTGTTCGGGCTCAGCTTCACCGAACGCGCCGATCTGCACGGCTACCACCCCGAGGTGCGCGTCTTCGAGGTCGCCGAGGCGGACGGCACCCCGGTGGGGCTCTATCTCCTCGACCTCTACACCCGCGACTCCAAGCGCGGTGGCGCCTGGATGAGCAGCTTCGTCGACCACGCGACCCTGCTGGACACGTCGACCGCGGTCGTCTTCAACAACCTGAACGTGCCGAAGCCCGCGCCCGGCGAGGCGACGCTGCTGACCTTCGACGAGACCTCGACGCTGTTCCACGAGTTCGGTCACGCGCTGCACGGCCTGCTGGGCGGGGCGACGTACCCGAAGCTGGCCGGCACCAACGTCTTCCGCGACTTCGTGGAGTACCCCTCCCAGGTCAACGAGATGTGGATGCTGTGGCCCTCGATCCTGGCCGGCTACGCGGTCCACCACGAGACCGGAGAGCCGATGCCGCCCTCGGTGGTCGCCCGGCTGGAGGCTGCTGCCACGTTCAACGAGGGCTTCGGCACCAGCGAGTACCTCGCCGCCGCGCTGCTCGACCTGGCCTGGCACGAGCTGCCCGGCGATCAGGTACCGCGGGACGTGGCGGCGGTGGAGAGGTTCGAGACCGAGACCCTCGAGGAGGTCGGGCTCGCCCTGCCGGCGGTGCCGCCGCGCTACTCGACGCCGTACTTCGCGCACGCCTTCTGCGCCGGCTACGCCTCCGCCTACTACTCCTACATCTGGAGCGAGGTGCTCGACGCCGACACCGAGGCCTGGTTCAAGGCCAACGGCGGGCCCACCCGCGCCAACGGCGAGGCCTTCCGCCGCCACGTCCTCGGCATCGCCGGTACGACGGACCCGCTGGCGTCGTACCAGGCGTGGCGGGGGCGCCCGGCGCCCCTGGAGCCGCTGCTGGCGCGCCGCGGACTGGTCTGAGTCGGTCTAGCGGCGCAGCCGGACCCGGAGGATCCGGTCGTTGCCGCCACCGTTGGCGGTGGTGACCAGCAGCGAGCGGTCGGTGTCCACGGTGACGCTGCGCAGTCGGCCATAGCTGCCGCGCAGTCGCACCCGCTGGGAGACCAGCCGGCCGGACTTGTCGAAGCGCAGGAAGACCAGCCGTTCGCCGGCCAACGCGGCTACCGCGAGGGTGCCGCCGAGGCTCTTCCAGCCGCGCTGCGGCACGAAGCTGGCGCCGGAGGTCGCGATCGTGGTCTTGCCGGAGCGCCAACGGGCGTTCCACTGCTTGCCCGGCAGCGAGTGGTCGGTCATCGGCACCGACTCGTCGTAGCCCGGGCCTGGATCCCAGCCGTAGTTGCGACCACCGCGCAGGAAGTTGACCTCGTCGTTGCGATAGCTGCCGTGCTCGACCGACCAGAGGCTCCCATCGGCGCGCTGCGCGAGCCCCTGGACGTTGCGGTGGCCGTAGGTGAAGACGAAGCGGCTGCGGGTCTTGCTCTTCGCCCACGGGTTGCCGGGCCAACGCTTGCCGGTGCGCGGGTCGATCCGCAGGACCTTGCCGCCGAGCGAACGCCGGTTCTGCGGGTTCTTGCTCACCGCGGCGTCGCCGGTCCCGATCAGCAACGAGCCGTTGCGGGCCAGCAGTAGGCGGCAGCCGCCGTGACGTCCGCTGGTGGTGGGCAGCCCGGCGAGCAACGTCTTGTTGATCCGGGCCGCGGTCCGCGCGGCGTTGAGCTTCCACCGGATCACCCGGATGTCGTGGCCGCCGCCCCGCTTGTTCCATCCCGAACAGGTGTAGATCCGGCCGTTCCGGCCGAACCGCGGGTCGATCTCGAGGCCCATCAGACCGGTCTCGCCGGGCGGAGACCAGATGCGTTCTCCGCGCAGGGTCACCGTGCGGCGGCTGCCGTTCTTGATCAGGCTCAACCGCTGCCGGTCTCGCTCGGTGACCAGCAGGCCGCCGCCGGGGACGGGTTGGACGTCCCACGGGATGTCGAGGTCGCGAGCCACCACCCGGACCCGCAGCCGCGCGGCCGCACGCTCATTCGCCGCCGCTGTGGGCTCTGCCGCAGGTCGGGTCGCAGCGCCAGGTCCCGCAGCGGGCGGTGCGGCGAGGCTGGGGGCGGCGAGACCGAGGGTCAACGCCAGTGTGGACGCGGCCAGGGCATGGCTCGTTATCCGCCGTCGTCGAAAGACCGCGCAGCAGGCGGCGGATAACGAGCCATGCCCTCGGGCGGCGACGGTGCGCATGCGTGCACCGTACGCCGCCCTGCTGTTCAGCGCAGCGGGTCAGAAGGTGTGTTCGTCAGCGGGGAACGCCCCGGACTTCACTTCGGCGTCGTAGGCGCGCGCGCCGTCGAGCAGCACCGAGCGGAGGTCGGCGTACTGCTTGACGAAGCGAGGCATCCGCCCAGTGCGCAGCCCGAAGGCGTCCTGCCAGACCAGCACCTGGCCGTCGCACTGGTTGCCGGCGCCGATGCCGATGGTCGGGATCTCGAGCTCCGCAGTCACCTTGGCGGCGACGTCGCCGGGCACCATCTCCATCACGACTGCGAACGCTCCGGCCTCCTGGATCGCGTGGGCGTCGCGCAGGATCCGCTCGGAGGTCTCGCCACGACCCTGGACCCGGTAGCCGCCGAGTGCGTGCTCGGCCTGAGGGGTGAAGCCGATATGCGCCATCACCGGGATGCCGCCGCGGGTCATCCGCTCGATCTGGGGAGCCATCTCGACACCGCCCTCGAGCTTGACGGCGTGCGCCCCGGCCTCCTTCAGGAAGCGTGCCGCGGTCAGGTACCCCTGCTCGGGCGAGGCTTGGTAGGAGCCGAACGGCAGGTCGCCCACCACCAGCGAGCGGGACACCGCTCCGCTGACGGCGCGGGTCAGCGGGAGCAGCTCATCGACCGTGATCGGCAGGGAGGTGGTGTTGCCGAGGACGTTGTTGGAGGCGCTGTCGCCGACCAGGAGCACCTCGACGCCGGCCTCGTCGAAGATCTGCGCTGTGTACTGGTCATAGCTGGTGAGCATGGAGAAGCGCTCACCGCGCTGCTTCATCTCCCGAAGGTGTTGGGTGCGGATCCGTTTGATGGCCGGCGCAGCCTTGTCAGTCGGCGCTGCTCCGGCCGACCCCGATCCGTACGGGGCGGTCTCTTCGCTCATCGTCGAGCTCCGTTTCGTTCGATCTCGCGGCTCCACCATGGAGTCCACGGACGGTCAGGAACACGTTCGAGGCTAGTCCGCATCCACGCGATGGAGGGAGGCCCGTGACGACGTCATATCTGTGTCGTCGCTCACCCGCGCCCGGGCCGGGGCGGAAGTCGCGCCAACCATTCGTCGTGGTCGCAGCGTTGAACTCGTGACAGCATCGGGACGCCGAGGGGCAGGGGCGCAGGGTGGATGACGACGGGTTCGCCGGCTGGGTGAGCGAGGCCGAGCACGGTCTGCTGCGCTCGGCCTACCTGTTGACCGGTGACCGGCACCGCGCCGAGGACCTGGTCCAGGAGGCGCTCACGAAGGTCGCGCTGCGCTGGCATCGGTTGCGGGACCAACGCCCCACCGCCTACGCGCGCCGGATCGTGGTCCGGGACGCGGCGAGCTGGTGGCGTCGACGCCGGGAGACACCGTCACCGGCGCCGCCTGAGGATCTGGCCACGGCGAGCAGCGACCCGGAGGCCGCGCTGGTGGTACGTCGCGCGCTGGCCCGCCTGACACCTGCTCAACGGGCGGTCGTGGTGCTGCGTCACTTCGACGACCTGACCGAGCGGGAGACCGCCGACGTGCTCGGGGTGAGTGTGGGGACCGTGAAGAGCCAGAACGCGGCCGCACTGGCGCGACTGCGCAGCGGCGCCCCCGAGCTGCTCGACCTGATCGGGAGGACACCATGACCGAGTCGCACGAGGCTGGACTGACCCGTCTGCTGGAGCGGGCGACCGACCTGCTCGAGCCCGGCGAGGGCGGTGCGACCGCAGCGCTCGCCCGGGCCCGGGTACGGCGCCGGCGAACCCGCGGGCTCACGGTCGCGGCCGCCGCCGTCACGGTGGCGCTGGTCGCGGTGGGCGCACAGGTGGTCAGTGACCACCGCGGCACCGACCCGGCGCAACCGGCCGGCCCGACACCCACCATCACGACGCCCACCGGTCCGACCTCCGAGGACGACGAAGCCGTGGGGCCGCGCTGGGACCCGTTCACCGTCGTCGACGAGCCGGTGGCCGACTCGGTGCTGCCGGCTCAGGTCGCGCCGCCGGCACAAGCGCCGGCGGTGGCCGACGATCCGATGGAGGCCGCCGTCCTGGCGTGGCCGCGCGAGGGCTCGGACCTTCTGCTGCTCGGCACCGACGGCCGGTGGCGCTCGGTTCCGGGCACCGCGGAGGCGGTCAACGGCACGCTCGACGACGTGGTGCGACCCCGGCTCAGCGACGACGGGCGCCGGGTGGCGATGTCGGTCGAGGACGGGGTGCTGATCGTGGACCTGACCACTGGCGATGAACAACTGCTGCCCTGGACCGGCGTGCTCGCCGATCCGCAGGACCTGCTGCCCAGCCTGGAGTGGGCGCCGGACGGCAGCGAGCTGGCGGTGCTGCACTGGAGGGGCACGTGGTTCCTGGCCCTGGACGGCTCGCTGCGCCGCGCCGGCTTCGGCGGGTCCTACGGCACCGGCTTCAGCTATGACTCCGACGGGTCGGTGCTGATGCGGCAGTGGCGCCAGCAGGCGATCGTCCGCTACCGCGAAGGTCGGGAGGTCGGACGAGCGCCGTTCGACCTGTGGGGCAGCACCCGGGCGGTGGCTCGGGGCGGTCGCATCGCTTTCGCCGGCGGGGGATCGGACCTGCCGGGTGACGGTGGCCCGGTGGTCGTGGATGCCGAGACCGGCGACGTGATCGCCTACCGCCCGATCCGCGACCGCAACAGCGTCTACACCGACAACGGCCACCTCCAGCCGGTCGGATTCTGGGATCCGGACACGGTGGTGCTGTTGGTGGCGCCGATGGACTTCCGCACCATGGACCCCGGCGAGGAGACCTGGCACCTGGTCGCCTGGGACCTGGAGGACGACAGCTTCATGCAGCTGACGCAGGGCGACGCAGGGATGGCAGGGGTCTCCGTCGCCGTCGACGCGCTGGACGTCCACTCCTGAGGGAAGGCAGCGCCCGATCAGCGGCTCCCTAGACTCGTGCCCGTGGACTTCTACTCCGCCTACGCCCACGGATTCGCCCGCGTCGCCGCGGTGACCCTGCC
Source organism: Nocardioides sp. BGMRC 2183 (assembly GCA_008123405.1). GTDB lineage: Bacteria > Actinomycetota > Actinomycetes > Propionibacteriales > Nocardioidaceae > Nocardioides. The sequence continues at coordinate 38,530 of VSSA01000027.1, forward strand.
GGTCGCCCTGGCCGCCCCCGCCACCAACGCCGAGCGGGTGCTGGAGCAGGCCAAGGCCTGCCACGAGGAAGGGGTCGCGGTTGCGATCTTCCCTGAGCTCTGCCTGACCGGCTACGCGGTCGACGACCTCTTCGGTCAGGACACCCTGCTCGACGCGGTCACCGAGGCGATCACCGAGCTCGCGGTCGCGTCCGCCGAGCTGTCCACGGCGCTGGTGGTGGGCGCCCCGCTGACCCACCGCAATCGGCTGCTCAACTGCGCGGTGGTGATCCAGGGGGGCCGGGTGCTCGGAGTGGCCCCCAAGTCCTACCTGCCGACCTACCGCGAGTTCTACGAGCGACGGTGGTTCGCCCCCGGCGACGACCTGCGCGGGGAGACCCTGGAGCTCGCGGGGGAGCGGGTCCCGTTGGGGCCCGACCTGATCTTCGAGGCCACGGACGTGCCGGGCCTGCGGCTGCATGTCGAGGTCTGCGAGGACATGTGGATCCCGGTGCCGCCGAGCGCGCACGCCGCGCTGGCCGGCGCCACAGTGCTCGCCAACCTCTCCGGCAGTCCGATCACCATCGCTCGCGCCGAGGACCGGCATCTGCTCGCCCGCAGCGCCAGCGCCCGCTGCAACGCGGCCTACCTCTACGCCGCCGCCGGGCAGGGGGAGTCGACCACCGACCTCTCCTGGGACGGGCAGACGATGGTCTACGAGTGCGGTGACCTGCTCGGGGAGTCCGAGCGCTTCCCGGAGGGGCCGCGTCGTACCGTCGTCGACGTCGATCTGGACCGGTTGCGTCAGGAGCGACTGCGCCAAGGCACCTTCGACGACAACCGCCGTGCCGTCGGGGCGGCGGCGGAGGGGTTCCGGACCGTCTCCTTCGAGGTGGCGCCGCCCGAGCGGGACCTGGGCCTGCTGCGCAAGGTCGACCGGTATCCGTTCGTGCCCGACGAACCCGAGCGGCTCGCACTGGACTGCTACGAGGCCTACAACATCCAGGTCTCCGGACTGGAGCAGCGCCTGCGCGCGATCGGCGGAGCGGAGTTCTGGCCGAAGATCGTGATCGGGGTCTCCGGCGGGTTGGACTCCACGCACGCGCTGATCGTGGCTGCGAAGGCGATGGACCGGCTCGGCCGTCCGCGCAGCGACATCCATGCCTTCACCATGCCCGGGTTCGCCACCGGTGAGAGGACGAAGTCCTACGCCACCCGGCTGGCGACCGCCCTCGGCTGCACGTTCACCGAGCTCGACATCACGCCGGCGGCGACCCAGATGCTGCACGACCTGGACCACCCGTTCACCGGCGGCGAACCGGTCTACGACGTCACCTTCGAGAACGTGCAGGCGGGCCTGCGCACCGACTACCTGTTCCGACTCGCCAACCACCGCGGCGGCATCGTGCTCGGTACCGGCGACCTCTCCGAGCTCGCGCTGGGCTGGTGCACCTACGGCGTCGGGGACCAGATGTCGCACTACAACGTCAACGCCGGGGTGCCGAAGACGCTGATCCAACACCTGATCCGCTGGGTGATCGACACCGGCCAGCTGCACGGCGGGTCCTATGAGGCCGAGAGCGACCTGGTGCTCCAGGAGATCCTCGACCAGGAGATCACCCCGGAGCTGATCCCCACCGAAGAGGGCAAGCGTCCCCAGGCCACCGAGGACTTCGTCGGTCCGTATGCGCTGCAGGACTTCACCCTCTACCACGTGATCCGGCGCGGCTACCGCCCCAGCAAGATCGCCTTCCTCGCCCATCACGCTTGGCGCGACGCCGACGCCGGGGAGTGGCCACCGGGCTTCCCCGCGGACGCCCGGATCGCCTACGACCTGGCCACGATCCGGCACTGGTTGGAGGTGTTCGTGCGGCGCTTCTTCGCCAACCAGTTCAAGCGCTCGGCGCTGCCCAACGGGCCGAAGGTGGTCGCCGGCGGCACCATGTCGCCGCGCGGTGACTGGCGGATGCCCTCGGACGCCAGCGGCACGGCCTGGCTGGAGGATCTGGAGCGCGTCCCGGAGGCGTGACACCGGCGGCTCGGCCGTCGATTCCCGCCGCGTCGTTGCGCGTCGGTACCCTGGAGGTGACGGTCCGCGAGCAGGACCGTCGGACGTGCATCACCTAGTCCCGCGCGGGGCCAAGGCGGCACCACCGCCCGAGCCGATCTGCGTACGACGAGGTAGCCGATGTCCCACCAGGTGCACGCCCCCGCGGCCCGACCAGCCGAGTCGCGCGCCTACGCCGACCGGGTGATCGAGGCCACCGGACCCACCTACTTCCCGGTGGCACTCGCCGCTCGACTGCCCTACGCGATGATGGTCGTCGGGGTGCTCACCCTGGTCGTGGCCGGTCGCGACTCGGTGGCGCTGGGTGGTCTGGTCTCCGCGATGGTCGGCGCCGGCACCGCCTGCTGCGGTCCGTTGACCGGCGCTGCCGCGGACCGGTTCGGCCAGCGGCCGGTGCTGCTGACCACCAGCCTCTTCAGCACGCTCGCCCTGGTCGCACTCACCTGGGTGGTGCACAGCGAGCTCCCGAACGCCGCGGTGCTGGCGGTGGCCTTCACGATCGGCGCGAGTGCGCCGCAGGTGGCGCCGATGTCACGGGCCCGGTTGGTGGGTCTGATCGGACGGCGCGTGCACCCCTCACGTCGTACCCGGTCCTTCCAGGCGACGATGGGATATGAGTCTGCCGCCGACGAGATGGTCTTCATCGTCGGGCCCGTGCTGGTGGGCGCGCTGGCGACCGTGTTCGGCCCCTCCGCGCCGGTCCTCGGTGCTGCCGCGCTGACCGCTGGCTTCGTGACCGCGTTCGCCCTGCACCCGACGGCCCTGCGTGCCGAGCACGGCGAGCTGCACGACCAGCCGGTGACCGCCCCGGCCCGCGATCTCTTCAGCGCGCGGCTGCTGATCGTGGTGCTCGGGATCGGTGGCGTCGGCCTCTTCTTCGGCTCCACCCTGACCTCATTGACCGCCTTCATGGCCGACCACGGGCGGGCCGAGCATGCCGGCCTGGTCTACGGCGCGATGGGGATCGGGTCGGCGGTCCTCGCGCTCGGCGTCGCGCTGCTGCCGGACCGGTTCGGCCTGGCCGCACGCTGGCTGGTCTTCGCCGCGACATTGCTGGCCGGCACCCTGCTCATCCCCACCGCGGACACCGTGGTCGGGATGACGCTCGCTCTGCTGGTCACCGGCATCGGCATCGGACCGACCATGGTGACGCAGTACAGCCTCGGCGCGCAGCGCAGCCCGGTGGGACGCTCGGCAACCGTGATGACGATGCTCGGCTCGGCCGTCATCGTGGGCCAAGCGTCCGCGTCGGCGATCACTGGTGAGATCGCGGAGCGGGTCGGCACGGACGGGGCGCTGCTGCTGCCGGCGGCCTCGGCCGTGGTGGTCCTGGGCGCCGGCATCGCCAATGCGATGCTGGGCCGCCGCGGGAGCTGTGTCACGATTAGGTAATGCAAGCCTTAGCGATCGCACGGAGGGGGACGCCGTGTACTGCGCGTCGCATCCGCGGGATGCCTCGCAAGGCGCGGCCGTGAAGGCGTACCGGTGGCACGTCGAGCGGTCGCAACGAAGCGAGGCGCCCGCGGGGCGGCGTGCAGCAGGCGCTCCCTCTCCGTGCGATCGCTTGCGGGCGCCGGACGTCATCACGCCCGCGGTGACGTCCGTCGGTCGTTCCCAGCGGATCCTGGTGGTCCTCGGCGCCTGCGGACTGCTCGCCGTCGTACTGACCGCGAGCCTGGCGCTCGGGGTCCGCGACGTCGCGCCGAGCGAGGTGTGGCAGGCCCTGGTCGACCCGACACCGGGCAACGTGGACCACGACGTCGTACGCGACCAGCGGATCCCGCGCACCGTGATCGGCCTGCTCGCCGGGATCGGCCTCGGTCTGGCCGGAGTGCTGGCACAGGCCATCACCCGCAACCCGCTCGGTGATCCCGGGCTGCTCGGCCTCAACGCCGGTGCCTCGGTGGGCATCGTGATCGCCGCGGTCTGGTTCGGCATCACCTCGCCGGTCGGTGCGATCTGGTTCGCGTTCGCCGGCGTCGCCTTCGCCGCGATCGTGGTCTTCGCCATCGGCCACGGCCGGCCGGTGCAGCTCGCGCTGGCAGGGGCGACCGTCACCGCACTGCTGACACCCCTGAGCACGCTCTTCCTCTTCCAGGACGTCAACGCGCTCAACCTGTTGCGGTTCTGGTCGGTCGGCTCCCTGGTGGGCAGGGAGCTGGACACCGCGGCCGCGCTCTGGCCGTTCCTCGCCTTCGGCGTGGTGGTCGCGGCGTTCGTCGCGCATCGGCTCAACGGGCTCGCGCTGGGCGATGACGTCGCCACCGCGCTGGGCCAGGGGGTCGGCGTCACCCGCGCCTGGGCCGGTCTGGCCATCATCGCCCTGGCCGGTACGGCGACCGCGCTGGCCGGTCCGATCGCCCTGGTCGGCCTCGTGGTGCCGCACGCAGCGCGCCGCCTCGTCGGTACGGACTACCGCTGGATCGTGCCCGTCTGTGCCGTGCTCGGTCCGGTCATGTTGGTGACGGCCGACGTGATCGGCCGGCTGGTGAAGTCCGATGAGCTCGAGGCGGGCGTGGTCGCCGCTTTGATCGGTGCGCCGGTGCTGATCGCGGTCGCCCGGAGCCCGAGGGTGGCCGGACTGTGACCTCGACCGTCGAGAGAGCCACCCCCGCGCCCGCTGAGGGGCCGCGCGGGCACGCGACCTCCGGCGAGGTCGTCCGACAGCTGCGTCGCCGCCAACGTCTGCGCGCCTGCGTGGTGGTCGGGGTGGGGATCGTGCTCTGTGCCACCGTGCTGGTGCTGACCTTCGGGATGGGCGTCGCGGGACTCCCGCCCGGTCGCTCGATCCCTGCACTGTTCGGGGTCGGAGACCGCTTCGACGTCCTGCTGGTGCAGGACCTGCGCGTGCCGCGCGGGCTGGCGGCCATCGTGGCAGGCGCCGCGCTCGCCCTGGCCGGCGCGCTGTTCCAGTCCACCCTGCGCAACCCACTGGCCAGCCCCGACATCCTCGGCATCTCCGGCGGCGCCTCGCTGGGTGCGGTGACCGCGGTGATGGGCTACGGCGCGACCGGCAACACGGTGACGTTGTGGGCCTTCGTCGGTGGCCTGGGCGCCGCCGCCGCGATCTGGCTCTTCGCCTGGAGAGGTGGCCTGCACGGCATCCGGTTCGTGCTGGTCGGGGTGGGGATCGCCTACGTCTGCACGTCGCTGATCTCGTGGCGTCTGGCCGAGGCGGAGCTGCGCGAGGCCGGGACCGTGCTGCTGTGGACCGTGGGCTCGGTGGCCGATGTCCGCGAGGAGACGCTCGGCATCCTGGTCGCGGGCGTGACGCTGTTGACACTGCTGGCGCTGCTGGTCGGCAGGGAGCAGCGGGTGCTGGCCCTCGGGGACGAGCACGCCCAGGGCCTGGGCGTCGGGCCTGACCGGTCCCGCATGCTCGCGCTCCTGATCGGCGTGGGGTTGGTCGCCCTGGCCACCTCGATCGCAGGACCGATCGCGTTCGTTGCGCTGGTCGCCCCCGCGATTGCGCGGCGTCTGGTCGACGACGGCGGCCCGGCACTCCTGCCCTCCGCCGTGATCGGTGCCGCGCTCACCCTGACCGCGGACGTGATCGGGCAGTACGCGCTGCCGGTCACGGCGCCGGTGGGTGTGGTCACCGGCGTGGTGGGGGCGCCGTACCTGCTGTGGCTGTTGGCACGCAGCGAGCGGGGGAGATGAGTCTGATGCTGAGGAGGAAGCGATGAGCACGGCGATCAGAGCCGAGGGTGTGAGTCTCGGCTACCGCGGGCGGCGGGTGATCGACGGCCTCGATCTCGAGCTGCCGCCGGGCAGGATGACCGCGATCGTCGGTCCGAACGCCTGCGGCAAGTCGACGCTGCTGCGGGGGATGGCGCGGCTGCATCCGCTCGACCAGGGGCGGGTCACCATCGACGGCACCGACATCGCCTCGCTCGCGCGCAAGGACCTCGCCCGCCGGGTCGGCGTGCTGCCCCAGGCCTCGGTCGCCCCGGATGGGGTGCGTGTCGCCGAGCTGGTCGCGCGGGGACGCTTCCCGCACCAGGGTTGGTTCGGTCGGCACACCAGCAACGACGACCAGGTGGTGATGCGGTCGCTGGCGGCGACCGGCACCGCGGATCTGGCCGAGCGACGGCTGGAGGAGCTCTCCGGCGGACAGCGTCAGCGGGTCTGGATCGCGATGGTGCTCGCGCAGGAGACCAGCGCAGTGCTGCTCGACGAGCCGACGACGTACCTCGACGTCACCCACCAGCTGGAGCTGCTCGACCTGTTGGTCGACCTCAACACCGAGCGCGGCACCACCGTGGTGATGGTGCTGCACGAGCTCAACCACGCCGCCCGCTATGCCGACCACCTGGTGGTGATGGCCGGCGGGCGGATCGTGGCCCAGGGACCTCCGTCGGAGGTGATGACGGCCGGGATCATCCGGGACGCGTTCGCGCTGGATGCCGAGGTGATCGTGGACCCGGTCACCGGTGGGCCACTGGTGGTGCCGCGCGGTCGTCCGCGGGACGGGGCGGCACTCGTGGCCCCCGGCTGATCGTTTAGGGTTGCCTCACCTATCCCGATTAGCCATCCCCATGAACAAAGGAGACGCACGTGCGCATGACACGTGGCTTCCGCAAGTCCGCGGCCGTGGTCGCCGGGCTCGCCTCCGTCCTCGCCCTGGGTGCCTGCGGCGCCGAGGACTCCGGCGAGGAGAACGAAGCAGCATCGACCACCGAGGTCACCGACGAGTTCCCGATCACGATCGAGCACGCCTTCGGCGAGACCACCATCGAGGAGGCACCTGAGCGGGTCGCCACCTGGGGCTGGGGCTCCACCGAGGCCGCGATCTCGGTCGGTGTCTACCCGGTGGCCATCGCGGAGCAGATCTGGACCGTCGGCGAGGGCAACCTGCTGCCCTGGGTCGAGGAGGCCTACGACGAGGCGGGCGTCGAGCACCCGACCGTGCTCTCCGACGCCGCCGGCGGCGAGGAGATCGTCTACGACGAGTTCATCGAGGCCAAGCCCGACGTGATCCTGGCGCCGTACTCGGGAATGACCGAGGAGCAGTACAAGGAGCTCTCCAAGTACGCGCCGGTCGTGCCGTTCCAGGACGCCGCGTGGACCACCCCGTGGGACAAGACGATCGAGCTGACCGCCGAGGCGCTCGGTCGTAGCGAGAAGGGCGAGGAGGTGCTCGACGGGATCGACAGCTACCTCGCCGAGCAGGCCGAGGCGCACCCCGAGTTCGAGGGCACGTCGATCGCGGCGATCTGGGCGGCGCCCAACTCGCTCTCGGTCTACACCGGCCTGGACCCGCGGGTGGCGATCTTCACCGACCTCGGATTCGAGGTCGCCCCGAGTGTCGACGAGCTCGACACCTCGGATGGCGGCTTCTACTACGACATGAGCTATGAGAAGGCCGACCAGCTCGCCTCCGACGTCGTGGTCAGCTATCACAGCACCCAGGACGAGGCCGACGCGATGCTCGCCGACAAGAAGGCGCAGGCCATCCCGGCGGTCAAGAACGGCCAGGTGGCGCTGGTGATCGGCAATCCCCAGATCTCCTCGGTCTCCCCGCCGACCGCGCTCACCTTCGAGTGGGAAGAGGGTCTTCCGACGCTCATCGACCAGCTCTCCGGGCTGCTGAAGGACTGAGCTGCGATGCCCTCAGCGTGCCCCCGTCCGGATTCCCGGGCGGGGGCACGCTGCGTCCGACCCGGCACGCCCTAGGCTTCCACCATGGGTAAGCAGGAAGACTTCGTTCTCCGGGCGCTCGAGGAGCGCGACGTCCGGTTCGTCCGGCTCTGGTTCACCGACGTCCTGGGCTCGCTGAAGTCCGTTGCCGTTGCTCCCGCCGAGCTGGAGGGAGCCTTCTCCGAAGGCATCGGTTTCGACGGATCGGCGATCGAGGGCTTCGCCCGGGTCTACGAGGCCGACATGCTGGCGCTGCCCGACCCGACCACCTTCCAGATCCTGCCGTGGCGCAGCACCGAGGGCCCCGCGACGGCCCGGATGTTCTGCGACATCGTGATGCCCGACGGGTCGCCCTCCTACGCCGATCCGCGCAACGTGCTCAAGCGGACGCTGGCCAAGGCCGCCGACCAGGGGTTCACCTTCTACACCCACCCCGAGGTGGAGTTCTACCTCTTCAAGAACGACCCGACGCCGGGGGCCGAGCCGGAGCCGATCGACCGCAGCGGATACTTCGACCACACCGCGCACTCCTACGGCTCGGACTTCCGTCGCGAGGCGATCACCATGCTCGAGGCGATGGGCATCTCGGTGGAGTTCAGCCACCACGAGGCCGGTCCGGGGCAGCAGGAGATCGACCTGCGGTACGCCGACGCGCTCTCCACCGCCGACAACATCATGACGTTCCGCACCGTGATCCGTGAGGTGGCCCTCGGGCAGGGCATCTGGGCCACGTTCATGCCCAAGCCCTTCACCACCCACCCGGGCTCGGGCATGCACACCCACGTGTCCCTCTTCGAGGGCGACCAGAACGCCTTCTACGAGGCCGGCGCGGAGTACCAGCTGTCGAAGACCGGGCGACGCTTCATCGCCGGCGTCCTGCGCCACGCCAACGAGATCAGCGTGGTCACCAACCAGTGGGTCAACTCCTACAAGCGGATGATGTTCGGGGGAGAGGCGCCCTCCTACATCTGCTGGGGCCACAACAACCGCTCGGCGATGGTCCGGGTGCCGATGTACAAGCCGCACAAGGGCCAGTCGACCCGGATCGAGCTGCGCACCATCGACGCCGCCTGCAACCCCTACCTCGCCTTCGCCGTGGTGCTGGCCGCCGGGATGAAGGGCATCGAGAACGACTACGACCTGCCGCCCGAGGCCGAGGACGACGTGTGGGCGCTGACCGAACGTGAGCGTCGCAGCCTCGGTATCGAGCCGCTCCCGAAGAACCTCAACGAAGCGATCATCATCGCCGAGAACTCCGAGCTGCTCGCCGAGACGCTCGGCGAGCAGGTCTTCGACTACTTCCTGCGCAACAAGCGCGCCGAGTGGGACGAGTACCGCGGCCAGGTGTCGGCCTTCGAGCGGGACCGGATGCTGCCGAACCTGTGATCCGCGCGAACGTGCGCACCGAGCTGGTCCGGCTCGGCTTCGTCGACACCGATCGGGCGCGGTCCGACCTGGCCCGGCTGGGGGAGGTCGGCGGCCAGGTGCTGGCGATGTTCGGCCGCGTGGCCGATCCGGACAGCGCCCTCGCGGCGGTGGCCGACCTCGCCGAGGCGGTGCCCGACCAGGATGCGTTCCTCGCCGCCCTCGCCGAGGACGAGGGATTCGCGATGCGACTGCTGCGTGTGGTCGGCGCGAGCTGTGCGCTCGCCGACCACCTGGTGACCCATCCCGAGCAATGGCACGAACTCACCGACCCCACCCTCGGCTCGACCCGGACACCGGCGTTCGTCTATCGCCACTGCCTGCTGGAAGCGGTCGGAGCAGAGGAGCGCCCGGGGATCGACGGGCCGGTGGCGGCCCTTCCCGATCAGGTCGCCGTGGACGCGCTGCGGGTCGAGTACCGCCGGCTGCTGCTGCGGATCGCGGCGCGTGACCTCGCGCACGACCTCGGGGTGGACGACTGCGCCGCCGAGCTCTCCGACCTCGCTGCCGGCACCTTGGAGGCGGCGCTGGCCGTGGCGCGGGCCCGGGTCGACGCCGATCAGGTCGCCGGGGTGCGGCTGGGCGTGATCGCGATGGGGAAGTGCGGCGGACACGAGCTCAACTACGTCTCGGACGTCGACGTCATCTTCGTCCACGACGTGACCGACCCCGACGCCGACCAGGCGGCGGTCGCGGCGGCCGGCCGCACGGCCGCCAAGCTGGCCGCGCAGCTGATGCAGGTCTGCTCGGACCAGACCGCCGAGGGAACGATCTGGCCGGTCGACGCCGCGCTCCGCCCGGAGGGCAAGGCCGGGCCCCTGAGCCGTACGCTCGCCAGCCATCGCGGCTACTACGAGCGGTGGGCCGAGGCATGGGAGTTCCAGGCGCTGCTCAAGGCCAGGCCGGTCGCCGGCGACCTCACGCTCGGCGCCGAGTTCGTCGCCATGGTGCAGCCGATGGTGTGGACCGCGGCCGACCGGGAGGGGTTCGTCGAGGCCGCCCGGGCGATGCGGCGACGCGTGCTCGACCACATCCCCGCACGGGAGGCCGACCGCGAGCTCAAGCTCGGCTCGGGCGGACTGCGCGACGTCGAGTTCGCCATCCAGCTGCTGCAGCTGGTGCACGGGCGCACCGACGAGCGGATCCGTCCGCCCACCACGCTCAGCGCGCTGGCCCGGCTCACCGAGGGTGGGTACGTCGGGAAGGACGATGGCGAGAAGCTGCACCGCGCCTACGCCTTCTTGCGCCAGCTCGAGCACCGGATCCAGCTGCACCGGCTGCAGCGCACCCACCTGGTCCCCGACGACGACGAGGCGCTGCGGCGTTTGGGTCGCAGTCTCGGGATGTACCGCGAGTCCGCCAAGGCACTGGAGCAGACCTGGGGGAGCCATCGGCGCGAGGTCAGCCGGCTGCACCAGAAGCTCTTCTACCGGCCGTTGCTCACCGCCGTTGCCCACATCACCGGCGCCGAGGCACGGCTCTCCTCGGAGGCGGCCCGCGACCGGCTCGCCGCGCTCGGATACGCCGACCCCGAGGCCGCACTCCGTCACCTGGAGGCCCTCACCGCCGGAGTCACCCGCACCGCATCGATCCAGCGGGCGCTGCTGCCGGCGATGTTGCAGTGGCTGGCCGAGTGCGCCGACCCCGACGCCGGCCTCTTCGGCTTCCGGCGGTTGAGCGACTCGCTGGGGTCCAGCCCGTGGTTCCTCGGCACCCTGCGTGACGAGGGCGCGGCGGCCGAGCGGTTGGCCCACCTGCTCGGCACCTCCCGCTACTGCACCGATCTGCTCGAGCGCGAGCCGCAGGGCGTCCGTCTGCTCGGCGGCGACCTGGCTCCGCTGAGCGCCCAGCAGATGCGGGAGGAGATGGTGGCCACCGCCCGCCGCCAGTCCGATCAGGCGTTGGCGATCCGCGCGCTGCGCGCCGTACGACGTCGCGAGCTGCTGCGGATCGCAGCCGGTGACGTCCTGGGACTGACCGATGTCGCCGACGTCGGCTTCGCGCTCACCCGGCTCACCGACGCGACGCTGAGCGCCGCGCTGGAGGTGGCGGAGGCGGCAGTGGCTGACGAGCGTGGCCTGGCCGAGGCGCCCACCGCTCTGGCAGTCGTGGCGATGGGTCGCTACGGCGGCTTCGAGCTCTCCTACGGCTCTGATGCTGACGTCCTCTTCGTCCATGACCCCTATCCCGACCAGGACCCGCAGGTCGCGGCCGGCTACGCCAAGGCCGTGGCCGAGCAGGTGCGCTCGATGCTCGGCGCACCGGGACCGGACCCGGCCCTGGTCGTCGATGCCGACCTGCGCCCCGAAGGGCGACAGGGGCCGTTGGTACGCACCCTGGACTCCTACGCCGCCTACTACGCGAAGTGGTCGAAGGTCTGGGAGGCGCAGGCGCTGCTACGGGCCGACGCCGTGGTCGGCGACGAGGACCTGCGTCGTCGGTTCACCGAGCTGATCGACCCGCTGCGCTACCCCGACGGCGGCCTGAGCGCGCAGGACGTCCAGGAGGTGCGCCGGATCAAGGCGCGGGTGGACACCGAGCGGCTCCCGCGGGGGGCCGATCCGGCGACCCATCTCAAGCTCGGTCGTGGGGGACTGGCGGACATCGAGTGGACGGTGCAGCTGCTCCAACTGCGCTACGGGGCCGAGCACGAGGGGCTGCGGACGGTGCGCACGCTGGCCGCCGTCGACGCTGCGGCCGACGCGGGCCTGCTGAGCGTCCCGGATGCGGCGACCCTGACCGACGCCTGGCGCATGGTGAGCCGGATCCGCAACGCTGTGCTGCTGGCCCGGGGAAAGCCGGCCGACCAGTTCCCCCGGGCGTCCCTGGAGCGCACCGCCGTGGCCGGGATCATGGGCTATCCGCTGGACCAGACCGATGCGTTGGCCAACGACTACCTGCGCACCACCCGGCACGCCCATCAGGTCGTCGACCGGGTCTTCTGGGACTGACCGCCGCAGCGCCCCGGGACACGTCCGTGGGTTCTCTACTGGCGAGTATGGGATCTCCTGCGCGGTGTGCGATGATGGCTCCGTCGGGTCGCGGCCGACCCCCCCAGAGGCCGCGGCCCGACGCTCGTTTCCCGTCGGCCACGCCCGCGGCCCTGGGCTCAGGCCTCGACGATCGCCTTCAGCCGAGCCAACCCGCGGTCGAAGTCCTTGGCGATCGCCTTGTCGAAGAAGAGCTTGCCGAGCACGCTGAGCACCACGTTCCGATGGCCGCTCATGGTCCAGGTCACCCGGGTCCCCTTGACGCCGCTCGGCGCGAGAGTGAAGACGGTGACGTTGCGCGCCTCGAAGGGGGCGAGGAAATGCAGGTCGATCTCGATCCGATCCGGTTCGCTCGCCGTGATCTGCATGCTGCCCTTGCCGGCCCTCTTGTTGCCCTCCCACGCATAGTGCGCGCCGACGCCGCGCTCGGGACCGGTGTAGGAGCGCTGCAGATCCGGGTCGACGTCCTCCCATGGCGACCATTCGGTCCAGCGATGGAAGTCGTCGATGATCGCGTGCACGTCCGCCGCAGGCGCCAGGACGAAGATGTCGCGGGACTGGCTGAACGCGGGCATGGGTCGAGTCTAGTTCCGGCACGCGCCACTAGTGCGGGTCGCGGCTGCCTACAGCCGGTCGCGTCCGTGCGGGGTGAGCCAGACGGCGGGGTCGGGCCCGCGGGGGATCACGCCGGTCGGATTGATGTCCTCGTGGACGACGTAGTAGTGCGCCTTGATCTGGTCGAAGTCGATGGTCTCGCCGAAGCCCGGTGTCTGGAAGAGGTCTCGGGCATACCCCCAGAGCGCGGGCATCTCGGTGAGCTTGTTCCGGTTGCACTTGAAGTGGCCGTGGTAGACCGCGTCGAACCGGGCCAGCGTGGTGAACAGGCGCACATCGGCCTCGGTGACCGTCGCGCCCATCAGGTAGCGCTGGTCGGTCAGCCTTTCCTCGAGCCAGTCCATCGCCGCCCAGAGCCGGTCGTACGCGGCGTCGTAGGCATCCTGGGAGCCGGCGAACCCGCAGCGGTAGACGCCGTTGTTCACCTCGGTGAAGACCCTTTTCATCACCTCCTCCATCTCCGCGCGGACCGCGTCCGGCCACAGGTCGGGCGCGTCGGGGCGGTGGTGGTCGCGCCACTCGAAGAAGAGGTCGTGAGTGATCCACGGAAAGTCGTTGGTGACCACCGCCTTGGTCGGCACGTCGACCATCGCCGGCACCGTGATGCCGCGCGGGTAGTCGGGGTAGCGGGCGAAGTAGGCCTGCTGCAGGCGCTCGTAGCCCAGGACCGGGTCCACGCCGTCCGGGTCGAGGTCGAAGGTCCACGAGCGGGCGTCGTGCGTCGGGCCGGCCAGCCCCAGCGAGATCACCTCGTCGAGGCCGAGCAGGCCCCGGACGATGATCGCGCGGTTGGCCCACGGGCAGGCCTTGGCGGCGACCAGCCGATAGCGTCCGGGCTCGACCGGCCAGGTGGGGACGTCGAGCTCGTGGCCGCCGTACCCGTCCTGCGAGCGACCCTCGGCCAGGGTGATCCGGTCCGGGATGTAGTTCATGTCCCGGTCGAAGGCCTTGCCCTGCTCGGTGTACGTCGGCACCGCCGTCTCCGATCCTCGCGGAGATGCCCGCGAATAGTTGACCTATCCTCCATTCTATCGCCTGGTGAGCAACGACACGGGGCCCGACGCGCTCGCCGATGCCAGCGCTGCCGGTGATCCCCGATAGCGTGGGTGTCTCAGCTCGCATGGGTCCCACCGCGAGTTGACCGCATGTCGCAGCGTCGGACTCCCGGTGCTCCGTGCGGGCCCACCGCGACCGCGGAGTTCGGGCTGCCGGTGGGCGCGAGACAAGGAACGCCGCATGACCACCTTCGCCGATATCGGCCTGCCCTCCTCCCTCGTCGACGTGCTCGCTGAGCACGGCATCGTCACCCCGACCCCGATCCAGGCGGCAACGCTGCCCGACGCCCTGGCCGGACGCGACGTGCTCGGCCGCGGACGCACCGGGTCGGGCAAGACCTACGGGTTCCTGCTGCCGGTGGTGGCGCGCCTCTCCTCCGGAGCCCCGGCGCGTCCGCGGGCGCCGCGAGCGCTGATTCTGGCCCCGACCCGGGAGCTGGTCGGCCAGATCCACGAGGCGCTGACGCCGCTCGCGCAGGCGGCCGGGCTGCGCACCTTCACCGTCTTCGGCGGCGTCGGCCAGCAGCCGCAGGTCAACGCCCTGGCGCGTGGGGTCGACGTACTGGTCGCCTGTCCCGGCAGGCTCGAGGACCTGATCGGGCAGGGGAAGTGCGACCTGAGCGCGGTCGAGATCGCAGTGCTCGACGAGGCCGACCACATGGCTGACCTCGGCTTCCTCCCCGCGGTACGACGCCTGCTCGGTCAGACCCCGAAGGACGGTCAGCGCCTGCTCTTCTCCGCCACCCTCGACGCCGGCGTCGACGTCCTGGTCAAGCGGTTCCTGAGCACGCCGGTCACCCACGAGGCGGACTCGGCACAGTCACCGGTCGCCACGATGAGCCACCACGTGCTGCACGTCGAGCGTGAGCACCGGCTGCCGGTGCTGGTCGACCTCGCCAGCGCGCCCGGCAGGACGGTCGTCTTCACCCGGACCAAGCACGGCGCGAAGGCGCTGGCCCGCCAGCTCAACCGCAACGGGGTGCCGGCAGTGGAGCTGCACGGCAACCTGGGTCAGAACGCCCGCACCCGCAATCTCGCCGCCTTCCACGACGGTCGTGCGATGGCATTGGTCGCCACCGACATCGCGGCCCGCGGCATCCACGTCGACGACGTCGCGCTCGTGGTGCACGCGGACCCGCCGGCCGAGCACAAGGCCTACCTGCACCGTTCGGGACGCACCGCGCGTGCCGGTGCCGAGGGCACCGTGGTCACTCTGATGACCACCGACCAGCGCGGCGACGTGCGAGCGCTGACGCGGGCGGCCGGGATGTTGATATCGGCGGCATCGATCTTGCGGGCCTTGTCGGCCTCCGCGGCCAGCTCC
>VSSA01000028.1 GCA_008123405.1 Nocardioides sp. BGMRC 2183
CCCAGCGCCGCCGGCCCGGCACCGGCGGCGACCGCCGCCCGCACCGCCGCGGTGCTGGAGAGCTCGAGCGCCGGCGCAACCTGTGTCCTGCCGGCGAGCGCCCGTTCGAGCACGTCGCGGGTGCCGGAGCCGGACTCGCGGACCACCAGCGGCGTGGCCGCCAGCGTCTCGATGGTGACCCGGCGCCGCGGGCGCCGTACCCACTGGTGGTCGGCGCCGACCACCACCACGAGCTCGTCGGTGCCGACCAGACGGCGGCTCAGCCCGACCGGAGCGTCCGGACCCTCGACGAACCCGAGGACCACCTCACCGGCGGCCACCATCGCGGCCACCTTGTCGCTGTTGGTGGCCGTCATCGTGACCTCCGACGGCGCCCGGCCCGAGCGCACCTGGTGAGCCCGCCATCCCACCAGCCACCCGGGCAGCAGGTGCTCGGCGATGGTCAGGCTCGCCGCAACGGCCAGGTGGCCGCGACGGTCCGAGCGGAGCGCAGTGATGCCGGCATCCAACTCGTGAGCGGCCTCGAGCACCCGGCCCGCCCACTGCACGACCAGCTCACCGGTCGAGGTGAGCGCCGACCCGCGGGCGCTGCGGTGCAGCAGCGGCTCCCCGATCAGCGACTCCATGGTCCGCAGCCGCGAGGAGGCCGCCTGCTGGCTGATCCCGAGTTCGGCCGCCGCGGCCCCGAGGCTGCCCCGGTCGGCCACGGTGACCAGCAGCTCCAACGCCCGCAGCTCGGGAACGTGCGAGCCCAGACCCCCGGACGCCAGTGCCATGCCGGCATTGTGTCACAAACCTGGCTTGTGACTTGCCAAGGTTGTCCTCGTTCCGCGTGCCGCCTCGGCTCCAGAGACTGGTGTCATGACTCTTCGTGTTGCGATCGTGGGCGGCGGCCCGGCCGGCATCTACGCGGCCGACATCCTGACCAAGTCCGAGACCGCCGTCTCGGTGGACCTGATCGAGCGGCTCCCGGCACCCTTCGGCCTGGTCCGCTACGGCGTCGCGCCGGACCACCCGCGCATCAAGGAGATCATCAAGGCCCTGCAGCGGGTGCTGGCCAAGCCCGAGGTGCGTTTCCTCGGCAACGTCGACTTCGGGGTCGACGTCAAGCTCGAGGACCTGCGCGAGTTCTACGATGCCGTGATCGTGGCCACCGGCGCGATGGCCGACCGCGACCTCGACATCCCCGGCGAGGAGCTCTCCCACGGCGCCGCCGACTTCGTCTCCTGGTACGACGCCCACCCGGACGTCCCCACCACCTGGCCGCTCGACGCGCCCAGCGTCGCGGTGATCGGCGTCGGCAACGTCGCCCTCGACGTCGCCCGGGTGCTGGCCAAGACCGGCGAGGAGATGCTCAGCACCGACATCCCCGCCCACGTCCACGCCGGGCTCGCCGCCAAGACCACCACCGATGTGCACGTCTTCGCCCGCCGCGGCCCGGCGTATGCGAAGTTCTCCCCGCTGGAGCTGCGCGAGCTCAACCACTCCCCCAACGTCGAGGTGATCGTGCACCCCGAGGGCTTCGACGTCGACGAGCACGGCATGGCCCACATCGCCGAGCACAAGGCCCAGAAGATGGTGCTGAACACGCTGGCCAACTGGGTGGGCCGCGAGCCCGAGGGCAAACCGCACCGGATCCACCTGCACTTCGCCGAGGCGCCCGTCGAGATCCTCGGCGACCAGCGCGGGGTGACCACGCTGCGCACCGAGCGCACCCACTCCCCGAACGCGGACGGCAGCGTGGAGGGCACCGGCGAGATCACCGACTGGGACGTCCAGGCCGTCTACCGCGCTGTCGGCTACCGCAGCAGCGCGCTGCCCGGCCTCCCCTTCGACGACCGCGCCGCGGTGATCCCGAACGACGGCGGCCGGGTGCTCGACCTCGACGGTCGGCCGATCCCGGGCACCTACGTCACGGGCTGGATCAAGCGCGGCCCGGTCGGCCTGATCGGCCACACCAAGAGCGACGCGGCCGAGACCGTCGGCCACCTGCTCGCCGAGACCACCGCCACCGCCACCGCGCGGGAGCCGGGCGACGTCGACGCGTACTTCGCCGAGCGTGGGGTCCGGGTCGCCACGCACGAGTCGTGGGAGCTGCTGGACCAGCACGAGATCGCGCTCGGTGAGGCCGAGGGCCGGCTCCGGATCAAGGTCGGCGACCGCGCCGAGATGCTGCGGGTGGGAACATCGGCCTAGTGACGCCGTAGGTTGGCCCGGTGAGCGCACCACCCAACCCGGCCCCACACCCGACCGAGCGATCCGACCAGGGCACGGTGCTGCTGGTGCCGCCGCTGAGTCCGGCGCTGGCGGACGCGGTCGCTGCGTCGTACCGGACCGTGCGGTGGCCCGAGACGGACCACGAGACCTTCCTGGCCGAGCACGCAGCCGACATCGTCGCCATCGTGTGCACCAACAGCGGCGCGGTCCCGGCGAGGTTGATCGACGCGCTGCCACGGTTGGGGATCGTGGCCAACCACGGCGTCGGCTACGACAACGTCGACCTGGACACCGCCCTGCCCCGGGGCGTGCTGGTCACCCACACCCCCGACGTGCTCGACGACGCGGTGGCCGAGACGGCGCTTGCCCTGCTCCTGGCGGTACGACGCCAGGTGGTCGCCGCGGACCGGTTCGTCCGGGAGGGGCGCTGGCCCCAGGGTCCCTTCCCGCTGACCGATCAGGTCGCCGGGAGCACGGTCGGCATCCTGGGCATGGGCCGGATCGGCGGCGCCGTCGCGACCCGGCTCGAGGCGTTCGGGGCCTCGGTGCGCTACCACAACCGCCGTCAGGTGCCCGGCTCCCGCCTCCCCTATGCGGAGTCGCCCGCCGCGCTGGCCGCCGAGGTGGACTCGTTGATCGTGGTGGTGCCGGGGGGTTCCTCGACGGAGGGCCTGGTCGACGCCGAGGTGCTCGATGCGCTCGGTCCCGACGGGGTGCTGATCAACATCGCCCGCGGCTCGGTGGTGGACCAGGACGCCCTGATCGAGGCGCTGGAGGGTGGTCGGATCCGGGGTGCGGGGCTCGACGTCTTCCGCGACGAGCCGCACGTGCCCACCACCCTGACCGAGCGCGAGGACGTGGTGCTGCTGCCCCACGTCGCCTCCGGCACCCACGCCACCCGAGCTGCGATGGAGCGGCTCACCCTGGACAACCTGCACGCCTGGATGCGGGGGGAGCCGCTGCTCACCCCGATCCCCGAGTTGCGGGACCGGACATGACCACGGAGGCGGGTCAGCGCACGTCGACCTGCTCGGTGTCGACCTCGCCCCGCTGCCCCAGGTAGGCAGAGAGCGGGGCCGGGAGCTCGGCGGGCCGATCGCCCCAGTCGTAGACGACCGCGGTCCGCGCGACCAGGTCGTGCAGGGCACGGTGGTCGCGGCGCAGCAAGATCGGCAGCAGGCCGATCGCGAACAGGGCGCTGACCGGGAGCAGCAGCACGCGGAGCACCGCCTGTGAACCGCGCACCACCCCGCCGTCACGGTCGACGACCTTGAGGCCGACCAGGGCCTGCCCGACGCTGCGCCCGGAGACCGCGGTGGCGACCATCAGGTAGAGGGCACCCCAGATCAGGAGGACCAGGGTCGCCGGGACGCCGGCCACCTCCTCCAGGTCGGCGTGGATCAGGACCCGCGCCAAGAACGCCACGAGCGCGGCTCCGAGGGTGTAGGTCGCGACCACGAAGCCGACGTCGGCCGCGGCCCCCAGGGTGCGGCTGATCGGTCCGGCATAGCGGCCGGTGACGCTCGACCGGGCCTTCACCGCTCGGCCCCGGCCGGCTCCACCGCGTCCACCAGGCGGGCAGGTCCCGGCTGCGCCAACGGCTCGCGTCGCAACAAGCGGTTCACCAGACCGGCCACCACCGCGTCCAGGCCGACGACCTGGCGCCGCGCCACGTCCAGGCTGCGACCGGCCAGGTGACCGGTGGTCTCGGCGACCACGTCGGGGATGCCGGCACGCCGCACCAACGACTCCAGGTCGACGTCGGCGATCAGGGCCTCGATGTCGGCTCGGGCCAAGAGGCGGTTGATGTCGACACGGTCCAGCAGCCGGTTCGGGTCGATCCGGTCCAGAAGACGGTCGGGATCGATGCGGTCGAGTAGGTGGTTGACGTCGACGTGATCGAGCAGCGCGTCCACGTCGATGTGGTCGAGCACCACCTCCGGCGGCACTGCATCCACCACCCGACCGGTGACCGCCCCGACGGCGCGGCCCAGGAAGCCCGGTGGATTCGTGTTGCTCACCATCCGAGGCTCCCACGAACAGGGTCCGCACGGTGTGAGCCCCGCCGTCGCACGCGCGCCCGGCGCCAGCGCCGAGATCTCCTAGGGTGTGCGCCATGGAACCCGTCACCGTCGCCGCTGTGATCACCTGGATCATCGTGATCCTGGAGGTCGGGCTCAGGATCATCGCCCTCGGCGTCATCCCCGCCAGCCGCAAGCCGTCGACCGGGATGGCCTGGCTGCTGCTGATCCTGATCGAGCCGATCGTCGGGTTCACCATCTTCCTGCTCTTCGGCCGCACCCGGCTCGAGGGCAAGCGGGTACGGCGTCAGCGCGACGCGATCAGCGAGATCCGGGCACGTGCCGACGCGTTGCCGCTCAGCTTCGACGACCAGCTGCTGCGGCCCTCACACCGCACCGTCGCGGCACTGAACCACCGGCTGGGGTCGCTGCCGCTCACCGGCGGCAACGAGGTGCAGCTCTGGCCCGACTATGCCGGCGTGATCAAGGAGATGGCCGCCGAGGTCGACCGTGCGCAGGCCCACGTGCACGTGGAGTTCTACATCACCGCGTGGGACGAGGTGACCGATCCGCTGTTCTCCGCGCTGGTCCGCGCCACCGACCGCGGGGTCGACGTACGGCTCCTCTTCGACCACCTCGGGTCCCGCGGTATCCCCGGCTATCAGGACATGCTGGCCAAGCTGGAGAAGACCGCCATCCAGTGGCGTCCGATGCTGCCGATCCAACCGCTGAAGGGCACGTTCCGCCGCCCGGACCTGCGCAACCACCGCAAGATCCTGGTGGTGGACGGCAGTGTCGGCTACACCGGCTCGCTGAACATGACCGAGCCCGGCTACAACAAGCCGAAGAACCACAAGCTCGGCCGCGAGTGGGTGGAGCTGATGGTCCGACTCGAGGGCCCGGTCGTGGGCGCCCTCAACGCGGTCTTCGCCTCCGACTGGTACGTCGAGACCGGCGAGGTGGTCGACCTGGTGCCGGTGCTCGGTGAGCCGGACGCCCGTGACGACGAGATCTTCGACGTGCCGTGCCAGGTGGTGCCCAGCGGGCCGGGGATCGTCGCCGAGAACAACCTGCGGATGTTCACCTCGCTGATCTACGCCGCCACCGAGCGGATCTCGCTCACCTCGCCCTACTTCGTCCCCGACGAGTCGCTGCTCTACGCGGTGACCACCGCCGCGCAGCGCGGTGTGGACGTCGAGCTCTTCGTCAGCGAGGTCTCCGACCAGTTCATGGTCGGCCACGCCCAGGCCTCCTACTACCGCGCACTGCTCGAGGCGGGGGTGCGGATCTACCTCTACCCGGCGCCGTTCGTCCTGCACGCCAAGCACTTCACCGTCGACGACGACATGGCGGTGGTCGGCTCCAGCAACATGGACATGCGCTCCTTCGGCCTCAACTACGAGGTCAGCCTGATGATGCCGGACCGCAACGTGGTGGCCCGGATGCGGACCGTCGAGGACAGCTACCGCGCGCTGTCCAAGGAGCTCACCTTGGAGGAGTGGAGCGAGCGCCCCGCCATCACCCGGTACGTCGACAACGTGATGCGCCTGACCGCGGCGCTGCAGTGAGCGCTCGCGACCTCTAGGAGCCGGCGCCGTACACCAGGTCGGCGTAGTCCGGGTGCCGCTCGATCCAGGCCTTGATGAACGGGCAGAGCGGCATCACCGCCCGCTCCCCGGTCGCCCGGACGTCGTCGAGGGCGAATCGGGCCAGCGCCCCGCCGACGCCACGGCCCTCGAACTCCGAGTCGACCTCGGTGTGGGTGAACACGATCAGGTCGGTGGCCAGCTGATACTCGGCGAAGCCTGCGAGTCGCCCGTCGAGGTGCGCTTCGTAGCGGGAGCTGTCGGGGACATGCGTCACCACGGGACTGGTCTGCTCGTTCATGCGGTCGCCTCCTGGGAGTGGTCGGTCGGGTCGTCGGGCTGTTGCTGGTTCCGTTGGTCCAACGGTGCCCCGATCAGGCCCGACACCCAACGGGCCGAGGGATCGACGTCGACGAAGAGCGTCTTGACCAGGAGCGTGAGCGGGACCGC
Organism: Nocardioides sp. BGMRC 2183; assembly: GCA_008123405.1. Classification (GTDB taxonomy): domain Bacteria; phylum Actinomycetota; class Actinomycetes; order Propionibacteriales; family Nocardioidaceae; genus Nocardioides. The sequence continues at coordinate 6,275 of VSSA01000028.1, forward strand.
CAGCACGGCCCCCAACGGCCCGAGGATCCACGCCCACACCACCAGCGACAAGAAGGTGATGCTGGCCGAGATCCCGACGGCGTCGCCGACGAGCTTGGGCTGGATGATCGACTGGATCACCAGGTTGATCAGGCAGTAAGCCACGATCACACCGATCATCAGCCCCGGTCCGCCCTCGAGCAGCGCCAGGATCGCCGGTGGGATCAGGCCGATGATGAAGCCGATGTTGGGGATGTAGTTGGTGATGAAGGCGAGCAGGCCCCAGAGCAGCGCGGCGGGCACCCCGAGCGCCCACAGCACCGCGGTGTCGATCACCGCCACGACCAGGCCGAACGCCGTGGAGACCACGAGATAGCGCCGGGTACCCCGAGCGAAGGACCCCATCGCCTCGGTGAAGGCGGCCCGATCGGGTCGGACCCGCTCCAGGTGCCGGACGAACGGATCGGCGTCGAGGCAGATGAAGAGCACCAGCGCGACCACGAAGCCGAGGTTGGTGACCAGGGAGAGCACCGTGCCGAGGATCGAGCCGATGAAGCTGCTCAGCCGCCCGAGGTCGACGTCGTCGAGCAGCGTGGCGACCTGGGTGTCGGCGACACCGAGACGGTGCAACAGGCTCTGGATGTCGCCCAGCACGTCGCTGAGCTCGGCCCGATACTCCGGCACCAGCTCGGCGAACTGCGCCAGCGCGATGACCAGCGATCCGCACAGCGCCAGCAGCCCGACGTACACGACCAGCAGGGCCAGGATCGTGCCCAGCCAGCGCGGCAGGCCCCGGCGGGTGATCCAGGTCCGCAACGGGTCGGCCGCGATCGCCAGCATCAGCGCCAGGAACGCCGGTCCGACGATCCCCGAGACCGCCTTGAGGCCGGCGACCGTGACGACGGCCGCGGCCAGGCCGATCAGGATCACCACGCCCCGGGGCAGTGGGTTGATCACCGGGGTGGGGGGTTGCTCGCTCATGCCTGCTCCTCCGTGGGCTCGGCGCTCGGATCCGCAGCGGGTGCAGCGGTTGGGTCGGTGTGGGTGTGGGACTCGCGTGCTTGGGTGATGCGGGTGCGGATGACGCTGGCGAGCAGCGAGCCTCCCGCAGCCACGAAGACCAGGTCGAAGGCCATCTGGGCGGAGACCATGGCGCGGGCGGTCTGCCCGGCGGCGTGGACGTCGCCGAGGCCGACCGTGGTGAGCACCTGGAGGGTGAAGTAGAGCGAGTCGGTGCGCGTCTCCAGGTCGCCCATCTCTCCGGGCCGGATGACCTCCAGCGCGTAGTAGCCGAAGGCGAAGACGGCCACCACCAGCATTGCCAGGATGATCAGCAGCGGCAGACGGACCTCGGCGTCGGTGTAGAAGTGGCGCCGGAGTTGACCGATCATCGCCCAGGCCAGCAGCGCGACCCCGATCACGGTCAGCCCGACTGGGCGAAGCAGCTCGCCCTCGGTGAGCTTCACCGGCACCGCGTAGTAGGCGACCAGCACGCCCACGCCGCCGACCAACACGCGTGCCCACGACATGTGCGCAGCGCCGCGGCTCGGACGGGTCCGGCTCATCCTCACCCCTCCTCCGGGTCGTTGACGTCGATCGACAGCGCGCTGCGGTGCCCCAACTGTTCCAGCATCGCGACCAGAACGCGGTGCAACCCCGCGGCTCCGTCGATCGGCGCGTCGCCGAACGGCTCCAGCAGCCCGCGAGGCGCGACCAGCATCCCGCGGTCCTGCGCACCGCCGAGACCGCCGTGCGAACCCGCCAGGTCCTCGAAGGCGACGACCTCCTCGGTGCTCGGGTCGTAGGCACCGACGAGGTAGAGATCGGGCGCCGCCGGATCGGCCAGCGCCTCGCGCAGCACCCGCCGCGCATGAGTCGGGTACGACGCCAGCGGATCCTCCCCGACCACTCCACCGTCGTCCAGGCTGGTGCGCCCTTCCGCACCGATCCCCCAGGCCCCACCGTCGGCAGCCACGCCGGCCACCAGGCCGATGCCGGGGTGGCCGGCGAGACCACGCACCAACTCCGGCCATCGCTGGTCCAGCTGGCCGAGGTCCAACCGGTCGCCCCCGCCTGCGTAGAAGAGTCCGAGGCTGCCCGAGCCGAGCACGACTGGCTCTCCCTCGGATCGAGCACCCTCCTCCGACGCCGCCGGACTCGTGCGGCGGGTGAGTCGGCGGGCCACCGATCCGGCGGCGCGACCGGTGAGCGTATCGGTGCCGGCGGCGTCGTCGGCGAGACCGGCCACCCGTCCCCAGCTCTCCACCGGATCGCCCTCCCAGCTGGCCGCCTCGTTGGTCAGTCGGCGGCACACGGCACCGACGTCCTCGCCGTACAGCTGACGGAACGGGGTGCCCAGCGACTGGCCGTGGTCGGAGAGCAGCACGATCTCGTAGTCGCGCGGCGCGGCGGCCACGAGCTGGGTGAGGATCGCGACCACCTCGTCGAGCTCGGTGAGGACCGACAACGCCTCCAGTCGCATCGGGCCGGCATGGTGGGCGACCTCGTCGTAGTCCACGAAGTCGACGTAGACCGAGCGACGTCCGGCGCGCAGCTGCGCGGCGACCGCGGCCAGGTTGACGTCGCGCAGCAGGCCGTTGGTGCCGGCCCGGAGGCCGGTGAACATCCATGGGCGCTCGACGCGGGGCCGGATGTCGCGTGCGCGCTGGCGTCGGGCCTGGAAACGTTCGCGGCTGAGTTCGACGACGACCCTGCCGGCGCTGCGGGCCAGACCATGGGGATGGGTGACGAACCGCGCGAGCGCGCGTCGGGTGGCGAAGCGCCCCCGCCCGATCTGGACGCGGCTGAAGACCATCGCGCTGTGCTCGGCGTCACCGGAGAAGAGGTTGGAGACCGATGCGCCGTCGTCGGCGAGCAGTCCGCGGCCGTCGGAGGCCCGCTGCTCGATGATCCGCGCGTCGGCGGGCCGGTTGGCCACCATCACCCGCCCCAACTCGCGGTCGAACCAGCGGAAGGCCGGCACTCCGGCACGGGTGCCGTGCAGGATGCCGAGCTGGCTGGCCGGGGTGGTGCACGGCAACTGGACGGTCCACTCCCGGACCGCGTGACTCTCCCCCACCAGACGTCGCACCCGCGGCATGAGCCCAGCCCCCAGCGCCCACCGCAGGGTCGGGGCAGGCACCCCGTCGAGTTGGACGAAGAGGATGCCGGTCAGTCCGTCGGACACCGTCGGCTCGGCGTCGCTCCGCCGCCCACCGCGCCCGCCGTGACCGACCAGCGTGGCGACCAACGACTCCGAGGTGCTCGCCGTGACCAGCCACCCGATCAGCGTGCCCACCAGCGCCGACGCCCAGGCAGCGGCGAGGGAGGTCCAGAAGGAGTCCACCGTGATGCTGGGCACCAGCACGAGCGCCGCTTGCATGACCACCCCTTGACCGACCAGCGCCACGACGAGGACGCCGATCCAGCCGATCGCCGCGCTCAACCACGTCAGCGCGGGACGCAGCAGTGCACCCACTGCGGCGGCGGCCAGCGCCGCCACCATCCACGACCACGGGCCGGTGGCGCTCAGACCCGGCAGGAGGGCGCCTGCCACGGCGAGGGCGGCCGCGCTGCTCAACCAGGTGAGCAGCATCCGTGCCAGGTCGCCCCAGCGCCAGCCGCCGCGTGTCGGCACTCGATCCCGGTTCACGATCGTCTCCTCATCCCTGGTCGGCCCTGTCGCGCCGGTGCTGTCAATCACCGTCGGCATCGGCCGTCTGGGAGCCGCCGAGGACGAGCGTGACCTCGACGTCGACCCCGTCCAGGCCTGCCTCTGCCAACTGACCGCGCAACTCCTGGGCACCGAGCCCGCTGGCCTGCGGGCGCAGACCCAGGGTGACCACGTGCAGCGTGCTGCCACGGAGGAAGACGTCGGTGACCTCCCAGCTGCGCTGGGCTGCCCAGTCCTCGGCGACCGGCTGCGCCCGCGCGACCACTGACTCCTCGCGCACGACGCTGACGCTGCCGCCGGTCAGCGGAGCAGCGACCAGCAGGAGAGAGACCGCCACCGTCACCAGGGTCCGTCCGCGCAGGGGCGCGACCTGGATGCCGACCAGCGGTGCTGCCGTGCGTACCCGGGCAGCGAGCAGCACCACCGTCCCGGTCGCGATGATCGCGGCGACATTGGTGCCGAAGAGCAGCAGGGCGCCGAGCGCCTGGTCATCGGCACCGGACTCCGCAGTCAGGCCGACCACTGCCAGCGGTGGCACCAGCGAGATCGCGATGGCGACCCCGGGCAGGGTGTCGGAGACGTCGGACCGGACCACTGCGAAGGCGCCGACCAGGCCGGTGGCGATCGCCGCGACCAGGTCGATGAGTCGTGGACTGACCCGGGCCGCGACCTCGGAGTTGGTCTCCGCCACCACGTCGAGCTGGGTGGCCAGTCCCACCAGGTAGCCGATCGCGATGACCGCGGCGGAGGCGCCCAGCACCAGGCCGATGCTGCGCGCCAACGCGTGCCGATCGGCGAGCACGATCGCCAGCGCCGTCCCCAGGATCGGTGTCATCAGCGGAGCCACGATCATCGCGCCGATCACGGTGGCGGTGGACTGGGCCACCACGCCCGCGGCGGCGATCACAGCGGAGAGCGTCAGCAGGACCCAGAACGCGGTGTGGTTGCGCCACCGGTCGCCCCGCGCGAGGAAGAGCCGATCGGCGATCCTCTCGACGTCGCTGCCGTTCACGCCCAACGCAGCGACCCACCTGTTCATGGCTGCATTCTGCTGCGGACTCGCCGGGGCCGCCGCGCGCCGCGCCCGAGGAGTCCTAGTGTCCATCGCCGGCTCGGTCGCGCTACGGTGCTCGCGCCCTGCACCCTCCTGGACGAGGTGAACACCGTGGACGAGCCGAGGCGGACCGCGATCCCCGGCTTGCACCGCATCCCCCGGCCCACTCGCTCAGACGCCAACGCCGGACTCGTCCTCGGCGTGGAGAGCGTGCCCGACGGTCTCGCCAACGGCCTGCTCGCCGGCGTCAACCCGGTCTACGGGCTCTACGCCTACCTGTTCGGCATGCTCGGAGCGGCCGCCTTCACCAGCACCAGCCTGATGGCGGTCCAGGCCACCGGGGCGATGGCGCTGGTGGTCGGCGACACCGATCTCGGCTCCGCGCCCGACCCCGATCGGGCGCTCTTCACGCTCACCATGCTGACCGGCGTGGTGATGGTGGTGGCCGGCCTCCTTCGCGGCGGCACCCTGCTGCGCTTCGTTCCGACCGCGGTGATGACCGGCTTCGTCACCGCCGTGGGCATCAACATCGTGCTCGGACAGCTCGCCAACTTCACCGGGTACGACGCCGAGGGCGCCAACCGCGTGCTCCGGGCCTTCGATCTGGTGACCCACCCTTGGCGGATCGATCCGGCCGCGTTCGCGGTCGGCTGCGTCACCGTGGGCGGCATCGTGCTGCTGAGCCGTACCCGGCTGCAGTCGCTCGGGATGGTGGTCGCCGTCGTGGTCGGCTCGGCGCTGGTGCTGCCGCTGGAGGCCGCGGGCTGGGAGGTGCCGTTGGTCAGTGGACTGGCGGAGATCCCCTCCAGCCTGCCCGCACCGGTAGTTCCCGAGTTCGGCGAGGTGGTGCACCTGATCCTGCCTGCGCTGTCACTCGCGTTCGTGGGCCTGGTCCAGGGGGCGGCGGTCTCCACTGGCGTGCCGAACCCGGACGGCTCCCGCTCGAACACCTCCCGCGACTTCGTGGGCCAGGGCATCGGCAACCTCGTGGCCGGGGTCTTCCGTGGGATGCCGGTGGGCGGCTCGATGTCGGCCACGGCACTGGTCCAGTCCGCGGGAGCCCGGACCCGGTGGTCGCTGGTCTTCTCCGCGGCGGTGATGGCGGCGGTGATCCTGCTGCTCGGCGACGCCGTGGGCCGGGTGGCGATGCCGGCACTGGCAGCACTGCTGATCGTGGTCGGCCTCGGCGCGATCAAGCCCACCCGGGTGATCGCTGTCTATCGCACCGGCCCGCTGCAGACGACGGTCATGGCGGTCACGCTGGTGCTGACCCTGGTCATCCCGCTGCAGTACTCGGTGCTGGTCGGCGTCGGCCTGGCGATCGTCCTGTTCGTCTCCGAGCAGTCCAACCGGCTGACGCTGCGGGCACTGATCCCCGAGGAGCGGCGGGTGCGCGAGGTCGACCCGCCGGGCGTCGTACCGGGTCGGGAGGTGCTGGTGCTGCAGCCGACCGGGCAGCTCTTCTTCGCCTCCGCACCGGGCTTCGAGGCGATGCTCCCGATCGTCACCCCGGCGAGTCAGGACGCGGTGGTCGTGCTCCGCCTGCGCGGCATCGACCACGTCGGCCTCTCGGTGGTCGACGTGCTGCGTCGCTATGCCGACGCCCTCGCCGACGAAGGTGCCACCCTGAAGATCGTGATCGGGTCGGACACCGTGCACCATCAGCTCGCCACTGCCGGCCTGTTGGGCCGGCTCGGCGCCGAACATGTCTACCGCGGCAACGAGTGGCTCGGCGAGACCACACGGCGCGCCTATGCGGACGGACTGGCGCAGGTCGCGGCGGCGGAGGACCGGAACGAGCCCTGAGGCTGGTCACCTCTGCACCGCGACCGCTGCTCGTCCAGGCGGGAACGCAACGGCCCCGCCCGACGAGGTCGGACGGGGCCGTGCGCGGTGAGGAGGTGCGGCTCAGGCGAGTGCCTTGGCCTTCAGTGCGTCGAACTCGGCCTGGTCGATGACGCCGGCCTCGAGCAGGCTCTTGGCCCGAGCGATCTCGTCGGCCGGGGAACCCGCACCGGCCGAGACGGAGCGGATGTAGCTCTCGGTGTCGGCCTGCGCGGCCTTCACGCTGGCGATGTTGCGCTCGGTCATGCCCTGGCCCCGGGCGATCAGGTACACCAGCGAGGTGAGCAGCGGGAGGACGATCAGGAAGAAGACCCACACCGCCTTCTTCCAGCCGCTGGTCTCACGGTCCCGGAAGAGGTCGCCGATGATCTGGAAGAGGACGACCAAATAGGCCATCAGGAGGAAGAAGGAGATGGTGAACCAGAAGAAGTCCCAGAAGCTGTCCATGGCGACAACCTAGTGGTCATCGGCGCCGTTCGAACAGTGGACCCACCCGCCGAACACCGCACGGGCGCGGCGGTCTCGGTGTCACGCCACCAGGACACCCAGCACGGCACGTCGTACGGCTGCCGATGCCTGCGCCTGGTCGAGCCGCTGGCGCACCACCAACTGCCGCCGGAACGACCAGTCCAGAAGGCCCTCGAGCAGGTCGAGCGCCCCCTCGGAGTCCTTCAGCGCCGCCAGCTCGGGGGCGAAGGCCACCGCGACCTGGTCACGGAATCCCTGTCGCCGTGACTGGACCATCGCCGCCACCTCGGCTGACTGACCGGCATGGATCAGCTCCGCAGATCTGATGCCGGCCTGGACCTCGAAGAGCGCCTCACGCTGCCGGAGCACCTCAGCGAGCCGGTGTTCCAGCGGCCCCTCCGGGGCGACCGGCTCGAGGAGCGCGTCGATCCGCTCGGCCTGCTCCTCCGCGGCGGCTCGGCGCAGCTCCCGCAGGTCGGAGAAGTGCACGAAGACGCTGCGTTCGGAGACACCGGCGCGCGCTGCGACCTGTTTGGCGGTGGGCTCCAGCACGCCTTCCTCCAAGGAGCTGAGCACCGCCTCGACGATCACGCGGCGGGTGTGCTCGGGGTCGCGCACGCGACGCTTGCGCGCGGTGCGCGTCGATTCATCCACAGCCACGGGGCCCATCCCATCACGGCGCCCCCCGCTCACCCCGCATCGGCATCGTCGCTCCACCGAGCGGCCGGATCACTCCTCGATCGACCGCGACGAACAGGTCGGTCAGCACGTCCACCACCCGCTCTCGGTCCACGGCCACCTCGCCCTGCAGGGCCGCGCTGAAGGCGTGTGCGACCCCACCGATCAGGAACTGGGCGGTCAGGCGAAGTTCGAGGGGCAGGCCGTCGCTCCCCGCGTTCGGGTCCCCGCCGGAGGCGGTGGCAGCCAGCATCCCGGCGAAGCGACGGCTCTCCTCGTGCACCCGCGGCCCGAGGACCGGGGAGGAGATCGACTCGACCACGGCGATCCGCCCCTTGCGCGGGTCCTCGAGCATCAGGTCGACCATCTCGGCCAGCACCGCCCGGGTGCGCTCGCTGCGTCGCGCCTCCTCACCATCGGCTCGCCGGCCATCGGCTCGCCGGCCATCGTCGGAGCGGTCCAGCACGGCATCGAGCGCACGCTGCGCCGCCTCGCGGGCGATCTCGTCGAAGACCGCGACCTGGAGCTCCTCGAGCCCGGCGAAGCTCTCGTAGAAGTAGCGCGCCGCGAGGCCCGCCTCCTCGACCACGCCGCGCACCGTGGTGCGGGCGATCCCGCGGGTCCCCATCACCTCCAGGCCCGCTGCGAGGAAGCGCGCCCGGCGTTCAGCCACCCGGTCCTCGGCCGCCACGCCGCCGTACTGTCGCGATCCGATACTCACGGCGAACATCTTGACACAGGCGTTCGCAGAATCCTACGTTCTGCGAACGGGCGTTGAACGAATCCCCGACCAGCCGCGCCCCGAGGAGACCACCATGGCTGCCGCTGCGCTCCCCAGCACGCCGAACCCGACCAGCCCGGACGCCACTCAGCATGGCGACGCCGACTCCCCGCCTCCCTGGCATCCCGACCAGCCCCACCACGAGCTCGCCGCGGACGTGCGGTGGTGGATGGGGATGCCACTGGCGTTCGGGCTCTACGGTCGCCTCGCCCTCGACCAGGTCGCGTACCGCCAGGTGGCGGCCGCGGTCGACGCCACCGGCCGGTTCGCGGAGAACTTCACCGATCGTGGCATCCGCAGTTACCTGTGGGGACCATTGATGCTCTTCGGGGACGAGTCGGACCGGCGCGCGACCGCGACGCGCCTCAAGGAGCTGCACGGGCAGGTCCGGGGCCGGGGACGTGGACACTTCGCCGGCGAGCGCTACAGCGCACTCGACCCCGCGCTGTGGAAGTGGGTGGGCACCTCCAGCCTGCTGGTCTTCTACACCGGCTACGTCACGACCTACGGACGCGATCTCGACGCCGAGCGACGCGAGGTCGTCTACCGCACCGTGCTGGCGATGAGCGACTTCGAGCTGACCAGCGACCGGGCCGCGCCCCCGGCGACGGTGGCCGAGATGGAGGCGTACTACGACGAGGTCGCGGAGCGGGACTTGGCCGACAACGAGTTCCTGCGGTGGGCGGCCGCGCGCTTCGACGCGTTGCCGGTGCCCACGCTGATCGGCCCACGCTGGCTGCAGCGGCTGGTCACGCCTGTCTGGCGGGTGCTGACACCGGTCCTCTCGCGGCCTGCCCGGATCTGCGCCGAGGCCGCCGCACACCCCCGGATGCGGGAGTTGCTCGGGATGCGTTGGACGCGCGGCAAGCAGCGGGAGTTCGCGATCTACACCGCCGTGTTACGCGCAGCGCGACGGCGGCTGCCCGCCTGGACGCTGCTCGAGCCGCTGGCCTACAACCGCTACCGCTACGAGCGACTCCGAGCGGCCTACGCACGCCCGGCGCTGAACTCGTTCGGGTAAGAGGCGCCACCTATTGGCGGAACCTCTACGAGGTCGTGTGGGTGGGCGCGCAGCGGGCGCCACCACCGTGACGGTGTAGACGCCGGGGCGACCACGGCGTGGCAAGCGACCAAGGATCGCTAGGGTGCGACGGCAGACGGTAGACCGACGAGCGACCGCGAGCGGCGTACAGAGGAAGGACCCACGTATGGAGTTCGGCACCCTGATGGAACGGCGGTGGAGCTGCCGGGCCTTTCACCCCGATCCCCTGCCCGAGGACCTGATCACCGAGATCCTCACGACCGCGCAGCGCACACCGTCGTGGTGCAACACCCAACCGTGGCAGGTGCACCTGCTCGGCGGCACGGCCCTCGACTGGTTCCGCTCCGAGCTGCGCAGCGGGGTCGAGGCCGAACCGTTCGATGTCAGCAGCGACGTCCCGCTCCCCGGCGGCTATCTCGGCGTGTACGACGACCGCCGCCGCGCCGCCGGATACGCGCTCTACGAGAGCCTCGGCATCGCGCGCGGCGACAAGGTCGCGCGGGCCGAGCAGATGCTGCGCAACTACGACTTCTTCGACGCACCGCATGCGGTGATCGTCACCTCCGACCGAATCCAGGGCACCTACGGCGCCCTCGACTGCGGCGCCTACGTCACCAACCTGATGAACGCCGCCCTCGACCGAGGGGTGGGCACCATCGCGCAGGGCGCCATCGGCATCCACTCCGGCGCTGTACGACGCCTGCTCGACCTGCCCGAGGACCGCATCGTGCTGTGCGCTGTCGCCTTCGGCCGCCCTGCCGAGGAGCACCCGGTCAACGGCTTCCGCACCGAACGTGCCCGCCTGGACGAGGTGGTGCACGTGGTGACCCGTCCATGAGCGGGTCCGAGAAGCACGCCGACAGCGAGCCTCTGCGCGTGCACCGGGAGGGAGCGGTCCTGGTGATGACGCTCAACCGACCGGCCAAGCGCAACGCGCTGAACCAGGAGCTCAGTGAGGCGCTCTCCGCTGCCCTGGACCGCCTCGACGACGACCCGTCGCTGCACGTCGGCGTGATCGCTGCCAACGGCCCGGTCTTCTGCGCCGGCACTGATCTCACCTCCGGTTCTGGCCCTCGCACCGACCGAGGCGGCGAGTACGGGGTCATCCGGCGGACCCGCTCGACGCCACTGATCGTCGCGGTCGACGGCCCGGCGCTGGGCGGTGGTTTCGAGCTCGTCCTCGCCTGCGACCTCGTGGTGGCGAGCAGGGCGGCCCGGTTCGGATTGCCCGAGGTCGCCCGCGGGCTGGTCCCGGCGTGTGCCGGACTTTTCCGCGCACCGGACCGGCTGCCGGCGAACCTGGCCACCGAGTTGGCACTGACCGGTGATCCGATCACAGCCGAGCGCGCGCACCAGGTCGGTCTGGTCAACACACTCGCCGAAGAGGGCGCGGCCCTCGACGGTGCGATCGCGCTGGCGGCGCGGATCGACAAGAACTCCCCGGACGCGGTCGGCGCGTCGCTGCGCGCGGTGCACGATGCCCGTGGCCCCGCGGAGGCGACCGGATGGACCGCCACCGAGCTCGCGATCGGCCGGATGATGGCCTCGCCGGACGCCCACGAGGGCGTGACCGCCTTCTTCGAACGGCGGGCACCGCGCTGGTCGCGCTGAGCTGGGCGGTCGTCGTACAGGGCGGGTAGTGGCACGCCACTGGTCAGGGCGTGGGCAGCGCCACCCTGAGGAAGCGCGGCCGGTACAGCAAGGGATCGCTCAGCACCGCACCGACGTCGGTGCTGTTGCGGCTGTAGGAGACGATCACGGTGCCCTTCCCTGGCAGCAGGTCGGGATGGGCCAGCGGCATGTAGCGCAGCTGGCCGGTTTCGCCGTCGGAGGGGAGCTCTCCGGCCGGAGGCTGCGCGAGGAACGGCCCGCTCGGAGAGTCCGACGTCCAGAAGACCAGGTCGGTGCCGAGCACCTCGTTGCGCTTGCTGAACGCATACCAGCTCGTGCCGCGCCGGAACACGCTGAGGGTCTGCGAGACACCGTCGACCGAGCCGATCAGCTCTGCCGCCTGCTCGGCCGGCCGCGCCCATGCCGCGCCGTCCCAGTAGCGCCAGCGTCCGGGCCGCGTCACGTCGTCCGGCCGCATCCGCGCCACCCGCAGCGAGAAGCCGGAGATCGGCTCGGCGTCCGGGGGTCGCGCAGTGCCATAGGCGTAGAGCCAGCCGCCGTCGCGCACACTCGCCGCTCCCCACATCGGACGTGCGGTGTCGGTGTCGTCCTCGCCCAGGTCGGTGACCGACAGCAGCTGCGGTGTCTGGTCGGTCGCCACCACGAACCGCGCCACCGCAGGACCCAGGACGGTGAAGCCGAGCGGGTCGGAGGCGTCGCCGGCACGGGTCCGCTGGGCGAAGACCGTCACCAGGTCGTAGCCGGGACGACGGAGGACGGTCAGTGACATCGGCCAGTAGCCGACGTCGCCCCGATCGGGGATCAGCGCGCCGTCGCTCTCCGGTATCACCGCCTGCAGGCAGTCCTCGCCGACCACCAGCATCGAGTTGTGGACCAGCCGCTGGTGGCCCGACGTTCCTCGCAACGTGTCGCCGAAGACCCAGATCCGACGCCCGTCCTGCAGGAGCGCGTCGGCGCCGACGTCGCCGCCCTGGAACTCCGGCGAACCCCGCAGTTGCGTGATCCGGTTCAGGTCCTCGGCGCCGTCCACCTTCCCGGTCGCGACGCACTCCGAGCTCGCCGCCAGACTCGGTAGGGCTTGCGGGGTGGGGTCGACGGTCGGCATCAGCAGCAGGCCGCCGATGGCGGTGAGTGCGACCACGACGGCGCCGATGCCGATCCTCCGACGCCAGCGCGCGGGCAGCATCGTGCTCTGCGCAGCCTCGGCGTCGTGTTCACGCTCCCGCACCAGCACGATCCGGGCCAGTACCAGCACGGTCAGGGCCAGCAGCATGCTGCCGAGGACCACGCTCAGCCCGACCGCCGCCCCGGCCCCACCGACGGCGACACCGTCGGCCGCGTCGACAGACGCGCCGACCACGGTCCAGGGCACCACCGCCGCCGGCACTCCCGTGAGCAGGTCGGTCCCGCCTGCCAGCAGGAGTGGCAGCGGCAGGACCAGGAGCAGGAGCGCCGCGGCAGCCAGGCCCTGCAGACGCAGCAGCGCCTCGAGCGCGAGGGTCGTCACGGCAGCGCTGAAACTGGCCAGCCCCACCACCGATGCCGTCACCACCGGCGCCGCCAGGTCGGCGGAGGACCGAAGAGCAGGGAGGCTCAGTGCGGCGACGGTGGCCAGTGCCGCCAGCGCACCGGCACCGGCGAGTCGGACCACGCCACGGCGCCAGGTTCGTGGCACCGGACCCCAGATCGAGGAGATCACCACGACCAGCAGATACCCCGCGGCGACCGAGAGACCGACCGCCCACAGCAGTGCCCGGTCCGGCGGGACCCCACCGGGCACCTCGCGCACCGTCGACGAGCGTCCATAACGCTCCTCCAACGCGGCGACCTCGGCGACGAGCGCGGCACGCACGCGCGGATGCAGACCGTCACGGACCAGCAGCTCGTCCTCGGTGCCCCGCAGATCGAGCACCAGAGCGCCCGCGACCCGGCCCTCGGCGACCTCGGCCCGGGCGTCGGCGGCGGTGACGCCGGTGCCGACGTCGAGGCTGCCCTCGAGGTCGGCGTCGTCGACCAGGGGTGCGGTGACCACGTCCGGGCCGACCAGCAGCGCCGGGGCGCCCTGCAGGGACCCACCCCACCCCTGCACCACCGTCGGTGCCATCAGCACCACCACGGCGGCGAGCACCGCCAGCCAAGCGAGCGCCCTCACGGTCTCAGCCCAGATCCGTAAGTTCTGGGCTCAGCGCACGCCCACGTCCCGCGGCAGCGTCGGGACATGACCGATGACATTAGTGTCGGACATCGACGAAGGACTCGACCATCAGGAGCGTGATGAGCCCCAGCACCCGCCTCTCCCGTGCCGCCCACCAGGGCATCGCGCATCCGGCCCAGGCACTGACCCGGTGGTCGCTGGGTCAGGCGCTGCCGAGCGCCGCGATCGCCGTACGTGCGCGCCGCGGCGACCTGCAGGGCCAGGTCATCCGGGCCACCCACGACTCCCAGGAGCTGCCCCTGGAGCTCTTCGCCCGGATCCGTGAGGCCGGGCCGTTCTATCGCGGGCACTTTGCGCTGGTGACCGCGCACCACGCGGTGGTGCGGGAGGTGTTGTCGAGCCCGGACGTCCAGTCGGGGATCGGACTGGACGACGACCGACCGATCGCGCGGCTGTTGGGGTGGGCCGGTCGCTCTGCGCCGATGGGGCCGCTCAGCGAGCCGTCGCTGCTGGTCACCGAACCGCCCGACCACACCCGGATGCGCAAGCTGGTCACCCGCGTCTTCACCGTGCGGGCCGTGGAACGGCTGCGCCACCGCACCGAACAGGTGGCCGAGGAGCTGCTCGACGAGCTCGAGAGCCGGGCGGCGGGCGGTGATCCCGTCGATCTGATCGACACCTATGCCGCTGCGCTTCCGGTGACGGTGATCTGCGAGATCCTCGGCGTGCCTCTCGCGGAGCGTCCGATCGTGCGTCGGTTCGGGACCCTGGCCGCCCCCAGCCTGGACCTCGGGCTGCCGCTGGTCCGGTTCCGGCAGGTGGAGCGGACCCTGCGGGAGTTCGACGCCTGGCTGCGCGACCACATCGAGCAGGTACGTCGCTCCCCCGGCGACGACCTGCTCAGCCAGCTGGTCGCGATCCGTGACGACGACGGCGCGCGCCTCTCGGACGCCGAACTGATCTCCACGGCGGGATTGGTGCTGGCCGCCGGCTTCGAGACGACGGTGAACCTGATCGGCAACGCCTCGGTGCTGCTCGCCAACCATCCCGAGCAGCGCGCGGCACTGGTGGCCGGCGACGCGTCCTGGCTGCGGGCGGTCGACGAGGCACTCCGGTTCGACCCGCCGGTGCTGCTCACCGGGCGGACCGTGGTGCGCGACACCGAGATCGCCGGCGTACCGATCCGGCGGGGCCGGGTGCTCACCGCCCTGCTCGCCGCGGCGAACCGCGACCCCGAGGTCTTCACCGACCCCGACACTTTCGACGTCACCCGCGAGAACGCCGGCGACCACCTCGCCTTCTCCGGCGGGCGGCACTACTGCCTCGGTGCCGCGCTGGCGCGGATGGAGGGGGAAGTCGCGCTCCGTGCGCTCCACGAGCGGTTCCCCGACCTCACACTCGCGCCGGGCGCGCGGCGCCGGGACACCCGGATCCTGCGCGGATGGGCACGGCTGCCGGTCGACGTTGCCTGACCGGCCCCGGGGTCACTGCAGCGCCTTCACCTTGATCCGCTCGAACTCAGCCTGGTCGATGGAGCCTGCGTCGAGCAGGCTCTTGGCTCGCGCGATCTCGTCGGCCGGAGAGCCGGCGCCGGCCGAGACCGAGCGGATGTAGGCATCGGTGTCGGCTTGGGCGGCCTGCATCGAGGCGAGGTTGCGCTCGGCCATCCCCTTGCCGCGCGCGATCAGGTAGATCAGAGCGGTGAGCATCGGCACGAGGATCAGGAAGAAGATCCAGACCGCCTTGGCGAAGCCGCCGGTGCTGCGGTCGCGGAACAGGTCGCTGATCACCTGGATCAGGACCAGCAGGTAGGCCATCAGCAGGAAGAACGAGATGATGAACCAGAAGAAGTCCCAGAAGCTGTCCATAGGCGGTGAGCGTAGACCTCACCGACCCGAGCATGCGGGAGGCGCGTGCCCCGCGCGGGTGGACCGGTGGCCGCTGGTAGTGCCACGATCGTCCTCGCAGAGCGATCCAGGGATACCGAGAGCAGGAGTCTGATGCAGATCTCAACGCAGCAGTGGGGACCGGTCGACCTGGCCGTCGTCCTCTTCGACGAACCGCAGTTCAACGGCGACATCGCGCCCGCGCTGATCGACCTGCACGCCTCGGGCACGGTCCAGCTCCTCGACCTGGCGCTGGTCCGCCGTGACGGGGACGAGGTCACCGTCCTCGAGGTCGAGGACTCCGAGCTCGCCGACGCCTTCGCCGACCTGACCGGCGACTCCGTCGACCTGCTCAACGACGTCGACCTGGCCGAGGTGGGAGCCGGGCTCGAGTCCGGGTCGGCCGCGCTGGTCCTGGTGTGGCAGAACAGCTGGGCCGCCCGGCTGGCGACGGCGCTGCGCGACTCGGGGGGTCAGGTGATCGTCCAGGAGCGCATCCCGGCTGACGTCGTGGCCGCCGCCGTGGCCGCGCTCGAGAACGACTGAACCACCGGGCAACCGGTCGAAGGAGGAGAGCACGATGATGCGCAGAGTCGGTCGACCCGGACTGATCGGGACGATGGCACGGACCGCCGTGATCAGTGGCACCGCCACCGCCGTCTCCGGCGGCGTGGCGCGACGGCAGGCCCAGCGGGCCGCCGACCAGCAGGCCGAGCGGGCCGCGCAGTACGCGCCACCTGCCCAGTACGCACCGCCGCCGGCACAACCGGCGCCGGTCCCCCAGGCAGCCCCAGCGGCCGCAGCCCCGGCGGACACCGAGGACCGGATCAGCCAGATCCGCGAGCTCGGCGAGCTCAAGGCGCAGGGTCTGCTGACCGAGGAGGAGTTCGCCGCGGAGAAGGCGCGCATCCTCGGCTCCTGACCCACGCCATCACGAGGGCCCACCGGACGCTCGTCCGGTGGGCCCTCGTCGTACCTGAGCGAGGTGAAGGGTCAGCCGCGGTTCATGCCTTCTCCTGCATCGAGGTCCGCGCCGGGTTGGCCTGCTCGCCGGCCTTCGGGTCCTGCTCGCCGGCCTTGGCGCGCACCCCCTCCTCGACCCGCTTGCCGAGGTCGCTGTCGACGTTGCGCCAGTACTCGAATGCCCGGACCAGTACCTGCTCGCTGACCCCGTTCAGCAGGTGCCCGACGATGTTGTCGACGAGCCGGTCCCGGGCCGCGTCGTCCATCACCTCACGCACCAGGGTGCCTGCCTGGCCCCAGTCGTCGTCGGACTCCCGCAACGTGTACGCCGACCGCACCATCTCGCCGTCCGCCGCCCAGCGTCCGCCGTCGTCGGTGCGTCCGGAGCCGGCGGACGGACCGCCGTAGGAGTTGGGGGCGTAGACGGGGTCGGAGACGTTGCGCACCCGCATGTGGCCGTCCTTGGAGTAGGAGTGCACCGGCGACTTGGGCTCGTTGACGGGGATCTGGCGGTAGTTGCCGCCCAACCGCGCCCGGTGCGCGTCGGAGTAGCTGAACCCGCGGGCGAGCAGCATCTTGTCCGGGGAGAGGCCGGTGCCCGGCACCAGGTTGTTGGGCTCGAAGGCCGCCTGCTCCATCTCCGTGTGGTAGTCGGTGACGTTGCGGTCCAGGGTCATCCGGCCGACCTCGTGCAGCGGGTAGTCGCCGTGCGGCCACACCTTGGTCAGGTCGAACGGGTTGAACCGGTAGGTCTTGGCGTCCTCGAAGGGCATGATCTGCACCTTCAGCGTCCAGGACGGGTGCTCACCGGCCTCGATGTGCTCGAAGAGATCTCGCTGGTGATAGTCGGTGTCGGCCGAGGCCATCTGGTCGGCCTCGTCCTGGGTGAAGAACTCGATGCCCTGATCGGTCTTGAAGTGGTACTTCACCCAGAACAGCTCACCGGAAGCGTTGATCCAGGAGTAGGTGTGGCTGGAGTAGCCGTTCATGTGCCGCCAGCTGCGCGGGATCCCTCGATCGCCCATCAACCAGGTGACCTGGTGGGCAGACTCCGGGACCAAGGTCCAGAAGTCCCACTGCATGTCGTGGTCGCGCAGGTTGTTGTCGGCGCGCCGCTTCTGGGAGCGGATGAAGTGCTGGAACTTCATCGGGTCGCGCACGAAGAAGACCGGGGTGTTGTTGCCGACCAGGTCGAAATTGCCCTCCTCGGTGTAGAACTTCAGCGCGAACCCGCGTGGGTCGCGCCACGTGTCCGGGCTGCCGCGTTCCCCGGCGACGGTGGAGAAGCGCGCCAGCATCTCGGTCCGCTTTCCGGGCTGGAACAGATCAGCTCGGGTGTAGGCCGACACGTCTCCGGTCACCTCGAAGTGACCGAACGCGCCGCCGCCCTTGGCATGCGGCTGGCGCTCCGGGATCCGCTCCCGGTTGAACTGGGCCATCTGCTCGATCAGGTAGTGGTCCTGCAGCAGCAACGGCCCGTCCGGACCCACCGAGAGCGAGTGCTCGTCGCTGGCGACCGGGTTGCCGGCGTCGTTGGTGGTAGCGGGGCGTGCCCCGGCTTCGTCGTTCATCACGGTCCTTCCTCGCCCGCACGTCGCCGCACGGGCACGCAGATTCGAGGTCGGTACCCATCCACGGGTGGCCTATGAGATCCAACCTGCGCCAGCCGGCCCGCCAATTCAAGGCAGCCGCGTCAAGGATTCAGCCGCGGCGCCTGCGCGGCATGGGCGAGCGCCCGCCGGCAGGAGGCGACACCCGGGCTGGATGCCGAGGAGAGTCGCGCCGAGGTGAAGATGGAGCGCTGCGGATCGCCCGGCAGCGCGCACAACCGGGCCGGGGCCGGCAGCCCCTTCCACAGGATGTCGGGCAGCAACGCGACGGCGTGACCGGACTGGACGAGCTGCAGATGGGCCTGCAGGTCGGCGGTCTCGAAACGGACATCCGGTTCGAACCCCGCTCGGCGGCAGGTCTGCTCCGCGAAGTGCCGCGAGGCGGCACCGATCGGCTCCATCACCCAGGGCAACGATGCGGCGTCCTCGATGCGGGTGATCGCCTGGTGCTCGTCGGCGGTGGCCGAGACCGCCAGCCAGAGGGTGTCGGTGGTGAGGGGCACCCGGTCCAGGCCGGAGTGGCGTGGCGCGGCGTGGTGTGGATACTCCTCGGCCACGACCAGGTCGAAGTCGCGCGCCCAGGTCTCGGCGAGCGCGGTCTCCGGCTCCCGCTGAACGACCCGCACCCGCAGCTGCGGGTGCTCGGCGCGGAGGAAACCGAGGGCGGAGGGCAGCAGTCCCAGTGCCGCGGACTGGAAGACGGCGACGTGGATCGAGCCCGCCGGGTTCGCCAAGGATGCGGCGACCTCGCCCTCAGCACGCTCGAGGCCGTCCAGGAGGTCCTCGGTGTGGCGCACCAGGATCTCTGCCTGCGGCGTGAGTCGGACCCCGCGACCGGCCTTCATCAGCAGCGGCACGCCCACCTCGCGCTCCAGTTGGGTGAGTTGCTGGGAGACCGACGACGGGCTCTGGTGCAGGGCGTCGGCGACCTTCGCCAGGGTCCCGCGCAGGGCCAGCTCGCGCAGCAGGCGCAGCCGTCGGAGATCGAGCACGCGACACCCCATCTGTGAAGTAATCCTGATGGATCTCGGTCAGGAATGATCACTTTACCTGACGTCCCACCCGTCACAGACTGGAGACGACCTCCCTCGCCCTCACCCCGGACGGATGCTCATGATGACCTCCCCCGCACCGACCGACGTGCACGCCGCGGATCTCCCCACCGAAGTCGAGTCGCTGGTCCGCGCATGGCTGGCGACCGCGGCCGAGATCCCCGCCGACCGCGCCGCCGAGCAGCTCGCCGGCGTCCTGAAGGACCCGGACGGCCTGCCGTTCGCTGTCGGCTTCGTCGACGGGGTGATCCGGCCCGAGGACCCGCGGGTGGCGGCCACCGCCTTCGCCGAGCTGGCCGAGGAGCTTCCCGGCTTCCTCCCCCGCCACCTGCGCCTGGCGATCCGGCTCGGCGCGGTCGCCGCGCGGGTGGCGCCCGGCCTGGTGATCCCGGTGGTCCGCCGAGTGCTGCGCCGGATGGTCGGGCACCTCGTCGTCGATGCCGCTGACCGCCGGCTGGGACGGGCGATCAACCGGCTGCGGGCTCGCGGCACTCGGTTGAACGTCAACCTGCTCGGCGAGGCGGTCCTCGGCGAGAGCGAGGCGGCGCGTCGCCTCGAGGGCACCCATCGACTGCTCGGCCGCGACGACGTCGACTACGTCTCGATCAAAGTCTCCGCCACCGTCGCTCCGCACTCGCCGTGGGCCTTCGACCAGACGGTCGCGCACGTGGTGGAGCAGCTGCGTCCGCTCTACCTGCGGGCGGCGCGGGCGAGAACGCACACGTTCATCAACCTCGACATGGAGGAGTACCGCGACCTGGACCTCACCGTCGCGGTCTTCACCCGGCTGCTCGACGAGCCGGAGCTGCTCGACCTGGAGGCCGGCATCGTGTTGCAGGCCTACCTGCCGGACACGCTCGCCACGATGCAGCAGCTCCAGGAGTGGGCCGCTGCGCGTCGCACCAGCGGCGGCGCCGGCATCAAGGTGCGTCTGGTCAAGGGCGCCAACCTGCCGATGGAGGGTGTCGAGGCGTCGATCCGGGACTGGCCGCTGGCGACCTGGGGCTCCAAGCAGGAGACCGACACGCACTACAAGCGGATCCTCGACTACGCCCTGCGCCCGGATCGGGTCGCGAACGTGCGCGTCGGCGTGGCTGGTCACAACCTGTTCGACGTCGCCTTCGCCTGGCTCCTCGCCGGCCGACGCGGTGTCCGCGACGGCGTCGACTTCGAGATGCTGCTCGGCATGGCCCAAGGCCAGGCCGAGGCGGTACGACGCACCGTCGGCGACCTGCTCCTCTACACGCCCGTCGTGCGGGCCGACGAGTTCGACACCGCGATCGCCTACCTGGTGCGCCGACTCGAGGAGGGCGCCAGCCAGGAGAACTTCATGTCGGCCGTCTTCGACCTCGGCAGCGACGAGGCCCTCTTCGCGCGCGAACGCGACCGGTTCCTGGCCTCGTTACGGGCACTCGACGCCACGGTGCCGGCTCCGCGCCGCGGTCAGGACCGCCGTACGGATGCGGTGCAGGTGCCGGGCGCCGGATTCGTCAACACCCCCGACACCGACCCCGCGCTGCCCGGCAACCGGGCGTGGGCGACCGACATCCTGGCCCGCGCCGCGACCAGCACCCGCGGCGAGGAGCTGGTCCGTGAGCACACCGTGACGTCGGCGGAGGCGCTGGAGGAGGTCGTCTCCGGCGCGGTCGCCGCACAGCCCGGCTGGGCCGAGCGCGGTGGCCATGGGCGTGCCGAGGTGCTGCGCCGGGTGGCGGCAGAGCTGGAGCGCCGTCGAGCCGAGCTGATCGAGGTGATGGCGGCCGAATGCGGCAAGACGCTGGACCAGGCGGACCCCGAGGTCTCCGAGGCGATCGACTTCGCCCGCTTCTATGCGCACTCGGCCGAACTGCTGGAACACACCGACGGAGCTCGACCGGTGCCGGTCGGGCTGACCGTCGTGACACCGCCGTGGAACTTCCCGGTGGCGATCCCGTCGGGCTCGATGCTGGCAGCGTTGGCGGCCGGGTCGTCGGTGGTGGTCAAACCGGCGCCGCAGGCCCAGCGCTGCGGCTCGGTCGTGGTCGAGACGTTGTGGGCCGCCGGCGTCCCCCGCGAGGTGTTGCGACTGGTCCACGTCGAGGAGTCCGACCTGGGCAGGCGGCTGGTCGCCGACCCCCGGGTGGACCGGCTGATCCTGACCGGCGCCTTCGAGACGGCCGAGCTGTTCCGCTCCTTCCGGCCCGACCTGCCGCTGCTCGCCGAGACCAGCGGGAAGAACGCGATCGTCGTGGCGCCGAGCGCCGATCTCGACCTCGCCGTCAAGGACCTCGTCGCCTCTGCCTTCGGTCACGCCGGCCAGAAGTGCTCGGCAGCGTCGCTGGCGATCCTGGTCGGACCGGTGGCCACCTCGCGCCGCTTCCGCGACCAGCTCGCCGACGCCGTGCGCTCTCTACGGGTCGGCTATCCCACCGACCCGACCACGCAGGTCGGTCCGGTGATCGAGCCGGCCCAGGGCAAGCTGCTCGAGGCCCTGACCACGCTCGAGGAGGGCGAGTCCTGGCTGGTCGAACCGACCCGGCTCGACGACGCCGGGCGGCTCTGGTCACCGGGTGTCAAGGTCGGCGTCGCACCGGGGTCCCGGACCCACCTCACCGAGTTCTTCGGCCCCGTCCTCGGCATCATGACCGCAGACTCCCTGGCCGATGCGATCGACCTGCAGAACGCCCCCGCCTACGGCCTCACCGCTGGACTGCACTCCCTCGACCCGGCTGACATCGCCACCTGGGTGGCCGGCGTCCGGGCCGGCAACCTCTACGTGAACCGCGGGATCACCGGCGCGGTCGTGCAGCGCCAGCCCTTCGGCGGTTGGAAACGCTCGGCCGTCGGCCCCGGCACCAAGGCGGGAGGTCCCAGCTATCTGCACGGCCTGGTCGACTGGGAGTCGACGACTGCCTCGGCGACCGCCGAGCTGTTCCCCGAACAGCAGGCCTTCCTGGACGCCGCCGGCGCTCTCGACGTACCGCAGGAGGAGCGGGCGCGGCTCGCACGGGCCCTGCGCAGTGACGCGGCGACCTGGCGCGAGGATCTCGGTCGCCCGGTCGACCCGACCGGGATCCCCTGCGAGCGCAACGTGCTGCGCCACCTCCCCGTCCCCGTCACCGTCAGGTACGACGGCGAGCGCCCTCTGACCGACCTGCTGCGTGTCGTGGCGGCCGGGGTCGTGGCCGGCTCCGCGGTCGCCGTGAGCACGCCCGTCGAACTGCCCACCCCGGTGCGCGCGGCCTTCGACCAGGCGCAGGTCGCGGTGACGGTGGAGTCCGCGGCCACCTGGGTCGCCCGCGCCGGCGACCTGCCGTCGGGACGGATCCGGCTCGTCGGCGGCACCGCCGCCGCACTGGCGAGGGCCACCGGCGGCCGACCCGATCTGGCGATCTACGGGCAGCCGGTCACCGAGGCCGGACGACTGGAGCTGCTGCCGTTCCTGCACGAGCAGGCGATCAGCATGACGGCGCACCGGTTCGGCACGCTGGACGGGCTGACCGACCACGTACTGCCCGCACGGCCTACGCGGCCAGGCGCGCGCCCAGCAAGCGCCCGAGGGTGAGCGCCGGGGTGAGCAGCATCCCGGAGCAGAAGCTGTTGCCGCAGGTGGCGCCGGCGCCGATCACCTCACCGACTGCGTAGAGGCCGTCGATCACCAGCGCATCCTCGCCGCGCACCCGGCACTCGGCATCGATGTCGAGCCCCTGGAAGGTCACCAGCGTGATCGCGTGGTTGCGGATCGCGTAGTACGGGGCACGCGCCAAGGGCGCCGGCAGGTGGGTGCGGCCGAAGTCGGGATCGCCCCCGGCACGGACCGCGGCGTTGTACCGATCCACCGTGGCCACCAGGCCGGCCGCCTCGATGCCGGCAGCGACCGCCAGGTCGGTGAGCGTGTCAGCGCAGTGCACCCCGGCCCGGCGATTGGCCATCGACCGGATCTCGTCGGGCTCTCGGCCGACGATCAGCTGCGCCGGCCCGGTGGCCACGGAGAGTGCCGCATCGTCGAAGACCGTCCAGAAGGTCAGGTCGGGCACCCGGGTCAGCGCGCGCTCCTTCTCGTCGATCGACGCCTCGTCCTCGGCGACCCAGCGCCGTCCGGCGCGGTCGACGTAGATCTCCCATGGCGCCCGCTCCGCCGTCAGCAACTGCCGTTCCTCCCAGCTCGCACGACCCGGCGTGACCGGATCGGGTAGACCGCCGAAGGTCGGCAGGTGGGTGCCACGCCCCTGGACCCCGGCGCCGACCGCGCGCCCCAGGTAGAGCCCGTCGCCGGTCGCGGTGCGAGTCGCCGCGGAGACCAGCGTCGACCCCTCCAGCTCCTCGAACAGCTCCGGCGCCGCGCCGTATCCGCCGGTGGCGAGCACCACGTGCCGGGCGTGGGCCCGCACCTCGGCACCACGACGTTGAGCCTCGACACCGACCACCCTCCCATCGGAGTCGGTCAGCAGCTCGGTGACCGGGGCGTCGGTCCAGACCTCCAACTCGTGCGCCTCACGCACCGCGGCGAGCTCCGCCTCCAGGACGGCAAGGATGGAGAGGCCCCCGTCCACGCCGTACACGGTGCGGGCGGTGCCGTAGGGCTCGTGTCCGTAGACGATGCGTGGCGTCTCCGGTGCACAGGCGAACCCGCCGCGCTCCAGCCAGGTGAGCGTGCTCGGGGCGTGCTCGGTCACCACATCGACGAGGTCCATCCGCGCCGTCCCCCGACTGATCCGTACGACGTCCTCCCGGTGCGCCTGGACCGAGTCGGTGATGCCTCGGGCACGCTGCCGGGTGGTGCCGGCCGCGGACAGGTGTCCCCCGCTGAGGTGCAGCGCGCCGCCGAGGCGGTGGTCCTTCTCGACCACCAGGACCCGCGCTCCTCCGCGCGCCGCCTCCAGTGCGCAGGCCAGGCCCGCCGCACCGGCACCGACGATCACAACGTCGTACGCCTTCCGACCCGCCATAGTCCTAGATCATATATGATTCTGGCATGGGTCCTTTGACCGGAGTCCGCGTCCTCGATGCCTCGACGATCCTCGCCGGCCCGCTCGCCTGCCAGATCCTCGGCGACTTCGGCGCGGAGGTGATCAAGATCGAGCACCCCGCCACCGGTGACGGCATGCGTGGGCACGGCCCGGCCAAGGACGGCACACCGATCTGGTGGAAGGAGATCGCGCGTAACAAGCGCACGCTCGGCCTCAGCCTCAAGCACCCCGACGGCGCCGACATCTTCCGTGCCCTGGCCCGCCAGGCGGACGTGCTCGTCGAGAACTTCCGTCCCGGCACCCTGGAACGCTGGGGCATCGGGCCCGAGGTGCTCCACGAGCTCAACCCCGGCTTGATCATCGTCCGGGTCACCGGCTTCGGGCAGACCGGCCCGTACCGGTCGCGCGCCGGCTTCGGCACCCTCGCCGAGGCGATGAGCGGCTTCGCCCATCTCACCGGGGACGCCGACGGACCGCCCACCCTGCCCGCCTTCGGACTCGCAGACTCGGTCGCCGGCATCGCGGCCTCCTCGGCAGTGTCGATGGCGCTCTACGAGCGCGAACGCAACGGCGGTACTGGCCAGGTGATCGATCTCAACCTGCTCAACCCGCTGATGACCGCGGTCGGCCCAGCCCCGACCGTCTACCAGTTGACCGGTGCGATCGGGATGCGACACGGCAACCGGTCGACCAACAACGCACCGCGCAACACCTACCGGACCAAGGACGACCACTGGGTGGCGGTCTCGACCAGCGCACAGGCGATCGCTGAGCGGGTGATGCGGCTGGTCGGCCACCCCGAGGTGATCGACGAGCCGTGGTTCGCCGCCGGCCACACCCGTGCCCAGCACGCCGACGAGCTGGACGCGATGGTGGGCTCCTGGATCCGCGCCCGTACCCGGGACGAGGTGGTCGAGGCCTTCACCGCGGCGGGCGCGGCGATCGCGCCCGTCTACACCGCTCAAGACCTCGTCGAGGACCCCCACGTGCGCGAGACAGCGATGTTGGTCGAGGTCCCCGACGACGACTTCGGCACCGTGCTGCAGCACAACGTGATGTGGACGATGTCGACCACCCCGGGCGAGATCCGCTTCACCGGCCGCGAGCCCGGCCAGGACACCGACGAGATCCTCGCCGGACTGGGCATCCCCGCCGAGACCCGTGACGAGCTGCGCGCCTCCGGCGCCGTCTCCTAACCCGACCCCGACGACCGAGTGATGAGGACCGAACGATGAGGACCGCAACGATGACCGCCCCTGCCACCACCGCGCTGCTCGACGCGGTCGCCGGCGGCCTGGAGATCCACGACCTGGGCCGGATGCTGACCGTGGGTATGCCGCAGTCGCCCAACCACCCGGCCTATTGGCATGCGATGCCGCGGCGCCACGGCGACATGGTGCGCGCGGACGGCGGCTCGGCGGCCAACGACATGATCTCGATGGGCACCCACGTCGGCACGCACGTGGACGCGCTGGCGCACGTCTCCCAAGACGGCCTGCTGCACGGCGGCGTCGACGCGGCGCAGGCGCAGGTCGGCGGTCGGTTCGTCGACCACGGGGCACATACGATCGCGCCGATCGTGCGCCGTGGCGTGCTGCTCGACGTCCCCGGAGCGCTCGGCGTCGACCGCATGGAGCCGGGGCAGGAGATCACCGTGGCCGATCTGGAGAAGACGCTGGACGGGCAGGGCAGCGAGATCCGGGCCGGTGACGTCGCGCTGGTGCGCTCCGGTTGGGGCCAGCACTTCGACAACGGGGACGGCGACACCTATCGCGGACTCACGACCGGGGTCCCGGGCGTCTCCGAGGCAGGTGCGACCTTCCTGGCCGACCTCGGCGTCCATGCGACCGGCGCGGACACGATCGCCTACGAACGTCTCGCGCCCGGCGCCGGCCATGGTCTGTTGCCGGCGCACCGGGTGCTGCTGGTCGAGCGCGGCATCTACATCATCGAGGCGATGGACCTCGAGGGCCTCGCCCGCGCCGGCGTGCACGAGTTCCTGTTCGTGATGAGCCCGCTGAAGCTCTTCGGCGCGACCGGATCCCCGGTCCGACCGCTCGCGGTGGTGGGCGCATGAGCCACGCCACCACGGCCGACGCACGGCCGGCCGGCAACCCGACCCTGGAGCCGCTCGGCGGACCGACACTGGCCCAGCAGCTCGCTGCCTTCGCGGGCCACAGCGCGCGGTACGGCGTACCGGAGGAGGTGGTGCGCTCGGTGGGACAGCGCACCCTCGACGTACTCGGCCTCTGCGTGGCAGCGCACCGACTGCCGACCAGCGCCGCCGCCATCGCCCACATCCTGGATCAGGGCGGTCACCCGCAGGCCACGATCGTCGGCGAGCCGACCAGGGTCGGCGCCGCCCAGGCCGCCTTCGTCAACGGTGTGCTGGCGCACTCCCTCGATTACGACGACACCCACCTGCCCTCCGTGCTGCACCCCAGCGCGAGCGTGATCCCGGCGGCCCTCGCCGCCGCCGAGCATGCGGGTGCCTCCGGCGAGCTGACGGTCCGCGCGATCGCCGTCGGTCTCGAGGTCGCGGTCCGGCTCGGGATGGCCGGCTACGACGCCGACCTGGGCAACTCCGTCTTCTTCGAGCACGGGCAGCACGCCACCTCGATAACCGGCGCGATGGGCTCCGCGGTGGCGGCCGCGCTGGCCTACGGCCTCGACGAGCAGGGCATCGTCGACGCGCTCGGACTGACCGCGTCGATGGCGTCCGGTGTGATCGAGGCGAACCGCACCGGCGGCACCGTGAAGCGGCTGCACTGCGGCCTCGCCGCGCAGGCGGGGGTGAACGCGGCGCAGCTGGTCCGGCGCGGATTCACCGGGCCACCGACGGTGCTCGAGGGGAGGTTCGGCTTCTTCGAGGCCTGGCTGCACGGCCAGTACGTCGCCACCGCCGTCACCGACGGCCTGGGCGCTGACTGGTCGGTGCCTGGGATCTTCTTCAAGCCCTATCCGGCCAACCACTTCACCCACACCACCGTCGACGCCGGGCGCGCCTTCCGCGAGCTGGGCGTCACCGCTGCCGACGTGGCCCGGGTGGTCGTCGGAGTCGCCGGGTCGACGGTGCGCACCATCGGCGAGCCGATCGCGGTGAAGCGCGCCCCCGAGACCGGCTACCAGGCTCAGTTCTCCGGGCCCTACGCCTTCGTCACCGGCCTGCTCGGCGGCGGGGGCCTGGGCGCCGGACTCGACGACTACACCGACGCGCTCGCGCAGGATCCGGTGCGCCGGGAGCTGATGGCGAAGGTCGTCGTCGTCGCTGACGAGCGCTGCGGGGCGATCTATCCGTTCCAGTTCCCGGCCGTGGTCACCCTGACCACCACCACCGGCGAGGTCCTGGTCCAGGAGGTGCTCACCAATCGCGGCGGGCCCGCCCGGCCGCTCTCCGAGGAGGAGCTGGCCACGAAGTTCCGCGACAACGTCGCGGGCCGACTCGACGCGGCGGCCGCCGAGGCGATCCGCGCCGACGTCCTCGCGCTGCACACGACGACCGACCTGGCCGCCGTACTGGCTCCGCTGTCGACGTTCCGCAGCGGCTCCACCGAAGGAGAGCACCTGTGACCGAGTACGACCTCCTGCTGACCAACCTCACCGCTGTCCTGCCGGGCCACGACGCGCCCCAAGCTGTCGACCTCGCTGTCAAGGACGGCAGGTTCGCACAGATCCAGCCCGGCATCGATCCAGCCTCGGCTGCCCGCGTCGTCGACGGTGGCGGCCGGATCGCGTTCCCCGGTGTGGTGGACGCCCACCAGCACTGGGGCATCTACAACCAGCTGCCCGAGGACGTCGCCAGCGAGTCCCGCGCCTGCGCGCAGGGTGGGGTGACCACGTCGCTCTCCTACATGCGCACCGGGCAGTACTACCTCAACAAGGGTGGTGCGTACGCCGACTTCTTCCCTGAGGTCCTCGCCCTGACCGAGGGGCGGGCGCTGGTCGACTACGCCTATCACCTGGCACCGATGAGCAAGGAGCAGATCGGCGAGATCGGCTCCCTGGTGACCGACCACGGCGTGACCTCGTTCAAGGTCTTCATGTTCTACGGCTCCCACGGCCTGCACGGTCGCTCGTCGGACCAGTCGGCATTCCTGATGACCCCCGACGGCGAACGCTACGACTACGCCCACTTCGAGTTCGTCATGCGCGGCATCCAGCAGGCCCGCGAGGAGAATCCGGAGATCGCCGACCACATCTCGCTCTCCCTGCACTGCGAGACCGCCGAGATCATGGCGGCCTACACGACGATGGTCGAGCAGGACGGCACCTTGAGCGGGTTGCCCGCCTACTCCGCCTCACGCCCTCCGCACTCGGAGGGGCTCGCCGTCACCATCGCCTCCTACCTGGCGCACGAGACGGGCCTGCCGACGATCAACCTGCTGCACCTGACCTCGCGCAAGGCGGTCGAGGCGGCACTGCGGATGGCGACGGCGTTCCCCCACATCGACTTCCGTCGTGAGGTCACCGTCGGTCACCTGCTCGCCGACTGCGACAGCGCCCACGGTGTCGGCGGCAAGGTGAACCCGCCGCTGCGACCACGCGAGGACGTCGAGGCGCTCTGGTCCTACCTGCTCGACGGCACGATCGACTGGGTCGTCTCCGACCACGCCTGCTGCAAGGAGGAGCTGAAGTTCGGCGAGCCGTCCGACGACGTTTTCCTTGCGAAGTCGGGCTTCGGTGGTGCGGAGTACCTGCTCGCCGGCATGGTCAGCGAGGGCGGCCGCCGCGGACTTCCCTACGGTCGGATCGCCGAACTGACCGCGACCAACCCGGCCGCCCGATACGGGCTGGGCGAGCGGAAGGGAGCGATCGCTGTCGGCCTCGACGCCGACCTCGCCCTCGTCGACGACCATCACCGCTGGACGGTGCGCGCCGCCGACTCCCTCTCGACCCAGGAGTACACCCCGTTCGAGGGCACCGAGCTCACCGCCAAGGTGACCGACACGTTCCTGCGCGGCGAGCAGATCATGACTTCCGGTGTGGTCACCGACGCGCCACCGACCGGTCGGTTCCTGCGGCGCCCGGCGACGCCCCTCGGCTGAGGGCAGGAGCTGAGATGAACGACGTGACACGAGCCGTCGTCGTCGCGCGCACGCCCGACGGTCCCCCGGCGCCCGAGGATTTCGAGGTCGTCGAGGTGCCGATCGCCGCCGCCGTGGAGGACCAGGTGGTGGTCCGCGTCGACGTACTCTCCCTCGATCCGTATCTGCGATCGCTCCTCGGTGGTGCCCACCTCGACGACCCACCGGTCGCCCCGGGTCAGGTCGTCCCGGGCCGCTCGGTCGCCACTGTGGTGGAGTCCCGGTCCACCGAGGTCCCGGTCGGCGCGACGGTGCTCGCCGAGACCGGGTGGCGCGAGCTGGCGGTCCTCCCCGCCGCAGCCGTCTCGCCCGTCTCCGTCCCCGACGGCGTGCCGGACTCCGCGATGCTCGGGCCTTTGGGCATGCCCGGCTTGACCGCCTACGCCGCCCACGTCCGTCACCTCACGCCGGGCGCCGGTGAGACGGTCGTCGTCGGCTCGGCCACCGGCGGCGTCGGCTCCGTCGCCGGCCACCTGGCCTCGCTGGCCGGGGCTCGCACGATCGGCATCGTGGGCAACGCGACCAAGGTCGAGCTGGCCCGTTCCCTCGGCTATGACGAGGTCGTGGTCCGCACCGCACCGGACTGGGTGGAGGCGCTGCACGCGGCGAGCCCCGACCGGGTCGACTGCTACCTGCACATGGGCGACCAGGCCACCCTGGACGGAGTCGTGGAGCATCTCGCCGTCGGTGCCCGCGTCTCCCTCTGCGGTCTGATCGACCAGTCCAACGGGGCTCCACCGACCCGGCTGCGCGCAGGTGCCTTGATGGCCGCGCGCGCCACGGTCCACGGGATGGTGGTCCACGACCATGCCGACCTGGCCGCCGACCACGTCGACCGGGTCGCCGCGCTCCTGGCAACCCGTCGGCTCACTCTCCTCGAGGACCGCTACAGCGGACTCGAGTCCGCCGGCGCAGCATTCGCCGCACTCATGTCCGGCCGCAACCGCGGCAAGGTCGTCGTCGCCGTGTCGAAGGAGTCGCAGTCATGACCACAGCCACCCATAACGTCGTCATCACCGGCAGCACCAAGGGCATCGGGCGAGCCCTGGCCGCCGAGTTCGCCGCCCGCGGACACCAGGTGGTGGTGACCGGCCGTCGCCGCGACGACGTCGATGCGGCCGTCGCCGCCCTGTCCGCGACCGCGGCCGGGAGCGTCCTCGGCAGCACCGTCGAGGTGAGCGATCCCGACGCTCACGAAGCACTCTGGGAGTTCGCCGTCGGGAAGCTCGGCCGGGTCGACATCTGGGTCAACAACGCTGGGGTCGCCCACACCACGGCCCCGATCGTGGCGACCACCCCGGAGGCGGTCCAGGCGATGGTGAGCACCAACATGCTCGGCACGGTGTTCGGCTCGCAGACGGCCGTGCGCGGGATGACGGCCCAAGGCGGAGGACGCCTCTTCAACGTCCTCGGTGGCGGCAGCGACGGCCGGATCCGTCCCCACATGGGGGTGTACGGCGCAACCAAGCGCGGCCTGGACATGTTCACCCGGGCCTTGGTCAAGGAGGTCGACGGCACCGGCGTCACCGTGGGGCAGATTCGACCCGGCATCCTGATCACCGACGGGTGGCTGCGCGAGGCTGCGGCGGCTCCCGAGCAGGTCAGCAGCCAGCGCAGGATCCTGAACATCCTCACCGACCACGTCGAGGACGTGGCACCCGAGCTGGTCGAGCGGATGCTGGCCAGCACCCGCAACGGCGACGAGATCGCCTGGCTGACCACAGGGCGAATGACCCGGCGGTTCCTGACGCCGGGTTTCGCCAAGAAGCACGATGTGCTGGCCCGCTACGGCCTCTGAGCACAGGGCCGCGAGACACGCCGTCGCCCGACCCGCAGTCAGGAAGGTGGGTCTGTGCTCGATGGTCGGGTGCCGGTGGGGTCGGTGGTCCAGGTCTGGCCGTGTGGCCCGTGCCAGGTGTAGGT
>VSSA01000029.1 GCA_008123405.1 Nocardioides sp. BGMRC 2183
GGCGCGGGCTGCGCGGGCGGGGTCGGCGCGGGCTGCGCGGGTGGTGTCGGCTGAGGCCGGGGCATCGGCTTCGGGTTGGGAGCGGGCGCAGGCGCGGGCACCGGACGTGGCGCCGGCCCCGGCGTCGGGTCGGACGCGGAGGTCGGTGTCGCTGTCCGCTCCGGTGTCGTCGTCGGTTGCGGCGCCGGACTGGGCAGCAATCGCATCGCGGTCAGATTGACGATCTGCTGCGGTCGGTCGTCGGCCTCGACCTCGACCACCGGACGTGGCCGTACGTCGACCACGACCGCATCCCCGATCCGGTCGTGGCGCGCCCGGCGCCGCCCGGAGGGGTCCATCGCCGCGGTCCACGCCAACATCGCGGCACCGAGGCCGAGCGTGGGCAACCCCGCCAGCCCGAGCACGATCGTGCGGAGCAGGGCAGCGCCGACCCCGATCGGCATCCCGTCCGCCGCGCGCACCACCCGCAGACCGGTGAACGCCATCCCCGGGGTGAGCGCAGTCAGACCGAGCACCACCGCCGTGACGGTCCCGATCAACAGCAAGGCACCGATCGCGATCCCCGCCGCAGGGAGAAACTCGCCGGGGGCGACCAGCCGGCCCACGCCGTACCCGATCCCGGCGGCGACGCCCCAGGCCAGCAGCCGGTCCACGGCGTAGGCAGTGAACCGGCGCTCGAGGTCGGCGGCCGGGAACTCGGTGACCGGGCCGGCGGCCGGAACCACCCCAGGGGCAGGCGGGGACATCGAGGCAGGCGCTCCCAGACGGCCGGCCCTCAGGGCCGGGAGACCTGGATCGTGATGCCGTCACCGAGATCGATGATGGCGCCGGGGATCAGCTGGACGGCAATGCCGGGCTTGAGGTCCTCCGGACCGAGGCCCGGCTGCACCAGGACGGTGCCGTTGGTGGAGCCCATGTCGGTCACCACCGCAGTGCCGTGATCGGCGCCCGTCCCGGGTCGCACCTCGACGTGGGTGGAGGAGATCTCGTGCTGTCGGCTCGGCACGGTGATCAGCTGCGGCTGCTCGCTGGAGGTGAAGCGCCGCGCCTCCGGCGCGCGTCCGATCAGGACCACACGGTCGACCAGCACGTTCTGTCCGTCGGAGACCAGCAGCTTGGCGACGGGCTGGCCTGATCGGGCAGCGTCGGGGGTCAGTGCCGCCTCCGCGTTGGTCTGACCGTCATGGTCGTTCGCGGGCTCACCGATCGACTCCCAGGCACCGATCCCCAACGGCGGTGGCGGTACGTCGTCAGCGGGGCTGCTCTCGTCCGCGTCGGCCTGGTCGGCGAGCGGTGGTGGCGGCTGCTCCCCCGGCGGCTGGGTGTCGTCGCCGAGCGCATCACCGTCATCCGTGGCGGGCGGGACGGACGGGATGTCCGGCACCGCCGGCATCGGCGGCGCGGGCGGCGAGGGCGGTGCCGGCGGCGGGGGGCCCGGGGGCAGTCCCCACGGGGTGACCCAGTCCTCCGGCGTCTCGGCGTCGTCGGCAGCCGAGTGCTCCGCGTCGAGGTCGGGCAGCGGGTCGCTCAACGGATCGGGCAGCGGGTCGCTCAACGGGTCGGCCGCCGGCGCGCCGACCGGCTGCTCCTCGACCGCGTCCATCATCTCGGTGACCGGGCCGGCGTCGACCTCGTCCACCGGGGCCGCGACGACCGGAGCCTCGTCCACCGGGGCCGCGACGACCGGAGCCTCGTCCAGCGGTGCCGCGACGGACGAGAGTGCCGGGCGATCGATGCGCCCAGCGCGCACCAGGCCGGTGAGGATCGGGTAGTCCTCGCCGCTGGCGGGCGGGTCGGCCGCCTCGGCGGTGCTCAGGCGGATCGACAGCGCCTCGGGGTCGGCGAAGCTGCGCTCCACCCAGGTCCCACCAGCCACGCCGTCCAGCTCGACGGTCTCACCGTCAGCCACCACGGTCGCGGTCACCTCGGCACCGCGCAACAGCAGCCGCGTCGGCCCTGGGCCACCGCTGACCAGCGCGAATCCGGGCAGTCGGCTCAGCCCGGAGGCGAGCAGCACGTCGAGGATCTCGTTGAAGTCGGCGCCGCCGTCGACCAGCGCCCAGATGCTCACCACCGTGTCCTTCTGGACCGGCGGCAGCAGCACGGAGACGTTGTCGCCGAAGACGGCGTACCAGTCCCCTCCACGGTAGGACCAGGCGTGGGCGGTCGGACTCGTCAGGCTCATGGGAGCGCTCCCAGCTTCTCCTCCAGACTCAGACGCTCGGCGTCGGAGTCGTACGGCATGTCGTGGGCCAATCCCACCACATCGATCACGACGGCCGTCGCGTTGTCGCGGCCGCCTGCGCGCACCGCGGCGGCGACCAGCCGGTCCGCGGCGTCACGAGGGTCCTCGGTGTCGGCGAGGATGTCGGCGATCTGCTGGTCGTCGATCATCCCGCTGATTCCGTCCGAGCAGAGCAGCAGCCGCTCGGCGGCCGGCAGCGGCAGCAGGAAGTAGTCGGCCTCCCCGCTCGCCGCGGCGCCCAGCGCACGCGTGATCACGTGGCGGCTGGGATGCGTCGCGGCTTCGGCGACCGTGATCGAGCCGGCGTCGATCATCTCCTGCACCACACTGTGATCCACACTGACCTGCTCGAGGTGGGTGTCGGTGTAGCGATAGATCCGGGAATCGCCGATGTTGGCGAGCAACCACCGTGCGTGGTCGTCCTGCTCGACGAGGACGGCGACCACGGCCGTCGTACCAGCGTTGAAGCCGACCGCGCCCGCGTCCTGCTGCTCGGCCTCGTAGGCCGCGATCCGCTCCTGGACCCGGGCGAAGGTCGCGGCCACCCGTTCGGCGGCCTTGTCGGCGTCGCTCCCGGTGATGCCGGACTCGGCGAGCGCCGCGAACTCCTCGACCACGAACCGGCTCGCCACGTCGCCGGCGTCGTGGCCGCCCATCCCGTCGGCCACCACGAACACCGGCGGTGCCGCGAGGTAGGCGTCCTCATTGGCCTCGCGCACCAGCCCCACGTCGCTGGCGCCACCGTGGTGCAGCTCGACGCGGGTCATCGGGTCGTTCCTCGCGTCGGTAGCGTGGAGGGCGTGGAGGCAGCACCCGGTCGGCACCGGTCGTTGGCCGACCAGTTGCGGTCGTGGCCCGACGAACGGCTCCGTCGCCTGCTCATCGAACGTCTCGACCTCGCCACACCTGCACCTCACGACTTCAGTCAGCTCGCCTCTCGGGCGGCTGTTCGCACCTCGCTGCTGCGTGCCCTGGACAGTCTCACCCGGGGCCAGCTCTCGGTGCTAGATGCCCTTGTCGTCGCTGGACAAACCAGCACCTCCGAGCTCGCCTCCATCGTGTCAGCCTCCCCCGGGTATGTGACAGCGGCCCTCGACGAGCTGCAGCTGCGTGCACTGGTCTGGTCCTCCCCCGAGGGTCTCCGCCCGCTGACCGGCGTCGCCGACTGTCTGGGGAGCGATCCGGCTGCCGGGGCGAGCGGGCTGCGTCCCCGCTCGGCCACCCCCCGCCCCGCGGCCGAGCTTCGCGCCTCGATCGAGGAGCTCTCCCCCGAGGCCCGCGCGCTGTTGGACCACGTGATCGACGCCGGTGGCCTGGCGAAGGCATCGACCACCCGGACCGGCATCCCTCCCGACCAGGCCAGCACCCCCGCCGAGGAGCTGACCAGCCGCCGCCTGCTGCAGTCCGGCGGATCCGCGCATCCGGGCATGCTGG
Organism: Nocardioides sp. BGMRC 2183; assembly: GCA_008123405.1. Lineage (GTDB taxonomy): Bacteria > Actinomycetota > Actinomycetes > Propionibacteriales > Nocardioidaceae > Nocardioides. The sequence continues at coordinate 3,680 of VSSA01000029.1, forward strand.
TCGTACCCGGTGAGGTCGGGCTGGTCCGGCGTGGGGGCCGCACCACCCTCGAACCGGTCGACGTCGCGCCCGAGATCGCCGCCGAGCCGCGCTCCCCCCGTCTGGTGGTCAGTGCGGCGGTCGGCGCCGCCGGCGAGTTCGTACGACGGACCGAGCTGTTGCTGCAGGGCTGGGGCGAGTCCCCCGCCTCGGCGTTGCGCACCTCCGGGTTGGGAGTTCGCGAGCTGCGCGCCGCCGCGCAGCGGCTCGGGGTCGAGCCGAAGGAGGCGGCGCTGCTGGCCGAGGTGGCCTCTGCGGCCGGCCTGCTCGGGTCGCGCGCGGACGCCGACGGCAACCCGGTCTGGGTGCCCACCGACGACTTCGACGCCTGGTGCGCCTTACCGACCGCGGAGCGCTGGGTCGTCCTGGCCCGAGCGTGGCTGGCCAGCCCACGGCTGCCGCTGCTCGTGGGTGAGCGTGGGCCGGACCAGAAGCCGTGGAACGCGCTGACACCCGAACTGGCGGCCGCCGGGATGCCGGAGGCGAAGACGATGGTGCTCACCGAGCTGGCCGCGCTGCCGGACGGCTCCGGTCCGGCAGCCGGCACCGGGCTGCCCTCGTTGGTGGCGCGGCTGGCCTGGCTGCGGCCACGTCGTCCCCGCACCCGGGTCGACCTGGTCACCTGGGCCGTGGAGGAGGCCGCCCGGCTGGGGCTGACCGGCGCAGGTGTGCTGACCGACTACGGCCGGGCGCTGGCGCGCGAGGAAGACCCGGTGCCGCTGCTCGCAGCAGTCGTGCCTGCGCCGGTCGACCACGTGCTGATCCAGGCCGACCTGACCGCGGTCGCCCCCGGCCCGCTGGAGCCCGAGCTCGCGCGGCGGGTGCAACAACTGGCCGACCTCGAGTCCCACGGCGCTGCCGGCGTCTACCGGTTCACTCCCGCCTCGATCCGGCGTGGGCTGGACATCGGGTGGACCGGGTCCGAGATCAAGGAGTTCCTCGCGGAGGTGTCCCGCACCCCGGTGCCGCAGCCGCTGGACTACCTGGTCGACGACGCGGTACGCGGTTTCGGGCGCCTTCGGGTCGGGTTGGCGACGGCGTACCTGGTCTCCGAGGACGAGGTCGCCGTGGCCGAGCTCGTCAATCATCCACGTGCCAGCAGCCTGGAGCTCCGGCGGATCGCCCCCGGCGTGGTGATCAGCACGCTGCCGATCGACGTACTGCTGCCGAGGATGCGCGACCTCGGCTTCGCGCCCGTGCTCGAGGGCGCCGACGGCGTGGTGCGGGTCGGTACGACTGAGCAGCTGCGGGCCCGCAGGCCCCGGGAGTCGCGCGGTGCTGCGCGCGCCGCCGCCCAGTCCGCGGCGCAGATCGAGGTGGCGTTGCGCACCCTGCGCGAGGGCGAGGCCGACGCCCAACGGCGGCCCGCCTCCGCGAGCTCCTCCGGCGGTGCTGCCTCGGCGCTACGGGACGCCATCGAGCGGCGCGGGCGGGTCGAGATCGGCTTCACCGACCGGCAGGGCGTCATCGCCGAGCGGATCGTGCTCCCGTTGCGGGTGGAGGGTGGCGAGCTCCGCGCCCGCGACGACGCCGCGGACGCAGACGACCCCGACGCGGTCCGCGTCTATCCACTGCACCGGATCAGCCGGGTCACCCCGCTCTGAACCGGCGAACGTAGACTCGTGCGGTGACCGACGGACCCCTGATCGTGCAGTCGGACAAGTCGCTTCTGTTGGAGGTCGATCATCCCCAGGCGGGTGAGTGCCGCAAGGCGATCGCACCGTTCGCCGAGCTGGAGCGCAGCCCCGAGCACATCCACACCTACCGGCTGACTCCGCTGGGCCTGTGGAACGCGCGCGCCGCCGGCCACGACGCCGAGGAGGTGGTCGACACGCTGCTCACCTACTCCCGCTACCCGGTCCCGCACGCGCTGCTGGTCGACGTCGCCGAGACCATGGCGCGCTACGGGCGGCTCCGGCTGGAGAAGCACCCCACGCACGGCCTGGTCCTCTCCTCCACCGACCGTCCGGTGCTCGAGGAGGTGCTGCGAGCGAAGAAGATCGCCGGGATGCTCGGCTCCCGGATCGACGCCGACTCGGTCGCCGTGCACCCCTCCGAGCGGGGCAACTTGAAGCAGGCGCTGCTCAAGCTCGGTTGGCCCGCCGAGGACTTCGCCGGGTACGTCGACGGCGAGGCCCACACCATCGACCTGGCCCAGGACGGGTGGACGCTGCGCGACTACCAGCGCGACGCCGCGGAGTCGTTCTGGCACGGCGGCTCCGGGGTCGTGGTGCTGCCGTGTGGCGCCGGCAAGACGATCGTCGGCGCCGCCGCGATGGCGCAGGCGCAGGCGACGACGCTGATCCTGGTGACCAACACCGTGAGCGCCCGGCAGTGGAAGGACGAGCTGATCCGTCGTACCTCACTGACGGCCGAGGAGATCGGTGAGTACTCCGGGACCGTCAAGGAGATCCGGCCGGTCACGATCGCGACGTACCAGGTGATCACCACGAAGCGGAAGGGCGTCTATCCGCACCTCGAGCTCTTCGACGCCCGCGACTGGGGGCTGATCGTCTACGACGAGGTCCACCTGCTGCCCGCGCCGATCTTCCGGATGACCGCGGACCTGCAGGCCCGGCGGCGGATCGGGCTGACCGCGACGCTGGTCCGCGAGGACGGACGCGAAGGCGACGTCTTCTCCCTGATCGGGCCGAAGCGGTACGACGCGCCGTGGAAGGACATCGAGGCGCAGGGCTGGATCGCCCCGGCCGACTGCGTCGAGGTGCGGGTGACCTTGCCGGAGTCGACCCGGCTCGCCTACGCCACGGCCGAGCCCGAGGAGCGTTACCGGCTCGCTGCCTGCACCCGGGAGAAGGTCGGCGTGGTGCGGGATCTGGTGGCCCGGCATGCCGGTCAGCCGACGCTGGTGATCGGGCAGTACCTGGATCAGCTGAGCGAGCTCGGCGAGGAACTGGGGGCGCCGGTGATCACCGGTGACACCACGGTGCGGGAGCGGCAGCGGCTCTTCGACGGCTTCCGCTCCGGTGAGATCGGGCTGCTGGTGGTCTCCAAGGTCGCCAACTTCTCCATCGACCTGCCGCAGGCCGAGGTCGCGATCCAGGTCTCCGGCTCCTTCGGCTCCCGTCAGGAGGAGGCGCAGCGCCTCGGCCGCCTGCTGCGGCCCGGCGAGCCGGGGCCTGACGGGGAGCGCAAGGTCGCCCACTTCTACACGCTGGTCTCCCGCGACACCGTCGACGCCGACTTCGCCGCGAATCGGCAGCGGTTCCTGGCAGAGCAGGGCTACGCCTACCGGATCGTGGACGCCGACGACGTCCAGGCGTGATCGAGGACATGACAGGCGTGATCGAGCTGCACGACGTCGCCTTCGTCCGCGGCGGCCGCCCGCTGCTGGAGGAGGTCTCTCTGACCGTACGGCGCGGCGAGCACTGGGCACTGATCGGGCCGAACGGGGCCGGCAAGAGCACGCTGCTCAACCTCTGCGGTGCGGTGACGTTCCCCAGCCGGGGCACGGCGCGGATCCTGGGCAGCCGGATCGGTGGGGTCGACCTGCGGGAGCTGCGCCGCCGGATCGGCTTCGTGAACCCGCGCCACCCCGTGCTCACCGACCTGCCGGTCGAGCACGTCGTGCTCACCGGCGAGACCGGGTCGGTGGAGATGGTGCCGCACTGGACGCCGAGCGAGCAGGCGCGGGAGCGGGCAACGTACTTGCTCAAGCAGTTCGGCCTGGACACCGAAGAGCGGCTGCGGTGGCGCACCATGTCGCAGGGCGAGCGGGGTCGTGCGCTGATCGCGCGAGCCCTGATGACCGACCCGCCGCTGCTGCTCCTCGACGAGCCGAGCACCGGCCTCGACGTCGCCGCACGCGAGCAGATGATCCGGACCATCGCGGATCTGCCGACCGCGATCCCCGGCCTCACCAGCGTGACGGTGACCCATCACTTCGAGGAGCTGCCGCCCTCCACGACGCACGCGGCCCTGCTGCGCAAGGGTCGGCTGGTCGCGTCGGGCCCGGTCGGGGAGGTGCTGACCTCGGATCGCGTCACGGAGTGCTTCGACCACCCGATCGAGATCGAGAAACGACGCGGCCGCTGGTACGCGACGGCGCGGTGAACGGCGCGGGCCTCAGTCAGCGAGTGAGTTCGATCGGACGGAGGGTGACCGCGAACGGCTCGGTCGCAGTCCACTCCTCCTCCGCCGCGACGGAGGCGACCGCCGCATAGCGACCGTCCTGCAACTGCCACGCGGTCAGGCTCGGCACCTCCGGGTCGACGATCCAGTACGACGGCACGCCGGCCTTCTCGTACAACCGCTTCTTGCGGACCTGATCGCGCCCCCGACTGCTCGGGGAGAGGATCTCGACCGCGAGCAGTGGCGGACCTTCCAGCGCCCGCTGCGTCGGCCGGTCGCGTTCGGTGACCAGGAGGTCCGGCTCCACCACCGTGCTCTCCGCGAGCGCGACGTCGAACGGCGCGAACAGCACCATCCACTCGGGCGGACACGCCTCGCGGAGTGTCACGTACAGCTCCCCGGCGAGCCGCTGATGGTCGAGCCCCGGCGACGGGGCCACGACGATCTCACCCTCGAGCAGCTCGTAACGGTTGCCATCGTCGGGAAGCGCATCGAAGTCCGCCCGGGTATGACCCGGGCCGAGCGTCGGAGTGGACATGGTCTCCATCGTGCCTCACTTCGCTCACCGCCGCCGGAGTCGTCATCGCACCAGCATCGACGCAACGGCCCCTCGTGCGGCGTCGCGCACCTCAGCCTTGTGGATCCGGCGCGTCGTCCACAGCGAACGTGCCACCCGTGCGCCAGTAGACGCCGGCCTCGCGGGTCAGGAACCCGTCGTCGACCAGGTAGCGACGCAGCGCGGCATGGTCGTCGTGCACCTGCCGGAGCACGGCGTCGACCTCGCGCTCGGGGTAGGTGCGGCCAGGCTCGAACCGCTGGGCGATGTGGTCGAGCACGACCCGTCGCTTCGCGTGCCGAGTCGGCATGGTGCGCAGTCGGCCGTCAGCGTCGAAGAACCGGCGCAGCAGCTCGGGGTCGGCGCCCGGCACCTCGCTCATCGTGCCGCCTCCGTCCCGGCCGGCTCCTCGTCCACCGCGAGGATGTCGATCTCCAACCACGGCGCGTCCTTGCCGCCGCCCGGATACGAGCGCACCACGATCCCGGTCTGCACGTCCAGCGCCACGTCGTAGTGGAGGGGGAAGACCGAGCTCTGAGGGATCGGCCGGCAGCAGCTCTCGCCCGCCGCAACGGCCACCCCATCGCAGTCGCTGTGCCAAGAGACCTCGCTCCACAGCAGCTCGCAGCAGTTGCCGCCACAGCGCGGGTCGTATCCCTCGACCGGCGTCAGCTCCGCCCGCCAGACCTGCCGACCCGCCACCTCGTCCTCACGGAGTCCCTCGACGCGCACCGAGTGGCTGAGCTCGACCGGGTCGAGCGCCGCGACGAAGTAGTAGTTGTCCCACATCGGTACGTCGAACTCGTAGCGCAACCGGTCCGGGCGCGGATCGGCCAGACCGTCGGCACGGAAGGTCATCTCCGGGGGACGGACCAGCTCGGCGATCTCGTCGGCCGTGGGGAGCGGCTCCCCTGCGGCGGCGACCAGGACCGTCGATGAGGCTGCCTCGCTGTCGTCCGCGGTCTCCACGAGTCGGTGCCGACGGCCGTCAGCATCGAGGACGACCAGCGTGTCGGGCCGCTCCAGCCAGCACTCGTCGTACGACGGCTCCGACGGCCGCTCACCGGTGCCGGTGGCGTAGGTGAAGTGCAGCGAGCGCGCCCGCCACGGCGCACTGCGGGCGAGGGCGCGGAAGGTGTCGACGGTCGGAGTCACCGGGCCACTCTGCCCGCGGCCCGCGCGCCACGCACCCGGTTATGGACCGCGGGCCCCGGGACGGTCAGCTCTCGGACTCGGCGAACTGCTCGTGGTTGCGGATCACCTCGGCGATGATCACGTTGAGGATCTTCTCGGCGAAGTGCGGGTCCAGCCCCGAGCTCTCGGCCATCGACCGCAGCCGCGCGATCTGCACCGCCTCCCGGTCCGGGTCCGCCGGAGGCATGCCCGCCGTCGCCTTGAGCCGCCCGACCTGCTCGGTGCACTTGAAGCGCTCGGCCAGGAGGTGGACCAGTGCGGCGTCGAGGTTGTCGATGCTGGACCGCAGTCGGAGCAGCTCTGCGCGGGCGTCATCGGCACTCATGCCGCCCATTCTCCCCGTTCTCGGCCGGTCACCGCCCCGACCTGTCCAGAGAGAGGACACGTCGGGTTGAATGTCGGGATGGAGGACGACCATCCCGACCCTGTCTGGCCCCTCGACGGCGCGGACGATCTGCGCACCGAGTTGCTCGCCGCCTACGACGCGCCCACCCGCGGCTACCACGACCGGCGCCACCTCGTCGCGGTCCTGACCCGGCTCGACCGGCTGGCCGCCGCCGGCGTCACCTTCGACGAGTTGCCCGTGCGGCTGGCCGCCTGGTTCCACGACGCCGTGTACGACGGCGAGCGGGACGCCGAGGAGCGCTCGGCCACCTGGGCGGAGATCGCCCTCCCCGGCGTGGTCGACGCGGCGACGGTCGCCGAGGTCGCCCGCCTGGTGCGACTCACCGAGACCCACTCACCCGAGGCCGGCGACCGCAACGGCTGCGCGCTGTGCGATGCCGACCTCGGCATCCTGGCCGAGGACCCGGCGGACTACGACAGCTATGCCGCCGACGTACGCGAGGACTACCGCCATCTGAGCGACGAGACGTTCCGCTCCGGGCGGACCGCCAAGCTCGAGGAGCTCCTCGACCGCGACGAGCTCTTCCACACCGGGCCTGCGCGGGAGGCGTGGACCGACGTGGCGCGGAGCAACCTGCGTCGCGAGCTCGCCGACCTCCGGGCGCGGGACGGGGCTCCGGCGGCCCACTGAGCGTGGAGTTGGTGGCTCTTGGGAAGCACAATGGGCCCGTGGACGACAGCGCGATCTATCGGGGCCGAGCCGCCGTGCTCGCCGACCTCACTGCCCGTCGCCTCGCCTCCGCCGAGGTGGTCTCGCTGCTCGACGAGATCTGCTCGGAGCGACGCTGGTGGCTGGAGCAGTGGGCCGAAGGGGCCGCCTTCGTGCCGGGGCTGATCGCACAGGACGTGCAGGAGCGGATGGCCGACGAGTTCGGCAGGACCGACCCCGCGGGTCTGTGGCCGCTGTGTCAGCACTGCTCGGACGGGCCGGTGCACACCCTGCACATCGACCCCGACCTCGGCGGACCCGATCCGGTCTGGGTCTGCGAGGAGTCCGGGACGACCGTGGCCCCGCTGGGATCGCTGGGCTCGCCGACGACCTGAACCCCGACACACCACCCCGGCGCCCGAACACCTGTTCGATGCGGGCGTACGCTGGGGCGCATGGACTTCCAGGGCACCCTCTTCGCCGACCAGGCCGCCACGGACTTCGCCCCACCCTCCCGGCGTGAGCTGAGCGCCGGCGCCTGGCTCGACGTCGCCCGCAATTGGCTGCCCGAGGCTGACGAGGTGTTCCGGGCGCTGGCCGAGGAGGTGCCGTGGCGCGCCGAACGCCGCCAGATGTACGACCGGCTGGTCGACGTACCGCGCCTGGTGCACACCTACATGATCGGCGAGGAGCTGCCCCACCCGCGGCTGACCGAGGCACGGGAGTGGCTCAGCGCGCACTACGCCGCCGAGCTCGGCGAACCGTTCCGGACCGCCGGTTGCTGCTACTACCGCGACGGCCGCGACAGTGTCGCCTGGCACGGCGACACCATCGGTCGCGGAGCCACCCACGACACGATGGTCGCGATCGTCTCGGTGGGCGACCCGCGCCGCCTCTGCCTGCGCCCCCGCGAGGGCGGCGAGAGCGTGGCCGTCGAGATGGGCCACGGCGACCTGGTCGTGATGGGTGGGAGCTGCCAGCGCACGTGGGAGCACGCGGTGCCGAAAGTCGCCTCGGCAGGGCCGCGGATCTCGGTCCAGTTCAGACCACTCAACGTCTTCTGAGCGAACCCGCAGCGTGTGCGTTTGGCCGGGTCGACCGCTCCAGCGTGTGCATTTGAGCCGGGTCGGCGAGTCAGGGGTTGGGGGTCGCCTCCGGCGCGCCGGTCGAGCCGCCCTCGAAGGGTGAGGCGGTGTCAGTCTCGGTCGGCTCCGAGCTCGGCGAGGTCGGGGAGGTCGGGGACGTGGTCTCCGACGGTGCCTCGGTCGCCTCATCCGTGGGAGTGGTCGGCTCGGTCTCCCGGGTCGCCTGGTCGGTGGGCTCCTCGCTCCCACCCTGATCACGCTCTCGGTCGCGGCCGGGACCCTGGTCGTCGCTGCGATCGTCGTTGCCGACCACTCCGCCGATCGAGGTCCGCTGGCCGCTGTCGGACCCGCCGGTCAGCGAGGAGACGCTCTCGCCCGCGATCAGCTCGAAGACGCTGATCACCAGCATCGCGATCAGGAAGATCCCGACACTGCCGATCGCGATCCGGCGCCAGGGCAGCGCACGCCAGCCGGTCGTCGTACCGTCGACGGGCTCCTGCTCCGCCTCCGGCGACTCGGCGTCCTGCTCACCCTCCTCGGCCTCGAGGTGGTCGGCAGCGCCCTGCAGGTTGATCTCGGCGCGGGCCAGGTCCGCAGCGGCCGGGTCCTGTTCGGCGCGCTCGGCCGCCCGCCGTACGTCGTCCTGCGCCCGGCCGACCTTGTGCAGGGCGGCCGCCTGGACCGCTGCCATCTGTCGCTTGCTGGCGCGGATGCCGTTCTTGTAGAGCGCGGTCGCGATGGTGGCCACGACGCTGCCGAGCGCCGCGCCGATCAGCGTGCCGGCGGCACCGAGAGTGGAGAGCAGGACCGCCACGGTGACCGCGGAACCGGCGCCGGCCAAGGCGGCCGCCCAGTCGACGGTCTCCTTCTTCTCGGTCTCCGTGTCGCTCGCCATCGGCTCTCAGTATCCCGGGTGGCGCAAGAACGCGCCCAGGTGATCAGCCGTCGGTGCCGTGGGAGTCGATGAACGCCAGGATCTGGTCGGACAGCTCGGGGCGGCACACGATGACGTCGGGGAGGTAGACGTCGTCCTGGTTGTAGATCAGGTCCGAACCGTCGACCCGTGAGGTGAACAGCCCGGCCGAGCGCGCCACCGCGACCGGGGCAGCGGAGTCCCACTCGTACTGTCCACCGGCGTGGACGTAGGCGTCCGCGACATCGCGCACCACCGACATCATCTTCACCCCGGCCGATCCCATCGGCACCAGCTCGGCGTCGAGCTCGGCGGCCAGCGCTTCGACGAACGCGGGAGGACGGCTGCGGGAGACGGCGATCCGCGGACGCGTCGAGGTGCGGGGCGGCACGACGGGCGGGTTGCCGGTGCTGAAGGTCTCCCCCAGCGCCGGCTGAGCGACAGCACCCGCGATCAGGTCGCCGCCCTGCCAGAGCGCGACGTGGACCGCCCAGTCGTCACGCGGCGGCTCGGAGAACTCGCGGGTGCCGTCGAGCGGGTCGACGATCCACACCTTGTCGGCGCCGAGGCGCGCCTTGTCGTCCTTGCCCTCCTCGCTCAGCACGGCGTCTTGAGGACGGTGCTCGGCGAGCAGACCCATCAGCAGCTCGTGCGCGGCGCGGTCACCCGCGTCCTTCAGCTCCTTGCCGGTCAGCCCCTCCTGCCGCACCTCGAGCAGGCACCGACCGGCCACCTCGGCGAGCCAGGCGGCGAGAGCGTGGTCGTCGGCGACGACCTCAGGGGCAGGGGTGCCAGCATCGAAAGTCACGCCGCACACCCTAGAGGTAGTCCCGGGGGCCGCGCGCGCCGCCCGCAAGACGCCAGAACAGCGCAACCCCAGCACACCTCGACTGCGAGCGCGGCAGCGTGGCGCGAGCGCAGCGAGCGACATCGCTCGCGCCATCAGGAGTTGAAGCGCGATTGCGTCTTCTCGAGGCCGTCGGTGATCAGGGACTCCACCGCGTCCGCGGCGGTGTCGACCTGGAACGGCAGCTCCTTGCGCTCGGCCGAGGAGTAGTTGGACAGCACGAAGTCGGCCACGTCCTGGCGCCCGGGCGGGCGGCCGATGCCGGCCCGGACCCGGTAGAAGTCACCGCTACCGAAGGAGGAGCGCAGGGATTTGAGGCCGTTGTGGCCGTTGTCCCCACCACCGCGCTTGATCCGCAGCGTGCCGAAGTCGATGTCGAGCTCGTCGTGGATGGCGACGATGGCGTCCGGGGCGACCTTGTAGAAGGTGGCCAGCGCCTTCACCGGGCCACCGACCTCGTTCATGTAGCTGCGCGGCTTGGCGAGGACGATCCGCGGGCCCGGCGTACCGGGGGCTCCGAGTCGACCTTCGACGACGTCCGCACGACCCGACTTGTGGGCGCGGAACCCACTGCCGAGCCGGCTGGCCAGCTCGTCGACGACGAGGTAGCCGACGTTGTGCCGATGTCCGGCGTAGGAGGGGCCAGGGTTGCCGAGTCCGACCACGAGCCAGACCGGTGCGTCGGCCATGGGGTCCTCCTCGACGGATGGGTGCTGCAGACCAGCACTCCCCGGCGCGCTCTGACGCGCCGGGGAGATCAGCCGGCTCAGGTACCACCGGAGCCGGCTGAGGGGATTCACTCCGAGTCGCCCTCGGAGGCGTCGTCGCCCTCGGCGGCCTCGTCCTCGGACTCGTCGCGCTCGATGCCGGCCTCGGCCTCAGCGTCGGCCAGCTCGGCCTCCAGCGCCGCCTGGCTCGGGGCCTCGGTGACGTTGACGACGAGCGTCTCGGCGTCGGTGAGCAGGACCGAGCCCTTGGGCAGGGTCAGTGCGCCGGCCAGGAACTGGGTGCCCGACTCGGCGTCGGTGATGTCGACCTCGATGTACTCGGGGATGTGGGTCGCCTCGGCCTCGATCTCGATCACGGTCGCGTCGGTGACCACGAGGGTGTCCTTGGCGGCCTCGCCGACCAGGTGCACGGGGACCTCGACGGTGACCTTCTCACCGCGCTTGACCGCGACGAAGTCGATGTGCTCGAGGGTACGGCGGACCGGGTCGGTCTGGACCTGCTTGGTCAGCGCGAGGTGCTTGTCGCCGTCGAGGTCGATCTCGAGCAGCGCGTTCGCGCCACCGTGGCGCAGCGCCATCATCGTCTCGTGACCGGGCAGGGTCAGGTGGATCGGGTCGCTGCCGTGACCGTAGATGACGGCCGGGACCTTGTCCTCGCGACGGATGCGGCGGGCAGCGCCCTTGCCGAACTCGGTGCGGGCCTCGCCCTTGATGTGCTCTTCGGACATGGGGATCTCCTCGTGGATCGGTGGTGAGGGCCCCGGTGGAACCAGAAGCGCCGCGCTGCGGGATCCGGTGACCGGCGGCACCGAACCGTCCGCGCGCGGCGCAAAGACGTTTTCGGCCCAGTCGATCACGGAGTCAGCAGGTGCTCCCTCGCCGAGGCAACCGCACGAGTGTAGATAGGTCCGCGGCTCGATTGCCAATCGTCGTCGGCGCCTACCCTGGCCGGATGGTCCTGCAGCTCTCCGAGGCGCGTGAGCGTGCCGCCCTGGTCTCCGACGTCCGCACCACCGTGCACCTCGACCTACGCTCGACCGATCGCTACACGATCGAGGCGGTGGTCGAGTTCCGGTGTGCCCGCCCGGGGGCGGAGACGTTCCTGGAGCTGACCGGCGGCACGGAGGTGATGCTCGACGGCCGCCCGGCGCCGTACGACGGCGAGCGGATCGCGCTGCACGACCTGGCGTCCGAGAACCGGGTGCGGATCACCGCCTCACTCCCCTATGTCACCGACGGCGACGGGATGACGGTGACCATCGATCCCGCTGACGGCGAGCGCTACGTGTGCGCGTTCACCGCGATGGACGTGGCGCGCAAGGTGATCCCCTGCTTCGACCAGCCGGACCTGAAGACCACCTTCGACGTCTCGGTCGCCGGCCCCGATCACTGGACCGTGCTGGCCAACGGCAAGGAGGCCGACCGCACCGCGGCGCCGGACGGCGACGGGGCGTGCTGGTCGTTCGGCTCCACGCCCCCGATCTCCTCCTACCTGTTCTTCGTCGCGGCCGGGCCGTGGGCCTCGGTCACCTGGGACGAGCCGTACGCCGAGGCTCCCGGCGGCACCCTGCCGTTCGGGTGGCACGCGCGGGCCGGGCAGCGGCGCGAGCTCGAGCGCGACGCCGAGGAGCTGCGCCGGATCACCAGCAGGTGCTTCGCCTGGTTCACCGAGGCGTTCGGCCCGCCGTACGCCTTCGACGACTACCAGCAGATCTTCACCCCGGGCCTGAACTGGGGCGCGATGGAGTTCCCCGGCTGTGTCGCCTTCCGCGACGAGTACCTGGTCGCCGGGACCCCGACCGAGCTGCAGCGGCAGTGGCTGGCCAGCACCATCGCCCACGAGATGGCGCACATGTGGTTCGGCGACCTGGTCACCATGCGCTGGTGGGAGGACACCTGGCTCAACGAGTCGTTCGCCGACTTCATGGGCTTCGAGGTCGGCGCCGAGGCGGCCGGGTATGACGGCGCGTGGGTCACCGCCGCGCTGACACGCAAGCCGACCGGCTACCGCGCCGACCGGCGCCGCTCCACCCACCCGGTCGCCGAGGACGCCGAGCGGGTGCCGGACGCGGACACCGCGTTCGCGAACTTCGACATGATCACCTACGCCAAGGGCAACGCGACGCTGCGCCAGCTCGGGACCTGGCTCGGCGCTGACTTCCTGGCCGGGGTGAACCGGCATCTGCAGGGTCACGCCTTCGGCAACGCCGATCTCGCCGAGTTCCTCGACGCGCTGGATGCTGAGACCGACCGCGACGTCCGCGACTGGGCGCAACGGTGGCTGCGCAGCACCGGGTTCGACACGATCGAGGTCGCCCACGACGGCGACGTCCCGGTGCTGACCCGGCACGGCAGCCGCCAGCACCGGTTCACCGTGGCCGCCTTCGACGCCGACATGGCGCCGGTCGGCTCGACGATGGTGGACCTCGCCGACGCTCCCCTCCGTCTGGAGCAGTACGCCGGTCGGACGGTCGTGCCGAACGCCGGGGACGAGACGTTCGCGGCGATCCGCTGGGACACGGCGACCTGGGAGGCGGTCAGCACCGGGCTCTCCCGGGTCCCGGACCCGTTGACCCGGGCCGTGCTCTGGTGGAGCGCGATCGACGCCGTGGAGTCGCATGCCCTGTCGCTGGGCGACTTCGCCACGCTGCTGACCGACCAACTGGCCCCCGAGCGGCACCCGGTGATCCTGGAGTCGGTGGTGGCCGCCGCGCTGCGCGTCGCTCGCCTGTACTGCACCCCCACCGACGTGCGTGGCCTTCTCGACGTGATCGGCACGGTGGCGCGCTCCGCACTCGAGGCTGGGGTGCCGAGCCTGGTGCCGTGCGCGACCCGAACCCTGGCCGGCACCAGTGCGGAGGCCGACGTGGTGCGGGCGTTCCTGACCGAGGACGCCGACCCAGAGCTGCGTTGGATCGCGGTACGGCGCCTGGCCGAGCTCGGCGAGGAGGAGCACATCGCCCGGGAGGAGGAGCGCGACCGCTCGGTCTCCGGCCACCTCAAGGCGCTCACCGCTCGGGCTGCGGTGGCCACGGCGGAGGCGAAGGCGGCTGCCTGGGAGCAGTTGATGGGCGGTGAGCTCGCCAGCCACGAGTTCACCGCGGTCTCGGCAGGGTTCTGGGGCTGGGAGCAGGCCGAGCTGGTCGGCGGCTACCTGGAGCGGTATCTCTCCGACGGCCTCGCGCTGGCGCAGCGCTCGGGGCAGGGCATGGGCCAGGTGATCGGCCGGGCGGTGCCGCTCCTCCCGCTCCCGGAGGTCGAGCGGAGGCGGCTGCGGGACGCGTTCGCGGCAACTGTCGCGCGGGACGACGTACCGACGGTGCTGGCGCGGTGGTGGAACGACGGCCTGGACGACCTGGACCGCGCGTTGGCAACCCACGGTGTGGAACTTGATTGCAGTCTGGTATCGGTCACGGACAATTTTGAACCCTCAACAAATTCTTAGTTACGGTGCTGGGGCGGTTGAGGGGTCGGCGAACACTCGGGTGTCGTCCTCGTAACCCGCGCTCTGCCCCAGCGGCGGTGCTTGACGCGCCTCCGCTCGCGTGGTTCGTGGTGTGCGTGTCCCCTGGTCGTAGGAGAGCGGCGTGGACACACGGGTCCGCGCCCATGGCAGAGGAGCAATCCCCCAGTGCCAGTCATCGAGGCCCATGAGGTCTACAAGGTGTTCGGGCGCCGTCCCGAACGCGGTGTCACCCGGCTCAAGGACGGAGCGACCCGGGAGGAGCTGCGCGCCGACGGCCTGACCGCCGCGGTGATCGACGCCTCCTTCGAGGTCGCCGAGGGCGAGATCTTCGTGGTGATGGGCCTGTCCGGGTCCGGGAAGTCCACGCTGATCCGCACCGTGAACGGCCTGCAACCTGCCACCTCGGGCACGATCCGGATCGGCGGTGAGGACCTGGCCGCCCTGGATCGGAACGCGGTGCGCCGGATCCGGCGCGAGCGGATCAGCATGGTCTTCCAGCACTTCGCCCTCCTCCCCCACCGCACCGTCGGTGAGAACGCGGCCTACGGCTTGAAGGTCAACGGGGTCAACCGTGCCGACCGGGAGGCCCGCGGCGAGCGTGCGCTGGAGATGGTCGGCCTGGGCGGCTGGGGCGGCTCGATGCCCGGCGAGCTCTCCGGCGGCATGCGGCAGCGCGTCGGCCTGGCGCGCGCGCTGGCCGCCGAGACCGACGTGATGCTGATGGACGAGGCGTTCAGCGCGCTGGACCCGCTGATCAAGCGGGAGATGCAGGACCAGCTGGTCGAGCTGCAGCACGAGCTGGGCAAGACGATCCTGTTCATCACCCACGACCTCAACGAGGCGATGCGCCTGGGCGACCACATCGCGATGATGCGCGACGGCCGGATCGTCCAGCAGGGCACCGCCGAGCAGATCCTCAACGACCCGGCGACCGACTACGTCGCCCAGTTCGTCCAGGACGTCGACCGCACCCGGGTCCTCACCGCCTCCTCGGTGATGGAGCCGCCGGTCGCCGTGCTCGGCTCCACGCAAGGACCGCGCGCCGCCCACAAGCTGATCCGCGAGCACCAGATGTCGGCGGTGATGGTGGTCTCCCCCGACCGCCGGCTCCAGGGAGTGGTGACCGAGAAGGCAGCGGCGGACGCCGTCGCCACCGGCCGCGACGATCTCACCGGCGTGCAGTCCGAGGCCGCGACGGTGGCCGCTGACACCACGGTCGCCGACCTGTTCGCCGCCTCCGCCGAGAGCCCGGTGCCGCTCGCGGTCGTCGACGACCAGCAGCGACTCCTCGGGGTGATCCCTCGGGTCACCCTGCTCAGCGCGCTGGGCAGTGTGGCGCCACCGCCGGAGGCACCGCCGACACCATCCGAGCCGCTCCCGTCCGCTCCGACCGTGGAGGAGGTCCGATGACCCCGATGGCGATCTTCGACGAACGGGTCGACGGCGTGCCCCGCATCCCCGTCGGGGAGTGGATCGACGAGGGGTTCGACTGGATCTACGACCACTTCGGCGACTTCCTGGACGCCGTCGGTGACGCCGGCGAGAGCGCGCTCGAGAGCATCTCCGGGGTGCTCAACGGCCCCGCTCCGCTGGTCATGGCGGTGGTGTTCGCGTTGCTCGCGTGGCTCGCCCGGGACTGGAAGCTGGCCATCGGCACCTTCATCGGGATGGCGTTCATCATCTCGATGGACCAGTGGGAGAACGCGATGTACACCCTCGCGCTCATCGTTCTCGCGACAGTCCTCGCCCTGATCATCGGCATCCCGCTGGGCATCATCGCCGCTCGTTGGGACTGGTTCAGTCGCATCATCCGGCCGGTGATGGACCTGATGCAGACGATGCCGGCGTTCGTCTGGCTGGTGCCGGTGGTGACTGCCTTCGGCCTGAACGTCACCGCCGGTCTCGTGGCCACCGTGATCTTCGCGCTGCCGCCGGGGGTCCGACTCACCGAGCTCGGCATCCGGCAGGTCGACGCCGAGGTGGTCGAGGCCGGCCACGCGTTCGGCGCGACCCCCCGCCAGATCCTGCGCGAGGTCCAGCTGCCGCTCGCGACGCCGACGGTGATGGCCGGCATCAACCAGGTGATCATGCTGGCGCTGTCGATGGCGGTCATCGCCGGCATCGTCGGTGCACCCGGCCTCGGCAAGGTGGTCACCGAGGCCATCGCCCGGCTCAACGTCGGCCTCGGGTTCGAGGCCGGCCTCTCCGTGGTGGTCCTCGCCGTCTTCCTCGACCGGGTCACGGCCGCGGCCGGCATGCGCCAGCCCGGGCGCGGCAGGCTGCGCTCGGCGGTGGATCGCTTCAGCGGCCGCCGGAACACCGACGGCACGGAGGACACGGAGCCCGCGCAACCCACGGTTCAGCACAGCTAGTTCGACACAGTTGGTTCGACACAGTTAGTTCAGCACAGATGAGGTGCGGCACCGCCGCACGCACGAGAAGGGACGACGAATGACGAGCATGAGGAATCTGAAACGAGTCGGTGCGGCAGCCATGGCGCTGGGCCTCGGTCTGTCGCTGGCGGCCTGCGGGTCCGATGACGGCGACGGTGGCGGCTCCGACGGGGGCGAGACCATCACGCTGGGCATCATCCCGTCGTGGACCGACGGTCTGTCGATGGCCTACCTGTGGCAGGCAGTCCTCGAGGACGAGGGCTACACCGTGGAGATCGAGGAGGTCTCCGAGGCGGCCCCGCTCTACACCGGCGTCGCCCGCGGCGACGTCGACGTCTACCCGTCGGCCTGGCCAGAGGTCACCCACGCCAACTACATGGAGGAGTACGGCGACGACCTCGAGGTGCTCGGCACCTACTACGACAACGCCAAGCTGACGATGGCGGTGCCGGAGTACTCCGAGCTCAACTCGATCGAGGACCTGGTCGGCAAGGCGGACCAGTACGACGGCAAGATCATCGGCATCGAGCCCGGCGCCGGCCTGACCGACATCACCCAGAACACGGTGATGCCGGAGTACGGCCTCGACGAGGAGTACGAGCTGGTCACCTCCTCGACCACGGCGATGCTTGCCGAGCTGCAGAAGGCCACGGACAACGAAGAGGACATCGTGGTCACCCTGTGGCGTCCGTTCTGGGCCAACACCGCCTTCCCGGTGAAGGACCTGGAGGACCCCAAGGGCGCGCTCGGTGAGCCCGAGGGCCTGGCCGAGGTCGCCACCGCCGGCTTCAGCGACGACTTCCCTGACGTGGCCGACATGATGGCCAACGCCAAGCTCGACGACGAGCAGTACGGCTCGCTCGAGGACATGGTCGTCAACGAGTACGGCGAGGGCAAGGAAGCCGAGGCGGTCGAGGCCTGGCTGGAGGAGAACCAGGACTGGGTCGACTCACTCAAGGGCTGAGTACGTCAACAGGCCCCTGCCGATCCGGCAGGGGCCTGTTGTGCTGTCTCAGGCCTGGCCGTCGAACATCGACGTCACCGAGCCGTCCTCGAAGACCTCACGGATCGCACGGGAGACCATCGGGGCGATCGACAGCGTGGTGAGCTTGTCGAACTGCTTGGCCGGCGGCACCGGCAGGGTGTTGGTGATGACGACCTCGGTGGCGCTGCAGTTCTTGAGCCGGTCGACCGCAGGGTCGGAGAGGATCGCGTGGGTGGCGGCGATGATCACGCCGGCCGCACCGTCCTCCATCAGCGCCTCGGCGGCCTTCACGATGGTGCCGCCGGTGTCGATCATGTCGTCGGTCAGCACGCACATCCGCCCCTTGACCTCACCGACGACACGGTTGGCCACGACCTCGTTGGCGACGTCGGTGCGGCGGGTCTTGTGGATGAAGGCCAGCGGGGCGCCGCCGAGCCGGGCCGACCAGCGCTCGGCGACCTTGATCCGCCCGGCGTCCGGAGAGACCACGGCGAGCGGCTGGTCGCCGTACTTCTCCTTGATGTAGTCGGTGAGCACGGGCAGCGCCATCAGGTGGTCGACGGGGCCGTCGAAGAAGCCCTGGAGCTGGTCGGCGTGCAGGTCGACGGTGATCACCCGGTCGGCGCCGGCGGTCTTGAACATGTCCGCCATCAGCCGGGCCGAGATCGGCTCGCGGCCGCGGTGCTTCTTGTCCTGGCGGCTGTAGCCCCAGAACGGCATGACCACGGTGATCCGTTTGGCGGAGGCGCGCTTGAGCGCGTCGACCATGATCAGGTGCTCCATGATCCACTCGTTGATCGGAGTGGTGTGGCTCTGGATCACGAACGCGTCGCAGCCGCGCACGGACTCCTGGTAGCGCACGTAGATCTCGCCGTTGGCGAACTCGTACGCCGAGGTCGGGACCAGCTGGGTGCCCAAGAGCTCGGCCACCTCGTCGGCCAGCTCGGGGTGCGCCCGGCCGCTGAAGACCATCAGGTTCTTCTCGGTGGTCCGCTTCAGTCCGCTCACGGATCTCTCCTGGGTTCGAGGCCGCTGATGGTGCCGATTCTGCCGCGTCCGACCCGGATGCGCCCAACCGGCGTTCAGCTGAGTGTCACTCTCCGGACGTCTCCGTGTCAGGACTCACAGGCCCGGCGCCCGCCGCGTCGCTCGCGGCGGCTGCCGCACGCCCCTGCGCGGTGTCCGGCCGCTTGCGCTGCGCCCACCCGTCGATGGTGCGTTGCGGGCCGCTGCTCACGGCGAGCGCCCCGGGCGGAACGTCCTCGCGGACCACGGTGCCGCCCCCGGTGCCGGCGCCGTCGCCGATGTTCACCGGCGCCACGAAGGTGTTGTTGGACCCGGTCTTGGCGTGCCGCCCGACCGTGGTCCGGTGCTTGGCGACGCCGTCGTAGTTGGCGAAGATCGTGCCGGCGCCGATGTTGGCACCCTCGCCGATCTCGGCATCGCCGACGTAGCTGAGGTGCGGGACCTTGGCTCCGTCACCGATGTCGGCGTTCTTGGTCTCCACGAACCCGCCGATCTTGCCGCCGACCCCGAGCCGAGTGCCCGGACGCAGGTGGGAGTACGGCCCCACGCTGGCCCGTTCCCCGATCACGGCCAGCTGCCCATGACTGCGTACGACGCGGGCGCCGGCGCCGATCTCGCAGTCGGCCAGCGTGGTGTCCGGCCCGATCACGGCGTCCTCGGCGACGGTGGTGGTGCCGAGCAGTTGGGTGCCGGGAAGGATTGTCACGTCGGCCGCGAGGGTCACGTCAGCGTCGATCCAGGTGCTGGCCGGGTCCATCACGGTGACTCCGTTGCGCTGATGGCCGGTGACGATCCGCCGGTTCAGCTCGCGACCGAGCTCGGCCAGCTGGACCCGGTCGTTGACGCCCTCGGTCTGCTGGGCGTCGAGGACGGGGTGAGCCGCCACCGCCAGCCCGTCCTGGCGGGCGATGCCGACGGCGTCGGTGAGGTAATACTCCCCGCTGGCGTTGTCGTCGTTGAACCGGGTGACGCACGCGGCGAGGAACGCCGCGTCGACGGCCAGGATGCCCGAGTTGATCTCGGTGATCGCCCGCTGCGCGTCGGTGGCGTCCTTCTCCTCCACGATGGCCGCGACGCCGCCGTCCGCCTCACGGACGATCCGTCCGTAGCCGGTCGGCTGCTCGACGATGCCGGAGAGGACGCTCACCGCGGCCTCGGCGGCGGCGTGCGCGGCGACGAAGTCGCGCAACGTCTCGCCCTGGAGCAACGGAGTGTCGCCGTAGGCCACCAGCACGGTGCCGCCGGTCGGCCGCTGGCCCGCCTCGGCGAGCGCGTCGAGGGCGACCCGCACCGCGTGCCCGGTGCCGCGCTGCTCCTCCTGCACCGCGAGCACCGCGTGGGGCGCGAGCTCGGCGACGGCCGGACCGACCAGCTCACGCTGATGGCCGACCACTGTCACCAGCCGGTCTGGCTCGAGAGTGCCCACGGCGTGCAGCACGTGGCCGATCATGGAACGACCGCCGATCGCGTGCAGCACCTTCGGGGTCTTGGACCTCATCCGGGTGCCGCCACCGGCAGCGAGGACGATGACGGTGAGCTGTTCGGTCACCCGGCACACACTAATGGCGTACCGGTGACCGCCGCCCCTGGGTCACCAGCCGTACTCGTCGCCGTCCTCGTACATGCTCTCGGGGTGCACCTCGGGCAGGTACCAGTCGTTGCGCCCACCCTGCAGCTCCTCCATCCGGTCCACCACCAGTGATCCGCGGAAGGGGATCTCGTCGGCGTTGTCCACGTCGGGGGTGTAGGAGCCGTCGTGGAAGGAGTCCATCGCCTCGACGTACTTGAGGTAGTAGTCGTTGTAGAGGGTGTCGGTGAGCTGGGTGTAGATCTCGTCGGAGGTCTTCGCGTCGAAGTTCAGGTCCAGCTTGTGCAGCTCGACGTTGCTCACGTCCGAGATCGTGGTGACCAGGGTGGAGATGTTCTTGCCGGCGGTGATCATCGTGTCCACCGTCGTGGTGGCGGCCTTCACCGAAGGGATCAGCTGGAGCAGCGGCCACACGTCCAGCGCGATCTTCGCGACGTCGGCCACCCAGGCCGGGAACTCGATGTCAGGCGGCGGTCCGCCGACCTCTACCCAGGCGATCAGCATCGTCTCCAGGCTGTCCCGGATGCTCTCCACGAACTTCAGTGCGCCCTGCTGGGTGCCGCTGATGATCCGGGTCGACGCCGCGAAGCCGGCGGCGACGTTCATCGACATCAGGCTGAACAGGTCCAGCGCGCTGCCGTAGCGGGTGTAGAAGCCGAAGAACTCGTGGGCCGAGTCGCCGCTCCACTCGTTGAGCAGGTCCTCGATGTAGGCCCAGTTGTCGACCGCACCGATGGCCAGCTCCTCGGTGACGTCCCGGGCGAGGGTGTGCACCGCGCCCGCCATCACCTCCACGTCCGGCTTCACGAACTGACGGGAGACGTCGTTGACGTACTCGTAGAGGCCGTCGGCCCAGCTGGCACCGTTGTTCCAGGCTTCGGTCAGCCCGGTCTCGAACTCGCGGCGGATCTGGTCCACCTCGTCCTGGGTGTAGTCGAAGGGCATCAGCACCCGGACGCTGGAGATCTCCGCGTAGCCGCCGTGGAACCTGAACTTGAAGCGCGACTCGGGGCAGGGGCTCTCCCAGTCCCGCAGGCTGATCCCGACCTCGGTGTAGAGCTCGGCCAGGTCGCCTTTGGAGGAGAGGTCGTTGGCGTCGATGACGGCTTTGGCGTACTCGTGAGCCAGCTCGTTGGACTTGAGGTAGTTGAGGTACTTCTCGATGTCCAGGACGGCGTTGTAGTAGTCGATGACGTTGAAGCTCATTCCCAGTCACGCCCCGGCGCGTCGGGCAGCTCGGGCTGCGAATCCTCTTGGGCATCGCGCTGCTCCCGGTCCTGGTCCGGGGTGTCCGGGTCCTCGGAGGGGTCGATGTGCGTCGTACCGGGGGGCATCGGCATCGGGTTCTCCACGTCGTAGCCCTCGTCCTCCGGGTTGCCCAGCTCGTCGGTGGAGTGGTGCGGCATCTCGGCGTCCTTGAGGTCCTGGCTGAGGTTCTCGTAGTCCTCCCGGGCCTGGTCGTCGGTGTTGACGAAGTCGTCGGCGGTCATGATCAGCGCGACCGAGGCGTTGTCCAGCGACCGGACGGCCAGGTGGAGTACGTCGTAGATGTCGCCGCCGACGCGGAGCATCGAGGTCATCAGTGCCGGCTCTCCGGCGTGGGCGGTCTGTCGGTCGAGGGTGGTGATCGCGGAGTGCAGGTGGCCGGCGATCCGGGTGAGGTAGTCACCCTCGGCCGGGATCTCCTCCTTCGCCGCCTTGTAGATCGCCTCAATCGGGGTGTCCATCGTGGCTTCCTCTGCTGGTCGGTGCCGTGTCGATGCCGTCGAGGAGAACTCATCACCGAAGAGAGGTCGGACGAAACCTCACCACACGGCAAGGTTCCGTCCGACCAGCGGCTCAGCGATCGGCGTGCGGCTCAGCGATCGGCATGCGCCAGGGGCGCGAGCGTGTTGCCGGGCGCGATCGAGCCGCAGTTGCTCGGCGCCGAGAACGGCCCGAACCGGGCCAGCAGCCAGGCATAGGCCTCGGGCAGCCAGGTGGCGATGGAGGTGAAGTGGGAGAGCGCGTACTCGGAGTACTTCACCCGGACGCCGGCATCGCAGTACTGGCGGGCCAGGGTGCGCACGTCGCCGGCGATCATCACCCCGTCCCCCTTGCCGATGTCGGGACCGCCTGCCGGGGTGCCCTCCAGCGCGCCACCCGTGCCTTGGCCGATGAACATCGGCGAGGTCGGGGTGCCACCGGTCCCCATGATCAGCTGGTTGGCGACGTCGACGAACTCGGGCACCGAGTAGGGGTCGGCGAACTCGGGCTTGACCAGGTCGGCCCAGGTGAGGCCGGCGTACGCACCGAGCACCTCGGTGATCGAGGCGTCCTGCATCTCGGCGAAGATCTCCTGGCCGCGAGCGCTGAGGTAGGGGTCGAAGTCGACCTCGAAGGCGCGACCGATGCCGACCAGCGCCATCGGCGCCACCCCGGCCCAGATGGAGCTGCCCTCGACGTACCTGAGGTTCTTGCCGGGGTGGACCAGCACGCCGCCGATGGCGGTGCCGACCAGGTCGTCGGCGACCTCGGGCGCGTACGTCGGCGCGAGCTCGGCGGCCCACTCGCTGGCGATGGCACCGCCGGAGTAGCCGATCAGTCCGATCGGGTCGTCGTCGTCGACCTTGGTGGCCGGCGCGTCGGGAAGTGCCTTGAGCGAGTCGAGGGTGGTGTAGCCGTACTCCGGGCCGGCCGCGAAGTTCGCGGTCTGCCCCTCGGTGTCGGGGATGTTGATCGTGTAGCCGGCGAGCAGCAGCGGCTTGATGAGCAGTGTCTCCACGTTGGCGATCGCCGGGCCGAGACCCTGCCCGCCGGCGATCGCTGCCGACGGCTGGTCGGCCGGGTTCAGGGAGTCGTAGAACGACTGGTAGGAGACCACACGCGCGTCGCGACGCAGGGAGAGAGACGGACGGACCACGGTGGTCACGTTGGCCACGGCGTCGCCGAGCGTGTTGCGGGTCCGATAGAGGATCTGGTGCGCCTTCAGCGGGAGATTCAGCCCCTGGATGCTGTAGGGGATGGTGCGGGTCTTGAGGACGGTCCCGGGCGCGACCTCCTCCAGCGGCGTGGCTCCGTCGTAGTCGAAGAAGGGGTCGTCGAGCGGGGCAGCCGCGACGGTGATGGGGCCGTCCGCGACCGGTGGCGCGGCGTGGGCGGGGGCGGTCGCGGCGACCGTCGTGGCGAGTGCGAGACCGCTGAGCGCGGCGATGATCCGAGCAGGACGATTCTTCATCCTCAGGCTCCCTCCGAGAGTGGTTACTGAGGAGTAGATCGCATTCATGTGATCGGCGACACCCCGTGTCTCATTTCGTCGCGGCGGCCTCCAGCCAGGCGAGGACGGCGAGCACCCGCCGGTTGTCGTCGGGCGCCTGCGGCAGGTCGAGCTTGGCGAAGATGTTGGCGGTGTGCTTGCCGACCGCCTTCTCGGTGACCACCAGGCGCGCCGCGATCGCGTTGTTGGAGCGTCCCTCGGCCATCAGCCCGAGCACCTCCCGCTCGCGCTCGGTGAGCCGGTCCAGCGGTCCGGTGCGGGTGGTCAACAGGGCGGCAACCACCTCCGGATCCAGCACCGTGCCGCCGTCGGCCACCTGCCGCACCGCCGCGAGGAATGCGTCCACGTCGGCCACCCGGTCCTTGAGCAGGTAGCCGATCGCTCCCTCGCCGCTGGCCAGCAGGTCGCGGGCGTAGAGCGGCTCGACCCACTGACTCAGCACCAGCACCGGAAACCCCGGCCGCTGTGCTCGCGCCGCGGTCGCCGCCTCCAGCCCCTCGGTGGTGTGCGTCGGCGGGAGCCGTACGTCGACCACGGCGATGTCGATGTCGTCGCGGGCCAGCGCCCGGGTCAGGGACGGTGCGTCGGCCACCGCCTCGACCACCTCGATCGCCCCCGCTCCGAGGATCCGCTCCAGCCCCACCCGCAGCAGAGCCTGGTCCTCGGCCAGCACCGCACGCAACGGCGCACGGTCGGGGGTCGTCGTCATGGATCGATCATCGCAGTCGGGGACGGGATCTCGAGCCGGATCACCGTCGGCCCGCCGGCCGGGCTGTGCACAGTGAGATCGCCGTCGAACGCGTCGAGCCGTCGTGTGATCCCGGAGAGCCCACCGCCGGCGGGATCCGCTCCCCCGATGCCGTCGTCGCCGACCACCAAGCTGAGTCGGTGGCCGTCGTGGCTGCCGGTGACCCAGGCACGGGTGGCGTCGGCGTGCTTGGCGGTGTTGGCCAGGCACTCGGCGACCGCGAAGTAGGCGGCCGACTCGATCGGGGGCGGGAGTCGGGGCACCTCGACGGCCAGTGCCACCGGGACCGGGAGGGCGAGGGCGAGCGCCTCGATCCCGCCGGCCAGGCCACGGTCGGCGAGCACCGGCGGGTGGATTCCACGGACCACCGTGCGGAGGTCGTCGAGGGCGTCCACCGTCGTCTCCCGAGCCTCGCGAAGCAGCGCCGCCGCCCGCTCGGGGTCGCTGCGCAGCAGGGTCTCGGCGAGGCCCACACTCATTCCCACCGACGCGATCCGCGCCTGGGCGCCGTCGTGCAGGTCGCGTTCGATCCGCCGCACCTCGGCCGCCGAATGGTCCAGCGAGGCGGCCCGGGAGACCTCGACCCGCTCCACCCGCTCGATCAGGTCGGCGACCCTGGCGTGGCCGAGGACAGCCCGCTCGGCGAGCAGCCGGGCGCGCACCAGCGGCCCGGTGACGAACCACCATGCGATCACGACCGGGCCGCTGAGCAGGAGAAGCAGCAGCCACACGAACCCGCCGACGGTGAGGGCGAGGACCAGCCAGGTCACCGGCAGGGTCAGCAGCGCCGCCGGCAGCAGCGCGATCACGAAGCCGCCGGTGGCGGAGAAGCAGAGGAAGCCGAAGTCCCGCCACCGCGCCGGGTCCCCCACCCAGCGGAACGGCCGCAACAGCGGCGCGACGCCCGCCGTGCTGCGGTAGCCCGGGTCGACCGGCTGCTCGAGCAGCGTCGAGGTGGCGCGACGGTGCACGGCTGTCAGCGCCGCGGTGGCCGGCACCACGACGAGTGCCACCAGCACGCCCATACCCAGCGCCAGGGTCAGCGGGATGCAGACCAGCGTGAAGATGGCGAGCAACAACGACGGCAGGAAAGAGGCCGCGTAGCAGAGCCCGAGCACGGTCAGCCGCAGCCGCTCCACCAGCCCGGCTGCCGTCACCGGCAGCGGCCGCGGCAACTCGACCCGCGCCATCATCTCCATCGCAGCGAAGTCTGTCATCGGGCCTCCCCCGCCACCACCGACCGCGCCGCCGGCCCGACAGCCGTCCGTGCGGCCAGCACGGTCAGCCCGACCACTGCCAGCAGCACCACCGGCGGCAGCCACAGCGACCCGTCCGGCACCACGCCTTCGTCACGGGCCACCGCGAACGGCACCACCGTTGCGAGGGAGCCGAGGGTGCCGGCCACGATGCCGACCACCGCCACGATCGCCGCCTCGGCGAGCACCGTGCCGCGCACCTGCTCGGGGGTGGCGCCGAGCAGCCGCAGCCGCTGCAGCTCCCCACGCCGGTGGGCCAGCGAGGCGACGAACGCGTTCACCACCATGATCGCGGCGAAGAGCGCGAGCATGCCGACCACCACGTTGTTGAGCAGCGTGATCGTGCCCGCCTCCGGAGTGCCCGCCGGCAGCGTACGCGCGTCGATCGCGACCAGCATCAGGGTGCCCACGGCGGCCGAGGTCAGCACGATCACCGGCGCCAGCACGGCTGAGAGAGTCCGCGCCCGCCGCACCGTGTTGTACGACGCCAGGTGCAGGCTGCTCGAGCGCCGGCCCAGCAGCAGGGCGGGTGCAGCGCCCCAGCGCAGCAGCGTCGGCGCCAGGACGGCCAGCCCGACGCCGACCAGGATCGAGCTCGACCCGCTCGTCGACATCGCCGCGTAGGGGTCGGGGTCGTCGGCGGTGACCGTGACCGTGACGATCCCCATCGCGACCCCGTAGCCGACCAGCGCGACCCCGATGACCACCCGCCACCACGGCAGCCGGCCGGTCTCGGCGCGGCTCTCGCGCAGCGTGAGCAGGGCAGGTCCACTGGTAGCGCGGCGCGCCGCGATCGCAGCGGCGAGGACCGCCACGATCAGCACGCCGAGTCCGGCGGCGGTGGTCGCGGCGATGCCGCCGGCGTAGTCGACCTCGGCGCCGACCAGCTCCCCCGAGAGCAGGTCGAAGAGGAGCGGGCCGGTGAGCAGCGCGACGGCCGCGCCGAGCACGGCACCGACGAGGGCGATGGCCGTGGCCTCGGCGAGCACCAGGCGTCGTACCTGCGCGGGGGTGGCGCCCAGGGTGCGCAGCAGCGCCATCTCCTCCATCCGTTGTGCGGTGGTCAGACCGACGGTGGAGGCGATCGAGAAGAGCACGATGGCCGCCCCCCAGCCACCGACCACCGCACCCAACACGAAGAGCGTCTCCGCGTCGTCGCCGGAGGTGGTGAACGAGGTCTGCAGCAGGGTGGCGAAGGAACCGGTCAGCACGGTCCCGAGCGCAGCGGCGAGGAAGGTCGCGATGGCGGCACGGGGCCGGTGGCGCAGGCTGCGCGCGGCGAGGCCCGCGGTCGTCGTACTCATCACGCGACCAGTTGGTCGAGGTGGGCGAGCTGGCTGGCGACCGCGTCCACGGTGGGTTGCGGCATCCGACCGACCAGGCGACCGTCGACCAGGAAGACCACCTCGTCGGCGTAGGAGGCGGCGACCGGGTCGTGGGTGACCATCACCACCGTCTGGCCGAGTCCGTCGACGCTGCGGCGCAGCAGCGTGAGGATCTGCTGCGCGGTACGGCTGTCGAGCGCCCCGGTCGGCTCGTCGGCCAGCAGCACTGCCGGGTCGGTGACCAGCGCACGCGCCAGCGCGACCCGCTGCTGCTGGCCGCCGGAGAGGTCACCGGGCAGGTGCTGGGCACGGTCGCCCAACCCGACCTCGGTGAGCAGTCGGTCGACGCGAGCCCGATCGGGGCGGGCGCCGGCGAGCCGCACCGGGAGCCCGACGTTCTGAGCGGCGGTGAGGTAGGGCAGCAGGTGGAACGACTGGAAGACGAAGCCGATCCGGTCCCGCCGGCGCCGGGTCCGCGCGCCCTCGTCGTCCGTGACCAGGTCGTGTCCCTCGAGCAGGACCGCGCCGGTGGTGGGCCGATCCAACCCGGCGGCACAGGCGAGGAAGGTCGACTTGCCCGACCCCGACGGCCCCATCACGGCGGTGAACGTGCCACGGGCGAAGGCGAGATCGAGGTCGGCGAGGGCGGTCACGGCGGTGGGGCCGGCGCCGTAGGTGCGGCTGAGTCCGCGCACCTCCAGGGCGGGAGTGGGATCGGTAGGGCGCATCGGCTTCTCCGAGGGTGCGGCGCCGGGAGGGGCGCGGTGGAAGGGATACCTCGACGTTAGGAATCCGCGACCTGTACGGCGATGGGCTCACACGCCGGATCGATGGTGGGGTTTTCCCTACCCCACCTGTAGGAGGCCACCTCTAACCTCGACCCATGGATCAGCCCGATGTCCTCGTCACCGGTGCCACCGGCTTCGTCGGCCGCCGACTCGTGCGAAAGCTGGTCGACGACGGGGTCGGCGTACGCGCGATGACCCGCCGCCCCGAGCGCTACCAGGGCCCGGGGACGGCGGTGGCCGGGGACGTCGGCGACCCGGACTCGCTGGCCGCGGCGGTGCGCGGCGTTGACGTGGCGGTCTACCTGGTGCACTCCCTGGACCACGACGACTTCGAGGAGCGCGACGCACAGGCAGCGCGGAACTTCGCCCGCGCCGCCGCCGAGGCCGGGGTGCGCCAGATCGTCTACCTGGGTGGGTTGGGCGCGGACGGCGAGCACCTCTCCCCGCACCTGCGCTCACGCCGCGAGGTGGAGGGACTGCTCGGCTCGACCGGGGTGCCGGTGACCACGCTGCGCGCCGCGATCGTGGTCGGCCACGGCGGGATCTCCTGGGAGCTCACCCGGCAGCTGGTGAAGAACCTGCCGGCGATGGTGGTGCCGCGCTGGACCTCCACCCGCACCCAGCCGATCGCCCTCGATGACGTGGTCCGTTACCTGGCCGGCGTGATCGGACAGGAGGAGGCGTTCGGCGCGACGTACGAGATCGGTGGGCCGGAGGTGCTGACCTATCTGGACATGCTGCGCATCGCCTCCGAGGAGGCCGCCGTGAAGCCGGTGCCGATCATCCGGGTGCCTGTGCTGACGCCCCGGCTGTCGTCGTACTGGCTGGCGCTGGTGACGGATGTGGACGTGGTGACCGGGCGGAACCTGATCGAGTCGATGGGCACCGAGGTGGTGGTCACCGACACCCGGATCAGAGATGTCGTGCCGGGCGAGCCACTCCCCTACGCCGAGGCGGTACGACGCGCGCTGGCCGAGCGGCTGGCCGAGGGTCGCGACATCTGAGGACGAGCCCGGTCTGGCCAACCTCAGCCGAACAACGCCGGGAGCGCGAAGAGCATCACCGTCGACCAGGTGCAGTGGGTGAGGATCGGGGCCAGGACGCCCCCCGAGGCACGCCGCTGAAGTCCGACCACCACACCGAGCAGGATCGCCGCGAACGCGAGCATCACGTTGCCGGTGGCCAGCGTGGCGACCGTGTAGGCCAACGTCGTCCAGACGACCGGGTGTCGGGGCACGGCGGCGTAGGCGGCGCCGCGGAAGAAGGTCTCCTCGGCGATGCCGCTCACCACGGTGATCACCAGCAGCAGCGGCACCGACCCGGCGTCGGCGAAGTCCATCACCGAGCGCACCTGACGGTCGAGCCAGTCGATCTCGCGCACCACCATCCCGCCGACGACGAAGAGCCCCGCGAGCGCCAGACCGAGCAGCACCGGCTGCACGACGGGCCGAATCAGCCGGCTGTCACTCGGCGACGTGATCCGTCCCAGGTGCAACGGGCCCGACGCGAACGCACCGACCAGCCACAGCGCCGCCACCGCCGCCGTCGCCGGGTAGAACCAGGGGCTGCCCGGCTCGATGCGCAGCGACAGACCGAGCAGGACCGCACCGAGCAGCACCACCACGACGGTGACCAGCTGGCGCCTGCGCAGCTGGGCCGGGGTGTCGCGCTGGTCGCGCGGCACCACGTCCCACAGCGAGCGTCGGAGCCAGCCGCGCAGCATCAGTGCCCCGTCAGCTGTCCGCGCAGCCGGGCGGCATGTTCGAGGTCCGCCCGGAAGTCGTCCAGTGTGGCGAGGGTGTACATCCCGTCGATCTCGCCGGCGGCCCACAGTGCGTGGATCCGGCGCAGGTCGTTGGCCCGCGACAGCCAGCCGATCCCGTCGATCACCGCCATCACGAACTGGGTCGGCTTGCGGACCGCGGCCATCTCCTCCACCTCGCGCACCGCGTCGGTGAGCTTGCTGCCGGTCGAATCGAATGCCTTGGCGGCGACGACGATGGAGGCCGCTCCGCCGGCGTCGGGCACCGCGAGGTCGCATGGAGCGGTCCGTCCGCTGCGCCCTTCGAACCGACTCCGCGTCGCATAGGTGAGGCCCAGGTCGATGGCGATCTGCTCGATCCGGTCCTCGACCAGACGTCCGGCCGTCCCGGCTGACGTGGCGTAGACGCGCGTGCCGGCGCGGGCGACGAGCAGATCGCCGAACGTGTAGGTCCGTCCGCGCTGCGCCTCAAGGCTGGCCACCAGTCCGAACTCCGCGTCGAGCATCTCCGCGATCCCCAACGGGTCGACCCGGGCGGCTCGGGTCCACGACGAGGTGCCGAGGTGCTGACGCAGGGCGTTCTTCAGCTTCTCCTGGCTGAGCCCGACCACCAGCCCCAGCACCGGTACGGCGTCGGGGTAGTTCTCGATCCAGGCGGCGATCATGGCGCGGTCCACGGTCGGGAGCCGTTCCAGCGAGGCGGCGGCGGCTTGAACTGCCTGCGAATCGCGGGTCGCCACGGTCGGGTCAACGTGGGCGGTGACCCGGCTCAAGCAGGCGACGTACTCGTCGTAGGTCGGGATGGTCACGGGTCGGATGGTGCCGGTCGGTCTCATCGAGCGACGAAGAGGTATTCGTCGACGACCCGACGGGCAGCCGTGCGGTGGGTGCCGTAGTGGTAGGTATGCGGGATCGCACGGACCTCCACGTCGGACTTGACCTCGCGCAGCAGCGTCACCAGCGTCTCCTTGTCCGGCAGTGCGTTGGACCCGTAGGAGAGCACCAGCGTGCCCGCGTCGTGGAACCGCTCGAACGTGTCACGGAACGCCTCGACGATGGTGCGCCGGTGGCTGTAGCCGGTGTGCGGCTTCGGGAGCTTCTTCGTGTTCGTGTGCAGCATCAGCGAGTCCCCCTCCCAGTAGCGCGAGAGCCCCTCGAGGAAGTGGAACCGCTTCACGTAGCAGTTGTCATCGGTCGGCGGTGCGTAGGGCGGGTCGAGGTAGACCAGGTCGTACGGCGCGGGCTGCAGGACCGACGCCTCCTGGCGGGTCACTCGCGCCGGAGCACCAGCGAAGACCGCGGCGTTGTAGTCGGCGACATGCTCGACGAAGTGCTCGCGCATCGAGAGCCGCAGGTCGCGCCGGCCGTCGTCGTAATGGCTGAGATCGCCGGAGATGGTGAAGACGCCGCGCGGCTGCTTGCGTGCCGCCGAGAGCACCAACGCGCTGATCGCCAACGCGCGCTTGTCACCGGCCATCGTGGCGATGTGTGACCACGCCGAGTCGAGAAAGGCACGGTCGTCGGCGGAGTAGAAGACCCCGTCGAAGGTCCGTCGGATGAAGTCGCGGTCATCCGCCTCCGGCCCGCAGATCCGCTCGACGTCCTCGGTGGTGAGCAGCGTGGACTGGTTGACGACGGTGGCAGCGGCGAGCGTGCCCGGGAACTCGAGCATGTCGTTGGCGGTCACCGCGAACCCCTGCCGCTTCAGGAGATAGGAGACCACTCCCGAGCCGGAGAACGCGTCCAACGCCGTGCTGCCACCGACCTCGGCGAAGACCTCGGCGAGATGCGGAAGCAGCCGGTACTTGCTGCCCATGTAACGGATCCGCGGGTAGCGCGCCGCCGTGATCGTCGCCGCCTCCAGCGCGGTGGGGTGCGTCGACAGCTCGGCGGTCATGGGAACGATCATGCCGGACGGTCCCGACACTTCGGACCAGCCAGTGCCGGATCGTCGTGTGCTGTCATCGTGTGCTGTGCTCCCCGGGTAGGAGTCGAACCTACGTCGCTTGTCCTGATTCAAAGTCAGGCGGGCCCTGCCGGCAGACCAACCGGGGAACGCTCCGCGGGCGGAGCAAATCCAAGCCTAGGCGTACCGGCTCTCCAGCGGGCAGCCACCCCGGTGGCCGCTTCCCTCAGGAGGCGTCGACCGAGGGCTCCAGGTCGACGTGAATCTGGAGGTGGGCGGGGTGGGGGTAGGTCTCGCCGAGGATGGTGCCGTCGCGGGCGCGGATCAGTTCGACCCGGGCGG